>CAWGPS010000012.1:0-120397 GCA_963824505.1 uncultured Actinomycetota bacterium
GACGCGTCGCGCCCGCAGTTGCCGACCGGCGCGCTCACGTCCGCGTCGGTGGCGCAGGCGGTCGGAGCGCTGATGCCGGAAAACGCGATCGTCGTCGACGAGTCCAACACGTCCGGTCTGCTGCTGCCGCAGGCGACCGCCGGGTCACCGGCCCATGACTGGCTGACGCTGACGGGCGGGGCGATCGGCTATGGCATCCCGGCCGCGGTGGGCGCCGCGGTCGCCGCCCCGGAACGCCCCGTGCTCTGCCTGGAATCCGATGGCTCGGCGATGTACACGATCTCGGGGCTGTGGACCCAGGCGCGGGAGAACCTCGACGTGACCACCGTGCTCTACGACAACAGCGCCTACGACATCCTGCGGGTCGAGCTGCAGCGCGTCGGCGCCGGTTCGGCTCCGGGCCCCAAGGCGCTGGATCTGCTTGATTTATCGCGACCCACAATGGATTTCGTGAAGATATCGGAGGGCATGGGAGTTCCGGCGCGCCGCGTCACCACCGTCGAGGAGTTCGCCGACGCGTTGCGTTGGGGTTTCACCGAGGCCGGGCCGCATCTGATCGACGCCGTGGTGCCGTCACTGATGAGTTAAGCCGTCCCTTGCGTCAGGCATCGAATATCGTCGTCCCGAGGCTGCTCGGACTTCCCGAGATGTACACAGGGCCGAGCTCGAACGGGATGTTGCCGGTGTTCATCACGCTGCCGGTAACCGTCAGCGGGTGTGCCGCGGTCGTCGTGTAGGTGTACAGCAGATGCCCACCGCTGTACACCGAAATCACCGTTCCCACCGGCGCCGTCCCGGACGATTGACCGTTCCCGAGTAGGGAACCGGGGATGGATCCGTTGGCGTCGCCGGAGTCGAAGAGCACCGAGGGAACGAGCGTGGATGTCGTCGTGCCTCCGGGCAGCGTGACCGCTACGTCCACGTGGGATACGGTCGGCGACCCGATGGCCGAGCTGCCGGCCGTCAATTGATCGGGGCCGAACACCAGCTGGCCCGCAGGCTGGTTGATGAGCACACCCTGATCAAGCGTGCCCGGCAATGCTGCGATCACGGTGCTGGTGCCCGGGTATCCGCCGTTCGGTCCGATGCCCAGAACGCCGGCCACACCGGTTCCGGCCCAATAGTTTACGAACGCTGTCTGGTCCGTGCCGGTGAGGACGTTGACGGCGGTCGACGAGGTGGTGGCGACGGGTGCGTTCGCGTTCCCGTTGTCGAAAGCCACCGTCGTGTCGTAGGTGGTGAAGCCGACCGTCGTCGAGGCGCCCGGCCCGGAATAGGTCACCGAACCGTTAGCGACCGAGGAGCCGAGGTTCCCCGTCGGGACGTATTGCCCCTCGATGAGTAGACCGGTCGACCCGGTGTCGACCAGCACCGGCGTAGGCGGCCCGCCGTTCACGGAGACGTACACGATCGGGTAGATGCCGCTGGACAACGTCAGCGGGACCGCCGCGTTTTGCGCGATTGGGGTTCCGTTGCTGCCGGCGCTCGCGCCGGCGCCGCCGGTGCCGCCGGTGCCATTGGTTCCGGGCGTGCCCACTGGGCCGCCGCTGCCGCCGTTTCCGCCGCCGCCGCCGTCCCCGCCGCGGGCGCCGTTCCCGGTGGCGGTGCCGCCGGAGCCGGCCGCGCCGCCGCCGCCGGCGGCACCGCCATTGCCGCCGGTGCCGCCTTGGCCGCCGAAGTCGGCGTTGCCGCCGATGCCGTTGGTGGGGCCGTTGCCGGCCGCGCCGCCATTGCCGGCATTCCCGCCGTTGCCCCCCGGGCCGGCGGTGCCGCCGCCGGCGCCGGCACCGCCCGTGCCACCGTCGCCGCCGGTCCCGCCGGCGCCGCCCGCGCCGCCCGCGCCGCCGTTGTCGCCCTGGGAGTTGAAGGTGCCGCTGCCGTCGCCGCCGGTCCCGCCGTTGCCGCCCTGGCCGCCGACGCCGCCGGTGCCGCCGCTGAAACCGCTGCTGCCGTGCCCGCCGTTGCCGCCGGCACCGGCGTCGCCCCCGTCGCCACCGGTCCCGCCGGTGCCGACGGGCAGACCATTGCTCGCAAGCTGGGACTGGAAACCTTTGCCGGGCGCGCCGCCCGCGCCAGCTGTGCCGCCGTCGCCGCCGGTGCCGCCGGTGCCGCCGACTCCGTTGATGCCGATGCCGCCGTCGCCGCCCCCGCCCCCGGAGCCGCCGTAACCGCCCGGACCGCCGTCGCCGTTGGACCCGAAGTAGCCGTGCTGGGGGGACGTCGATGTGAGCCGTTGGCTGGCTGCGCCGCCTTGGCCGCCCTGGCCGCCCGCACCGCCATGACCGCCGGCGAAGCCCGGGTTGCCACCGGCCGCGCCGTTGTCGCCGTCGCCGCCGGCCCCGCCGATGCCGCCGGTGCCGCCGGTGCCCCCGCTGCCGAAGTATGTGTTGTTTGCGGCGGCGACCGCCAGGCTCGCGCTTTCGCCGGGCTCACCGCCGGCGCCGCCGTTGCCGCCGTTGCCGCCGGTCCCGCCATTGCCGCCGACGGTGTTGACGCCGGTGGCCCCGCCGGTGCCCTGGCCGCCGTCGCCGCCGTGGCCGCCTTTGCCGCCGCTGCCACCGGCCCCGGTGGCGAGGTCGCCGGGGTTGCCGCCGGTGCCGCCGGCGCCGGCATCGCCGCCGTCGCCGCCGTTGCCCCCGTTGCCCGTGCCGGTGGCAACGCCGCCGTCGCCGCCTGATCCGCCGTCGCCGCCGTTGCCGGCGGCCCCGCCATTGGCGGAGTCGCCGCCGTTGCCGCCGGTGCCGCCGAGACCGCCCGCGCCCCCTTGGCCGCCGGTGCCCGCGGTGCCCCCGACGCCGGCGCCGGCCTGCCCGCCGATCCCGCCGGTGCCGCCCTTGCCGCCCTGCCCGCCGACCCCGCCGACCTGCCCGGCATTGGCGGTGTTGTCGGTGCCGCTTCCGCCCTGCCCGCCGGCCCCTCCGACGCCGCCGGTGCCCCCGGTGCCGCCCACACCCTGCTGGCCGCCGCCTCCCGAACCCGCGGGCCCGCCCACTCCGCCGGTCCCACCGGGGCCGCCCTGACCGCCTTGGCCGCCGGTGGCCCCCGTCGCGGCCACCGTGGTGTTGTCGGCTCCGGTGCCGCCCGTGCCACCTTGTCCCCCCTGGCCGCCATTGCCGGCAGTGCCCGCGGCTCCGTGGACCGAGCCGGCACCGCCGACGCCGGCGGCGCCGCCGGTCCCGCCGTCGCCGCCGGTGCCGCCGGAACCCCCCGCGACGTTTTGGGTGCCGTCGATGCCCGTACCGCCCTGGCCGCCGGTTCCGCCCACCCCGCCGGCGCCGCCCTGCCCGCCGGCGCCCTGTTGGCCGCCCACGCCAGGGCCGGCCGCCCCGCCGGCGCCGCCGGTCCCCCCGGTCCCGCCGGTCCCGCCCGGACCGCCGTGCCCACCACCGGGAGCGCCGAGGGCGCCTTGCACGCCTTGGCCGCCGGCGCCACCGGTGCCGCCGATACCGCCGTTGCCGGCGGCGCCCGCCGCGCCCGGCGTCGAACCCGCACCCCCGGCTCCGGCGGCGCCGCCGGGGCCCCCGTCGCCGCCCACGAAGCCGCTCTGGCCGGCCGCGCCGGTACCGCCGAGGCCACCTGCGCCGCCGACCCCGCCGGCGCCGCCCCGACCGCCCGAACCGCCGAGCGTGCCGCCGCTGCCCCCGGCGCCGCCGGTCCCGCCCGCGCCGCCCGCTTGCCCGGCCGCGCCGACGCCCGCATGGCCGGTCCCGCCCGTTCCGCCGGCCCCGCCGGCGCCTCCACTGCCGAACAGTCCGGCGTCACCGCCCCGACCGCCGGGGCCCCCGGGCATGCCGGGCCCGCCGGGCACACCGGAACCGCCGTCTCCGCCGTTGCCGAACAAGATCCCGCCCGGACCACCGGCCTGCCCGGTGCCCGGCGCTCCGTTGGTGCCGTTCCCGACCAGCGGACGCCCCAACAGCAGTTGGGTGGGCGCGTTGATCACGCCTAGCGCGTCCTGCTCGATGACCTGCAGCGGCGAAGCGTTCGCCGCCTCGGCGGCAGCATACGAATGCCCCGCCCCGCTCAACGCCAGCACGAACTCGCCGTGCAGGGCGGCCGCCTGCGTGGCCAGTTGCTGATAGTCCTGACCGTATCGGGAAAACAGCGCCGCGATGCCGGTGGACACCCGGTCGGCCGCGGCACTCGCTACGTCGGTGGTGAGGGCGGCCGCGGTGGCGTTGCCGCGGGCCAGCGACGCGCCGATGTTGTCGACACTGGCGGCCGCCGAACCCACGACCTCCGGTGAAACGAGCACGTCCGTCACTGGCACCTCGCGGCGCCCTGAAGCAAGCCGGCGGTCACCGGCGCCCGATGGGGCAACCGATGGGAGCCTATCGCGACGCGGAACGCCGTAGGAGGTTTCCGCCGGGATGTCGCCGCGGTTCCGAGACCCCGGTTCCATCCGGATTGGAGGACGTCGGCATCGTCGGTCGGCCACGCCCGACCGACGACCTTCGGCGTTTGTTCATCTACCGCTCGGACGCGCCGTCAGTCGGGGCTGAGCTCCGGCAGGTGAGCGAAGAGCCAGTCCGCCATCGCGTTGAGCGCATCGACGCCGGCCTCGAACGAGCCGGCCTGCGCTGCCAGCGCCGCACCGCACTGCCCGGAGGAGACCGGGATAACCGCGAACTGCCGGACCAGATAGTCGCCGTGCACCCCGGGACCCCAACCCCCCTTGGCGGCAAAGCCTTTGGCGGCCAGGCCCCAGCGCTGGGCGGCGGTGAGGCGGTGCATCAGCGCGATGACGCTCGCCGCCTCGGCAAGCGAGGGGAGCCGCGCGGCGAAACGCGCCTGCCCGACCAGCGACCACTGCGTCTGACCGAACGGGGTGAAACCATCCCGGAGCCTGCGGGATTCGACCACGGTGTCCGCGTCACCCGATTCGGCGATGACGGCCTGCACCCGGCGCGCGGCGTCGGTCGGCTTGCCCAACTGGGACCACAACTCCTCGGAAGCCGGGTTGTCGGATTCCGTGATCACCTTGGCCAGTAACCCCGTGGCCCGCGATCGGTCGCGGCGCAATGCCGCGATCGCCAACGGGACCTTGATCGTCGACCAGGCCACCCCGGTCGACCAGTCGCCGGACGACCACAGCTCGCCGCCCGGCGTCGCGACCGCCGCGCCGATGGTGGCCGGAACTGCGTCGCCAACCCGCCGGAAGCTCGCCTGCAGCTCCCGCCTCATCGCGCTACCGGCGAATCGGGTAGACGGGATCGGTACAGTCGACGCCTTCGGCCGACAGCTGGCGCTTCAGCACCTTGAACGTCACGGTGCGCGGCAACTCCGCACTGACCCGCACGTACGACGGCCACTGCTTGGGGCCGAGGTCGAGCTGCCCGGCCAGGAAGGCGCGAAATGCCTCGGCGTCGAACTCCCTGGTCAGCACCAACGCGGCCATCACCTGGTCGCCGACGACGGGATCGGGCACCGCATACACCGCCGCCTCGGCCACGTCCGGATGACGCATCAGCACCCGCTCGATTGGTGCCGCGCCCAGGTTCTCCCCGTCGACGCGCATCCAATCGCCCAGTCGGCCGGCGAAGTACGCAAAGCCGGCGTCGTCGCGATAGGCGAGGTCGCCGCTGTGATACACCCCGCCCGACATCCGTTCCGCCTCGGCCTCGTCGTCGTTGTAGTAGCCCTCGAAGCGGCCCGCTCCGGCGACGTTCACCAATTCACCGACGACGCCCAGGGGGCATGCTTCGCCGGTGTCGGGGTCGACGATCTCGATGCCCTCGGGCAGCGGACCCAGGGCGCCCTCCGGGGTATCCGGGGTTCGGGCGATCGCCACGCCGCCCTCAGTCGACCCGAACCCGTCCTGAACGACGCACCCGAACCGGCGGCCGAAGCGCTCGACGTCGGCGGGCACGCCCTCGTTGCCGTACACCGCGCGCAGCGGGTTGTCGGCGTCGTCGGGCCGCTCTGGTGTGGCCAGCACATACGACAACGGCTTGCCCACGTAATTGGCATAGGTGACGCCGTAGCGGCGGACGTCCACCAAAAAGTTGGACGCGGAGAACTTGCGCCGCAACGCCATCGAGCCCCGGCACGCCGCCGCGACAGCCCAGCCCACCAACACCGCGTTGGAGTGGAACAGCGGCATCGACACGTAGCAGACGTCGTCGCGGCCGAGGTTGAACCGCTGCGTCATCGTCACCCCGGCCACGGCAACCTTGCCGTGACTGCACTTGACCGCCTTCGGTTCGCCGCTGGTGCCGGAGGTGAAGATCAGCATGAACAGGTCGCTCGCCGAAGCGGACCGGAAATGCGGTGCGGCGCTGCGATGGGCGTCGATTTCGTCGGCCCACTCGGGCGAATCGACGTTCACATGCTCGATGTCGCCCAGTGCGGCAGCGGAATTCGAGTCGGCCAGCACCAGTTGGCAGTCGGCGCGCGCGATGTCGCGGGCCAGCGCCGCGCCGCGGCGCACCGGGTTGAGCCCCACCGGCACGATCCCGGACATGCCCGCCGCCACGAGCATCGCCGAGAAGAAGGGGGTGTTCTCCAGGAGCACGCCGACGTGTGGCGGCCCGGACGGATCGAGGCGCTCGCGCAGCGTCGCCGCGAGGGCGGCGCCGTGCCGCAGGTGATCACGCCAGCTGGTGAACGAGTCCTCGAAATAGACACCGCGGTCGTCGATCTCGGCCAGCGGCACGAGCAGGTCGGTGACCGTCAACTCGGTGGGGCTCAGCAGCAATTGCCCAACCCCGCCTGGGTGCGCCGCACGGGCCGGATCATCGCCGGGTTAAACAGGGGTCTCTGCGAGCTCACGGCCGATCCGGCGAAGCTGTCCCGTGGCGCCGCCCAACGCGAACTCGGCATCCTTGGCGGCCAGGAAGTACCGGTGCACCGGGTGGTCGGTGTCGACGCCCACGCCGCCGTGCACGTGCACGATGGTGTGCGCCACCCGATGCCCGGCGTCGGCGGCCCAGAACGCCGCACTGGCAACGTCGATTTCCGCGGGAATGTCCTCCGAGACCCGGTATGCGGCCTGAGTCAGGGTCAACCGCAGCCCCTTGACGTCGATGTACCCGTCGGCCAATCGCTGCGCCACCGCCTGGAAGCTGCCGATCGGACGGTCGAACTGCTCACGGGTGCGCGCGTACTCGGCAGTCAGCTGCAGGCCGCGTTCGAGGACCCCGAGCTGGAAAGCGCTGCGGCCCAGGGTGGCGAGCGTGTCGAGCCACAGCATCGCCTCGGGACCGCCGACCATCCGGCCGCCGTTCACTTCGGTGCCCTCGAGCGCCAGGTGTCCGACGCTGCCCAGCCCGGTGGTCTCCATCGGTGTCATCGTCACCCCCGGGTCGTCGGCGGCCACCAGGAAAATTGCGGTCCCCGAGTCGGTTTCGGCCGGCACAAGGAAGGCGTCGGCCACCGGCCCGAAGCCGACCTGCGTGCGCGTGCCGGTGAGCCGGTAGCCGTCACCGGCGCGGGCGGCCCGCACCGGACCCTCGCCCATCTCGCCCAGCAGCGCCACGGCGAGGATCTTCTCGCCGGAAACCGCAGGGGCACCCCAGCTTTGCTGCAGATCCTCCGAACCGAACCGGGCCAGGGCGCCGGCGCCCAGCATCACCGACTCCAGGTAGGGGACGGCGGCCAACCGGTGACCCAGTGCGACCAGCACGGCCACCTGCTCGAGCACGCCGAAGCCGTCGCCGCCCAGGGACGCCGGTGCGGCGCTGGTCAGGATGTCGGCCTCGACAAGCTTGCGCCACAGCCGGCGGTCGAATCGGTGATCGAGCCCGTCCAGCTCGCGTTGGTGCTCGGGCGTGCAGACCGCGTCGACGATGGTGTCGACCAGGCTGCCGAGGTCGTGCGCCGCTTCGGTGGTGGTGAAATCCATCGGTATTCGTCCTTAACTCGAGGCTCAGCGGTTGGCTCGCGGCAGTCCCAGGGCGACCATGCCGATGATGTCGCGCTGCACCTCGTTGGTGCCGCCGCCGAAGGTCAGGATCAAACAAGCGCGGTGCATCCGCTCGACGCGGCCGCGCAGCAACGCCCCCGGCGAATCCTGGCGGACCGTCGCCGCGGTGCCGAGCACCTCCATGAGAAGGCGGTAGGCCTCGGTGGCCAACTCGGTGCCGAACACCTTGGCCGCCGACGCGTCGGCGGGCGACAAAGCCTCGCTCTCCGCGGAGGCCAGCTCCCAGTTGATCAGCTTGAGCACCTCGGCCTTGGCATGCACCCGGGCCAGGTTGAGCTGCACCCACTCCGAGTCGATGAGCCGGGCCCCGCCGTCGTCCTTGGTGTTCTGCGCCCATTCGCGAACCTCGCGCAGCGCCATGAAGATCGGCGCCGACGACACCAGCGCGACGCGCTCGTGGTTGAGCTGGTTGGTGACCAGCTTCCAGCCGCCGTTCTCCTCGCCGACGCGGTTGCTGACCGGCACGCGCACGTCGGTGTAGTAGGTGGCGCTGGTGTCGGGACCGGCCATGGTGTGCACCGGGGTCCAGGAGAAACCCTCCGCGGTGGTCGGCACGATCAGCACCGAGATGCCCCGGTGCTTCTTCGCCTCGGTGTTGGTGCGCACGGCGAGCCAGACGTAGTCGGCGTAGGGGATCAGGCTGGTCCACATCTTCTGGCCGTTGATCACGTAGTCGTCGCCGTCGCGGACGGCGGTGGTGCGCAGGTTGGCCAGGTCGGTGCCGGCCCCCGGCTCGGAGTAGCCGATCGAGAAATGCAGATCCCCCGCAGCAATGCGCGGCAGGAAGAACTTCTTTTGCTCGTCGCTGCCGTAGGCCATGATCGTCGGCGCCACGCTGTTGATCGTCAGGAACGGCACCGGAGCGCCCGCGATGGCCGCCTCGTCGGTGAAGATCAGCGAGTCCATCGGAGTGCGGTCCTGGCCGCCGTACTCCTTGGGCCAGTTCAGCGTCAGCCAGCCGTCCTTGCCCATCTGGGCGACGGTCTCGCGGTAGACGTTGCCGGTCCCGATCTCGCCCTGCACGGAACTCAGTGCCTCGCGGCGCTCGGGCGTCATCAGGGTTGCGAAGTACGACCGCAGTTCGCGACGCAGCTCCTCCTGCTCAGGGGTGTAACTGATGCGCATTCCAGCCGTCCTTTTAAGTCAAACGTTCGTTGCAGGTCACGTGCCGCCGCCGGGCCGAGGGCCACCCGTTCGCCTCCCCGGTTGTAACACGTTCTAGTCTGGGAATCCAGCGACCGTTACCCCGGAGGTAGCGGGGCCCTAGGGTGGACCACGTCTGGGGACAGGTGCTGAGATTGAGGGCCACGTTCAAGGAGGGCTGCTATGCGAGTCATCGTCGATCATGACCGGTGCGAAGGTAACGCGATATGCGTGGGAGTCGCGCCCGATGTCTTCGAGTTGGACGACGAGGACTATGCCGTGATCAAGCTCGACCCGATCCCGCCCGACCAGGAGCAACGGGTCGAGCAAGCGATCGCCGAATGCCCGCGCGCGGCCCTGCAGCGGCAAGACTGAAACTAGAGGTATTCATAAATTGACTAGCAGCACGAACGCCACCGATCTCTCTGGAAAGGTCGCGGTGGTGACCGGTGCGGCCGCCGGGCTGGGACGGGCGGAGGCGCTCGGCCTGGCGCGGCTCGGGGCCACGGTCGTCGTCAACGACATCGCCGCCGCCCTGGATGCTTCCGACGTCATCGACGAGATCAACGCGTCCGGTTCCAAGGCCGTGGCGGTCGCGGGGGACATCAGCCAGCGTTCGACCGCCGACGAACTCGTTGCGCACGCCGACGGGCTCGGTGGGCTCGACATCGTGGTCAACAACGCCGGGATCACCCGCGACCGCATGCTGTTCAACATGTCCGACGAGGAGTGGGACCAGGTGATCGCCGTGCACCTGCGCGGACACTTCCTGCTGACCCGCAACGCGGCCACCTACTGGCGTTCCAAGGCCAAGGAAACCGGCGGATCGCTCTTCGGGCGCCTCGTCAACACCTCATCGGAGGCCGGCCTGGTGGGCCCGGTGGGCCAGGCGAACTACGGCGCGGCCAAGGCCGGCATCATCGCGCTCACCCTGTCGGCGGCGCGGGCGCTGGGCCGTTACGGCATCTGCGCCAACGCGATCTGCCCGCGCGCCCGCACCGCGATGACCGCCGACGTCTTCGGCGCGGCCCCGGACACCGAAGCGGGGCAAATCGACCCGCTGTCGCCCGAGCATGTGGTCACCCTGGTGCAGTTCCTGTCGTCCCCGGCGGCCGCGGAGGTCAACGGGCAGGTGTTCATCGTCTACGGTTCGCAGGTGACCCTGGTCGCCGCACCCACCGCCGAGCGAAAGTTCAGCGCGCAGGGCGGAGCCTGGGAGCCCGCGCAGCTGAGTGCGACCCTGCAGGAATACTTTGCTGGCCGGGACCCGGAAAAGAATTTCTCCGCTGTCGGCCTGATGGAGCAATAGCCATTAGAACCAGCATTGGGCGGGGGGAAAGCCGTTGTGAAACAGGTGTCAGATTGATAGCGACACAGGGTTCTGACCTGCCCAATTAACGTCTCTGACAGGGAAATGCCGTTCGTTGACAGCGCCAACTTCTTCTGAGTTAATATGATCCGGCTCAGGCTGAGCCGTACGCGAACCAAGACAACGTCAAGGGCGACACGCCGACTTCGCCGCGCGCAACAGAGGGGGCCACCAAGTTGATCAAACAACTTGCGGTTCCCGCCCGCGGCGTCGGCGGTTTCTTCGAAATGATGATCGACACCGCCCGTGAGACGTTCCGCCGGCCGTTTCAATTCCGGGAGTTCCTGGATCAGACGTGGATGATCGCGCGCGTCTCGCTGGTGCCGACGCTGCTGGTGTCGATCCCGTTCACCGTCCTGGTGTCGTTCACGCTGAACGTCCTGCTGCGTGAAATCGGTGCGGCGGACTTATCGGGGGCGGGAACGGCTTTCGGCACCATCACCCAGCTGGGCCCGGTCGTGACCGTGCTCGTCGTGGCGGGTGCGGGCGCTACCGCGATCTGCGCCGACCTGGGGGCCCGCACCATCCGCGAAGAGATCGACGCCATGCGGGTGCTGGGCATCGACCCGATCCACCGGCTGGTCGTTCCCCGCGTGCTGGCGTCCACCTTCGTCGCGCTGCTGCTCAACGGTTTGGTATGTGCCATAGGTCTTTCCGGTGGATACGTGTTCTCGGTTTTCCTGCAGGGCGTCAACCCTGGCGCGTTCATCAACGGGTTGACCGTGCTCACCGGGCTGCGCGAATTGGTCCTCGCCGAAATCAAGTCGCTGCTGTTCGGTGTGATGGCCGGGATGGTCGGCTGCTACCGGGGTCTGACCGTCAAGGGTGGGCCCAAGGGCGTCGGCAACGCGGTCAACGAAACCGTGGTGTACGCGTTTATCTGCCTGTTCGTCATCAACATTGTGATGACGGCCATCGGCGTGCGGATCACGGCGAAGTGACGAGGGGATGAGCCTGCGGTGAGCTACGACTCCACTCTCCGGTTTGGCCGGTTGCTGTCCAGGCTGGAGGGGCCGGTCGACGACTTCGGCGAACAGGCCTTGTTCTACGGCCGAACCTTCCGGCAAGTCCCCAGCGCGCTCACCCGGTACCGCAAGGAGACGATCCGGCTCGTCGCCGAGATGACGCTGGGCGCAGGAGCACTGGTGATGGTCGGCGGAACGGTCGGCGTTGCGGCCTTCCTCACCCTGGCCTCCGGCGGAGTCCTCGCAGTGCAGGGCTACTCGTCGCTGGACAGCGTCGGCGTCGAGGCGCTGACCGGTTTCCTCTCGGCCTTCCTGAACGTCCGCGTCATCGCGCCGGTGGTCGCGGGCATCGCGTTAGCGGCCACCATCGGCGCCGGCGCCACCGCCCAACTGGGCGCCATGCGGGTTTCCGAGGAGATCGATGCCGTGGAGTGCATGGCAGTGGAGTCGGTGTCCTACCTGGTCTCCACCCGGCTGATCGCCGGGCTGGTCGCCATCGTTCCGCTGTACTCGCTGTCGGTGTTGGCCGCGTTCTTCGCCGCGCGCTTCACCACGGTGTACATCAACGGCCAGTCCACGGGCCTGTACGACCACTACTTCAATACTTTCCTCAACCCGTCCGACCTGCTGTGGTCTTTCCTGCAGGCCATCATGATGTCGATCGCGGTGATGCTGGTCCATACCTATTACGGCTACAACGCCAGCGGCGGCCCGGTCGGCGTCGGCATCGCGGTCGGCCGGGCCGTGCGGACCTCGCTGATCGTCGTGGTCATCATCACTTTGTTCATCTCGCTCGCCGTCTACGGCGCGTCCGGTAACTTCAACTTTTCCGGGTAAGGGGGGCCCTCCAAGACACATGGCAGACACCCGATCGCGACGCGCATCAGTTCGACTTGCGGCGGCGCTGCTGGCCAGCCTGATCGTGGGGTTCGCCGTCCTGACTTACCTTTCCTACACGGCGGCTTTCGCCTCGACCGACACCGTCACCGTGTCGTCGCCCCGGGCCGGGCTGGTGATGGACACGGGCGCCAAGGTCAAATACCGCGGGGTTCAGGTCGGCAAGGTAGAGGCGATCGACTACGCCGGTGACCAGGCGCGGCTCACGCTGTCGATCAATAGCGACGACATGCGCTTCATCCCGTCCAACGCGTCGGTGCGCATCGCCTCACCAACCATCTTCGGTGCCAAGTCGGTGGAATTCATTCCCCCCCAGGAACCTTCGCCGACGTCACTGCGTCCGGACGCGCACGTGGCGGCTTCGGCGGTGGCGCTGGAAGTCAACACGCTGTTCGAGTCGCTGATCGACCTGTTGCACAAGATCGACCCGGTCGAGTTGAACGGGACGCTGAGCGCGCTGGCCGAAGGCCTGCGCGGTCACGGCGGCGATCTGGGCGAGACGCTGTCGGGGTTAAATACCCTGGCGCGCCAGGCCAATCCGAAGCTTCCGGCGTTGCAGCAGGACTTCCGCAAGACCGCGATCGTCACGAACATCTACGGCGACGCCGCTCCCGACCTGACCACGATCATCGACAACCTGCCGACCATCAACAGAACCGTCGTGGACCAGCAGCACAACCTCAACGACACGCTCCTGGCGACGATAGGCTTGTCCAACAACGCCTATGACGCGTTGGCGCCCGCCCAGCAGGACTTCATCGATGCCATCAACAGGTTGCGGGCTCCCATCAAGGTGGCGCACGACTATTCGCCCGAATTCGGCTGCTTGTTTGCGGGCGTCGAGCGCGGCATCAGGGAGTTCGCCCCGCTGCTGGGTGTCCGAAAAGCCGGCCTGTTCACGTCGTCGAGCTTCGTGTTGGGTGCGCCGTCGTACACCTATCCGGAATCCCTGCCGATCGTCAACGCCTCGGGAGGCCCGAACTGCCGGGGGTTGCCGGACATTCCGACCAAGCAGACCGGCGGGTCGTTCTTCCGCTCGCCGTTCCTGGTCACCGACAACGCCTTGGTCCCGTACGAGCCGTTCACCGAGCTGCAGGTTGACGCGCCCTCGACGCTGCAGTTCTTGTTCCACGGCGCCTTCGCGGAACGGGACGACTTCTGATGGCGGCGAAGGGGATCCCGTCGCACCGGTCGATAGTGATCAACGTGAGCATCTTCACCGTGGCTATGATGCTGGTGGGTGCGGCGCTGGTGGCGGTCTTCGGTGACTTCCGGTTCGGTTCCGAAACCACCTACCACGCGACCTTTACCGACGTGTCGCGGTTGAAGCCGGGCCAGAAGGTCCGCATCGCCGGGGTGCCGGTCGGATCGGTGTCGGGGGTAAAGCTCAACCCGGACAACAGCATTGACGTGAAGTTCGGTGTCAACCAGCGCTATACGTTGTATTCGTCGACGCGGGCGGTCGTCCGCTACGAAAACCTGGTCGGTGAGCGGTTCCTGGAGATCACGTCCGGCCCCGGAGAGCTGCGCAAGCTGCCGCCGGGCGGCACCATCGACTCCCAGCACACCCAGCCCGCGTTGGATTTCGACGCGCTGTTGGGCGGACTACGCCCGGTGGTCAAGGGTCTTGATGCCGAGAAGATCAACACGGTCAGCAGCGCCGTCATTCAGCTGTTACAGGGGCAGGGCGGAGCGTTGGCCGACGTGCTGTCGAACACCAGCGCCTTCTCGTCGGCGCTGAGCCAGCGCGACCAGTTGATCGGCGATGTGATCACCAACCTCAACACCGTGCTGGGGACCATCGACCAGAGGAGCGCGCAGTTTTCGGCCAGCGTCGACCAGCTGCAGCAACTGATCAGCGGGCTGGCCAAGAACAAGGACGACATCGCGGGCGCCATCCCGCCGCTGGCATCGACGACGACGGATTTGACCGAGCTGCTCAAGAATTCGCGCCGGCCGCTGCAGGGCATCCTGGAAAACGCCCGACCCCTGGCCACCGAGCTGGACAACCGCAAGGCCGAGGTGAACAACGACGTCGAGCAACTGGGGGAGGATTACCTCCGGCTGGCCGCGCTCGGCGCGTACGGGTCGTTCTTCAACATCTACTTCTGCTCGGTGACGATCAAGATCAACGGGCCGGCCGGCGGCGACATCCTGCTGCCGCTCGGCGGCCCCGTGGATCCCAGCAAGGGGAGGTGCGCTTTTGTCAAGTAATTCAAGGCGCGAGCGCGACCCGCTGCGCGCCGGCGTCTTCGGCGTCGTGCTGGTCGTCTGTGTCGTCCTGGTCGCGTTCGGGTACGTGGGCTTGCCGTTCTGGCCGCAGGGCAAAACGTATGAGGCGTACTTCGCCGATGCCGGTGGCATCAAGCCGGGCAACTCGGTGTATGTTTCGGGCCTCAAGGTCGGCAAAGTGCAGTCCGTCGGGTTGGCGGCGGACAGCGCCAAGGTGACCTTCGACGTGGACCGGCACGTCGTCATCGGCGATCAGTCGCTGGCCGCGATCCGCACGGAGACCATCCTCGGCGAACGCTCAATCTCGGTGTCCCCGGCCGGGAGCGGCAGGGCGACCACCATACCGCTGAGCCGGACGACCACCCCCTACACGCTGGCCGGTGCGCTTCAGGATCTGGGCCAGAATGCGAGCAACCTGAACAAGCCGCAGTTCGAGCAGGCCCTCAACGTCCTCACCGATACGCTCCACGACGCCACCCCGGAATTGCGCGGTGCGCTGGACGGGGTGACATCGCTGTCGCGCACGCTGAACCGCCGCGACGAGGCCCTGCAAGGCCTGCTGGCGCACGCGAAGTCGGTGACCGCGGTGCTGTCCCAGCGTGCCGACCAGGTCAACAAGCTGGTCGACGACGGCAACGAGTTGTTCGCCGCGCTCGACGAGCGGCGTGCCGCCCTGGGCCAGCTGATCTCGGGCATCGACGCTGTGTCCGAACAGATTTCGGGCTTCGTCGCCGACAACCGCAAGGAGTTCGGCCCGGCCCTCAGCCAACTCAACGGGGTGCTGGACAACCTCAACGAGCGCCGGGACTACATCACCGAGGCGCTCAAACGGCTCCCCACCTACGCCACCGAGTTGGGCGAGGTGGTCGGGTCCGGACCGGGGTTCAACGTCAACGTCTACGGCGTCATCCCGGCGCCGCTGCTCGCGTCGATGTTCGACTTCTTCTATCAGCCGGGCAAGCTGCCGGCCAGCCTCGCCGACTACCTGCGCGGGCTGATCCAGGAGCGATGGATCATCAGGCCGAAGTCACCATGATCAGACGCATCGCCGGCAGCAGGGGGCTGCGCTACACCACCGTCATCGCGCTGATCGCGGCGCTGGTGGGTGGCGTGTACGTGCTCACCTCGCAGGGCAACAAGCGAACGATCGTCGGCCACTTCACCTCCGCCGTCGGGATCTACCCCGGGGACGAGGTCCGCGTGCTCGGGGTTCCGGTCGGTTCGATCGACACGATCCAGCCGGGACCGTCCGACGTCAAGATCACCATGTCGGTGTCCAAGGACGTCAGGATCCCGAAAGACGCCAAGGCCGTCATCATTTCGCCGAACCTGGTGTCGGCGCGGTTCATTCAGCTCACCCCCGCATACACGGGCGGCGCGGTGCTGCCCGACGGCGCGAGCATCGGCCTGGCGCGCACCGCCGTGCCGGTCGAATGGGACGAGGTGAAGGAGGCGCTGACCCAGCTGGCCGTCCAGCTCGGCCCGACAACCGGTTCGATGCAGGGGCCGCTGGGCGCGGCGATCAACCAGGCCGCGGACACGCTCGACGGTAAGGGGCAATCGTTTCACAACGCGCTGCGCGAACTCTCCCAAGTGGCGGGACGGCTGGGCGACTCGCGCGGCGACATCTTCGGCACCGTGAAGAACTTGCAGGTTCTGGTGGACGTGCTGTCGAAGAGCAACGAACAGATCGTCCAGTTCGCCGGCAACGTCGCGTCGGTCTCCCAGGTGCTCGCCGACAGCTCCCGCCACCTCGACAACACCCTCGGCACGCTCAACAAGGCGCTCTCCGACATCCGGGGATTCCTGCACGAGAACAACTCCACGCTGATCGGCACGGTCACCAAGCTCAACGACCTCGCCCAGACGCTGAGTGACCAGAGCGACAACATCGAGCAGGTGCTGCACGTCGCGGGTCCCGGCATCGCCAACTTCTACAACATCTACGACCCGGCGCAGGGCACGCTGAACGGCTTGCTGTCGATACCGGAGTTCGCCAACCCGGTGCAATTCATCTGCGGTGGGTCCTTCGAAACCGCCGGCGGCACAAGGGCACCCGACTACTACAAGCGCGCCGAAATCTGCCGCGAGCGGCTCGGTCCGGTGCTGCGCCGGCTGGCGGTGAACTACCCGCCCGTGATGTTCCACCCGCTCAACACGATCACCGCCTACAAGGGCCAGATCATCTACGACACACCGGAAACCCAGGCCAAGGCGGCCACGCCTGTCCCGCAGCTGACGTGGATACCGGCCAAGGGTTCGCAACCGACGCCCGCGCAGAACCCGGCCGACCTGCAGGCCTTGCTCGTCCCGACGGCCCCGCAGACCGGCCCCCGGCCCGGCCCGCCGCCCGACGGCGCTCCCGCGCCGGGCCCCGCCCCGAACTCCCCGTTCGGTCCCCTGCCGGGGCCGACCGGCGCCGGCTCCGGCGCCCCGCCCGCCGTCACCGCCCGGCCAGGGAGGTGGCGGATGAGCCGAATCTGCCTGCGCGGCTGCGTTTTGGCCGTTGGCGGCGCGCTGTTGGCGGGCTGTCAGTTCAACGGGCTGAACTCGTTGTCGATGCCCGGCACCGCCGGCCATGGCCGCGGCGCCTACTCGATCACCGTCGAGTTGCCCGACGTGGCGACGCTGCCGCAGAACTCACCGGTCATGGTCGACGACGTCACCGTCGGCAGTGTCGCCGGCATCTCGGCCGAGCAGCGGGCCGACGGATCTTTCTACGCGGCCGTGAAATTGGCGCTGAACAAGGAGGTGGTGCTGCCGGCCAACGCGACCGCAACGGTGGCGCAGACGTCGCTGCTGGGGTCCCTGCACATCGACCTGGCCCGCCCGAAGGGCAAGCCGGCGGTCGGCAGGCTGACCGACGGATCGAAGATCCCGCAGGCGAACATCGGCCGGTACCCCACCACCGAGGAGGTGTTCTCGGCGCTGGGTCTGGTGGTCAACAAGGGCAATGTCGGTGCGCTGCAGGAAATCACCGACGAGACCTATCAGGCCGTCGCGGGCCGGCAGGAGCAGTTCGTCGACTTGATCCCGCGGCTGGCGGAATTGACGTCGGGGCTCAACCGGCAGGTCCACGACATCATCGACGCGGTCGACGGGCTGAACCGGTTCTCCGCCGCCCTGGCCCGCGACAAGGACAACCTGGGCCGAGCCCTGGACACGTTGCCCGAGGCGCTCCGCGTCCTGAACAAGAACCGCGCCAACATCGTCGACGCCTTCGCCTCCCTCAAGAGGCTGGCGCTGGTGACCTCGAACGTGCTCTCGAAAACCAAGGTCGACTTCGCCGAAGACCTCAAAGGTCTGTACTCGGTGGTCAAGGCGCTGTCCGACAACCGCAAGAACTTCATCACCTCGTTGCAGATCCTGCTGACCTTCCCCTTCCCGAACTTCGGCATCAAGCAGGCCGTGCGCGGCGACTACCTCAATGTTTTCACCACCTTCGACCTCACCTTGCGGAGGATCGGGGAGACGTTCTTCACCACGTCCTACGCGCTCGACCCGAACATGATGCACATGAGCGAGATCCTCAACCCGCCAGACTTCTTGACCGGTGAACTGGCCAACCTGTCCGGACAGGCGGCCGACCCGTTCCAGATTCCGCCGGGCACGGGGCAGTAGGGGCCGCGCGGATGATCGACAAACTCACCAGGGTCCAGCTGATGATCTTCGCGGTGATCACCGCGATCACGCTGACCGTGATGGCCATCTTCTACCTGCGGTTGCCGGCCAAATTCGGCATCGGAACCTACGAGGCCAGTGCCGACTTCGTCGCCGGCGGCGGGCTGTACCCGAACGCCAACGTCACCTACCGCGGTGTCGCGGTCGGCCGTGTCGAGTCGGTGCGACTGAACCCCGACGGCGTCACCGCCGAAATGCGCCTGAACAGCGGCACTCCCATCCCGTCGAACGTCACCGCCACCGTCAAGAGCGTGTCGGCCGTCGGGGAGCAGTACATCGACCTGGTCCCGCCTGGCAAGCCGGCAACCACCAAGCTGCACAACGGCGCCCGGATCGATCGGCAGAACACCCGGATCGGCCAGGACGTCGCCGACCTGTTGAAGCGGGCCAACACGCTGGTCAACAGCCTGGGTGACACCCGGCTGCGCCAGTTGCTGCACGAGACCTTCATCGCGGCCAACGGCTCGGGTCCGGAGCTGGCCAGGCTGTTCGAGTCGGCCCGGCTGCTGGTGGACGAGGCCAACGCCAACTACCCGCAGGTGTCGAAATTGATCGACCAGGCGGGCCCGTTCCTGCAGGCGCAGATTCGCGCCGGCGCCGACATCAAGTCGCTGTCGGACGGGCTGGCGCGGTTCACCTCCGACGTGCGCCGAGCCGACCCGGAGCTTCGTTCCACCCTGGAAACCGCCCCCGGGGCGGCCGACGAGGCCAGCACCGCGTTCTCCGGCATCAGCCCGTCGTTCCCGACGCTGGCCGCCAGCCTGGCCAACCTGGGACGGGTGGGTGTCATCTACCACAAGTCGATCGAGCAACTGCTGGTCGTTCTGCCCGCGCTGTTCGCCGCGATCACCACGGCCGCCGGCGGCGTGCCGCAGGACGAGGGCGCCAAGCTCGACTTCAAGCTCGACCTGAACGACCCGCCGCCGTGCGCCGTCGGGTTCCTGCCCCCGCCGATGATGCGTACGCCGGCCGACGAGACGCTGCGCGAACTGCCGAAGGACATGTACTGCAAGACGGCGCAGAACGATCCGAGCACGGTGCGCGGCGCCCGTAACTATCCGTGCCAGGAGTTCCCCGGCAAGCGGGCACCGACGATTCAGCTGTGCCGTGACCCGAAGGGCTATGTGCCCGTCGGCCGCAACCCCTGGCGGGGTCCGCCGGTGCCCTACGACACGCCGGTGACCAACGGCCTGAACACGTTGCCGCCCAACAAGTTCCCGTACATCCCGCCGGGCGCCGACCCGGATCCCGGCATCCCGATCGTCGGGCCGCCCCCTCCGGGCGTGGTGCCCGGTCCCGGGCCGGCGCCGCACCAGCCGGCCTACGACCCGCCGCCGCCGAACGACAGCGGGCCGCCGCCGGGCAACCCCTCGTGGATGCCGCCCGGGGTTCCGCCGGTCCCGCCCCAGCTTCCCTATCCGAAGTGGCTGCCGCCCCCGCCGCCGCCGGAGGGGATCAATCCTCCGCCGGCGGGGCCGGGACCGGAAAAGCCGTGGGGGCCGCCGCCCGGCCCGCAGCCGCAGGCCAGTGGTACGGCCTACACCACCTACGACCAGCAGACCGGTGCCTTCAGGGATCCCGCAGGCGGCACTGGTATCTTCGCGCCCGGCGCGAGCGGCGCCTCCAGCGCCGAGAATTGGGTGGATTTGATGCTTGATCCAAGGCCTCTTTGATCGGGCCGTGCAGTGACTGACGATCAAACGACGACGCAACGCGTTCGTCGCCGGGCCTCCCGCGAGGCGGGCCCGCCCAAGAGCGACTCCGACGGGGGCGCGACCGTTCAGCTGAGCACCGCCGCGGCGCCGGCTGCTCAGGGCGGCGCCGAGGGGTTCAAGGCGCTGAAGCCGGTCAAGCCACCCCCGCGGCGGCAACCCCACCGGCGCCTGGTCATCGGCCTCGCCGCCGCCACGGCCGCGTTGGCCATCGGCGGGCTGGCCGGTTGTGTGTATGCACTTTTCAGCCAGCATCGGAACGCCGAAGCGCAGCAGGCGCGCGACCAGCGCTTCGTCGACACCGCCACGCAGACGGTGGTCAACATGTTCAGCTACAAGCAGGACAACATCGACGAAAGCGTCAACCGCTTCTTCAACGGCACCAGCGGCCCACTGCGCGGCATGCTCGGCGCCAACAACAACATCGAGAACCTCAAGGGCCTGTTCCGGTCCACCAACGCCACGTCGGAGGCCGTCGTCAACGGCGCCGCCCTGGAGGGCATCGACCCGGTCACCGATAACGCGTCCGTGCTGGTGTCGGTGCGCGTCACGGTCGCCGACGTCGACGGGGTCAACAAGCCGTCCATGCCGTACCGGCTCCGCGTCATCGTGCACGAAGACGAGTCCGGTCACATGACCGGGTACGACCTGAAGTACCCGAACGGGGGCAACTGATGCGTTGGCGGCGAGGGCTGCTGGCGCTGGCGGTCTCGCTCGCGGTGGCCGGCATCGTCGGGCTCTCCGCCGCGGCCGGCTGGCTGTATTGGGACCGGGTGCAGGCGCGCGGGGAGCAGGCGGCGCGGGCCGAGCTGCCCGGGCTGGCCGCCAAGCGGATCCCCGAGGTATTCGCCTACGACTACCAGACCGTCGAGCGCAGCCTCGCGGGGGCGTATCCGTATCTGACGCCGGACTATCGCCAGGAGTTCCAGAAGAGCGCCAACACGCAGATCATCCCCGAGGCCAAGAAGCGTGAGGTGGTGGTCCAGGCCAACGTGGTGGGCGTGGGAGTCATGACGGCCAAGCGGGATTCGGCATCGGTGATGGTCTACATGAACCGCACCGTGACCGACAAGTCGCGCCAGCCGCTGTACGACGGCAGCCGGTTGCGGGTGGATTTCAAGAAGATCGGCAAACAGTGGTTGATCGCCTACATCACGCCGATCTGACCCCCGCACCCAGCGTGACGATCAGGTGGAAGTCCAGGCGTCAGAAGCACATTGCGATGTCGTTGCATCGCAACGGGTAACGCTGAATCGGGCTCGGCGGGGGGCCTTGCAGCTGCAACGAGAACGGCTGTTTGCTCATCGCGGGCCCCAGTCCGCAGACGGCGCCGTGCAACGACGTATGCGTGCCGGCCATCGTCTCGTTGTCGAACGCGAAGGTCTCGGTGGACGCCCCGGTGCCGCCGTCCGGGCAGGAGACGCCGTCGGCCTTGTCGACCTTGAACGTCCATAGCCCGCTGACCAACCGGGCTCGCCCGCTGTAGTTGTGCAACAGCTGGTCCCGGCTGATCCGTTCGTTCGTGAAGCTCACGACGTTCAGCGCGCAGAAGTCCGCCATGATGTCGGGGTTGGAATAGTCCTTGTAGTAACGGCTTCCGTTGACCTGGTCGCACAATGCGGTGACCGTCCAGGTGACCCCGGACGCGCCCGCCTCGTTGAGGGTGTAATTGCCGTCCGCCGGCGGTGCGACCGCGCTCGCCGGGCTACGCGACTCCAGCGCGAAACTCAATGCCACTGCGCAGCAGATCCCGGCGCCGGCGGCCAGCCCATGACGGATTTTCACCGACCCTCCCTTCGCGGCCTTGCTTCGATGCTGGTTCGAGTATCACAGCGTTCGGGTCGCAGCACCATGGGGCTGGGGCTATTCGGTGCCGCGCGGATGGGTCTCGGCAAGCGCGTCGAGGAACGATCGTGCCCAGCGGTCCACGTCGTGGGCCAGCACCTGGCGGCGCAGCGACCGCATCCGGCGCCGGCCCTCCTCGACCGTCTGGTTGAGCGCGGCTTCGATCACGTCCTTGACGCCTTCGGTGTCATGCGGGTTGACCAGGTAGGCCGTGCGGAGTTCGGCTGCGGCACCGGTGAATTCGCTGAGCACGAGCGCACCGCCCAGGTCGCTGCGGCAGGCGACATACTCCTTGGCGACCAGGTTCATCCCGTCGCGCAGGGGGGTGACCAGCATGACGTCGGCGGCGACGAAGAATGCGATGAGCTCGTTGCGGGGAACCGGGCGATGCAGGTAGTGCACCACGGGATGGCCGACCTCGGCGTACTCGCCGTTGATGTGGCCGACCTCGCGTTCGATTTCGTTGCGCAGGATCTGGTAACTCTCCACGCGTTCGCGGCTCGGCGTCGCCAGCTGGATCAGGACGGTGTCGTCACGCTTTGCGCGGCCCTCGGCGAGCAGCTCGGAGAAGGCCTTGAGCCGGACGTCGATGCCCTTGGTGTAGTCGAGCCGGTCGACGCCGAGCAGGATCTTGCGGGGGTTGCCCAGCTCGGCGCGGATCTCGCGGGCCCGGCGCCGGACGTCGCGGTGGCGGGCGGCCTGATCGAGCGCGGCGGAGTCGATGGAGATGGGGAAGGCGCCCACCCGGACGGTGCGGGAGCCGAGCTCGACCTCACCGAACCGCGAGCGCACGCCGACCGATCCGCGCGACGTGTTGGCGCCGATCAGCCGCCTGGACAGGAACAGGAAATTCTGGGCGCCGCCGGCGAGGTGGAACCCCACCAGGTCCGCACCGAGCAGCCCCTCGATGATCTCGGTGCGCCAGGGCAGCTGCATGAACAGCTCCACCGGTGGAAACGGGATGTGCAGGAAGAAACCGATGGTCAGGTCGGGGCGCAGCTCACGCAGCATTTTCGGGACGAGCTGCAGCTGGTAGTCCTGCACCCACACGGTCGCGCCTTCGGCGGCCGCGCGCGAGGTCGCCTCGGCGAATCGGCGGTTGACCTCGACGTAGCGGTCCCACCAGTCGCGGTGATAGCTGGGTTTGACGATGACGTCGTGATACAGCGGCCACAGGGTGGCGTTGGAAAAACCTTCGTAGTACTCGGCGACGTCGCTGGCGGACAGCCGCACCGGACGAAGCTCGAGGTCCTCCTGCAGGATGGGCTCGTCGTCGAAGTCGGCCTCCTCGGCGGCGACACCCGGCCAGCCCACCCACGCCCCGCGGCGTCGGCGCAGCAGCGGCTCGAGCGCGGTGACCAGACCGCCGGGGCTGCGCTTCCAGGAGGTGGTCCCGTCTGGCAGCCGTTCCTGGTCGACCGGCAACCGATTGGCAACCACGACGAAATCGGAACGGCCGAAGGGGGGATTCTCCGGCTTACGCGGTCCCGCGGAAGCCATCTACGCGTCGAGCTTCGACGGTCCAATACCGAGCATGGACAGGAAAACGCGGCATTCGTCGGCGTCGGTGGCGTACGCCGCGACGACCCGCCTCGCCTGGCTTGCCGTGCTGTCGGCGACCGGCTCCACGTCGCCGATTTCGCCGGGATCAGATTTCGTAGGCATGAGTTAACTTTAGGCGACTCCGAACGGCGCTCGCAGCCGTTCCTCCTTCGGCCATGCCCCGCGGGGACCCGCGCCCGGCCGGCCAGGGCACCCGGCGGCAACCTGGAGAGCATCAGAATTTCATTCAAAATCCCGAAGTCGTTTATGTTTTAGCCGGAATTCGCGTCGGCCCTGAGTTTGTTCACCCCGAATCATCGTAGGCATCGCAGCACGCGATTTTGTGAGTGCGTCCTTTGGCGAATCGCGGCGCCAATCGTGCGGGCGACAACCGAGCCACCGTGCCTCAGGGCGGCGGGGTGGCGCGCGCGGCGCAGCACCATCAACCAGCGGCAATGCTTCAGTGACGAACGCGCGTCGGCACCTTGCGCCCTGTCACCCAACCGGCTTACCGCCCCCCGCTCACACGTCCACCAGCCGACGCGGATTCTGCCTGAGCAAATAGAGACGAGAAACGGCAGTCGGACTATTCTGTGGGCATACGGCTCAATAATTCGCGTCCCCGACTTCTCGGGCTAGGGGAGCAGGAATGGTTCTCACTCCGGCAGATGTGCATAACGTCGCCTTCTCCAAACCGCGCCTCGGTAAGCGCGGTTACGACGAGCAAAAGGTCGATCTGTTCGTCGATTTGGTCGAACGTGAGCTGATCCGGCACCTCGACGAGGAAGCGGAGCTTCGCAGCAGGTGCGCCGAGCTTGGTGACGGGCTGGCGCGGGTCCGCCAGCGCGAGACCGATCTGATCCAGTGGGAAACCGCGCTCAGCCGGCAAGAAAGCGACGCGCAGCGGCGCCATGGTGAAGGTTTGCCCGGCGCGAGGCCCAACTCGCTCAGCGGGAGGCTCAGCTCGTCAAGAAGGTATCCGCGATCCCACAACAGCTGGCTCAGTTGCGCCATCGGGAAGCGCAAGTAGCCGAGCGGGAAGCGGCGGTGCGCGAGCGCGAAAGCGAGCTCCGCGAGTGGGAGGACGGGCTCAGCCGGCGGGAGGCAGAGGTCCTCCGGCAGATGAATCAGCAGCCGGCCGATTGTCGCGACGGCGTCGCGGGCGGCGGTGGGCACGCGGCGCTGCCCGTCCGGGATACCCGCCCGATGGGGACGGCGTTGGCGAAGGCCTCCGCGGTCAACGGGGCGTCGCACCCCGAGGAAGCCCATGCTGTCGCGATTCGTGGGCGCCACGACGTGGAGCGAATGGGGATCCGGACAGTCACCGCCCCCCTCGGCGGTACGGTCCACGAGCGCACGCGCAGGGACCCGGCCGACTCCGGCGCTTCGACGGCAACCCGTGACGGGTCTCTCGAGCTAGACCGGCCGCGGAAGCAAAACGCCGAGCTCACCCGCTCAGTGGGACTGCTGAAGTCGGCCGCGGCCCTGCTTGCCGCCGCATTGGACGGTTCGTGAACCACTGCGGGCCGCGGCGGGGCGACTTCCGTTCGCGATCGGCTCGCCCATAGGCTAAAAGCCACGGCGGGAGGGTCTGCGGCCAAGTGGGTGAAAGCGAGTTCGCGTTCGACTTCGTCGACGTCGTCGTGGAGCGCGGTGGGGTTCGCGCACTGGACGGGCTGTCGGCCGCCATCCCCGGGCGGGGCGTCACGGCGGTGTTCGGGCCGTCCGGAGCGGGCAAGTCGACTCTGCTCCGGTTGTGCAACCGACTGGAGGTGCCCACGAGCGGGCACGTGTCGTTCCGCGGCAACGACGTCGCCCAGATCGATCCCCTGCGGTTGCGACGCCTGGTGGGCATGTGCTTTCAGCGTCCGACGCCGTTTCCCGGCACGGTGGCCGACAATCTCCGCGCGGCCGACCCGGAGGCGTCCGAGGCGCGGATGCGCGAGACGCTCGGGCGGGTCGCTTTGACCGGCTCGTGGCTGGACCGCGACGCCACCGCGTTGTCGGGCGGGGAGGCGCAGCGCATGTGCCTGGCGCGCACGCTGATGGCGCGACCGCAGGTGTTGCTCCTGGATGAACCCACCTCCGCCGTCGACACCGGAGCGGCCGAGGTGATCGAGCACGCGGTGCGCGAGCTGGCCGCCGACGGGATCCCCGCGCTGTGGGTCACCCACGACGCGGCGCAGGTGGAGCGGGCCGCCGATCGAGTGCTGCACATCGAGCGCGGCCGCAGCCTGGGGCTGGGGCCGGTGGGGTCGGTGAAGTGACGAACGGTCAGGTCGGCTGGGTCGGGCTGGCGACGTCGCTGGCGCTGGTGGCGTTGGCGGCGGGCATTTCGCTGTGGCAGCGGCTCGGACTGGAGCGGCAGCTGGTGTGGGCGGCGGCCCGCGCGCTGGTTCAGTTGCTCCTCGTGGGTGGTGCGTTGACGCTGCTTTTCATGCCCGGCCGCTCGCTGTGGTGGTCGTGGGCATGGGTTGCCGGCATGGTCGCCTACGCCGGGGATGTCGCCCGCCGGCGGGCGCCGGAGGTGCCGAAGCTGGCGCCGTTGGCAATCGCCGCGTTCTCTGCGGCGGCGGTCGTGTCTCTGGGTGTGATCTTCGGGCTGCGGGTGTTCCCCCTGCAGGCGCGGACGCTGGTGCCGATCGCCGGGATGATGGTCGGCAACTCGATGACCGCCATGGTGCTGGTCGCCAGGCGGCTGGTCGACGAGCTGCGCGACAAGCGGGACGAGGTCGAGGCCAGGCTCGCCCTCGGGCAACCCTCGCGCCAGGCCGCCGCGCCCTACCTGCGGACGGCCCTGCGCTCGGCGATATCCCCGCAGATCGAGACCACCAAGGCCACCGGGCTGGTCTTTTTGCCGGGCGCCATGACCGGCCTCATTTTGGCCGGCGTGCACCCGGTGCAGGCGGTGTTGGTCCAGGCGGTCGTCATGTTCCTGATCCTCGGCTCGGTGGCCGCCACCACCGTCGTCGTCGCCGTCGGCCTGGTTCGACTGGTGTTCACGCGCGACCACCGGCTGCTGCCGCTCGGGCAGCGGCCTCCCCGTCGCTGACCCAGCCCCACGCTGCTTACAGAGTGGCCGTAATCTGTAAACGGTCGGACCTGACAGAAGGTGGGCGGAATGACACTCTCCGAGCAAGCGAGTTCGCAAGCCGGTTCTAAGGCGGCGGACGCCGGCGACAACGAGCTGGTCTCCTACGAAACCCTCGACGACGGCCGCATCGCCCGGATCTGGCTCAATCGGCCCGAGGCCCACAACGCGCAAAGCCGCGGCCTGCTGATCCAGCTCGACGAGGCGTTCCTGCGCGCCGAGGCCGACGACACCGTGCGGGTGGTGATCTTGGCGGCGCGCGGCCGGAACTTCTCCGCCGGACACGACCTGGGCTCGGAGTTGGCGATCGCCGAGCGCAGCCAGCTGCCCAGCTTTCGCATCAACGGCGGGACGCGCGATCCCATCGCGGAAAAGATCTACCTGCAGGAGTGGCACTACTTCTTCCAGAACACCTGCCGCTGGCGGGATCTGCGAAAAATCACCATCGCCCAGGTGCAGGGCAACGCGATCTCGGCGGGCCTGATGCTGATCTGGGCGTGCGACCTGATCGTGGCCGCCGACAACGCCAAGTTCAGCGACGTGGTCGCTGTCCGCCTGGGCATGCCCGGCGTCGAATATTACGCTCACCCTTGGGAATTCGGGCCCCGGAAGGCCAAAGAGCTTCTGCTGACCGGAGATTCGCTGGACGCCGACGAGGCCTACCGGCTCGGGATGGTGTCCAAGGTGTTCCCGGTCGACGAACTGGCGGAGAAGACTTTGGAGTTCGCCCGGCGCATCGCCGACCGGCCCACGATGGCGGCGCTGCTGGTCAAGGATTCGGTCAACGCCGCCTCCGACGCAATGGGATTCACCGAGGCGCTGCGGCACGCGTTCCACATCCACGAGTTGGGGCACGCGCATTGGGCGGCTCACAACGAGAACAGATACGCGGTCGGCCAGCCGCCCGACGTCGAGGACTGGCGCAACGCGAAGCCGACCCAGGTCGCGCGCCGCGACACGCCCTAGTTTCCGGCGGTCGCGAACGAGCCGGCGGTGCGGGTCGGTTCGGCGACCTGTGAACGCGATATCACGGGCGCAATCGCTTTTCGAGATCGTGTGCGGGTCTTCTCGGGTTGGTTCACGCGGCTCATGTGGCCGGTGGGCAATCTCTTGGTCGCCGCTCGGCGGTGACTGTGTGCCGGACATTTCGCGCCCGATCGCGCATGGTTCTATAACTGGAACCTGTTTCAGTTTTCGCGTGAGGAGCCAGCGTGCAGCTTTCCTTCGACAACCGGACATACCTGGTCACCGGCGGTGGCAGCGGGATCGGCAAGGGCGTCGCCGCCGGGCTGGTGGCGTCGGGCGCCTCCGTCCTGATCGTCGGCCGCAACGCCGATCGGCTGGCAGCCGCCGTCGAAGAGATCGAAGCGCTTCCCGGTGCCGGCGCGATTCGCTACGAGCCGGCCGACATCACCGACGAGGACGAGACCGCCCGTGCCGTGGCAGCGGCGACGGCGTGGCACGGCCGGCTGCACGGGGTGGTGCACTGCGCGGGCGGGTCGGAGACCATCGGTCCGATCACCCAGATCGACTCCGAGGCGTGGCGGCGCACGGTCGACCTGAACGTCAACGGCACGATGTATGTGCTCAAACACGCGGCCCGCGAGTTGGTCCGCGGCGGCGGCGGGTCGTTCGTGGGAATTTCGTCGATCGCGGCCAGCAACACCCACCGCTGGTTCGGTGCCTACGGCGTCACCAAGTCGGCGGTCGACCACATGATGATGCTGGCCGCCGACGAGCTCGGCCCGTCCTGGGTGCGGGTCAACAGCGTCCGGCCGGGCCTGATCCGTACCGACCTGGTCGTGCCCATCACCGAGTCGCCGGAGCTCAGCGCCGACTACCGCGCGTGCACGCCGCTGCCGCGGGCCGGCGAGGTCGAGGACGTCGCCAACCTGGCCATGTTCCTGCTCAGCGATGCGGCCGCATGGATCACCGGCCAGTGCATCAACGTCGACGGCGGCCACATCCTGCGACGCGGTCCGGACTTCTCGGCGATGCTCGAGCCGGTGTTCGGCGCCGAGGGGCTACGCGGGGTGGTCTGAGCCCAGACCGGCGTCCCTGCCGGCGAGGGACGAGACCGCCGACCAGTCCAAGTCGCCGCCCCCGGTGGCGACCAACGTCAGGAAGCGGTCGCGCAGCAGGCTGGCCAGTGGCAGCGGCACCTGCAGCTCTTCCCCGGCGGCCAGCACCAAGCGGACGTCTTTTAGTCCGAGGTTCGCGGCGAAGCCCGCGGGCTCGAATTGCTGCTTGGCGATCAGTCCGCCGTACGTCTGATATGCCGGCGCGGCAAACAAACTCGACGTCAGCAGGTCGACGTACTGCTGCCTGTCCACCCCGGCCTTGGCGACCAGCGCCACGGCCTCGCCGACGCTCTCGATGACCGACGCGATCAGGAAGTTGCCGCTCAGCTTGACCAGGTTGGCCGTGTGCGGCTGATCGGCGACCACGAAGGTCCGCTGGCCGATCGCGTCGAACAGCGGCGACAACGGCCGCAGCGCATCGGGGGCGCCCGCCGCGATAACGAATAGCTTTGCGGCCGAGGCGGCTTCGGGCCTGCCGAACACCGGCGCGGCGACATACCGCTGACCCGCTTGCCCGTGCGCGGCCGCCAGGCGCTGGGATAGGGCGACGCTGATGGTGCTCGACGAGACGTGCGTGGCGCCCGGTCGCAGCGATGCCAGGACGCCGTCCCCGATTTCAGGGTCTCCCAATGTCACGTCCTCGACGGCCCGGTCGTCGGCGAGCATGGTGAAAACGACCTCACCGCCGCTGGCCTGCCGAACGCTGCGCGCGGCCGTCGCGCCCTGCTGCAGCAGGGCTTCCGCTTTTCCGGGGGAGCGGTTGTAGACGGTCACGTCATGACCCGCCTTGATCAGGTTTGCCGCCATGCCCCGGCCCATGTTTCCCAGGCCCACGAATCCGATGTCCATGCGTCCAGCCTGCCTCGGCTTGCAATGATGGGCACGCCAAGTAGCGGGACAAGCACGGGAGAGCCAGATGAAGCGACTCGAGGGCAAACGGATCCTGGTGACGGGCGCGGCGTCGGGAATCGGGCAGGCCACCGCGCTGCGGTTGCTGGACGAGGGCGCCTCCGTGGCGGCCGCCGACGTCGCGGCCGACGGCTTGGACTTGACGCGGGCCGAAGCCGAGAAGGCCGCGACCGCGGACCGCCTCACCACCGTGCAGATGGACGTCGGCAACGAGGAGTCGGTGATCGACGGCGTGGGCCGGGCCGCACAGACGCTCGACGGTCTCGACTCGGTGGTCAACGCCGCCGGCATCCTGCGCGCCGCCCACACCCACGAGACCGGCCTGCAGCTGTGGAATCAGATCATCGGGGTGAACCTCACCGGCACGTTCCTGGTCGTCCGCGAGGCGCTGCCGGCGTTGTTGGCGAATTCGCGCAGCGCGATCGTGAACTTCAGTTCCACCTCGGCCTCCTTCGCGCACCCGTACATGGCGGCCTACGCGGCGAGCAAGGGCGGCATCCAGGCGTTCACCCACTCGCTGGCCCTCGAATACGCGCGCGACGGCCTGCGCGCGGTATGCGTGGCCCCGGGCAGCATCAAGTCGGGCATCACCGATGCCACCGGCGGATACATTCCCAAGGACGCCGACTGGTCGCTGTTCACCCGGCTGATGCCGATCTTGCCGACGACCGAGGAATCCAGCGGCACCGGGATGGCCCACCCCGGCATGGTGGCCGGGGTGATCGCCATGCTGGTGTCCGACGACGGCGCATTCATCACCGGCACCGAGATCCGCATCGACGGCGGAACCCACGCGTAGCCGGTTGGCGGCGACCCGCTGCGCCCGGCAACGCCGCGCTTGCGATCGCCGCTGACCCGATGGCGGCGACCCGCCGCGCTAGTTGACGCAGGGCACCCCGCCGCCGCCGATCGGCTTCCCCTCGTTGGGCGTGGGGTAGGTGGTGGCGGTGCCGTTGTAGTAATAGGTCTTGGCCGTGGTGGTGGTCGTCGACGTCCCGGAAGACGTTGTGCTGGTGGTGGTTTCGTCCGTCGTCGTCTCGTCGGCGGCGGGCATGGAAAAGCTGGTGTCGAGGGTGACGCGGATGTGTCCGGGCTTGACGCTGGAGTCGGACTGCTTCGGGGCGTCGAGGCCGAGCAGCGCGGCGACGTTGCTGGCATCGGTTTGCGCGCCGACGCCGTAGGCGATCGTGGTGGTCGTCGGTTCGCCGGAGTCGCGGTCACGCACCTGGCCAGCGGTGTAGCCGTGCTTTTTCAGCGCGCGGGACACCTCTCCGGCCATGCCGCTCATCGCGCCGGAGTTGATGACGTCGACGACGGTGAACGGGCTGGGCTTGACGGCGGTGGTGGTGGTCGCGGTGGTCGCCGGGGCGGAGCCGATCGCCGCCGCCACCTCCGCCTTGATCGCGGCCGGGTCGACGATGTTGACGTCCTGGCCGTCGATGTTGTCGTAGCGCACCACGGGCAGGGTGCGGAACTCGATGTCACCGCCGGTCAGCTCCCCCAGCCGCTGGATGAGGTCGTCGTCCCAGCCCGCCGACAGCACCACGTCTTTGCGGGCCACCGCCATCAGGCTCTTGAGCTTGTCCAGGTTGGTGAAGGTGCCGGATTCCTGCAGCGCCTGCATGACAGAGGAGAGGAATGCCTGCTGCCGGTGGGTGCGGTCGAGGTCCCCGTTCTCCAGGCCGTGCCGCTGCCGGACGAAGGCCAGCGCCTGCGCCGCGTCCAGCCGCTGGCGCCCGGCCGGGAAGTCGGCGCCCGAGTAGGAGTCGTACACGGGATGGTTCAGGCACACCTCGACCCCGCCCAGGGTCTGCGCCAAGTCGTAGAAGCCGGCCAGGTTGACCTCGGCGAAGTAGTCGATCGGGACGCCGGTCAGGCTGCGGACCGCGCGCAGGGTCGCCGCCCGCGCGGCTTCGCGGCTCTTCGTCTCCAGTTCTTTCTGGTCGCTGACGCCCTGGTTGAGCAGCTTTTGGGCGACGTACTGCTTGGTGAGGCCGTAGGCCTCCTTGATCTTGATGTGGTTGTATCCCGGGACGCCGTTGAAGGGCACCCAGTCGTCCCGCGGGATCGAGAACGCCACCACTTTGTCGTCGGCTCCGACGTGCACGAGGATCAGCGTGTTGGTGTTGTAGCCGCCGTCGTCGGAGTCGCCCGCGTGCAGGTGCTTGAGGATCGACCAAGGCAGGTCGTTGCCGTCCTGGTCTTTGCGCGAGTCCAGCCCGATCAGCAGGATGTTCATGTTGTTGCCGCTGGATCGCGGGTCGTCGGGGCGCAGGGCGTCCGAGACGGTGATGCCACCCAGGGCGCCGTGGGCCACGTAGTAACCGGCCGCCGTCATCAGCACCGCTCCCACCGACACCAGTGCCATGAAGCCGCGCGTCAACCCCTTGCGGAGCCTCGACGGCTGACGAGGGGCTCGATGGCGGTGGTGGGCACCGCCAGAGCGCGCCATCACAAACCTCGGCCCATCCCCGGCGCATCGTCGGCCCCCGCACCCGCGGTGGTTTGCGGCGATGTCGCTCCAAGCATGGTGTCAAGTATGCGGGAGCTTGCTGTGAAGCCTCGAATCGAAAAAGCCGCGAGAGGAAACCCCGGGACCGGTCTCACCGGGCGCGACTGGGGCCGATTCGGCGACTGACCAGCCCTCCCACCAGGGCATTCCTGGCCCGGGAGCGGCCAGGCCGGCCCGCCTGCCCGTCCGGACGTGTCGCACGGCACACGTCGCCGACGGGATATGCCGACGGGATATGACGCCAACCCGTTACTCAGCAGATATCGGCGTCGAATCCGGCCCGCTCAGCCCGTGCCGGCGTCCGGCCGGCGTGATCAACGCCACATCCGCGTGCGACGCCGTCTTCGACGGTCCGGGCGCTGTTCGGTGGGCGACTCGCGGCGGCGCGATAAGGTTCCTCAGCTATGAGCGCTGGGCACCCGGACGACGCGCCGTCGCCGCACACCCGGGTCGAGGTGCTGGGCAACCTCGGGCCCAATTGGTTCGCGTCGGTGATGGGCACCGGGATCGTCGCCGGCGCCGGAGCCATCCTGCCGATCCATGTCACGGGGCTGCGGGCGTTTGCCCTACTGATCTGGGTGATCGCCGCCGCGCTCCTGGTGGTGCTGAGCGTGCTCGTCGGTGGTCACTGGCTGCGCCATCCCACGGTGGCGCGCGGGCACGCACGCAATCCGCAGATGGCCCACTTCTACGGCGCCGCCCCGATGGCGCTGATGACCGTCGGCGCGGGCGCGGTACTCGTCGGCAGGGACTTGATCGGCGAGCGCGCGGCCGTCGACCTGTGCTGGGTGCTGTGGGCCGGTGGCACCCTCGGGGGCTTGTTCACCGCGGTCAGTATTCCTTTCCTCATGTTCACCCAGTACGAGGTGGAGCCCGACGCGGCCTTCGGTGGATGGCTGATGCCGGTGGTCCCACCCATGGTGTCGGCCGCGACCGGCGCGCTCCTGCTGCCGCACATGGCCGCGGGGGCCGGACGACAGACCATGCTGTACGGCTGCTACGCGATGTTCGGGCTGTCCTTGCTCGCCTCGTTGAACATCATCGCGATGATCTGGAGCCGCCTGGTGCTGTATGGCACCTCGGGCTCCGCGCGGGTGCCGACGCTGTGGATCGTGCTGGGCCCGCTCGGCCAATCGATCACTGCCGCGGGCCTTTTGGGGGCGGGCGCGCCGATGGTTGTCGACCACGACGTCGCCGAGGGCATGAACGCCTTCGCGATCATCTACGGGGTCCCGGTGTGGGGGTTCGCGGTGTTGTGGATCGCATTGGCCACCGCGCTGACGGTGCGCACGCTGCTGCGGGGAATGCCGTTCGCGTTGACGTGGTGGAGCCTGACCTTCCCGGTCGGCACGTTCGTCACCGGTACGGCACAGCTGGCCGCGCACACCCGCCTACCGGCGTTCACGGTCGCCGCGGTGATCGCCTACGCGGGCCTGCTGGTCACCTGGGTCCTGGTGGCGATCCGCACCGCCCGCGGCAGTCTGGGAGGCAACCTGCTGAAGCTGCCGCCCAGCGCGGCGCCGGTCAAGGCCAGCAAGCAGCGGCTGTCGCCCTAGGCCCACCCAGTTTGGCTACCCGGGTAACCCGGGTAGGCAGGGTGGAGCCACCGAAAGGGGGTCAGCAATGCGCGCTGAAGAAGGCGACGAAAACGTCAAGGACTACGCGGCCGAGGGAGAACAGACCCTGGGCAGGATCAAGGGTTCCCAGCGGACGGGGAGCTGGCTCGGCGATGTGGCCCGCCGTTTCGCCAAGCTCTGGAAAGGTGAGCGCGGGTCGCCGGGCTAGCCGCGCGGCAGGGCACCCCGCCCTGGGTCCATGAGGCTCGCGTGACACACGAGCGCACATCGACCCGCAGTTGTGACCCGCGGTTGTGGCGGCACCTTCGTCACTGCGGGTGTCACACGAGCCACTTAAGCCCCTTCACCATGGGGCCAGTGCTACTCGGAATGCGATAGCGCGGGCGCTAGCAGCGATGTGGAGATCCTGCGCCGCGCCTCCCGGGTCCTGGTTCTACTGTGACGGATGAGGTGGCGGTTTGGGCATGCTTCGGCCCGCTTGGGCTGGCCATCGGCTTGCATGCCGCCTGCCCGCCTTACGATCACCTGATGCCCACCGCGGAAGAGTTCTCGATCGAGGGGCCCGGCGGCGTCCGCATCGTGGCGGATCGGCTGGGCGACCCCTCGGCGCGGGCCGTGGTGTTTCTGCACGGCGGTGGACAGACCCGCCGCTCGTGGGGCAAGGCCGCCGCCGCGGTGGCTGCGCGCGGCTGGCAGGCCGTCACCGTCGACTTGCGGGGGCACGGGGAGTCGGACTGGTCGAGCGAAGGCGATTACCGTGTCGTCAGCTTCGCCCGCGACGTACAGGAGGTGCTACGCACGCTGCCGCCGCAACCGGCGCTGGTGGGCGCCTCCCTGGGCGGCTTCACCTCGATGCTGCTCGCGGGCGAGATCTCGCCCGGAATCGCCAGCGCGGTCGTTTTGGTCGACATCGTGCCGAACATGAACCAGTCGGGGGCGAACAGGATCCACGCCTTCATGTCCGACCGGGTGGAATCGGGGTTCGCCTCGCTCGACGAGGTCGCCGACGCGATCGCGGAATACAACCCACACCGACCGCGTCCCACCGACTTGGCGGGCCTGACCACCAACCTGCGCCGCCGCGGTGATCGCTGGTACTGGCACTGGGATCCGCAGTTCATCAGCGGCGCGGCAGCATTACCACCGTTCGAGGTGACCGATGCCGATCGCATGCACGCGGCCGTGGAGGCCATCGTGAGCGGCGGCGTGCCAATGCTTCTGGTGCGCGGCCAGATGAGTGACCTGGTCAGCCAGGATCGCGCCGACGAGTTTCTCGCCCGCTTCCCGCAAGTCGAATTCACCGATGTCCGCGGTGCCGGACACATGGTCGCCGGCGATCGCAACGACATCTTCGCCGACGCGGTCCTGAACTTCCTCGGCCGTCGTGTCCACGCGGAATGACTTGACGGTCGGCTAGGCCTCCCTCCGGGAGTGGTTGGGCCGCAGGGTTTTTCGAGTGCCGTCAGCAGGCGCCCCCCTCGCCTTGCGAAGCAGACGGTAATCGGCTGTAATCATGCTTCCCGACAGGAGTGGAGGCGTGGCGTGGCCATCTGGTGGTTGCGATGCTTGGGCTTGGCCGGTGCCGTGGTGGTGGCCGCGGCGGTGTCAGCCACGCCGGCGCTCGCGGCGCCACCACCGATGCCGGGCATCGAAGTCGACCACGACAACGTCAACTGCACAGCCGGTTTCGCGGCGCAAGGCAACGACGGCGGCTACTACCTGATGACGAGCGGGCACTGCGACGGGCACGACGGCTCGGCTTGGACGTACGCGGACGACGTCGCGCTGGGGCGCATCACCGCGAGCGAGCAGGAAGGCGACAAACGAGACGCCGCGATCATTCGCCTCGATCCCGCGGTCGGCGCTCCGGCAGGTGACGTCGGCGGCAGGTATCCCGTCCGGGATGTCCTGGCCCAGAACCAGATTGAGGTCGGCATGCCGTTCTGCAAGGTCGGCGCCGTCAGTGGCGAGACGTGTGGCACGGTCAAAAGTGTCGAGGGCGACGTGGTCGAGGCCAGCGTCTACAGCCTCAACGGTGACAGCGGCAGTCCCGGCTTTGTGAAGAATCCCGACGGAACCGTCAGTGCCGTCGGCCTCTTGATGTCCTCGCCCGACGGCGACGACTACACGACCTACTTCGCGATGGTGCAGCCCGTGCTCGGCAGGTGGGGCTTGCGCGTCCTGCCCTGACGGGCCGACGGCGCGAGCGGCCGCCCGAAAGGGCAAGTTTGCGCTTTTCGATCGTGGGTATCTCCGAGGACGGCTTTGTGGCGGGGGTACTGGTTCTTCGGCGACTGGATCCCGCTCTACTGAGTGTTGCCCGTAGTCGGGGCGTTCGACCTGCTGCCGACCGCGCGTGACGGCGGCGGTGCTAATCTTCCCGGCGCGCGCAGCGGTCAGTCGAGGAGCGAATGGACACGGCGGAGAAGCGGTTCGTCAGGCTCGGACGCGACGGCGGCGTGGTCACCATCGAGCTGATCAACTCCAAACCGCTGAACATCATTGGCAGCGGCGCGATCGAGGGGCTGACCGACGCATTCCGCGCCGTCGGCCGAGACATTGACGTGCGCGTCGTGGTACTGCGCGGATCGGGGGAGAAGGCGTTCATCGGGGGCGCCGACATCAACGAGATGGTCGCCCTGGACCGATCCCGCGCCGAGGTCTTCATCCGCCGGCTGGCGGACCTGTGTGAGGCGATCCGCGAGTGCCCCGTCCCGGTCATCGCACGACTCGCGGGCTGGTGCCTCGGCGGTGGCCTGGAGGTCGCGATGTCGTGCGACCTGCGTATCGCCGAGGCCGGTGCGAGGTTCGGGATGCCTGAAGTCGCGGTCGGCATCCCCTCGGTGATTCATTCGGCGTTGATGCCCGCGCTCATCGGGGCCTCGCATGCGACCTGGCTCTTGATGACCGGCGAAACGATCGACGCCGGGACGGCCGCCGCGTGGGGCCTGGTGCACGAGGTCGTTGCGCCCAACGCCCTCGACGAGCGCATCGGCGAACTCACCGCCAAGCTGGGCGGTTTCGGCCCACACGCGCTGCGCCAGCAAAAGCGGCTGCTCAACAAGTGGTTCGACATGAGCGTTCACGGAGCGATCGAAGACAGCATCGAGCAGTTCGGTCTCGCGTTCCTGACTGGCGAGCCGCAACAGCACATGCAGGCGTTCCTGTCGCGCAAGAAGGGCAACGGTTAGTAGCGCCTACTGCGGGTGGCTCGTCAGGTAGTCGCCGACCGGGATGCGTGAGGTGGCGGCGTACCCGATGGGGAGCAGCACGTCGCCGGCCGTCGTGTTGTAGTAGACGTCCCACCGGTAATAGTCGCCGAAGACGGCGGGGTCGGACGCGATCAACGCGGCGTACTGGTCGACCGCCTGCACGTACTGGTGAGCGTGGTTGTACTGGTAGATCGCGTGGTCGCGGTCGCCGCCGAAGCCATTCGCGGCGAGGAAGCGGCCCGCGGCCAGGATGCTGTCGCGGGGCGAGTTGATGTCGCCGCCCTGACCGTAGGTGGCGAAGGTCGATGGCAGGAATTGCATCGGGCCTTCGGCGCCGGCACTGCTCAAGCCGACGATGCTGCCGAAATGCGTCTCGACGAAGTTGATGGCGGCGAGATAGTTCCAGCCGACGCCCGAGTCGGACTCCGCCGCGCGGTAGGCACTCATCAGCTCGTCCGCGGGAATCGGAGGCTGGATGCGCCACGGGGGGAGCGTGTCTTTGGCGGGGGTCATCGCCTGCAGTTGTCGGCGGGCGTCGACGTTGCGATCGTAGACATTCACCAATTCCGCCGGAATGCGCGGCCGCGTGATCGGGTCCCACTCGGGGTGGCGTCCGATGGCGCGGTAGGCGGCCTGCTCGCGGTGCGCCGCCGCCATCAGCGCCGGCTCGGGCGTCGACGGGTCACGCAGCGCACGCTCGTCGGCGACGAGGTCGTCGGCCAACTGCGCGGGATCCGACGCGAGCTGAGGCTGCGCACCCTCGGGCGGGCGCGGCGCGGCGGGCACCGTCCTCGAGGCCACCGGTGTGGCGGCGATCGTCGCCGACGGTGCGGCGGCCACCGCGGCTCGGGGCGCCGACGGACTCGTGCACCCCACGACTGCGAGCAGGACGGCGCCGAGAGCGAGGGCGGCGCGACGCCGTGGCGCGCGGATGCTCGCAACGACCCGCCGCGGCGACGCAGCGACAACTCGGATACGGCTCATGCGGTGATGATTCTCCTCGGTGCAAGCCTCCTCGGTGAAAGCCTAAATCCTCGCCTCGGCCGGTCTGCGGCAGATCTGGTGCGGGTAAAGCGTCTCAGCGGCGATCCGCCTAGACTCCCGTGTTGTGGGGGCAGGTCAGTTGCAGGTTGTCGTTGATCGATTGCTGGCTGCGGCGAGCCGATGGCGGGGGCTGAGCGCTCAACTCAATCCACCACCGCCCTCGCCGGGGCAACCCTTTCAACCGACCACCGCGGCGGTGAACGGCGTCAACACGGCGATCGGCGTCGCGGCCGAAGCGCTGGTGGCCCGGACGCAGGCGACGGCGGCGGGGGTGGCCACAGCAGCCGAAGGGTACAGCGAGCAAGAAGTCGCGGCGGCGGGCGAGATGGCTGCCGTGACGCAGGTCAGGGTGGTGTAAGTGCCCGCGAGTCTGTCCCAGATCCGCGCCTGGAGCACCGAGCACCTGGTCGATGCTGCCGGCTACTGGAGCAGAACGGCCGATCAGTGGGAGGACGTCTTCCTCCAGATGCGCAACCAGTCCCATTCCATCCAATGGCAGGGCGCCGGCGGTGACGGACTGCGGCAGCGCACCGGCGCCGACTTGTCCGTCGTCAGCGCCCAGGCCGACCAGCTGCGCCGGGCGGCCGCCGTCGCGCGCGACGGCGCCAGCGAGATCAGCACAGCGCGGCGCCGGGTCCTTTATGGCGTCGAGGATGCCGAGAACGCGGGATTCACCGTCGGAGAAGACCTGTCCGTTGCCGACGCACGCCCCGGCGGCACGCCCGGCGAGCGGGCGGCTCGGCAAGCCCAGGCGCAAGCTTTCGCCGGGGATATCCGCTCTCGCGCCGAACAGCTCGACGCGGCGGAGATCAAGGTCGCCGGGCAACTCACGGCCGCCACCGCCGGCGTCGGCACCGTTGGTTTCTCGCAGAACTCCCAGAACGGATCCACGCCTCCCGCCGGCCGACAACCGGCTACCCGCCCCAATGGCGGCATCAAGTTGGTGGACTTCAAACAAGACGGGGGCGCCTCGCCGCCCCCGCAGCCCGGGTCGCCGCAGCCGGCACAGCCGCCCAGCTTCCTGGACCAATACAAGAGCGCCTTGACCTCGCCCGCTGCGCAACCGCCACCGCCGCCGGTCCCCATGCCGTCGTTCGGCAAGCCGCCCGATCCCGGCCCCCAACCGGCGCCCGGCCCGATGCCGACCTTCACACCTCCGCCCAGTTTTGGGCAGTGCGTCGGGCAACAGGTGAAGGAGCACGTCGGCAAGGACATGGTCAAAGGCGGATTCGAGAGCGCGCTGAAGGGCGCGGTGACCGGGGCCGCGGGTGGTGCGGTGGTCACTCCCGAACTCTTCGGAGCGGGCGCCCTGCCCGGCGGTGTCCTCGGCTTCGTGGGTGGCTTCGCGAAGGGCGTTCTGGAGGCGCCCGTCAAGGCAGGCGTCGAGGGCGCGCTGGAATGCGCGGACGTGCCGATACCGGGGTTGCCCACACCATGATCAACCTCAAGCGGGCCCTGCTCATACTGCCGTTGTACGTCGCCGCGATGCTCGCCATCGACGCGGTGTTCCATTCCGCCCACCTCACCTCGACCAAGTCGGTTCCGGTCTGGATGGTCGCCGCGTTCGTCGCCTCGGCGTTAGCCGTTGCCGCCCTTGGGATCTGGTACTTCACCCGACGGGCGGCGGGCAAGGTTCCGCAGAAGCGCGAGCACGCCTACATCGCCATCCTGGCCGGGGTGGTGGTCTCCGGTTGGGTCGGCGATGCGCTGGGTGGCCTCGCGGCACTGTTCCTGGGCGGCAAGTCGGTGTGGGTCATGGCACCCAGCTACGTGGTCGCCTACGTTGTCCTGCTGTGGGTGATCGCGTGGTCTCTCAAGGTGCTCGACAGGCGCGCCGGAAACGTCGACGACCGTAGCGGCTCTTTGCACTCCAAACCCCGGTGTTCCCCCCGTAATGCATCGCGCTCGGTCCGGTCGGGTGCGCCCGACTAGGACAGCGAATCGCGGAGCATCCGCCTGCGGCGCATCCATACGACGACACCGATGACGGCCGTCAGGCCCGCCACGGCCAGCAGGACGGCAGCGCGTGGTAGCACCGCACTTCTCGTCGGCGCGGAGGAGCTTTGCGGAGTCGGTGCGTTCGGGTTGGTTGGCCTCGGCTGGTTCGGCTGGTTCGGCTGGTTCGGCTGACTCGGCTGGTCACTGACCGTCGGTCTCGGCGGGCTGCGATGAACGCCGGGCTCCTGCGCGGGCGGTGTAGGTGCTGCGGGTGGTGACTCTGGTGTCGTGGCCGGCGCTGCGCTGGTGGACACCGCCGTCGGATCGGTGGCCGCTTGATGGTCGGAAGCTTGATGGTCGGAGGGCTGTCGCCGACCGCGGCCGCGCCCGCGGCGCGGCGCCCAGACCTCGTCGCCCAACTCGTCGGGGATCAGCCACATCAGCAGCGCGAGGTTCACCACCGCGAGCAGGCCGTGCAACACGATGTCAGCGGCGTGGAAGCCTAAGGGCGTCGGCTTTGCGCGGGCCGTGGCGACACTGCTGAAGAACAACAAAATCGTGTAGAACACCGCACTGAGCGCGGTGACGACTACTGCCGCGCGGCGATAGCCCGCAGCCGGGATGGCCACAGCACCAAGGGCCAGCAGGAGGGCACTGTGCACCGGAGTTGTCGCCATGCCCAGCAGCGTCGTGCCCGCGGCCCCGGCATGCGGATGTTGAGCCGCCACAACCAGCCCAGCGATCCCCCAGGCGCTCACCAGCGCCCCTTCAGTGAAGAGGAGCCAACGCCCGCTGTGGAAGCGCCCCGGGTCCATGGGCACCCTGTGCAAATCCTGCGTGAGCCCCGGAACGGGCCCTGCCGTAACCGGCATCGCGCGACCTCCGGCGTGGACAATCAGTACGGGACGCCGAGTACCCACTGCGCGCCGTTCCATTCGGGTCTTCACCACTGGATGACCGAACCGCGCGACATCGGTGACGGTTGCCCGCCCTGCCTCTACGGCTGCCTCTAACGGCAGGGCGAATTGGCGACTCGGAGCCCCCTGTCAGGATTGAACTGACGACCGCTCGCTTACAAGGCGAGTGCTCTACCACTGAGCTAAGGAGGCGGATAAACCGCGTCCAAGCCTAATGGTTCACTCGTCGCTGTCGATGATGCGCTGGGAGCGCACCGGGCGTGAGGACGGGCGCCGCCCGGGCCGGCGGCCGGGCAGCGGGATGCGCTCGGCGATGTTGCTCAGCGGATTGACCACCATCGTCAGGGCGATGACGGCATCCTGCAGAGTCGCGATCGCGGGTTCCAGCGCCTCCATGCCGGGTGTCAGCCGGGCCAGCGTGTCGGCGACGTCGGTGAGCTGGTCCAGCGGGCCGTTCTTCGCCGTCAGCTTGTCGATCAGTCCGCCCTCGCTGAGCAGCCGGTCGGCCAGGCCGTCCTCGGCCAGCACCCGCTCGATCAAACCTTCCTCGGCCAGTAGCTGATCGGCCAGCCCACCCGGCTCGCAGCGCGCGCTGCAGGCCGCCGCCCTCGGCCGTCAGCCGGTCGAGCAGACCGCCCTCGGACGTCAGCAGGTCGACCACCCCGCCGGGCCGCAACAACCGGTCGATCGGCCCGTCGGGCGCGACCGCCCGGCCCAGGGGCGCGTTGTCGTCCAGCAGCCTCGCGAGCCGATTGGCGCGGACGATCGCGTCGTCGATGCCCAGCATGGACGTCATGGCGCTCGTTCCGGCCACTCCGCCGTCACCGAGGGCCCGCTTCGCCACACCGACCGCCGCTCCGGCGAGGTTCAGGCTCGCGTCAGCGGCGGCCAGGCCCACCCGTGCGGGAGCGGTCGCGGCGGACACGATCCCCTTGGCGAGATTCATCCCACAAGTCTATTCACGACGCGCCCCCGTGAATCCCCGCCGGTCCAAGCGGATGCGATGATTCCTGGCAGACTGTTAGCAGCCGACTGGTATCGACCTTTCAGCAACTACACATTTAATATCTAGGCAACACACAACATAAGGACGAAGGCATTGCCCATGACTGCGGTGACACCAAACGAAACGAAGCCCGAGGCTCGCGTCCTCGTGGTCGACGACGAGGCCAATATCGTCGAACTGCTCTCCGTGAGCCTGAAGTTCCAGGGCTTCGAAGTCTCCACGGCGACGAACGGGGCCCAGGCCCTGGACCGCGCCCGCGAGTCGCGCCCCGACGCGGTGATCCTTGACGTGATGATGCCCGGGATGGACGGCTTCGGTGTGTTGCGGCGGCTTCGCGCCGACGGCATCGACGCCCCGGCGCTGTTCCTGACGGCCCGCGACTCGCTGCAGGACAAGATCGCCGGTCTGACACTGGGCGGCGACGACTACGTGACCAAGCCGTTCAGCCTCGAGGAGGTCGTCGCCCGGCTGCGGGTGATCCTCCGGCGCGCCGGCAAGGGCGGGGCCGAGCAGCGCAACGCGCGCCTGACATTCGCCGATATCGAATTGGACGAAGAAACCCACGAAGTGTGGAAGGCCGGGGAACCGGTATCGCTGTCGCCGACGGAGTTCACGTTGCTGCGCTACTTCGTGATCAACGCGGGCACCGTGTTGAGCAAGCCGAAGATCCTCGACCACGTCTGGCGGTACGACTTCGGAGGCGACGTCAATGTGGTCGAGTCCTACGTGTCGTATCTGCGCCGCAAGATCGACACCGGGGAGAAGCGGCTGCTGCACACCCTGCGAGGGGTCGGGTACGTGTTGCGGGAACCGCGCTGAGCGCGCGATCGGTTCGTGCGAATTTGCCGGCACTAGCGAAGAATGACGTCATGCCCACAAAGATCCGACGCGGAGTGCCGCTACGGGTGGGTCTCGTCGCGGCAACCCTGATCCTGGTGGCCTGCGGGCTGGCGGTTTCGGGGGTCGCGGTCACCTCGATCCTGCGTCACAGCCTGATCAACCGTGTCGATCAGACGCTGCTCGAGGCATCGCGGGGCTGGGCCCAGGCACCCCGTCGGCAGTCGCCGCCGCCCTACGACAGCCCCGACCCGGGCCGCCCGCCGTCGAAGTTCTATGTGCGCGGCGTCGGTATCGACGGCACCCCCTTCACCGCCATCAACGACCGCAACGCCGAGCCCGCTCTACCGCCCAACAACGACGTCGGCCCCAACCCGACGACGCTGCCGTCGGTCAACGGATCCAATATTCAGTGGCGGGCGGTGTCGGTGCGCGGCCCGCACGGGTTGACGACCGTCGCGGTCGACCTCTCCGACGTCCAGCACACGGTCAGTTCGTTGGTCTGGCTGCAGTTCGGCATCGGGGTGGCGGTCCTGGCCGTGGTGGGGCTCGCCAGCTTCGCGGTGGTGCACCGGAGCCTGCGGCCGCTGGCCGAGGTCGAACAGACGGCGGCTGCGATCGCCGGCGGTCAGCTGGATCGCCGTGTGCCGGAACGTGATCCGCGCACCGAGGTGGGAAGGCTGTCCGCCGCGCTCAACGGGATGCTCGCCCAGATCCAGCAAGCGCTGGCGTCCTCGGAGTCCTCGGCCGAGAAGGCCCGCAGTTCGGAGGAGCGGATGCGGCGGTTCATCACCGACGCCAGCCACGAGTTGCGCACGCCGCTGACGACCATCCGCGGATTCGCCGAGCTGTATCGCCAGGGCGCCGCCCGGGACGTGTCGATGCTGCTCTCCAGGATCGAGAGCGAAGCCAGCCGGATGGGCCTGCTGGTGGACGACCTGCTGCTGCTGGCCCGGCTGGACGTGCAGCGACCGCTGGAACACCACCGGGTGGACTTGCTCGCGCTGGCCAGCGACGCCGTGCACGACGCCCAGGCGATCGCTCCCGACCGCAAGATCACCCTGGAGGTGTTCGACGGCCCGGGCACCCCGGAAGTGGTCGGCGACGAACCCCGGATCCGTCAGGTGCTCGGCAACCTTGTCGCGAATGCCCTGCAGCACACCGCGCCCAGCACCGACGTCGTGGTCCGTGTGGGCACCGAGGGCGACGATGCGGTGCTCGAAGTGGCGGACAAGGGGCCGGGGATGAACGAGCAGGACGCGTCGCGGGTGTTCGAGCGTTTCTACCGCACCGACTCCTCACGGGCGCGCGCCAGCGGCGGCACCGGGCTGGGCCTGTCGATTGTGGACTCGCTGGTGCGTGCGCACGGCGGCATCGTCGAGCTGAAAACCGCACCCGGTGAGGGTTGCTGCTTCCGTGTCACGCTGCCGCGCGTGAGCGAGTTACCCGCCCCGGAGCCGGCTCACGCCAGCTGAGCCAGGGCGGCCTTGATCCTGTCCTGGGCCTGGTCGAGGGACTCCGCCGACGGATTGCGGTCGACATTGGCGAACCCGAAGTCGCTGAGGTTGCGGGCGGGAAAAACGTGCACGTGCAGATGGGGCACTTCCAGCCCGGCGATGATCATCCCGGCGCGCTCGGTTCGAAAGGCCTTGCACACGGCCTTGCCGATCAGCTGGCTCACCGACATGACACGGGCGAACGCCGCGCCGTCGACATCCTGCCACTGATCGATCTCGGCCCGCGGCACGACCAACGTGTGGCCCTGCGTCATCGGCTCGATCGTCAGGAACGCGACGACGTCGTCGTCCTCGTAAACGAAGCGGCCGGGAAGCTCTCGGTTGATGATCTTGGTGAAGATCGACGCCATGGGGTCAGCATAGGTGCGGCCCGCGATCGGGCAGGAGCCGCGGCCGCCGGTGCAGACGCGCGCCACGCCACGCCGCGGCTGAATCGTTAGCACGGCGTTGCGCCTTCGTGTTGCCCACCGCCGACAATCGTGTGACCCAACTCATAGGAGGGGGGCCGCGTGCTGCGGATTCCGGCGGCTTTCCTTGCCGCCTGCGTGATGACCCTTGTGCCCGCTGTCCTGCCGGGAACGGTGCCGGCAACCGCGAGGGCGGCAGTGGCATGGGGGCCGCTCGCGCCGCCCAACCCGTTCATGGCGCCGCTGGGACTGGCGTCGATGCACAACGACGCCGGATCCTCCAACGCGGGTCCGCTTCCCGGCCCCGGCGCTCACCTGAATCCGATCGTCGGCTCCACGCTGCTAGGGGCCTGCCCGACGATCATGCAGGGCACGGACGGCCTGGTGCTGGCGCTGTGTACCAACGACTTCACCCAGACGCCGACCATCTTCCTGATCGATCCGGAGGGCCTGCTCACGCGCTTCGTCCCGTTGGCCCGACTGCGAGTCGTCAAGGGCAGCCTGCTCGGCGGCGTCTACGCCTACCTGGACAACGCCAACCAGGTGGTGATGATCGACGGAAGCAACCACTTGCTGCGCATTGCCCATGCCAAAGACGGGCCGTTGGGCTCCTGGAAGCTCGCGGTCACCTCGTCCACCGACCTGACCGGTGTGATACCGCCCGGCGACAGTTCCATCGGCCTCGTCCCGGACTACGCGGGCAACGTGTGGTTTGCCACGGAAAACGGTGTGGTCGGAGTGGTCGCACCGGCCGGCGGCGTCACCAGTCTGCGCCTACCCGCCGGCGAGCAGGTGGCGAACAGCATTTCGGCGGCACCCAGCGGCCGCGTCGCCGTCGCCACCACCTTCGCGCTCTACGAGCTCAACCTCAACAACGCCGGCAACCCGCAGATCCTCTGGCGCGCGGCCTACGACCGCGGCCCTGGCCGCAAGCCCGGACAACTGAGTTACGGAACGGGTTCCACGCCTACCTACTTCGGCCCGGTCACCGGTGCCGACTACGTGACCATCGTCGACAATGCCAGCCCGATGGTCCATGCGCTGATCTACCAATCCGGGACCGGCCAATTGCTCTGTCAGCAAGCTGTTTTGACCCAGGGCGGGCCGGGTAGCGAGAACGGGCCGATCGGGATCGGGAACTCCATGTTCATCGCCAGCACGTACGGCTACCCGATTCCGATGCTTCCGCCGGGCGCCGGCCCGGCCGTGCCGCCGACAGCCCCGTTCGTCGGCGGGATGACCAGGGTGGACATCGACAACTCCGGGTGTCACACGGTGTGGGAGAGCACGGTTCGCAGTGCCGCGCTGCCGCACCTGTCGACCGCCGACGGACTGATCTACACCATAACCCGGATCGGACCGCTCAACACCACGCCGCTCGATGGGTTCGCGTTCGCCGTCGTCGATCCCGGGACCGGAAAACTCGCTGTGCAACAACCGAAGTCGGCCACGATCCTCAGCGACCCACTCCAGACCGCCAGCATGGTCCTGATGCGCAACAGGCTCATGCAGGGCAACATCACCGGACTGGGACGCGTCGGCTGAGGAAGGCGAGGGCAGCGGACATCAAGAAGACGCGACGATAGAAGACGCGACCACAGAAGACACGACCACATCGCGGCAACAGCAACTTCGTCATGTATGTCATGGAAGGAGACCGGGCATGTCGTTTGTCATCGTGTCGCCGGAGACCTTGGCCATGGCGGCAACGGATGTGGCGCGTATCGGCACGGCGATCGACGCCGCACACGCCGCTGCCGCCGCGCCGACAACGACGGTCGTCGCCGCGGCGGCCGACGAGGTCTCGGTGGCGATCGCGGCACTGTTCGGGGAGCATGCCCAGAGCTATCGGGTGCTCAGCGCGCAGGCGGCGGCTGTTCACGAGCAGTTCGTGCGGAGCCTGAACGCGGCTTGCGCCTCGTATGTCAGCACCGAGTCAACCAATGCCGCATGGCTTCTCGGCGGTGTCGGCAACGCAGTCGGGACAACCACCGCTGCCTACTCCAGCACCGGCTCGACGTGGCTGGACGTCGCAACCGGGACCGTCACCAACCTCACGTCGCTCACCCAGTTCGTCTTCGCCGACCCCGCGCCCATCCTGCACCAGCTCATCACCAACCAGGTCGGCTATCTGCGCACCCTCGGCGCAGCTGTCGGGGGCCTTGCCGCCGCCTCCGCGCATGAGCTCGGGCAACTGCCGGCCACGCTGCGCATCACGATCGACCACCTGGCATCGGGCGATGTCGTGGGCGGAATCGGAACCCTGTCGGGCTATGTGTCCGCGTTCGGGCAAAACGTCGCCGCCGCCTCTCGCGCGACCCTGTTGCCGGTCCTGGCCATCCCCTCGGAGATAGCGGCCCATCTCGGTAACCTCGTGTCCGCCAACACGCTCGGCGAACTGAGGACTCTCCTGTCGGACGTCGCCTACTATCCGCTGAATGCCACCGGCGCGGCATCCGTCGCGACCCTGCACAACGTGCTCTCCGCGGCGCAAACCGGAGACTTCGTGACCGCGCTGAGCGACCTCGCTCGGTCTCCCGCCACCATCGCGAACGCCTTCCTCAACGGATTCCCGGATCCCGCCTGGGGGACGCGGACCGGGACCGATCCGGCCATCTCGCTCCTCACCAATCCCGCCACCGGCCCCGACTTCGGTTCGGTCTACAACGTTCTGTCGGCCAGAGCGGTCGTCGCGGGTGCGCTCGGGGCTTGAACTCGGCTCGATGCAACCCGGCCGGGCTCATTCCTGCTGACCGAACTTCATCATGTCGAGGTTCCAATACCCGCGCATGTTGGTGATCAGCCCCGCGTCGTCGACCTTGTAGGTGAACACCCCGCGCACCGAGCTGGTCAGCCCACCCTCGAACTTGCTGTCCAGCACCAGGATATGTGCGACCTCGTCGGGCGAGCTCGACGGGAACGTCTCCTCACACGTGATGGTCAGCTGGTTGGCGGCGATGTTGGTGTCGAAGAAGGCGCCGACGCCGTCCTTGCCGCGCACCCCGGTGCCGTCGGGGTTGGTGACGGATTTGCCGACCGGGTCCTCGATGACCACGTCGTCGGCCATCAGCGCCAGCCAGCCCGCGCGATCGTGGGCCTGAACGCAGCGCCACGAGGCGTGCGACGCGGCCAGCGCAGGGGAAGCCTGAGATTCTGCGGTTTCGGTCATGGTCATCTCCTTTGGCGCCGATCCGTCCCGGCCCCAACGGGTATGGAAAGGCCCGTCACTCGGCGGGACGGCCCGCGGCTCTTTACCGGTCGGCGTCCGTGTAGCGGATGACGCCGCGAATGTTCTTGCCTTCCAGCATGTCCTGGTAACCGTCGTTGATCTGCTCCAGCTTGTACTGGCGGGTGATCATGTCGTCCAGGTTGAGCTTGCCGACCGTGTACATCGACAGCAGCTGCGGGATGTCGTACTGCGGGTTGCCGCCGCCGAAGATGGTGCCCTGCAGGTTCTTCTGCATCAGGGTCAGCATTGCCAGGTTCAGGGTCACGTTGGTGTCCAGCAGGCTGCCGATGGCGGTCAGGACGCAGGTGCCGCCCTTCTGGGTGATGTTCAGGTAGTTGTCGACGTCGGCGCCGTGCAGCTCACCGACGGTGACCACTACTTTGTGGGCCATCAGGCCGTAGGTGACCTCGGCCATGCCCGCCATGGCGGCGAAGATGTCGGGGTAGACGTGGGTGGCGCCGAACTTCAGCGCCTGATCGCGCTTCCACTCCACCGGGTCGATGGCGAAGATGTAGCGGGCTCCCGCGTTGACGGCCCCCTGCAATGCCGCCATGCCGACTCCGCCGACGCCGACGATGGCGACGTCCTGGCCCGGCCGGATGTCGGCGGTGCGGACCGCCGAACCGTACCCGGTGGTGACGCCGCAGCCGACCAGGGCGGCCACCTCGAAGGGGACCGACGGGTCGATCTTCACCACCGAGCTGCGGTGCACCACCATGTACGGCGAGAACGTCCCGAGCAGCGTCATGGGGAACACGTTCTGGCCGCGGGCCTGGATGCGGAATGTGCCATCGGACACCGCCGCGCCGCCCAGCAGGCCGGCGCCCAGGTCACAGAGATTGCGCAGGCCCGCCTGGCACGTCGGGCACTGCCCGCAGGACGGGATGAACGACAGCACGACGTGGTCGCCCGGGGCGATGTCCTCCACGCCGGGGCCGACCTCGGTGACGATCCCGGCGCCCTCGTGCCCGCCGAGCACCGGGAAGCCCGCCATCGGGATGCCGCCCGTCACCAGGTGGTGGTCGGAGTGGCACATGCCCGCCGCTTCCATCTGGATCTTGACCTCGTGCGCCTGCGGGTCGCCGATCTCGATTTCCTCGATCGACCACGGCTGGTTGAACTCCCAGATCAGTGCGCCTTTTGTCTTCACGACTACCTCCACTAGCAAGCCCTGGCCCCGAGTGCTCGGGGAAAGGGGACCCGACCGGGGCCCGACGGCAATTTAGAACGTGTTCTTGTTCGGATCACATTATGACTTGCGTCACCGCGCTGCAAACAACGGGGGAGCGGCAGGCCGGCTCGCGGGATTCACCAGATGGGCGCCGGTGCTTGGCCCAGCGGGTAGTAGCCGGGGAGCCGCTCGCCGGCCAGGCTGCGCTCGATCCGCTTCTGCATGCCCGCGGAGAGCTTGCCGGCCTTCATCAGGTCCAGGTACAGGGCCTGAACGTGGCCGAAGTCGAAGAAGTCGCGCTGCCACTCGATCAGCTTGTCCGCGTTGAGTCGCATCCAACTGCCGCCGATGCCATAGATCTCCCGCTCGCCGCCGTCGTCGTCGACGACGACCTGCTTCCAGAAGCCGACGACCTCGCCCTGCTTGTCGTCGATGATCACCTTCTGGTAGGGGTACTTCCAGTTCTCCAGCCCCTCCATCTCCAGACCCATTGCGATATCGCGGATCTCGTCGATGCCGAGGCACATCACGTCCTCCTTGGGGCCGATGTTCCACCCGTAGGTGGCGTCGGGGGCGTAGAAGTCGGCCAGCGGCTTCCAGTTGCCTGCCTTCTCGCAGTCCTTGTTGGCCTGAAGCCAGGACTGCACCCACTCCTCGAGCTCTTGGCGCGGGATTGCGACCACGGTCATTCTCCTGATTCTTTGATGGATAAAGCCCTGGTGGGGCAAGCTACTACGGCCTGCTCGATCTCTGCGCGGGCGTCCTCGGGCGGCTCGGCGTCGAGGATCTCGACTTTGCCGCGCTTCGGCACCCGGAAATAGTCCGGCGCTTCCAGCTCACACATGGCGTGTCCCTGGCACAGGTCCAGGTCGGCCTCGACTCGATAACCCACCGTCACCCTCCGGACTGGTCCGTCTTGTCTCTGCGCCGGTAGCGCACCCTGGCCGGACGGGCCAGTTGCACCACCATCTTGGAATGGTCGTTGTGGTAGCTGTCGGCGGGTTGCGCCATCTCGAACTCGTACTCGCGCAACAACACCGAGAAGATCGCCTTGATCTGCATCTGCGCGAACGCGGCCCCCACGCAACGGTGCCTGCCGGCACCGAACGGGATCCAGGTCCACCGGTTGACCAGGTCTTCTTGCCGGGGCTTCTCGTAGCGATCCGGATCGAAGGAATCCGGATCCGGGAAATCATCGGGAATCCGGTTGGAAATCGCCGGCGATGCCGCGACGAAGTCGCCCTTGTGGATCGGGTAGCCCTCGACTTCGAATTCGCCTTGGGCCACCCGCATCAGAATGATCAGTGGGGGATGCAGCCGCAGGGTCTCCTTGAGAACATCGTCCAGCTTCGGAATCTGGCGCAGCGCATGAAAACTCACCGCCTGGCCGTCGGCGTAGAGGTCGTCAAGCTCTTTGACCACCTCGGCGTAGACGTCCGGGTGGCGCAGCAGCTCGATCAGCGTCCACGACGAGGTGCCCGAACTGGTGTGGTGGCCGGCGAACATCAGCGAGATGAACATCCCGGTGATCTCATCGGCGGAAAACCGCGGGTTGCCCTCCTCGTCCTTGATTGACACGAGCACGTCGAGCATGTCGCGGTCGCTCTTGTCCTTGGGCGGGTTCGCGATGCGCTGGTTCATCACACCCTGCACCAGCTCGACCAGGCCGGCGCGCGCCTGATCACGGACCCGGAAGCTCTCGATGTCCATGTAGGCATCGACATAGCAGAGCGGATCCGTGCCTCGCTCCAACAGGTGGTAGTACTCGGCGAAGCGGTGGTCGAGCTGATTGCGAAACTTCACCCCGATCAGGCATGCCGTCGAGGTGTAGATGGTCAACTCGGCGAAGAAGTCGAGCAGTTCGATCTCGCCTTCGTCGCCCCAGCCGGCGACCATTTTGCGGACTTCATTCTCGATGGTCGCCGCGTGACCCTTCATGTGCTCGCCGCGCAGCGCGGAGTTGTGCAGCATCTCGGCACGGCGTTCGGGGCTGGCGTCGAAGACGACGCCCTTGCCGAAGATCGGCGTCATGAAGGGGTACGCCTCGGCCTGGTCGAGATCCTCGTCGGCGGAACGGAAGAAGAACTCGTTGGCCTGCGCGCCGGACAGCAGGATCACGTGCTTGTCGGCCAGCTGAAACCAGCCGACGTCCCCGCATTCGTCGCGGACCCGCTGCATCAGCCCGATCGGATCGGTGCGGAATTCCTCGAGGTGGCCGTGCTCTTCTTCGCCGCCTGAAACGCGCGGGACTTCCTTCAGTTGGCTTGTCACGATTCCTCCGGATACTTCAGTTGTTGACGTTCCTTGGGCGCGTTGGACAGCGGTGCCTCGGGCTGGACCTCAATCGACACGATGAACCCACCCCTGGGTGTTTCCGCGACGAACGTGATCGCCCGGGCGAGGTCCGACGCGCGCAAAAAGTAGTCGTGGCGGGCCTGACCCCACTTGGCCCAGTCCTCGAGCGCCGGGCCGATCAACTCGGCCGGGAGGCTCCAGCCCATTCCGGTCTTGGTGGGGCCGGGGTGCACGACCGAGGCGCGCACCCCGGTGCCCTCGAGTTCCATCTGCAGGTTGGTGACCATCGCGATCAGGCCGGCCTTGGCCGCCCCGTAGGCGCCCATGTGCGGTCGCTGCCGCAGGGCGACGTCGGATCCCACGAAGATGAGGTCGCCGCGCCGGCGCTCGACCATGCCGGGGAGCACCGCGGTTGCCAGCCGGTTGGCGCCGATCAGGTGAATCTGGATCTGCGATTCGAAAGCCTCGGTGTCGATTTCGTGCAGGCGCCCGAAGTAGGTATCGCCTGCGCCGGCGACCAGCACCTCGATGTCGCCGAGTTGCTCGGTGGCCTGGTGCACGAATCCCTTGACCGAGTCGGGCTCGGTGACGTCGAGGGGCAGCGCGACCGCCTCACCGCCGCCGGCGCGGATCTGCTCGACGATCTCCTGGCACTTTTCGACACGCCGGGCGCCCAATGCCACCGGGAAGCCGTGTGCGGCGAGGTCGATCGCGGTGGCCGCTCCGATGCCCGACGAGGCGCCGGCCACGATGGCGGGCCTGCGGGCCGGGTGCGGTTCGAAGCGGGGCATTCAGGAGACCTCCACGCTGATCGGCAGGTGGGCGAATCCGCGGACATTGCTGGAGTGGACGCGGACGGCGTTGGCCTCGTCCACTTGATATCCGCGGATTCGCCGGAACAATTCGGTGAGCGCCACCCGGGCTTCCATCCGGGCCAGATGTGCGCCGAGGCAGAAGTGCACGCCACTACCGAAACTCAGTAACTTGGGCCCGATTTCGCGCCCGACGAGATAGTCATCGGGGTTCTCGAACGCCCGCTCGTCGCGGTGGGCCGACCCGGGCAGCAGCAGCAGGATGTCGCCCACCGGGATGGTGGTGTCGTAGAGGGTGAGCTCCCCGGACACGGTGCGCGCCAGGATCTGGCTGGAGGTGTCGTAGCGCAGCGTCTCCTCGACCCACAGCGGCACGCGGGACAGGTCGGTGTAGACCGGCGTCAGTTGATCCGGATTCTTGTAGCCCCAATACGCCGCGTTGGCAAGGAGTTTGGTGGTCGTCTCGTTGCCGGCGATCACCATCAGGAACAAGAACCCGAGGACCTCCTCGTCGGTGAGCCGGTCACCGTCGATCTCGGCCGCCAGCAGCGCCGACGTCAGATCGTCGGTGGGCTTCTTGCGGCGCTCGGCGACCATGTCCTGGTAGTAGACGATGAGGTTGAGCGACGCCTCGATCGCCGACGCCGGGACGTCGGTGACGCCGTCCTCCCGGTGCATGACGCCGTCGGCCATGGAGCGCAGCCGGTCGCGGTCGGATTCGGGGACGCCCATCAGTTCGGAGATGACGTCCATCGGCAGCTTGCCGGCGAATTCCGCGATGTAGTCGACGGTCGGGGTGCCGCCCGACGCCGCCTTCTCCAGCATGGTCTCCAGGTGCTGGAGCGCGATCTCGGTGACGCGCGGCTCGAGCTCACGAATCCGCCTGGGGGTGAACCCCTTTGACACCAGGGTGCGCAGCCGCAGGTGGTCCGGGTCGTCCATGGCCAGAAACGACATCGTCTTCGACGCGTGCGGTCCCCGCGATACCGGATCGAGCGATACGCCGTCGCGGTTGGACAGCGTCGTGCTGTTGCGGAAACCCTGATGCACATCGCTGTGCCGCGACACCGCCCAGAAGTTGAGTTCCTCGTTGCGGTACAGCGGCGCCTCGTCGCGCAGCCGCTTGTAGTACGGGTAGGGGTCCTCGTGAAAGTTGTAATCGTAGGGATCCAGCACCAGTTCGTGGTCGCCCAAATGCAGGGTCATCTAGTTGTCCGTCTCCTCGTTGGCGCCGCTCAGGATCAGGCCCGCCACGTCGACCAGGCGGTCGGCCACCTCGCGGTAGGTGACCTGTCCACTGGCGGCCTGCACCAGCGCCCCGAAAAAGGCCATCTCGAGAGCGGATACGGTCCCGTGGTCGGCGCCCGGTCCGATCGCGGAGGCGACGCGGCGGTGGATTTCCGCGCCGATCCGGTCGCGGGTGGCGCATACCACGGGGTCGCCGCCGGCCCCCAGCAGCGCGGCCGTGCAGGCGGCACCGACCTCGGGTTCGTCGGCGACCACCAGGGCCAGATGCCGCAGCACCCGCTCGACCCGGCTGGGCATCGGTTCGTTGACGTCGGTGAAGTAGGGGACCTGCTGCACGAGGTCGAGGTAGACCTCGGCGATCAGGTGATTCTTCGACGAGAAATAGGTGTAGGCCGTGGCCGGGGCAACCTTGGCGCGGGCGGCAACCGCCCGCACCGTGAGGTCGGCGTATCCCCGCTCGCGCAGCGTGTCGATGCCGGCCGCGAGCACCTTGCGGAACGTCTCCTCCTGGCGGCGGTTGCGGGGCGCCGGCTCGGGTCGGCGCTCGGGCTGGGAAGCCGTCGCCACCAGTGCATCGCTGGACACATGTCCAAACTAACGGATCGGTTCGTCGTGAGGCAAGGCCGGTCGGTGAATATGCAGCACAAGCAGCGTCCAGCGGGCTTTGCGCGGACAGGCTCTTGCACCTCCGAGGCCGCGAAGGCTATGGTGCCAAGGGGCATGAGTCGGACAGTTGTCCATTTGATTGTGTCCAATCTGCGACTTCAATTCAGGCGGGAGCGGCATATGGCCCACAGGACGGCCCAGAGGACCCTGCTGGCCGACGGCGTGAGCGCACTGTTCATCGACGGCAAGATGTCGACCGGCAGTGCCGGCACGTTCCCCACGATCAATCCGGCAACCGAGGAAGTGCTCGGAGCCGCGGCCGACGCCGGCCCCGACGACATGGAGCGCGCGATCGACGCGGCGCGGCGGGCGTTCGACGAGACGGACTGGTCACGCGACACCGGGCTGCGGGTGCGGTGCGTGCGGCAGTTGCGCGACGCGATGCGCGAACACGTAGAAGAACTGCGGGAGATCACCATCTCTGAAGTCGGCGCACCGCGGATGCTCACGGCCGCGGCGCAATTGGAGGGGCCGGTCGACGACTTGAGCTTCTCGGCCGACACCGCTGAGAACTACGAGTGGAATCACGATCTCGGTGAGGCGGCCCCCATGGGCATCCCCACCCGCCGGACCATCGCGCGCGAGGCGGTCGGCGTCGTGGGGGCGATCACCCCCTGGAACTTTCCGCATCAGATCAATCTCGCCAAACTGGGGCCCGCTTTGGCCGCGGGCAACACCATCGTGCTCAAGCCCGCACCCGACACACCCTGGTGTGCGGCGGTGCTCGGCGAGTTGATCGCCGAGCACACCGACTTCCCGCCCGGGGTGGTCAACATCGTCACGTCCAGCGACCACAGCGTCGGCGCGATGTTGGCGAAAGACCCTCGGGTGGACATGGTTTCCTTCACCGGCTCCACGGCGACGGGCCGCAGCGTCATGGCCGACGCCGCCGCGACCATCAAGAAGGTGTTCCTGGAGCTGGGCGGCAAGTCGGCGTTCGTCGTGCTCGACGACGCCGACCTCGCCGGGGCGTGCTCGATGTCGGCGTTCACCGCGTCCATGCATGCGGGGCAGGGTTGTGCGATCACGACCCGGCTGGTGGTGCCGCGGGCCCGCTACGACGAGGCTGTCGCGTTCGCCGCCGGGACGATGGGGTCGATCAAGCCCGGTGATCCCAACGACCCCGGCACCGTGTGCGGTCCGCTCATCTCGGCGCGCCAACGCGACCGGGTACAGGGCTATCTCGACCTGGCGATCGCCGAAGGCGGGACCTTCGCATGCGGCGGCGGCCGGCCGGCCGGCAAGGACGCCGGGTTCTTCATCGAGCCCACGGTGATCGCCGGCCTGACCAACGAGGCCCGGCCCGCCCGGGAGGAGATCTTCGGGCCGGTGCTCACCGTGATCGCCCACGACGGTGACGACGACGCGCTGCGCATCGCCAACGATTCGCCGTACGGCCTGTCGGGCACCGTCTTCAGCGCCGACCCGGAACGGGCCGCGAGGTTCGCCTCGCGGCTGCGCGTGGGCACCGTCAACGTCAACGGCGGCGTCTGGTATTCGGCCGACGCGCCGTTCGGCGGCTACAAGCAGTCCGGCAACGGCCGGGAGATGGGGCTTCTCGGCTTCGAGGAGTACCTGGAAGCGAAAGTCATTGCCACAGCGGTGCGCTGATCTTTCGCACACGAGACCCCGCACCCGAGAGGAAACCATGCGATTCGAGAACAAGGTCGCCATCGTCACCGGCTCCGGCGGCGGCATCGGCCAGGCGTACGCCGAGGCGCTGGCCCGTGAGGGCGCGGCGGTGGTGGTGGCCGACATCAAGGTCGACGCGGCCGAGGCGGTGGCCAAGCAGATCGCTGCCGACGGCGGCACCGCGCTGGCGGTTCCGGTCGACGTCTCCGACCCGGCGTCGGCCAAGGCGATGGCCGACCGGACGCTCGCGGAATTCGGCGGCATCGACTACCTGGTCAACAACGCCGCCATCTTCGGGGGCATGAAGCTGGACTTCCTGCTCACCATCGACCCGGAGTATTACAAGAAGTTCATGAGCGTGAACCTAGACGGCGCGCTGTGGTGCACCCGCGCCGTCTACAAGAAGATGGCCAAACGCGGCGGTGGGGCGATCGTCAACCAGTCGTCCACCGCCGCCTGGCTGTACGCGAACTACTACGGCCTGGCCAAGGTCGGCATCAACGGCCTGACCCAACAGCTTTCCCGCGAACTGGGTGGCCAGAACATCCGGATCAACGCGATCGCGCCGGGCCCCATCGACACCGAGGCCAACCGGACCACCACTCCCCAGGAGATGGTCCAAGACATCGTCAAGGGCCTCCCGTTGTCGCGCATGGGGACTCCCGAGGACCTGGTGGGCATGTGCCTGTTCCTGCTGTCCGACGAGGCGTCGTGGATCACCGGCCAGATCTTCAATGTCGACGGCGGACAGATCATCCGCTCATGAGTGATCAACCGAAGCTGGGCTACATCGGCCTCGGCAATCAGGGCGCTCCCGATGGCCAAGCGTTACCTCGACTGGCCGGGCGGGCTGACGGTGTACGACGTTCGGGCGGAGGCGATGACGCCGTTCGTCGAAGCCGGCGCCACGGCGGCGGCCAGCGCGGCCGAGGTCGCCGACGCGGACATCATCAGCGTCACCGTGCTCAACGACGAGCAGGTGCGCGACGTGGTGGGCCAGCTGGCCGAACACGCCAAGCCGGGCACCATCATCGCGATCCACTCGACGATCAGCGACGCGACGGCGGTCGAGTTGGCGGCCGCGCTCGAGCCCCGGGGCATCCATGTCGTCGACGCGCCGGTCAGCGGCGGCGCCGCGGTCGCGGCCAAGGGCGAACTCGCGACCATGCTGGGCGCCGAGCGCGAGGTCTACGAGCGGATCAAGCCGGTGTTCAAGCAGTGGGCGTCGTTGATCATCCATGCCGGCGAGCCGGGAGCGGGGACGCGAATGAAGCTGGCCCGCAACATGTTGACGTTCACCTACTATGCCGCGGCGTGCGAGGCCATGAGGTTGGCCGAGGCGGCCGGGCTGGATCTGCAGGCCCTCGGCCGCGTCGTGCGGCACACCGAGGCTTCGACGGGCGCCGGCAACATCATGATCCGCGACAACATGGCCCCGTTGGCGCCGGACCACTTCCTCTACCAGCCCTTCTCGCACGCAAGCGGATCTCGCCGAGAAGGATCTGGGACTGGCGTTGGGGCTGGGCGCCGCGGTGGGCGTCGAACTGCCACTCGCGGAGCTGGCGGTGCAGAATCTGGCCGCCGGGCTCGGCGTCCCGCACACGGAGGAGTGACTACGCGATGTCCAACGACGAATTGCGCCGCAAGGGCCTCGAGAAGATGAACGAGGTCTACGGCTGGGAGATGCCCAACATCGAGGGTGACGCGTACTTCGACCTGACCGTGGATCACCTGTTCGGCTCGATCTGGACCCGGCCGGGATTGTCGATGCGCGACAAGCGGATCATGACGCTGACGGCCGTGACCGCCATCGGAAGTCGCGACCTGGCCGAGATCCAGATCAACGCCGCGCTGCTCAACGGCGAGCTCACCGAGGACGAACTCAAGGAGATGGCCGTCTTCCTCACGCAGTATCTGGGGTTCCCCCTGGGTTCGGCGTTCAACGGCGCGGTCGGGGCGGTCGTGGCGAAGCGCAAGAAGGCCGCGGCAAAGGGCGGGGGAGAGGACAGGAAGGCCAACGTCGAGGCCGCGTTGAAGATGAACGCCGGTGAGGCGCGCGAGTAAGCTCCCTTGGGTGCGCGCCTGAGTCTCAAGCGCCGCGGTTCCGCGTAATCCCTTGTGCAACTTTAGTTTCACTAGTCACTGGCGGGCCATTGTTGTCGGTGGTTGTTCCTAGAGTCTCCGGCATGGGTGGGAGCACGCGTGAAGACATCGTGGCGGTGTTCGACGGGCTCGATGCAAGCCTGGACCGCTTGTGCGAGTTGTCGTTTGACGTGTGCACCACGCCGGAGCGGCTGCGGGCGTTGGAGCGCCTGGAACGGGTGGCGCGTCGGCTGCGCACACCTCAACACGCGCTGATCAACCAGCTCGAGGCACAGGCCGGCGAAGAAGAACTGGGGGGAACGCTGCGCTCGGCGCTGGCGGACAGGCTGCGCATCACCAAGGCGGAAGCCGGCCGGCGCATCGCCGAGGCCGAGGATCTCGGGGAACGCCGCGCGTTGACCGGTGAGCCGTTGGCGCCGCAATTGAACGCGACCGCGGTCGGGCAACGCGACGGGCTCGTCGGTGACGGGCACGTGAAGGTGATCCGCAACTTCTTCGCCCACCTGCCGGCCGAGGTCGACCTGCACACCAGGGCAGCCGCCGAAGCGGATCTGGCCGAGAAGGCCCGTGGGTATCGCCCCGACGAGCTGGCCGTCTACGCCCAGCGAATCATGGACTGGCTCAATCCCGATGGGGAATTCAGCGACGAGGAGCGGGCCCGCAAGCGCGGCATCACGATCGGGAAGCCGGAATACGACGGCATGTCGCGCATCAGCGGCTACCTGACCCCTGAAGCCCGGGCGACCTTCGAGCCCGTGCTGGCCAAACTGGCCGCCCCCGGGATGTGCAACCCGGAAGACGAGACGCCGGCTGTCGATGAGGAGCCGTCGCAGGACGCGGTACGCCGCGACACCCGCAGCCAGGCTCAGCGCAACCACGACGGACTGCTCGCCGGACTGCGCGGCCTGCTGGCGTCGGGACGGCTGGGCCGGCACAACGGGTTGCCCGTGTCGATCGTCGTGACCACGACGTTGAAAGACCTGGAGGCCGCCGCCGGCAAGGGCCTGACCGGCGGTGGCACGCTACTGCCGATGTCCGACGTCATCCGCATGGCCGGCCACGCGCACCATTACCTGGCCATCTTTGACCGCGGCAAGGCGCTGGCGCTGTACCACACGAGGCGGCTGGCCTCCCCCGCACAGCGAATCATGCTGTACGGCAAAGAACGCGGGTGTACCAAGCCGGGGTGCGATGCCCCCGCTTACCACAGTCAGGTCCATCACGTTCGAGGCTGGGCGGCCACCCGGCGGACCGACATCAACGACCTGACCCTGGCATGCGGCCCGGACAACCGGCTGGTGGAGAAGGGCTGGACCACCCGCACGAACGCCCGCGGCGACACCGAATGGCTACCACCGCCGCACCTGGATCACGGCCAGCCGCGCGTCAACACCTTCCATCACCCGGAGAAGCTCGCGACACCTGACGACGAGCCCGATTGACGCAGGACGTGTGCCATGTGCGGCGCATGATCCCGGGCTGTCGTCGGGGTGCGCGGACCCGAAACCATCGACCTGATCGTCCAGGAGCGGGCCAACGGCGCTAGTCTGACGTGTCGTGCGCGTCCTCGTGATCGGTTCCGGTGCCCGTGAACATGCGCTGCTGCTGGCGCTTCGCAAAGACCCACAGGTCACGGGCCTGGTCATTGCCCCGGGCAACGCCGGCACCGCCCGGCTGGCCGAGCAGCGCGACGTGGACGTCGCATCGGCCGACGACGTCGTCGCGCTGGCGCGTGAGGTGCGCGCGGACCTGGTGGTGATCGGGCCGGAGGTGCCGCTGGTGCTCGGCGTCGCCGACGCCGTGCGCGCGGCCGGCATCGCCTGCTTCGGACCGAGCAAGGATGCCGCCCGCATCGAAGGCTCGAAGGCGTTCGCCAAAGAGGTCATGGCCGCCGCGGGAGTGCGTACTGCTCGCAGCGAAACCGTCGACAGCCCAGCCCTTTTGGATGCTGCCCTGGACCGGTTCGGGCCGCCGGCGGGCGACACCGCGTGGGTGGTGAAGGACGACCGGCTGGCGGCCGGCAAGGGCGTCGTGGTGACCCCGGACCGCGATGCCGCCCGGGCACACGCCGCCGGACTGCTGGAGTCCGGCCACCCGGTGCTGCTCGAGTCGTACCTCGACGGCCCCGAGGTATCGCTGTTCTGCGTCGTGGACGGCCGCACCGTGGTTCCGTTGCTGCCGGCCCAGGACTTCAAGCGGGTCGGCGACGGCGATACCGGACCCAACACCGGCGGCATGGGAGCCTACGCGCCGCTGCCATGGCTGCCCGATGCCCTGTACTCCGAAATCGTCAGCGGCATCGTCGAACCCGTTGCCGCCGAACTGGTGCGGCGCGGCTGCCCGTTCAGCGGTTTGCTCTACGCCGGGCTCGCGATCACGGCTCAGGGGCCGGCGGTGGTCGAATTCAACTGCCGCTTCGGCGATCCCGAGACGCAGGCGGTGCTGGCGCTGCTGGATTCACCGCTCGCGCAGCTGCTCCATGCCGCGGCCACCGGCACCCTGGCCGACTTCGGCGAGCTGCGCTGGCACGACGGCGCCGCCGTCGTCGTCGTGCTGGCGGCCGAGAATTACCCCGGGCGCCCCCGGGTCGGGGACGTCGTCGTCGGCTCGGAAGCCGAAGGGGTGCTGCACGCCGGGACGGCACGGCGGGAGGGGGGCGAGATCGCCTCGTCCGGTGGCCGGGTGCTGTCGGTGGTGGGCACCGGTTCGGACCTCGCCGCGGCGCGCACCGCCGCCTACGACATCCTGCGCACGATTCGGCTGCCCGGCAGCCACTTTCGCACCGATATCGCGCTCGCCGCAGCCGAAGGCGGGATCAGCGTTTAGAAACCTACCGCCTGCCCGTCGCGACGCGGATCGCTCACCGCAAGATACCCGCCGTCGAGACGCCAGATCGCCTGGCAACTACCGAATTCGTTGTAGTCGTCCACCGCGATGAGGTCGTGGCCCCGCCGCGTCAGCTCGTCGAGTGTCGAAGGCGGAAAGCCCTTTTCGCAGCTGACCTGGTTGCCCTGCACCCAGCGGAACCGCGGGCCGTCGCATGCCGCCTGCGGATTCTGCCCGTGGTCGGCGATGCGCACCATCACCTGCACGTGACCCTGCGGCTGCATGGTGCCGCCCATCACCCCGAAGCTCATCACCGGCACGCCGTCCTTGGTCACGAAGCCCGGGATGATGGTGTGGTACGGACGCTTGTTAGGCCCGACGCAGTTCGGATGCCTTGTGTCCGAGGAGAAGTAAGTTCCCCTGTTCTGCAGCGAGATTCCGGTGCCCGGCACCACCACCCCCGAACCGAATCCCAGGTAGTTCGACTGGATCATCGAAACCATCAGCCCGGTCGCGTCGGCGGCCGTCAGGTAGACCGTCCCGCCACTCGGCACGCCCGCCGACGCCGGTTTCGCCCGCTTCGGATCGATCAGCGCCGCGCGCTGGGCCAGGTACCCCTTGTCCAACAGCTCTTCTGGCCGCAGCGCCATGTGATCGATGTCGCCGACATAAGCCTCCGCGTCGGCGAAGGCCAGCTTCACCGCCTCGATCTGCAGGTGAACGCTGTCGGCGGAATCGGCCGGGGCGGCGGACATGTCGAACTGCTCCAGGATCCCCAGCGCGATGAGCGCGATGATTCCCTGGCCGTTCGGCGGTATCTCGTGCACGGTGTACCCGCGGTAGCCGGTGTCTATCGTGCCCACCCAGTCGGCGCGGTGGCCGGCGAGATCGCTGGCACGCATGGCCCCGCCGTTGGCGGACGAATGCGCCTCGAGGGCGGCGGCGAGATCTCCTCGGTAGAACTCCTCGCCGGCGGTCGCGGCAATCCGCTCGAGCGTGGTCGCATGGTCCGGAAGTCGATAGAGCTCACCGGGTATCGGCGCCCGGCCGGCGGTCAGGAACGTTTCGGCAAACCCGGGCTGGTCTTGGAACAACGGAACCTGCGCCGCCCATTGCCGGGCGACCGTCGGCGAGACCAGGAACCCGTCGCGGCCGTAGGAGATCGCGGGCTGGAAAAGTCGCTCGAACGGCAGCCGTCCGAACGCGGCGTGCAATTCGGTCCACGCCGACACCGCGCCGGGCACTGTCACCGAGTTCCATCCAAGCGGCGGAACGGCGTTGCCGTCAAAGTACTCTGGCGTCCACGCGGCGGGCGAGCGGCCCGACGCATTGAGTCCGTGTAGCCGCTCACCGTCCCACACGATCGCGAAGGCGTCCGAACCGATGCCGTTGGACACCGGTTCCACTACGGTGAGCGTGATGGCGGTGGCGATCGCCGCGTCCACCGCGTTGCCGCCGTCGGCGAGCATCTGGAGGCCGGCCTGGGCGGCGAGCGGTTGCGACGTGCACACGACGTTCGGCGCGAGCACAGGCTTTCGGGGCCAGGCGTAGGGGAAACTCCAACCGAACGGTGTGCTCACCTCCGCGAGCGTAACGCTGCAGCGATTTTCCGGCCGATTTCTCGCAGCACGGTTACGCTCGCGGCCAAAGATCAGGCAGTCAGCAACGGGGCCATCCAGCTCAGCTCGGCCGGCAGCTGCGAGCTCCAGAATGCGCCGTTGTGCCCGCCCGGCGAGAAGCCGCCGGCGGGCGGATGGGGCAACTGTGCGATGAACTGCTTGGTCGCGGAGTAGAACGGGTCGCTGTCGCCGCAGTCCACCCGGATCGGGATCGACGCCAGCGCGGGCATCCCGAACACCGAGTTCGAAGCGAAATCGCCCGGGCCGTCGAAGGCGCCGGGTGCCGCGGCGCCCGAGGACATCCAGAGTGCCGGGCTCACGGCACAAATCGCCGCGGTGCGCGGGGATCCGAGCCTCCCGCCGAGCAGCAGTGCGCCGTAGCCGCCCATCGACCAGCCCAGGAACGCCACGCGCGAGGTGTCCAGGCCGTGACTCGGCAGCATCGGGATCAGTTCGTCGAGCACCATGGCCCCGCTGTCTTCTCCGGACGCCCGCTTGTGCCAGTAGCTGCCGCCGCCGTCGACGGCGACCACCGCGAACGGCGGCAGGCCCGCATCGACGGCCTGCGCGAGCCCCTGCTCGACCCCGCCGGCCATCACGGTGGCGGCGTCGCTGCCCTTGCCGTGCAGCGCAATCACCGGCCGCAGCGGCTTGCTCTGGCCCGGCGGACGCGCGATCGCCCAGTTGGTGGTGACGCCACCGCGCGCGGCCGATACGAACGATCCGGTCACCATGGTCGGCGCCGGCTGGGCCGGGGGGTCCAGGGGCGGGGCGGGCGGCGCCAACGGGGCCCGCGTGCGCGCGGGCGCGACCGGTGCGGCCTGAGATGTGCGGGACTGAAACCCGATGTCCAGCGCGAATGCGCCGGCCGCGCCGAGGGCCGCGCCGGCGCCGAGACGAAACAGCGTGCGGCGGCTCAAGTCGGGCATGCGGGCCATCATGCCATGTCGGGTTGGCGGGCCGTTTGGTCAAAATGGCAATGCAGTACCACTTTTACTGGCACGATGGCTACTCGTGACCGCAGCAGTTACTCCGAAGGGAGAACGTCGACGGTATGCGCTCGTGAGCGCAGCCGCCGAGCTGCTTGCCGAAGGCGGGTTCGAGGCGGTGCGGCACCGGGCGGTGGCCCGCCGCGCCGGATTGCCGTTGGCGTCCACGACGTATTACTTTTCGTCGCTCGACGATTTGATCGCCCGCGCCGTCGAACACGTCGGAATGATCGAGGTGGCGCAGTTGCGGGCGCGGGTCAACGGCTTGTCCAGGCGGCGCCGTGGACCGGAAACCACGGCCGAGGTGCTGGTGGACCTCCTCGTGGGCGATGTGTCGGGACCCGGACTCACCGAACAGCTGATATCGCGGTACGAGCGGCACATCGCCTGCACCCGGCTGAGCACGTTGCGGGAGACGATGCGGCGCAGCCTGCGGCAGCGGGCCGAGGCCGTGGCAGAGGCCATTGAACGGTCGGGCAGGACCGTTCGCCTCGAATTGATCTGCACCCTGATCTGCGCCGTCGACGGCTCGGTGGTTTCCGCCTTGGTCGAGGGCAGGGATCCCCGATCGGCCACGTTAGCCACGCTGGTCGACCTCGTCGACGTGCTGGCCCCGATCGACCCGCGGCCGGTGCAGATCTAAGGGCCGCCCGGGCCGGTCGGCAGCGACGGCGTCACGATGCACCCCGTGGCCACGTCGCCGTAGATCGTCACGCCGTCGGGGCGGCGCTCGGCGTACAGCGCCACGTAGGCGCAGACCACAGCGTCGACGGGATCTTCGACGCGGCGAAGATCGCTCTTGCGTTGCGCGACGGCGACCGTGCGGCGCATCTCGGTCCAGCCGTCATGGCTTTGGACGTGCAACGGCACCGCGGCGTGCGCCAGCTTCTCGACGCCGTCCATGAGCAGGAGCAGCTGCGAGCGCAGCTGGTCGAGGCTACGGCCCGGTTTGGCTTTGTATTTCAGCGTTCGCGCCAGCCGGAAGAACACCACGGTCGCCGGGTGCGGGTAGACCTCGATCGCGCGCCGCGGGGCGGATGACCACGGGTCCATGTCCAACCGCATGGCGTCGGCCAGCCGCGCAGCCCTTGGCACGCCGGCGAACTCGGGCTTGGTGGTGTTGGCCGGGTGAGCTCCGGCCTCGAACCGGCGGAAGTCGCGGTTGAGCGCCGCCTCGGCGGGCCGCTGTCCGGAGGCGTTCGTGACGACCAGCGGCGCGTCGAAGGCGACGACGCAATCGCCTTCGACGTAGGGCGCCAGCGCGGCCAGGATGTCGGCGTCGTCCCGAACGGCGTCGAGGTGCACCAGCCGCCCGACGTCGTCGACGACCGCGACCCCAGTGGGATTGCGGCCCGCCCACGCGAGGTCGACGCCGGCGAAGTACATCCGCACAGGGTATGGCGGTTCGCGTCGTGTCACCTGCGCCACGGTGGCCGCGCGCTGACAGGGGTGCTCGCGTGCCGGCCGGCACAGCAACTCCGGCGCGGCGACTCCGGCGCAGAGACTGAGGCGCAGAGACTGATGTGGCAACTGTGACCGGGAGCCCGTCAGTGGAAGCGCCCAACCGTAAGCTGTGTGCTTGTGAGCATGCCGAACGTGCTGGCCAGCCGCTACGCCAGCGCCGAAATGGTCGCGATCTGGTCGCCGGAGGCAAAGATCGTCGCCGAGCGGCGGTTGTGGCTGGCCGTGCTGCGCGCACAGGCGGAACTGGGCGTGGAGGTGCCCCGCGCATCGATCGACGACTACGAGCGGGTGCTCGAGGACGTTGATTTGGCTTCCATCGCGGCCCGCGAGCGAGTGCTGCGCCACGACGTCAAGGCCCGCATCGAAGAATTCAACGCGCTGGCCGGCCACGAGCAGGTGCACAAGGGAATGACCAGCCGCGACCTGACCGAGAACGTGGAGCAGCTGCAGGTCCGGCGGTCGCTGGAGTTGGTGTTCGCCCGCGGCGTGGCCGTGCTGGCGCGCCTCGCCGAGCGCGCGGTGGCCTACCGCGACCTGGTCATGGCCGGCCGCAGCCACAACGTCGCCGCGCAGGCCACCACGTTGGGTAAGCGATTCGCATCCGCGGCACAGGAAACGCTGATCGCGCTCACCCGGCTGCGGGGAGCTGATCGATCGATACCCGCTGCGTGGGATCAAAGGCCCGATGGGAACCGCGCAGGACATGCTGGACCTGCTGGGCGGCGGAAAGGACGGCGCGGCCAAGCTGGCCGAGCTCGAGCGGCGCGTCGCCGAATTTCTGGGCTTCGCCAACGTTTTGACGAGCGTCGGGCAGGTCTACCCGCGGTCGATGGACCACGATGTGCTCTCGGCGCTGGTACAGCTGGGCGCGGGTCCGTCGTCGTTGGCCCACACCATCCGGCTGATGGCGGGGCACGAACTGGTCACCGAGGGTTTCGCCGAGGGGCAGGTCGGCTCGTCGGCGATGCCGCACAAGATGAACACCCGCAGCTGCGAACGGGTCAACGGGCTACAGGTGGTGCTGCGCGGCTACGCCTCGATGGCCGCCGAACTGGCCGGCGCCCAATGGAACGAGGGTGACGTGTTCTGCTCGGTGGTGCGGCGAATCGCGTTGCCCGACGGCTTCTTTGCCATCGACGGTCAGATCGAGACGTTCCTGACCGTACTCGACGAGTTCGGCGCCTACCCGGCGGTGATACAGCGCGAGCTGGATCGCTACCTGCCGTTCCTGGCCACCACCAAGGTGCTGATGGCGGCGGTCCGCGCCGGCATGGGAAGAGAGGCCGCCCACCACGTAATTCGCGAACACGCGGTGGCGACGGCGCTGGCCATGCGGGAACGCGGCGCCGAACCGGACCTGCTGGACCGGTTGGCCGCCGACCAACGACTGCCCCTGGACCGCGCGGCGCTGGATGCGGCGCTGGCCGACAAGAAGGCCTTCACCGGCGCGGCAGCCGACCAGGTCGACCAATTGGCCGCCACGGTCGAGGAATTGGTCAGCCGCCACCCGGATGCCGCCAAGTACCGACCGGGAGCGATCCTGTGACCATCGCGCTCCCGGGCGTCGACTTCACCGACCTGGACAACTTCGCCAACGGATTTCCGCACGATTTGTTCGCCATCCACCGCCGCGAGGCGCCGGTGTACTGGCACGAGCCGACCGACAACACGCCCGACGGGGAGGGGTTCTGGTCGGTCGCCGCCTACGCCGAAACGCTGGAGGTGCTGAGAGACCCGGCGACATATTCGTCGGTCACCGGTGGCGAGCGGCCCTACGGCGGCACGCTCCTGCAGGACCTGGCCATCGCCGGTCAGGTGCTCAACATGATGGACGACCCGCGGCATGCGCAGATCCGGCGCCTCGTCAGCTCCGGGCTGACGCCGCGGATGATTAGCCGCGTCGAGGACGACCTGCGGACCCGCGCCCGCCGGCTGCTGGACGAGGTGACACCCGGCGAACCGTTCGACTTCCTGGTCGACATCGCCGCGGAACTGCCGATGCAGATGATCTGCATCCTGCTCGGAGTGCCGGAGGCCGAGCGACATTGGCTGTTCGAGGCCATCGAGCCGCAGTTCGACTTCGGCGGTTCGCGCAAGGCGGCGCTGTCGCAGCTGCCGGGGTCGGAAACTGCCGCGGAGGCGGGGGCGCGGATGTACGCCTACGGCCAGGAACTGATCGCCGCCAAGCGCGCCAACCCGACCGACGACATGTTGTCGGTCGTGGCGAACGCAAGCCGCGACGACCCCAATGGGGCTGCGGCCCCGGCCCTCTCGGACCTGGAGCTGTATCTGTTCTTCAGCCTGCTGTTCAGCGCCGGCGCGGAGACGACGCGCAACGCGGTCGCGGGCGGGCTGCTGGCGCTGGCCGAGCACCCTCGGCAATTGCAAGCGTTGCGCGGCGACTTCGGGAAGCTGCCGACGGCGGTCGAGGAGATGGTGCGGTGGACGTCGCCCTCGCCGTCGAAAAGGCGCACCGCCACCCGCGACGTGACACTCGGCGGGCAGTCGATCGCGGCCGGGCAGAAGGTGCAGATCTGGGAGGGCTCGGCCAACCGCGATCCGAAGGCGTTCGCCAACGCGGACCAGTTCGACATCGCGCGAAAGCCCAACCCGCACTTAGGCTTCGGTCATGGCGTGCACTATTGCCTGGGAGCCAACCTGGCCCGGCTCGAGCTGCGGGTGCTGTACGAGGAACTGCTGTCGCGTTTCTCGGCCGTGCGAGTGGTGCAGCCGGTCGAGTGGACGCGTAGCAATCGGCACACGGGGATCCGCCACCTCATCGTGGAATTAGGTCGTGGAATTAGGGTCGTGGAATTAGGGTCGTGGAATTAGGGTCGTAGAATTAGGGGTGGACGACTGAGCGTCCGGTTCGGAGCCTGATTCCCGCCGCACGCAGCTCGAGCGCGGCGAGCCCGCGGATGGTCGCCGGGTCCTCGTGGCGCCACCCGCCGACCGGATCCGCGCTGACGGCGGCCAGCTTGCGCGGGGACCGGTTGGCCATTGCCCGCAGCGCCAGCAGTTGCTGTCCGGCCGCCGTGGCGGCCAACGCGGTCACCGTCCACTTGCGGCGGAAGAAGCGGAGGCGCAGGAAAAGCCACGGCATGGTCACCGCCAGGATCGGCGTGGAGGCGACCGCCAGCGCCAGCACCACCGCCAGCCAGCTCGCAGTGCTGTCGAGGCTGTGTCCGGCCCCCGCGATGTCCACGGCCGCGTCACTGGCCGCGGTGAGCGGCTTGCTGACCGCGTCGCCCACCAGCGGTATGTGCTGGGCGCCGTGGCCCGCCGAGGCCAAGTTGCCGGCTATCCCCTTCGAACCGTTTTCCACTTCCCTGCCGGCCTCCGCGATCGTGGCGATGGCGTCGTGCACGGCGAGGCCGACGAACACCCACGTCACCGTCCACAGCGAGACGGTGACATCGCTGATGAGTTGACCGAACAAGCGAAGAGGCCTGGTGGAGTAAGGCAAGAACCGCGTCATAGCCCCGATCCCAGCACACGACCGGTGGCGCGGTGCCGGATAGGCTGGCCCGATGCGCCCAGCTCTGTCCGACTATCAGCATGTGGCCAGCGGCAAGGTCCGCGAGATCTACCGCGTCGACGACGAGCACCTGCTGCTGGTCGCCAGCGACCGGATCTCGGCGTACGACTACGTGCTGGACAGCACGATCCCGGACAAGGGCCGCATCCTGACCGCGATGAGCGTCTTCTTCTTCGGCCTCGTCTCTGGTCGTACCGCAAGTCCCCGAACCACCTGGCCGGGCCGCCCGACGACGCGCGCGTACCCGACGAGGTGCTCGGCCGCGCCCTGGTGGTGCGCCGGCTGGAGATGCTCCCGGTCGAGTGCGTGGCCCGCGGCTACCTGACCGGCTCCGGACTGCTGGACTACCAGGCCACCGGGCAGGTGTGCGGCATCCCGCTCCCGCCGGGGCTGGTGGAGGCCAGCCGGTTCGCCGAACCGCTGTTCACCCCGGCGACGAAGGCCGCGCTGGGGGACCACGATGAAAACATCCCGTTCGCCCGGGTGATCGAGTTGGTGGGCGCGGTCCGCGCCAATCAGCTGCGCGACCGCACGCTGCAGATCTATGTGCAGGCCGCCGACCACGCCCTGACGAAGGGCATCATCATCGCCGACACCAAGTTCGAGTTCGGTGTCGACCGCGACGGCGAACTGCTGCTGGCCGACGAGATCTTCACCCCCGATTCGTCGCGGTACTGGCCCGCCGACGACTACCGCGAGGGCGTCGTCCAAGCGAGCTTCGACAAGCAGTTCGTCCGCAACTGGCTCACCGGTCCCGACTCCGGATGGGACCGCTACGGGACGCAACCTCCGCCGCCGCTGCCGGACGACATCGTCCGGGCGACGCGCGACCGTTACATCGAGGCCTACGAGAGGATTTCCGGCTTGAGCTTCGACGACTGGATCGGCCCTGGCGCATGACGCGGCCCCATTCTGACGGGCCGGTGCCGCCCGTCGCCAAGCGGGTCGAGACCCGGCGCGAGCACCACGGCGACGTCTTCGTCGATCCGTACGAGTGGCTGCGCGCCAAGGAGGACCCCGAAGTCGTCGCCCATCTCGACGCCGAGAACGACTACGTCGAGAAGATGACCGCGCACCTGGAACCGTTGCGGCAGCAGATCTTCGACGAGATCAAGTCCCGCACCAAGGAAACCGACCTCTCGGTGCCGGTGCGGCGGGAGGCTTGGTGGTACTACGCGCGAACATTCGCGGGCAAGCAGTATCGCGTCGACTGCCGTTGCCCCGTGTCCGACCCCGACGACTGGACTCCGCCCGTCCTGGAGGAGAACGCCGAGATACCCGGTGAGCAAGTCCTGCTCGACTCGAACGCCGAAGCCGAGGGGCACGAATTCTTCGCGCTTGGCGCCGCCCGGGTCAGCCCCGACCAGAACCTGCTGGCCTATTCCGTGGACACCGTGGGCGACGAACGGTATACGCTGCGGTTCAAGGACTTACGCACCGGCGAGTGCCTCCCCGACGAGATCGCCGACGTCGCGGCGGGAGGGAGCTGGGCGGCCGACAGCCGGACCGTGTACTACCTCACCCTGGACGCGGCTCACCGGCCCGACAAGGTGTGGCGGTACCGCCTCGGCTCCCCAGAGCCGTCGGAGCTGGTGTATCACGAGCCCGACGAACGGTTTTGGCTGGGCGTCGGTCTCACCCGCAGTCAGGCCTACGTCGTGATCGCCGCAGGCTCCTCGGTCACCTCCGAGGTCCGCTACGCCGACGCCGCCGACCCGCGGGCGGAATTCACCGTCGTGTTGCCCCGGCGCGAGGGTGTGGAGTACTCCGTGGAGCACGCGGTGATCGGGGGAGAAGACCGATTCTTGATCCTGCACAACGACGGCGCGGTGAACTTCACCCTCGCCGAGGCGCCGGTCAGCGATCCGACGCGGCAGCGCGCGCTGATCGCGCACCGCGACGATGTCCGGTTGGACGGAGTGGACGCCTTCGCCCGTCATCTCGTGGTCAGCTACCGCCGCGCGGCCCTGCCGCGGATCCAGTTGTGGCCCATCGGTTCCGACGGCAGCTACGGCGAGCCGGAGGAGATCTCATTCGACTCCGAACTGATGGCGGCGGGCGTCGGTGGCAACCCGGTTTGGGACGCGCCCAAACTGAGGATCGTGTCCGGCTCTCTGGCGACTCCTGCGCGGATCTACGACGTAGACCTCGCCACGGGCGAGCGCACACTGCTGCGCGAGCAACCGGTGCTCGGCGGTTACCGCCCCGAGGATTACGTGGAGCGGCGCGGCTGGGCGCTCGCCGACGACGGCACTCGAATCCCGATCTCGATCGTGCACCGCGCCGGTATCGACTTTCCCGCTCCCGCGGTGATCTACGGCTACGGCGCCTACGAGATCTGCACGGACCCGAGTTTCTCGATCGCGCGATTGTCCCTGCTGGACCGCGGCATGGTGTTCGCGATCGCCCACGTCCGCGGCGGCGGCGAGATGGGCCGGCTGTGGTACGAGCACGGAAAGCTCCTGGAGAAGAAGAACACGTTCACCGACTTCGTCGCGGCGGCAAGGTATCTGATCGATTCCGGTGTCACCCGGCCGCACCAGCTGGTGGCGCTCGGTGGCAGCGCGGGTGGCCTGCTGGTGGGTGCGGTCGCCAACCTGGCGCCGGAGCTGTTCGCCGGCATCCTCGCCCAGGTTCCGTTCGTTGACCCGCTGACCACCATCTTGGACCCCTCGCTGCCGCTGACCGTCACCGAGTGGGACGAGTGGGGAAACCCGTTGAGCGACAAAGACGTCTATGCGTACATGAAGTCGTATTCGCCATACGAGAATGTCGCCGCCAGAAGGTATCCGACGATCTTGGCGATGACGTCCCTCAACGACACCAGGGTCTACTACGTGGAGCCGGCCAAGTGGGTGGCGGCGCTGCGGCACGCCAACGGCAACGGCAATCCGGTGCTGTTGAAGACGCAGATGAACGCCGGACACGGTGGCGTCAGTGGCCGCTACAAGGCATGGCAGGAAACCGCGTTCCAATACGCCTGGCTGCTGGCCGTGGCCGAGCCCGACCGTTACGGCGACGGCCAGACGTCATAGCGCGGCCGCTATTCGATGTCGATGTCTATCGGGCCGGCCGGCGACTTCGGCAGAAACCACGCCGGCAGGAGAGTGGACAGCACCAGGGCGGCCGCGATCACGAACACCGCCGTGTAGGCGCGCGAAAGGTCGTGCAGCACATCGGCGGAGAAGCCGGGGTCCAGTGACCGTCTGGGGATGGCGGACTGGTCGAGGGGCACCCCGGTGGCGGCGGCCTTATGTCGCAGCGCCGCGAGTGTGTTCGCCGCGGTGATGGTTTCGCTGCGATTGAACTGGTTGGTCAGCAGCATCGACATCAAAGCGGTCCCCATCGAGCCCCCAACTTGCTGGCTGACACTGATCAGTGTGGTCCCGCGGGCGATTTGGTGCGGGGCGAGCGCCTGCACGGACGCGACGGACAGCGGCATCATCGTGCAGCCCATGCCGAGTCCGGTGATCGTCAGCGCGATCACCAGCGTGGGAAGGTACGCGGCGTGCGCGGCCACGCCGAAGGCGAACGCGCCAAGCCCCACGGTGATCAGCCCGGCGCCGGCCAGCACGATCTTGCCGGGGCCCTGCCGGTCCACGAACGGTCCGGCCAGCTGCATGGTCAGCATGGCCCCGAGGCCCTGGGGAATCAGGTGGACGCCGGCTTGCATCGGTGTGTTGTGCAGCACCTGCTGGAAGTAGCTCGGCATGAGCAGGCCCGCGCCGAAGAAGGCGGTGGCGAAGACCAGCATGGTCACGTTCGCCTGCCGGAGCACCGGATTGCCGAACAGCCGCAGATCGATCAGCGGGTGATCGGCGCGACGCCACGCGTGGGCGGCGAACGCCGCGATCAACCCGAGGCCGATGGCCGCCGGCACCAGCACGTGGCGATCGGCCGCGGTACCGCGGCCCGGGATCGACGACATGGCGAACAGGAACGTCGCCAGGCCGGGTGACAGCAGCAGGACCCCGACGGCGTCGAAGGTCTCGGACCGGGTCGGCTGGTCGGCGGGAAACACCACGGCCGCGAGCACCAGCGTGGCGATCCCGAAGGGCAGGTTGATCAGGAATATCCACCGCCAGCTCAAGGTGTCGATGAGCCACCCGCCGAGGATCGGTCCGCCGATCGGCGCCAGCAGCATGGGAATGCTCAGGATCGACATCAGCCGGCCCAGCCGCCGGGGGCCGGCCTCGCGCGTCAGGATCATGAACCCCAGCGGCAGCAACATTCCGCCGCCGACGCCCTGCACCATCCGGAAAACGATCAACGACAGGAGATTCCACGCCACCCCGCACAGCAGTGACCCGAGTGTGAACGCCACCACCGAGCCGATGAAGAGTCGTTTGGTGCCGAACCGGTCGGCCGCCCAGCCGGTGACCGGGATCACGGTGGCCAGGGCGAGGGTGTAGCCCGTCATCGTCCAGCCGACCACCGCCTGCGAGGAGTCGAACTGTTGGATGAACGTGCGTTGCGCAACATTGACGACGGTGACGTCGACGATCGCCATCACGGTCGCCAGGACGCACACGCCGGCGATCCGCAGCAGCCCGGCGTCCAGCTTGTCGGGATAGGCAGGGCGGGCAGCCCGCTGAGCGGGGGCGGCGGATCGCGGGGCGTCGGCCGCTGCGGAATTGGCCTTCTCCATGGCGTTGCTTAGCATAGCGAATCGATCGGCGCGCCCGCGGCGATCGGCGTTTGCTGGCGGCGCGGACCGGCGCCGATCAGACGCAGCCGTGGCGGGCCGTATGGGCCCGTGGGCGCCCGCTGCGCCGGTGGTATATACGCCTGCCGTCTGCGTGTCCTTCACCGTTCCGACACCTGCGATCGTCACACTGCGAATGTGACTGGAAAACTGATCGTCTCGGTTTCCGGGATCGGCGAACGGACCCTGTCCGACGTCGAGGAGTTCTGCGCGCAGATGGACGCTCGGGGGGTGCCGGTGTCGTTGCTGGTCGCTCCGCGGCTCAAGGGTGATTACCGGCTCGACGACGACCCGCGCACCGTCGAGTGGCTGACCGCCCGGCGCGCCGGCGGTGACTCCATCGTGTTGCACGGGTTCGACGACCCCGCCACCAAGAAGCGGCGCGGTGAGTTCGCTGTCCTGCGAGCGCACGAGGCGAACCTGCGGCTGATGGGCGCCGACCGGGTGCTCGAGCACCTCGGCCTGCGCACCCGGTTGTTCGCGGCCCCGGGCTGGGTGGTGTCGCCGGGCGTCGTCAAGGCCCTGCCGCAGAACGGCTTTCGGCTGCTGGCCGATCTGCACGGGATCACCGACCTGGTCCGGCACACCACCGACCGCAGCCGGGTGCTGGGCATCGGGGAAGGGTTCCTCACCGAGCCGTGGTGGTGCCGCATGGTGGTGCTGTCCGCCGAGCGAATCGCGCGCCGCGGCGGCATCGTGCGGGTCGCGGTGGCCGCCCGCCAGTTGCGCAAGCCCGGGCCGCTGCAGGCGATGCTGGACGCCGTCGACCTGGCCCTGATGCACGACTGCGCGCCGACGGTGTACCGCTGGCGCTCCGACAAGGCGGTGCTGGACGCCGCCTGATCCGGGCGCCGCGATCGCCGGTCCGATTGCCGGCACTACCCTGAACCGGTATGGGGGGACCTTCGGCCGGGGCCTTCGCGGCTGATGCGATCATCGTCGGTGCGGGGCTCGCGGGCCTGGTGGCCGCGTGCGAATTGGTGGACCGCGGGCTGCGGGTGCTGATCCTCGACCAGGAGAACAGCGCCAACCTGGGTGGCCAGGCCTTCTGGTCGTTCGGCGGACTGTTCTTCGTGGACAGTCCCGAGCAGCGCCGCCTGGGCATTCGCGACAGCCACGAACTCGCGTTGCAGGACTGGCTGGGCACGGCCGGGTTCGATCGAACCGAGGACTACTGGCCGCGCCAATGGGCGCATGCGTACGTCGATTTCGCGGCGCGCGAGAAGCGCAGCTGGCTGCGCGCTCGGGGACTCAGGATCTTCCCGCTGGTGGGCTGGGCCGAGCGGGGAGGCTACGGCGCGCAGGGACACGGCAATTCCGTGCCGCGCTTCCACATCACCTGGGGCACCGGACCGGCTCTGGTGGACATCTTTGCGCGTCAGCTGCTGGATCGGTCGGCCGTGCGCTTCGCGCACCGCCACCGGGTCGACGAGCTGATCGTCGAGGGTGGCGCGGTCACCGGTGTGCGGGGCAGCGTGCTGGAGCCGTCGGCCGCGCGGCGTGGTGCACCATCGTCGCGGAAAGCTTTGGGGCAGTTTGAGTTCCGGGCGTCCGCGGTGATCGCCGCCAGCGGCGGCATCGGCGGCAACCACGAGCTGGTGCGAGAGAACTGGCCCAAGCGGATGGGCCGCGTCCCCCGGCAACTGCTCAGCGGGGTGCCCGCCCACGTCGACGGCAGGATGATCGCCATCTCGCAGCGGGCCGGCGCGCGGGTGATCAACCCCGACCGGATGTGGCACTACACCGAGGGCATCACCAACTACGACCCGGTCTGGCCCCTACACGGCATCCGGATCATCCCGGGCCCGTCGCCGCTGTGGCTGGATGCCACCGGTAAGCGGCTGCCGGTGCCGCTGTATCCGGGCTTCGACACTCTGGGCACCCTCGAGTACATCACCCAATCCGGCTACGACTACACCTGGTTCATCCTGAACTCCAGGATCATCGAGAAGGAGTTCGCGCTGTCCGGCCAGGAGCAGAACCCGGATCTGACCGGTCAGAGCGTGCGCGAGCTGCTGCGCAACCGGGCGCGCTCCGGGCCGCCCCCGCCCGTGCAGGCGTTCGTCGACCGGGGGGTGGACTTCGTCAGCGCAAAATCGTTGCGGGACTTGGTCACCGCGATGAACCGCCTGCCCGATGTGGAGCCACTGGACTACGCCACCGTGGAGGCCGAGGTCACCGCCCGCGACCGCGAGGTGGCCAACAGGTTCAGCAAGGACGGCCAGATCACGGCGATCCGCGCCGCGCGTGGCTATCTCGGCGACCGACTGGGCAGGGTGGTGGCGCCGCACCGGCTGGCCGATCCCAAGGCGGGTCCGATGATCGCGGTCAAGCTCCACATTGTGACTCGAAAGACGTTGGGCGGCATCGAGACCGACCTGAATGGACGGGTGCTGACGGCGGACGGTACGCCGCTGAGCGGGCTGTACGCCGCTGGTGAGGTGGCGGGGTTCGGCGGGGGTGGCGTGCACGGCTACCGGGCGCTGGAAGGCACATTCCTGGGTGGCTGCATCTTTTCCGGGCGCGCCGCGGGCCGCGGTGCCGCCGACGACATCGCCTAGGCCCGCCGAGCAGACGCAAAGGCCCCATTTCGGCGGCGTGTCGCGGGGCTTTTGCGCCTGTTCGCGCTCAGAAGGTGACCGCGTCCTCTTCGCGCAGCACCTGAAAGTCGGTGGTGGTCATCTCGGTGAGCCGGCCGTAGTAGATGCCACGCGCATCCGGGGCGACGATGCCCTGGTGGATCGGCACCGCGCGGCTCGGCGCGACCGCCCGCAGGTAGTCGACGGCCTCGGAGATTTTCATCCACGGGGCCGCCGCCGGGGTGGCCAAGACGTCCACGGGCTCGTCGGGAACGAAGAGCGCGTCACCGGGATGCATGAGCCTGGCCGGATGCTCTCCGTCGCCGACTACGTACGAAATGTTCTCGATCACAGGGATTTCCGGGTGGATCACCGCGTGGCGGCCGCCCATGGCCCGCACCGTGAGGCTGCCGATGCTCAGCTCGTCGCCGACGTGCACCGCCCGGCACGGCTCGCCCAGCTGTGCGGTGGTCTGCGGGTCGGCGTACAGGGCGGCGTCCGGGTTGCCCTCGAGCAACGACGGGAGGCGCGCGACGTCGACATGATCGGCGTGCTGGTGGGTGATCACGATGGCGGTGAGGCCGGTGATGCCCTCGAAGCCGTGCGAGAAGCTGCCGGGATCGAAGAGCAGGCGGGTGTCGCCGAACTCAGCGAGTAGGCAGGAATGGCCGAAATGCGTCAGCTGCATGCCTACGATTGTGCCCTGACGGTGGAGGTGTCGATGCGGCTGATCGTGGCGGCCATGCTGGTCGCCGGTGGGCTCGCCATCGCCGTACCCGCACGTGCGGAGCCGCAGACCTGCCCGCCCGTGTGCGACCAGATCCCCGACACCGCCTGGGTCCACCGGCGCGCAATTCCGCTGGACGCCGTCTACCACTGGCCCGCGCTGGGCGGGCTTGCCGTCCAGGTGACCGGGATCGGGCCCGCGCCGCGATTCCGGTTCGAGGAACTGTGCGGCACACCGCCGCGCCCCCAGGACGCCCGCGAGTCGGCGGTCGCGGCCCGCGCGACGGTGGCCCACCCGGACGGTCAGTGGCAGTTGCAGGCCCAGATCATGCATTGGCGGGGCGACACGGCGCGCGGTGGCGCGGCCGCCGCCGCCGTGTTCACTGACGCCGTCGCCGCGCTGCGCGCCTGCCAGCAGCGGGCGCCGCAGCAGTCGCCGTCTGTCACCAGCGACGAACCCAACCGGGCGGCCGCGGTCCTCAGCGGTCCCGTCGTCATGCACACCTTCCTGGTCGCCCATGTGGCCAGCAGCACGATCAGCGAGCTCACGCTCTGGTCGTCGGGCCCGCCGCAGGTGCCCTGGCTGGCGATGGCCGACGACCCGGTCCTGGACGCCATGACGACGCCACTGTGCGACGCCTACATCGCCTCGTGCCCGTGAGGCGCCGTCGTCCGTAACGGCCGGTAGAGTTGGCGCCCGAGACGGATCTGAGGAGGAACGCCGGTGGCACGCGTCGTCGTCAATGTGATGCCCAAAGCGGAGCTTCTCGACCCGCAAGGTCAGGCGATCATCGGCGCGCTCGGCCGGCTCGGCCACCCGGGCATCTCGGATGTCCGGCAAGGCAAGAGGTTCGAGCTCGAGGTCGACGACACCGTCGACGACTCTGCGCTCGCCGAGATCGCGGAATCGCTGCTGGCAAACACCGTGATCGAGGACTGGACGATCAGCCGGGAAGCGCGATGACGGCCCGGATCGGCGTCATCACCTTCCCGGGCACACTCGACGACGTCGATGCCGCCCGCGCCGCGCGGCGTGTCGGCGCGGAGGCGGTCAGCCTCTGGCACGCCGACGCCGACCTCAAGGGCGTCGACGCCGTCGTGGTGCCCGGAGGCTTCTCCTACGGCGACTACCTGCGGACCGGCGCGATCGCGAAATTCGCACCGGTGATGGCCGAAGTCGTCGACGCCGCGCGAGGCGGCATGCCGGTGTTGGGCATCTGCAACGGGTTTCAGGTGCTGTGTGAGGCCGGCCTGCTGCCCGGGGCTCTGACCCGCAATGTGGGTTTGCACTTCATCTGTCGCGACGTGTGGCTGCGGGTGGTCTCCACCTCGACTGCGTGGACCTCGCGTTTCGAGTCCGGCGCGGACCTGCTGGTGCCGCTGAAGTCCGGTGAGGGCCGTTACGTGGCCCCGGCCGAGGTGCTCGACGAGCTGGAGGGCGAGGGCCGGGTCGTGTTCCGCTACCACGAGAACCTGAACGGCTCCCAACACGACATCGCCGGCGTCAGTTCCGCCAACGGGCGCGTCGTCGGGTTGATGCCGCATCCCGAGCATGCCATCGAGGCGCTGACCGGTCCTTCCGACGACGGCCTGGGCCTGTTCCACTCGGCGCTGGACGCCGTGCTCGCGGCCTGAGCGCCCCCGGGCGCCGAACTCTCAGCTCGCGTCGCGCAGTAGTGGCGGGTCGGTCGGAGGTAAGCCGGCCGCGGTAGCCAGGCGACCGAAGAGGTCGATCGCGTCGGCGAGGGCCCCGTCGACGACGGCGGCGAAATCCTCGAAACAGGCGCTTTCGGCAATGCAGTGCGACCGGCGTGCCACCACACCGATGCGCCGGGTATCCGACGAGTCGTGCACGATCGCGCTCACGTTGTGGTGCTGGCGGTTCCAGGTGTCCGCGAATTCCGTGAGCCACGAACGCTCGCCCACGGGAAAGAAGCACGTCGGAGTGACCCGGATGACCAGCACGTCGCCCCGGTTGGGGCAAACCTCGAGGTGGACGTGCAGCCGCCGCGGCCGGACATTGGCGACATAGAAGAATTCGCCATCGTGGTGGCCTCGAAAATAGCGACCGCAATAACGGCTGCAATACCGGCTGCCGCGGGTGCGGAGATAGCGTTCGATGAGGCTGACGCCCATCGGTTCACCAGTCATGGACCCATGCTGTGGCCGGTGACTTTGCACACCCTGGGAGCCGGGCGGTGTGAAACCGAAGAAACCGTTGAGAATTCGCTGAGCAAATCAGCTCGCCGCTACGGCGAATCGAGCAGCTCGACGATCCCGGGTTCGGACATCGTTCGCGGCAAGGTGACCGAAAACCGGTACCGCTCGGGTCGGTAGTGGAAATCCACCACCTCGATGGGCCGGTCGTCGTGGGTGTAGCTGGTGCGCTCGAGCACCAGGACCGGTGAGCCCAACGCCAGGCCCAGGGCGCCGGCCACGTCAAGGGATGCGCCCGCCGCGTGGATCTCGTGCTTGGCGCGGGCGATGCGGACTCCCAGCCGCCGTTCCCACATGGTGTAGGTGCTCTCCATCGCGTGCAGGGTCTCTGCGCCGGGCGCCCTGGATATCAGCGGCTCGACGGCATCGCCCAGCCCCGGCGGAAAGTAGGCCGTCAGCAACGCCAGGGGCAGGTCCCCATCCCGAAATCGCCTGTTGATGCACAACACCTTGGACAGGCCCAGCGTTTCGGCTATCCGCGGTGGAGCGTCGATGACGCGATGGGACAGCGCGTCGACCTGAGGCGTGATGCCTGAACTCGCCAGCACCTCGGTGATCGTGCGCACGCCCGAGCCCAGTTCCTGCTTGACCGGGTTGGCGACGAACGTGCCGAGCCCCTGCCGGCGAACCAGCCACCCGTCGCGCTCGAGAATGCCCACGGCCGCGCGCACCGTCACCCGGCTCAGACCGGAGCGATCGATCAGCTCCCGCTCGCTGGGCAGACGCCCGCCGCGGCGCACGCGCTGCGCGACGATCGCCGCCTTCAGGGCCTCGGCCAACTGAGCGCTGGCAGGGACACTGCCGCGCCTGATGCGCAGTTTGACGGCGTCGAGGTCAAGCTGCTCGCGAGCCATAAGCCGTATTAAAACGTCTTGTCGGTCGTCCTGTACAGGACGGGTCAGGCGTTACCGAGCGGGTGCAGGGCCGGCAGGTTCACGACGATGGCCTCCTGGGTGCTGCGCGCGATGACGACTTCCGCGGGGGCGTTCGGGTCGGGATTCTCCTCGCGGTGCGGAAGATAGGGCGGGATGAAGACGTAGTCGCCTGGCTCGGTCTCGATGCGCACCTCGGCCACGCCGTCGTGAAACACGAATTGCGGGTTGCCGCTGCGCACATAGATGGCCGTCTCGGCTTCCCCGTGATGATGGTTGGCCGACACCGTCCGGGGTGCGGCGTGTGTCTCACCCATCCACAGCTTCTCGGCGCCGACCGACGTACCGCTGAGCGCGGCGAAGCGCCGCAACCCCTCCGATTGCGCGGTGTCGGAGCTGATGTCGGATGCCTTGACGTGGTGTACGCGGTTTCTGGCGAGTTCGGTTGCTCTCGGGTCGAAGTCGGGGTGGAATCCGTCGCCGCGTGCCATGCGTCAATTATCGCCCCTGCGTATCGCGATACGCCTCGAGAAGCCGCAGCCAGAGTTCGGTGATGGTGGGGAAGCACGGCACGGCGTGCCAGAGCCGGTCGATCGGGACCTGCCCCGCGACGGCGATCGTGGCCGAGTGCAGCAGTTCGGCGACACCCGGGCCGACCATGGTCACACCGAGCAGGCAGCCGCGATCCACGTCGACGACCATTCGCGCTCGACCGGTGTACCCGTCAGCGTAAAGCTTGGCCCCCATCACCGCGTCACCGATTTGGACATCCACCGCACGCACGCGGTGGCCGGCCCGCTGCGCCTGCTCAGCGGTCAACCCGACCGCGGCGGCTTCCGGATCGGTGAAAAAGGTCTGCGGTACCGCGTAGTGGTCGGCGGTCGCCGCGTGCGCCCCCCACGGGGCGATGTCCAAAGGGCCTCCTGCCGCGCGGGCGCCGATCGCCGCACCGGCGATGCGTCCCTGGTACTTGCCCTGGTGGGTGAGCAGGGCTCGGTGATTGACGTCGCCCGCCGCGTAAAGCCAACCGTCGTCCACCGCCCGCACCCGGCAGGTGTCGTCGACGTCGAGCCAACTGCCGGGCGTCAGCCCGACCGTCTCGAGTCCGATGTCGTCGGTGAGCGGTGCCCGGCCGGTCGCGAAAAGCACCTCGCTGACCACCAGCTCAGTTCCGTCGTCCAGCTCGAGCGTCACCGACCCGCCGTCGGGTCGGCGCAACGCGCGGACCGAAACCCCGACGCGCACGTCGACGCCCGCCTCGGCAAGTCCACGGCCGACCAGCTCTCCCACGAAGGGCTCCATCCGGGGCAACAAGCCCGATCCGCGAGCCAGCAAGGTCACCTCGGCGCCGAGTCCCCGCCAGGCGGTTGCCATTTCGACGCCCACCCCGCCCGCGCCGACGACGCCAAGCCGCTCCGGGACGTAGCTGCTGTCCGTAGCCTGCTTGTTCGTCCACGGTTTGGCTTCGGCCAGGCCGGGCAGGTCCGGGAGCGACGGTCGGCTTCCGGTGCAGATGACGACGGCGTGCCGCGCGGTGAGCAGGAGCTGCTCGCCACTCGGCGCGGCGACGGCGACCCGCCGCGGACCGGCCAGCCGGCCGTGGCCGCGTACCAGTTCCGCGCCGATTCCGCCGACCCATTCCGCTTGCGCGCTGTCGTCCCAGTCGCTGACGTACCGGTTGCGGCGTTCGAACACGCCGTCGGTGTCGAGCGGGCCGGTGATCGCTTCACGGGCACCATCGACCCGGCGAGCTTCGGAGAGCGCAATGACGGGCCGCAGCAACGCTTTACTGGGTACGCAGGCCCAGTAGGAACATTCGCCCCCGACGAGTTCGCGCTCCACGAGCGCGACGCTGAGGCCCGTCGCGCGCGCCCGCTCGGCGACGTTTTGGCCGATTGGCCCGGCGCCGAGCACCACCGCGTCGTATTCGTTCCGCACTGCCATACCCGATCCCCTTCGGTTGTCGTCACCCCTGCGGCGAGCGCTTACCCACCGCGACGTCCGCGCGCGGGAAGTTCAAGGCCGCCGCGCGCAGAGGCGCCCGGCCAGTTCGCGTAGGTCGCTCACGATGAGATGCGGTTGGTGGAGTCCGTCGACGGGCAGGGGCGGATTGCCGGGCCGGGTGATGAGAGCGGAGCGAAGGCCCGCGCCCTGCGCGCCGAGGGTGTCCCATACGTGGGCGGCCACCATCATGCAGGCGCCGGGTGCCACGCCGAGCGTGTCGCAGACGTACCGGTACACCGCGGGGGACGGCTTGAACGCGCGACAGGCATCCACGCTCAACTGGTGTTCGAAGAATCCCGCCAATCCCGAATTCTGCAGAGCCGTGGGCCCGTTCGGATTGGGCGGTGAATTGGTCAGCGTGACAAGCCGAAAGCCCGCGTCCCTGAGCTCCGCGAGCCCCTCCGCCGCGTCGGGGTGTGCGGGCATGGTGAGCAATCCCTGCTTCAGCCGGGCCAGGTCGTCATCGCCGATGCTGACGTCGTGGATGTCGCCGAGCATGCGCAGCACGCCCTGCGCGAGGGTGGAGAAGTCGACATAATTATCAGCGAACGTCGCCGTCATCGAGTACAGGATCAGCTGCGAAAACCACTCGCGAAGCACCTTCTCATCGCCGAACAATTCGCCGAATAGTGGTGCCAGCGATGAGATGTCGACAAGAGTTTCGTTCACGTCGAACACGAGTACGGTGGGCAGGGCCACCAATTCTGGGGACTGGGACGACTGGGACACTGTCGTTGACCTCACGTTCGCTGTGGCTGCCGCCGCACGGCGCAACGGCATTGTCGTTGGCACCTGGACCGGCGCCCGCTAATCCGTCGCTATCCGTCCATCACGACAACCATCTTGCCGCCCGCTTGTCCCGCCTCCATCACTCGGTGTGCTTCGCGGATCTGATCGAATGAGAAGACCCGCGAAGGCTTCGCAGCGAGCTTCCCGTCGGCCACCTGTCGCGCGATGTCCTGCAGCGGCACGTCCGAAAGCGGAAAGCCCGGATCCCCAAAGACGAAGCTGCCGAAGAAGTTCAGGTTCACCCCGCTGGCCATCCTCAGTAGCGGGTTGAAGTCCGCGATGGGGGCCAGCCCGCCCAGCCATCCCGCCAGGCAGGCCGCGCCGCCTCGGCGCAGCATGTCCAGCGAGTCAAGGATGGTGCTGTTGCCGACGAGGTCGAGCACGGCGTCTACCTGCTTGGCTTCGGCGATGTGGGCGCTCAGATCGGGCCGCTCCAGCTCGACGCGCGCCGCGCCCATGCCCTCGAGCGCGTTGGCGCGTTTACCGTCCCGCGCCGTGGCGATGACGCGTGCACCGGCGGCGACGGCCATCTTGAGTGCTGCCTGGCCGAACGACGAGGTGGCCCCGCGCAGGACCAACGTCTGACCGCCAGTCAAACCGAGGTTGCGAAACAGGCATGTCCATGCCACCGCATAGGTTTCGGGCAAGGCCGCCAGTTCGGACCACGGCAGGTCGGACTCGATCAGTGCGACGTTGGCGGCGCGCACGCGCGTGTACTCGGCGTAGCTGCCGTTGATGGTGCGTCCCAGCCCGCCCATCAGCGCTGCCACCTTGGCGCCGACCGGGAATTCGCCGCCGGGGCAGGAGTCGACGATGCCCACGCATTCGATGCCGCTGACTTCCGCCGCTTCGGCCCATTCCCCCCGGCGCATGTGCATCTCGGCATGGTTGATGCCGAAGCCCTTCACCCGGATCACCACCTCGCCCCGCTTGGGCCTGGGCTTGGGAATGACGGAGTAGACCAGATGCTCCAGCCCGCCGAACCCGTCGAGAATGATCGCCCGCATGGACTCGCCGCCGGTCTCCTCGCGCACCACCGCCGGCGACGCGTAGTCGGGCACCTGGGTTGTGGACACTGCGTTGCCTCCCCTGAATCGCAGGGCGCCGCGGACATCGATCGAAGCCGCCACGGCAGGGTTGCCGATTTCAGTGGCCGGATCCAACGCTGGGGCGTCTGACCCATTATTATGGGTGATGCAACCCAAAAAGTCCAGTGCCTGCGGTCACCGCACCACGGATCGACGCCGATTCGGCGCGGTGCGCGCCTTCGGCTTCGTCGGGGGAGCCGCGAAGGAGCGCACATAGTCGACGGCGGCGTTGACCGCGACCCGTAGCGGCTCACCGTCGCCGGTGGCATGAGTCAGCATCGCGCCGCCCTGGTGGGCGACCACCAGCGATACGGCCAGGTGCCGCGGATCGGCCTCGGTGCGCAGATCGCCGCGGTTTCGCATGGCCGTCAACCCGGTCTGAAACATGTGGATCCATTCGTCGTATCCCGCCGAAAGATCTTCGTGGAGTGCATCGTCGGCATCGATCAGCTCACCGGCCAGCGAGCCGTAGACGCACCCGCCCACGCGGTACACGGTGTCGATGTCGGCAACACAGGCGTCGGCCCACGCTTGCAGGGCATCCAGGCTTTCGAGGGCGTCCAGCCGGGGTTGCGTGTGGAAGGCGTGTACGTCGTTGCGGCGTGCGGCGACTACGTGGCGGGTCAATTCCTGCTTGTCGCGGAAGTAGTGCGACATCTGTGATCCGCCGACACCTGCTTCACGCCGGACCTGATCGATGCTGGTGTTGGAGACGCCGCGCTGGAACATGAGGCGGGCGGCCGCCTCCACGATCCGATTCCGGGTCGCGATGCCTTTACGCGTGAATCGCGGCTCCTCAGACACGGGGCCCGCCCTTCGCGCTACCGGGTCGACCTGCGTTCCCGGCGGCCCGCGGACGCCGGGCCGGACGTGGGATTCGTTCGGCGGGGTCGGAAGCGAACATTCGGAGGTAGTTGACCGCGAATCGGGTGGCGTCAGCGTGCGGCCACTCCGCCCGATAGGTGAACGACAGCGTGGCGCCGCCTTGATGGGCGCCGACGATGACCAACGCCAGTCGCCCCGGGTCCGCGTCGGCGATGAGACGCCCGTGGTCTTTCATCCGCGCAATCGCCTGCGCCAGCATGTCAATCCACTGCCGGTAGCCCATGGCCAGCGTGTCGCGCGTCGCGTCGTCGGATTTCGCCAACTGCGCGGCGAGGGCATGGTAGGTCGGCGTGCCTACGTACCCGATGCGCCGCAGGTAGCGCATGTTGAGGTCGATCCACCGCTCGAAGTCGTCAAACGAATCCAGGCCCCGTAGCCCGGGCTGCCGGTGAAACTGGAGAACGACGTCGACCTGGTGTCTGATGACCGCGCGAATCAACGCGCTCTTGTCGGCGAAATAATGGGCAAGCTGGGAACCGCTGACAGACGCGGCCTTACGCACATTCTCCATGTTCGACGCCGACAGCCCCTCGGTCACTATCAGCTGGGCGGCCGCCTGCACGATCCGATCGCGGGTGGCACGCCCCTTGGGGGTCAACCGACCCTCGTCGCGGACGTCGGAATCGGACATCGCGCCAGGCTAACCCGTGAACGCCTCCGGTTCTGGGATATCCAGCCCACAGGACAGCGTGGGGCTACCGGCGGGCCGGTTCGTCGTCAGACCGGGGACAGCCGGCGGGCGAGGAAGTCCCGGACGAGCCCGGTGACGTCGTCCAGCGCGGACTCCAGCAGGAAGTGCCCACCGTCGAGCAGATGGATCTCGGCATCGGGCAGGTCCCCGGCGAATGCCCTGGCGCCGGCCGGGCCGAAAATTTCGTCGCCGCGGCCCCACACCGCGAGCAGGGGAGGGCGGCTGGCGCGGAAGTATTCGTGCAGGCGCGGGTACAACGGCGCATTGGTGGCGTAGTCGCGCAGCAGCTTCAGCTGCACGAGGTCGTTGCCGGGCCGCGATATCAGCGCGTAGTCGTGATACCAGTTCTCGGGGTCGACCAGCGTCTCGTCGGAAACGCCGGTGAGGTATTGCCAGCGGGTGGCCTCCAGCGTGAGGAACCGCCGAACGGCGGCCTCGTTGTCGGCGCTCTGTTCGGCTTGGTAGGCCTGCACGATCTTCCAGAAGCTCTCCACGAACCCGGCGTCGTAGCCGTTGCCGTTCTGGCTGACGATCGCCGTGACCGCGGACGGTGTGCGAAGCGCCAGCCGCCAGCCAATGGGCGCCCCGTAGTCCTGGACATACATCGCGTACCGATCGATGCCGAGGCCGGCAAGCAAGCCTGCGGTCAGGTCGGTGAGTGCATCGAACGTGTAGTCGAAGTCGTCAACCGATGGCGCATCGGAAAGCCCGAAACCCAGATGGTCCGGCGCGATCACGCGGTAGCGGTCGGCAAGCCGCGGAATCAGATCCCGGAACATGTGCGAGCTGGTCGGAAATCCGTGCAGGAGCAGCACGGCGGGCGCATCGGGGTCGCCGGCTTCGCGGAAGAACAGGCGGTGGCCGTCGACGGTGGCGTAACGATGGTGTACAGCCGGCATGAGGTTCCTCCTGGACCATGAGCTTCCTGGCCCCGGGGTGCCCGCACGGAGCCTCGCCGTTGCGCGGGCGGGATTCGCACAGCCACGATTTTGGGTCAGTCAACCCATTATGCACCAAAATGGGCGGTACGCAATAGCCTCCGTGGGCAGCCGTTCCCTCCCCGACGGCGAACGGTCCGGCAAGATGGGCACCGGCGCGTATCGTTGACCTGCCGTGTTTCGACACCGCCAGGAGGCTCAGGTGGGCAGGCTTCTTTCGGTCAACGTGGGCATGCCGCGGACCGTGCAGTGGCGGGGTAGGCGCGTGTACACCGGGATATGGAAGGCTCCGGTCGAGGGGCGGGTCATGGTTCGCCGCCTCAACATCGACGGTGACGGTCAGGGCGATCTGAGCGGCCACGGCGGCGAGCAGCGCGCCGTGATGGTGTACCAGGACGATTCGTACGAATTTTGGAAGTCGTTCCTCGGCCGCGACGACCTGGCACCCGGCCACTTCGGCGAAAACTTCACCGTCAGCGGCCTTTCCGATGCCGACGTGTGCATCGGCGACCGATACCGCATAGGCGAAGCCGAATTCGAGGTCAGCCAGCCCCGCGTCACCTGCTTTCGGGTGGGCCTGCGCCTCGATGAACCGGATATGCCCAACCTGCTTGTCGCCCAGCGTCGTCCGGGCTTCTACTTCCGGGTCATCACCGAGGGTCAGGTGCGGGCCGGCGACGACATAGTGCGGATCCGCCGGGGTCGCCATAAACTCAGCGTCGTCGACGTGGACGCGGCGCTGTACCTGCCGAACCGCAACATCGAGCACCTCCGCACGGCGGTCGACATCCCCGCGCTCAGTCCCGGCTGGCGGCGGTCATTCCGTGACATGCTTGCCACGCAGGAGGACCCACGGACGACACCGCCGGCCAGCACGGCGCCGGCGTGGAATGGGTTTCGCCCGTTACGGGTGAGCGCGACATATCGGGAGAGCCCGCGGGTAATGTCGATCCGCCTGCAGGCCGACGATCACGGTGTGCTGCCAACGCCACTGCCCGGCCAGTACCTGACGGTGCGAATTCCCGGCGCCGCCGAGCCGTCGCCCGTGCGCAGCTATTCACTTTCCGGTGACCCCGGCACGGGCGACTACCGCATCAGCGTGAAAAGGGAAGATCGCGGTCTGGTGAGCCAATGGCTGCACGCGCACATCCAACCCGGGTCGGTTGTCGAGACCGCCGCCCCACGTGGTGACTTCTACCTCACCGACGGCCGCAATCCCGTGGTCCTGATTTCGGCGGGCATCGGTGTCACTCCAGTGCTGGCGATGTTGCACACACTGGCGCGCGTACGTACCCCTCGTGACGTCTGGTGGCTGCACACCACGCGTGATCGTGAAACCCAGGCGTTCGCGGGGGAAGTCGCCAGCCTGATGCGATCATTACCGCACGCCCATCAGCTGACGTTCTACACGCAGACGCAAGGACGTCTGGATGGTGCGGCCGTCGCGGCGATGGGCCTGCCGACCGACGCCGCGGTGTATCTCTGCGGTCCAACCCGATTCATGAGCGACATCCGGGACGCTCTCGTCGCAGTAGGAATCAACGCCGCGCAGATCTACAGCGAACTGTTCGGTGCCCTACCGCCGATCAACCCGGGGATCGTCGACGACGGTGCCCTCCGTAGACTGCCACACCCGCCGACGGGAACGCCCGGAACGGGGCCGTCGATCACCTTTGCCCGCAGCGGACTGACGGTCAATTGGTCTTCCACGTGCGGCACCATCCTCGACCTGGCCGAGGCCTGCGACGTGCCAACCCGTTTCGCCTGTCGGAGCGGGGTCTGCCACGTGTGTGCCACCGGAGTCGTCGCCGGGACCACGACTTACGTTCAGCAGCCGTTGGAGCCGCCCGAGCCGGGCTCGGTGCTCATCTGCTCGGCGGCTCCGGAGACCAACATCGTGCTAGACCTCTAGAGACGGCAATACCATTGCGCGCTAGGGCGCGATCGCCAATTGCCCACCGGTCACCTGCAATACCGCACCGTTGATGTAGCTGGCTTCCTGCGAGCCGAGGAAGACTGCCGCATTGGCGATCTCACGCGCCTGGGCAAACCTACCCAGGGCTGTGATTGCCCCCAGTCCCTCCACCAGGCCCGGCATCACGTTCGCCCCCGGCGTGTCGGTCGGACCCGCGGCCACAGCATTAACCCGCACTCCCGACTTGCCGAACTCGTCCGCCCACACACGCGTCAGCTGCTCTAGACCCGCCTTGCTGGCTCCGTAGATGCCCGCTCCGCGTCCCGGCACCGAGGCAACGACGGTGCTGAGATTGACCACCGCGCCGCCGCCGCGCCGGGCCATCGTCGGAACCAGTTGCTGCACCAGAATGTACGGCGCGCGCAGATTGACGTTCACATGCTCGTCGAAGTCCGCGTCGTCGGTCTCCGCGGTTTCACCGAATTTGAAGATGCCGGCATTGTTGACCAAGATATCGACCGGTCCGGCCTCGGCGGCCAGTCGTCGGACATCGTCAGCGTCGCCGAGATCGGCGGGGTTGAAACGCGCTTTGCCGCCGGCGTTTTCGATCTCGCGGACGACCTCGGCCCCGCGCTGGGCACTTCTTCCGTGCACCACGACCTCGGCTCCGCGTCGAGCGAGTTGAACCGCGACCTCGCGGCCGATCCCCGACGTGGCGCCGGTCACCAACGCAGTCGAGCCGGTCAATGTTGCTGCCATCGAACCCTGCCTTCACAAGAGAAGTTCACTGATCTCCCCGTCAGCATTGGCCCGCCGGCGTTCATTCCTAGGAGCAGCCCAGGCAGACCGAGGCCTCGGCGGTGTAGCACAGGAACGTCAGGGTCTCCTGCAGGTACAGTTGCACGCCGTCCGCATCGTGGCTGCTGTAGCCGATCGCGACGTCGGTGCCCAGTTGCAAGTCGAAGTCACCACCGCGTGTCGTCAGGACAATGGCGCCGTCGATGGCCGGTGCCCAGATGATGTCCCCGTCCACCAGTCGGTTCAGATGCTCGCGGATGGGATATCCGTGTTCGGTCGTCTCGCTGACCTTGGTGTAGACGTCGGCGGCCAGCAGCACCGAGTACGGGCCGTCGACGCCCGCCAGCCGCAGCGCGGTCAACGCCTGGGAAATCGCGTCGGGCATATCGCGCGGATCCTCGGGCAGCGCCACCGGCGGATTCGAGCTGCACTTGCGGATGCCGTCGATCGACGCGGCGGGATAGCCCTCGAAGATGGCCCGGTCTTCAACGAAAGCCAGCTTTTGGGCGGCTTCCTTGACCGGGTCCCAATCGGAGTCCTGCGCGCCGCGCTCCACGTTGTCGATCTCGTAGCGCGAAAGCGTGAACGGAACTCTCAGCCGCACAAGAGGTTTACTCGCTCGCAGGTGGGTGACCACGCCGTCGGTGGGCGCGGCCACGTCGAGCAGGCGACCGGTGCTGATGGCCGCGGTCGCCGGACCGCCGGGCTCGCTGACGTCGACCACCCGGCGACCGGCGACGTTCCGCTTGAAAGTGCGGGTCGCCTCCAATTCGATTTCATCCCAAGCTGCTGCGGTGATCGGTGCCAGGTCGCGGTAGAGGTTGTTCTTCATCCAGTGATTCCTTTCAGGCTGCCGATCGACAGTGAACCGTCCTCGCGAACCGGTGTCGCCGCCTGTATCTGAGCGGGCGGGGGATCGTCGAGGAAGTCGAGCGAGGGCGAGAAGAACAGCCCGCCCGTGACCGCCGTGGAGAACTCCAGGATGCGGTCGGTGTTGCCGGGAGGATCGCCCAGGAACATGTTTTCGAGCATGCGCTCGGTTACCCGCGGTGTGCGCGAATAACCAATGAAGTACGTCCCATATTCGCCCGTGCCGAGTTCACCGAAGGGCATGTTATGGCGCACGATTTTCAACTCGGTGCCGTCGTCGTCGGTGATGACGTTCAGCGCGATGTGGGAGTTGACCGGCTTGTCGTCGTCGGCGAGTTCGAGGTTCTCCAGTTTGGTCCGGCCGATCACCAGTTCCTGCTCGGCGACCGGCAACGCGTTCCACACGGACATGCCGTGCACGTATTTCTGCACGTGCACGTAACAGCCGCCCGCAAAGTCGGGATCCTCGTCACCGATGACGGTGGAGCTGACCGCCAGTGCGCCGTCGGGGTTTTCGGTGCCGTCGACGAAGCCCAGCAGGTCGCGGTTGTCGAAGTAGCGGAACCCGTGCACCTCGTCGACGACGGTGACCGCGCCGTCCATCGCCTTGAGGATCCGGTCGGCCAGCTCGAAACAGACATCGAGGCTTTCGGCGCGGACGTGGAACAACAAGTCCCCGGGGGTGGCCGGCGCGGTGTGCCGGGGTCCGTGCAACTCGACGAACGGATGCAGTTCGGCGGGCCGTGGCCCGGAAAACAACCGGTCCCAGGCGCCGGAGCCGATCGACACGACCACCGAGAGCCGCTTCGGCGGCTCACGGAAACCGATCGCCCGCACCAACCCGGATATGTCGGGCAGCGCGTCGTGCACCGTCTGCTCGCCGCCCTCGTCGATCGTGACCACGACGAAGATGGCGGCCGGCGTCAGCGGCTCGAGGATGGGTTGGGGTTGGACCGGAGTCACACTTTCGACCCTAGCGTGGCGACGGTGAGCGCCGGCAGGCGCGAGTGAGGAGCCGCGCAATCGACCCTAGCGTGGCGACGGTGAGCGCCGGCAGGCGCGAGTGAGGAGCCGCGCAATCGACCCTAGCGTGGCGACGGTGAGCGCCGGCAGGCGATGATGGTGAACATGCCGGCCAGCGCCGCAGGCCTCTGCGAATTCATCGACGCGTCCCCCTCGCCGTTTCACGTCTGCGCCACCGTGGCGGCCCGGCTGGGCGCCGCCGGATACACCGAACTTCGGGAGCCCGACCGCTGGCCGGAGGAGCCCGGCCGGTATTTCCTGGTCCGCGCGGGCTCGCTGGTCGCGTGGGATTCCACCGGAGCGCAGGGGCCGTTCCGGATCGTCGGCGCCCACACCGACAGTCCCAACCTGCGTGTCAAGCAGCATCCTGATCGGTCGCTGGCCGGGTGGCGGGTGCTGGCGCTCGAGCCGTACGGCGGAGCGTGGCTCAACTCCTGGCTGGACCGGGACCTGGGTATCAGCGGGCGATTGTCGGTCCGGGACGGCGCGGGCGTCGCGCATCGGCTCGTCCGGGTCGACGATCCGATCCTGCGGGTGCCGCAGCTGGCCATACACCTGGCCGAGGATCGCAAGTCGCTGACGCTGGACCCGCAGCGGCACGTCAACGCAGTCTGGGGCGTCGGCCGCGACGCGGTTTCGTTCGTCGACTACGTCGCTGAGCGGGCCGGGGTGGCGGCGGCCGACGTGCTGGCCGCCGACCTGATGACGCACGACCTGACGCCGTCGAGGGTGGTCGGCGCCGACGCCGGACTGCTGAGCGCACCCAGGCTGGACAACCAAGCGAGCTGCTATGCGGGGATGGAGGCGTTGCTGGGGGCCGAGCCGCGCGGCTTCTTGCCGGTGTTGGCGCTCTTCGACCACGAGGAGGTCGGATCCTCCTCCGATCACGGCGCGCAGTCCGATTTGTTGGCCACCGTCCTGGAGCGCATCGTCCTCGCGGGCGGCGGAAACCGGGAGGATGTCCTGCGCCGGCTGCCCGCCTCGCTGTTGGCGTCGGCCGACATGGCGCATGCCACCCACCCCAACTACCCGGAGCGGCACGAGCCCGGCCACCCGATCGAGGTGAATGGCGGGCCGGTGCTCAAGGTGCACCCGAACCTGCGCTACGCCACCGACGGGCGCACCGCGGCGGCGTTCGCGCTGGCGTGCAGGCAGGCCGGGGTCCCGCTGCAGCGCTACGAGCACCGGGCGGACCTACCGTGCGGGTCGACGATCGGCCCGCTCGTGTCGGCCCGGACCGGTATCCCGACCGCCGACGTGGGGGCCCCGCAGCTGGCGATGCACTCCGCGCGCGAGGTGATGGGCGCGCACGATGTGGCCGCGTATTCGGCTGCGCTGCAGGCCTTTCTCGCCCCGGGGTGACCGAGGTCCGCTCCACGCCGAGCCTGCGGCGAGCGCCTGGAAGTTGCCATGGCCGCAGGCTCGACGGACGGCCGAGCGCGACCAAGGTCGGGCACCCTAGACTGTTCGGCGTGACAGCCTCCGGGACGAGCGCGCGCATCCAGGCGATCGACACCGTCGAACACGCGATGGCCACCCCCGACCAGCCGCAACCGTTTCGGCGAGCTGGGCCTCAAAGAGGACGAATACGAGCGCATCCGCGCGATCCTGGGTCGGCGGCCGACCGACAGCGAGCTGGCGATGTACTCGGTGATGTGGAGCGAGCACTGCTCGTACAAGTCGTCCAAGGTCCACCTGCGCTATTTCGGTGAAACCACGACCGAGGAGATGCGCGCCGGCATGCTGGCCGGCATCGGCGAGAACGCCGGGGTCGTCGACATCGGCGACGGCTGGGCCGTCACGTTCAAGGTGGAATCGCACAACCACCCCTCCTATGTCGAGCCGTACCAGGGCGCGGCCACGGGAGTCGGCGGCATCGTGCGCGACATCATGGCGATGGGCGCGCGGCCGGTCGCCGTGATGGACCAGCTTCGGTTCGGCGCCGCCGACGCGCCGGACACCCGCCGCGTGGTGGACGGCGTGGTCCGCGGGATCGGCGGCTACGGCAACTCTCTGGGCCTGCCCAACATCGGGGGCGAAACCGTTTTCGACGCGTGCTACGCCGGCAACCCGTTGGTCAATGCGTTGTGCGTCGGCGTACTTCGGCAAGAGGACCTGCACCTGGCGTTCGCCTCGGGCGCCGGGAACAAGATCATCCTGTTCGGCGCGCGCACCGGGCTGGACGGCATCGGCGGGGTATCGGTGCTGGCCTCGGACACGTTCGACGCCACCGGATCCCGCAAGAAGCTGCCGTCGGTTCAGGTGGGCGACCCGTTCATGGAGAAGGTCCTCATCGAGTGCTGCCTGGAGCTGTACGCGGGCGGACTGGTGATCGGCATCCAGGACCTGGGCGGGGCCGGATTATCCTGTGCCACATCGGAATTAGCCTCCGCCGGAGACGGCGGGATGTCGATCGAACTGGACACCGTCCCGCTGCGGACCCTCGAGATGACGCCCGCGGAGGTGCTGTGCAGCGAGTCGCAGGAGCGCATGTGCGCGGTGGTGGCGCCGGAGAACGTGGACGCCTTCCTGGCGGTGTGCCGAAAGTGGGAGGTGCTGGCCACGGTGATCGGCGAGGTCACCGACGGGGGACCGGTTGCGCATCACCTGGCACGGCGAGACGGTCGTCGACGTGCCGCCGCGCACCGTGGCCCACGAGGGCCCGGTGTACCAGCGGCCGGTCGCGCGCCCGGACACGCAGGATGCGTTGAACGCGGACAGCTCGACGGGGCTGCCGCGGCCGAAGACCGGCGAGGAGCTGCGCGCGACTCTGCTTGCGCTGCTGGGCAGTCCGCACCTGTGCAGCCGGGCGTTCATCACCGAGCAGTACGACCGGTACGTCCGCGGCAACACCGTGCTGGCCGAGCACGCCGACGGCGGCGTGCTGCGCGTCGACGAAGCCACCGGCCGGGGCATCGCCATCTCGACCGACGCGTCCGGTCGCTATACCGCGCTGGATCCCTACGCCGGCGCCCAGCTCGCGCTCGCCGAGGCCTATCGCAACGTCGCCGTCACCGGCGCCACTCCCGTCGCGGTGACCAACTGCCTCAACTTCGGATCGCCCGAAGACCCCGGGGTGATGTGGCAGTTCTCGCAGGCGGTGCGTGGTCTGGCCGATGGCTGTGCGGCCCTTGGCATCCCGGTGACGGGCGGTAACGTCAGCTTCTACAACCAGACGGGTTCGGCGGCGATCCTGCCGACGCCCGTGGTCGGCGTCCTGGGCGTGATCGACGATGTGGCCCGGCGCATCCCCACCGGCCTCGGCCGCGAACCGGGGGAGACGCTGATCCTGCTGGGGGACACGCGCGACGAGTTCGACGGCTCGGTGTGGGCGCAGGTGACCGCCGATCATCTGGGCGGACTGCCGCCGCGGGTGGACCTGGCGCGGGAAAAGCTGCTGGCCGACGTGCTGACCGCGGCGTCCCGCGACGGGCTGGTGTCGGCGGCCCACGACCTGTCCGAGGGTGGACTGGCCCAGGCCATCGTGGAAGCGGCTCTCGCGGGTGAAACCGGTTGCCGCATCGTGCTTCCCGAGGGTGTCGATCCGTTCGTCGCGCTGTTCTCCGAGTCGGCGGGCCGGGTGCTGGTGGCCGTCCCGCGCACCGAGGAGAGCCGGTTCCGTTCCATGTGCGAGGCGCGCGGACTGCCCGCCGTCCGGATCGGTGTCGCCGACCAGGGCTCGGACGCGGTGGAGGTGCAGGGCTTATTCACGGTGTCGCTCAACGAACTTCGCGAGACGTCCGAGGCGGTGCTGCCGCGATACTTCGGCTAGGCCGGGTCCGGGCGCTGCCCTTGGCCGCCGCGCTGGTCGGCTGGAGCTTCGTCAGTCCCCGGTTTCCCGCCGCGTGGCGCGTGCCGCTGCAGGCGGCCGTGGGCGGGGTTCTGGTGCGGGCCACCCGCGCGCCCGTCGGCTTGTGGCCGCCCCCGCTGTGGGCGGGACTGCGGACCGGAGCGGCGGCCGGGGCGGTGGCGGCGGCCGGCATCGCCGCGACCACGCTGCTGCCTCCGGTGCGTGCTTCGATGGCCGGCCGTGCGCCGCCGACGTCGGTGCCGGCCTGGCTGCTGCTGGGCATACCCGTGGGCACCGTCTGGTCAGAGGAGGCCGCCTTCCGCGCGGCGCTGGCCGTCGGTTCGGCCGCCCGCGATTGGGCCCGGAAGTCGAGGCGGAAAGTGGTTGCAGGCCGCTGCTTTCGGTCTCTTCCACATCGCCGACGCCCGTGCGACGGGCGAGACCGGTGGCCACGGTGTTGGCCACCGGGATCGCGGGGTGGCTGTTCGGCTGGCTGGCCGATCGTTCCGGGAGTCTGGCCGCGCCGATGCTGGCGCATCTGGCCATCAACGAGGCGGGTGCGATCGCCGCGCGGGCCGTCCAGCGCGGCGGCGTCAAATGGCGCCGGTAGCGTTCGCCCGCAATGGTTTTGGCTGCTCTAGCCACGCCAGCAGCCGCGCACGCCGTTCTGGGGCGCACCTCGACCTCGCGGTAGCCACACGCAGGCCCCTGGACCCGGCTTGCATATGCGTCGCGCGGCGCGCCGGGACGCCTCCGGCCGATGTGCGGGACGAAGGTACTGCACTTAGGGGACGGAAGTCTCTTGGGGAATCCGCATGAAGTGTCGAATGTTGACCGTATGCTCTGCCAGCCATTCCCCGCAGCAGCCGACGGAGTGGGTACCGTCTACGCGGCGGCGACAGGCCGGGCGACATCGCCGACGTCCTTCGTGAGGAATACCGGGGCCCCAATCCATTACGGAAACCCTCGTAAAAGTTGGATCGAGGGCTGTCGGGCGAGATGGGTGGAGACACTGGAAATGCACCGGAGCGGACAGCAAGCATTCTGTCCGCATTCCGATGCTTTCCATGCCCTGACGACCGGGGTGGTTCCCGCGGCCGCTAATAGGGTGGCGGCGTTGACAGCGGCGCGGTTCACCGCACGGGCCCAGTTCCACCAGGCAATGAGCGCTCAGGCCGCGCTGATGCACGACAGGTCCGTGGCCACCCTGGCGGCCGGTGCCGATTTCTATGCGGCCACTGCGGTCGCAAATATGACAGGGGCCAGCTAAGGAGTTTTTGCGCAATGGATTTCGGGATCTTGCCGCCAGAGGTCAATTCGGCACGAATGTATGCGGGGCCGGGTTCGGAGTCGATGATGGCCGCGGCGGCTGCCTGGGATGGCGTGGCCGCGGAGTTGAGTTCTGCGGCGGCGTCGTACGCTTCGGTGGTGTCGGCGCTGATCGCCGAGCCGTGGCTGGGGCCGGCGTCGGCGGCGATGGCGGTCGCAGCCGCACCGTATGCCGGGTGGCTGGCCACCACTGCGGCCCTGGCCGAGCAGACGGCCACCCAGGCCAGGACGGCGGCCGCGGCGTTTGAGGCCGCGTTCGCGATGACGGTGCCGCCGCCACTGATCGCGGCCAACCGCATCAGGTTGATGTCGCTGGTCGCGACCAACATCCTGGGACAGAATAGCGCGGCGATCGCGGCCACCCAGGCCGAGTATGCCGAGATGTGGGCACAAGACGCCGCCGCGATGTACGGCTATGAGGCGGCGTCGGTGGCCGCGTCGACACTGAAGCCGTTCACCCCTCCCACGGAACACGCCGATCCGACGGCCCACGCCGCAATCATCACCCAAGCGGGCGCCGCAACGAACGCGCAGACAACGTTGACGCAGCTGTCCCCCGGCGCCCTCGGGGACAGCTTGTCCGCGCTGTCTACGCCCGCCGATCCGTTCACGTCGGGACTCTCGGGAATCGCATCGAGCCTTGGCCCGCAACTCCCGAACGCTGCCCAGGGAATCCCAACCCCGATAGGGGAACTGGACGCTGTGGCTCTTTATATCGCGGCCGTCGGGACCGGCAGCCTCGCCCTGTCGATCACGAACACCACCAGGCCCTGGCCCGGCGGCCTGTATGGAAATGGCGGCGGGTTGCAACCGACTCAAGGCGGCACAATCGGTGCGACGACGGGTGAACCCGGCCCCGACCGGGAACCCGGCGGGGAAGCCGCACCCGTGTCCGCGGGCGTCGGCCACGCGTCATTGGTCGGGGCGTTGTCGGTGCCGCACAGCTGGACCACGGCCGCCCCGGAGATCCAGCTTGCCGTCAAGGCCTTGCCCAGCGCCGGCTCCGGTGCGGACCCGACCGTCGTGGGCAGTAACGCCACGGGCCTGCTCAGCGGAATGGCGCTGGCGAGTTTGGCCGCTCGCGGTCTGGGCGGGGCCGGCGGTGCAGGAACTCGCAGCACCGGCGCCGCCGGCTCGGCACAAGAAGAGCGCAAACCCACGGTGGTGGTGGTACAGAAGCCGCCGCCCGCCGGGAACCGCCCGCTGTGAATGCGGCGACAGCGCAACGCCGGGAGGCCGAGGACAATTCTTGAGACCCTGAAGTATGGCCGCCCGTGACCGAGCCGATCCGGCGAAGACCCGGCAGGCGGTGTCGGCCGTCGCGGACTGGCTGCGCGACGAATCACTTCCGGCGCCCGACCGCGCGGCGCTGGCGACCGCGGTCCGGCTCACCGCGCGCACCCTGGCCGCGGTGGCGCCCGGCGCCAGCGTCGAAGTGCGGATCCCCCCGTTCGTGGCGGTGCAGTGCATTGCGGGGCCGCGGCACACGCGCGGCACGCCACCCAACGTCGTGGAGACCGATCCGCGGACCTGGCTGCGACTGGTCACGGGGCTGTCTTCGCTCGCCGACGCGAGGAGCGCCGGTGCACTGAGCCTGTCCGGCTCTCGAGCGGGTGAGATTGACCACTGGCTGCCCCTGTTCGATGTCAGCTGAACATAACCCTGAACTGCAGGTTTAGTGTCGCGGGCAAGTTTTTCCCGGTCGCGACACGCGCGGCGCATTCGGCGTGGCGCGGTCGGGACCGTAGACTCCTGTACGTCACTAACCGTTCCCCAGGGAGCCGCCGAATCGTGACCATCGCAGGACCGCAGGAACCCGAGCACGACCTGAACTCGCCGCGTGAAGAGTGTGGTGTCTTCGGGGTCTGGGCCCCCGGCGAGGAAGTCGCCAAACTCACCTACTACGGCTTGTACGCGCTGCAGCATCGCGGCCAGGAGGCTGCGGGGATCGCCGTCGCCGATGGCTCGCAGGTGCTGGTCTTCAAGGATCTCGGCCTGGTCAGCCAGGTGTTCGACGAGCAGACCCTGGCGGCGATGCAGGGCCACGTCGCCATTGGCCACTGTCGGTACTCCACCACGGGGGACACCACCTGGGAGAACGCCCAGCCGGTGTTCCGCAACACCGCGGCGGGCACCGGGGTTGCGCTGGGCCACAACGGAAATCTCGTCAACACCGCCGAGCTTGCCGCGCGGGCGCGTGACGCGGGATTGATCGCCCGCCGTTGCCCCGCCCCCGCGACGACCGACTCCGACATCCTGGGCGCGCTGTTGGCTCATGGCGCCGCGGATTCCACGCTGGAACAGGCAGCGCTGGAGTTGCTGCCCACGGTCCGGGGCGCGTTCTGCCTGACCTTCATGGACGAGAACACGCTCTACGCTTGCCGCGATCCGCACGGGGTGCGGCCGCTGTCGCTCGGCCGGTTGGATCGCGGCTGGGTGGTCGCCTCCGAGACGGCCGCCCTCGACATCGTCGGCGCTTCCTTCGTGCGCGACATCGAGCCGGGTGAACTGCTGGCGATCGACGCCGACGGCGTGCGGTCCACGCGGTTCGCCAACCCCACCCCCAACGGCTGCGTCTTCGAGTACGTGTACCTGGCGCGGCCGGACAGCACCATCGCCGGCCGGTCCGTGCATGCGACGCGCGTGGAGATCGGTCGTCGGTTGGCCCATGAGCGTCCGGTGGAGGCCGACCTGGTGATCGGCGTCCCGGAATCGGGCACTCCCGCCGCGGTCGGGTACGCCCAGGAGTCGGGAATTCCGTACGGGCAGGGCCTGATGAAGAACGCCTACGTCGGGCGCACCTTCATCCAGCCGTCGCAGACCATCCGCCAGCTCGGCATCCGGCTCAAGCTGAACCCGCTCAAAGAGGTGATCCGCGGCAAGCGGCTCATTGTCGTCGACGACTCGATCGTGCGTGGCAACACCCAGCGTGCCCTGTTGCGGATGCTGAGGGAGGCCGGCGCCCTCGAGGTGCACGTCCGCATCGCGTCACCGCCGGTGAAATGGCCCTGCTTCTACGGCATCGACTTCCCTTCGCCGGCCGAGTTGATCGCCAACGCGGTGGAAGACAAGGAGGAGATGCTCGAGGCGGTGCGGCACGCCATCGGGGCCGACAGCCTGGGCTACATCTCGCTGCGGGGCCTCGTCGCCGCCTCCGAGCAGCCCGCGTCGCGGCTGTGCACCGCCTGCTTCGACGGCAAGTACCCGATCGAGCTGCCCGGCGAGACCGCGCTGGGCAAGAACGTCATCGAGCACATGCTGACCAACGCGGCGCGCGGTGCCGCACTCGACGACCTCGCGCCCGACGAAGTCCCGGTCGTGCGCTGACAAAGTCTTAATACCGGCGCCGACCCCCGACCGGTAGCCTTTATCGCGATGACGGATCCCGGAAAAAGCCCCGGGCGCGCCTCGGGCAGCCAGGGCATCACCTACGCATCGGCGGGGGTGGACATCGAAGCCGGTGACCGCGCCGTCGAAATGTTCAAGCCGCTGGCGACCAAAGCCACAAGACCCGAAGTGCGAGGCGGCCTCGGCGGATTCGCCGGCTTGTTCGCACTGCGCGAGTACCGCGAGCCGGTGCTGGCGGCCTCCACCGACGGGGTGGGCACCAAGCTCGCGGTGGCTCAGGCGATGGACAAACACGACACGGTCGGCCTGGACCTGGTCGCCATGGTCGTCGACGACCTCGTGGTGTGCGGCGCGGAACCGTTGTTCCTGCAGGATTACATCGCGGTCGGCCGGACGGTGCCGGAACGGCTGAGCGCGATCGTCGCGGGCATCGCGGAGGGATGTGTGCGCGCCGGTTGTGCGTTGCTGGGCGGCGAAACCGCCGAGCACCCCGGCCTGATGGAACCCGACCACTACGACATCTCGGCCACCGGTGTCGGCGTCGTCGAGGCCGACGACGTTCTGGGACCCGACCGCGTCAAGCCCGGCGACGTCGTCATCGCGATGGGCTCCTCGGGCCTGCACTCCAACGGGTATTCGCTGGCGCGTGCGGTGCTCCTGGAGATCGACCGGATGAACCTCGCCGGGTACGTGGAGGAGTTCGGCCGCACCCTGGGCGAGGAGTTGCTGGAGCCCACCCGGATCTACGCCAAAGACTGCCTGGCGCTGACCGCCGAGACCCAGGTCCGCACTTTTTGTCACGTCACGGGCGGGGGACTGGCCGGCAACCTGCAGCGCGTCGTCCCGCACGGACTGGTCGCCGAGGTGGACCGCGGTACGTGGACGCCCGCACCGGTGTTCGCGATGATCGCGCAACGCGGCCGGGTGCGCCGCGAGGAGATGGAAAAGACGTTCAACATGGGCGTCGGCATGATCGCCGTCGTGGCTCCCGAAGACACCGACCGCGCCCTGGCCATCCTGACCGCGCGGCACTTGGACTGCTGGGTCCTGGGCACCGTCTGCAAGGGCGGAAAAGAAGGCCCGCGGGCAAAACTGGTTGGGCAGCACCCCAGGTTTTAGACGGGCTGTAACGTCACCAACGCCGTGCTGATCCGCTGACGCCGCGGCGCGGCTACCCGAGTCCTAGCGGCGCCACTCGTCCTGCTCAGCCCATGGCTCGTTGAGGCCTTCTTCGTCCAGTTCGCTGGCGTCGTCGGCACTCGTGCCCGCCAATTCGCGCTGTAGCCGCTCGAAGTCGGTCTGCGGGGAACTGTATTTGAGTTCTCTCGCAACCTTGGTCTGCTTTGCCTTAGCCCGGCCGCGGCCCATGGGGGAACCCCCTCGCGAAATAACGGAGCGGCCTAACGAGTAGGCGGCTCCGATCTCCTGGTGTCGTTATTGTCCTGCGGACAGTTTACCGTGCCGCACGGTCGGGCGCTGTGCCCCCCACCCGCTGTGGCGGACGTCATTGCCGATTATCCCGCACCGCCCCGCAAACGTTCAACCGCTCGCCGTCCCGCGCCGATCTCATCCGAGGACGGCACGGAATCGGCGTCGACGACCGCGGCGACGGACCCCTCGGGGCCGGTCACCAATTCGGTCTCGGGCGGCAGTCCCCGCTTGAGAAGCGCGAGCGCCACCGGCCCTAGGTCGACGTGGTCGACGACGGTCCCCAGGCGTCCGACGGCGCGACCGCCGGCGAGCACGGCGTCACCCGTCGAGGGGCGCTCCACCGACCCGTCGAGGTGCAGCAGCACCAGCGTCCGGGGCGGCCGACCGAGGTTGTGCACCCGTGCGACGGTTTCCTGGCCGCGGTAGCAGCCCTTGTTCAGGTGGACGGCGCCCTCGCCGGGGCCACCGATCCAACCCACCTCGTGCGGAATGGTGCGCTCATCGGTGTCGACCCCCAGTCGCGGCCGCCGCGCCGCCACGCGGTGCGCCTCGTAGGCCCACACCCCGGCCAGACGCAGACCCGCGCCCACCAGGCGGTCCCGCCACGCCTCGTTGTCGGCGCGCGGAACCAGCAGGTCGAGTTCGATCTGGCCGGCAGGGTGGCCGGGCATCCGTCGCACAAACCCGCCCGGCACGGGAACCGCGGTCAGCTCGGCCGGCAGTGTCGCCACGCCCAATGCGTCGAGCACCCGCTGGTCGGCCAGCCCGGGACCCAGTAGCGACAGCACCGCCATGTCGGCGGCGGCGGGTGTCACGGCGGACCAGAAGACCATCTTGCCCAGGTAGTCGAGCAGCGGCGCACCCCGCCACGGCTCGGTGTCGAGGTACGTGGTGCCGCCCAGCTCGGTCTGGATCCAGTGGTCCTCGACGCGCCCCTGGCCGTCGAGGCTGAGATTCTGCGTGCACGCGCCCTCGGGCAGTTGGCTGACGTGTTGGGTGGAGATGCTGTGCAACCACGCCTGCCGGTCGGGGCCCGTCAGGGTCAGCACCGCCCGGTGCGATCGGTCCACCACGACCGCCGCGGTTTGCGCCGTGCGCTGCTCGCCCAGCGGATCGCCGTAGTGCCAGACGGCGCCCGCGTCCGGTCCGGGATCCGGTGCGGGGACGGCGCTGTTCACACGACAACTCTACGGACCCGGCGCGCGATCACGCGCCGCGTCATGGTGGCTCGCCTCATTTCGTGGAGGTCTCCACGTCCTGCCCTGCGGTTCTCACGGTCAGGAGCGCGTCCGGTCCTGTCAATGCCGGACTGAATTTGAGGGCGGTGACGAGTTCCTCGATGGCATGGTGGCCTCGCCCGTCCATCACGGCCTCCGAGAAGCAGGTCTCCAGGTGGTTGTGCAACATCACCCGGTTGGTGCGCTCCAGGGCCGACTGCACCGCGGAAATCTGCTTCATCACGTCGACGCAGTATGCGTCGGTCTCGAGCATCCGGATGATCCCGTCGAGGTGCCCCCGCACCGTCTTCAACCGGTTGAGCGCCGCGCGCTTTTTCTCCGTCAGCTCATCCGCCATCGCCGTTCCTTCCTCGGGCGGTCGCCACGACGCAACCCGGGACTTCATAGTAATTGCCAGGCTGCCCACCCCACCCCGGGTGGGGTATGGTGAACGGGTTCGGTCGGAGGCGCGACGCCATGGCTGCGCGCACGACGCTGTGACAATCGATCCGAAGGCAGGCAATCGTGACTGAAGTACATGAATCCACCGCGGTCGGCGGTGTCCCAACCCCTGGTCCTGTCGGCTACGACGCCCGGCCGAGCCGGCTCAGCCAGGCGCTGATGTGGGTGGGCATTGTTGCCGGCGTTCTCTTCGTCGTCGCCGTGATCTTCTTTTCGGGATTTTTCCTGGGTCGGCATTCAGGGGGCCCGAATGGCTGGGCACACACGACCGGGCGTGGCGGCATGATGGGGCCTGGCGGGATGGGCTCCGGCGGGATGATGGGGCCTGGCGGGATGGGCTCCGGCGGGATGATGGGGCCCCGTTCGCAGACGCCAACTGTTCCCTCGCCATCCGCTCCCCGGCCGTAACGGCATACCGAAACCATCGGCGACGCCCGCTTGAGCGCGCGCATAACCAACTGAGGAGGTCATGATGACGGCGTTGACTCGGCGCGCGGCTCTGACCATGCTCGGAGCCGGCAGCGGCGCGGCCATCCTGAGTTACCTGTTGCGGGGTGCCGCTCGATCGCCGATGGCGGAAATCCGGCTCGCCGACCACGACGGCTGCATGGGCGTCGGGCGTGCCGACATGATGCGCTACGCCGAAATGTTCCACCGGCACAACGAGATAACCCGAACGGTTGAGGAGATTCCCGGCGGCGTCCGAACGACCACGCAGTCGAATGCGCCCGAGCTCGCCGCGCAACTACAAGCGCACGTTTCGAGCATGTACACCCGACTCGACCAAGGCGCCGAGGTCATGTGCATGAGCAGCACGCTGCCGACGCTGTTTCGGAACGCCAGCGGCTACCGCCGCGTCATGACGTTCACCCCGACCGGGGTGATAGCCGAGGAAACCTCTGACGATGCCACGGTCGCCGCGGCGATCCGTGCGCACGCGCAGGAGGTGACCGGCTTCGTGCGCGACGGCATGCCTGCGGGGATGCGGGGAATGATGGGCTGCGGGATGGGTGGTCCCGGGATGATGGGTCCCGGGATGATGAGACCCGGGATGAATCAGCCCTGATTCGTCGGTCGGGCCCGTGTCGCCGTCGCGGTAGCCGCCAGTTGCGCGTGTAGTCGCACTACGCTTGTGGTCCATGGCAGGCCAGACGGGTGTGATCGTCACGCTGGACGGCAAAACCCATCCGCCTGAGACGCCGCTGCTGCACGCCGACGACCTCGCGGTCGTCCGCGGCGACGGCGTTTTCGAGACGTTGCTGCTTCGCGACGGCGCGGCCTGCCTGGTCGAGTCGCACCTGCAGCGGTTGGCCCAATCGGCCAGGTTGATGGACCTGCCCGCTCCAGATTTGCCCGCTTGGCGGGGCGCGATCGGCGTGGCCACCCGGCAGTGGGTCGCGCGCACCGCCACGGAGGGCGCGATGCGCCTGATCTACAGCCGGGGTCGCGAGAACGGTTCGACACCGACGGCGTACGTGATGGTCACCGCCGTCCCCGAGCGAGTGGCGGCGGTCCGTCGCGAGGGTATCGCGGCCATCACGTTGGATCGAGGGCTGCGCGCCGCGGGCATCGACGCCATGCCCTGGCTGTTGGCAGGTGCCAAGACCCTGTCCTATGCCGTCAACATGGCGGCCCTGCGGCACGCGGCACGGCGGGGCGCCGATGACGTGATCTTCGTCAGTTCCGACGGCTACGTTCTGGAAGGGCCACGGTCGACGGTGGTGATCGCCGCCGAATCCGAGACCGCGGGCGGCAATCCGTGCCTGGTGACGCCGCCCCCCTGGTACCCGATCCTGCGCGGTACCACGCAACAGGCCCTGTTCGAAGTGGGCAGGGCCAAAGGCTACGACTGCGACTACCGCGCGTTGCGGATTGCGGACTTGCATGCCGCTCAAGGGATCTGGCTGGTGTCGAGTATGACCCTGGCCGCTCGCGTGCACACGCTGGACGGGCGACCCATGCCGCCGCCCGCGATGGCCGCCGACTTCGCCCAACTGATCGACGCGGCGATCGCCAGCGATCGCTAAGGGCTGAATCCTGTTGTCGGCTCGCGCATTTACGGGTACTTTCGGGTCTACACAAGGAAGGAGGTGGTCCGAGAAATTGATAGCTTCATGGACATGTGAGGTGGCTGCGCGCTAGCGCATCCGCTCGGAAAGAGCCGGCATGTCACGCTGGCGAATTCCCCGCAGTCACCCGGCCCCCGAGCTTCCGGTCTGTCCAGCCGGAGCGTCGCTCGGGGGCCGCTCCATGTCACGAGCCGGTGGGTCCGTCAGCCCGCGTAGCGCGACAGCCGTGCCGAAAGGTGCGGCACCAGCCCGCCGTCGGCGTCCACCCGCTCCTCGACGTAAGCCAGGTCGCCGCCCTCGACGATGCCGTAGAGCCGCTTGGCGCCACCGACCAACACACCCGACCGGCTCCGGGCCAGCGCGTCGGTCACCAACTCCCACGACGATTGGTTTCGCGGTCGGCCGTAGAACAGTTCGACGTACCCCGACGAATGCGCCAACAGCAGTTCGATGGCCTGGGATTCGGTCGGGTCGTCGGGATCGTCGACGAAGCGCCAAAACCCCGTTTCCCGCAAGCCGGGTTGTAGGTATGCGCCCTGGTCGTCGAGCCGCCAGGACCGGGCCTCCCAGATCAGGTAATCGCCGCCGTCGTGCGAAACCACGATCTGCTGGCCGAACCGGTAGTCGCCGTCGTGAGCGCGGCCTTCGCCCTCGCCGCGCCACACGCCGACCAGTGGCAGGAGGGCCAGCAGCGCGTCATGGAGGTTGGCGCCCTCGCGTAGGTTCGCGGTGTCCGGGGGGACGGGCAGGTCGTCGAAGGCCGGGATGTTGCGGGCTGCGGTCGTCTTTGCGCGTTCAGCGGCGGCAGCCATGCGATCAGATCCAGCGCGATCGCCGGAGCCCACGGGTGCGCCGGGGTCCTGGTCGGGGGTCACGATTCGTCAGTGATGAGCCGGTAGAGCGTGTACAGCGCGAACCAGGAAATCACGACGACCGCCACGACCAGCATGATCTCGAAGAAGAGCACCACACCGACGAGTCTATTCGTCTGGCCGGGGCCGCCGGAACATCCGGGAGTCGCGGCCGGTCAGGCGACCTTGACGTCCACCTCGTGGACGCCCGCTCCCTCCGGGGTGACGACGGCGTCGCCGTTGCCGATCCTGGACAGCGCACGCAGCGTCCAGTAACCCGGTGCGGCGAAGAACCGGAACTCTCCGGTGGCCGAGGCAACCACTTCCGCGGTGAACTCGTCCGACGAGTCCAGTAAGCGGACGAACGCCCCACCCACCGTCTGGCCCTCGCCGTCCACGACGCGTCCGGCGATCACCGTCTCCTTCTGCAGGTCGACGCTGGCGGGCAGCGTCAGCCCTTGCCTCGGTGCAGAGCTCATCTCAATTTCCATATCGATCGGGGCGCCCGCAAAGGCGCCGAAGTTCTGTCCAATTGCCGTTGTTGCTGGCGCATTCCCGTGCTGGCGGGGCGTCGTGGCGTGCCATTGCGGATACCTTCGCGTCTGCAGTCGAGCGGCGGGTCAGGCGGCGCGCGGCGCGCGGCGCACGCGGGCGACCAGGGGGTACAGCTGACAACCCAGGCAGATGCCGAAGGCGGCATTCAGGAAGGCGGCGACCAGCGCGGCCGTGGTGGCGACGACGCCCAACAAAAAGGCGCCCGCGGCGAATGCGGTGGCGGCGGCGACCGCGAAGACCAGCCCCACCAGCTGCGCGAACTTGAGCGGCGCCACCGGTTCACGCTCCTGGACGGGCCCCAGCCGGGGCGCCACCACAGCGGCGAAGAGCCGCCCGTAAGGGTGGCGGCGTGGGCCGGCGATGGCGCCGATGGCAAAGATCACGGCCTGCACGCTCAGCATGGCCGCGGCGGCCGGCGGGCTGGCCGCCGAGACGAGCAGCGCAGTGACCAGGACGGCGGTGGTGACCCAGGCCGCAAACCGCGGGCCGCGCACGTCGACGACGTCCGGTTTGGGGGTGTTGATCGTGATGCTGTTCGACATGGTTGCTCCTTGGGTACGCCGATTGCACAGGAAAGGGAGGGGAGGCACGCCACGGTGAGATTCCGAGGCTGCTCCGAGTGCTACGCAGGAGGGCGCGGCTACTCAGCAGCTACAGCAACAACAACAACCCGCGACGCGGCACAGATCGACTGCGCGGCGCTTGGTGAGCATCGGCTCAAGGCGGGTTGACACGCGGGCCAGCATACCGAACGACACCTGCGTCAAGCCAACAGCGGTTCCAGCGCCGACCGCAGGTCGGCGGCCTTTGGCACTCCGGACGCCCGGTACCGCTGCCGCCCGTCGATGTCGAAGATCAATGTGGTGGGCAGCGACAAGACCGAAAAGCGCCGCGCTGTCGAGGGATTCGCGTCAAGATCAACCTCGACATGGGCTACGTCGCCCAGGTCGTGACAGACCTGTTCGACGACCTTGCGAACCCGTTCGCAGGGGCCGCACCACGGTGCGCTGAAATGCACGACGGTCGGTCCGTTGCCGGACAAGCCCAGCCCGGCGGTGTCCGCGCCGCGGGCCGACTCCGATCGGACCTCCCGGACATGTCCCGACCGGCGGGTCAGCCACCAGCCGGCCAGGACGGCCAGGACGGCGGCGCCGACGATGGCAGCGACGACGGTGGTCATCTGCGCCGCGCTCTGCGACTAATGGGTGGGGCCACCCAAAACTCGTGGAGGCGTGCCCCCACCTCACCGCTCAGTCCCGCGCAAGCGGGCGGCGGCCCCGGCGCATCGCCGTCGGCGCGAGTCATGACTGCTTGAACTCTTCCAGGGTGACCGTTATGCCCTTGGTGACGCCCTCGATGATGACGTCGGATCCTCGTGCGCCCTCGGAGGTCGGCGCCAGCCCGAATGGCAGCCTCTGCCGGGGCAGCCTGGCGCTGAAGGAGTGGAGCACCGCGTCGCGCTTGTCGTCCGGAACGGTCTGGTTGGCGGTGTCCGGTCCGGTGAGGATGCCGGTGGGCGTGAACACCAGCGTCGCCTCATCCTCGGGGGCGATGGACAGGTCGACCGAGACGCTGACCCGGTGGTCGAAGGCGGCGGAGGTCGGGGTGCCGGTGAACACCAGTCCGTGTCTGTCGGAGATCCCCGATTCGGTGGTGCCGCCGGTGGCGTCGTTGGTCTCCCGCGGCGGCGCCTCGACCATCAGGTCGCTCATGCCCAGGTAGCGCCCCAGGTGCATCGAGTCGATGATGATGCGACTTTCCAGCTTGCCGATCGGCAGCCTGGCGTCGGGCCTGATCAGCCACGACGCGTAGGTCAGGTCGACCGAATACATGGTGGCCTCCAGTGTCGCCTTGCCGACCATCGCGTGATCGACCTGGTTGGCCTTGATTTCCAGCTCGTTGTAGTGGTCGCGCATGGCCTGCGGAAGGAAAGGGAAGGCCAGGATGGCGACAAACGGGTCGGATCCCAGATGGGCGGCTTTCCGGACTGTCGTCGACAGTCGGTATTCGGCATAGATGCTGGTCCCGAAGTCGACGCCGATGGCGCCAACCGCGAGGACGGTGGCGGCGACGGCGGTCGCGGACGCCGCTATCAGCACTCTGCGCACGCGCATATTGTGGCGCAATGGTCGGCCGCCGCTCACCCGGGTGGTCAGGCTCACAATGCAGTTACACGCAGTTGTGTGGGCCCAACGGCCTGGTGGCACGTTATCGTTAGATGACCTGGCCGCTAACGCGCGATGGCGTTGTGGACTTGGGAGATGCCTTTTCCCCGAGCTGGAGGGGCCTTATTTGGAGCTATTACTGCTGACCTCGGAGTTGCATCCCGACCCGGTCCTGCCGTCGCTGTCGCTGCTTCCCCACACCGTCCGGACTGCGCCGTCGGAGCCGTCGTCGTTGCTGGAGGCGGGAACGGCGGACGCCGTGCTGGTCGATGCGCGCACCGACCTGTCGTCCGCGCGCGGGCTTTGCCGGCTGCTGAGCACGGCCGGCCGGTCGGTCCCCGTGTTGGCGGTGGTCAGCGAAGGCGGCCTGGTGGCGGTCAGCGCTGACTGGGGGCTCGACGAGATCCTGCTGCCCAGCACCGGGCCAGCGGAGATCGACGCGAGGCTGCGGCTGGTGGTCGGCCGCCGCGGCGGGCTGGCGGAACAGGAAAGCGCCGGCAAGGTGAGCCTCGGCGAATTGGTGATCGACGAAGGCACCTATACCGCCAGGCTGCGCGGCCGCCCGCTCGACCTCACCTACAAGGAATTCGAGCTGCTGAAGTACCTGGCCCAGCACGCCGGCCGGGTGTTCACCCGCGCGCAGCTGTTGCACGAAGTGTGGGGGTACGACTTCTTCGGCGGCACCCGCACCGTCGATGTCCACGTCCGCCGGCTGCGGGCCAAACTGGGACCGGAATACGAGGCGTTGATCGGCACGGTGCGCAACGTCGGTTACAAGGCCGTCCGGCCGGCGCGCGGTCGGGCGCCGATCGCGGACCGTGAGGACGTCGGCGGCGATGGCGTCGGCGGCGATGGCGCCACCATGGTCGACGGCGCCCGCACCGTCGACGACGCGCAGGGTTTCCCCGATCCCTTGGTCGATCCGCTGCGCAGTCAGTGACGTCGCCCGAGTGGCGTTCGGCGTTGACCGTCGACGAGCGGCAGCAGGTGCGCGAGGTTGTCGCGGCGGCAACCGAATGCGACGGCGTGGCGCCCGTGGGCGAACAGGTGCTGCGCGAACTGGAGCACGACCGCACCGATCACCTGCTGGTAAAGGGCGGAACCGATGGTCGGACCGTCGGCTACCTCAATCTCCTCCCGGCCCGCGACGACGGCGCTGCGATGGCGGAATTGGTCGTGCATCCGCGGGAGCGTCGACGCGGCATCGGCTCGGCGATGGCGCGTGCGGCGGCGGCCAAGACGGGCGGGCGCAACCGGTTCTGGGCGCACGGCACACTGCCGCCGGCCCGGGCGGCTGCCGCGTCGCTCGGCCTGGTTCCGGTCCGCGAATTGCTGCAGATGCGACGGTCGCTGCGGGACCGTCCCGCGCCGCCGCCACCGGTGCCCGGGGTGCGGATCCGCACCTACGCGGGCGCGACCGACGACGCCGAACTGCTGCGGGTCAACAACGCCGCGTTCGCCCAGCACCCCGAACAGGGCGGGTGGACACCGGCGGAGCTCGCCGAGCGGCGCGCCGAGCCGTGGTTCGATCCGTCGGGCCTGTTTCTGGCTTTCGACGACGGTGATCGGCCGGGCACGCTGCTGGGCTTCCACTGGACCAAAGAGCATCTCGACCAACCGGGTCTGGGGGAGGTGTACGTCGTGGGTGTCGACCCGTCCGCGCAGGGCCGCGGCCTGGGTCGGGTGTTGACGTCGGTGGGGATCGCCCGGCTGGCGCAGCGGCTGGCCGACTCTCCCGAACCCACGGTCATGCTGTTCGTGGAGGCGGACAACGTCGCGGCCGTGCGGACGTACGAGAGCCTGGGCTTCACCACCTACAGCGTGGACACCGCTTACGCGTCGCCGGCCGCCGCGGGCTGACCGCGACCCCGTTCGCGTTCCGCGACCCGATATTCTCGGGGGGCGGCTGGTAACCAGCACGCAGTGCAGCGATCGCGCAAGAAGGAGACGCACAGCCCGCTCTCCGGTTGTGGGGCACCGCCCGAAGCCTCATTCTGGTCATCGCCCCGTCGAAACGGGCATCACGCTGGTTGCGGACATCGTTGGTACCCCGAAGTCTCGAGAAGTTTCAGGCAGGAGCAATTAAGTGGCCAAGCGGTTGGACCTGAAGAGCGTCAACATCTTCTACGGGTCGTTCAAGGCCGTCGCGGATGTGACGCTGTCCATTCTGCCCCGCAGCGTGACCGCGTTCATCGGCCCGTCGGGCTGCGGCAAGACGACCGTCCTGCGCACGCTGAACCGGATGCACGAAGTGGTCCCCGGGGCCCGGGTGGAGGGCAGCGTGCTGCTCGACGACCAGGACATCTATGGTGCCGGTGTCGACCCGGTCGGCGTTCGTCGGGCGATCGGCATGGTGTTCCAGCGGCCGAACCCCTTCCCCGCCATGTCTATTCGTGACAACGTGGTGGCCGGCTTGAAGCTGCAGGGCGTGCGGAACCGCAAGCTGCTGGACGAGACGGCCGAGTACTCACTGCGCGGAGCCAACCTCTGGGACGAGGTCAAGGACCGGCTGGACAAGCCGGGCGGCGGATTGTCGGGGGGCCAGCAACAGCGTCTGTGCATCGCCCGCGCCATCGCCGTGCAGCCCGATGTGCTGCTGATGGACGAGCCGTGCTCCGCGCTCGATCCGATTTCGACCATGGCCATCGAAGATCTGATCAGCGAGCTGAAGCAGGACTACACCATCGTCATCGTCACCCACAACATGCAGCAGGCCGCCCGCGTCAGCGACCTGACGGCATTCTTCAACTTGGAAGCCACGGGAAAGCCCGGCCGGCTGGTCGAGATCGACGACACCGAGAAGATTTTCTCCAACCCGAACGAGAAATCGACCGAAGACTATATTTCGGGCCGCTTCGGTTAGCCTGCGCCTAGCGCGACTGGGGTTTGGTCTCGTCCTCGGGCAGGCTGCCGGTCGCCTGGAAGATGACGCGCCGGGCAACCTCCACGGCGTGGTCGGCGAAGCGCTCGTAGAAACGGCCCAGCAGCGTCACGTCCACGGCCGCCGCCACTCCGTACTTCCATTCCCGGTCCATCAGCACCGAGAACAAATGCCGGTGCAGGTCGTCCATGGCGTCGTCTTCTTCGCGGATCCGGGCGGCCTTCTCCGGGTCGCGCGACAGCACGACCTCTTGCGCGCTGTTGCCGAGTTCGACTGCGACGCGGCCCATTTCGGCGAAATAGCCGTTGACCTCTTCGGGCAGCGCATGCTGCGGATGCCGGCGGCGCGCGATCTTGGCCACGTGCAGGGCCAGCGCGCCCATCCGGTCGATGTCGGCAACCATCTGGATGGCACTCACGATCGACCGAAGATCGCCCGCGACCGGCGCCTGCAAGGCCAGCAGCACGAACGCGGTCTCTTCGGCGCGGGCGCTCAACGCCGCGATCTTCTCGTGGTCGGAGATCACCTGCTCGGCCAGCACCAAGTCTGCCTGCAGCAAGGCCTGCGTCGCCCGCTCCATGGCTACGCCGGCCAGCCCGCACATCTCGCCGAGCCGCTCGGACAACTCCTCAAGCTGCTCGTGATAGGCGGTCCGCATAACGCCAAGCCTACGTTCTCGGCGCGGAAAAAGGGGCAGTGCAGCCGCGAAAGCCGCCTACTCGCAGGTGGTGTCGGCCGCGTTGGTGACCGTCAGGTCCTCGGGAAGCTTGGCCGGCGCGCTGGCCGAGCCGCGTTCGATCTGCATGCTGATCGACGAGCCGCTGGGCGGGGGCGGGGCCACCGAGCTGAAGTCCGGGCCGAGCACCACCTGGACAACCTGCCCGTAGCCCGACACTCGCTGCACCTTGGCGTTGGCGAACGACGACGCCACCGTGGCCGCGGCCTGCTCGTTGCCGGGGGAGAACAGGACAGTCGTGGTGGCCACCGAACTCGGATAGTCGTCGGGCGTCATCACGTTGAATCCGTTGCGCCTGAGCTGGCCCGTCGCGCTCGCCGCCAGACCGCTCTGCGTCGTCGCGTTGGACACCCGCACCGTGACGTCACTCGGAGCGGTCGTGGTGACCTGCTGGTGTTGGGCCTCGGGGGTTGGTGGGGGCGTCTTCCTGGTGGTGGGCGCCTTCGTCGGTGAGGTGGTTCCACCCAGCGGCTTGGCGTTCTGGTCGTTTTCCTCCGGCAGCGGGTCGTCGTTGATGATGGCGTCGAAGAGCGCCCGCATGTCGTCCATGCGGGGCGGCTCGTCGCCGTTCTGGTCGGTGATGCCGGTCGGCACGGTGACGAACGTCATGTGCCCGGCCGCCATGCCCTGCAGCGACTGCCCGAGCTGGACCAGGTCCTTGGTTTTGACGTTGTCGACATAGGTGTCGCTGATGAACATGTTGACGACGGTGTTCAGCTTGTTGAGGTCGGTCAGCGTGTCCTCGGAGATCAGCGCGCGCAGCAGCGACGACAAAAACAGCTGCTGACGTTTGATCCGGCCGTAGTCACCGTTGGTCTCGGTGGTGACCTGGCGGGCCCGCACGTAGTTCAGCGCCGTGGGCCCGTCGAGGACCTGGCGTCCGGCGTGGTCGAGGACGGTACCGAGTTCGTAGTCGTGCAGCGGTGTCTTGGTGCACACTTCGACCCCGCCCAGGGCGTCGACCATCTTCGCGAACCCGGCGAAGTCGACGGCGATGAAACGGTTGATGCTCAGCCCGGAGAGCTTCTGGATCTCCTTCACCAGACACTTCGGGCCGCCGAATGAGAAGGTCGAGTTCAGTTTGGTCTCGGTGTAGACCATCCGGGGGCTCCACGTCCCCTTCTTCTTGTCACGGACGGGTCCGTACTTGCCGGTGTCGGCATCCCAGGCCTCGCATTGGATCGGGGTGATCGCCAGGTCGCGGGGGAACGACACCGCGACCACGCGTTTGCGGTTCGCCGGGATGTTGACCAGCATCACGGTGTCCGACCGTGCGCCGCCGGCATCGTCGGTGTCGCCGGCGCCCATGTCGGCGTTTTCTCCGGCGCGCGAGTCCATGCCCACGATCAAGAAGTCTTCGTCGCCGTACTGGCCCCCAGGATCGCGGATGTCGCCCGAATGCGGGTCGAGGGCGCTGACGTGGTTGAGGCGGGCGTTCTTCGACGTGCTCCACTGCCAGGCGCCGCCGGTCGAGGCCAGCGCCAGCACCGCGACCAGCGCCGCGAGCGAGCGTCCGGCCAGCAGTATGGGACGGCGGCGGTGTTGGGCATTGCGTTCACCGGGCGCCTTGGGACCAGTGGCGGCGGACACCCGCCGGGTGCGTCCGCGCAGCATGCGTCGCGAGGGGGGCGAAGCCTCGGCGGGCTCGGGCTCGTGGGTGGGCTCGGCTTGGGTGGGCTCGGCTTGGGTGGGCTCGGCTTGGGTGGGCTCGGCTTGGGTGGGGTAGTGGACGGCTCCGAGGTCGGGAAGTTCGGAGAGCAGGTCGAGCGGGTAGGCCGCGGTGTCGATCACCTGCGTGTCCTGCTCGTCGGCCGCTATGTTCGGCGCGTCCTCGTCGGGCAAGGCGACGTGGTGACGGGGTCTGCGGGAGGTGGGGGCGCCGATCTTGGCGATCAGGTCGGCGACGGTGAGCGCCCCGCTGGCGTGGCTGCCGGCTGCCTGCGCGTCGAGTGGTTCCGTGTCGGCCGACGGCGACGCAGTCGGCTCGGCGTGCCACCGGTGCAGGCTGTGGTCGACCGGCGGCGCGGAGAATCGCTCCCACGGGGCGGCCCCGCCGGCGGACCGCGCCGACGTAGCGCGTTGGCCTTCGTGGTGGCGCCGAGCGCCCTCACGGTCAGGAGTGGCGTCGCGCTCGCCGTCACTCATGTCCTACCGGCCTCCGAAACTCTCGTGAACTCTTATGCGAGCTCTGATGCGGACGTCATCGGTATCCGCGCGCTGTCAGGGCAGCGCCGTTGCGGCGCTGCGGCCGCGCCACCCGGGTGCGCGCGGCGGTCGTCACGCTCGCGTGGCGCCCGAATCGGACGCCACCGAAGCGCAATGTCGCAAGGTCCACATCGTACTGAGTTATGGGCGGAGAAGCGATGTCGCGCGAGTTACGGTTCAGCCGCCGGAGTGCATGACGTCCGCTCCGGACGGGACGGTGCAGTCGTCGGGATCGGTTAGCCACCCGTCGGGCAAGGCCACCCGGGCCGGGGAGCCCTGCCGCCCGCGTGGTCCGGTCGCCGCGTCCGGGAAGGGGACTGTGCGGTCCAGCTGAGCGAGCAGTGTGTCAAGCCCGTCGAGCGTCTTGACCATCGCCAACTCGCGGCGCAGCTGTGATCCGGCGGGGAAACCGTGCAGGTACCAGGCGATGTGCTTGCGGATGTCGCGCATGCCTTTGTCCTCGCCGAAGTGGTCGGCCAGCAACTCGCCGTGCCGTCGGACGATGTCGGCGACCTCGCCCAGCGTCGGAGGGACGGGAGGCGGAGTGCCGGTGAATGCGGCCGACAGCTCCGCGAACAGCCAGGGCCGGCCCAGGCATCCCCGGCCGATGACGACGCCGTCGCACCCGGTGCTGGCCATCATCGCCAACGCGTCGCTGGCGTCGTAGATGTCGCCGTTGCCGAGCACCGGAATGGTCCGCACCTGCTGCTTGAGCCGCGCGATCTGCTCCCAGTCGGCCGTGCCGGAGTAGCGCTGCGCCGCGGTGCGGGCGTGCAGGGCGACGGCGGCGGCGCCTTCGGACTCGGCGATGCGCCCGGCGTCCAGGTGTGTGTGGTGCTCGTCATCGATGCCGACGCGGAATTTGACGGTCACCGGTATCCGGGTGCCCTCGGTGGCCCGCACGGCCGCGGAGACGATCCGGCCGAACAGCCGCCGCTTGTACGGCAGCGCCGCCCCGCCGCCGCGCTTGGTGACCTTGGGCACCGGGCAGCCGAAGTTCATGTCGATGTGGTCGGCCAGGTTCTCCTCGGCGATCATCCGGGCGGCCGCGTAGGTGGTCGCGGGGTCGACCGTGTAGAGCTGCAGCGACCGGGGGGACTCGTCGGGGGCGAACGTCGTCATGTGCAGGGTGCTCGGGTGCCGCTCGACCAGCGCGCGTGCGGTCACCATTTCGCAGACGTAGAGTCCGCTGACCGTGCCGACCTTCGACCGTTCCAGTTCGCGACACAGCGTCCGGAATGCGACGTTGGTCACACCGGCCATCGGGGCCAGCACGACGGGGCTGGCGAGCTCGATCGGGCCGATTCGCAAGGCTGGGCTCTACCGACGGCTCATCGTCAGCTTGCCCGCGGTCTTGTGCAGCTCGAAGGCGGTGGTCTTCTTGCCCGTGCGGGCTTCCCGGTCCAGTTGGCGCTGCTTGGACACCTCGAACTTGTCGCAGGACGCCTCGAGCTCCTTGACCAGCAGGGCAATGTCGTCGCGCATCTCGGCCGCCTCACCGGTGAAGTCGTCGCGCTCGAAGATGCGCCACTTCTTCAGCACCGGCATGACGACCTCGTCGAGATGGATGCGCGGGTCGTAGACGCCGCCCATGGCGATGATCACCGCCTTGCGCCGGAACTCGGGCACCTGGAACCCGGGCATCTGGAAGTTCCGCAGGATCATGTGCAGCGCCTTCATCGCGGTGTTGGGGACGAGGTCGAACGCGGCCTCGCTGACGTCGCGGTAGAAGATCATGTGCAGGTTCTCGTCGGCCGAGATCTTGGCCATCAGTTGTTCGGCGACGGGGTCGTTGCAGGCCTTGCCGGTGTTGCGATGCGAAATTCTGGTGGCCAGTTCCTGAAAACTGACATAGAGGACGGAGTGGGCGAGGCTTTCGGCGAATAGGTCACCTTGGTGGTTTTGGCCCGGGCTGAAGCCCCGGTTGACCACCTCGAGGCGCAGCAACTCCAACTCGACCGGGTCGACGGCACGGGTGACCACCAGGTAGTCGCGCAGCGCGATGCCGTGCCGGTTCTCCTCGGCGGTCCAGCGGTTCACCCAGTGGCCCCAGGCGCCGTCCATACCCATGTTCATCGCGATCTCGCGGTGATAGGACGGCAGGTTGTCCTCGGTGACCAGGTTTTGCACCATCGCCACTTGGGCGACGTCGGAGAGCTTGCTCTGTTCGGGGTCCCAGTCCTGGCCGCCGAGGGCGTAGAAGTTTTTGCCGTCCGACCAGGGGATGTAGTCGTGCGGGTTCCACGGTTTGTGGACGCTGAGGTGCCGGTTGAGGTACTTCTCGACGACCGGTTCAAGTTCGTGCAGCAGCTGTAGGTCGGTCAGCTCCGCTGACATGGGGCCTCCAGTTATCTGTGTCTGTGGGTAGCACTCAACACTATCTGTGTCCGTCAGTAGCATCAAGTTCCCGCCCGGCGCGGCACGCCGTTATTCGCGGTCGCGATACTTCGGCGATCGGTCCTGCGTATGCGATTTGCTGCGACCGCATCGAAGGAGAGCTGCTATTCCGGTTGCCCGATCTCGACGGAGGGCACGTATGGCGCCGCCGTGCTGAACAGCATGTCGACGCAGTAGTCGATGAACTGCTTGCGGGTGGCCCCGAGTCGCCCGTTGAGGTAGGCGGTGAACAAACTCGACAAGGCGCCGACGAGGCTGGTTGCGATCATCTTCTGCAGCGCCGGATCGCCGATCCGGGACAGTTTGCGCTGCAGCAGTTCGATGAAGTTGGGCATCCACTCCGCCCCCGACCGGGTCAGTACCGGCTCCACCGCCGGCGCCAGCAGCAGCACGCGCCCGCGCACCGGGTCGTCGACCATCAGCTCAACGAACTGTTCGACGGCCTCCCGCGGGGTTGTCGCCGAGGTGAGGGTGTTCATGGCCCGTGTGCAGACGTCGTCGTAGACCGCGCGCACGAATTCGTCCCGGTCGGCAAAGCTTTCGTAGAAGTACCGCTCGGTGAGCGCGGCCTTGCGGCACACCGCGCGAACGGTGAGCGCCGGCCCGCGCTCGCCGCCGAGCAGTTGCACGCCGGCCGCGATCAGGTTGTCGCGGCGAAGGGCGAGGCGACTCTCCAGGGGGACGCCGGTCCAACGGCTGCGTCGTTGACCGGTGGGCACATCGCTCCTAGGCTAAAGTTGACAACACATGTAGTCATTTTATCAACAGGAATCCAATGGTGACTCAAGATACGTCCGCCGCCTGCCCGATGACCAGCGACTCGACCGCCGCCGGAGGGGGCGGGCGACGGTCTTACCAGCGGTTGCCCGGTGTCGCCGCTGGGCTATGAAGCGCCGCCGCCGCTGGGCCCCGGTTCGCTGACGTGGCGGTACTTCGGCGATTGGCGCGGCATGCTGCAGGGTCCCTGGGCGGGTTCGATGCAGAACATGCACCCGCAACTGGGTGCGGCGGTCATCGACCACTCGACCTTCTTCATCGAGCGCTGGCAGCGGCTGTTGCGTTCGCTGTACCCGATCGGCGGCGTGGTGTTCGACGGCGACCGCGCGCCGGTCACCGGCGCCGAGGTGCGGGACTACCACACCGACATCAAAGGGGTCGACGAACTGGGTCGCCGCTACCACGCGCTGAATCCCGACGTCTTCTACTGGGCGCACGCCACTTTCTTCGTCGGCACCATCATTGTCGCCGAGCGATTCTGCGGCGGCCTGACCGAAGCGCAGAAGCGACAACTGTTCGACGAGCACGTCGAGTGGTATCGCATGTACGGCATGAGCATGCGTCCCGTCCCGGCGTCCTGGGAGGATTTTCAGGTCTACTGGGACCACATGTGCCGCAACGTGCTGGAGGACAACTTCGCCGCCCGGGCCGTGCTCGACCTCACCGAGCTACCGAAACCGCCGTTCGCGCAATGGATTCCGGATCGGCTGTGGGCCGCACAGCGCAAACTGGTCGCTCCGTTCTTCGTCTGGTTGACCGTCGGCCTCTACGATCCCCCCGTTCGCGAGTTGTTGGGCTACACGTGGTCGCGGCGCGACGAGTGGTTGCACCGCCGGTTCGGGGACGTCGTGCGCCTGGTGTTCACCTGCGTGCCAAGCAGGTTCCGCAAGCATCCCCGTGCCCGCGCCGGCCTGGACCGCGCCGCGGGACGCATCCCGGCGGATACGCCGCTGGTGCAGACGCCCGCGCGCAACCTGCCGCCGGTGGACGAGCGCGGCGACCCCAAGCACTACTGCCCGAACGTCTCGTAAAGGACTGGTGCACGTCGCCGTGGGTGTGCCGCGCTCAATCTGACGGAACCACCGTCGACCGGCGCTGCCCACCGTTGCGCTCGTTCCAGAACCGGTAGACGTCGACGGCGGCCTCGTGCGGGTCATAGCGCATCGGCAGGCGTCGCCGGTCCCAGCTCTTGGCGAATTCGTCGTAGAACGTCGAGACCTCGAAGTATTTGCGGTCATCGAGGTAGTACCGCTCGTAGGACTCGCGGGTGATGAGGAAGACGACTTCCTTGGGGGAGCAGTAGTAGAGGCAGCCCAGGCACATCGGGCAGGGGTGGGCCATCACATAGATGGTGCAGTCGGTCAGGTGTTCCGTGCCCAGCCTCATGCACGCCTCGCGGACGGCGAGGATTTCCGCGTGGGCGGTCGGATCGTGGGTCTGGGCCGCCATATTGGCGCTCTCTGCCAGCACCTGCCCGTCTCGGACGATCACCGTCGCAAAAGGCCGGCCACCCTCGAGGACGTTTCGGCGGGCCAGTTCGATGGTCCGCTGGATGAAGTTCGTCATGGCTCCTCCAGTGCGGCGGTGGGCGGGCATCCCGGACGTTAGTTGGGACGCTAGTCCGGAGGGGACGCGGCAGCAGGCGTGTGGTAATAACTAGCTTGTCTATATTTTTCGGCCAGGGGAGGGACCTGCACCATGGCGCGCACCGATCGTGATCGCTGGGACCTTGCGACCAGCGTCGGGGCGACGGCGACCATGGTCGCCGCGCAGCGAGCGCTGTCCACCGAGCACGGGTTGATCGACGACCCGTACGCCGCGCCGTTGGTGCGCGCGGTGGGGATCGACGTCTACGTCCGCCTGGTGAACGGTGACATCCCGGTGGGCGGGGAGTCCGAGTTCGACCCGGAGCGGATGGCCCGCGGCATGGCGTGCCGCACCCGGTTCTATGACCAATTCTTCCTGGCCGCCGCGCGCGCCGGTGTCGGTCAGGCCGTCATCCTCGCGTCGGGACTGGACGCGCGCGCCTACCGCCTGCCCTGGCCGGCCGGCACCGTCGTCTACGAGGTCGACATGCCCGCCGTCATCGACTTCAAGACCCTGACGCTGGGCGATCTCGGCGCCGAGCCGACCGCCGAGCGGCGCACCGTCGCCGTCGACCTGCGCGACGATTGGGCGACGGCCCTGCGTTCCGCGGGATTCGACACCGAGGCGCCCGCCGCCTGGAGCGCCGAGGGCCTGCTCGTCTACCTCCCCGACGCGGCGCAGGATGCGCTGTTCGACAACATCACCGCCCTGAGTGCCCCGGGAAGCCGGCTGGCTTTCGAGTTCGTTCCCGACACCGCCGTATTCGGCGACGAGCGCTGGCGTGCACACCATGACCGCATGAGCGAACTCGGATTCGAGATCGACTTCAACGACCTCGTCTATCACGGCCGGCGCAGCCACATCGTCGAACACCTGACCCGCAAGGGATGGGAGACCTCGTCGCATAAGGTCTCGGAGCTGCACGCGGCCAACGGCTTCGTCTACCCCGACGACGACGTCGCCGCGGCTTTCGCCGACGTCACCTACACCAGCGCGGTCTTGCGCGACGAAGCGGGCGAACCTACCGGCTGAGCAGGTCGTCTCTCAGCCGGCTGGTGAGCATCTCCTCGAACACTGTGCGTGCCGGCTCGTAGAGATCCTGGAACGTCACCAACACCGCGTTGCGGTCGAATTCGGGAATTGCCCCCGTCGGCGTCCAGAAGCTGTCGATGTCCAACAGGAAGAAGGGTCCCTGTTCGACCGGCATGGTGCGCCGCAGGTGGTAGCTCGCGTCCAGCGCCTGGCCCATCCCCGGGCCGTAGCGCACGATCATCGACCGGCCGGCTTGCGCTTCCCGGAAGACCGCGGCGCCCTGCCACTCGGTCAGGGTGAGGCCGGCGGGCGCCATCTGCTGCGGACCCAGCAACGGCTCCGCGATCCAGTTGGCCCACTCGACGCGGCCGTCGACGCCCACGGGGACGTGGACCTCCAGCACGTAGCGCAGGCCCAGACGCTCCACCCCGACGATCTCCGAGACCTGCGACCGAGCGTCTATGACGCGCATCACAACCTCGAGCAACGTCTCGAAGTTGGTGTACGCGGTGGTCTCGATGGTGATCGCCTGGCTCTTCATCGAGGCGGCAAGCGTGTTGTCGCGATTGACGTAGCGGACGAAGCGCTCCGCCGTCGGCGCCGGGCTACCGCCGGCACCCATTCCCCAGGCCACGTCTTGGGCCTGCCGTTCGATCGGCAGGTGGTCGGCGAGCAGGCGTCTGAGTTCCCCGCTCGATGATTCGGTGAGGGAATCCGTTGCTGGGTGGCGGATTTCCATCGTTACCAGGGCTACGGGCGCCTTCGGGTAGGCCGCATCGACACTCATCTTGGGAAGCATAGCCAAGCCGTTTGGCGGCCAAACTCCGGCACACCGAGTGTCCGCTGATTCGTGGTGCCGCGCCGTCCGAAAGCAGGACGGCCGTCACCGGGGCGACGGCCCCATCTGCCCGGGTGCGGAGCCGGTCGCCACACGGCCGGGTCCCTGCCACTCGGCCATGGGCATTCCCCGCGCCCGAACGGGGTGTCAAGGATCAACCGAAGGCGACGTGTCAAGCATCAGCCGACGTCACGCTGTTGGTGCCCCCACTAGGACTCGAACCTAGGACCTGCGGATTAAAAGTCCGTAGCTCTACCAACTGAGCTATAGGGGCGCGCGAAGATTCAGGATACTGGGTGGCGAACGACGCTCGTTTGAGGATTCGACCCGTGGTGACCTAAGCTAACTTGGCTCCCAACAAAACCATGTTGCGAGTACCCCGGAGAGATTCGGTTCTGGCCCCCTTCGTCTAGCGGCCTAGGACGCCGCCCTTTCAAGGCGGTAGCGCGGGTTCGAATCCCGTAGGGGGTACGTGCGACGCGGCGACGCGGAGTAACAGCAAGGCCCTGTGGCGCAGTCGGTTAGCGCGCCGCCCTGTCACGGCGGAGGTCGCGGGTTCGAGTCCCGTCAGGGTCGCCAGCGCGGCGAGGCACTCGCTGCCTTCCGGCCAGGTAGCTCAGTCGGTACGAGCGTCCGCCTGAAAAGCGGAAGGTCGGCGGTTCGATCCCGCCCCTGGC
>CAWGPS010000013.1:0-237923 GCA_963824505.1 uncultured Actinomycetota bacterium
GCTGATCGACGACTACGCCTGGGAAACCGACCTGGGCGACCGGGTCATCAGCCTCACCGGCACGAATACCACCGTCAAGGTCTGGCGGGAACCGGTCGGTGTGGTCGGCGCCATCGTGCCGTGGAACTTCCCCTTCGAGGTCACCATCAACAAGCTGGGCCAGGCGCTGGCCACCGGCAACACCGTGGTCCTCAAACCGGCGCCCGACACGCCGTTCAACGCGACGCGCCTGGGCCGGCTGATCGTCGAAAAGACCGACATCCCAGCCGGAGTCGTCAGCGTCGTCACCGCCTCGGACCACCTGGTGGGCGAGGAGCTCACGCTGTCGCCGAAGGTCGACCTGATCTCGTTCACCGGCTCGACCGCGGTCGGGCGACGGATCATGGAGAAGGGCGCCGCGACGTTGAAGCGGCTGTTCCTGGAACTCGGTGGCAAGTCGGCCACCATCGTGCTGGAGGACGCCGACCTCGGGTCGGCGTGCGCGATCGGCATCGCGCCGTGCATGCACGCGGGGCAGGGCTGCGCCATTCCCACCCGGCATGCTGCTCCCGCGGTCCCGGTACGACGAGGGCGTGGCGATCCTCAAGAGCATCTACGAGAACGTCATGCCTGGCGATCCGCAGGACCCCGCCACGCTGACCGGCCCGCTGATCTCGGACAAGCAGCGCAAGCGCGTGCTGAGCTACATCAACAAGGGTGTCGAAGAGGGCGCCACCCTGCTGGTCGGCGGACCCGACGCGCCGACCGGGTTCGACAAGGGATTCTTCGTCCGGCCAACCCTTTTCGTCGACGTCGACAACTCCATGACTATCGCGCAGGAGGAGATCTTCGGCCCGGTGCTGGCCGTGATCCCCTTCGACGACGAGGAGGACGCGATCCGCATCGCCAACGATAGCGCCTATGGGCTGGCCGGCAACGTGATGTCGGGTTCGCTGGAGCGTTCGCTGGCGGTGGCCCGCCGGGTTCGGGCCGGTGTCATCGGCGTCAACGGCGGCGCGTGCTACGGCGCGGACACGCCGTTCGGCGGATACAAGTCCAGCGGCATCGGCCGCCAGAACGGCATCGCCGGGTTCGACCAGTACACCGAGATCAAAACGGTGGGGTATCCGGCCGGCTAGTACCAGGACCGCCGAGATTGCCGCAGAGGTCGTGACCTTCGTTGCGATCACGACCACGGCGGCAATCTCGGCGACTGACGTCGCAGTCGTAGCGGCCCGCCAACACGACCCCGGCCGCCGCCCTCCCAACCCCTTGGTTGACAATCGAGCGAAGATCGTCGTCTGAGGACCAAAGGAGATATCACCATGGCTGAAGCCGTCATCGTCGAGGCAGTGCGCTCACCGATCGGTAAGCGCAACGGCGGATTGTCCGGGGTGCACCCGGCGGATCTGTCGGCGCAGGTCCTCAACGGGCTGGTCGACAAGGCCGGCATCGACCCCGAAATCGTCGACGACGTCATCTGGGGCTGCGTCATGCAAGCCGGCGAGCAGACCCTGGACATCGGCCGCACCGCACTGCTGACCGCCGGCTGGCCGGAGACCGTGCCGGGCGTGACGGTGGACCGGCAGTGCGGCTCCAGCCAGCAGTCCGTCCACTTCGCCGCGGCCGGGGTGGTCGCCGGGCACTACGACGTCGTCGTCGCCGGCGGCGTGGAGTCGATGTCGCGGACCCCGATGGGTTCGTCGCTGGCCAACGGCGGCCGGCCGTACTCCCAGGCCTTCCTCGACCGCTACGACGGGCAGATCCCCAACCAGGGTCTCGGCGCGGAGATGATCGCCGAGCAGTGGGGACTGAGCCGCACCGCGCTCGACGAATTCTCCCTCTCCTCACACGAGAAGGCCGGCGCGGCACAGGATTCCGGTGCCTTCGACGACCAGATCGTGGGCATCAAGGACCAAGACGGGTCAGTGGTGCTCAAGGACGAGGGCATCCGTCGCGGCACGCCGATGGAGAAGATGGCGTCGCTCAAGCCGGCGTTCAAGGAGGACGGCGTGATCCACGCCGGCAACTCCTCGCAGATCTCCGACGGTTCGGCCGCGCTGCTGTTCATGTCGGCCGAGAAGGCGAAGTCGTTGGGGCTCAAGCCGCTTGCCAGGGTGCACACCGCGACGTTGGCCGGCGCGAACCCGGTGATCATGCTGACCGCGCCCATCCCGGCGACCCAGAAGGTGCTCAAGAAATCCGGTCTGAGCATCGGCGACATCGGGGCCTACGAGGTCAACGAGGCGTTCGCGCCCGTCCCGCTCGCGTGGCTCAAGGACATCGGCGCCGACGAGAAGAAGCTCAACCCGAACGGCGGCGCCATCGCGCTGGGCCACCCACTGGGCGGCTCCGGCGCACGGCTGATGACCACGCTGCTCTATCACATGCGGGACAAGGGAATTCGCTACGGCCTGCAGACGATGTGCGAGGGCGGCGGTCAGGCGAACGCCACCATCCTGGAATTGCTGTGACCCAAGGCGACACCGGCCTGCCCGCGGTGCTGGCCGAACGTCGCGGCAACGTCGCTGTCATCACGATCAACCGTCCGGACGCGCGCAACGCTGTCAACGGCGCCGTCAGCATCGGCGTCGGCGACGCGCTGGAGCAGGCCGCGCACGACCCGCAGGTCCGTGTGGTGGTCATCACCGGCGCAGGCGACAAGTCGTTCTGCGCCGGTGCCGACCTCAAGGCGATCGCGCGCCGGGAGAATCTGTATCACCCCGACCACGGCGAGTGGGGCTTCGCCGGTTACGTGCACCACTTCATCGACAAGCCGACCATCGCCGCGGTCAACGGCACCGCGCTGGGCGGCGGCACCGAGATCGCGATGGCCAGCGACCTGGTGGTCGCCGCCGAAAGCGCAACGTTCGGGCTGCCGGAGGTCAAGCGCGGGCTGATCGCCGCGGCAGGGGGAGTCTTCCGGATCATGGACCACCTGCCCCGCAAGGTGGCGATGGAACTGCTGATGACCGGCGAGCCGATCACGGCCTCGGACGCGTGCCGGTGGGGGTTGATCAACCGGGTCGCGGCGGGTCCCGTGCTGGACGCGGCGCTGGCGCTGGCCGGGCGGATCACCGTCAACGCGCCGCTGTCGGTGCAGGCCAGCAAGCGCATCGCCTACGGGGCCGACGACGGCGTCATCGCCGACGAGGAACTCGGCTGGGAGCGCACGATGCGTGAGATGCGCACCCTGCTGAAGTCCGAGGACGCCAAGGAAGGACCGCTGGCCTTCGCCGAGAAGCGCGAGCCGGTCTGGAAGGCGCGTTAGCTCCCCAGGACGTTCACGCCCCACCGGAACACGGGGGGCAGCGCCGCGGACACCGGGACGACGGCCCGGCGCGCCAGCGGTGGCGCGCTGGCCAGCACCAGCCCGCGGGTGAGCCACCGGTAGTTCCGGGTCACCCGGTGCCAGGCCGCCTCGTACGACGACGGTGTGTCGTCGACGATGGCCTCGACCGCCGCGGCCGCCTGCTTGACCGCGAGGCTGATGCCCTCGCCGGTCAACGCGTCCTCGTACCCCGCGGCGTCGCCCACCAGCAGGACACGTCCGGCGACGCGGCGCGAAACCACTTGGCGCAACGGGCCGCAACCCCGCGCCTGCCCGCGGGCGGCGCCCTCGAGTCGCTTGGCCAACCAGGGAAACCAGGCCAGCTCGGGGCGGCCGCCGGACAGGATCGCCACGCCCACCAAGTCGGGTTCCACCGGCGTCACGTACGCCTCACCCCAGCGCGACCAGTGCACCTCGACGAAGTCCGTCCACGCCGGCACCGTGAAGTGCCAGCGCACCCCGTAGCGGCGCGGCTTGCCGGCCGTCGCGGTGATGCCGACGGCGTGCCGCACCGGCGAATGCAGGCCGTCGGCCGCCACCAGGTATCTGGCGCGCACCCCGGCGGCCGCGACCCCGTGCGCGTCCTGCCGAACGGTGGTCACCTTCGCCCGGATCCATTCCGTGTCTTGCTCCTTCGCCCGCGCTTCCAGCGCCGCGTGCAAGGTGGTCCGACGCACGCCGCGGCCCGGCCCGTTGCGGAACCGCGCCTGCGCCCGGTGATGTTCGCTCACGTAGGCGATGCCGTGAAAGGGCATCCCGGCCGGGTCGACACCCAGCGACGCCAGCTCCGCCAGGCCGCCCGGCATCAGCCCCTCGCCGCACGCCTTGTCGACGGGGCCCTCCCGCGGCTCGGCGACGATGACCGAAAGCCCTTGGCGCCGAGCATGTAACGCCGTCGCGAGGCCCCCGGGACCCCCGCCGACGACCAGCACGTCGGCGTCGTAGTCCGTCATGTGTAGCCCAACGCGGAGTTCTCCACCCGCAGCCGGACCCGCAGCACCAGCGCGTTGGCCAGGGTGAACGCCGCCGCGGTCAGCCATGCGGTGTGCACCAACGGCAGCGCCACTCCTTCGGCCACCACGGCAACATAGTTCGGGTGGTGCAGCCACCGGTACGGGCCCTCGCGCACCAAGGGGGAACCCGGCAGGACGATCACCCGCGTGTTCCACCGGTGGCCCAGCGTGCTGATGCACCACCAGCGCAGACCCTGGCTCAGGGCCACCACCGCCAGCATCGGCCAGCCCAGCCACGGGATGAACGGCCGGTGCAGCGCCCACGGCTCGACGAGGCAGCCGACCAGCAGGCCCGCGTGAATGGCGACCATCGCCACGTAGTGGGGCCGGCCGAACTCCTTGGCGCCCTGTGCGAAGGACCACTGCGCGTTGCGGTTGGAGACCACCAGCTCGACCACGCGCTCGATGCCCACCGCCACGATCAGCAGGTAATACATGTCACCACTATCTCAGCAATCTCCGAGCCGTCTCGTTTCCGGCGATTCGTCGTGAAGGCGTCACGGTAGCGCTGCGGCATCGGTTCACCCGCCGCCGGTGCCGCTGAGCGGTCCGCGCGTCGCCGGTAGGGTCGTCGGTATGGGGATTCTGGTCACCGGGGCCACCGGATATGTGGGATCGCGGCTGGTCACGGCGCTACTGGCCGGCGGCCACCAAGTGCTGGCCGCCAGCCGGGACCCCGGAAGCCTCGAGCGTTTCGGCTGGTTCGGCGACGTCACGCCCGTCGCGCTGGACGCGTCCGATCCGGCGTCGGTTCGCGCCGCTTTCGACCAGTCCGGCGCTGTGGAGGTGGTCTATTACCTGGTGCACGCCATCGGCCAGCCCGGCTTCCGCGACGTCGACAAGGCGGCGGCCGCCAACCTCGCGGCCGCGGCCCGCGACGCCGGAGTGCGGCGCATCGTCTACCTCGGCGGCTTCGTGCCCGCCGACGAGGTGCTGTCGGAGCACCTGGCCAGCAGGGCCGAGGTGGCGGAGGCCCTGACGGTGCCGGACGGCCCCGAGCTGGTGTGGTTCGGCGCCGCGATGATCATCGGCGCGGGATCCACCTCGTTCGAGATGATGCGCTATGTCGGAGACCGGTTCCCGCTCATCCCGACCCCGAGCTGGATGGACAACCCAATCGACCCGATCTCCATCCGCGACGTGCTGCACTATCTCGTCGCCGCAGCCGACCCCGCCGTGGTGCCCGCCGGCGCCTACGACATCTGCGGTCCCGACACCACGTCCTACCGGGAACTGCTCAAGACCTATGCGCGCATCTCCGGCCGGTGGCATGCGGGCGTCCCCGTCGGCAGGGTCGACACCGGGTTGGCCTCGCTGATCACCGGGGTCGCGCTGCCGGTGCCGCACCTGCTGGCCGGGGACCTCGTCGAGTCGCTGGACCATCCGATGGTGGCGTCGGCCAGCGATCTGCGCGACCGGGTGCCCGACCCACCCGGCGGGCTGCTCGGCATCGACGACGCGATAGCTCTGGCGCTCGCGGCGCGAGCGCGCCCCAGGCCCGTCAACGCGCTGGCCGACCCCCACCACCTCGCCGACAGCGACCCCGGCTGGGCCGGCGGCGACGCGCTGCGCATCCGCCGGCTCGCCCGCGCGGTCACCCCGCCCATCGCCCGGCCCACCCTGAAACTTCTCAACAATGTCCCCGGCCCGCTGGCCGGGGCGCTGCGGACCGGCCTCGACGTCCTGATCGCCGTGACTCCGAAGGTGCATCCTGCATGAGCCAGTCCGCCACCCCCAGCATCTCCTCCGAGTTCCGTCGCGCCGTGACCAACGTCGCCGTGCCGCACAACGAACCGCCCGGAGTCGTGCGCCGCCGTCGTGTCGTCGTCGCGGTCACGCTCGTGATCGGCGCTGCGGTGCTGGGATATTCGCTCCGGCGGCACCCGGGGGAGTCGAGCTTCTACTGGCTGACCCTGGTGCTGGCGGCGGTGTGGGTCGCCGGCGCCCTGGCTTCGGGGCCGCTGCATCTGGGCGGCATCTGTTGGCGCGGGCGCAACCAGCGGCCTGTCATCACCGGGACGACGATCGGCCTGCTGGTCGGGGGCGTCTTCGTGGTGGGCGGGCTGATCGTGCGCAAGATCCCGCCCGTCGCGGAGCTGATCACCCGGGTCCTGCTGTTCGCCCACCACGGTTCGTATTGGTTCATCGTGGTGATCACCGTGATCAACGCCGTCGCGGAGGAGGTCTTCTTCCGCGGCGCGCTGTACAGCGCGCTGGGGCGCTACCGCTATCCGGTGCTCGTTTCTACCCTGCTGTACACGGGTGCCACCATGGCCAGCGGCAACCCGATGCTCGGATTCGCCGCCGTCATCCTCGGGACCGTGTGCGCGTTGGAGCGGCGGGCGACCGGTGGCGTGCTGGCGCCGGTACTGACCCACGTCGTGTGGGGACTGATCATGGTGGTGGTGCTGCCCCCCATGTTCGGCGTCTGACCGGTGGCGAATCAGCCGCCGGCCGAACCGATCACGTCGCGCGCCAGGGCGCGCAGACGTGCGTGGTGCGCCCGTCGGGCGAAGAACCAGTACAACCGCCCCGGGATCCCGCTCGGCAGAAAGATCGATCGCTGCGAGTACCGGCTACCGCCGTCGTGCGGCGCGACCGTGATCTCGAGCCAGGCCCGTCCCGGTGCGCGCGTCGCCTCGCGCAGCCGCAGCCGGCTGTCCGCCTCGTCTCGCTCCTGAACGCTCCAACCCCGTTCGGCCACCAACGAATCGGCGGCGCCCTGCACGGCCTTCCAGACCTCGTCCGGCGCGGCAGGCACGTCGGCGGTCTGCACGTCGGTGTAGACGATCTCGCCCGCCCAGTCGGGATCGCTGGGCAGGGCCTCGGCGGGCTCGGAGCGCAACGACGACCACGTGGCGTCGGGCAGGCCGCGCGCCGCCCGGCTCAGTGCGAGTGCCACGGCCTGGCGGTAGCCGGTCAGGCCGCCGGGCGGCGGCTCGATGATGTCGTCGATGTCGTGGTCACGCATCACCGCGTCGCATTCCAGCGATTCGATCAGCGGCCGCGCCAGTCCCGGGGGAATGGGCGTCACAGTCCCCACCCAGAGGCTGGCGATCGTCGGCGTGAGAAACGGCAGCACGATGAGATATCGCTTGCCCAGGCCGGCCACGTCGGCGTACATCCGCATCATGTCGCCGTACTCCAACACGTCGGGCCCGCCGAGGTCCCACGTGCGCGACCCCGGCACCGGCGCGGTGGCCGCGGCGACCAGGTAATACAGCACGTCGCGCACCGCGATCGGCTGGATCTTGTTGTGCACCCACTTCGGGGTGGTCATCACCGGCAGCCGGTCGGTGAGGTGGCGGATCATCTCGAACGACGCCGACCCCGAGCCGACGACGACGCCGGCCTGCAGCACCACCGTTTCGATGCCGGACCCGACGAGGGCGTCTCCCACCGCCTTGCGGGACTCGAGGTGCGGCGAGAGCTTGCGGCCTTCCGGATGCAGTCCGCTGAGGTACACGATCCGCCGCACCCCGGTGCGCCGGGCCGCCGTCACCACGTTGCGGACCGCGCGGGCTTCCTCGTCGGCGAAGTCCTTCGAGGAGCCCATCGAGTGCACGAGGTAATAGACGACGTCCATGCCGTCGAACGCCGCGATCAGCGAATCGACGTCACCGAGGTCGCCCCGCGCGACTTCGGCCTCGTCCCGCCACGGCACGTCGGCCAGCTTCGCCGGATTGCGGGCCAGTGCGCGGACTCGATGGCCCTCGTCCAGCAACCGCGGCACCAGCCGGGCGCCGATGTAGCCGGTGGCTCCGGTCACCAGACAGCGAACCTGTTCAACCATCAATGCTCCGTTTCCTCGCCTGTCATAACGGACCCGACGCAGGGGAGGATTGCCGGTTCGGGCGCAACTAAGCGCCTCAGCGGTCGGCGAAGTTGGGGGTGCGCCGCTGCTGGAAAGCGGTTGTGCCCTCTTTGAAGTCGGCCGCCCGCAGCAGCTGGGACTGGCCGTCCAATTCCCGCTGTAGGGCCGGATTCAACTCGGTGAGCGTGGCCGCATTGATCGCGAGCTTGGTCTTGGCGAACGCCACCGCGGGGCCGGTCAGCAGTCGCGCGATCACCTTGTCCACCTCGGCCTCGAAGTCGTCCGGCGGATACACCGCGGTGACCAGGCCCCAGGACAGGGCCTCGGTAGCCGGCAGCCGTTCGGGCAGCAGCGCCATCTGCATCGCCCGAATCCGGCCGACCGCGGCCGCGACCAAAGCCGATGCGCCGCCGTCGGGCATCAACGCGATCTTGGTGAAGGCGAGCATGAAAAAGGCTTTTTCCGAAGCCAATACGACGTCGCAGGCCAAGGCTAGGGAGACACCGACGCCGGCAGCCGGGCCCTGAACGACGGCGACGACAGGGTGCGGCACTGCGGCGATGGCCCGGATCAGCCGGTTGATCTCCACGACGATGTAGTCAGGGTCTTGCGGTTCCGACGATCCGCCGCCGGCCAGATCGTCGGCGCCGATGCCCGCTCCCGAGCAGAAGCCGCGACCCGATCCGCCCAGGCGCACCACCCGGACCCCGGGATCGGTGGCTGCGCCCTCCATCACGTCGGCGAGCCCGGTGATCACCGGGGGGCTCAGCGAGTTCAGGCTGTCGGGGCGGTCGATGGTCACGGACAGCACGCCGTCGGCGAGCGAGACGGCGAGACCCCGGACGGGCGCTAACGCATCGATCATGCGCTCACCTTAGGTGACCGGGCTGCGCACCCGCCGAGGGCTGCTGCGAAGATGCCATCGGCCGGTTCTCTCCGCTGCCGGTCGAGGGCTCAGACGAAAGGTCGGTGGATCGTGGCTGGACCGTTGAGTGGATTGCGCGTCGTCGAGCTGGCCGGCATCGGACCCGGCCCGCACGCAGCGATGATCCTGGGCGACCTCGGGGCCGACGTGGTCCGCATCGATCGCCCGTCTGGTTCTGCCGCCGGCGGCGGCGGAGGCACAGCTAAGGACGCGATGCTGCGCAACCGGCGCTTGGTCACGGCCGACCTCAAATCCGAGGAGGGCCGCAACCTCGTCCTGCAGCTCGTCGCCAAGGCCGACGTGTTGATCGAGGGGTACCGCCCCGGCGTCACCGAGCGGCTGGGCTTGGGGCCCGAGGACTGCGCGAAGGTCAACGACCGCCTGGTCTACGCCCGGATGACCGGCTGGGGTCAAACCGGCCCGCGCAGCCAGCAGGCCGGCCACGACATCAACTACATCTCGCTGAACGGGATCCTGCACGCCATCGGCCGGGCGAACGAGCGTCCCGTGCCGCCGCTGAACCTGGTCGGCGACTTCGGCGGCGGCTCGATGTTCCTGCTCGTCGGCATCCTTTCCGCCTTGTGGGAACGGCAAAGCTCCGGCAAGGGGCAGATTGTCGACGCCGCCATGGTCGACGGCTCCAGCATGTTGATCCAGATGATGTGGTCGATGCGGTCGATGGGCATGTGGTCGGACGCGCGCGGCACCAACATGCTCGACGGCGGCGCGCCCTACTACGACACCTACGAGTGCGCGGACGGCCGCTACGTGGCCGTCGGCGCCATCGAGCCGCAGTTCTATGCGGCCATGTTGGCCGGGCTGGGTTTGGACGCGGCGGACCTGCCCGGACAGAACGACGTCGCCCGCTGGCCCGAGTTGCGTGCGGCCCTCACCGAGAGATTCGCCAGTCGCGATCGTGACCACTGGGCCAAGGTGTTCGTCGATTCCGACGCGTGTGTGACGCCGGTGCTCGCGTTCGGCGAGGTGCACACCGAGCCCCATATCACCGAGCGCAACACCTTCTACGAGGTCGACGGCGGTCTGCAGCCGTTGCCGGCGCCGCGGTTCTCCCGCACCGTGCCCGACACGCCGCGGCCGCCCGCGGCCCCGCTGGCGGACGTCGAAGCGGTGCTGACGGACTGGGTGTAGTCACCAACCAACTGGCTGGGCGCCTGCCCGCCGAGCACGGCGCCTCAGGGCGCGCACTCGTCGGAAATCCAATGCTCGACGGCGAGGTCATCCGGTCAAGGATTCCGACGGCGCCGCGCTGATCGGCGGCCAAATAACGAAAGCCCCCGCCAGTGGCAAGGGGCTTTCGTTGCGAATGAAGTCAGGTCAGCGACGGAACCACCGGCTGACGGCGGGTTCGGCCATTAGCAATCGTGCGAGCACACTCATCGTCGATCCTCAGCTGGCCGTGGGCAGGGACTGGAAGCCGTCGAGCTGCTCTTCGAACTGCTCGGCAGTCTCGCCTTCGACCAGCATGTCGCCGTGGTAGAGGGCCTCGAAGTCAGCTTTGATGACGTCGGCACTTGAGTCGTCGATCCACATGACATTGAGCGTATGGGCTCCCTCTAAGGAATCCTTGAGCCCCCATTCGGAAAATAGTGGCAATTTACCGGCGAGTAGGTTTCCGCGCGCCGACCGGCGTATCAGGGCACTGAGCAGCCAATTTGGCTCAGCTGACGGCGCGTCGGACGCTTGCGGTCCTGGCCACATCCTCAGCGGCATCCTCGGCGGCGTGCTCAGGGCATCGCGGTATCGGATCGGAGTGAACCGGGGGCCGCCAGCGGTCGTCGTCATGGCAGAGATTGTTTGACACCTGTAATTTAGCGTTGGTACGTTTCGCGGACTGCAAGCTTCGGTTGGCGCGGGAGGCGCCGGCCACGGGGAGGGCTTGAACATGCTGCAGCGCATCGCTCGAATGGCCATCGCGGCGCCGCGGCGTATCGTCACCGCCGGTCTCCTGATTTTCATCGCCGCCGCGGTCTTCGGCGTCCCCGTCGCCAAGAGCCTCTCCGCGGGCGGATTCCAGGATCCACACTCGGAGTCCGCGCGTGCCATCCGCGTCCTGACCGACAAATTCGGGCAGAGCGGTCAACAGATGCTGATCCTGGTGACCGCACCCGGAGGCGCAAACAGCGGTCCGGCACGCAAGGTAGGCACCGGCCTCGTCGGCGACCTGCAGCACTCGCCCTTGGTCTACACCGTGTCGTCGGCTTGGACCGCGTCGCCGCAGGCCGCCAAAAACCTCGTCAGCGCCGACGGGAAGTCGGGCTTGATCGTCGTCAACCTGAAGGGCGGCGAGAACAACGCGCAGAAGAACGCCCAGACGCTCGCCGATGAGTTCGTCCACGACCGCGACGGCGTGACCGTCCGCGCCGGGGGACCGGCGATGGAATACGCGCAGATGAACAAGCAGAACCAGGACGATCTGCTGCTGATGGAGGTCATCGCCATCCCGCTCAGCTTCCTGGTGCTGGTGTGGGTGTTCGGTGGCCTGCTTGCGGCTGCCCTGCCGATGACCCTCGGCGCGCTCGCCGTGGTCGGGTCGATGTCGGTGTTGCGCCTCATCACGTTCATGACCGACGTCTCGATCTTCGCGCTCAATCTGAGCACCGCGCTGGGCCTTGCGCTGGCCATCGACTACACGCTGCTGATCGTCAGCCGGTATCGGGACGAGTTGGCGGCGGGCAGCGGCCGGGACGAGGCGCTCATCCGGACCATGGCGACGGCGGGACGCACGGTGCTGTTCTCGGCGGTGACCGTGGCGCTGTCCATGTCGGCGACGGCGCTGTTCCCCATGTACTTCCTGAAGTCGTTCGCCTATGCCGGGGTGGCCACCGTCGCCTTCGTCGCCGCCGCCTCCATCCTGATTACCCCGGCCGCCATCGCCTGGCTGGGTCCTCGCCTGGACGCGCTGGACCTGCGCCGCCTCGTGGGCCGTTCGGAGCCCGTGCACAAGCCCGTCGAGCAGTTGTTCTGGTACCGGTCGAGCAAGTTCGTGATGCGGCGCTGGCTGCCGATCGGGGCGGCCGTCGTCGCCTTGCTGGTGCTCCTCGGACTCCCTTTCGCGTCGGTCAAATGGGGCTTCCCCGACGACCGGGTGCTGCCGCGCTCGGCGTCGGCCCATCAGGTCGGCGACCAACTGCGCACCAACTTCACGAACGACTCGGCGACGGCGGTGCCCGTCGTCATCCCCGAGGCGGGGGGCCTGACCCCGGCGGAGCTCGACCAGTACGCCGCCGACCTGTCGCGGGTTCCCGATGTGTCCGCGGTGACGGCGCCGAGCGGGACATTCGCCGGCGGGAGACGGCTCGGACCGCCCGCCGCGGCCACCGGAATCGCCGACGGCAGCGCGTTCTTGACCGTCAGCAGCTCGGCGCCACTGTTCTCCCAAGCCTCCGATGCCCAGCTCAGGCGGTTGCACGAGGTCGCCGTGCCCGCGGGCCGCGCCGTGGAGATGGCGGGCGTCGCGCAGGTCAACCGCGACAGCGTCGACGCCGTGACGGACCGGCTTCCCGCGGTGCTGGGCCTGATGGCGGCCATCACCTTCGTGTTGCTGTTCCTGCTCACCGGCAGTGTGGTGCTGCCGCTGAAAGCGCTGGCCTGCAACGTCCTGTCGTTGACCGCGGCATTCGGGGCGCTGGTGTGGATCTTCCAGGACGGCCATCTGGGCGCCTTGGGAACGACGCCGAGCGGCACGCTGGTGGCGAACATGCCGGTGCTGTTGTTCTGCATCGCGTTCGGCCTTTCCATGGACTACGAGGTGTTCCTGGTGTCCCGGATCCGTGAGTACTGGCTGGCCTCGGGCGCCGCCCGGCCCGCCACACCCACCAAAGCAGAGGCGTACGCCGCCAACGACGAGAGCGTGGCGCTCGGCGTGGCGCGCACCGGGCGGGTGATCACGGCCGCCGCGCTGGTGATGTCGATGTCCTTCGCCGCGCTGATCGCCGCTCACGTGTCGTTCATGCGCATGTTCGGCCTGGGGTTGACGCTCGCCGTGTTCGCCGACGCCACCCTGGTCCGGATGGTGCTGGTCCCGGCGTTCATGCATGTGATGGGCCGGTGGAACTGGTGGGCGCCCAAGCCGCTGGTGTGGCTGCACGACCGCTTCGGCGTGAGCGAAGGAGCCGACCACGCGAGCCCGCCCGCCGGGCTGACGGCGGGACCGTTGCAGCAGCACCACGCGATCACGGAGTCGGTGACAAAGACCGTTTGACGACGGGTGTCCGGCGGCCCTGGCCAGTGTGAAGCGCATTGTGAAGCGCGGCGCGAAGGCGGCAGATATGGTGGTCGCGGCGTTCACCGACCGGGTCTCCGTCGGATGCCACGCCACGACCCGGCACCTGGAGGATTCCCGGACATGAAGCAGGCAGTCGCCTCGAGCGTCGACAATCCGTTCTTCGCGCGGATCTGGCCGCTCGTCGCCACCCACGAAGCCGAGGCGATTCGGGTCCTGCGCCGGGAAAATCTGGCCGGCCTGTCGGGCCGGGTGCTAGAAGTCGGCGCCGGAATCGGGACGAATTTTCCGTACTACCCCGACACCGTCCGCCAGGTGGTGGCCGTCGAGCCCGAGCCGCGGCTGGCGGCCCAGGCTCGCGCCGCTGCCGAGGTGGTGCCCGTCGCCGTGACCGTGACGACCGAGACCGCGGAGGCGTTCAGCGGTGACGAGCCGTTCGACGCCGTGGTGTGCTCGCTGGTGCTGTGCTCGGTGCGCGAGCCCGACAGCGTCCTGCGGCACCTGTTCTCGTTGCTGCGTCCGGGCGGGGAACTCCGCTACCTCGAGCACGTGGCAAGCGCCGGCCTGCGCGGCCGGTTCCAGCGGCTCGCCGACGCGACGCTGTGGCCCCGGTTGCTCGGTAACTGCCACACCCATCGCGACACCGAGCGCTCGATCACCGAGGCCGGGTTCGAGGTCGACACCTCCAGGCGGGAAATGACGCTTCCGTTCTGGGTGCCCATGCCGGTGTCCGAGCTGGCGCTGGGTCGCGCGCGTCGGCCTTGATTCGTCGTGCCGAGGCCGCGCTGACGGCGCGGTTCGGCGAGCGATTGGCGATCTGTTCCCAGTCCCGGCGCCACTAGTGCAGGCTCGACGCGGGGCCGGCTAACCCAGCAGGGCGGGCAGGCGCTCCAGCAGGCCGGGCAAGGCCTGGCCCGCGGTCTCGCGCACGCTGATGGTGGCGCTCCGGGACAGCGGCGTGACCTCGGGATTGACCTCGATGACGGCCGTACCGCGCGACAGCGCGAGTTCGGCCAGCCCGGCCGCGGGGTAGACGATGGCCGAGGTGCCCACCACCACCATCACGTCGGCGGCTTCGGTCGCCTCGACGGCGCGCTGCCACGGCTCGTCGGGCAGCGGCTCGCCGAACCACACGATGTCAGGCCGGACCAGCCCGCCGCAGTGGCAGACCGGGGGCTCCACCTCCAGCGCCGGTTCTGGCATCCGCGGCAGTCCACCCGTATAGGGCAGATCGCAACGGGCGCAACGGAACTCGAAAAGGCTCCCGTGCAGGTGGTGTACCGGTGCGCTCCCGGCTCGTTCGTGCAAGTCGTCGACGTTTTGCGTGACGACGGTCACGTCGACATGCCTCTGCCAGTCCGCGATGGCGCGGTGTCCCTCGTTGGGTTGCACGTCGGCCACCAGGTAGTGGCGCCACAGGTACCAGCCCCAGACCCGCTCGGGGTTGTCGCGCCACCCCTGTGTGCTGGACAGCTCGTAGGGATCGAAGCGGGCCCACAACCCGTTCTTGTCGTCCCGGAACGTGGGCACACCGCTCTCCGCGGAGATCCCCGCGCCGCTCAGCACCGTTACTCGCATCTCACCAAGATAGTCGGGTCTGGGTGGATACTGAGGGGATGGAGCTGCGGGACTGGCTACGGGTCGACATGAAGGCGGGCAGGCCGTTGTTCGACCAGCTCAGGACGCAAGTCATCGACGGGGTCCGGGACGGGGCCCTGGTGCCCGGCACACGCCTGCCGACGGTTCGCGAGCTGGCCGGCCAACTCGGGGTCGCCGTCAACACGGTGGCCCGCGCCTATCGCGAGCTGGAAAGCGCCGCCATCATCGAAACGCGGGGCCGGTTCGGCACTTTCGTCGCCCGCTACGACCCGAAGGACGCCGCGATGGCCGCCGCGGCCCGCGAGTACCTGCGGGTGGCGCACGGACTGGGCGTACCCAAGGCCGACGCGCTGCGCTACGTCGCGGCGGCCCCGGACGAAGACGAGGGCGCCGGCTGAGCGTTGCGGCGGCGCGGTATTCAGCGCAGCAGTTTGCCCAGCGTGCGCAGGTTGCGAGTCGTGGTCGACGACTTGTACCGGGCCTTGCCTGTCGCCCTGCCGATGGTGCTGTCCACCGTGGCGCCCTTCGGCACCTGCCAGTAGATGACGCCTAGCGGATCGGGGCCGCGGCTGATCTTCTCCTTCGGGGACCGCGCCGCCAGCGCCGCGAGTTCGTCGAGCGCGGCGGCATCGGCGACGAAGGTGACATAGGACTGGTACCCGTCCACTTCACGTTCGAAGGGGTAGGCGTCGACGATGCGGGCCACCGTCTCGACGTCGTACACCAGCACCCACGCGTCGTAACCGAACCTGGCGCGCAGCGCGGCCTCGGCTTTCTTGCGCACCGTGGCGCACCCGGCGGACGACTCCAGCAACACGTTGCCACTGGCCAGCACGGTGCGGACGCCGGCGAAGCCGGCGCCGGTGAGGGCCTCGGCCACGTCGGCCATGGCGAGGTTGATCCCGTTGACGTTGACGCCGCGCAGGAAGGCCGCGTACCTGGTCACGACTCGATTCCAGCAGACGCGCCGCCGCGGGCGCGATCCGGGATCGGCCCCGCCGGGGCGCGACGTAGGCTCGTCGCATGGGACGCCAAGTCTTCGACGACAAGCTGTTGGCCGTGATCAGTGGGAACTCCCTCGGGGTGCTGGCCACGATCAAGCGCGATGGGCGCCCGCAGCTGTCGAACGTGCAGTACCACTTCGACCCGCGCAAGCTGCTGATCCAGGTTTCGGTCACCGAGCCGCGAGCCAAGACGCGCAACCTGCGCCGCGACCCCCGGGCATCGATCCTGGTCGACGCCGACGACGGCTGGTCGTATGCCGTCGCCGAAGGTACGGCGGAACTGACCCCGCCGGCGACCGCACCGAACGACGACACCGTCGAGGCGCTGATTGCGTTGTACCGCAACATCGCCGGCGAGCATCCGGACTGGGACGACTACCGGCAGGCGATGGTCACCGACCGGCGGGTGGTGCTGACGCTGCCCATCTCCCATGTGTACGGCATGCCCCCGGGCGTCCGGTAAGCGCTAGGCTCCCGCTATGGCAGCAGCGAAGTCTTCCGAGTCGGCCGAGTCGGCCGGGGAAGACGAAAACAAGCGCAAGTTCAAAGAAGCCCTCGACCGCAAGATGGCGAAGTCGTCGGGCGGGTCCGACCACAAGGACGCCGGCGGCAAGCAGTCGCGGACGCACGGCCCAGTGGAGGGCCGCCGCGAATTTCGGCGCAAAAGCGGCTGACTTTGCATCAAACGCCCATCCGCACAGAGTGATTGGTATGTCCTGGGCCGGCTGCGGCCCGTGGCCGGCGGGCTGCGCGCCCGGAAGTACGTCCCGGATCTAGACTGTCTGGGTGCCGAAGCTGCAGCTCGTCCAGGACCCGGACGCCGACGCCCTGCTGGACGAAAATCCGTTCGCCTTGCTTGTCGGCATGTTGCTCGACCAGCAGGTGCCGATGGAAACCGCCTTCGCCGGACCGAAGAAGATCGCCGACCGGATGGGCGGCTTCGACGCCGGGGACATCGCCGAATACGACCCGGACAAGTTTGCGGCGCTGTGCTCGGAAAAGCCTGCCGTCCACCGCTTCCCGGGTTCGATGGCCAAGCGCATCCAGGCCCTGGCGCAGATCATTGTGGACCGCTACGACGGTGACGCGGCCCGGCTGTGGACGGCCGGCGAGCCCGACGGGCACGAACTCCTGCGGCGGCTCAAGGGTCTGCCCGGCTTCGGCGAGCAGAAGGCGCGAATCTTCCTGGCGTTGCTCGGCAAGCAGTACGGCGTGACGCTGCCGGGATGGCGGGAGGCGGCCGGGCGAGTTCGGCCGGCCGGGCACGCACGTGTCCGTCGCCGACATCGTCGACGCGCGGTCGCTGGCGCAAGTGCGTTCACACAAGAAGCAGATGAAGGCAGCTGCCGTTGGGAAAGCGAAGGGAAAGGCCGCAACATGAAGACCCATTTGAATTGCCCGTGCGGGGAAGCCATCGTCGGCAAGGACGAGGACGAGCTGGTCGAGCTGACCCAGGCTCACCTGGCCAGCGCCCACCCCGGCATGGAATACGACCGCGACGCGATTCTGTTCATGGCGTACTGACGCAAGCGCGCGTGCCCCCCGGGGGACACGCGCGCTCGCGCCGAACGGTTGACTCCTTAAGGCACTACCGTCGAGCCGATGGTGGGCAGGAACTGGCACTGCCGTTCCTTCGTGGTGACCTGGCCGAAAATGGTCGACATGATGCTGCCCGAGCCGGTGTCGGCCACGGCCGTCAACGTCGTCGGCCCGTCGGCATTGATGTCGGTGCGCGGCTTGAGCGCGACCGTTCCCGACTTGCCCGTCGTCAGGTTGACCCAAGTGACGTTGAGCGGCAGCTTCTGCACCTCGGCAGGTCCGGGGGTGCCGACCGCCGTGAACACGTAGGCGGTCTGCCCCGGGCCCGGGCCGGGCGTAGGTATCTTGGCCGGTCCCGCCACCGAAAGCGCGGTGGCGATCGAACTGGTCCCGTCCGCAAGGCAATTGGTGCCGATCGAGGGATACATGAAGTCCTGCGTCGGCGGCGCGTCGGGGCCGAAGCCCGGAGCCGGTGCGGGGGCCGCCTGCGGTGCCACTTCCGGGGGAGCGGGCGGTGCGGGAGCGGGTGCGGCCTCGGGCTCGGCGGGCCCGGGTGCCGGCGCCGCGACGGGAGGTGCGGTCGCCTGCGGCGCCGCCACCGGTGCCGGACCCGCGGCATGGGCCGGGTCGACGCCGGTCGGCAGGTGCGCCTGTGCGCCGGGTTCGATGCCGGCCGCCGGCACATGCGGCACGGGGCCGGCGTTGGGCGGCGTGGCCACCGGCTCCTGGACGAACTGGTTGACCGACGTGGCGACGTTCTTCGATTCCGTGGGCGCCGTCGGGCTGTGGGCGAAGGCCTGCGCGGCGGCCATGAGGAGCTGGGTCGCCTGCTGGGGGTCGGTCGCCGCCTGCTGGATGATGGGGCTCAGCTGCGATAACGCAGGCAGGCCAGGGAGTTGTTGAGCGTTGGCCGGCTGCGGCGTTGCCGGGTCGGCTGCCGCGCTCGGGCACATCCCGAACGCGGCAGCCGATGCCGTGACGACAGCGGCCAGACCTTTCGACAGATTCCAGGTGGTTGCCACGATGTCCTCCGGTCTTGGTTAGTGGCTCAGCTGTCTGCAGGGGTCAATCAGGGCAGCGCGGAAATCAGCGGCGCCATCGGTCCGGCGGGGCTGGCTGCCGGCGCCGGTGCGGCCGGCGCCTGGCCCGTGGCCAGTCCCGGCAGATCCTGCGGAAGCGTCAGCTGCGGGGGCACGCTGACGGGCAGGCCCGCCGGCAGCGCCGGCATGTCGAGCTTCGCCTGCGGCATCTGAGGCGTGGCCGGCGCGGCGGGGGCGGTCGGTCCCGACAGCCCCGGGATGGTCGGCAGGCCCGGGATCGACGGGGCGGCCGGGGCGGCCGGTGCCGCGGGGGCCTGCTGCAACAAGCCCGGGATCAGTCCCTGCAGGCCGGACGATGCCGGGGCAGGGGTGGCGGCCGAGGGCACTCCGGGGAAGCTGATGCCGGGAGCGGCGGGCGCCGCCGGCGGGGTGGCGCCGAGGGCGGTGGCCAGGTTCTGCAGGATCTGCGGAGCGTTGGCCGCCGAGCTGATCAGCTGCTGCGGGATGTTCGGGATCGGCGGGGCCGGCACGGGGTCGGCGTGGGCGATGCCGCCCGTCAATAGTGCTGCGGACGAACCGACCACGACGGCGGTTGCACGCAAGTAAGTCCAAATGGTTGGCATGACACTCCCTGGTTATCGACGACTGGTTCGTGCCTGAAGCTACGTTGATACTGGTGTGACTCAAGTGACACGTGTGGCATTTATTCGATCGTTATCGAGACGAGTGACGGCGGTGACCTGGCGGCCGCATGACGGCAGACACCACCACAGGTCCGGTCGCGATCGTTAGAGTCGGGCGGGTAAAGACGACCTCGGCCGCCGCGGCGGCACGGAAATCTCGGCGGTTCGCGAGTCAACTGGACGCGGGCGCGCCGCTGCTGTTGCTCATCAGCGTCGCCGCGCGGCTCGCCTGGACGTACCTGGCACCCCATGGCGCCAACTTCGTCGACCTGCACGTCTACCTCGGCGGCGCCGCCGCCATCGACCGGCCCGGCACGCTGTACAGCTACGTCTACGCCGACCAGACCCCGGATTTTCCGCTGCCGTTCACCTATCCGCCGTTCGCGGCGGTCGTCTTCTACCCGCTGCACTACGTGCCGTTCGGCTTAGTCGCCTTCCTCTGGCAGATCGCCACCATCGCCGCGCTGTATGGGTGCGTTCGGCTCAGCCAGCGCCTGATCGGCGTAGGCGCCGGGGCCGCCGGCGGTCACCGCGTCGCGATGCTGTGGACGGCCGTCACGATCTGGATCGAGCCGATGCGCAGCACATTCGACTACGGGCAGGTCAACGTGTTGCTGATGCTGGCGGTGCTGTGGGCGGCCCACACCAGCCGGTGGTGGCTGTCGGGTCTCCTGGTCGGCGTGGCGGCCGGCGTGAAATTGACGCCGGCGATCGCCGGCGTCTACCTGGCCGGCGTGCGGCGGTGGGCCGCGGCGGTGTTTTCGGCGGTCGTGTTCGGCGCCACCATCGCGGTCTCGGTGTTGGTCGTCGGCGATCAGACGCGCTATTACTTCACCGAACTCCTGGGCGACGCGCACCGGGTGGGTCCGATCGCCACGTCGTTCAATCAGTCGTGGCGCGGCGGCATTTCGCGGATTCTGGGGCACGACGCGGGCTACGGCCCACCGGTCCTGGCCGCCCTCGCCGTCACCGCGGTGCTGGCCGTCCTGGCCTGGCGCGCACTCGGCGAGTCGGATCGGCTCGGCAAGTTGTTGGTGGTCGAACTGTTCGGCCTGCTGCTCTCCCCGATCTCGTGGACACACCACTGGGTGTGGCTGGTGCCGCTGATGATGTGGGCGATTCACGGGCCCCTGCGCGAGCGCCGCGGCGCGGGAATCGTGGGCTGGGGCTGGTTGGCGCTCACCATCATTGGCGTGCCCTGGCTGCTGAGCTTTGCTCAGCCCACGATCTGGCAGATCAGTCGGCCGTGGTACCTGGCCTGGGCCGGACTCGTTTACATCGTGGCTGCCGTAGCGACGCTGGCCTGGATCGCGGCGACGGGTGACCGTGCCGACATGGCAGCCGACGAACCCTAGTCGCGGGCAGTGCAACCGGGCGGCGACGCGCCGTGGACCGCCGCCACCCCGGCACACCGAACGCCGTCAGCGCACACTCACCGGACGCACCAGGAGGCCGACACTTCGAGTGTCGCCTCCGGATCGTCGGCTAGCCCCCGACCGGCCCGACGATTCCGTCGATGTCGCGGGCCATGGCGACGTCCTTGTCCGTGATGCCGCCTTCGGAGTGCGTGACCAGCGCGAAAGTGACAGTCCGCCAACGGATGTCGATGTCAGGGTGGTGATCCTTGCTTTCAGCGTGCTCGCCCACCCGGCGCACCGCGTCGATCCCGGCCAGAAACGACGGGAATTTGACCGACCGGCGCAGGGCGCCGTCGACCCGTTCCCAGCCGTTGAGGTCGGGCAGTGCGGCGTCCACTTGCTCATCCGACAAAACAGCCATATCGCCGAACATACCCCGAGCGCCGGCTTCCGAGCCCGAGGCCGATCGCGGTCGCGCCACACCGAGCACGGGCGCCGAGACCACGGCCGCGCGCCGCCTCTCGCGGCCCGACCCTATAGCGTCTCTGGTCATGCCGACGCAGATCGTCGTGGCGGGGGCCGTGCTCCGCCACTCGAGGCTGTTGGTCGCGCAACGCGTCCGGCCGCCGGAGTTGGCCGGACGCTGGGAGCTGCCCGGCGGCAAGGTTGCGCCCGGTGAGTCCGAACGCGAGGCGCTGGCCCGCGAGCTGTCCGAGGAGCTGGGCCTGGCGGTCGACGACGTCACGGTCGGGGACCGCCTCGGCGATGACGTCGCGCTCAATTCCGGCACGACACTGCGGGCGTACCGCGTTCGCCTCATCCGCGGCGAACCGCAGGCGCACGACCACCGGGCGCTGCGCTGGGTCGCCGCGACGGAACTGCACCAGCTCGAGTGGGTGCCGGCCGACCGGGGCTGGCTCGGAGATCTACGGAGGGCCCTGCAGGCAGGGCCCTCATAACAACTCCACAGTCTTCCGGCAGCTGACGCACAGCCGCGTTGCAGGTCGCGAACGTCAACTGGGAGATATAACAACCTAACTTGTAATAACGACGAAGTTGGATATGCATACCCCGTACCGATCCCGATGGTCTGCGAACGGTGGGGTGACGGCCGCGACTCTCGGCGGGCCGTGGACGAGGGGACGCGTGCCCGGCCCGTCCGATTCCCGAAGACTCCCAGCTGCGGCCGAAGACCCGGCCCCCGGGCGAAGCGCGACGTTATGGAGTAGGAGGGGACTTTTTGACTGTCAGGCCTCAGGTTGGTGGACCTCTCGAGGAGTTGTTGGAGCGCAGCGGGCGGTTTTTCACACCCGGTGAGATCTCTTCCGACCTGCGCACGGTCACCCGTCGCGGGGGTCGCGAAGCCGACGCGTTCTATCGCGACCGCTGGAGCCACGACAAGGTGGTCCGTTCGACGCACGGGGTCAACTGCACGGGGTCGTGCTCGTGGAAGATCTACGTCAAGGACGGGATCATCACCTGGGAAACCCAGCAGACCGACTACCCGTCGGTGGGTCCCGACCGGCCCGAATACGAACCGCGCGGCTGTCCCCGCGGCGCGTCGTTCTCCTGGTACAGCTATTCGCCCACCCGGGTCCGCTACCCCTACGCCCGTGGCGTGCTGATCGAGATGTACCGGGAAGCCAAGGCGCGGCTGGGTGACCCCGTCCTGGCCTGGGCGGACATCCAGGCCGACAACGAGCGCCGCACTCGCTACCAGCGGGCCCGCGGCAAGGGCGGGCTGGTTCGCGTCAGCTGGGCCGAGGCGACGGAGTTGATCGCCGCCGCCCACGTCCACACCATCAAGACCTACGGGCCGGACCGGGTCGCCGGCTTTTCCCCGATCCCGGCGATGTCGATGGTGTCGTATGCCGCCGGCTCGCGGTTCTTCGAACTGATCGGCGGCGTCATGACGTCGTTCTACGACTGGTACGCCGACCTTCCGGTGGCCTCGCCCCAGGTCTTCGGCGACCAGACCGATGTGCCCGAGTCCGGGGACTGGTGGGACGCCGCGTATTTGATGATGTGGGGTTCCAACGTCCCGATCACCCGGACCCCCGACGCGCACTGGATGGCCGAGGCGCGCTACCGCGGCACCAAGGTGGTGAGCGTCAGCCCCGACTACGCCGACAACACCAAGTTCGCCGACGAGTGGATGCCGTGCGCGGCCGGCACCGACGGTGCGCTCGCCATGGCCATGGGCCACGTGATCCTTTCGGAATGCTATGTGGCCAAGCAAGTCCCGTTCTTTGTGGACTTCTCCCGCCGCTACACCGATCTGCCGTTCCTCATCAAGCTGGAGGAACGCGGCGACATGCTGGTGCCGGGGAAGAACCTCACGGCGGCCGACCTGGGCGAGGCCGCTCGAGAACTCCGAGAACGCGGCGCTCAAACCCGCGGTGCTGGACGAGCTCACCGACTCCGTGGTGGCGCCTCATGGCTCATTGGGATTCCGGTACGGCGAGGAGGGCGTGGGGAAATGGAACCTCGATCTCGGCGCCCTGCAACCGGCGCTCAGCGTGGCCGACGCGCACGCCACCAACGGGAATCGCAGCACCGCGCTCATCCACCTGCCCAGCTTCGACACGATCAACGGTGAAGGCACCACCGTGGCGCGCGGAGTCCCGGTGCGCCGCGTCGGTAAACACTTGGTGTGCACGGTTTTCGACCTGATGCTCGCCCAGTACGGGGTGGCGCGACCGGGATTGCCCGGCGAATGGCCCACCGGCTACGACGACTCGACCCACCAGAACACCCCGGCATGGCAGGAGTCGATCACCGGGGTGTCCGCGGCACAGGCTATTCGGGTCGCCCGGGAATTCGCCCGCAACGCAGAGGAATCCGGCGGCAGGTCCATGATCATCATGGGCAGCGGCATCAATCAATGGTTTCATGGGGACGCCATCTACCGTGCGGTGCTGGCCCTGCTGATGCTGACCGGGTCGATGGGACGCAACGGCGGCGGGTGGGCCCACTATGTCGGACAGGAAAAGGTGCGTCCGCTCACCGGATTTCAGACCATGGCGATGGCCACCGACTGGGTGCGTCCGCCGCGGCAGGTGCCCGGCGCCTCCTACTGGTATGCGCACACCGACCAATGGCGCTACGACGGCTATGCGGCAGATAGATTGGCCAGCCCGCTGGGGCGCGGCCGGTTTGCGGGCAAGCACACCATGGACCTGCTGGCCTCGGCGTCGGCCATGGGCTGGAGCCCCTTCTATCCACAGTTCGACCGATCCAGCTTGGACGTCGCCGACCAGGCACGCGCCGCGGGCCGCGACGTCGCCGAATATGTCGCCGAGCAACTGGGCCAGCGCAAGCTCAAGCTGGCCGTCACCGATCCCGACGATCCCGCCAACTGGCCGCGGGTGCTTACGGTCTGGCGTGCCAACCTGATCGGTTCGTCGGGCAAGGGCGGCGAGTACTTCCTGCGCCATCTACTGGGTACCGAGTCCAACGTGCAGGCCGAGCCGCCGGCCGACGGGATACGGCCCGTCGACGTGAGGTGCGAGGGCGACATTCCGGAGGGCAAGCTCGACTTGATGATGTCGATCGACTTCCGGATGACGTCGACGACGTTGGTGTCGGACGTGGTGCTGCCGGCGGCGACCTGGTACGAGAAGGCCGACATCTCCAGCACCGACATGCACCCCTACGTGCACGCGTTCAGCGCCGCGACCGACCCGCCCTGGGAAACTCGTTCGGACTTCGACGCTTTCGGCGCCATCGCGCGGGCCTTCAGTGCGATGGCCAAGCGCCATCTCGGCACCCGCAGCGACGTGGTGCTCACCGCGCTGCTGCACGACACTCCGGACGCGATGGTCTACCCGGATGGCTCCGAAAGCGATTGGCTGCACACCGGTGCGACGCCGGTACCGGGCCGGACGATGCCCAAGCTCACCGTCGTGGAGCGCGACTACACTGCCATCTACGACAAGTGGCTGACGCTGGGTCCGCTCGTCGACCAATTCGGGATGACCACCAAGGGCGTCACCGTGCACCCCTTCCGGGAGGTCGGGGAACTGGCCGCCAAATTCGGGGTGATGAATTCCGGCGCAGCAGAAGGCCGTCCGGCCATCACCACCGCAGAGCGGATGGCCGACGTGCTGCTGCTTCTGTCCGGAACGTGCAACGGGCGGCTCGCGGTCGAGGGCTTCCGGGAGCTGGAGAAGCGCACCGGCCAGCGGCTCGCGCACCTTGCCGAGGGCAGCGAGGACCGGCGCATCACCTACGCCGACACGCAGGCGCTGCCCGTCCAGGTGAACACCAGCCCGGAGTGGTCGGGCAGCGAAACCGGGGGTCGCCGCTACGCGCCGTTCACCATCAACATCGAAAACCTCAAGCCGTTCCACACCCTTACCGGGCGGATGCACTTTTACCTGGCCCACGACTGGGTCGAGGAGCTCGGTGAGCATCTGCCCGTGTTCCGTCCGCCGCTGGACATGGCGCGGCTGTTCGGTCATCCCGAGCTTGGCCCCACCGAAGACGGGATCGGGCTCACCGTCCGATACCTGACGCCGCACTCCAAGTGGTCGTTCCACTCCACCTATCAGGACAACCTGTACATGCTGGCGTTGTCCCGCGGCGGTCCGACGATGTGGATGAGCCCGGGCGATGCGGCGAAAATACAAGTCCGCGACAATGATTGGGTCGAGGCGGTCAATGCCAACGGCATCTACGTGTGCCGGGCGATCGTCTCGCAGCGCATGCCCGACGGTGTGGTTTTCGTCTATCACGTGCAGGAACGCACCGTGGACACTCCGCGCACCGAGACCAATAACAAACGCGGCGGCAACCACAACGCGCTGACCCGGATACGGATCAAGCCCAGCCACCTGGCCGGTGGCTACGGCCAGCACGCGTTCGCGTTTAACTACATGGGCCCCACCGGTAACCAGCGCGACGAGGTGACGGTGGTGCGCCGTCGCAGCCAGGAGGTGACCTACTGACCATGAAAGTCATGGCACAACTGGCGATGGTGATGAACCTCGACAAATGCATCGGCTGCCATACCTGTTCGGTCACCTGCAAGCAGGCCTGGACCAACCGGAGCGGAACCGAGTACATCTGGTTCAACAACGTCGAAACCCGGCCCGGCCAAGGCTATCCGCGCACCTACGAGGACCAGGAGCGCTGGCGTGGCGGCTGGATCCGGGACAAGAAGGGCCGGCTGCGGCTGCGCGACGGCGGCCGCATCCAAAAGCTGCTGCGGATCTTCGCCAATCCCCGGCTGCCGATCATCGACGACTACTACGAGCCGTGGACCTACGACTACGAAAACCTCACCACGGCGCCCGCGGGTGACACCTTCCCCACGGCCGCGCCGAAGAGCCTGATCAGCGGCAAGCCGATGAAGATCACCTGGGGACCCAACTGGGACGACAACCTGTCCGGCTCTCCGGAGGTCCTGGCCGACGACCCGATCCTGCGGAAGATGAAGGACGTCAACGAAAGCGTCAAGGCCTCGCTCGAAGAGACCTTCATGTTCTACCTGCCGCGTATCTGCGAGCACTGCCTCAACCCCTCCTGCGTGGCCTCGTGCCCGTCGGGCGCGATGTACAAGCGCAGCGAGGACGGCATCGTGCTGGTCGACCAGGACCGGTGCCGAGGCTGGCGCATGTGTGTCTCCGGGTGTCCTTACAAGAAGGTCTATTTCAACCACAAGACCGGCAAAGCCGAGAAGTGCACGCTGTGCTACCCGCGGATGGAGGTCGGCCTGCCGACCATCTGCTCGGAGACCTGCGTTGGCCGGCTGCGCTACCTGGGCCTGGTGCTCTACGACGTCGATCGGGTGCTCGAGGCGGCGTCGGTGGAAAACGACACCGACCTCTATGAGGCGCAGCGCCGGATCCTGTTGGATCCCAACGACCCGGAAGTGATCGCCGGTGCCCGCGCCGAGGGGATTTCCGACGAGTGGATCGAGGCCGCGCAGCGTTCCCCGGTGTATGCGCTGATCAACACCTATAAAGTGGCGCTGCCGTTGCACCCGGAGTACCGGACCATGCCCATGGTCTGGTACATCCCGCCGCTGTCACCGGTGGTCGACGCGGTCAGCCGCGACGGCCACGACGGCGAGGAGGTCGGCAATCTGTTCGGCGCGCTGGAGGCGCTGCGCATCCCGATGCAGTATCTCGCCGAACTGTTCAGCGCCGGCGACACCACCGTGGTCGAAGCCGTGTTGCGCCGGCTGGCGGCGATGCGTTCGTACATGCGCGACATCAACCTCGGGCGCGAAACCCAGCCGCACATACCGCATTCCGTCGGCATGACCGAGGAAGGGATGTACGAGATGTACCGGCTGCTGGCCATCGCGAAATACGAAGAACGGTATGTGATTCCGACCGCCTTCAGCCCACAGGCCCGCGATCTGGAGGAGATGGGCTGCTCGCTGTCCGGCGACGGCGGACCGGGCATGTACGAGTCGGGTGACCCGGTGCCCGTGTCGGTGGAGTCATTTCACGCCGTGAAGCGGGTGAACCTGCTGAACTGGGACGGCCGCCAGAAGCCGGCCGGCATGTTCCCCCAGGAGCAGGCGCGATGAGGCTCCTGGGCGGGCTCCGGGAACGTTCGGGTGCCCGGACTATGCAGGACCGGCTGGTCTGGCAGGCGGCTTCGCTGCTGCTGGCCTACCCGGACGACCGGTTCGCCGAGCGGGTGGCCACCGTCGACGAGCTGCTGAGCCATCTCGGCGGCCCCGCGGCGGCGCTGCTGGAGCGGACCGCCAGGGCGTTGGATGGCCGCCGCCTGATGGACGCGGCGATGGACTACGTGGCTACCTTCGACTTGCGGCGGCACTGCACGATGTACCTCACGTACTGGACGGCCGGGGACACCCGCAACCGCGGCCGCGAGATGCTCGCCTTCGCCACCGCCTATCGCGAGGCGGGCGTGCAGCCACCGCGCGACGAGGCGCCGGATCACCTGCCCGTCGTGCTGGAATTCGCCGCCACCGTCGACCCCGAACGGGGGCGCCGGCTGCTGAGCGAGCACCGCGTTCCGATCGACGTGTTGCGCGGCGCCCTGGCGGACGCCGGGTCGCCGTACGAACACGCCGTGGCCGCCGTCTGCGCGACGCTGCCGGATGTGACCGATCTGGAGGTGCGCCGCGCGCAGCGGCTGGCGAAGGAAGGTCCACCCGCGGAAGCCGTTGGGTTGCAGCCGTTTACCTTGACCGTGCCGGCCCGGCGCGAGGGGGAGCGTCAGATGTTTAGCAATGTGTTGTTCTGGGACATCGCGCCGTACATCACGCTGACGGTGTTGGTGCTGGGCACCTGGTGGCGCTACCGCTATGACAAGTTTGGCTGGACCTCGCGCTCTTCCCAGGTCTACGAATCCCGGCTGCTGAGAATCGGCAGCCCGATCTTTCATTTCGGCATCCTGGCGGTGTTCGCCGGGCACGTCATGGGCTTGTTCATTCCGCCGCGGGTGACGCACCTATTGCGGGTGAGCGACTACGCCTACCACATGCAGGCCGTGATCGCCGGCTCGATCGCGGGCCTGGCGACGCTGGCAGGTATCGGGCTGCTGATCTACCGGCGGTTCACCAGGCCCGCGGTGTCGATGGCCACCACCCGCAGCGACAAGGTGATGTACATAGTGCTGGTGCTCGCCATCGTGGTCGGCCTCTACTGCGACCTGATCGGCACGGGTCCGCACGGCGGGGAGTTCCACTACCGGTACACGGTGGGTCTGTGGTTCCGCCGGATCTGGCTGCTGCAGCCGCACGGCGAGGTGATGATCAATGCCCCGCTGGATTACCAGCTGCACACCCTCATCGGCATGGTGCTGTTCACCGTGTGGCCGTTCACCCGGCTCGTGCACGCCTTCAGCGCGCCGGTCGTCTATCTTTTCCGGCCCTACATCGTCTACCGCAGTCGTGAGGTGGCGGCCAAGGGCGAGCTGGTCGGTACGGCGCCGCGCCGCAGGGGCTGGTAGCCGGACGCCTGGGCGCCGCCGGGTGGAGGGGCGTCCGGGGCTTTCGTTGTGCGTCTAGGGCGAGGACACGCCGAGCGGAGTCGCCGCTGACGCACACGGAACGGCGCCTCGGCGCGGGTCAAAGCCCACGTCCCAGTTGGCTATATGTGCCCCCGCGCTGCCACAATCACCGACGTGCCATTCCGCAATGTCGCCATCGTCGCGCACGTCGACCACGGCAAAACCACCCTGGTCGACGCCATGCTGCGGCAGTCCGGTGCCCTGCGGGAACGCGGTGAACTGCAGGAACGCGTGATGGACAGCGGCGACCTGGAGCGGGAAAAGGGCATCACCATCCTGGCCAAGAACACCGCCGTGCACCGGCACCACCCTGACGGGACGGTGACTGTGATCAACGTCATCGACACGCCCGGGCACGCCGACTTCGGCGGCGAGGTCGAGCGTGGACTGTCCATGGTGGACGGGGTGCTGTTGCTGGTCGACGCGTCGGAGGGGCCGCTGCCGCAGACCCGGTTCGTGCTGCGCAAGGCGCTGGCCGCCCACCTTCCCGTCATTCTGGTGGTCAACAAGACGGACCGGCCCGACGCGCGCATCGCCGAGGTCGTCGAGGCCAGCCATGACCTGCTGCTCGACGTCGCGTCGGATCTCGACGACGAGGCGGCCAAGGCCGCCGAGCACGCGCTGGGGCTGCCGACGCTGTACGCGTCCGGCCGCGCCGGGGTGGCCAGCACCACCCAACCGGCGGACGGCCAGATCCCCGAGGGCACGAGCCTGGACCCGCTGTTCGAGGTCCTGGAGAAACACGTGCCGGCGCCCAAGGGCGATCCCGACGCGCCCCTGCAGGCGCTGGTAGCCAACCTCGACGCGTCGACGTTTCTGGGCCGGCTGGCGCTGATCCGCATCTACAACGGGCGCATCCGCAAGGGCCAGCAGGTGGCCTGGCTTCGGGCAGAGGGCACCGCCACCGCCAAGATCACCGAATTGCTGGCCACCGAGGGCGTGGAACGCCGCCCGACCGACGAGGCCGTCGCCGGCGACATCGTCGCAGTCGCCGGCCTGCCGGACATCATGATCGGCGACACGCTCGCCGATCTGGAGAATCCCGTTGCGCTGCCGAGGATCACCGTCGACGAGCCCGCCATCTCGGTCACCATCGGCACCAACACCTCGCCGCTGGCCGGCAAGGTGTCCGGTCACAAGCTGACCGCGCGCATGGTCCGCAACCGGCTGGACGCCGAACTCGTGGGCAACGTTTCGATCCGCGTGGTCGACATCGGCGCGCCGGACGCCTGGGAGGTGCAGGGCCGCGGCGAGCTGGCGCTGGCCGTCCTGGTCGAGCAGATGCGCCGCGAGGGTTTCGAATTGACCGTCGGCAAGCCGCAAGTGGTGACCAAGACCATCGAGGGCAGGCTGTGCGAGCCGTTCGAGGCGATGACCGTCGACTGCCCGGAGGAGTACGTCGGCGCCGTCACCCAGCTGATGGCCGCCCGCAAGGGCCGCATGGTGGAGATGGCCAACCACACCACCGGTTGGGTGCGCATGGATTTCGTGGTTCCCAGCCGCGGCCTGATCGGTTGGCGCACAGACTTTCTCACCGAGACCCGCGGAACCGGCGTCGGGCACGCGGTGTTCGACGGGTACAAGCCGTGGGCGGGGGAGATCCGGGCCCGGCACACCGGGTCGCTGGTGTCCGACCGGTCCGGCACCATCACGCCGTTCGCGTTGCTCCAGCTCGCCGACCGGGGCCAGTTCTTCGTCGAGCCCGGGCAGGACACGTACGAGGGCATGGTCGTCGGAATCAACCCGCGCCCAGAGGATCTCGACATCAACGTCACCCGCGAGAAGAAGCTCACCAATATGCGGTCGTCGACCGCGGACGTCATCGAGACACTGGCCAAGCCGCTCGAGCTCGACCTGGAACGCGCCATGGAGTTCTGCGCGCCCGACGAATGCGTCGAGGTGACCCCGGAGGTCGTGCGGGTCCGCAAGGTCGAGCTGGACGCCACCTCCCGGGCCCGCAGCCGCGCGCGGGCCAAGGCCCGGGGTTAGCGGATTGGCGGCGCAAGCCCACGAGCGTAACGCCACAGCGAAATCCGGCCGGGGTTTTCGCAGCCGCGTCACGCTCGGCGCGCAGGTTGTGGAGCGAACGCTCGATACCCTGATCGGCGTGCCCAGACGAGCCCGCCGCCTGCTCACGACGGCAGGCGCCCTGGTCGGTCTGGCGGGGCTGGTGCTCGCGGCGTGCACGGTCAACCCGCCGCCGGCCCCGCAGAGCACGGACACACCACACAACGCGCCGCCGGTACCCCCGCGGGTCTCCCAGATCATCATGGGCATCGACTCGATCGGTGCCGGGTTCAACCCGCATCTGCTGTCGGACCTGTCGCCGGTGAACGCGGCGATCAGCGCGTTGGTGTTGCCCAGCGCGTTTCGGCCCGTGCCCGACCCCAACACGCCCACGGGCTCGCGCTGGGAGATGGACCCCACCTTGCTGGTGTCGGCCGACGTGACCAGTCAAAACCCGTTCACAGTGACCTACAAGATCCGGCCGGAGGCGCAGTGGACCGACAACGCCCCGATCGCCGCGGACGACTTCTGGTACCTGTGGCGGCAGATGGTCGGCCAGCCGGGGGTCGTCGATCCGGCGGGCTACGACCTGATCACCGGGGTGCAGTCGCTCGAGGGCGGCAAGCAGGCGGTGGTCACCTTCGCGCAGCCGTATCCGGCGTGGAAGGAATTGTTCAGCAACATCCTGCCCGCGCACATCGTCAAGGACGTGCCGGGCGGGTTCGCGGCCGGGCTGGCCCGCGCCCTGCCGGTCACCGGCGGCCAGTTCCGGGTGGAGAGCATCGACCCCCAGCGCGACGAGATACTGGTCGCCCGCAACGATCGCTATTGGGGTCCACCGGCCAAGCCCGCCCTGATCCTCTTCCGCCGTGCGGGCGCGCCCGCCGCGCTGGCCGACTCGGTGCGCAACGGCGACACCCAGGTGGCGCAGGTGCACGGGGGTTCGGCCGCGTTTGCGCAACTGTCCGCCATCCCCGACGTGCGGACCGCCCGGATCGTGACACCGCGGGTCATGCAGCTCACCCTGCGCGCCAACGAGCCCAAGCTGGCGGACACCCAGGTGCGCAAGGCGATTCTCGGGCTGCTCGACGTCGATCTGCTCGCGGCCGTGGGCGCGGGCAGCGACAACACCGTCACGCTGGACCAGGCCCAGATCCGGGCGCCCAGCGACCCGGGTTACGAGCCGACCGCTCCGCCCGCGATGACGACGCCCGCCGCACTGGCACTGCTGACGGGGGCCGGATACAAGATCGACAGCGACACGTCGGTGTCACCCGAGCCGACGCCCGCCAGCACCGGGCCGCCCGAAGTCATCCGCGGCCGAATCAGCAAGGACGGCCAACAGCTGTCGCTGGTCATCGGGGTGGCGGCGAACGACCCGACCTCTGTGGCGGTGGCCAACACCGCAGCCGACCAGTTGCGCAACGTGGGGATCGCCGCCACGGTGCTGGCGCTGGACCCCGTTTCGCTCTATCGCGACGCGCTGAACAACAACCAGGTCGACGCGATCGTCGGATGGCACCAGGCCGGCGGGAACCTGGCGACGTTGCTCGCCTCGCGCTACGGCTGCCCGGCGCTGCAGACCAGCCAGGTGACGACGTCCAATGCGGCCGCAACCAATCCGCCCGGGCTCACCCCGTCCGCCGGGCCGGCCCCCACCCCCATGACGCCGACTCCCACGCCGACTTTGACGCAGACGTCCCCCAGTCGCACGCCGGAGCCGGGCGCGCTGGTGCAGGCGCCATCGAACCTCACCGGAATCTGCGATCGCAGCATCCAGTCGAATATCGACGCCGCGCTCAATGGCACGAAGAACATCAATGACGTGATTACCGCGGTCGAACCCCGCATATGGAATATGTCGACCGTATTGCCAATTTTGCAGGACACCACAATTGTCGCGGCCGGCCCCAGCGTGCAGAACGTCAGCCTGTCGGGCGCGGTACCGGTCGGGATAGTCGGAGACGCCGGCCAATGGGTGAAAACCGGGCCGTAACCGCCTTGTGAATGGCGGCCCCGTCGCCATCCGAAATCAACTTCGGGGCAGCGCAATTCGAACGGTACGGTTACGGTCGGATTGCGGCATATTGCGCTGACGGCCCATTTAATGCAAACGAGCATTTTCACCACGACATTGCTACACGGCGATACGCTCCGATTGTCGCGATTACCCGCACGCTCGGGCCGTGGGGGATGGCGGGATATCACGTCGTGAGTCGGGGAGGCACGCATGTCGTTTCTGATCGCAGCGCCAGAATTCATTGCCGATGCCGCGCTGAATTTGGCGAATATCGGTTCGACCATCGGTTCGGCCAATCTGGCCGCGGCGGCAGCGACGACGGGCGTGCTGCCCGCCGCCGCCGACGAGGTGTCGGCCGCCATCGCCACGATGTTCTCTCAGCATGCGGCGGGTTACCAGCAGCTGAGCGCGCAGGCGGAGGTCTTCCACGACCTGTTCGTCAAGAGCCTGACCGCCGGCGCGGGCACCTATGCGGCGGCCGAGGTCAACGTCGTGCAGACGCTGGCGAGCGCCGTCCCCGCGCTGGGGGTCGACCTGAGTGGCGGGCTCGGGGGGCTTGGCGCCGGCCTGAGCGCCGACATCGCCCAGCTGGGCGTCGGCCTCAACCTCGGGCTGTCCGGCAGCCTCAATGGCAGCCTGTCGGGCCTGGCGCCGCTCGGGGCGGCGTTGGTGGCGGACGTCAACGGCGGGCTGGCAACGCTGGCGCAGACCGGCGGGACACTGGCCACCAATGTCGGCGCCGGGATCGCCAGCCTCTCTGGCCTCTCGGGCAGCCTGAGCGCCGGGCTACCCGGGCTGCAGGCCGGCCTCGGCGCCGGGCTGTCCGGGCTTGGCGCCCAGCTCAACTCCGCGTTGTCCGGCGGCCTGTCCGGCGGCCTATCCGGTGGCCTGTCCGGTTTGAGCGTGGGGCTCGCGCAGACGCTGGCGGGCAACTTCGGTGCGGGGCTGCACGGCTTGGCGGCGCAACTATGTGGGCTCGCCGGCGGCCTGGGTCTTGCCTTCCCGGGCCTGGCGCTGGGCCTGAGCGGCGGGCTTTCCGGGCTGAGCGCCCAACTGACCGCCGCGCTGACGGGCGGCTTGGGTGGCGGCCTCTCCGGATTGGGGCCGCTGGGTGCGGCGCTGGCGGCCGACCTCAACGGGGGGCTGACGGCGCTGGCGCAAGGCGGTGCGTTGCTGACGAACAGCCTGACCGCCGGGCTGCCTGGCCTGCAGGCCGCCCTAACCGGCGGGTTGTCCGGGCTGAACGCCGAACTGAGCGCCATGCTGTCGGGCGGGCTCGGCGCCACGTTCCCGGGGCTGGGGGCGGGGCTCTCGGGGCTGCTGCAGACTGGTCAGGCGCTGGCCGGAAACCTGTCTGCCGGCCTGCCCGCGTTGACCGGCGGCCTGGGCATCAACCTTCCCGGCCTGACCGGCAGCCTGAGCCGGCGGGCTCGGCGCCCTGACCGGCATGCTGGGCCTCGGCCCCGGCCTGGGCGCAAACCTCAACCTCGCCCTTGCCGCGCTGAGCGCACAGCTCAGCGCCATGCTGTCGGGCAGCCTCACCGCCGGGTTGTCGGGGCTTCCCACCGTGTTGCTGAACCTGGCCACGCCCTTCGGGCTGCTGCTGGGTGCGCCGTCGCCGGCCGCGCTGCTGGCCCAGCTGCAGGCGATGGAGCTGAACTTCAACGCCGCTCTGCTCAACGCGGAGCTGGGCTTCAACGCGGCCCTGGTCGCCCAGGAGGCCGGGATAGAACTTGCCCTGTTCGGCAACCTCGGCAACGGCCTCTTCAACAGCTTCTACAACTTCTGGAACCTGGTGCTGGGCACGGGCGAGGCGACCGTCGACGCCCTGCTCGGCGTGCCGGTGGGTGCGAGCCTCCTCGCCGGCCTTGTGGTTGGCACCAGCCCGACGATCAGCGGCGGCTTGCTCGGTGGATTGCTTGGCCGCCGTGCCAACCAAATTCCTATGGGACCTCAACGTCGTCGGCTCGTTGTTCGGTGCCACGGGATCGGCGCTCATAGCCGCGCCGGTCGCCGGCCTGCAGGCAATCGGATCGGCCGAGCTCGGCGCCTTCACCAACCTGGTCGGCATGGAGTCCGCCTTCGACACGAGCCTGCTGTCCAACGAGTTGGCATTGGAGGCGAGCCTCGTTCGGTCCCAACGCCTTCAACGGCGCGCTCAACCAAATCTTCGACGTCGGCGACACGTTCCTGCTCACCGGCCAGCAAACCGTCAACGCATTTTTGGGCGGTTCCGCAGTCCCGACGCTCAATGTTGGGGCCCAGCTGACCGGTACCGTCACGACAACGGGGACCGGTAACGGGTAGGGTGGCGACTCGCAGGGCAGCGGCTTGATCGGGGTATCGAATAACCGGATACCGATGACTTCAGTGCAACCAGCACTCGAGTCGCCAGCTTTGACCTCGCCCTACCTCAATGGCAGCGGAGCGCAAGTGTTCGACGGCGGCAACATCGGCGGCTTCGAGGGCATCTTCGACTAGAGCGTGGCGCTCGGCGCGGACCTGGCCGGCCTGCTGTAAGCCGCAGGCGTCTCAGTCTGGAGACGGCCCGGTCTTCGGCGGGATCACCGTGTCCACGATGAGAGCCAGCTCGCGGCGGTTGGGTGGCACCCCGGTGAGCAGCGACTGCTGATTGATCAACGCCGGCCCGATCTTCGCGGTGAACGGAGTGACCGTGGCCGGGTCGAGGTCGCCGTCCTCGACGGCGGCGCGCAGGATCGCCTCGATCATCTGCAGGCGCGGACCCACCACCGCGTCGGCGAAGATGGCGCGCAGCTCGGGCTCGTGCATCAGCTGGCCGATGATGGTGAGCCCCGGGAAGGCGGTCTTGCCCGCGAGGATGTCGCGGTGGGTGGTGAACACCGTCAGCAGGCTCTCCCTCGCCGAGCGGCCGGCGCGCGGTTCCGGCAGGGGCGGCAGGGCGAAAACCAATGCGGCGTGGACCAGGTCGTGCTTGCTGCACCAGCGGCGGTACAGCGCCGCCTTGCCGGTGTGGGCGCGCGCCGCGATCCCCTCCATCGTCAGGCGCCCGTACCCGACCTCGGCGAGCTCGGCGAGCGTTGCCTCGTAGAGCGCCCGTTCCAGCACCTCGCCGCGCCGGCGGCTGCGGCCGGCCGGCGCCGGGTGGGTCAGCTGAGGCATCTCTCGATAGTAGCCGTCGGCGTTCCTATTCCGCTGAGGCACGGTAAACCGGAGGTTCGATGCTGCGGGTAGGGTGCGTCCATGCCTGAGACGCCCGAGACTCCAAGGCTGTTGTTCGTCCACGCGCATCCCGACGACGAAAGTCTCAGCAACGGAGCGACGATCGCCCACTACACCGCGCGAGGGGCACAGGTGTGTGTCGTCACGTGCACTCTGGGCGAGGAGGGCGAGGTCATCGGCGATCGGTGGGCCGGGCTCGCGGTGGACCGCGCCGACCAACTCGGCGGTTACCGAGTCGCGGAGCTCACCGCCGCCCTGAACGCGCTCGGTGTCGCCGAACCGGTTTATCTCGGCGGCGCGGGCCGGTGGCGGGATTCCGGCATGGTCGGTACTCCCTCACGGCGTCGGCAGCGGTTCATCGATGCCGACGAACGCGAGAGCGTCGGCGCGTTGGTCGCGATCGTCCGCGAACAGCGCCCGCACGTCGTCGTGACCTACGACCCGAACGGCGGTTACGGCCATCCCGACCACGTACACGCCCATACGATCACCACCGCCGCGGTCGCCGCCGCCGGAACCGGAACCGGCAACGCCTACCCGGGCGAGCCATGGACCGTGCCCAAGTTCTATTGGTCGGTGTTTGCGCTGAGCGCCTTCGCGGCCGGAGCCGGGGAGTTGAGCGGGGAGGACCTGCAGCCGGAGTGGGCGCTGCCACCCGCGGAGGAGTTCGACTTCGGATACGCCGACGAGGACATCGACGCCGTCATCGAGGCCGACGCGGAGGCCCGCGCGGCCAAAGCCGCGGCGCTGACGGCGCACGCCACGCAGGTCGTCGTCGGCCCGACCGGCCGCGCCTGCGCGCTGTCGAACAACCTGGCGCTGCCCATCATGGGTTCGGAGCATTACGTCTTGGCCGCGGGCACCGCGGGGGAGCGCGACGGACGTGGCTGGGAAACAGATTTGCTTGCGGGCCTTGGTTTCACCTGACTCCCGCCCGACGCGGTAGGCTCGCACCAGGCAGCCACGGAAGGAACTCTCATGGACCCGGACATGGACCCTAACATGCAACACTGGCAGGACCGGCTGGACAGTCTGCAATGGGTGATCGGCTCGATACTCTCGCAAGTCGACAGCGTTCCCACCTGACCGCAACCAAGCCACACGCCGCGCCAGCCGAACACGGCGGCGCGACGGATTCCGTTCTTCGATTTGTCGTCTTGTCGCTGCTCGCCGTCGATGGGATCCTCTCCGCTCTGACCGGGGCGTTGCTGCTGCCTTCCTATATCGGCTCCGTTGCCTTTCCCGTCAGTGGGTTGGTCAGCGGGCTGCTCAACGCGGCGCTGATTTGGGCCGCCGGGCATTGGGCCAGATCGTCGCGCGTGGCCGCGCTGCCCTTGTGGACCTGGCTGCTGACCGTGGCGGTGATCAGCATGGGCGGACCCGGCGACGACATCATCCTGGGCGGCCGGGGGCTGATGGCTTATGGTGCGCTGCTGCTGATCGTCCTCGGTGCGGCGCCACCGGCCTGGCTGCTGTGGCGGCGCGGCCACGTGAACGCCTCGCCGAGCTGACGGGCCGGGCTACGGGAAGAACGGCGGCAGCGGCGGCAGCGGCGGCAAGAAGGACAGGAACCAGTAGTACTCGCTGCGGATGAAGTAGTTGATCGACGCCGTGGTGGCGGCCCAGAAGTTGCTCAGCCCTTGGCTCAGGCCGATCGTCTGGGTCAGGACGTCGATCGTGTTGAACAGGGCGGCCTGCACGATGGGCTCGAAGAGGTTGTAGAGGAAGGTGATTTGCGGCGCCAGCCAACCGATCCACGGCAGGTAGCGCACCGCGTACTCGAGGAGCTGGAAGCCGTACTGCACGTACGGCTCGAACGCGAGGTAGGCCGCCTCGATCGCCTGGCCGATCGGGGCCAGCGCGTTGGCCGCGGGCGTGACGGCGGCGGCGGCCGTCGCGGCGGCGGGTGAAAGCAGCGCGGCGGCCGACGTGAGGGCGCGGATGCCGCCGGTGGGCTGGAGCGGGAGGGCGCCGGCGGCGCCGAGCTCCTGGGCGCCGCGGCCAGCAGTCCGGGCCACCGCGAGCAGCCCTAGCAGTCCCGGGCCGCCGTTGCCGGACAGGGCGTTCTCGACCTGGTGTACGGCGTTGGACAGGGCGCCGCCGATCGCGGCCTGGTCGCCCGCCGCGGCGGGCGACGCCAGCGTCTGCGCGATGCTGGCTTCGGCCGTCGAGTAGGCGTTGGTGCCCGAGGTCAGCGCCTGCACGAACTGCTCGTGAAACGCCGCTACCCGCGCGCTGAGCTGCTGATATCCCAGTCCGTGCTCGGAGAACAGCGCAGCGATCTGGGTCGACACCTCATCCCCGGCCGCGGCCAGCACGCCGGTGGTCGGTCCCGCGGCCGCAGCGTTCGCCGCGCCGAGCGTGGACCCGATGCCGGCCACGTCGGAGGCGGCGGTGGCCAGCGCCGCCGGCACGGCGAGCACAAAAGACATGTCGCATCTCCCTTTGCTGACAACAGCTCGGCTGCCCGTCACCGTGACCCGTCGATTGGGAGGGATCGTAACGCCGTCCCCGCTGATAAGCGGGCTGATTAGGGGGAATCGCGAAAAAGCCGCCGACCGATCCCCCCATCCACCGCCGGCGGGTAACCGGCACGGTCGACCGCTCGGCGACCCGGACCTGACGCTACTGTTGCGCGTATGGGGCCTGCCGTGGTTGCCAAGGGTCGAACTATCCGGACACGCGGATGAAATCCGAGAGTGGGGGAGTTACATCAACGTGCCGCTGACATCGGGGACTCCGGGTGAGGAGCCCACCGCTTTGCCGAGCCCTGTTGTCCCGCCTGTGGTCCGTTCTGTCACCCGCGCGTCGGCGCTGCGGCGAGTGTTGCGGCGGGCTCGTGACGGCGTCGTCCTCAATGTCGACGAGGCGGCCGTCGCCATGACGGCCCGCGGCGAGGACCTCGCGGATCTGTGCGCCAGCGCCGCGCGGGTGCGCGACGCGGGCCTCGAGTCGGCCGGCCGACGCGGCCCGAACGGGCGCCTGCCCGTCACCTATTCGCGCAAGGTCTTCATCCCGATCACCCACCTGTGCCGCGACAGCTGCCACTACTGCACCTTCGTCACCGTCCCCGGCAAGCTCCGAGCACGCGGGGCCGGCATGTACCTCGAGCCCGACGAGGTACTCGATGTGGCCCGCCGCGGAGCCGAATTCGGTTGCAAGGAAGCTCTCTTCACCCTGGGTGACCGGCCCGAGGACCGCTGGCCGGAGGCCCGGGACTGGCTCGCACAACGTGGCTATGATTCGACCCTGTCCTATGTGCGGGCGATGGCGATTCGCGTGCTGGAGGAAACCGGACTGCTGCCGCACCTGAACCCGGGCGTGATGAGCTGGTCGGAGATGTCGCGGCTCAAGCCGGTGGCACCGTCCATGGGCATGATGCTGGAGACCACCTCGCGACGGCTCTTCGAGACGAAAGGGCTTGCGCACTACGGCAGTCCGGACAAAGACCCTGCGGTCCGGCTGCGCGTCCTCACCGACGCCGGACGGTTGTCCGTCCCGTTCACCACCGGGCTGCTCGTCGGCATCGGGGAGACGCTTTCCGAACGCGCCGACACGTTGCATGCGATCCGCAAGTCGCACAAGGAGTTCGGGCATGTCCAGGAAGTGATCGTGCAGAACTTCCGGGCCAAGCAGGACACGGCGATGGCCGCCGTGCCAGACGCGGGTATCGACGACTACCTGGCAACCGTGGCGGTTTCACGGTTAGTGCTGGGCCCGGGCATGCGGATTCAGGCGCCGCCGAACCTGGTGTCGCGCGAGGAATGCCTGGCGCTCATCGGCGCCGGGGTCGACGACTGGGGCGGTGTCTCGCCAGTGACGCCCGACCACGTCAACCCGGAACGGCCCTGGCCCGCGCTGGAGGAGCTGGCCGCCGTCACCGCCGAAGCCGGGTACGACTTGGTGCAGCGGCTCACCGCGCAGCCCAAATACGTCCAGGCGGGCGCGGCGTGGATCGACCCGCGGGTGCGCGGCCACGTCGAGGCGCTGGCCGATCCGGGCAGCGGTCTCGCGGCCGACGTCACCCCTGCGGGTATGCCGTGGCAGGAGCCCGACGACGTGGAGTCGTCCGGCCGGGTGAACCTCAACGCGGCGATCGACACCGACGGGCGCAACACGGAGGCCCGCAGCGACCTCGAAAGCGCGTTCGGCGACTGGGAATCGATCCGGGCCCGCGCGCACGAGCTCACCGCGCAAGCTCCCGAGCGCATCGACACCGACGTGCTGGCGGCGCTGCGGTCGGCCGAACGCGACCCCGCCGGCTGCTCCGACGACGAGTATCTGGCGTTGGCGACGGCCGACGGGCCCGCGCTGGAAGCCGTTGCGGCGCTGGCGGACTCGCTGCGCCGCGACACCGTCGGCGACGACGTGACGTTCGTGGTGAACCGCAACATCAACTTCACCAACATCTGCTACACCGGCTGCCGGTTCTGCGCGTTCGCGCAGCGCAAGGGTGACGCCGACGCGTATTCGCTGTCCGTGCACGAGGTCGCCGACCGCGCCTGGGCGGCGCACGTCGAGGGTGCCACCGAGGTGTGCATGCAGGGCGGCATCGACCCCGAGTTGCCGGTCACGGGTTACGCCGAGCTGGTTCGGGCGGTGAAAGCCCGGGTGCCGTCGCTGCACGTGCACGCCTTCTCTCCGATGGAGATCGCCAACGGGGTGACCAAGAGCGGGCTGAGCATTCGCGAGTGGCTGATCGGCCTGCGCGAGGCCGGACTGGACACCATCCCGGGCACCGCGGCCGAGATTCTCGACGACGAAGTGCGCTGGGTGCTGACCAAGGGCAAGCTGCCGACGTCGATGTGGGTCGAGATCGTGACTACCGCCCACGAGGTGGGCCTGCGGTCGTCGTCGACCATGATGTACGGACACGTCGACACCCCGCGGCACTGGGTCGCCCACCTCAATGTGCTGCGCGGCATCCAGGACCGTACCGGGGGGTTCACCGAGTTCGTCCCGCTGCCCTTCGTGCACCAGAACTCCCCGCTGTACCTGGCGGGCGCGGCCCGTCCCGGGCCCACCCACCGCGATAACCGGGCCGTCCATGCGCTGGCCCGAATCATGTTGCACGGCCGCATTTCGCACATCCAGACCAGCTGGGTCAAGCTCGGCGTCGAGCGCACGCAGGTGATGCTCACCGGCGGTGCGAACGACCTGGGCGGCACGCTGATGGAAGAGACCATCTCTCGGATGGCCGGCTCGGAACATGGCTCGTCGAAGACGGCGGCGGAGCTGACGGCGATAGCCGAGGGCATCGGGCGCCCGGCGCGCCAACGCACCACGACCTATGCGTCGCTGGTCGCGTAGCCGGCAGGTCGCGCGTATCCCCACCGCGTGCTGCGACCTGGCGGCGCAGAAATTGACGAAGATCGATTCCCCGGAGTGGCGACCGTTCGCCGACGCGGCGCGAGAGCGCCGACTCGCCTACCGGGAGGGCCGGCTCGAACCCGACGTCGATATCGCGGCCCCCGGGGCCACGGCCACGTCGGAAGCCGTGCCGCCACGCGGGTCTTAATGCCTTGAGCCGCCGACCCGCGGACCCGGCACGCATTCGAAGCCGTGCCGGGTCCGCGGTTCTGGGCCGGGTGTAGCCGCGTGCTTCAGCGGCTACTTAGCCGCGCGCGGCCGGCTCAGTAGCCGTTGCAGGTGCTCGCGACCTGTACGACGTCGTTAAAGTACCCTGCGGCCTGCGGCATGGCCTGGATCTGCGCCGCCATCTGGGCGCGCCGCGGCGGCGGCGAGGCCAGGAACTGACGCAGGTAACCCTGCGCTATCGGCGACGAGTTGAACTGCGCGGCAGCGCCCGGGTCCGTCGCGTTCAGCGCGGCCATCACCTGCCCGTAGTTACACGTCGTGTTGATGACCGGGTCCAGCGGATCGGCGGATGCGATCCCTGCCCCAGCGGTCAACGCGATCGCGGCACCGCCAACGACGGTAGCCATTTTGCTCAACGACAGCCTCATCATGTGTGGACCTTCCCCAACTAATTCACCGTTAACAACGGCGACGACATCTGCCCAGCGGTTGCCGTCTCCGGTCGAGATTACCAGCCCCCTCGAGCTTTCTTCTATCGAAACCGATATCGCACGGTGGTCCCCGAACGTAACAAGTGGCAGGTCAGGAATATGTTCGCCAGGGGCGAACGACGTTTGCCCCACCCCGGCAGACCCGGTCGTTTGTCGCGGACGCGCCTCCGGACGACCGAACCTGCCATCTGCGGGCCGACGCGCGCGCGTCGACCGGGCGCCCTCGCCCGGCGCGGACCGGGTGCCCCCGACACGCGCGCGTCGACAGGGCGCGGTCACGTCGACGGGGCGACGAGCCAGGTGGTTGACGTGTATCTGCGACGGCTAGTATCAGCAACCGAAAGCTTTGTCCGAAGCGGCCTCACGGGCCTAGACCGGCTGCCCAGCAGCCCAAAACGAGCATGTGGAGGAGACGTCTGTGACGTACACAATCGCCGAACCCTGTGTCGACATCAAGGACAAGGCGTGCATCGAGGAGTGCCCGGTCGACTGCATCTACGAGGGCGCCCGGATGCTGTACATCCACCCGGACGAATGCGTCGACTGCGGGGCCTGCGAGCCGGTCTGTCCGGTAGAGGCGATCTACTACGAAGACGACGTGCCCGAACAATGGAGCCAGTACACCCAGATCAACGCCGACTTCTTCGTTGAGCTGGGCTCGCCGGGCGGCGCGGCGAAGGTGGGTTTGACCGAGAACGACCCGCAGGTGGTCAAGGATCTGCCGCCGCAGGGCGAAGGCGACTGAGCGGGTCGGTGCCGCACCAGCCCGGACTGGGGACGCGCGCTCCGAAAGGGCGAGTGTCGGCGTCCCTGCCGGATTTTCCGTGGGACAGCCTGGCCGACGCCAGAGCGGTGGCGCTCGCCCATCCCGACGGAATCGTTGACCTCTCCGTCGGGACGCCGGTCGACCCGGTGGCGCCGCTGATCCAAGACGCCCTGGCCGCCGCCGGTTCCGCGTCCGGGTACCCGGCCACCGCCGGCACGGCGCGGCTGCGGGAAGCCGCGGTCGCCGCGCTTGCCCGCCGATTCGGGATCACCGGGCTCGCCGACGCCGACGTGCTACCGGTGATCGGTAGCAAAGAGCTCATCGCCTGGCTGCCGACTCTGCTGGGCCTCGGCCCCACGGATGTGGTCGTGGTTCCGGAACTCGCGTACCCGACCTACGAGGTCGGCGCGCGCCTGGCCGGAGCGCACGTGCTGCGGGCGGACTCGCTGACCCAGCTGGGCCCGCGGGCGCCGGCACTGCTCTACCTGAATTCGCCGAGCAACCCGACCGGGCGTGTGCTGGGGCTCGACCACCTGCGCAAGGTGGTCGACTGGGCGCGCCAGCGGGGCTGTGTGGTCGCTTCCGACGAGTGCTATCTGGGACTGGGCTGGGACGCTGAACCGCTGTCGATCCTGCACCCCTCGGTGTGCGACGGCGACCACACCGGGCTGCTCGCAATCCACTCGCTGTCGAAAAGCTCGTCGCTGGCCGGCTACCGCGCCGGTTTCGTCGCCGGCGACGCCGACCTGATCCGGGAGTTGCTGGCGGTCCGCAAGCACGCCGGGATGATGGTTCCGACCCCCATCCAGGCCGCAATGGTGGCCGCGTTGGACGACGACGCGCACGAGCGGGTGCAGCGGGAACGGTACGGGCGGCGGCGGGCCGCCCTGTTGCCGGCACTGCGCTCGGCCGGCTTCACCGTCGAGGAGTCCGAGGCGGGCCTCTACCTGTGGGCCACCCGCAACGAGGCATGCCGGGACAGCGTGGCCTGGCTGGCGACGCGCGGCATCCTGGTCGCGCCCGGCGAGTTCTACGGTCCGGCCGGTTCGCGGCACGTGCGGGTCGCGCTGACCGCCGGCGACGACCGCGTCGCCGCCGCGGTCGGTCGGCTCGGTTAGCCCGGCCACCCGCCGCACGGACCACCGGAAGGCAGAATGCTTCGCAGGCAAAATCCCCGGTCAACCCTCGGATAAGGAAAGTGGTCGTGGCAACTTTGGTGGGCAATCGCATCCCCTTATCCGTCGGCGACATCGCGAAGCGGGTATTCCTCGGGAAGCCGCTGATCACCGAGGAATTGGCTTCAGAGAAGCTGTCAAATCCCGTTGCGCTCGGGGCGCTTTCGCCTGACGCCATTTCCTCGACCGCTTATGGCCCCGAGCAGATTCTGATCGAACTGCTCCCGCAAGCGGGCCTGGCGGCTTTTGTGCTGTTACTTCCCATCACCGGCGTCATCCTGTTCATCCTGCTGCTGGTGGCCGCGTCGTATCGGCAGGTCGTCATGGTGTACACCCGGGCGGGCGGTTCCTACATCGTCGCTCGGGACAACTTCGGGCCCCGGGTGGCGCAGGTCGCCGCCGCGGCGCTGTTGATCGACTACGTGGTCACCGTTGCGGTGCAGTCGGCGGCGGGAACGGTCGCGGTGGTGTCGGCCGTTCCCGCGTTGGGCCCACACAGCCTGCAGATCACGGTGGCCGTGGTGCTGCTGATTTGTTATGCGAACCTGCGCGGACTGAGGGAGGCCGGATGGCAGTTCGCGTTCGCAACCTATTTCTTCGTGGCCATGGTCGGCCTGATGATCTTGGTCGGCGTCGCCCGGGCGGTGTTCGGGGACTTACCGGTATACGATCCCGCGCACATCCCCGGCACCGTGCCGGTTCATCAGGCCGACGGCCTGGTGATGGGTGCGACGATTCTGGTGTTGCTGCGCGCATTCGCCAACGGGGGTTCGTCGCTGACGGGAGTCGAGGCGATCTCCAATACGGTCGACTTCTTCCGAAAGCCCCAGGGCCGCAATGCACGACGCGTGCTCACCATCATGGCCAGCATCCTTGGGTTTTTGCTCGCGGGAGTGTCATACCTCGCTTTCGTCACCCACGCCACCCCGTACGAGAGTGAATATCCATCGGTCCTGTCGCAGATCGCTCGCGGCGTCTTCGGCAAAGGGCCGGCCGGCAACATCTTGTACGCCCTGGTCCAGACTTCCACGGCCGCCATCTTGTTCACCGGGGCGAATACCAGCTTCAACGGATTCCCCGCGCTGGCAAGCTTCGTAGCCGAAGATCGCTTCCTGCCAAGACAACTGACCAAACGCGGCCACCGACTGGTGTTTTCAAACGGCATCATGACGCTCACGGCCCTGTCGGTGATCTTATTGCTGGCAACCGGCGGATCTGTCAGCGCGTTGGTCCCGTTCTACGCGATCGGCGTTTTCACCGGGTTCTCGATGGCCGGGTATGGCATGACCAAATATCACCTGACGCATCGCGAACCGGGCTGGCGACGCCGTCTGGCGATCAACCTGTCCGCGGCGATCCTGTCCACCGTCGTGGTGGCGATCTTCGCGGTGGCGAAGTTTACCGAAGGGGCATGGTTGGTGGTCGTCATCTTCCCCGTATTGGTGCTCGCGCTGACGCGGCTCAACCGCGAATACCGTGCCGAGGCAGCCATTCTCGAGCGGTTCCGGACCGACCGTCCCGACCTGGTGAAGTACGCGCGGCACCGGGTGTTCGTCTTCGTGAATTCGCTCGATCTCGCCACCATTGAAGCGCTGCGCTACGGAAAGGGCTTGCGGGCCGACGAACTGACCGCGGTGCACATCATGGTCGACGCGACGTATGCCGCGCAGCTCCGAAAGCGATGGGATAGCTTCGATCTCGACACCCCGCTGCGCGTCGTGGACTGCCCGGACCGGCGGATCACCCGCACCGCACAGCTGCTCGTGGCCAAAGCGCGCGACGAACATCCGGACACCAACGTGACGGTGCTGCTGCCGCGCCGGACCTTCGCTCCGCTACTGGGCCGGTTGCTGCATGACCGCACGGCCGACAAGATCGCCAAGGCCGTCAGCGTCATTCCGGACGCGGCCGCGACGATCGTGCCTTACGACGTGGAATCGCGGATCAAGGAGGCCTACCCGGACGGGTTCGAGCAGCGCCTCGCGCAGGAGATGGACAAGATCGAAGCGTGGGTCTCCAAGGGAGAGGACGGCAGCGTCGACGCCTACGAGCATCCCGAACGCCCACCGTCGGTGATCACGGTGGCCGGTCTGATCTCCGGCCAGCGCGCCACCATCGAGGGACGGGTCACCGAGGTCAAGGACGTCAGCCAGGGCAGGCGGACCCTGCGGCAAGTCGTTGTCGGTGACAGCAGCGGCGAGCTGACCGCCACCTTCCGCTCCGGCCACGGGGGCGCCGACATCCAGCCCGGGCAGCTGCTGCGGATCACCGGAAAGGCCCGCCAGGCCGGCAACCGGCCCATGACGATGGTCGACCCGATGTACCACGTGGTCGAGGATCCGGCCACAGCGGCCGAGTCGGGGAAGCCGGAGCAGGGCGGCCGGGCGTGAGTGCAAGATCGGCGCCCCGGTCGAGGCTGAATGCCTTCGGAAAGGAAGCTTTCTCGATGACTTCTGCTTTCCTCCCGCCAGCACCGGCCGTGGCTTTCCCGTCCGGCGAAGCGGCACCGATGCCCGCTCGGAATTCGCAGAATTCCGCAGAGGCTGAGGAGTTTTCGCGTTCATCCGAACGTGCGATCCGCTGCCACGGGGTGCATTCGTAGAGTTAGGCTGTCGTAGTTCCAGGTCGATAAGCTGGCAAACGCATATCACCCGCTGTGGCCCGGATGCGTGGGAACCGGTGCGCGTCGACGCGCACGGGCTTCACCGAGCATCCGGACATGACTGCCCAACCCGGTTGGGCGAGAGAAGGGGCCGCGCATTGCGTGCCGAAACCGTCGCGCCCATCGCCGTCATCGGCATGGCCTGCCGACTTCCCGGCGGCATTGATTCCCCGCAACGACTGTGGGGGGCGTTGTTGCGTGGCGACGACATGGTGGGCGAGATTCCCCTGGATCGCTGGGACGCGGACAAGTTCTACGACCCCGAACCCGGGGTGCCAGGCCGGTCGGTGACGCGGTGGGGCGCCTTCCTGGACGGTGTCGGGGGCTTTGACTGCGACTTCTTCGGCATGACCGAACGTGAGGCCATCGCGATCGACCCGCAGCACCGCTTGCTGCTGGAATCGTCGTGGGACGCGATCGAACACGCGGGCCTCGATCCGGCCTCGTTGGCGCAATCGCAGACCGGGGTCTTCGTCGGCCTGACGCACGGCGACTACGAGATGCTGACCGTGGAGATCGAGGTCGCCGACGGGCCGTACGGGCTCTCCGGCACCAGCCCCGGTTTCGCTTCGGGCCGGGTGGCCTCCGCGCTCGGACTCCACGGACCCGCCTTGACGGTGGACACTGCGTGTTCCTCCGGGTTGATGGCGGTGCACCAGGCGTGCGCCAGCCTGGACAGGGGCGAAAGCGGCCTCGCATTGGCGGGTGGCGTCGTCGTGACTCTGGAGCCGCGTTGGTCGATCAGCGGTTCGCTGCAGGGCATGGTGTCGCCAACCGGCAAATGTCACGCGTTCGACGCCGCGGCGGACGGATTCGTATCCGGCGAGGGGTGCGTGATGCTGCTCCTCAAGCGTTTGCCCGATGCCGAACGCGACGGGGACCGCGTCCTCGCGATCGTGCGCGGTACCGCCGCCAACCAGGACGGCCGCAGCGGGAGAATCGCGGCGCCATCGGAGACGGCGCAGGTCGCCGTCTACCGGAGCGCCCTGGCCGCTGCAGGGTTCGACGCCTCCACGATTGGTTTCGTCGAGGCGCACGGAACCGGCATACCGGACGGTGACCGGATCGAGTACGAGAGCCTCGCCGCCGTGTACGGAACGGACAGTCCGTGTGCGCTCGGGTCGGCGAAGACCAACTTCGGCCATCTGCACGCCGCCTCCGGGGCCCTGGGCCTGATGAAGGCGATACTGGCGCTCCAGCACGGCATAGTCCCGGAGAACGTGCACTTCACCCGCCTGCCCGAGCGGCTGGCCGAGGTCAAGACGGAACTCTTCGTGCCGCGGGCCAATACGCCGTGGCCCACCTGCGGCCCCCATCCGCGGCGCGCCGCGGTGTCGTCGTACGGGATGTCCGGAACCAACGTGCACGCGATTGTGGAGCAGGCCCCGGCGCCCGCCCCAGACGAACCGGCGGCCAAGGCCGACCGACCGCTGCTCTTTCCCATCTCGGCCACGTCGGCCGGCCAGTTGCGCGTGACGGCCCGCCGCCTGGCGGACTGGGTCGACGAAAACGGCAGCGAGCCAGGCGGTCCCGACCCGCTCGACCTCGGCTACACATTGTCCCGGCGCCGCGCCCACCGGCCGGTGCGGACGGTGGTCTCGGCGAGCGACTTCGGTGAGCTCGGCAAGGCCCTGCGCGAAGTCGCCGACAGCGACGTGCCCTATGAGTCTGCCGTGGGGCAGGGCGACCGGGGCCCGGTGTGGGTCTTCTCCGGGCAGGGTTCGCAGTGGCCCCGGATGGGCGCCGAGTTGCTGGCCACAGAGCCGGTCTTCGCTGCCACGATCGCCAGCATCGATCCGTTGATCGCCGAAGGAGTGCGGCTTCTCGGTGACCGACGCGATGTCGGCGCCGGAGGAGGTGTGCGGCATCGACCGCGTCTTGCCGACGATCTTTGCGATGCAGGTGGCGCTGGCCGAAACGATGACGTCCCACGGGGTGCGTCCCGGCGCAGTCATCGGGCACTCGCTCGGTGAGGCCGCGGCGGCCGTCGTCGCCGGGGCGCTGTCGGTCGAGGAAGGGGTGCACGTCATCTGCCGGGTTGTGCGGTTGATGCAGCGCGTCTCCGGTAGCGGTGCGGTGGCGCAGGTGGAGATGCCGGCCCAGCAGGTGTTGTCCGAACTGTCGATCCGTGGAACCTCCGACGTGGAGCTCGCCGTGGTCGCCTCGCCAACCTCGACCGTCGTCGGTGGCGACGCCGAGGCCATCCGCGACCTGGTCGCAGCCTGGCGACAGCGGGACGTGATGGCGCGTGAAGTGGCCGTCGAGGTCGCCGCCCACTCACCGCAGGTGGATCCGATCCTCGATGAGCTTGTCGAGGCGCTCGCCGACCTCGAGCCCAGGGCCCCCGACGTGCCGTATTACTCCGCAACGCTGTGGAACCCGAGGGAACGTCCGTCGTTCGACGCCGACTACTGGGCCGAAAACCTGCGTTACACAGTGCGATTCGCACCGGCCGTGCAGGCGGCCCTCAAGGATGGCTTCCGGGTCTTCGGAGAACTGGCGCCGCATCCGCTGCTCACCGACGCCGTCGAGCAGAATGCCGCGGGCCTCGACGTCCCCATCGCCGCCCTGACGGGCATGCGAAGCGGGCAAGCGCTCCCGTTCGGCTTGCGTGGCTTCGTCGCCGACCTGCACAGCGCCGGCGCCGCGGTGGACTTCTCCGTTCAGTACCCATCCGGGCGCCTGGTCGATGCGCCGCTGCCGACCTGGACGCACCGCGAGCTGCTGCTTACCCGCGAGGCGGGCGACCAGATACACGACGGCTCGGTGCAGGCCGTCCATCCGCTCCTCGGCGCCCACGTGCACCTGCACGAGGAGCCGGAGCGCCACGTCTGGCAGGGTGACGTCGGCATCGTGGCGCACCCGTGGCTGGGCGACCACCGCATTGGCGGCGTAGCCGCGCTGCCCGGCGCGGCCTACTGCGAGATGGCGTTGGCCGCGGCGCGGGCAACGATCGGCGAATCCGCCGAGGTGCGGGACATCGAGTTCGAACTGACGCTCGTGCTGGCCGACGTGACGCAGGCGACCTCGGCGGCCACGGTCTTGGCTCCCGGAGTCCTGGAGTTCGCCGTCGACACCCACGAGGACGGCGAGCGTGTCCGCCGCGCCCGTGCGGTTCTGCACGCCGTGCGCGATCCGCAGCAGCCGGCCGCGCGCGACGTAGACGCGTTGATCGCCCGGCATCCACACCGAATGGACGGTGCCGAACTACGAAATGCGTTCGAAGCGGCGGGCATTCACCACGGCACGGCCTTTTCCGGACTGACCACAACGCTGGTTGCCGACGATGGGATCACCACCGTGCTGGCCGAGGTCGCCCTGCCGGGTGCGATCCGCTCACAGCAGTCGTCCTACACGACGCACCCGGCGTTGCTGGATGCGTGTTTCCAGTCGGTCGTCGTGCACCCCGAGGTGCAGCGGGCGGGCGCCGGCGGTCGACTGTTGCCGGTCGGCATGCGCAGGCTGCGCAGCTACCAGTCGACCCGCGACGCGCACTACTGCCTTGCCCGGATCACCTCCTCGCGGCCCGGCCGGTGTGAGGCCGACCTCGAGGTGCTGGACCGGGCGGGCGCCGTGCTGTTGACCGTGGAGGGGCTGCGGATGGCCGCCGGGCGTTCCGAGCAGGAACGCGCTCAGCGGCTGTTCGACGAGCGGCTGCTGGCCATCGAGTGGGAGCCTCGCGAACCGCCCGAGGTGACGCCGGCCGATCCCGGAACCTGGCTGTTGCTCGCCGCGTCCGAAGACGATCCGCTGACCGTCGGGCTCGGCGAGGCGTTGCAGGCCGACGGATCGCGTTGCACGACGGCGCTTTTGTCGCCCGGCATGGTCGACAGGGCCCGGCTGCGTTCGCTGCTGTCCGCCGGCCAGGCGGCGCAGGGTGACCTCGAGGGCCTGACCGGTGTCGTTGTGGTGGCCCCCCAGCGGGCCGCCGGTCCCGACGAGTTCGCCGAGTTGCGGAGCGGGCGCGACTACGTATCCCACGTGGTGTCGGTCGCCCGTGCGCTTTCGGAACTCGAGGGCGAGCCGCCCCGGCTGTTCCTGGTGACGAGGAACGCCGCGAGCGTGACCACCGGCGATCTGGCCAATCTGGAGCAAGCCGGACTGCGCGGCCTGATGCGGGTCATCGACGCGGAACACCCGCATTTGGCCGCGACCCAGATCGATGTCGATGCCGCGGCCGACGCCGTTCACGTTGCGCTGCAATTGAACAGCGGCTCCGAGGAAGACGAGACCGCCTGGCGCGGCGGCCAGTGGTACACGGCCCGCCTGCGGCCCGGCGCGCTGCGGCCGGCCGACCGGCGAAGCACCGTCGTCGAGCATCCGCGGGACGGCATGCGCCTGCAGATCCGCTCACCGGGCGAGCTGGAATCGCTGGAATTCGTGGCATACGAACGCGTGGCGCCGGGACCGGGGGAGATCGAGGTCGCGGTGAGCCGCGTCCACCATCAACTTCGCCGACGTCCTGCTCGCCTTTGGCCGCTACTCCTCGTTCGAGGGCCGCCGGCGGCAGTTGGGTGCCGACTTCGCCGGCGTGGTGACCGCCGTTGGGCCGGGCGTCACCGATCACCAAGTCGGCGACGGCGTCGGCGGCATGTCCCGTAATGGGTGCTGGGGATCGTTCGTCGTCGCCGACGCCCGGCACGCGGTCACCCTTCCCGCGGAGCTGCCGCCGGGCGCCGCCGCCGCGGTGCCCACCGCTTCGGCGACCGCCTGGTACAGCCTGCACGACCTGGCGCGCATCATGCCGGCCGACAAAGTGCTGATCCATTGCGGGACGGGCGGTGTCGGGATGTCGGCCATCGCAATCGCCCGGTCGGCGGGTTGCGAGATCTTCGCCACGGCGGGCAGCCCGGAGCGGCGACAACTGTTGCGGGACATGGGCATCGAGCACGTCTACGACTCCCGCGGCCTCGAGTTCGGCGACGAGATCCGCCGCGACACCGACGGGTACGGCGTCGATGTGGTGCTCAACTCGCTGTCCGGCGCCTCCCGGCGCGCGGGTATCGAACTGCTGGCCGCCGGCGGGCGCTTCGTCGAGTTGGGCGAACACGACATGTACCGCGACGCCAACCTGGGGCTGTTCTCGTTGCGCCGCAACCTTTCGCTGTTCGCGGTCGACCTCACGTTGCTGATGTCCAGCCACCCGGACACCATTCGTCGCCTGTTGACCACGGTGTACGAGCGCACCGCCGCCGGTGAGTTACCGGCGCCGCTGACCACGCACTACCCGGTTAGCGACGCAGGCGCGGCGCTTCGCTTGGTCGGCGCCGCGGGGCACACCGGCAAGGTGGTTCTCGACATGCCGCAGTCGGGCAGCTGCGTGGCCGTGGTGCCGCCAGAACAGACGCACCCTTTCCGGGCCGACGGCGCCTACCTCATCACCGGTGGCGTCGGTGGGCTCGGGTTGTTCCTGGCCGGCGAGATGGCTGCTCGAGATGGCAAAGCGGGCTGCGGGCGGATCGTGCTCAATTCCCTTTCCGCACCCACCGAGCAGGAACGGCAGGCCATCGAGCGGCTGCGCGAAACGGGGGCCGACATCCGGGTGGAGTGCGGTGACATCGCCGAGCCCGCGACGGCCGCGCGCCTGGTGGCATGCCGCGACCGCGTCCGGATTACCCGTGCGCGGCGTGCTGCACGCGGCGGCGGTCGTCGAGGATGCGACGTTGACCAACGTCAGCGACGAACTGATGGACCGCTGTTGGGCGCCAAAGGTTTACGGCGCCTGGAACCTGCACGAGGCGACTCTGGGGCAGCCACTGGATTGGTTCTGTTCATTTTCGTCGGTGGCCGCGTTGGTGGGTTTTCCGGGCCAGGGCGCGTATGCCGCGGCCAACAGCTGGTTGGACGGGTTCGCGCGCTGGCGTCGTAAGCAGGGGCTGCCGGGCACCGCGATCGCCTGGGGAACCTGGTCCGAGGAGGGCCGCGCCATGCTGCCGGCCGGCGACGCCGGCGTCGCCATCAAGCCGGCGGACGGTTTCCATGCGTTCCAGACACTGCTGCGCTACGACCGCCCGTATTCCGGCTACGCGCCGATTGTGGGAACGCCGTGGCTGTCGGCCTTCGCCAACCGCAGCCGATTCGCCGAAGCTTTCCAGCCGAGCGGCGGCCCGAACGCGGGCACGTTTGTCGCCGAGCTCAAGGCGCTGCCCCGCGAGCAATGGCCCACGGCGGTTCGCCATTTGGTGTCCGGGCTGGTCAGCCTGCTGCTGCGGCGCAGGATCGATCCGGACCGGCCACTTTCCGACTACGGGCTCGACTCCCTGAACAATCTGGAACTCCGAACCCGCATCGAGGCGGAGACGGGCGTCCGCATCAGCCCGGCCGCGATCACCACCGTGGAAGGCTTGGCGGAGCGCCTTTGCGACCAGTTGGCAGACCTGGAATAGCCTCGGCTAGCCGCTACCCGCCGTAGGGCGGACGCGGCATCTGAAAGCGGCGGCGCCCGTTGCGCAACACGAAGCTCCCCGTCGATCTCGTCCTGCGCCTTGGGCATTCCGGCCGGGATGTTGGCCCCGGAGTGTGCGTTGGCCGCCGCCGGGGGTGCTTGAATGGTGCTGTCCGGCAACGGTACCGGGCCGTTGGCCCGTTCAGCGGCCGCGTTGACCGTCACCCAGTTGTGCGGGACGGACAGTTTCCCCACCGGCGCCGCTTCGCCCATTCCGGCCAGCACCGGACCACGAACACCGTTGGTACCGGGCACCTTCGTCCCGGTTGCGGAGGGGGGGATACCGGCGCCGCCTGACTGGATCCTGGTCCGGAAAATTCCGGTTCCGCCGCTGGCCGCCGACGTAGCGGTACGGCTGAAGGCTGCCCCCAGATTTGCCGGCCCGGTCAGCGTATTGAAGTCACTGAAAGCGGTAAGGACCGCGGCATAGGTGGTCGGGGACGGGACAGCCGACGACGGGTTGGCGTACGCTCCCGACGCGAGGGCCTGCAGCCGTTGCGGCAGCGCGTACATCAACTCAGCGAGGGTGGCCTGCGTGTGTCCGGTCGAGGTGCCGGCGGCGTGGCTCGCCGCCGCCTCCTGGGCTGATTGACTTCCGGCAGTGGTGGTTTGGCGCGGCTGGCTGAACGGGGTCAGGATGGATGCGGCCGACGAGGACGCTGCATACCCATACATGGCGGCGGCGTCTTGGGCCCACATCTCGGCGTACTCGCTCTCGGTGGCCGCGATCGCCGGCGTGTTCTGCCCGAGGAAGTTGGTGGCGACCAGTAGCGCCAACTGGATGCGGTTGGCCGCCACCACCGGCGGCGGCACCGTTGCGGCAAACGCCGTCTCGAAGGAGGCCGCCGCGGCGCGCGCCTGGCTGGCGGTTTGCTCGGCTTGGGCGGCCGTCGCAGTCGCCCACGCGATATACGTTGCGGCTGCGGCGGCCATCGCGAGCGACGTGGCGCCGGTCCAGAGGCCCTGCAGTTCCGAAAGCGCCGAGGAATAGCCGGCGGCGTACGAATCCAGTTGTGCGGCAAGGGAGTCCCAGGCCGATGCCGCCGCCATCAGCGGCGCCGATCCCGGACCGGAATACATTCTGGCCGAATTGATCTCGGGCGGTAACGCCCCGAAATCAAGCATCGGCTTTCCTTTCTGGGGGCATGCGTCAACCGGCGCTGCGGACGGTCAGGGCGGCTTGGCTCGTGCGGATCGGGTGCTGGGTGGCTACCCGCCGGCCGAAGGACGCGGCATGGTGAATTTGCGCGGCCCCACCCGCAGCGCGTTGTTGACCGAGGAGCCCGAAAACAGGCTCGACTTGTTGCCCGTGCCTGCCGCCGGTACGCCGTTCCACATGTTGTTGACCGGCACCTCTTCCCAGGACGGGCCACCGCCTATGTCGGAGTCCGACAGCCAGTGCGGTTCGGTAATCGGGGTAGTCGCCGCGGGATTGGTCACCGCCCAACTCTGGGGGACCGACAGCTTGCCCAATGCGGTTGCGTTGCCCGCATTGGCGAGCACCGGCCCGCGAATGGCCGGCGAACTCGCTCCGGCGGTGTGGGCGGCTCCGCCGGCGGCCTTGGCGGCATCATGTCCCGCTTGGATGGCGGACCGGTAAATCCCGGTGTAGCCGCTCATTGCCGATGTGCTGGTTCGACTGAAGTTCGAGGCCAAACTCGCCGGGCCAGTGAGGGTATTGAAGTTACTGAACGCTGTGAGCACGGGCGAGGGGATCAGCGACTCCAACTGCGCCAGCGGCGACGCCGCCGCCGAGGTGGACGAGGCCGAAGTTCCCGCCGTGGCAAGCGATTGGAGCTGTTGCGGCACGCCGGCCATCAGCTGCGACAGGGTCGTCTGGGCGTTCCCGGCCGCCGAGGTGCCCGCGGCATGGGCGACCGCCGCGGCTTGGGTGGGTTGGGCGCCGGCGCTGGTGCTCTGTGGCGGTGGGGTGAACTGCCGCATTGTGGTGGCCGCCGAAGAGGAGGCGGCATAGGCGTACATCGCCGCGGCGTCCTGGGCCCACATCTGCTCGTACTGCGCCTCCGTGGCCGCGATGGTCCCGGTGTTCTGCCCGAAGATGTTCGTAGCCAACAACATCGCCAACTGGGTGCGATTGGCGGCGACCAGCGCGGGCGGCACCGTCGCGGCGAACGCCGTCTCGTAAGCCGCCGCGGCGGCGCGAGCCTGAGCGGCGGCCTCCTCGGCTTGCGCTCCCGCCGTCATCACCCATGCGGCGTAAGGTGCGGCCGCGCCGGCCATCGCCTGTGACGCCGGCCCTGACCAACTTTCGCCCTGCAGTCGCGCGATGGTCGAGGAGTAACCGCGGGAGGCCGATTCCAGCGCATTGGCCAGTCCGTCCCAGGCCGCGGCGGCCGCCATCATCGACCCCGAGCCCGCGCCCGAGTACATCCTGGTGGAGTTGATCTCTGGTGGCAGCGCGCCGTAGTCCAACATTGGTGATCCCCCTTTTGGTCAGCCGTCCGGCGTCTCAAGAGTTGCGCGGATGGTCAGTGATACGGCCGGTCGGGGATGGCAACCTCGGCCTCGACTGTGAATCTCTAGGAAAACCGCGCGCCCGCATAAGGCCCCTCCGCGTCGCATGCGGCCCGACCGACCGGTCAGCCGGGCAATGGTGAACTGCTCCGTAGGGACCGTTGGGCGTCGACAGTGACGCGCATTTGTGGCGAGCCCCACCGCCATCAAGTCGAACTTCTGGTCGAAATGTGCTGTCGAATTCGGGACCGTCGACGCGCGGAGGTCCCGATACCGCAACCGCATTGGTTGTTATTAGTCAAACGCGACTCGGGTCGTCCGGCAAGCCAAAATGGCCGATATACAGCAGATTACCAGCTAACATCACTGATCCTTCAAGCTGACCGTGTTGCCCAGTCGGCGCCAGGCGCGATCGCCCGGCATGATCGCTGGGTCGTTTCGCGCCCTTGCCTCGTCGAAGGCCCGGTCTCGGACGGGGTGACTCGCGCGGATTCGCCTCAAGCAGGGGATATAGCGACGGCTCGCTGCGGCGCCGCAGCCCGTTCCGACCTCACGGCAGGCGTCAGGGTAAGCGTGCGTGTGGCGAAGTCAACGCCACGACGCGATCCCTCGTCCCGCGCGAGGCTGTTGACAGCTAACTATGCGATTTAATTCAGGGCGATTTTTTCCTTGCCGTAATGGGGCCGAAAGCAACCGCGTGTGACGGCGGGCCAACCCATTCTGAGGCGGGCGAACCGACGAATTGCGCAACGGGCGCAATCAGACTGCCGACGGCTCGATGAGCCGATGCCGCCCCTCGGGCGATGCCTCACAGCCGGCTGTGCGCCGCGGCTACGTTGGCTGGAAATCACCTGTAAGTTGACCCACTTAGCTTGTCAAACGGGCTTAGGCCGATTACTAATGAGTTACTGGTCGTGCGTTGCCGAAACGGGTTGGCAACGCACGATGGCGGTGGGGCCCGCCAGACGGCCGTCGCTGCCGGCGCCAACGGTCCCTGCGGCACAAACCACCAGTACTCGGCCGGCCAAACGGTCAGCCGAGCGTGACGCGGAGGATTGCACGTGGCCGTTGGGCTTTCGCCGGAACTCGCGATCGACGCCGGTCGTGCCGCGCGCGTGTGCGGGCGCCTCGGGCGGTTTCTGAATTGTTGAGAAGCCCAACCACATCCGACTCCCGAGGCGCCGGCCGTGGTGCTCCGGGAGGTTCAGCGATCACGCCAATTTCGGCTGCGGAAGGTAGATATCGAGTGGCACGCTCGCATCGCATCGTAGTCTGGGATCCGGAAGACGCCGTCGCCTGGCACGGCGGTAACCACGCCATCGCCCGCCGCAATCTGATCTGGCAGGTGGTGAACGTGCATGTCGCATTTTCGATCTGGTACCTCTGGTCGGTGATGGTGCTGTTCATGCCGCAGCCGGTCTACGGTTTCTCGACCGGCGACAAGCTGCTGATCGGCGCCACCGCGACGCTCGTCGGCGGGCTCGTGCGCATCCCCTATTCGATGGCGGCCAACTGGTTCGGCGGCCGCAATTGGACGATTTTCTCGGCCGTCGTGCTGTTGATCCCGACGGCGGGGGCCGTCGTGCTGCTGGCCCACCCCGGCCTGCCCTTGTGGCCGTACCTGGTGTGTGCCGCGCTGACCGGGCTGGGCGGCGGCAATTACTCAGCGTCGTTGACCAAAGTCGAGGGCTTGTTTCCCCAGCGGCTGAAGGGCTTTGCGCTCGGTCTCACCGGCGGGATGGCCAACCTTGGCTCCGCGGGCATCCAGGCGGTGGGGCTTATCGCGCTGGCGACCGCGGGACACGCGGCGCCATATTGGGTGTGCGCGATCTACCTCGTGCTGCTGGCCATCGGCGGTGTCGGCGCGGCAGTATTCATGGACAACGTCGTCGCCCACCGGACCGGCCTGTCGTTGCACAATTTGCGGTCGATCGTCACGGTGCCCGACACCTGGGCCATCTCGTTCTTCTACATGTGCGCCTCCGGATCCTTCCTCGGTTTCGCATTCGCCTTCGGTCAGGTGTTGCTCCATAACTTCGTGGCGGGTGGAGAAACTCACGCGCAGGCGGCGCTGCACGCCGCCGAGGTTGCCTTCATCGGTCCACTGCTCGGGTCGCTGGCGCGGATCGCCGGCGGAAAGGTCAGCGACCGCTTCGGCGGCGGCCTCGTCACCTTGGCCGTCTTCGCCGCGTCGATCGTGGCCGGCGGCTTCCTGGTTGGTGTCAGCATGCACGCGGACGCCGAGCAGGACAGCGGCAGCGACGTGTCGGATCTTACGATGGTCGGCTACATCATCGGTTTCATCGCGTTGTTCATCTTCTGCGGCGCGGCCAAGGCGGCCGTGTACAAGCTGATCCCGTCGGTGTTCGAGGCGCGGGCCCGCGAGTTGGGCATCAGCGACGCCGAACGCGGCCACTGGGCCCGGGTCCGGTCGGGAGCGTTGATCGGGGTCGCCGGCGCTTTCGGGGCGCTCGGCGGTGTGGGCATCGACCTGGGTTTGCGGCAGTCGTATGACACCACCGGGACCGAAACACCCGCCTTCTGCAGCTTTCTGGTGTGCTACGTCGCCGCAGCGGCGCTGGTCTGGTTCCGCTATGTGCGGCCGCAGGGTGCGGGCGCGACGCTGCCGACGTCGCTGCAAGCCGCCGCCGAGAACAAGGTCAAGACATGAGCCGCGCCCACGGGGCCCGGGTGCACAAGCGAATCAATGGATGAACTCGTAGGCGACACAAGAACTTAGGAGCTGAATATGACCAACAACATCACGTGGCACCAGCACACCGTGAGTCGCGACGACCGAGAGAAACTCAACGGCCACCGCGGCTGCGTTATCTGGTTCACCGGCCTGAGCGCCAGCGGCAAGAGCACCGTGGCCAACCTCGTGGAGCAGAAGCTATACGAGCGGGGTGTGCGCAGCTTCCTGCTGGACGGTGACAACGTCCGGTATGGGCTCAACGCCGGACCGGAGACGCTCGAGGAACGCCACGGCAGGGAGTTCGCCGGCCGTTTCGGCTTGGGGTTCTCGGCTGAGGACCGCGAGGAGAACATCCGCCGGATCGGAGCGGTGGCCAAATTGTTCTGCGATGCCGGCATGGTGGCGCTGACCGCTTTCATCAGCCCCTATCGTCGCGACCGCGACGCCGTACGCGCCACACTCGAAGACGGCGATTTCCTGGAGATCTTCATCGACACGCCGATAGAGATCTGCGAACAGCGCGATCCCAAGGGGCTGTACAAGAAGGCGCGGGCCGGTGAGATCAAGGGGTTCACCGGCATTGACGATCCGTATGAACCGCCGCTGCAACCGGAGTTACGCGTCGAGGGCGGCACGAGGGATGCGGACATGTTGGCCGACGAAGTGATTTCCCATCTTGAGGAGACGGGCGTCATTCCCGTCGCGGCTCGCAGCCAAAAGTCACGCGAAGGGATGGCCGAAGTTTAGCTGCCGGCCCATTCGACCGACGAACTACGAACTACTGAAGAGCAATTCGAAAAAGAGGTCATGACTATGGATTACAAGGGTCACAACGGCAATCCAATCGTGGAACGCGTGTCCACCGCGAACGCCGCAAGCGAAATCAGGGGCATGCCCCGCGTCGCCATTTCGAAGGCAACCGCACACGAGGTGATCAGCCTTTCGTATGGATTCTTCACTCCGCTGACGGGATTCATGGGCCGGGAGGAGATCGACGGGACACTGGACAAGATGCAGCTACCCGACGGCACTCTGTGGAGCATCCCGATCGTCTTCGATCTGTCCGCGGACGATATCGAGCGGCTCCAGGTCAAGGAGGGCGGCAGCGTCGTCCTCGAGTATCTCGGTGCCCCGATGGCGATCTTCGAGGTCAATGAGATCTTCGAGTACGACCTTCAGCGGATGGCCGAAAAGACCTACGGCACCTCAGATCCCCGACACCCTGGGGTCAAGAAAACGCTTGCCTACGCCAACAGGTTCATCGGCGGGGACATCACCCTCATCAACGAGCCGGTCTTCAACGAGCCGTTCAAGAGCTTCTGGCTCACGCCGAGGCAACACATTGACGCGCTGACGAACAAGGGCTGGAAGCACGTCGTCGCGCATCAGACCCGCAACGTTCCGCACACCGGTCACGAGGCACTGATGAAGCAGGCCTGGTTCGCCGCGAACGAGGACATGCCGGTCGACGATCTGAGTACGGGAGTGCTGGTCAACGCCATCATCGGCCAGAAGCGGGTGGGGGACTACATCGACGAAGCCATCCTGCTGACCCAGAACGAGCTCAACAACAGCGGCTACTTCCGAAAAGACGTGCACATGGTGTCTTTCACGCTGTGGGACATGCGCTATGCGGGGCCGCGCGAGGCGATCTTCCACGCCATCCTGCGGACGAACCTCGGCTGCACCCACCACATGTTCGGGCGGGACCACGCCGGCGTGGGCGACTTCTACCACCCCTACGATGCCCAGAATCTCCTCAAGCAACACCGAACGGAGCTGGGTATCAAGCCGGTGTTCCTGCGTGAGAACTGGTACTGCCCCGAGTGCCAAGAGGTCACCAACTCCGCCCTGTGCGGCCATGACGCGCAATCCCAGAGTTTCAGCGGCAGCTTGATCCGGAGCATCCTGACCGACGAGGTGAAGCCGACGCAGAAAGTCATGCGCCACGAGGTGTTCGAGGTCGTCATGGAATGCGCCGCCAAGTACGGCGAGGGCTCACCTTTCGTGAGCGAGGAGTACCTGAAAGACAGGCTGCCCGTATTCACCCTCAACCAGCTGGAAGGGACTGACTCGTGAGCGAGAAGGCAAAGCACATCAAGGTCAACGTCTGGATCAACGAGGAGAGGCTCGAGGCCCTGCAGCAGGCCGGCATGGCAGACTCGGCCAAGGAGGCTTTCGCCGGGATGAAGCTGCTCGAGATTTATACGACCGAAGAGCAAAAGAACGTTGTGCTGCAGCGCTTCCCGGGGGCGAAATACGATTCTGCTACCACCAAGTCCATCGAGCTGCTGCCCAAGAAGGCGAAGGACAAGCTGTTGGAGCTGTCCATCGCGATGCACTCCACGGGTCCTGACGTCATGGACCGCTTCCTCGAGGAAGCGCAGGCCTGACTGCATACCCGGAAAGGGCTCCGCAAGATACCAGAAGATAGCTAGCGCCGACCGGTCGTTGGGAGTGCCCAACCCAACCGGTCGGCGACCGCTATCTGGCGGTGCCATGTTTGCCCACGGCCGCCGAGGGGACGACGGTTAGCGGGGCATCGACCCCGGCGCAGGTGGGCGACGCGGTCGCGGCACGGTCGACCTGGTGCGTATCCGTCCCGGCGTCATGCGCCCATCTCGCTTTGAAAACGCCTGCTCGTATGCGTTTTTCCGGTATGGCCGGCACCTGCTGCATTGGCGCGGGCTCGGGGTTCACTGCCGAAGATTCGTCCTGAGGCGCGGGCAGCTCATCGCGCGCTGAGCACAATGCCATCTCGTAGCCAGGACGAGGGCCCCTCAGTCGCGGCGGCTTGCCGGTTTGCTCGACAAAGGACAGGAATGCCGCACCTGCAGCACAGGCAGTTGCCAGCAAGTCGACCCATAATTTGAATCATCACGAGTTTAATGAGGAACGGTCGGACCGCAGGTGTGCTGCGTCGCCGAGCGCCTCTGACGACTCGAGGTCAGAGTGCCCTCCTCGTTGGGGCGGACCGCTCGTGACCCGTTTGGCGTAGATGAGTAGCAGCTCTGCCTGCCGAGTGCCGGGGAAGGGGTGGCTGATGTTCCGAAAGGGTCGCTCCCCTGAACAGATTCGCCAGGTTGTTGCTGCGCTGGGCGTTTGAAAGACGCTCTGGGGAATGAACTTACGAAAGGCGCATTAACCGTGGAAAAGCAATTGCTCGCTCCCACCAGAGTCCTGCGGGACTACCTGTCGAACTCTCTGGTGTGGGAAGACTTCCTCGCCCAGGGCGGCTTCGTCGAGAGCGACATCGTCGTGGCCGACCCATTCAAGGCGGGTACCACGTGGACCCAAAGAATCGTCCAGCAAATACTGGGCAACGGTGAGGAGCCCGAGGGCGGGCTTTCGGACACGTCGCCGTGGCTCGACTCCAGCTGGGGCGACCACGCCGGAATGCTCAAGGTGCTCCAAGAGCAGCGGGAGGCCGGGCGGCGGCGCGTGATTAAGTCACACCTGCCGGCGGACGCCCTGCCGATCGCGCCCGAGGCCCGTTACGTGTTCGTCGGCCGCAACGGCAAAGACCTCGGCATCAGCTTCCACAACTACCTCTACAACTTCAATCCGGCAACGATGGAAACCATCAACCGGATCCACGCCGAATGGTCCGGCGACCCAACGCCCCTGGTGATTCCGGAGGACATGCAACAGTTCTTCGACCTGTGGCTGGACACCAACGGCTATCAGTGCTGCGACCTGCTCGACATCATGAAGTCGTGGTGGGAGCTGCGGAACGAGCCGAACGTGTTGCTCCTGCACTACGGAGAGCTCAAGAGGGATCTGCGCGGTCAGATCGCCCGGCTGGCCGAGTTCTTCTCCATCGACCCCGCGTCGTTGCAGATGGACACCATCGTCGAACACTGCTCGTTCGACTACATGAGCGAGCGCGCCGAGAAGATGGCGCCATTCGGTGGGGCGCACATGTCCAGCGCGAAGGCGTTTTTCCACAAGGGCTTGAAGCGCGACCACCGGCAGGAGTTGACCCCGGAGCAGGTCGAACGCTTCGACCGCGTGGCGCTCGACAAGCTGGGCAAGGAGTGCGCCCACTGGTTGGAAACGGGTGAAACCCGCTGAGCGCCCCGAGCTAGCCGGAAACGACGAAGCAATGCCGCGGGGGCCTGGCCGTGTGCGCGAGGCCCCGCGGCGTTACAGCGGGGCCTCACGACCAATGGCCGATCGAAATCTGGATACCCGAGACCGCCTCCTCATCGAGGCCGTCGTGCTGACCTACATGGTGGCGGCAGCCCAATGCAACGGGTCGCATTACCTGTTATTCCCCGGCCTGGCGGCGCTCTCGCACGACGTGTTGACCCGGCCATGGGGGAAATGGGCGACCCAGCCCGGCCGGCTCATCGCAACGCCCGTCCTCGCGGCCGGCGTCGGCACGCTGATCACCCGGTCGCTACCCTTCAGCGTCCCGGCCATCCTGGTCGTGGTGTGCCTTTGCGTGCTGCTGCTGGCTGTCCTCAAGTCAAACGTCGCCCCGGCGATCGCGGCCGGAGCGCTGCCCCTGTTCTTGGGCATCAAGAGCTGGCTCTATCCCGCCTCCATCGCGCTGAGCCTGGTCGTGCTGGTGCTGATCCTGGTGCCGTGGCAACGGCACTGCCGGCGGAAGTACAACGATACGACGCCGGGCACGAACATCGATGACATTCTCGAGACCGCCCCGACCGGAATCTCATGGACCCTGCCGTACTTCGCGTTTTTGACCGCAATGGCGTTGTGCGCCAACGCTTCTGGACTGCGGCTGATGCTCTTCCCGCCGCTGATAGTCATCGCCTACGAAATGTTCGCCCATCCGACGACGTGCCCCTGGGCGGGCAAGGCGCTGGCCCTTCCGGCCGCGTGCGTCCTGACCGCGACCGCGGGGTGGGCCGCCGTCCGCATCTTCGGCAGCGGCGGCGCCGCCGCCGCGTGCGCAATGGTATGCGGCGTTATCGTGCTGCGCCTCTTGAGACTTCACCTTCCGCCGGCGCTGGCCGTCGGCCTGCTTCCGCTCGTCATCACGTCGCCCGACATCCGCTACCCCGTCTCCGTGGCCATCGGGGCAGCAGCACTGACGCTCGCGTTTCAGATACAGCGCCGGGTCGTCGGCCACGGCGGCGCCGTTCAGAACTTTCCATGAAAAGCACGACGTCTCTGAAAAGCACGACGTCCCTAAAAAGCACGACGTCCCTAAAAAGCACAACGTCCCTAAAAAGCTGAGGAGTGTCTAGTGTCGAATGCTCAACTGACCGCGGTGATCGTCGTGCTTTTCGCGCTTATCGGCCTAGCCCAGTTGCTGGGCTATGTGTTCGTGAAACTCGGCCAGCCGAAGGTGGTGGGCGAGATCCTGGCCGGCATTGTGCTCGGCCCGGCGCTGCTCGGCAGGCTGCCATTCGTGGAGCACCTGATGGGCACAGCCAAGCACAACAACCACATCCTCGGGTTCGTGTATTGGCTGGGGCTCCTGCTACTGATGTTCGTCTCGGGTGCCGAGATGCAGCAGTTGTTCGGCAAGGGTGAACGGCGGACCGTGAGTTGGCTCGTCATCGTCGGAACCGGCATACCGTTCCTGCTCGGGCTGGTCTTCGGGCCGCATCTGATTCGTCCGAGCCTGGCCGGCCCCCATGGGAACCGCCTGTCGCTGATCATCATCCTGGCGGTCGGGGTGGCCGTCACGTCCGTGCCGGTGGTGTCGAAGATCTTCGCCGACCTCAACATCCTCGACACTCGGTTCGCCCGGCTCATCCTCGGCGTCGCCGTGCTCGAGGACATCGTGCTGTGGCTGGCGCTGGCGATTGCGACCTCGATCGCGGCCAAGTCCCACCTGCATCCGTCACAGATGGCTCTGCACCTGTTGATCACGGTCGCGTACTTCGCCCTCGGCCTGACGCTGGTGCCGCGCGCCATCAGGCGCTTCAACAAGTCGCGGTGGAACGTCCTCGCCCAGCACTCGCCGACCGGCTACGCCATCGCGGTGCTCCTGGCCTACTGCGCGGTCGCGGGGGCGCTCGACGTCAACCTCGTTTTCGCCGCTTTCCTCTCGGGCTTCGCCCTCGTCGAGAACGAACACAAACGGTTCGAGGACTCCATCGACGCGATCAGCAAAGTTTCCTTCGCCTTTTTCATCCCGGTCTACTTCGCGATCGTCGGCCTGAAACTGGACCTCATCCGCGGCGTCTCCCTGCCCATGATGATCATCTTCATCGTCGGCACCTGCGTGGTGAAGATGCTGTCGGTGGGGCTGGCCGGGCGGTTGGCCGGGTTCCGCGGCCTCGACATAGTCAACCTCGGGATCACTACGAACGCCCGCGGCGGTCCGGGCATCGTGCTGGCCAGCGTCGCCTTCGACGCCGGCATCATCAGTTCGAAGTTCTACACCACCCTCGTGGTCGCCGCCGTGCTCACCTCGCAACTCGCCGGCGCCTGGCTCGACTACGTGTTGCGTAAAGGCTGGCCTCTGCTCAAATCCGACCTCGAATCCGACCTTAAATCCGGCGTTGCCCCGAAAACCGCGGAGGTCTCCGGCGACAACCTTCCTGCCGCGGATGCCCCGCGTCCTGACGGTGAGCCGCAACTCCGGGAAGCTGTCAGCGCGGGACCCGAGGAGCGCACCAATCATTCACCGTGAGCGTCATTCACCGTGAGCGGGTACCGCGGCAGCACGGTGGCCGCGGCTCGTTCTCGGCGATGCAAAGGTCCGGGGCAATCATCCGAGGCAATCATCCGAGGCAATCGTCCGGGCGGGCGCCGCTCACCGACCCGCCAGGCCGGCCGTCAGCAGCGCGGCGCCCACCAGGACCAGCAGGGCCGCCACCTCGAGGCGTCGGCGTGCCCGGATCCATTCGTAGAGCGTGGTCATCGCCGAGCGCGTCGTATCGGGTGCCAGCGCGAAGGCCAGCAGGGGGACCTCCACCAGTGAGAAGGCCACCACGTTGAACGTCAGTAGCACCCCCACCTGCGTCGCGGCGCCCTTGCCCGAAGACAGGATGAGCGCCAGTGCGGCAAGGTAATCCATGGACGGCAGGGCGATCCCGAGCCCGGCCACCCCGGCGACCCACAGCGAACGGCCGGTCAAAAGCCGCCTGGTCCACGTCGAGAGCCGTTCCTGTCCGGCCTGCCTGCGGGCAGACGGTAACACCGCCACGCCCGCCGCGGCCACGAGCGCCATGACACCGATCAGGATCTGCATTCGCGGCAAGGTGAAGTACCCCGAGCCGGTCAGCGCGCGTCGCAGAACGAAGAGCACCACCAGGCCCACGCTCATCCCCATGGCGAATCCGCCACATAGGAAAGCGGTCAGCTGCAACAGCGGCCGGGGGCGGTTCAGCAGCAGCACCGTCATTCCGATCCGGAAAGGTTCGAAGCTCACGGCGACGGCCATCACCAAGACGGTGATCAACATGATCTTCGTTGCCGCGCCGGGCCTTAGCCGTCCAACCGGGTGAAAGCGCGACGACGGTACTGCTCCACGCACGCGGCGCGCCGGATCTTGCCGCTCGTGGTCGTGGGAATCGACCCCGGCGGAACGAGGACGACGTCGGCGATCTGGAGTCCGTGCGACTTCGACACCGCCGACGTCACGTCGTGCTTGACGGCGTTGAGCTTGTGCAACGCGTCCTCCTGGGATTCGCCGCAGTTCTTGAGTTCGATGATGGTGACGAGCTTCTCCGTCTCCTCCACCGGCACCGAGATCGCCGCGACCCGGCCGCCGGTGATGCCCTGGACGGTGGACTCGATGTCTTCCGGATAGTGGTTGCGCCCGTAGACGATCAGCAGGTCCTTCATGCGTCCCACGATGAAAATCTCGCCCTCGCAGAGGAACCCCAGGTCCCCGGTTCGCAGCCACGGCCCTTCGGGCGTGCCGGGCGACGGGTCCGCCAGCACGTTCCCGAACGTGCGCCGGCTCTCTTCGGGGTTGCGCCAATAGCCTTCGGCGACGTTCTCGCCGTGCACCCAGATCTCACCGACGGTGCCGGAGGGGCATTCCACGCAGGTGTCGGGGTCTACCACTCGCACCGTCGGCGATTGCGGCATGCCGTAGCTCAGCAGCGGTGCGCCGCCCTCCGCCGACTGAGGTCTGGCGTGGCCCTCTGCCAGCCGCCCGGGCTCGAAATGCACGACTTTAGGCGCGCCGCGGGCGGCACGGCTGGCGACGTAGACAGTCGCCTCCGCCAGTCCGTAGGAGGGCCGCATCATGTCGTCGCGAAAGTTGTACGGGGCGAATCGCTTGCAGAACCGGTCCAGCGTGGCGGGATGAATCCGCTCGGCGCCGCTGATGATGCCCAGCACGTTCCCGAGGTCGACCCCCTCGAGGTCGGCATCCGACGTCTTTCGTGCGGCCAGTTCGAGGGCGAAGTTCGGCCCGGCAGAGAACACGGGGACCGGTTTGGCCATCGACTGGATCCACCGCGCCGGGCGCTGCAGAAACGCGGTGGGGCTCGTCAGGTCGCCGAGGTAGCCGCCCAGTATGGGCGCGATGACGCCGTGCACCAGACCCATGTCGTGGTAGAGCGGCAGCCACGACACGATCGCGATGTTCGGCGGGGCCACGCCGTTGAGCTCCGGGAAGTAGTCGGCCATCAGTTGCTGGAAGTTCACCGAGATGTTCCGGTGGGAGATCATCACGCCGGCCGGCAGCCGCGTCGAGCCGGAGGTGTATTGCAGATAGGCGATGTCCGGTGCATCGCGGATGCGAATACTCGGCGCGCCGGGATCGTCCAGGTCCAGCGAATCGACTTCGATGATGGAGCCGACGCCGGCGGGCTCGTGCAGGAACTCGCGCAGGGCCGGGGCGGCCGCGGATGTCGTGAGGACGACGCTGGGCTGCGTGTCCGCGAGCACGGCGGTGACCCGTTCGTCGTGGGAGCCGGCCGCCGGCGCGGGCAGCGGAACCGCGATGCGGCCCGCCTGCATCGCGCCCAGGAAGGCGACGACGTAGGCGAGGCCTTGTGGGGCGAGGATCACCGCGCGGTCCCCAACCGAGCCGTGCCGCTTCACCTCGTGTGCAACGTTCAGGGTGCGCCGGTAGAGCTGGGCCCAGGTGAGGGACTCGGTGACGCCCGCCCAGTCCTGCTCGTAATCCGTGTAGCAGATCGCCGGATCGTCGGGCTGCAGGCCGGCGCGTTCCTGTAGCAGGGAGACAACGGACGACGTCTGCATGCGCGCAAGGTTACCGTCTCGCGCCAGGTCGGCACGGGGTTCGCCTGAGGAGTCGGCCGACGTGCGGCTCCGCCTCGAGCCGCCGCCGTGACGGTCAGGTCGGCAGGCCCTCCCGCTCGGCGTCGGCGCGGTAGCGGTCGACCCACTCGTCGGAGCGGTGGTCGGCCTGGCGTTCCAGTACCGGTTCGGGCGCCAGCCGCGGGTCGAGCCCCAACGCGTCGAGGATGCCGGCGACCACCTGAGTCAGATTGCGCCACAGCACCGGGTAGGAGATCTCCATGGGTTGGATGCCTTCGTCGGCGAACCACTTCAGCCAGCCCTCCTCCTGCGCGCGCAGCATGGTGATGACGTGGGCGATCGCTCCGGCGTGGTAGGTGGCGCGGGCGTCGCGCACGGGATCGGGCCTGCCACGCCACATCCGCGTCTGCACCGCCCGCCAGAACGAGACCGCCTGTGACACGACGTCGGGGCGGCGCACGTGGATGAAGAGCGGATCCTCGCCGATGACGTCCCGAATGGCGGCGAGCAGGCCGTCGCCGGATCGATCCGGGAGTTCATCGGCGCGGCGCAACAGCAGGGGCGTCTGGTTCCACATCAGCTTGCCGCCCCATACGCCGTTCGGCGTCCGGCCGGCGGTGCGGATGTAATCGCGCCAGATCTCTGCGGGCGCAAGGTCCGGCTTGCCCGGGTCGATGGGATCGAGCAGGCGCAGGATCGACTCGTCCTCGACGTCGGCAAACCACTCCCGTGGCTGCGGGGCCTGGCTCGTGTCCGGTAAATACTGGAAGAACTCCTGGGGCTCGCCGGCCACGCCGGTCGCGCGCAGCGATTCCACGAGCAGCGTGCTGCCGCTGCGCTGGGAAGCCAGCACCAAATACGACGACGGGCTTTCGGTCACCAAGGAAGCCTAGCCGGATGGAAGTGCCCCGCAAGAGATTCAATTGGCTTCAGGCTGAACATAACTATTGCTGCGCCGTGGCGGGCGCCAGATGCGATGATGACCGTCGTGCAGAACACCGCCAGGGAGTGGGCCCGCCGGGCCATCTGGCGTGCCGATCGGCGCACTTCCGCCGATCTGCGTCGTCGGTTCGTGGCGCTGGATCCGGTGAGCGTGGACGGGTTTCGTCAGCACCTGCTCGAAAACTGGTCGACAAGGGACTACTGGGATTCCGAAGTCGGGCGCCACGACATCGATGAGCACACCGTCGGGCGTCTGATCTACGACCGGCACGAGTACGTGCCGTGGCTTAACGATCTGCGGCACCTGGACGGGGCGCGGGTGTTCGAGATCGGCTGCGGGACTGGGTCATCCATCATGGCCCTAGTCGAGCAAGGCAGCGAGGTCACCGGAATCGACGTGGTCCCGGAATCCATAGCGGTGTCGCGGGCGAGGTTGCGCTTCTTCGGGCTCGGCGAACCGTCCCTGCATCACATGAACGCAACCGAGATAGCCGCGCATTTCAGGTCACGACAGCTTCGATTTCGTCATCTTCTTCGCGTCGCTGGAGCACATGACGTATCGCGAGCGTTTGACCAGTTTGCAAGCCGCCTGGCAGCTGTTGGCCGACGACGGAATCCTGTGCATCATCGAAGCGCCCAATCGGCTGTGGCTTTTCGACGACCACACCGCGGACCTGCCGTTCTTTCACTGGCTGCCGGACGAGATAGCGCTGGAGTACCTGAAGCGGACGCCGAGGTATCAAGCGTCGGCGTTCGACACCACGTCGCACGACGCCGGAGTGGAGCTCGCGCGCCGCGGTCGGGGCGTGAGCTATCACGACATCGAGCTGGCGCTGGGGCCAATCTCCGATCTGGACTTCATGGTCGACCGGCAGACCTTCCAGATGAAGCAGAATCCGTTGCGCTGGCTTTACTATCGCCAATCCAGCAATCGTCGCTACGCCAATCTGTTACGCCGGCAATGCCCGGGCCTGCCTTTCGGCCTGTTCATGCCGTATCTCAACATCGCGATTCGCAAGAAGGCCGGATAACCGGCTGCGTTCGGCGCCCGGCCGGTGGAGTAACAGTCGAGTAGTGGTCGAGTAGTGAACTGCTCGTGTCCGCGCACGGCTCGCTGAGACGATGGTGATCAGCCCGGTATGGCGCGGGATCAACAGTCGAGGTGGCATCATGAACAATCACACCATTCGGCGCTTTCGCCCAATGCTGCGACGTGTGCCCCACGGCAGGCGAAGGGGTGGTCAACGCGTTCTGCCCTGCGATCTCCCGGCAGGCCGAATCACGCTCGATCGCGGTTCCATAGCCCCGCTCTGCGCCGTGTGCATTGAATCCGGCCGGGCGACGGAGGCTACCTACCAAACGAGAGATCACCTGTGCGGCTGTGATCGACATATTCAAGAGCTTGAACACTATGGCCGGGCCGCGATACGCCGAGAGCGCAAGCGCATGGCGGTACGAAAGGTCGAGGCGGCCGACGCGCTAAGGGCGCCGGACATGCTAAAGCAACTAACGCGGTGAGCGCCACGGGAGCGCGCCGTAGCGCCGACCGGGAACCAGCGAGGTAGTGCAAGCAGTGCCGGGTGCTCCGTTTAGTTTTCGTGCCGAGCGAGACGTACCAATTGGCTGAGCTGCTCGCGGTCGTCGATGCCGAGCTTGGCGAAGATGCGATAAACGTGTCCCTCCACCGTCCGTACCGAGACAACGAGCCGATCGGCGATCTGACGGTTGGACAAACCAGCCGTGACGAAGTTCGCGATCTCGCGTTCGCGGGCCGTGAGGGGTAACGCCGGGGCCGCCGCATCGACCGCCGGCGTTCGTATGCCGCCCTGCCCGGCCAGCCGGAGTGCGCGGGTCGCAGACTGGATTTCCTTGTGACGCTGGCGGTTCCGGCCGTGTTCGCGCGCCGCGTGGGCTGCCGCGTCGGCGGCCAGCGCCACCGCGCCGATGTCCGCGAACCGGTCGGCCGCGGCGTCAAGCAAATCGCCGTCATGGTCGGCCAGGCCACGAGCGTGTTGGGCCATCGCCTCCGCGAGCGGGGTGTCGAGTGTCTTGGCCAGCTCGGCCAGCCTCTTGGTTTGCGAACGGTCGTCGAACCGGACGGCGGTGTGCAGCGCGCGCATCTCGACGGCATACATCCCGGATTGTCGCGCGATTTGCGCGGCGTGTATCGCGTGTATTTGGGCGGCCGCCGTCTGGCCGAGGCTGGCCCGCTCCCAGGCCCGGGCCAGTGCCAGCTCCGGCAAGAACACCGCGACCTGCGGTCCGTAGGCGTTTTCCGACGTGCGCAGCGCGGCGGCGGCAGCCGCACTGTCCCCCCGGGCGCCTTCGGCTTGCGCGGACCAGGCCGACACCAGCATCAGCCAGCCCGACGGGAAACCCCGCGACATCGCGGCCATCGAATCCCGGAAGGCAGAACAGGCGGATCCCAGCGCACCCCCGGCAAGCTGCACCAATCCGAGCATGGCGTGCGGGAAGGCGTCTGCAGCAGGCCAGACCCGGGTCGCCGAAGCATAGCGTTCCCAAACTCGTTCGGCCGCAGGGTTATCAGCGGCTTCCGTCAATGCCACGACCTCGGCCAAACCCACGGCAAACCGGCACGGTCCCGATTGATCGAAAAAGACCGCGGGCCCCGCGTGTGCTACGCGCTGGACTTCGCCGAACCGCCCACTGAGTGCCAATGCCCAGCACGTCCACGTAGCGGCCCACGTCCGCACTACCGGTGCAACGTCGGATGTGCACACGACCAACCCGAGGTCGAGTGCCGTCCGGATGTCGCCGGAGAAGTACGCGAATCCCGCTTCCATGGCCGTGACGAACGGGAGCAGCGCCTCAGAATCAACACGCACCCGCACGTCGAAGAGTGCCTGCCGCGCCTGTTCAACCTGCCCGCAGCTGAAGAAGAGATTCGCGGCACGCAGACAGCCCCACCGTACGGTCGTTTGCTCGTCGGCGCCCTCGGGGTCGACGTCGTCGAGCACCGCCGCGACCTCGTCGCCTCGCCCCTGCCAGCCGATCGCCTCGGCGAGCACGAGCGCGGCCGGCAGGCCGGCGCCACGCTCGAACGCGAATCGGGCCAGGTCTTCGCCGCAAGCGATGTCCGACATGGTCACCGCGCTCGCCGCCGCATCGACGATGAGGTCGAGGTCCGGCGTCAGGTCGCTTCGCGTCATGAACTGTGCCAGCCGTATCCGGCTGCGCACGTCGGGCAATGCCGACCGTTCCTTGTTCCTGAGCATCTGCTTCTGAAGTTGTTGCGCCAGCAGGCAAGTGAGCTGCCGCGTGCGCACCGTCCCGGCTCGTTGCATCGCCACCTCGCCGAAGATGGGGTGGCCCAACCGCGCCACCGTGTTCGACCCGTCGGCAACCACCTGGATCACGCCACGGCGTTCGAGACGTCCCACCACCTCGGCATCGCAAAGCTCACGCAGAATCTCCCAGTCCAGCACCTCCGCAGCGGCCACAATCTCCACCGCCTCCAATTCCTCCGGCGCGAAGGATTGGAGTCGAAACTCGAGCAGATCGAAGAGTTGCCGGTCGGCGCGAAGTGCACCGTGAAGTTGCCATCCCGCATCCGTGCGCACCAACACACCGCTTTCGCGGCCCGCGCCCAGCAAGCTGCGCAGCAGCAGCGGGTTGCCCGCGGTCCGGCCGTGCAACTCGTTGACGAGCTTGGTGTCGACGACGCCGCCGAGCACGGCGCGGGCGAGCGTCCCGGTCTCCTCCGCCGTGAATGCCTCGATGTGCAGGGTGAGCAACAACCGGTCCTTCAGGAGTGCTGTTACCGCGTCGGGCACCGGGTCGCCGGAGCGGATCGTCACGATCAATCGTGCGCTGCCGCTGGCGCCAAGTTGGTGCACCAGCGTCGACGACAACGGGTCGAGCAACTGTGCGTCGTCGACCACGACGACCAGGTTGTCCTCCCGCTCCAGCGCCTTATGCGCGGCCGCGAGCATGGCGGCCGGTTCCTGCGGTGCCTCCACCGTCACGGACCGATAGAACGCGCCCAACGGCACCGCGGAGCCGGTTTGGGTGCCCAGGGCATACCGCACGGTCGCCCCTTGCGACTGGAGCGTTTCGGCGAGCAAGCGAGCGAGGGTCGATTTGCCCACCCCGCTATCGCCGACCAACGCCACGCCACGGAATTCCGCGTCGTGCTCGAGTGCCGCCGAGGCTCGGCGCAGCTCGTCGTCGCGGGCCACGATCGGCCACTCCGACTCGCTCTCCGCTCGCACGACGTCAAACCTCCCGCTGGTGTATTCGCAGAGGCTACTGAGTCCGCCGACGGTGTGCGTTAGATTTGATTTTCCAGGCGGCGCCGGCCAACGGCGTCATGGGCCGCAATTTGGCCAAGATAATTCCTGTTGCAGGGTTTTCCAGTCTGCGTCATACTCCCAGGCCACGACTCGTGCGCAAAACATCCTGTGCGCCTGCGCGCGCAACTCGTGTCTCCGCGAATGGACTATCCGCCGTGCGCCGCCGGCCAGCGTGCCGATGTTGTCGAGCTGGGCTCTAGCGGAAAGAGCCTCATCCCGACCGCTCGCCCACCCGCAAACCCAGCGAAAGCAGCAGCCGCACATCGGGATCGGCCAGCGAGGCTGACACCAGCTGCTCGATCCGCCGCACCCGGTAGCGAACGGTGTTGGGGTGCACGTGCAACGCCTGCGCGGCGGCGCCGATGTCGCCGAAGCTGTCCAGGTAGGCCCGCAGCGTCTCGGCCAGCGCCGGATCCTGGTCGCGCAGCTCGCGGACCCGCGGATCGACCAGTCGGTCGTCGGCGCCGATCAGGGTGACGATCTCGTCGAGCAACACCGTGGTGCGCGCCTCGGCCAGCGAGGTCACCTGGCCGATCGCGCCGGGATGGCGCTCGGCGCTGTCGAGCACGCGGTCGACCTCGGCGCGGGCCGCGGCGACGCCCGCCAGACCCGCCACCGGAGCGGCGATGACGGCCCGCAGCTGCAAGCCGAGTTCGCCGCGCAGCGCGCCGATGGTGCCGCGGACCCACGACGTCACCGCCGCGGCCTCGCGCCGTTCGGGAGCAGCACATAGACCCGGGACCCGTGCGCGGCCACCTGCGCGTCGCGGCGAAAAGCGCTGGCGCTCAAAGCCAGAACATCGGCCAGCGCGCGGGGCGCGGCTCGGCGCCGATGGCGTTCGGCTGTCCAAGCCGATCAGCGCGCCGGCCCGTCGGCGGCGAGGCTGAGTTCGCGCGCGACGGCGGCCACGTCCGGTTCGCCGTCGGCAGGCCGAGCAGTTCCTGCACCCGACGGGCATGCGTCGACGGGCGCGCCGCCAGCCGGGACATGATGCGCGCGGCCAGCACCGCCGCGCCGCGCAGCACGTCGTCGGCGTCGTCGGCCAGCGGTTGCGAACCCTGCTGCACCCAGATGGTGCCCGCGAACACCGGCGGCGCCGGGGACCGGTCGGCGGCTGGTAGATGCCGATCGCCAGCCGCGGGCGCAGGCCCAGTTCGGGCCGCTCGTCGACGCGCACCACGTCGCCGCTGGCCCGCAGCGCGTCGAAGATGCCCCACTGGCCGATCCACTCCAGATGCTCGGGCGGGCCGGCGCGGCCCAGGATCGACAGCCGGCGCAGCTCGTCGGCCTCGTCGTTGGAGGCCGAGTAGGCCAGCACGTGCGACTGGGCGTCCTCGATGCTGACCATGCCGTGGGTGCGGTCGGCGATGGACTGGGCCAGGCCGAACAGGTCGGTGCCGGAGTCGTCCAGCGGGTCGGCGCGGTCGCCGTGATGCTCGAAGACGTGGTTGACCAAGCGGTACAGCCGTTCCCAGCGGGCCCGCGGTTCCACGGCGACCACCGCCGACCCGGCGGCACCGCCGCGGCGACCACCGCGTCGGACGGCTCCTTGACGAAGATGGCCGCCGGCACCCGCTGGCGGCCTGGTCGTCGATCCAGCGCAGCGCCTCGTCGTCGCCGATGCCGAGGAGGAAGAAGACATCGGCCGAGCCCGCCGCCGCGCCAGGCCGAGGCGGACATCGTCGGAGTCGATCAGCGCGGCCGACGCACCGGCAGGTCCAGCCCGCGCGGGGCGTCCACCAGGGTGACCATCGTCGCGTCCAGCGCGAGCAGCAGCTGGCCCAGTCCGACGCCGCCGCCATGTTGTCCGATGTTACTAGACCAGGCCTAGCGTCTTGTCCGATCGGCTAACCAATCGGGCCTGCGTGCCGGGGATCCTGGGCAGCATGGACGCCATCACCGAGGTGCCGATGCCGGCCAACGAGCCGGTCCACGACTACGCGCCGCAATCCCCCGAACGCGCCCGGCTGCTGCGCCGAACTGGCCGCCCTGGCCGACCACCCGATCGACCTGCCGCACGTCATCGGCGGCAGGCACCGATGGGCGACGGCGAGCGCATCGACGTCGTCCAGCCGCACCGGCACGCCGCGACGCTGGGCACGCTGACCAACGCCGGGCACGCCGAGGCCACCGCCGCGGTGGAGGCCGCGCGGCCGCGAAGGCGCGTGGGCGGCCATGCCGTTCGACGAGCGCGCCGCGGTGTTCCTGCGGGCCGCCGACCTGCTGGCCGGGCCGTGGCGGGAGAAGATCGCCGCCGCCACGATGCTCGGCCAGTCCAAGTCGGCCTACCAGGCCGAGATCGACGCGCCGTGCGAACTGATCGACTTCTGGCGGTTCAACGTCGCGTTCGCCCGGCAGATCCTGGCGCAGCAGCCGGTCAGCGGGCCCGGGCGAGTGGAACCGCAGCGACTACCGCCCGCTGGAAGGCTTCGTCTACGCGATCACGCCATTCAACTTCACCGCCATCGCCGGCAATCTGCCGACCGCGCCGGCGCTGATGGGCAACACCGTGGTGTGGAAGCCGTCCATCACGCAGACCCTGTCGGCCTACCTGACCATGCAACTGCTCGAGGCGGCCGGGCTGCCGCCCGGCGTGATCAACCTGTCACCGGCGACGGGTTCGCGGTTTCCGATGTGGTGCTGGCCGATCCGCGGCTGGCCGGCATCCATTTCACCGGATCGACCGCGACCTTCCAGCATCTGTGGCGCGGGTCGGCGCCAACATCGGCCGCTACCGCAGCTATCCGCGGCTGGTCGGCGAGACCGGCGGCAAGGACTTCGTGGTCGCACACGCCTCGGCGCGCCCGGATGTGTTGCGCACCGCCCTGATTCGCGGTGCCTTCGACTACCAGGGGCAGAAGTGCTCGGCGGCCTCGCGGGCGTTCATCCCGCGTTCGGTGTGGCAGCGGATGGGCGACGACTTCCTGGGCGCCGCCGCCGGGCTGCGCTACGGCGACGTCACCGATCTGTCCAATTACGGTGGCGCGCTGATCGACGGCGGGCCTTCGCCAAGAACGTCAACGCCATCGAGCGGGCGAAGGGCGCGGCCGGGGTCACCATCGCGGTCGGCGGCGAATACGACGACAGCGAAGGCTATTTCGTCCGGCCCACGGTGTTGCTGTCCGACGACCCGACCGACGAGGCGTTCGCGACGAGTACTTCGGTCCGCTGCTGGCGGTGCACGTCTATCCCGACGACGAGTACGAACGCATCCTCGACGTCGTCGACAGCGGATCCCGATACGCGCTGACCGGCGCGGTCATCGCCGACGACCGCGACGCCGTGCTGACCGCGCAGGAGCGACTGCGTTTCGCCGCCGGCAACTTCTACGTCAACGACAAGCCGACCGGCGCGGTGGTCGGGCAGCAGCCGTTCGGCGGGTCACGCGGATCGGGCACCAACGACAAGGCCGGGTCGGCGCTGAACCTGTTGCGCTGGACGTCGGCGCGCACCATCAAGGAGACGTTCGTGCCGGCGACCGACCACACCTATCCGCACATGGCGGCGGACTGATGTCCGGGTGTTCGCCAACACGTCGTCCGGTGATCCTGGCCGCCAGCCGGGCCGAAGGGCTGCGTCACACCGCCGAACGGTTGCCGGTGACCCGCAAGGTGGTGCAGCGCTTCGTGCCGGGGGAGACCATCGACAGTGTGCTGGATAGCGTTGCCGTGCTGCGTGATTCGGGCCGATACGTCAGCATCGACTACCTGGGTGAGGACGTCACCGACGCCGAGACGCCGACGCGACCGTGCGGGCCTACCTCGATCTGCTCGAGCGCTGAGCCGGCTCGACGGCGCGCGCCGGTGTGCGGCCGCTCGAGGTGTCGCTGAAGTTGTCGGCGCTGGGGCAGGCGCTGGCTCGCGACGGCGAGAAGATCGCGCTGGAGAACGCCCACACCATCTGCGACGCGGCGCAACGGGCGGGGTGTGGGTGACGGTGGACGCCGAGGACCACACCACCACCGATTCGACGCTGTCGATCGTGCGGACCTGCGGGTCGACTTTCCCTGGCTCGGCACCGTTTTGCAGGCCTATCTGCGACGCACCGCGGCGACTGCGCAGAGTTCGCCGCGGCGGGGCGCGGATCCGGTTGTGCAAGGGCGCCTACGACGAGCCCGCGTCGGTGGCCTACCGGGAGCCGGCCGCGGTCACCGACGCGTACCTGCGCTGTCTGCGGGTGCTGATGAGCGGCTCGGGCTATCCCATGGTGGCTTCCCACGATCCGGCGATATCGATGCGGTGCCCGCGCTGGCGCGCGAATCGGGCCGTGGTCCCGCGAGATTTCGAATACCAGATGCTGTACGGCATCCGCGACGACGAGCAGCGACGGCTGGCCGACGCGGGCAACCAGGTGCGGGTGTACGTGCCGTTCGGCACCCAGTGGTACGGCTACTTCATGCGGCGGCTGGCCGAGCGACCCGCCAACCTGACGTTCTTCCTGCGGGCGCTGGCCGATCGAGGTGTCCACTAGGGCGTCTCGACATCCGCAGCTACGGGTCCTGTCGTCGTCGGGTGCCAGGAGTTTCTCCGGGTGATGAAAGGTATTGATTCTGGGTTGGCCGTAATCCAGATGCGGCGGCGGAATCCATTCGGTCTCGCCTCGGGCGTTGGTGCGGGTGGTCCAGCCTTTTTCGGCGAGCCTGTTGTCGGGGCCGCACGCCAGCGTGAGGTCATCGATGTCGGTGCGGCGGGTGTTGGTCCACCCGTTGACGTGATGGACCTGACTGTGATAGGCGGGGGCATCACAGCCCGGCTGGGTGCACCCACGATCTTGGCGTACAACATGATGCGCTGGGCGGGGGAGGCAAGCCGTTTGGTGTGATACAACGCCAACGACTTACCGTCGTCGAAAATGGCCAAATAATGATGAGCGTGGCTGGCCAAGCGGATCAGATCGGACATGGGCAGCGAGGGAGCGCCAGCCGGTCAGGGCCTTACCGGCGGCGGCTTGCAGATCTCTCAAGCGTGGTGGTGACGACGATCGACACGGGTAAGCCATTGTGTTGGCCCAGCTCGCCGGAGGCGAGCAGCGCCGCGCAGCGCGGCGAGGAAACCATCATGATTGCGTTGGGCTTGAGCAGCGGCTGTCGCGGCGAACCGCATCCTCATCGGGTGTGGCATCGATGAGCGGGGTGTCGTCGTCAGGTTTACACGCCCCGGGGGCGGCGAGCTTGGCGAACACCGGCTCGAGGGCGGCACGCAGTTGCGGGGTCAGGTAGCCCGCTGATGCGCGACATGCCGTCAAATTCCGGCTTGCCAACGTGATGCCACGCTTGCGGGCCCGTTACTGGCATCGCTGAACTCCCCGTCGGGGTTGAGCAAATCCATGATCCGCTGGGCGTATTTGGCCAACTCATCGGGACGATACCCGCGGGCTTTATCGGCCAGATCGGCTTCGGCGGCTTCGCGGGTAGGCAAAGTCCACCTCGGCGGGCAGATGGGCGAAGAAGCTGCGGATGACCTTGACATGCTGATCACCGATCAGCCCCTCGCGTTGGGCGAGCGCGGTCGCGGTCAACAGCGGGGCCAACGGCTCACCGGTCAGCGCGCGCTCACGAGATCTGGGCTTCGGCGATGCGGCGGCCGGCTTCGGGCTTGGTGATGCGCAACCGGTTGGCCAGCGCGGAGGGCAGCGTGGCGCCCAGTTCTTCCTCGCTGGCCTGCGCACCAAGCTGATTGATCAACGTGTGCTGCGGGGAGCGCAGTTGACGTGTTGCACGTTCGAGGTGATCTAAAGCCCGCAACCGCTCGGGGGTGGTGAACACGTAAAGGACAACGCACACAGACGGTTCACGACGGCATCGAGCGCGTCGAAAATCTCGACGATCTCCTCGCGACTGCTCGGACCAGTGCCTGCAAAGTTATGGTGACGGCACTGACAAAAATGCCAGCGTTGTGACGGTTGAAGCTGAAAGTGACACAAGAGATTAACATCGGCGCCGAAAATGCGCGTCGGACCCGCGTCTGAAACGGCGGGTCGACATCACTGGGCTACGCCGGGCAGCCTTGACGGTTGGCGCCTTCAAGCGCTTTCGGCGCGTCCTCGATAGCGTTGTGCAGCACGTCGAGCACCTGCGGATCCCACGTGAGCGCCGTCTTCCAGTCCAGGCCGGCCTCGTTGGAGACGTAGATGCTGTGGGTGTCGTCGAAGGTGTAGCAGCGCCGGTGCGGCAGCACCGGGTCGGCGATGTCCATGGCCAGCGCGCTCCGCAGCGCCACGATGCCGTCGTTGGGCCACACCATGGGGTTGACCTGCCCCCGACTTGGTGAACTTCTTGCCGCCGATCAGCACCACCGGGATCTTGTCCAGCACACCGGACTGGAATTGGTTCCAGCCGTCCTTGCCCATCAGGTACGCCTGGTTGACCTCGCGACCGGAGCCCGCCATCAGCCGCAGCACCTCGGTTTTGAAGCCTCTTCATCGCGTTCTCGCAGAACTTGTCGCCGAGACAGTCGGTCAGCGGAACGATGTCATTGGCGTAGTCGGACAGGTACGAGCCCTGCCAGGGCGTGCCGATCGTGGTCAGCGAGCGGATGTGCACCGGGGAGTTCGTGGTCGTCAGCACCCGGATCGCGGCGCGGGAGTACAGCCCGCCCATCGAGTGGCCGACCAGGTCGACGTCGTTGATGCCCTTGTCGGTGTGCAGGTAGGTCAGGAACCGGGCCAGGTGTTCGCCGGCGGTGTCGATGCTGCCGGTGGAGTTGACGGTCATGTTCTCCGGCAGCGTATTGGGCAGACCCCGAACGGGCCGAAGCCGGTCTGGTCGACCACCTGCCCGCGGCCGGCCATCGCCGGTGAGGTGTACACGTTGTAGCCCTGCTTGAGCAGGTACTCGCGGATCGCGGTGTCGGTGTTGCCCGCGGCCAGCCCGGTGGCGCACGCCTGGTCGGGGGTGGTGAACGGGCTCGTCGCATCACCGCCGGACACGATCACCACCGCATGCGACTCCGCGCGCTTCTGGCCGGAGCTGCCGCAGCCCGTCAACATAGTCGTCGTCGCCAGCACCGCCGCGGTAAGCGCCAGCATCCGTCGCACAAGCCGGATGTAATGGCCGACAGGCCGCCGTGTCCGCCGCCGGACCAGGATGCTGGGCAACCATTCCCGACATCGGTCGCCTCGAACCAGGTGGTGCGGTTCAGCAGCTTGCCCAACACGACTCGGGCCTCCAGGCGTGCCAGCGCGGCTCCCACGTAGAAGTGCACGCCCGGCCGAACGTCACGTGGCTCTTGGCGCCGGTGCGGTCGAGGCGGAACTCGTTCGGCGCCTCGAAATGCGCCGGATCGCGGTTGGCGGGTTCCCCACATGAGCAGCAGATGGGAATCCGCGGGCAGCTCGACGCCGGCCAAGGTGGTATTGCGCAGGACGTGCCGGTAGTGCCCGCGAAACGGCGGTTCAACGCGCAGCGCCTCTTCGATGACATTGCCCAGCAGTTCGGGATCTCGCGCACCTGCTTCTGGATGTCGGGACGATCGGCGAGAATCCAGGCCGCGCTGCCCAGAAGTGACGCCGTCGATTCGCCGGCAGCGCTGAAGAGCGTGATCATGATCCCCAGCGCCGGCAGTTGCTCGAGCTGGCCCGAAGCGGCAGCGCGCGGCCAGATCGGCGATCAAGCCGTCTTCGGCACTGGCGCTTGCCCTTTCGAAATGCTCCAAGACATAGCCGGACAGCTCCAACGCCGCCGCGAACGCTTCCTCGAGTTGGTCTTGTGTGACGACCCCGTCGAGGAGCGTGGTGGTGGCGTAGCCGAGCCGAATCAATCTGTCGACGTCGCCGTCGGGCAGGCCCAGTAACCTGGCGACCACCATCATCGGCAGCCGGTTAGCGACGGGCTCATCAACTCGATGCGGCCGTCGCGCAGGTTCTGCTCCCACAATCGGTCGGCGGTCTGCACGGCGAATTCCTCGATGATCCGTACGCGCTTGGCCGACAGGTGCGGCAGCAGGATTTTGCGGTGCAGCGCATGAGCCGGATCGTCCGCAGTGGCCAACGCGTGCGCGGCACCTCCCGCCGGGGTCATGTCGAACGGGATGACGGTGCCGTCCTCGTGGAAGACCATGGTCGCGGTGAGGTTCGACGAAAAGTCCTCGACCCGGTCGACGGCCTCTTGCACCGCGTCCCAGCCGCAGACCGCGTAGAAGACCGAGTTGCCGATCCGCCGAACCGGCGCCTCGGCGCGCATGCGGTCGTACCAGGGATAAAGGATCCTGGAGCGCCTCGTTGCCGAAGAGCCGAATCGAGTCATCGACGACCGTCATGGGTTCAGGCTGGCTGAGCTCATCGGCGGTGTCAACGGGGCGCGACCAAACTGAGTGACGACCCCTGCCCGGTGCTCACTGAGTGCGCCTCGGGCGCGGACGGTCGCCGGCGAATCCGCGCACCACATGGGCGCGCACGAACTCCGCTACGACGTCGGCATCGTCCAGATCAAGCGATGACGACGGCGTGCTGAATAGCGAGAACAGGATTCGCGCGAACCATTCACCGGCGGCCCCGACGTCGAGGTCTTTGCGAACCTCGCCGGTGAGCTTGGCCGCGGAGAGATAGGGCGCAAAAAAGTCCACGCACTCCCGCAGCAATACGGCGGCATCTTTGGTCAGCAGCAGGCTGATGGCATCTTCATCGAAGTATTTCCCGGATGCGATGGCGCGGCGCGCCTGAGTGACGAATACGGCCGCACAGCTTAGCTTTTCCTCTAAAGAGCTGCCGCGGTCCATCGCTTTGGACATCTCGCGGTAGAACTGCTCGGAGGCGTGTTCGGCGCAGGCTTCAAGAATGGCGCCCTTGTCGCTGAAATACTCGTAGATGGTGCTGCGGGAAACGCCGGCAGTCTTGGCGATGTCGACGATCGTCGCCTTCTGCAGGCCCTGCGTGCGGAACAGGTATACGCGGACTCGACGATGAGCTCGCGGGTATCGGTCGCCTGGGTCAGCAGAAGCCTGGCTCATCGATCACTCAGCCGGCGGGTGCGAGAATGAGGCCGCTGGTGGGAACGCCGGTGCCTGACGTGACCAGCACGTGCTCGACGTTGTCGACTTGGTTGCAGGACGTGCCGCGCACCTGGCGCACGCCCTCGGTGATGCCGTTCATCCCGTGGATGTAGGCCTCGCCGAGCAGCCCGCCGTTGGTGTTGATCGGCAGCTCCCCGCCGAGTGACAGCCGTCGACGGTGGCGAAGTCTTTCGCTTCGCCGCGCCCGCAGAAGCCGAGTTCTCCAGCTGCGTGAACACGAACGGCGTGAAATGGTCGTAGATGAAGGCGGTTTGGATGTCTTCGGGCGCCAGCCCCGAGTCCCGCCATAGCCGCTCGGCCGACCACGCCCATCTCCGGGCAGGCCGGTGATGTCCTCGCGGTAGTAGCTGGTCATCATCTCGCCCTCGTACGCCGCGCCCTGGGCGGCCGCGGTGATCACCGCCGGCGGCTGCCGCAGATCGCGGGCGCGTTCGGCGCTGGTGACGACCAGCGCGACGCCGCCGTCGCTCTCCTGACAGCAGTCCAGCAGCCGCAGCACGGGCTCGACGATCCAGCGCGAGTTCTGGTGGTCCTCGAGGGTGATCGGGCGCTGGTAGAACCAGGCGTCGGGATTCTTGGCCGCGTGCGCGCGGTCGACGACGGCGATCCGGCCGAAGTCCTCGTTGGTCACCCCATACGTGCGACATGTAGCGCTGGGCGTGCAGCGCGACCCACGCCGCGGGGGTGAGCAATCCGAACGGGGCGTAGTGCGCCATGAACGGCGGAGCTCGAGCGCTGCGCGCCGCTGCCGCCGAAGCGCATGCCGGAGCGCTCGTTGAACGCGCGATAGCACACCACGACATCGGCGAGCCCGGTCGCGACGGCCATTGCCGCGTGCACCACCGTGCCGGCGCGCCGCGCCGCCGCCGTGCGGCACGCGGGAGAAGAAGGTCAGATCGCCGATGCCGACGTTGCGCGCCACGTCGATCTCGTCGCTGGAGTCCATGGTGAACGTGACCATGCCGTCGACATCGCCGGGGGCCAGCCCGGCGTCGTCGATCGCGGCGCTGACCGCCTCGCATGCCAATTGCAGTTCGCTGCGCCCGGACTCCTTGGAGAACTCGGTCTGCCCGATGCCGGCGATGGCGCAGCTGCCGGCGCAGCGACGACTCATGCGCCAACTCCGTCCAGCAGGCTCAGCGACCGCGGTGCCCGAGACGTGATCGCCAAGGCTGTTGGATGCCTTGAAGGTCACTTCGACGAAGTTCTCGCCGCCGGCCCCGGCGTCTTACCGGTCACGCTGCCGGTGAAGCGCAGCGGGTCGTCGGGGAAGCACGGCACCCCCAGGCGAATCGACAGCTTCTTGACCATCGCCTCGGGCCCGGCCCAGTCGGTGAGGAAGCGCACGCAATACCCGTTGCTGGTCAAGATGTTCATGAACAGATTGGGCGAGCCTTGCTTGTTGGCGTAGTCGCGGTCGTGGTGTACGGGCATGAAGTCACGCGACGCGATCGCGCCGGCGACGATCATCGTTGTGTTGATCGGGATTTCGAGCGGGGTCACCTCGTCGCCGACTTCGATGTCGGCCCATTGCAACGTCGTGGTCCGGGATTTGGCGGTCGTCATCGATGTTCCTCCCCGCCGGCCGGCCGGAATTGATGCAGCACAAGGTCTCCATTAGCCCCGTCGAAGGTCTGGTAGAAGACCTCGACCGGCATCCCGACGGTGACGTCGGCCGGCTCGATGTCGCAGCAGGTTGGAAACCAGCCGCACCCCTTCGGCGAGTTCGACCAGCACGACGATGTAGGGATAGTCGAAGAACGGGAACCGGGGCTCCAGCGGCATCACGTAGCTGTAGACCGTGCCGCGCCCCGAAGACTCGATCGCATCCCAGTCCAGCGAACGGCATTTCGGGCACATGGGCCGCGGCGGGTTGCGCAGCGCCCCGCATCCGGAGCAGCGCTGGATCAGCAGTTTGTGCTCGCGCAGCCCGTTCCAGAAGAATTCGGTGTCCGGGCCGATCGCCGGTGCCAGTCGGGACGCCATCAGCTTTCCGGCCTGAATCGCAGCACCCGGAACCGCTGTCGCCCCAGCACCTCGCCGTTTTGGTCGCTGTAGGTGATCACCCAGGTCAGGAAGTAGCCGGTGCCCTTGCGCGGTCTTCTTCTCATCGGAGACCTCCTCGAAGACCGACGTCGCGCTGATGACATCGCCCAGCCGCGGGTAGCGCTCGATCTCGAATTCGGAGTTGGTCGCCACCGTGCTGCTGAAGCCGGCCTCGTCGAGGAACGCCGTTGGGTTGCCCTCGATGTCGACCGGGGCGCCGCCTCGCTCCTCGATCCCCTCGAGCTTCGGTGCCGGCATGATCCACGTCTGCAGCATCACCGGAGGAGACACGATGCCGCCGAACCTGGACGCCGCCGCGAACTCCGGGTCCAGGTAGACCGGGTTCATGTCGTCGAGCGCGTGGGCCCAGTGCCGAATCATCGGCTGGTTGACGGGATCCGGTGCCACCGAGGGCTTCCCGGCGCCTCCCGTTTGCTGCCCGACGAGCGCGCGCAGCTTTGCGTGGAACTCGGTGTCTGAATCGGTCACTGAATTGGTCCTCCCGATGTTTCGTACAGCCGTACCGGCATCCGTTTCACGCCGGGCACCATGGTGGCACGCATCCGCTCCACCTCTCCCGCCAGCTCAATCCCCGGGAAGCGGCGCAGCAATTCCTCGAACATGACGGTCGCCTCCAGGCGCGCCAGTTGCGCCCCCACGCAGGAGTGCTCGCCACACCCGAACGCGATGTGCGGGTTGGGGTGGCGGGTCACGCTGAATTCTTCGGAGTCGGCGCCGAACACGTCCTCGTCCCGGTTGGCCGACCCGTACAGCATCACCACCACGTCGCCCGCGGCGATCCGCTGACCACGGATCTCGACGTCGGTGGTCGCGGTGCGCGCCATGTGCACCACCGGGCTGTTCCACCGCAACATCTCCTCGACGGCACCCGGAATCAACGAGGGATCCTCGACCAGCCGGCGGCGCTGGTCGGGATGCTCGATCAAAGCCAGCGTGCCGAGCGCGATGAGATTGCGGGTGGTCTCATTGCCGGCCACCAGCAGCAGGAACGCGAAGTTCAGCAGGTCTTCGTCGGTGAGGCGATGCCCGTCGATCTCGGCACCGGCCAGCACCGACAGCAAGTCGTCATGCGGCTCAACTCGCCTGGCGGCGATGAGCTTTTCGAAATATGCGTAGAGCTGGCCCAGGGCCACGAACGGGTCGAGTTCGATCTCCGGGTCGGCGGTGCCGGTGGCCGCGTCCGACCACGCCCGGAATTGCTCCCAGTCGTCGGGCGGGGCGCCGATCAGCTCGGCGATCATCCGCGTGGGCAGCGGGGCCGCGATCTCTTCGGCGAACTCGTGCACGGAACCCGGCTCCACGTCGTCGAGGATGTTCCGGACGATTTCGCGAATCTTCGGTTCGAGCACCCCCACCCGCCGCCGGGTGAAACCAGAGTTGATGAGCTTGCGCAAGTGCCGGTGCCGCGGCGGGTCGGTGAAGATGAGGTTGCCCTCCTGCACCGGATTGGGCATCTGCGGGTCGGGGATCGTGATGCCCTCGGTCGAGGTGAACATGGCCGGGCTGCTGGACACGAACCGGATGTCGTCGTACTTCAGCAGCGCCCAGAATTTCGTCACGTCGTTCCAGCACACCGGAGACGAGGCGCGCAGGGTCCGGTAGGCCGGATAGGGGTCACCCGCGTAGAAGTCGGGGGAGTGCAACGGAAATTGCGGCGGAGAAGTGGTCTGCACTGCAGCCTCCTCGGACCCATGCGACATCCGACACATTGGGGAGATGTGTCGTGCGACGTTGTGTCTACTCCAGGCGCCAATCGCTGTCAATACACGCGTTACGCGTTGACATGACTCAATGTTCACGCCATCAGTGATTGACGCCACACGTCCACGGGTGTACACCAAAAGGTTGAATGACCGACTTCGGGTGAGGAAGCGCATGGCCGGGCTGCACCGTCTCGTCGACTCCTACCAGCTCTACATCGACGGCAGCTGGGTCGAACCCGAGGACGGCCGCTACGACGACATCTCTCCCGCCACGGAGCAGGCCATCGGCACCGCGCCCAACGCCAGCGTCGCCCAGGTCGGCGACGCGATCGCGGCCGCGCGGCGGGCGTTCGACGACGGCCCGTGGTCGGGCATGGGCCCCGACGGCCGGGCCCGCTGCCTGAACCAACTCGGCGACGCGCTGGCCAAGCACGCCGACGAATTCTTCGCGCTGTCGCAGCTGGAGTGGGGCTGCATCACCAACGAGCGCGTGATGCAAATCGACGGCACCGCATACATGTCGATGCGCGCCGCCCAGCTCGCCGCGCAGCTGGCCGACCGGCCCGTGACCGGGATCGGCGCCGGGACGACGCTGCTGCGGCACGAGCCGCTCGGCGTCGTGTCGATCCTGACGCCGTGGAACTTCCCGCATTGCCTGAACGTGATGAAGGTCAACAACGCGCTGGCGGCGGGGAACACCGTCGTGCTCAAACCGTCGCCGTTGACGCCGCTCGCCGGGCTCGCGCTCGCGCGAATGATCAACGAGTACACCGACATTCCGCCGGGCGTGGTGAACGTCGTCACGCCGTCGGGCGTCGATGCCGCCAAGCTGCTCACCACGGATCCGCGCATCGACATGGTCAGCTTCACCGGCAGCTCGGCGGTCGGGTGCGAGGTCATGTCCGCCGCGGGCGCCACCATGAAACGCATCCTGCTGGAGTGTGGCGGCAAGTCGGCGAGCGTCATCCTCGACGATGCCGAGGTGAGTGACGACATGCTGCAGAAGATGCTGTTCGACTGCTGCTCGCTGCATGCCGGTCAGGCCTGCATCCTGCACAGCCGGCTGCTGCTGCCGGAGTCGCTGCACGACGACGTCGTGGACCGACTCGTCGCGCTGGCTCGCGGCGTGAAGGTCGGCGACCCGGCGGATCCCGACGTGCAGATGGGTCCGCTGATCAGCGCCGAGCAACGCAAGCGCGTCGAGGACCACGTCGCGCGGGCACTCGACGACGGGGCCAAACTGGCCACCGGCGGTGGGCGCCCCGCCGGATTGGATGCCGGCTTCTACTTCGAACCGACGATCCTCACCGACGTCGATCCGGACTCCGCCATCGCGCAGGAGGAGGTCTTCGGCCCCGTGCTCTCGGTGCTCCGGTACCGGGACGAGGACGACGCCGTCGCGATCGCCAACAACTCCCGCTACGGCCTGTCGGGGGCCGTGTGGGGCGCCGAGGTCGACCGCGCCGTCGGTGTGGCCCGCCGCATCCGCACCGGTCAGATCGCGGTGAACGGCGTCGGCCCGGGTGACGCGCCGTTCGGTGGCTTCAAGTTGAGCGGTTTCGGCCGCGAGGGTGGCGGGATCGGCGGCCTGCATCAGTACATGGAGCCCAAGGCGATCGGGGTGCCGGGCTGAGTCCGCGCCCCCATTGGGCGTCGCAGTTGTCACTTCAGCACCGCCGGGCAGGTGGCATCGGAAGCGAAACGCGATACCGCCGGCGATAGCGATCGGCAGGGGCCGCAGCGGCGCCACCGGCCCGAAGTGAGCCGGCGTTTCACACCGGGCTCGAGGGATGCGAGGCTGAAGGCATGGTCATCGAGATCGCCCGCCCCAAGCTCGAAGGAAACATCGCCGTCGGCGAGGACCGCCAGATCGGCTTCGCCGAATTCGGCGACCCGCAGGGGCGGGCGGTGTTCTGGCTGCACGGAACGCCCGGCGCCCGTCGGCAGATCCCGGTCGAAGCGCGGGTTTACGCCGAGAACCACCACATCCGCCTGATCGGTCTCGACCGGCCGGGGATCGGCTCGTCGACGCCCCATCGGTACGAGAACATCCGGGCGTTCGGCGACGACCTGCGGGCGATCGCCGACACGCTGGGCATCGACAAGATGGCGGTGATCGGCCTGTCCGGCGGCGGTCCGTACGCGCTCGCCTCCGCCGCGGTGCTGTCCGGGATCGGGTGGTGGCGGTCGGGGTGCTCGGCGGCGTCGCGCCGTTCCTCGGCGACGAAGGAATCACCAGCGGCCTGATGAACCTGGGCAAGCGGGTGGCGCCGCTGCTGAGGCTGGGCGGCGACCCGCTGCGGATCGGCGCGAGCCTGGTGGTCCGGGCCATCCGGCCGGTCGCGAACACCGCGCTACAGCTCTACGCGGCGGTATCGCCAGAAGGCGACCGGCGCCTGCTCACCCGGCCGGAGTTCGGGGCCATGTTTCTCGATGACCTGCTCAACGGCAGCCGCAAGCAGCTCGCCGCGCCGTTCAACGACATCATCCTGTTCACCGAGGACTGGGGATTCCGGCTGGACGAGGTCAAGGTTCCGGTCCGCTGGTGGCACGGCGACAGCGACCACATCGTGCCGTTCGCGCACGGCGAGCATGTCGTGACCCGGCTCGCCGGACGCCGAGCTCATCGTGCTGCCCGGCGAAAGCCACCTCGGCGGACTCGGCCGCGGCGAGGAGATCCTGTCCACCCTGATGAAGATCTGGGACGAGCAGTAGCCTGCAGACGTGCTGCTGGCTTCCCTGAATCCCTCGGCCGTCACCGCCACCGACATCGCCGATGCGGTGCGCATCGACGGCGCGACACTGAGCCGCAGCGACCTGTTGGGCGCCGCGACGTCGGTGGCCGAGCGGGTGGCCGGCGCCCAGCGGGTGGCGATCCTGGCGACGCCGACCGCGACGACCGTCCTCGCCGTCACCGGCTGCCTGATCGCCGGTGTGCCGTTCGTCCCGGTGCCCGCCGACGTCGGAACGGCCGAACGTCGGCACATGATCACCGACTCCGCGGCGCGGGCATGGCTAGGGGCGGAGCCTGACGAGCCGGAGGGCCTGCCGCACATCCCGGTCCGGCTGCACGCCCGCTCCTGGCACCGCTACCCCGAGCCGCCACCCGACGCGACCGCCATGATCGTCTACACGTCCGGGACCACCGGCCTGCCGAAGGGGGTCGTGCTCAGCCGGCGGGCCATCGCCGCAGACCTCGACGCGCTGGCCGAGGCCTGGCAGTGGACCGCCGAGGACGTTCTGGTGCACGGGCTGCCGCTGTTCCACGTGCACGGGCTGGTACTCGGCCTGCTCGGCTCGCTGCGGATCGGAAATCGCTTCGTGCACACGGGAAAGCCCACGCCGGCGGGTTACGCTCAGGCTTGCTCGGAGGCGGGCGGCTCGCTGTACTTCGGCGTCCCCACGGTCTGGTCGCGGGTGGTGGCCGACGAGGCGGCCGCGCGGGCGCTGCGCCCGGCGCGGCTCCTGGTGTCCGGGAGCGCGCCGCTGCCGGTGCCCGTGTTCGAGGGGCTGGCCAGGCTGACCGGACACCGGCCCGTCGAACGCTACGGCGCCTCGGAGTCGCTGATCACCCTCTCCACCCGCGCCGACGGCGAGCGACGCGCGGGCTGGGTGGGCCTGCCGCTGGCAGGCGTGCAGACCAGGCTGGTCGACGACAACGGCGGCCCGGTGCCGCACGACGGCGAAACCGTCGGGCGACTGCAGGTGCGCGGGCCGATGATGTTCGACGGCTACCTGAACCGGCCGGACGCCACCGCCGAGGCGTTCGACGCCGACGGCTGGTACCGCACCGGCGATGTGGCGGTGATCGACGGCGGCGGGATGCACCGCATCGTCGGGACGCGAGTCGGTCGACCTGATCAAGTCCGGGGGGTATCGGATCGGGGCGGGGGAGATCGAGACGGCGTTGCTCGGGCACCCCGGCGTGCGGGAGGCGGCCGTCGTCGGGCTGCCCGACGAGGACCTCGGCCAGCGGATCGTCGCGTTCGTCGTCGGCTCGGCCGAGCCGGAGGCGCTGGTCGATTTCGTCGCGGGGCAGCTTTCGATACACAAGCGGCCGCGCGAGGTGCGCATCGTGGCTGCGCTGCCGCGCAACGCGATGGGCAAGGTGCTCAAGAAGCAGTTGCTCGCCGACGGCTGAGCCGGTGTGCCGCGAGCGTGCGCGAATGTACGCCTGATGCGGCGTGTCGCCGTACAGACACGCGCGCTCGCGAGAGGGTCGTGGCGATGCGTCACCGCGAACCTTCACCTACCTTCGTAACCGTGCACCAACGCGGCCGGACAGTGAGCGCGCCAGATGGGTGATCCGAAGCCCGGCGCGACCGCGACGGTGGGGCCGAGCCGCCGGCCCACACCGATGCGGCGGGTGGCGGCGGCCTGCCTGGTCGGCTCGGCCATCGAGTTCTACGACTTCCTCATCTACGGCACCGCCGCGGCTCTGGTCTTTCCCACCGTGTTCTTTCCCCGGCTGAGTCCCACGGTCTCGATGATCGCCTCGATGGGGACGTTTGCCACCGCGTTCCTGTCCCGGCCGCTGGGGGCGGCCTTCTTCGGCTACTTCGGCGACCGGTTGGGCCGCAAAAAGACCCTGGTGGCGACGCTGCTGATCATGGCCGTGTCGACGGTGTCGGTGGGGCTGGTTCCGAGCACCGCCGCCATCGGCATCGCGGCCCCGCTGATCCTGGTCGCGTTGCGCCTGCTGCAGGGGTTCGCGGTGGGCGGCGAATGGGCCGGGTCGGCGCTGCTGAGCGCCGAGTACGCGCCGCCCGGCAAGCGCGGCCGCTACGGCATGTTCACCCTGCTCGGCGGCGGTACCGCCGCGGTGCTGAGCAGCCTGACCTTCCTCGGCGTGACCTTCACGATCGGCGAGAACAGCCCCGCGTTCCTGCAGTGGGGATGGCGCATCCCGTTCCTGATCAGCGCCGCGCTGATCGGATTTGCGCTGTATGTCCGGCTCAACATCGACGAGACGCCGGTCTTCGCCGAGGAGAAGGCCCGCCACCTGGTGCCCAAGGCGCCGCTGGCCGAGGTGCTGCACCTGCAGCGCCGCGAGGTCTTTCTGGCCGCCGGCAGCATGCTGAGCGCGTTCGGCTTCGTCTACATGGGCAACACCTACCTCACCATGTACGCCCACTCCCACCTCGGCTACGCGCGCAGCTTCATCTGGTCCGTCGGCGTGTTGTGCGGATTGGCGAGCTTCTCCTCGGTCGCGTTCTCGGCCACCATGTCCGATCGGGTCGGGCGGCGCCGCATGATGCTGGTGGGCTGGGCACTGTGCGTGCCGTGGGCGTTTGCGGTGATGCCGTTGATGAACACCGGCAATCCCGTCCTGTACGGGGTCGCCGTCGTCGGCATCTTCGTGGTCGCCCCCATTGGCTCTGGACCCACCGGGGCCTTCATCCCGGAGCTGTTCGCCACCCGCTACCGCTACAGCGGATCGGCGCTGGCGCAGAACCTCGCGGGTGTGATCGGCGGTGCCCTGCCGCCGCTGCTCTCCGGAACGCTGATGGCGACCTATGGCAGCTGGTCGATCGGGCTCATGCTGGCCACCCTCGCGGCGACCAGCCTCGTGTGCACCTATCTGCTTCCGGAAACCAACGGGACGGCGCTGTTCACCGTCGAGCCACCTGGGTGACTCAGTTGGCGTGCAATTCCTCGTTGAGCGCGATGCCCTGACCGTCGCGCGACACCACCTCCACGGCGCCGCTTACCGAATTGCGCCGGAACAGAACGTTATTGGCGCCGGACAGCTCGCGCGCCTTGACCGCCGTGCCGTCGGGCATGGTGACCTTGGTGCCCGCGGTGACGTACAGGCCCGCTTCGACGACGCAGTCGTCGCCGAGTGAGATGCCGAGCCCCGCGTTGGCGCCGAGCAGGCAGCGTTTGCCGATCGAGATCACTTCCGTGCCGCCGCCGGACAGCGTGCCCATGATCGACGCGCCGCCGCCGATATCCGAGCCGTCGCCCACCACCACGCCGGCCGAGATGCGGCCCTCCACCATCGAGGCGCCCAGGGTTCCGGCGTTGTAGTTGACGAAGCCCTCGTGCATCACGGTGGTGCCCGGCGCCAGGTGCGCGCCGAGCCGAACCCGGTCGGCGTCGGCGATGCGTACCCCGGTCGGCAGGACGTAGTCGACCATCCGGGGGAACTTGTCGACGCCGTAGACGGTCACCTGTCCGTGGCGGCGCAGCTTCGCCCGGACGGCCTCGAAGCCCTCGACCGTGCAGGGCCCACGATTGGTCCACACCACGTTCGTCAGGATCCCGAACAGGCCGCCGGCGTTCAGCCCGTGCGGCGCCACCAGCCGGTGCGACAGCAGATGCAGCCGCAGGTAGGCGTCGTAGGCGTCGGCGGCGACGTCGTCGAGGGAGCCGATGACGGTGCGCACGGCGACGGTCTCGGGTGCCGCGGTCGTCGTCGCGGCCGATCAGGGCGGCCAGCTCCGGCGGTGCGTCGGACTGGGTGAGTGTTGTGGTGGTGCCGGTGCCCTCGGCGGTCAGTTCCGGTGCGGGGAACCACGTGTCGAGAACTGATCCGTCGGAGGCCAGCGTCGCCAGCCCGATACCTACTGCTCCAGTCACGCCTCGACACGGTACTGGTCCGCGGCGAGCAGTCACACAAGCCCCCATTTTCGGGGCAAATGGGGTGCTTTTGCGTCTGCTCGGCATACTTGAGGGCGTGCTGGACTTACGCGGGGACCCGATCGGGCTGACCGCCGCGCTGGTCGACATCCCCAGCGAATCGAGGAACGAGGCGCGCCTGGCCGACGCGGTGGAGGCCGCGCTGCGCGCGCAGACGTCCGGCTTCGAGGTGATCCGCAACGGCGACGCGGTGCTGGCGCGCACCGCGCTGGGCCGGCCGTCGCGGGTGCTGCTGGCCGGGCACCTGGACACCGTCCCGGCGTCCGGGAATCTGCCCAGCCGCTTGGAGGGCGGGCAACTGTACGGCTGCGGCACCGCGGACATGAAGTCCGGTGACGCGGTCTTTCTGCATCTGGCCGCCACGATCGCCGAACCGGTCCACGACCTGACGCTGGTGCTCTACGACTGCGAGGAGATCGACGCGGCGGCAAACGGTTTGGGCCGCATCGAGCGCGAGCTGCCGGACTGGCTGGCCGCCGATGTGGCCATCCTGGGCGAGCCGACCGGCGGCTACATCGAGGCCGGCTGCCAGGGCACGCTGCGCGTCGTGGTCGGCGCCACCGGGACTCGGGCGCATTCGGCGCGATCCTGGTTGGGCGACAACGCGATTCACAAACTGGGCGCGGTGCTGGACCGGCTGGCGGCGTACCGGGCGCGCACCGTCGACATCGACGGCTGCGTCTACCGCGAGGGCTTGTCGGCGGTGCGCATCGACGGCGGGGTGGCCGGCAACGTGATTCCTGACGCCGCGTCGGTGACGGTGAACTTCCGGTTCGCCCCCGACCGCTCGGTCGAAGCGGCGGTGCAACACGTGCACGAGGTGTTCGACGGGCTCGATGTGGCGATCGAGTTGACCGACGCCGCGGCGGGCGCGCTGCCCGGCCTGGCGCAGCCCGCCGCCAAGGCACTGGTGGAGGCCGCCGGCGGGCAGGTGCGGGCGAAGTACGGCTGGACCGACGTGGCGCGGTTCGCCGCGCGCGGCATCCCGGCGGTCAATTTCGGGCCCGGGGACCCCAACCTGGCGCACTGCAGCGACGAGCGGGTGGCGGTCGGCGCGATCACCGCGGCGGTCGAGATGTTGCGCCGATATTTGAGCCGTGCATAGCCGCTGACGCGCGTGAGCGGATCCTGCGACACTGGTCGCACCAGCGTCGTGCACATTGGCTAGACGATGCTGCGCCAGGGGTGCGCAACAGACGCCAAGGTGATGAAGCTGACGGCGGGTGAGACTTTCGTCGTCACCCGCAACGGGGAACCGGTGGCCGAGCTGCGCCCGATCAGAGCCGGTCGTCGTTCGTTCATCTCCCGGGATGAAGTCGCGGCTCTGGCCGAGGCCGACGTGCGCATCGACCATCGTCAGTTCCGCGCTGATCTGGACCGGTCAATCGACCAGGGGTTATGAGCGTGTCTTCCGGCCTTCTCGACACGTCGGTCGTCGTCGACTGGCATGACCCGGTCGTCACCGCCGCGCTGCCCGACGAAATGGCGATCTCCGCGATCACCGCTGCCGAACTGGCCGCCGGACCGCACCTGGCCGCCAACCCGGTGGGAGCCGGAAAGCGGCAGGCTCGGTTGCAGGAGGTCGAATCCGTGCTCGAACCGCTTCCGTTCGATGCAGCGGGCGCACGCAGTTACGGACTCGTCGTCGCGGCTGTGGTCCGGGAGGGAAGGAAGCCCGAAGCCGGTTCGCCGACCTGCTGATCGCGGCGACCGCACACGCCAATCGTCTCGATCTCTACACGCGAAACGGCGATGACTTCGCCGGGCTGGAAGGACTCGTCCGCGTCGTCAGCATCTGAGCCGCCTGACACCGAGCGTCACCCGGCAGTGACGCTCGTCGCCGACCGGTGGCCGAGTCGAGGGTGGTGGCGCGCAAGGGCGCGGCCATGGCCACCGCCGAAATGGCAACGTACGCATACGGCCAAATCGAGCAAGCCCGAACAGAACTGGAAGCGGCCACGAAATAGGTGTCCCCGCCGGCGTCACGGCGTCACGACAACGTCGACGCTGTCCGCGCCCGGGTCGGCCACGATGGCTAGCGTCGGCGAGGTAGGTGGCGAAACGACCTGTCCACCTTTGACGGTCACGTGATAGCCGTTCGGGTACTCGATGGCGGGTACCGAAACGAGCGTCTGGGCGCCGGAGGGGAAGCGGCCCCGCCGGTCCGCCCGTTCGGTGGAGTAACACAGCCGAAAGGTGCCCGAACGGAACGACCAGTCCCTCGGCGTGCCGGCGACCACCTGCGGGTACGGGGCAGCGAGGACGGCGAGCTTGGCCGCGTTGACGTTCGCGCCGGTCGGCGGCTGGCCGGGATCGTAAACCAGCGCCTGGGCGGTCGGCGACGAACTGGTCTTGTCGTTGCCGGTATACGCCCACTCCAGCCAGCCCATCCGATCATCGTCGGCGCGGCGCAACACCCCGGCCAGGTTCGCCAGGTCGTCGGTGGCACCGAACTCCGTCAACAGCGCAGGGATCTGGCGGAAGGCCGTGTAGCGGCGCGCGTTGTTGAAGGTGGCCCGGTCCTGCAGGCTGCAGGTGATGTCTTTGTGCAGCATCGTCTCGATGGCGCAGTAGTCGTGGAACGAGAACCCGGTGTTCGGGTCGGCCACCGTGCCGAGGTCGGTGTGGATCCCCTCATCGAACAACAGGTTCGGCTCGAAGAACACCAGCGTCGTCGGGTCAGCGGCGCGAATCGCCGGCACCACCCGGTTGTAGAAGGCCCTGAGCTTTGCGTCGTTGAGCAAGCAGCCCACCACCGGGTTTGCGCACGGTTCCCACACCAGCCCCGGCCACGGCTCGTTGATCAGCTCGTAGCCGAAAACGCCCGGATTTCCGCGGAATAGGGCCGCGACATGTTCCCAGGCGCGCGCGTAGTGGTCCTGCAGTCCGATCCCGTCCTGCGCCGGGGCGTTGCGCCAGAAGGCATTCCAGGCATAGCCCTCCGCGGGGTTGAGCGAAGTAGTTGCCGGGAAAGCCGAGTTGCGGGTTGGGCAGCCCGCCGGTCTGCACCGCCCACGCCGGGGCGCCTTCACCCTGGAACACCTCGTTGTAGAGGTCTTGATGGAAGTCGAGCAGGCTGACGATGCCGTGGGAGGCCAACGTTGCCACCGTCTGCGCGATGGAGGCGAGGTAGTTGTCGTCGTAAGCGAGCGGCTGCGGCTCCACCGCCGCCCAGATGACACCCACCCGCATCGCGTTGAACCCGTTGGCGGCCAGGAATGCCGCGTCGTCGTCGCCGAACCCGTCGGCCGACGGCTCATACGGCGGCACCTTGTACACCTGGTTGAGCCCGTGCAGCACGACCACGCGCCCGTCGGAGTCGGTCATCCAGCGCCCGGCGTGGCCGAGCGGCATGGTCGGCCCGGCGGCCGCCGCCCGAGCGGCCGGTGGGGCCACAACGGAGGAGGCGTCAGTCGTCAGCGCGGCGATCAGCAGGCCGGCGGCAAACAGCGGACCCGCGCGGATACGCATCGTGCCTCCCAACCGCGGGCTGAACCGCAACTCCCGCAACCACTTCGGAAACTGTGCGGGGTGATCGTCACTGCACCGACACGACGCGGTCACGGTTCGCGCACAATCCGGCGCGCCCGTCGGCGTCTAGCGCGCATCCTGCACGCCAGCGTGACGTTCGGCGCCGGCGGCCACGCTGGCGTGACGCTCGCTACCTTGCGCTGCCCTCGGCCTGCGCGGCCGCGTCGGCGGAAGCCGCGCGCATCCCGACGGCCGCCAGGTCGTCGGCCACCGCCCGCAGCGCCGCCGCATCCCCGGCCGCCAGCGCGCGCGCGTGAGCCAGGGCGAGACGTCCTGCGGCGCAGTCGACCTCGTCGCACAGCCGGGCCAGCGGATCTGCGGCGCGGACGTCGCCGAGCCGGACGGCGTCGTGCCAGGCACGTAACGCCACCGCGGACTGCCCGCCGCGTTCGGCCATGCGGGCGGCGTCGCGCGCGGCGGCCACCGCGCCGTGCCGGTCGCGCATGCACGCGAGCCGCCAGGCCCGCGCCACGCCGAGCTCCGGGGCGAACAACGCCGACTTGGTCCCGTGGCGGGTCTCGGCGCGCCGCAACGCTTTTGCCGACCCCGGTATGTCGCCCTGCTGGGCCAGCGCGGTGGCCAGCAGCATCAGCGCCAGCGGCCCCCACGAGTAGCCGGTGCGCTCCAAGGTGGTGGCCGCCGGGCCGAGCAGCGCTGCCGCTTGGGCGAATTCACCGCCCGCGATCAGCACATGCGCCAGCAGGACTTCGCCGATCGCGCGTCCCGGCTGTTGTAGCTCGGCGAAATCGGTGTACTGCTGCGCGATTTCGCGGGCCTCGTCGAGTCGGCCCGCCATCAGCAGGCCGGTGGTCTGGCCCAGCCCCACCGTGAACCGCAGCAGCCCGGGATGCTCGGCGGCGAAGGCCCGCCGCGCGAGCGGCTCGACGTCGCCGAAACGGCCCTGCCGCGCCGCACACAGGGCGGCCGCGCTGGCCGCCCAGGCCACCGCCTGGTCATCGGCCGACGGCGACGCCAGCACCTCACTGCCCACGCGGACGGCGTGCGCGACATTGCCGGCGTTCATCGCGAAGGTGGCGCTCAGCGCGTCGAGGGTCGTGCGCGCGCCGGCATCGGTAATCCGGTTGCGGATGGTCCGCAGAAACGCGGTGGCCCGCTCCGGCTCGCCGAGCATCCAGAACTGGTTCGCCGCGCGCAGCAGCGTCCAGTCCATCAGCGCCGGCTCGGCCAAGGCGGCGGAGTCGACGTCGGCCAGCACCGCGTCGGCCTCGCGGCCGCGGCCCCGCCACGCCAGCGCATTCGCCAGCGCGAGCCGCGCCGCCAGGCCGGCCGACCGCTCCAGCGCCGCGCGCGCCAGCCGTTCGCCGAGTGCCAGGTCGCCCAGCCGCACCGCCTGCTGCGCGGCGGCGACCACCTCCGCTACCGGTGGCAAAGCGTCGCTGCCGAGCGCCAATGACGTCAGCCGCAGCCGGTCGCTGAGGTGATCCGAGGGATGCCGGGACAGCAGCGTGACGAGCTCCGTGCGCAGCCGCCGCTCCTGGTCGGGTCCGAGCGCGGCGCGCGCGCGGTCGGCGAACAGCGGATGCGCCGTGTAGACGACCGGGTCGTCCGAGGTTCCGCCGCGCGCGCGCGTTTCCGCCGCGCCCCACTCCACCGCCTCCTGCACGGCTCCGTCGCCGGCGAGCGCGGTCAGGTCGGCGACCGACAGCGGCTCCTCGACGGCGAGATAGGACAGCACCGAGCGCGCCGCCGCCGGCAAGTCGGCAAGGAACGCGTCGACCTCGGCCGGCGGGGTGGTCCCACCGGGCGGGTCGATGTCGATGCGGTCGAGCAGCCGGTCGGTCCACAGCGCCGTGATCGGCTCGGGCGCCGCCCCGGAATCCGGGCCGCGGGCGGTGACGATCATCCGGCCTTTGCCGGCCAGCGCCAGCTGATACACCAGCGTGGCCGACAGCAGGTCCAGGTCGTGGGCGTCGTCGACGACCAGCAGCAAATCATCGGAATCGAGCGACGCCCTGGCGTTCCGCAGCAGCGCCGCCGGTTTGCCAACCTCGACGATCTCCACCAGGTGGCTGAAGGCGCCGAACGGAATCGCCCGTTCGGTGGGGGTGCCGGTGACCCAGCGGGTCACCGTGGCCGGGTGCCGACCGCTGTAGCTCTCGGCGGCCAGCCGGGCCAAGGTGGATTTGCCGCCGCCGTCGGGTCCGAGCACGACGGCGCCGCGCCCGGCGTCCAGGTCGCTTTCCAGCCGCTCCAGCGCCGCCGCGTGTTCGGGCACGTTCCATCGAACCGGCATCGCCGGATTTTATTGCGCGCGGTGTGCGCGCCGCACCGGGCGTGGTCTACCTTTGGCGGATATGGGCCAGGGACGCGAGTGGGCCGTCTGCGTGTACTGCGCGTCCGGGCCGCAGCACCCCGAATTGCTCACGCTCGCCGCCGAACTCGGCGAGGCCATCGCCGAGCGGGGCTGGACCCTGGTGTGGGGCGGCGGCCGGGTCTCGGCCATGGGGGCCGTGGCGAGCGCGGCGCGGTCACGCGGCGGCCGGACCGTCGGCGTCATCCCCCAGATCTTGATGCGCCGCGAGATCGCCGACGCGGACGCCGACGAGCTGATCGTCAGCGCCACGATGCGGGAGCGCAAGCAGGTGATGGAAGACCGCGCCGACGCGTTCGTCGTGCTGCCCGGCGGCGTCGGGACCCTGGACGAGTTGCTCGACGCCTGGACGACGGGCTACCTCGGGTTGCACCGCAAGCCCATCGTGCTGCTGGACTCCCTCGGTCACTACGAAGGCCTGTGGCTCTGGCTGTGCGACTTGGCCGACCGGGGCTACATTTCGCCGGCGGCGATGGACCGGTTGGTACTGGTCGACAAGGTGAGCGCTGCGGTGGAGGCGTGTGCGCCCGCGTGAGGCCCGGTCGGGGTCGCATTAGGCTGGCTTGACGTCTGTCCACGGAAATCGAGGGGTGACTTGTCCGATCACGACGGGGGAGCGCGGGCCGCGGTCGGCCTGACCGATATCGCGGTGCGGTTGCCGGGCCTGCTGGCCGACATGCCGGTGATGGTCCGGGGAGCGCTGACCGGGCTGCTGGCCCGGCCGGACTCGAAGAAATCGATCGGCACGGTCTTCCAGGAACGGGCCGCTCGCTACGGCGATCGCGTCTTCTTGAGGTTCGGTGACCAGGAGCTGACCTACCGCGACGCCAACGCGGCCGCCAACAGGTACGCCGCCGTGCTGGCCAGCCGCGGCGTCGGCAACGGCGACGTGGTCGGGATCATGCTGCGTAACTCGCCCAACGCGGTGCTGGCGATGCTGGCCGCGGTCAAGTGCGGCGCCGTCGCCGGCATGATCAACTACCACCAGCGCGGCGAGGTGCTGGCGCACAGCATCGGGTTGCTGGACGCCAAGGTGTTGATCGCCGAGACGGACCTGGTCAGCGCCGTCGCCGAGTGCGGCGGGGCGGGCACCACCGAGACGCTGACCATCGACGATCTCGAACGCTTCGCCGCGAGCGCCCCGGCCACCAATCCGGCCTCGGCGTCGGCCGTGCAGGCCAGGGACACGGCGTTCTACATCTTCACCTCGGGCACGACGGGTTTCCCCAAGGCCAGCGTGATGACGCACCTGCGCTGGCTCAAGGCGCTGGCCGCGTTCGGCGGCGTCGGGTTGCGGCTGAAGAGCAGCGACACCCTGTACAGCTGCCTGCCGCTGTACCACAACAACGCGCTGACGGTGGCGTTGTCCTCGGTGATCAATTCCGGGGCCACGCTGGCCCTCGGCAAGTCGTTTTCGGCATCGAAGTTCTGGGACGAGGTGATCGCCGCCGAGGCCACGGCGTTCATCTACATCGGCGAGGTGTGCCGGTACCTGCTCAACCAGCCGGCCAAGCCGACGGACCGCGCGCACAAGGTGCGCGTGGTCGCGGGCAACGGGCTGCGCCCGGAGATCTGGGACGAGTTCACCAAGCGGTTCGGCATCGCGCGGGTGTGTGAGTTCTACGCCTCCAGCGAGGGCAACGCCGCGTTCATCAACATCTTCAACGTGCCGCGCAGCACCGGGATCTTCCCGATGCCGTTGGCCTACGTCGAGTACGACCCCGACACGGGCGCCCCGCTGCGCGACGAGAACGGTCGGGTGCGCCGCGTGCCCGCGGGCGAGCCGGGCCTGTTGCTCAGCCCGGTCAACCGGCTGCAGCCGTTCGACGGCTACACGGACAAGGAGTCCAGCGAGAAGAAGTTGGTGCGCAACGCTTTTCGTGAGGGCGACTGCTGGTTCAATACGGGCGACGTGATGAGCCCGCAGGGCCTGGGCCACGCCGCGTTCGTCGACCGGCTCGGCGACACCTTCCGCTGGAAGGGCGAGAACGTCGCCACCACGCAGGTCGAGGCGGCCGTGGCCACCGATGCCGCCGTCGAGCAGTGCACGGTATTCGGCGTCGAGATACCCCGCACCGGCGGGCGAGCCGGGATGGCCGCGATCAAGCTGCGCGACGGCGCGGAGTTCGACGGCCACTCCCTGGCCCAGGCGGTGTACGCCCAGCTGCCGCCGTATGCGCTGCCGCTGTTCGTGCGGGTGGTCAAGGAGCTGGCGCAGACCACGACGTTCAAGAGCCGCAAGGTGGAGCTGCGCGACGAGGGCTACGGTCCCTTCGGCCCCGACGTCGACGATCCGCTGTACGTGCTGTCCGGCCGCGACGACGGCTACGTGCCCTTCTACGACGACTACCCCGAGGAAGTGGCGGCGGGCAAGCGGCCTCGGGGCTGAGTGTGCGCCGACGGCGTTGAATGTGGTCTGACGGCGACGACACGCCGCGAGGCCGCACCCTGGTTACACGCCCGGTGTCGGCGGCCTACGCGTCGAGCCTGTGCTCACGGCGTCGAAACCGCGCCCGCCGTCTGCCGCGATGCGGCTCCCTGGTCACGGTGGATCCCGGTAAGCGGTCGACGCGGTGACCAGGCACCATAGACGTGTGCAGTCGACACCGCAGGCGTCAGCCGGCCATTCGGTCCTCTGCGGCCGCCCGGTCGCAGGAGATCGCGCGCTGATCATGGCGATCATCAACCGCACCCCGGACTCGTTCTACGACAAGGGCGCGACCTTCGGCGACGAATCAGCCCGCGCCGCCGTGCACCAGGCGGTCGCCGATGGCGCCGACGTGATCGACGTGGGCGGCGTGAAGGCTGGGCCCGGCGACGCCGTCGACGCCGACATGGAGATCGCGCGGCTGGTGCCGTTCATCGAATGGCTGCGCGGCGCCTATCCCGACCAGCTGATCAGCGTCGACACCTGGCGCTCGGAGGTGGCCAAGCTCGCCTGCGCGGCGGGGGCGGACCTGATCAACGACACCTGGGGCGGTATCGACCCCGCGCTCGCGGAGGTGGCCGCGGAGTTCGACGCGGGCCTGGTGTGCTCGCACACCGGCGGCGCGCTGCCGCGCACGCGGCCGTTCCGGGTGAGCTACGGGGCCAGCACTCGCGGCGTGGTCGACGATGTCATCCGCCAGGTCACGTCCGCGGCGGAGCGCGCGGTCGCCACCGGTGTGGCCCGCGACCGGATCCTGATCGACCCGGCCCACGACTTCGGCAAGAACACCTTCCACGGGCTGCTGGTGCTGCGCCATGTCAGCGACCTGGTGAACACCGGGTGGCCCGTGCTGATGGCTTTGAGCAATAAGGACTTCGTCGGGGAGACTCTGGGGGTGGGATTGACCGAACGGCTCGAGGGGACCCTGGCGGCCACCGCGCTGGCGGCGGCGGCCGGCGCCCGGATGTTCCGGGTGCACCAGGTCGCCGCCACCCGGCGGGTGCTGGAGATGGTGGCGTCCATCCAAGGCACGCGCCCCCCGACGCGCACGGTGAGGGGGCTCGCGTGACGGCATCCGAGCTGGTCGATTTCACTCCCGAAGGCGTGCTGGCCGCCCGGCCCGGCGACACCTGGTTCTCCAACGGGAGCTGGAACCGCCCCGGCTGGACCCTCGACGAACTGGAGGCGGCGAAGGCCGGGCGGACCATCTCGGTGGTGCTGCCCGCGCTCGACGAGCAAGACACCGTCGAGGCGGTGATCGACAGCATCTCGCCGCTGGTCGACGGCCTGGTCGACGAGCTCATCGTGTTGGACTCCGGTTCCACCGACGACACCGAGATCCGCGCCATCGCCGCCGGCGCCCGCGTTGTCAGCCGCGAACAGGCGCTGCCCGAGGTCCCGACCCGCCCCGGCAAGGGCGAGGCGCTGTGGCGCTCCCTGGCCGTCACCAGCGGCGACATCGTGGCCTTCGTCGACTCGGACCTGATCAACCCGCACCCGATGTTCGTGCCGTGGCTGGTCGCTCCACTGCTGACCGGCCCGCTCTCCCGGGGTGTTCACCTGGTCAAGAGCTTCTACCGGCGGCCGTTGAACGTCGGCGATGCCAGCGGTGGCGCGGGTGCCACCGGCGGTGGCCGGGTCACCGAGCTGGTGGCGCGGCCGTTGCTGGCGGCGCTGCGGCCCGAGTTGGGCCGCATCCTGCAGCCCCTGGGCGGGGAGTACGCCGCCACCCGGGATCTGCTGACCTCGCTGCCGTTCGCGCCCGGATACGGCGTGGAGATCGGCCTGCTGGTGGACACCTTCGACCGGCTGGGCGTGGATGCCATCGCCCAGGTCAATCTCGGGGTGCGCGCGCACCGCAACCGGCCGCTGGCCGAGCTGGGTGCGATGAGCCGCCAGGTGATCGCGACCCTGCTGACTCGGTGCGGCATACCGGACTCGGGGGTGGGGCTGACACAGTTCTTCGCCGAGGGGCCGGAAGGCTCCGATGAGGGCTACACCCCGCGCACCTCCCCGGTGTCGCTGACCGACCGGCCGCCGATGCAGCGGTTGCGGCCCCGGTAGGGCCTGTCGGCCGGATAGGGCAATATCGATTCCGTGGCGTTGGTGTTGCTGTACCTGGTGGTGCTGGTGCTGGTGGCGATCGTGTTGTTCGGCGCGGCCAGCCTGCTGTTCGGGCGCGGCGAGCAGCTGCCGCCCCTGCCGCGCGGCACGACCGCGACCGTGCTGCCCGCCTACGGTGTGACCGGCTCGGACGTCGACGCCGTCAAGTTCACCCAGGTCCTGCGCGGGTACAAGACGAGCGAGGTGGACTGGGTGCTTGACCGGCTGGCCCGCGAGCTCGAGGCGTTGCGCGGGCAACTGGCCCAGTCCGAGGTCAAGGCACAGGCCCCGACGGGCCCGGAGGCTGGACCCCGGGCCGGAACCGAGGCCGGCGCCGACGTGGTGGAACCTGACGCTGGCGAGGACCGTCAGGACTAGATGTGAACGACTCGAGTGTTCAGGAACGCGTCCGCTGCGGCTGGGCGATTCTTCGGCCGGGGCCGGATTTCGAGCTGTACCGCAACTATCACGACGAAGAGTGGGGTCGCCCGCTGCGCGATCCGGTGGCCCTCTTCGAGCGAATGAGCCTGGAGGCCTTCCAGAGCGGCCTGTCGTGGCTCATCATCCTGCGGAAACGGGAGAACTTCCGGCGCGCCTTCGCCGGCTTCGACATCGACACGGTCGCCGGCTATACCGAAGCCGACGTGCAGCGGCTGATGGGGGACGAGGGCATCGTCCGCAACCGCTCCAAGATCGAGGCGACGATCGCCAACGCGCGCGCGGCTGCTGACCTGGGATCGTCGGAGAACCTGTCCGATCTGCTGTGGTCGTTCGCGCCGGCACCCCGGCCCCGGCCTGCCGCGCCCTCCCAAATCCCGTCGGCCACCGAGGAATCGAAGGCCATGGCGCGTGAGCTGAAGCGGCGCGGATTCCGTTTCGTCGGGCCAACCACCGCCTACGCGCTGATGCAGGCCACCGGCATGGTGGACGACCATGTCCGCGACTGCTGGGTGCCTTCAGGGGCGATCTGAGAGCCCCGCACGGCCCGACAGGCGGGTCTTGGTGCCATTGCCGACCCCGATAGGGAACAATGGGGGTGTGATTAGGCAGTTCGATGCCGGGTGTGGCTGGAAAGTCGCTGGCGGGGCATGCTCGGCGCCGATCAGGTCCGCGAGGGCGGGCCAGCTCGAACCTGGAGGGAGCACTCGATGGCGGCGATGAAGCCCCGGACCGGGGACGGTCCCCTGGAGGCAACCAAGGAGGGGCGCGGCATCGTGATGCGGGTACCACTCGAGGGAGGCGGTCGACTGGTCGTCGAGCTGACACCCGACGAGGCCGCCGCCTTGGGCGACGAACTCAAGGGCGTCACCAACTCCAGCTAGCCCCGGGCCCCCGCAAGGCATTGTCGGTTATGTGCACACCTTCCGGTAGATGTCCAGCGTCTGCTCCGCGACGCGGGCCCACGAGAACTCCTCAATGCAGCGCCGGCGCCCAGCCAGGCCGTAGCGCTTCGCCCTCTCGGGGTCGCCGATCAGCTCGTTGACCGCGTCGGCCAGCGCCGCCTGGTAACCCGCCGGATCGTCGGCGTCGAAATGCACCAGCGACCCGGTCACCCCGTCGCCAACCACCTCCGGAATCCCGCCGACGTCCGACGCGACCACCGCCGTCGCACAGGCCATCGCCTCCAGGTTCACGATGCCCAGCGGCTCGTAAACCGAAGGGCACACGAAAACGTCGGCCGCCGTGAGTATTTCCCGCAGCTCGCCGATCGGCAGCATCTCGCGGATCCAGAACACCCCGGTGCGGTTGCGGGCCAGCCCGGCCACCGCGGCCCGAACCTCGTCGGCGATCTCCGGGGTGTCGGGCGCCCCGGCGCACAGCACCAGTTGCGCGTCGGGGGTGAACCGATGGGCGGCCGCCACCAGGTGAGCGACGCCCTTCTGGCGGGTGATCCGCCCGACGAACGCGACGATGGGCCGGTCCCGATCGACACCGAGTTCGGCCAGCACGGAGCCCGACGGCATCGGCCCGGCCGGATACCAGACATCGGTGTCGACGCCGTTGCGGACCACGTGCACCACGCTCGGATCCAGCGCGGGATAGACCCGCAGGATGTCCTCGCGCATCGCGGCGCTGACGCCGATGACCGCTTGCGCGGCCAACACCGCGGTGTGCTCCACCCACGTCGAGATTCGGTAGCCGCCGCCGAGCTGTTCTGCCTTCCAGGGACGCATCGGCTCCAGGGAGTGCGCGGTCAAGACGTGGGGAATGTCGTGGAGCAGCGCGGCCAGATGGCCGGCCAGGCCGGTGTACCAGGTGTGCGAATGCACCACGGTGGCCGCCGACGCGGCGTTGGCCATGATCAGGTCCGCCGACAGCGTGGACAGCGCCGCGTTGGCGCTCTGCAATCTCGGATCGGGCTGGTGGACGAAAGCTCCCGGTCGCGGAGTGCCCATGCAGTGGACGTCCACCGCACACAGTCGGCGTAGCTGGGCGACCAATTCAGTGACATGGACGCCGGCTCCCCCATAGACCTCGGGCGGATACTCCCGAGTCATCATCGCCACCCGCATACTCCGCACGGTAGTTCGGTTTCTCTTCGCCGCGCGAGTCGGGCGGCACAATCCGAGCGGCGCCTTACCCAAATACCTTGACGGACAGCCCGACAGAACCGGCCAATAGGGCAATCCCCCTGGCAGCGGTTCCCGGGGGCCGATAGGTTGAACCTATGAGGGAAGCGCCACACGTGCTGGGCATTGTCCTGGCCGGCGGTGAGGGCAAGCGGCTGTATCCGCTGACGGCGGACCGCGCCAAGCCCGCGGTTCCCTTCGGCGGCGCCTATCGGCTGATCGACTTCGTGCTGTCCAACCTCGTCAATGCCCGGTTCCTGCGGATCTGCGTTCTCACCCAGTACAAGTCGCATTCACTGGACCGTCATATTTCGCAAAACTGGCGACTGTCCGGCCTGGCCGGCGAGTACATCACCCCGGTGCCCGCCCAACAGCGCCTGGGCCCCCGCTGGTACACCGGGTCCGCCGATGCGATCTATCAGTCGCTCAACCTCATCTACGACGAAGACCCCGACTACATAGTCGTTTTCGGCGCTGACCACGTCTACCGGATGGACCCCGAGCAGATGGTCCAGTTCCACATCGACAGCGGGGCGGGGGCGACGGTGGCCGGCATCCGCGTTCCGCGCGCTGACGCCACCGCATTCGGCTGCATCGACGCCGACGAGTCCGGGCGGATCCGCACGTTCCTGGAGAAGCCCCTCGACCCGCCCGGGACGCCGGACGATCCCGACGCGACGTTCGCGTCGATGGGCAACTACATCTTCACGACCAAAGTCCTGATCGACGCGATCCGCGCCGACGCCGACGACGACCACTCCGATCACGACATGGGCGGTGACATCATCCCGCGACTGGTGGACGACGGGATGGCCGCCGTCTACGACTTCAACGACAACGAGGTGCCCGGAGCCACCGACCGCGACCGGGCGTACTGGCGCGACGTCGGAACGCTGGACGCCTTCTACGACGCGCACATGGACTTGGTGTCGGTGCATCCGGTGTTCAACCTCTACAACAAGCGCTGGCCGATTCGCGGCGAGTCGGAGAACCTGGCGCCGGCCAAGTTCGTCAACGGCGGCTCCGCGCAGGAGTCGGTGGTGGGCGCCGGCAGCATCATCTCCGCGGCCTCGGTGCGTAACTCGGTGCTGTCGTCGAACGTCGTGGTCGATGACGGCGCGATCGTCGAGGGCAGCGTGATCATGCCCGGCGCGCGGGTCGGCCGCGGCGCGGTGGTGCGCCACGCGATCCTGGACAAGAACGTCGTCGTGGGACCGGGCGAGATGGTCGGCGTGGACCTGGAGAAGGACCGGGAGCGCTTCGCGATCAGCGCCGGCGGCGTGGTCGCGGTGGGCAAGGGCGTCTGGATCTAGCGCGAGCAAGGGGACACCGCTGCTCGGCGTCCTAGGGCACCTCCGGGACGAGCAGATGCGCGTCGCGGTCGGGCCCCCAATGCAACGTGACGCGTCCGCGGGGCGAGTTCGCGTAGGCCGCCGGGAACTGGCCGGTGAGCGGGTTGCGCGGGCACAGCCAGCGTCCACCCACCACCAAACGCAGCTGCTCGCCGGCGCGGAACAGCGTCGCCGACGGGCCGAGCGCGACGTCGACCGCGACGACCTCCCCGGGTGAGACGGGCCGCGGTTCGGTGCACACGGCCACGGGCTCCCACGGTCGCGAGAGGTCCGGGTCGAGCGCACGCAGCGCGACCCGCTGCCAGCCGGTGGTCACCCGGTCGCGGCCGTAGCCGTACGACCCCTCGAATTCGACAAATTTTCCGTCGCGCCATTTTTCGACGCCGACGAACAGGTTGGCGTCGTCGCAGCCGTCCAGGCCCACCCACAACCGGGCCGCCATCGGGCCGGTCAGCTCGACGTCATTCGGGAATGTCCAGCTGAAAGACGCAGCACGCGAACGGGTTTCGAAGGTGACGCCGCCCGCCGTCGGTGGCCGTCGGGGGCCCAGTACCCCGCCCCCACCCAAATACATTGGTCGCCAACGTGTTCGGGGGAGCGGCCAGTCGGCCTCTTCGCGCACCGAAGCGACGGTGTCGCGGTCTTCGCGAACCTCGAGGCGCACACTGCGCGAGTCGGGCGCCCCGTCCAGCGCGCGACGGAAGAATGCCAGCTGCTCGGCGAGCGCGGCGTCGGAGTAGAAGGTCGACCATTTGCCGCCCCGATGGGTGTAGAGGCGGGCGGGCCGAGCGGCTATGGGTGAACGCGCGGATCGAACCGCGGCTGTGCAGGTTGTTGTCCGAGAAGCTGCCGCAGACCAGCATCGGCACCTTGATCGCCGACAGGTCGGGTACCAGCGAGCGCCAGAAGTCATCGCGCAGTGGGTGGTCGTCCTGCATCCGCTCGATGTCGTAGGTCTGCCGGGTGGTGCGCCGAACGTTGCGCGACCAGAACCGGGCAAAGCCGCGCTCTTCGAACGCCGCCCGGAAACAGGCAGGTCCCGGTAGGCGTCGGTGAAGCCTTCCCACGGGCAGATCGCCCGCAGCGCCGGCGGTTGCAGGGCGGCGACGGCGTACTGGCTGATGGCCAGGTAGGAAACCCCCGAGCATCACCACCCTGCCGTCGCTCCAGGGCTGGCCGGCGATCCATTGCACCAGGTCGTAGGTGTCCTCGGCCTCTTGGCGAGACATCAGCTTGCCGGTGCCGTCGGAGTGGCCGCAACCGCGCGAGTCGGCGTTCACGACGGGGAAGCCGCGCGCGGTCCACCACGCCGGGTCCGGCGCCTCCCAGCCGGTCAGCGCCGAGAAGCTCACCGGCTGCGGCTGGCGCAACGCGCGGTATTGCGGGCGAGAACGTCCACCTCTTGCCCCGCAAGTTTGGGCAGTTTGTCCTTGCCGTAGGGATGGATGCTCAGGACGACGGGTTGGGGCGCGGCGCCGGCCTTGCGGTACACGTTGATCCGCAACGTCGTTCCGTCGCGGGTTGGGACGGCCACGTCCGACTCGGCGACGATGTCCGCCGGCGCGGCGGTGACCGTCACCGGCGGCCTGACGGCGCGGCGAAGGCGGCTCAGCGCGTAACGGAGGGCACCGGGCCGCCGCCATGGCTTGTCGAGCACCGGTACCGGGTTACGGGCCACGCCCCTACCTTAGGCGTGCCGGGCTACCAGAGGTACGGGACGAGCCGATGGCGCACCCGCTGCGTGTAGTCGCGGTAGCCGGCCAGTTTCTCGGTGAGCAGCTCCTCCTCGTCACGGATGCGAAACACGAGCACCATCATGCCCAAGACGACGAAGATGAGTCCCCAGTAGGAGCCGAGCGCCAACGGGATGCCGGCCATCGTGATCACGGTGCCGGCATACATCGGGTGGCGGACGAACCGGTAGAGGCCGGTGCTGACCACCGGCTGGCCGGCCTCCACCGTGACCGTGGCCGCCGCGTAAGCGTTCTGGGTGACCACCAGCTGGGCCAGGACGAGTCCCGCGGCGACCAGCACGTCGCCGAGGACGGACAGCCAGCCCGGCACCGAGGACCAGCCCCGCCGATGGTCGAAGGCGCTGAACGCCATCATCAGCAAGGGAATGAGGAACGAGGCGGTGATGATGACCTTCTGGGCCGTCCTGGTCTCCGCGGCGGGGCCGGCCCGCATGCGGCGCTGCAGGGCCGCCGGATTGGTCCGGGCCAGGGATAGCCGTGGGGATGAGCGTTGCCGCGGTGAATACGGCGATGAAAGCCCATGCCTGCCAATAGTTCAGCGTGCCGGCCGGCACGAACAGGACGAGGCCGAATGCCAGAAGCCCGATAGCCGATGACACGGTGATGCGGACTGCAGTTTTCATGCTCCCCCCTAGCAGCGCACGTCGCGCCGTCGAAAACCCATGACGCCCAAAGCAAAAAGCGCAGCGTCGATCGCCAGGAGCCACAGCAGCGGTACGGCGGTGAAGCCGGCGCCGATCCGCGGTGTGTGCGCGAACGGTTCAAGATCGAGCAACCACTGCGGGAGTCCGGCCAACGAACCGATGAGATACAGGGCGACGAAGCCGACGAGCACGCCCCACGCCACCGGCGCGAAGCGTGGTGCGAGGCCGAACAAGGCCAGCGTGACGGCGGAGCCCAGCCAGGCGGCGGGTAGTTGGATCGCGGCGGTTGCGGTCACCGCGCCCAGCCTTCCGTCGAGGTCACCGGCCGCGGCGCCGTAGAGCAGCCCGGCGCCGACCCCGCCGGCCACCAGCGCAACCGCGGATCCAGCGAGCGCCAGCGTCAAATGGCTTGCCAGCCAGCGGGTTCGTGACACCGAGCCGGCCAGCGTCGTCTCGCCCCGCTGGGCGGATTCCTCCTGGTGCAGGCGCAGGGTGAGCGAGATCGCGAACGCCGCCGCCATCATGCCCGTCATGGCGAACGCCACCGCGAGGAACGCCTCCTCCAACGCGCTCGTGCCGCCCATCCGCGCGACCAGGTCGCGCGCGGCGTTGCTGCCACCCAACTCGTCGCCGATGCCGTGCACCACGCTGCCGATCAGCAGGCCGTAGAGGCACAGGCCCACCGTCCAGAGCGCCAGCGCGCCGCGGTCCAGCCGCCACGCCAGGCCGAAGGCGCTGCCCAGCGCTCGCCCTGCGGTGCCGGGCCCGGGCCGTTCGGCCAAGAGGCCGGCGCCCACGTCGCGGGCGGCGAGCAGTCGATAGGCCACCAGCGTGAGCGCGGTCGAAGTCGCCAAGTGCAGCAGAAGAACCCACCACCGGTCGCCCGCATAGGGGCGGACCTGAAGCGACCAGCCCAGCGGCGAGAACCAGGACAGGCTCCCGTCGCCGGCGTCACCGACGGCCCGCAAGGTGAAGGCGACCGCCAGTGCCGCGAACGCGGCGCTGCGGGCGAACCTGGCGGTCGGCGACAGCTGAGCGGCAACCGCGCCGACGGCGGTGAACACCAGGCCGGAGGCGGCCAGCGCCGCCCCGAATGCCAGTGACCCGCCCGCCGGCACGCCGGCGGTGAGCAGTCCCGTCGCGCCGATCACCCCGGTGGCCACCGACGCACCGAACGACAGCAGCAGCGCCGCGGTCAAGCTGGCGTACCGCCCCACCGCGGTCGAGTCGAGCAGTTCCGTTCTGCCGGTTTCTTCGTCGGCGCGGGTGTGCCGGATGACCGTCAGGATGACGGCCACCGCGATCAGCAGGTGGAACATGCCGGCCTTCCAGATGCCGACGGCCCCGAGGCTGTGGTTGTAGACCTGCCCGTAGAGCGCTCGTTGCGCCGGGCTGGCGGTGATCGAGGCCGCGAACGCGGCGCGGTCAGCCGCGGTGGGATAGACCTTGGCGACGCTGCCGACGTAGACCGTGGCCAGGGGCACCGACAGCAGCGTCACCCACAGCGGCAGTGAAATGCGGTCGCGGCGCAGGTATAGCCGCAGGACGCCGAGTGTCCCGGAGAAATTCGCGCCGGCCCGAGGCCGGGGGTGGGCCGGGCGGCGCGCACGATCCAGGGTCGCGGTGCTCATCGCGCCGGCACCTTCGTGACGGTGTTGTAGTGCCGCAGGAAGAGTTCCTCCAAGGTCGGCGGCTGGCTGACCAGGCTGCGCACGCCGACGTCGCTGAGCACCCGGATGAGTTCCGCGAGGCTTTCGCTGTCGACCTGGGCGTGCAGCGTGTTGCCGTCGATGCTGACGTCCATCACGCCCCGAATCCGGGTGAGATCCCCCGGATCACCGAGTATTTCGGCCTTGATCGACGTGCGGCTCAGGTGCCGCATCGAGTCCAGGGAGCCGCTTTCGACGGTCCTCCCCGAGCGGATGATCGTCACCCGCTCGCACAGCGCTTCGGTTTCGGCGAGGATGTGGCTGGACAGCAAGACTGTCGCGCCACGGTCGCGGGCCTCGGCCACACACTGCTGAAACACGTTCTCCATCAGAGGATCCAGGCCGCTGCTGGGCTCGTCCAGCAACAGCAGCTCGGCGCACGAGGAGAAGGCCGAGATCAGCGAGACCTTCTGGCGGTTGCCCTTGGAGTAGGCGCGCGCCTTCTTGTGCGGGTCCAGGTCGAAACGCTCGATCAATTCGGCGCGGCGTTGCCGGTCGATGCCGCCGCGCATCCGGGCCAGCAGGTCGATGGTCTCGCCGCCGGTCAGCGATGGCCACAGCGTCACATCGCCGGGCACATAGGCGATCCGGCGATGCAACGCGACGGCATCGGCCCACGGGTCGCCGCCCAGCAATCGCACGCTGCCACCGTCGGCCTTCACCAGGCCCAGCAGGACGCGGATGGTCGTCGACTTGCCGGCGCCGTTGGGGCCGAGGAACCCGTGCACCTCTCCCCGTTGCACCGTGAGATCCAGGCCGTCCAGCGCGCGCACCCGGCCGAAATTCTTGGTGAGCCCCCGGATGTCGATGGGGGCCCGATTGTCAGCGGTCATGGGATTCTCCTTGCTCCTCGGCGGCCAGGAATGCGTCGTACATGGTGCGATCCGCCATCAGCCCCTCGGTGTAGATCTCCAGGGCGGGCAGGGTCATGTCGCGGGCGTAGTCGCGCAGCACGGCACGGACATCGGTTGGTGTTTCGTGCATCTGCAGATAGAGCAGGAAGCCGCCGCCGCCCGTGATGGCGAGGTACTTCGACCTGGCGGCGGGATCGCGGCTGGGCTTGATGGTGCCGGCCTGCACACCCTCGTCGAGGTACCGTCCGGCATTCTCGATCATTCTGCGCCACAACGTCGTTGCCAGCTCGCCGCCGGACTGCATGCTGCGCACCAGGTAGGCCATCAGCGGCGCGTAGGACTCGATCTCCGCCAACTGTGCGAACCAGGTGGCGGGGTCGTTCGAAGTGAGCGCTGCGGACTTGGTGGTGCGGATCTCTTCGGCGATGTAGTCGTCACACGCCTTGCGCAGGCCGTCCTTGGAGCCGAAGTGGTGAATGACGAGCGCGGCGCTCACCCCCGCCGCGTCGGCGATGGCGCGCAGGCCCACGCCGAACCCGTGCTCGCCGAACTGGGCGAGGGCGGCGTCGCGGATTCGCGCGGCGGCGGTCAGGTCGGCTGAACGCATGTTCAGTAGATTAAACGACTGTTCAGCTCCGTGTCAAGACCCCGCCGGCGCCGGCGAAGTCGGCTCTCCGGCCTCCCCGCCTTCGCGCCCGTATGAGTCTCGGGCGCAACGACTTCCGAAACTATGAGCACCGATCGCCCGCGGCGGGATACGGTGTGCTCCCGTTCGCCGGCATCTTCAACTCGCAGTTGCAGAGGACGCACGAGACTGCCGCGCCGCTGCTCGCGGACTTCCCGACGATGACCGCGCAGTCCTTGCCCGGGCTCAACGAAATTGATGCCGGCGCTTTCCAGGGCCGGGCTCGCGATCGAAACCGGGACGCTGATGACCGTCAACAACCCCGATGCTTATGCTGACCCAGCCGCTGCCCAACACCGGCGTCGTCGTGGTGGAGGGCAATCCGCAGGGTGGCTACGCGATGGTCAGCTGGGATGGAACACCCGTCCCGCCGGCTCCTGACTCGTTTCGCCGGTCACTCCCGGACCGCGGCGAGCAGGCCGTCCCCCAACGGAATGAGCGCGGGCGTCAGCCGCTCGTCCTCGGCGATGAGGCGGGCCGCCTCGCGCACCGCAACCACCTCGGCGTCGCGGGCCTCGGGGTCACCGGCCCGCCCGCCCAGCGCCGCCCGGTGTACCACGATGACGCCGCCGGGCCGCAGTAACCGCACGCCCTCGACGACGTAGCTCGGCTGGTCGATCGGGTCGGCGTCGACGAACACCAGGTCGTACGACGCGTCGGCGAGCCGCGTGAGCACGTCTTGGGCACGCCCGCTGATCAGGCGAGTGCGCGATGGCCCGATGGCGGCCTCCGAAAACGCCTCCTTGGCCATGCGCAGGTACTCCGGCTCAATGTCGATGGTGGTCAGCACGCCGTCGTCGCTCATGCCCGACAACAGCCACAGCCCGCTGACCCCCGCGCCGGTCCCCACCTCGGCGACCGCCTTGCCGCCGCTGAGCCTGGTCAGCAGGCTCAACAGCGCACCGACGGCCGGCGTCACCGCTCCGGCGCCGATGTCGAGGGCCCGTTCCCGGGCGGCGACCAGCAGGGCGTCCTCGGAGATCGAACCCTCGGCATGCGCGATGAGGGCTTCCGCTGTGCGGGGGGCCGCCTGACCGGGAGCGTCTGCCTCGTCCATGCCCGCAGCGTATTGCAATCGGCTTCCTATGGGCGGCGTCTCGGCCGGGCGCGCCCGGATCGGTGGTACGGGGACGCGCCCGGGAGCCTCGAGGCGACCAAAATCACTACCGCGCGTATACGCCCTGCGTAACCCATGTAACGATCTGGTTTCTCAGCTTCAGCTCAGATTGTTCCTATGCCGCGCATACTCGGGTACGCGACGGTAACCGTATGGATCGCGGAGGGCGCGGGCCGGGGGACGGCGGCGACGGCATTAGTGGCGTCAGTGGCGGTAACGACGGGAATACTCGGTGGCAGATCACTGTTTCCAACGGCGATGAACTGTCAATCCTGGATGGCAGATCAGAACCGGAGGAACCCAACATCACTACGCTGCTGAGCCCCACCACGATGTCGCATCCCCAAGAATGGCGCGACGACCAATGGGTGGAAAAGGCGTCCGACGAGTTGCACGGCACCGCGGTGTTCGACGCGACCGGCGACAAGACCGCGATGCCGTCGTGGGATGAGCTGGTGCGTGAGCACGCCGACCGCGTGTACCGCCTGGCGTATCGCCTGTCCGGCAACCAGCACGACGCCGAGGACTTGACCCAGGAGACCTTCATCCGGGTTTTCCGTTCGGTGCAGAACTACCAGCCCGGCACCTTCGAGGGCTGGCTGCACCGGATCACCACCAACTTGTTCCTCGACATGGTCCGCCGGCGCGCGCGCATCCGGATGGAGTCGCTGCCCGAAGACTATGACCGGGTGCCGGCCGACGAGCCCAACCCCGAGCAGATCTACCACGACGCGCGGCTGGGCCCGGACCTGCAGGCGGCATTGGATTCCCTGCCGCCGGAGTTCCGCGCCGCGGTGGTGCTGTGTGACATCGAAGGCCTCTCGTACGAGGAAATCGGTGCCACCCTGGGCGTGAAGCTCGGGACGGTGCGCAGCCGCATCCACCGAGGGCGCCAGGCGTTGCGCGACTACCTGGCGGCGCATCCGGAGGCGGGCCGCCCGGTGCAGGCCGCCTCGTGATGCGGCCGACCGAATAATCCACCGACACTGGGGGCCGCAGGCGCGGTATCGGGGTATCTGGCACCACCTCGCGCTACATTCGAGGGTGTAGGCAAGGAAGGAGCAGGTGATGGCCGACCCCGGACACGTGGGACATGTGTTCCGGCGCGCGTTCTCCTGGCTTCCCACGCAGTTCGCCTCCCAGAGCGACGCGCCGGTGGGCGCCCCGCGCCAGTTCGGTTCGACCGAACACCTGTCCGTCGAGGCGATCGCCGCGTTCGTCGACGGGGAGTTGCGCATGAACGCCCACCTCAGGGCCGCCCACCATCTCTCGCTGTGCCCGCAGTGCGCGGCCGAGGTCGACGGCCAAAGCCGGGCGCGCGCCGCGTTGCGTGACTCCCAGCCCATCCGCATCCCGAGCGCCCTGCTGGGGCTGCTGTCCGACATTCCGCGCTGCTCGGACGAGGGCAGCCAATCGGCGCAGGCCGCCGACCGCGAGACGCCCGACCGGCGCAAGCGTCGCTAGCCACAGCTTTCCGCGAAACCGGCCACCCGGCGCGTGCGATCACGGGCGGCGGACACCGAAGCGTGGATACTAGGGTGGACACGAACAACATCGGCGCGATGCACGGCGCCCGGCTGAGCTTGTCTCGGGGCTTTCTCGAGCGCTCCAGACGAGGATCCAGAAGAGGGTGATGTGACCTCCGACCAAGGCTTCGACCGCGGCAACGACAGTGGCGCCAACCAGGGCGCCAACCAGGACCCCAACCAGGGGCGGGACCGCGGCAAAGACAGTGGCCCCCGGCTGGCGCCGCGGCCCGTCTCGCGGCCGCCGGTGGATCCCGCGTCCCGTCAGGCGTTCGGCCGTCCCGCCGGGCTGAACGGGTCCTTCGTGGCGGAGCGTGTCCGCCCGTCGAAATACCGCGACCAGAGCGAATTCAGGCCCACCGACCGACCCGCCGACCCCGTCCTGCAGCAGGCGTTCAGCAAGCCCCTCGGGAGCCCGGACACGCTGCAGCGCCACCCCATCGACGCCGGCGCCCTGGCCGGCGAGAGAAACGGCCGGCCCGACGAACTCGACGACCCCTGGCGTGACCCGGCGGCCGGGGCAGCGCTGGGAACACCGGCGGTCGCGCCCTCGGTGCAGTCGGCCCCGGCGGGATTCACCGGCAAGCTCGGCGTTCGCGACGTACTGTTCGGCGGCAAGGTCTCCTACGTCGCACTGGGTGTCCTGACGCTTATCGCCCTGGTGATCGGCCTGCTCGGCGGAGTGATCGGCCGCAAGACCGCCGAGGTCGTCGAGGCGTTCACCACCTCCAAGGTCACGCTGGCCACCAACAACAACGGCGAGGGACCGGCCGGCCGGTTCGCCAAGGTGGCGGCCGCCACCGCCGATTCGGTGGTGACCATCGAGTCGAAGAGCGACCAGGAGGGCATGCAGGGCTCCGGCGTCATCATCGACGGCCGCGGCTACATCGTCACCAACAACCACGTGATCTCCGAGGCGGCGAACAACCCCAGCCAGTTCAAGACGACCGTGGTGTTCAACGACGGCAAGGAAGTGCCCGCCAACCTCGTCGGGCGCGACCCCAAAACCGACCTGGCCGTGCTCAAGGTCGACAACGTCGACAACCTCACCGTTGCCCGGCTCGGTGACTCGAGCAAGGTGCGCGTCGGCGACGAGGTCCTGGCTGCGGGCGCGCCGCTGGGACTGCGCAGCACCGTGACGCAAGGCATCGTCAGCGCGCTGCACCGCCCCGTCCCGCTGTCCGGCGAGGGCTCGGACACCGACACGGTCATCGACGCCATCCAGACCGACGCGTCGATCAACCACGGCAACTCCGGCGGTCCGCTGATCGACATGGACTCGCAGGTGATCGGCATCAACACCGCCGGAAAGTCGTTGTCCGACAGCGCGAGTGGGCTGGGCTTCGCGATCCCGATCAACGAGGCGAAGGAAGTCGCCCAGACGCTGATCAAGGACGGGAAGATCGTGCACCCGACGCTGGGGGTCAGCACCCGCTCGGTGAGCAACGCCATCGCCTCGGGGGCGCAAGTCGCCAACGTGAAGGCGGGCAGCCCCGCCCAGAAGGGCGGCATCCTCGAAAACGACGTCATCGTGAAGGTCGGCAACCGCAAGGTCGCCGACGCCGACGAGTTCGTCGTCGCCGTGCGGCAGTTGACCATCGGCCAGGACGCCCCGGTGGAGGTGGTCCGTGACGGCCGGCACGTCACGCTGACGGTCAAGCCCGACCCGGACACCAGCTAGGTGTTTTCGAACCTGAGCTGGGAGCACATCCTGGTCCTCGTCGTGGTCGGCCTGGTGATCCTCGGCCCGGAGCGGCTTCCGGGCGCCATCAGGTGGACGTCGAACGCGCTGCGGCAGGCGCGCGACTACCTCAGCGGGGTGACCACCCAGCTGCGCGAGGACCTGGGACCGGAATTCGACGACCTGCGCGTGCCGCTGAGCGAGCTGCAGAAACTCCGCGGGATGACGCCGCGGGCCGCCTTGACCAAGCACCTGCTGGACGGCGACGACTCGTTCCTCACCGGCAATTTCGACAGGCCGGTCCCGCCGGTCAACGGCAACCCGCCGGCGCCGTCGGCACCCGCGGTCGAGGCCGAACGGCACGGTCCCGCCCCGTTCGACAGCGACGCCACCTGAAGGTCGGCCGCGAGCGACCGCAGACGTACGCCTTTGACGGCGTGTCGGCGTACAGACACGGTCGCTTGCGGCCGCCCTACCGCCGCGACGGGTCGAGGCCCAGCGACATCCCGGCCAGGCCGCGCCGCCTGGCCGACAAGCTGTCGGCCACGCGGCGCAGTTCCTTGGCGACCGGGGAGTCGGGCGCGCTCAGCACGATCGGGGTGCCGGCATCGCCCGCGGCCACCAGCGCCGGGTCTAACGGAACCTGGCCGAGCAGCGGAACGTCGGCCCCGACGGCGCGCGTCAGCCGCTCGGCCACCTGCTTGCCGCCGCCCTCGCCGAACACCTGCATCGTGGAGCCGTCCGGCAGCAGCAGCCCCGCCATGTTCTCCACCACGCCGACGATGCGCTGACGGGTCTGCAGCGCGATGCTGCCGGCCCGTTCGGCGACCTCCGCCGCGGCCAGCTGCGGCGTGGTCACCACCACGATCTCGGCGTTGGGGATCAGCTGGGCCACCGAGATGGCGACGTCGCCGGTGCCGGGCGGAAGATCCAGCAGCAGCACGTCCAAGTCGCCCCAGTACACGTCGGCGAGGAACTGCTGCAATGCCCGGTGCAACATCGGGCCCCGCCACACCACTGGTGTGTTGCCCTCGGTGAACTGGGCGATCGAGATGACCTTCACCTCGTGCGCGATGGGCGGCAGGATCATCGACTCGACCTGGGTGGGCCGGTCGGTGCTGCCCATCATCCGGGGGATGGAATGGCCGTGAATGTCGGCGTCGAGCACGCCGACGGACAACCCGCGCGCGGCCATCGCCGCGGCCAGGTTGACCGTGACGGTTGACTTTCCGACTCCACCCTTGCCGGATGCGACCGCGTAGACCCGGGTCAGCGAGCCCGGCTGGGCGAACGGGATGACGGGCTCGGCGGCGTCACCGCGCAGCTGCTTGCGCAGCTCGGTGCGCTGCTCGTCGTTCATGACGTCGAGGCTGACCTGCACCGCACCGGTGCCGGGGACGTCGGAGACCGCCGCGGTGACCCGTTCGCTGATCTCGGTCTTCTTGGGGCAGGCGGCGGTGGTCAGGTAGATCGCCACGCGCACGGCGCCGTCGGGGTCGACGTCGACGCTTTTGACCATCCCCAGTTCGGTGATGGGGCGCCGCAGTTCGGGGTCGATCACCTTCCCCAGGGCGGTGCGAATGGCTGCAATCAGGTCTGGAGCGTCGTGGCGGGACATCACCGCCGAGTGTAGGCGTGCGCGCCGCGGCAAGTCTAGCGCCGACCCGCGGCGGGTCAGCCGGCCGGAGCGGGAGTGGTCTTGTTCACCACCGGCTTGTTGGTCGCCGGTTTGTTCGCCGCCGCCGGCCCGGCCGGAGCGGGTGCGGGCGAGGCGCCGGACGGCGCCGGGGGCGAGTTAGGGGCCGGGCTCGCCGGTGGCGCGTCCGGAGGAGGGCCGCCGGGCGGGACCGACTGCGGGTCCGGCGCGGGCGGCAGGCCGAACGGAGGCGCGGGCGGCGGCGGTGCCGCGGGGGGTGCCCACGGAGGTGGGGGTGGTGCGGCCGGGGGCGGCGCCCATGGCGGTGCGGCCGGGGGCGGCGGGCCGAACCCCTGCGGAGGGGGGCCGGGTGCCGCGTTCTGGGACCCGACGCAGATCAGCGTGCAGCCGGGGAGCTGCTGTGTCTGCGGCGGTGCGGCGGGCGTCATCCACGGGAACATCGGCTGGGTGGCCGAGGGCTGGCTGAAGTCGATCAGCGGTATGCGCGAGAACGGGTCGTCCGTCGGCAGGCCGTTGACGTTCATCGGCAGGTCGGGGCCGAGTCCCTCGGGGTGCTCGAGGTGCTCGAGGTGCGCGTCGGCCAGCGGAGGTGGCGGGCCGGTGATCGGGGGCAGGTCGACCGGGACGACGCCGGTCGCGTACGCCGCGGCCCAACCCAGCACGTTCTGCGCGTAGGACATCGAGTTGTTGTAGCGCAGGATCGCGGCCATCACGTGAGACGGGTCCCGCAGGTTGAGCCCGCCGCTGCACAGGTAGCGGGCGGCTGCCAGCGTGGAGTCGAACAGGTTCTGCGGGTCGGCCGTGCCGTCGCCCTTCCCGTCCGCGGCGTAGCGCGCCCACGTGCCCGGAAGGAACTGCATCGGTCCCATGGCGCGGGCGTAGGTCGGGCGATTGCCGACGCTGCTCTGCAGGATCACCTCGTTGCCGGGCAGGGTGCCGTCCAGGGCCGGGCCGTAGATCGGGACGACCGCGGTGCCCCGGGCGTCCACGGCACCGCCGCCGGCGTGGCCGGACTCGATGCGCCCGATGCCGGCCAGCAGGTTCCAGCTGATGCCGCAGCCGGGCTCGGCGACGGCCATCCTCTGTTCGGCGTTGCGGTAGGCGGCCAGGGCGATGCTCGGGATGCCAAGAGCGCCGGGCGCATTCACGATCATCGGCGGCGGGGGCGCGGACTGGGCCGGCTGGGCGACGTGGAAGGCGTTGGGCGAATGCTCGATGCCGACGACGACCGGGCCCGAGAGGTCCGGGGCGCTGGGGGAGACCGCGGCCACGGGGGTGACGGCGGCGCGCACCGGCGGTGCGTACGTGGGAAGAGCGGGAGCGCCTGCGGCGACGGCGCCGGCAAAGACCAATAAGGCGATGATTGCTACGCCGAAAGCCGGCGTCTTCTTTGCGTGGTGTGCACGCTGCCGCGCTATGCCGGCCGAACGTGGACTCCAGCGTCCCCCAATGCGCACTCGACCGTCCTTAATGGTGAGGTAGTCGAATAGTTACTGTTTTGTAGCCTTCGTGAACTAGATCACCATACATAACTCTTGTGACGGGAGTGGCGCAATGGTCAGGTCTGCTTTCACCCCGGTTTCTCAGCTGCGCGATCCGGCCCCGTCGCCCCGAACCGGCTCTCCGCCCGCAGTTTCGGAGCCGGGGTTGAGCAGCAGTTCGCGCAGGTCCTCCAGCTCGTGGCGCAGGTACTCGCGCGTCACCACTTCCCCGACGGCCAGCCGCAACGCTGCCAGCTCCCGCGCCAGGTACTCGGTGTCGGCCTTCGTCTGCGCGGCGCGACGGCGGTCCTCTTCCACCGTCACGCGGTCCCGGTTCTCCTGCCGGTTCTGGGCCAGCAGGATCAGCGGCGCGGCGTAGGCCGCCTGCGTGGAGAAGGCGAGGTTCAGCAGGATGAACGGGTAGGGGTCCCAGCGCAGCGTCACGGCGAAGACGTTCACCGCGATCCAGAGGAGCACGACGATCGTCTGGATCAACAGGTAGCGCCCGGTGCCGAAGAACCGCGCGATCGACTCGGTGATCTGCCCGACCGCCTCGGGGTCCACGCGCAGCCCTAAGGTCCGCGAAGTCCGCGGCGTGTAGAGGCGACGGGGCGCCGCCGATTTGCTCACGCGGACCCCTCGATTCCCTCGAGCCGTCCGGCGAGGTCCAGTTCCTGCGCATCGAGGCGCCAGTCGTGCGGCAGCAAGTGGTCGAGCAGGTCGTCGACGGTGACCGCCCCGATCAGGTGGTTCTGGTCGTCGAGCACCGGACCGCACATCAGGTTGTAGGCGGCAAGGTAGCGGGTCACCGCGGCCAGCGGGGTCTCCGGCTTCAACGTCAGCAGGTCGCTGTCGACGATCCCGCCGACGAGTTCGGCCGGGGCTTCACGGAGCAGTCGCTGCAGCTGCACGCAGCCAAGGTAGCGACCGGTCGGCGTGGCCGTCGGCGGGCGCGCGACGAACACCATCGACGACAACGCCGCCGTCAGGTCGGGATCGCGGACCCGAGCCAGCGCCTCGGCCACCGACGTGTCGGGCGTCAGCACCACGGGGTTGGAGGTCATCAACCCGCCGGCGGTGTCGGGGGAGTGCGTCAACAGGCGGCGCACGGGCTCGGAATCTTCTTTGTCCATCCGGGTCAGCAACATCTCGGCATCGGTGGGGTTCAGCACGCCGAGCAGGTCGGCGGCGTCGTCGGGATCCATCTCCTCGAGCACGTCTGCCGAGCGGTCGGTGCCCAGCTCGGACAGGACTTCTGCCTGGACCACCTCTGGCAGCTCCTGCAGGATGTCGGCCAGCCGGTCGTCGTTGAGAGCCCTGAGCACCTCGAAACGTCGTTTGGTCGGCAGCCCGCGAATGGCGACGGCCACGTCGACCGCCTTGCGTCCCTCGAACTGGCCCAAAAGCTGAGCCACCCCCTGGTCCGGCATCGCCAGGGCGGACGGGGTCAGGCCCTGCACGTACTGCCAGTGCACGACGTGCACGGGGCCGCGGCGTCCCAGCCGCCGGGGAACGCGGACCGCGACCCTGCTCACCAGCCAGTCCCGCGTCCGCGCCTGCTCGATTCCGAGGTCGGTGACGACCACGCCCAGCCCAGCCAGTTCCGGCAGCGCGGGATCGCTGACCGTGACCTGGGTGTCGAGCACCTGGCCGATCGCCAGCACCTCGCCCGGCCGCTGCTCGAAGTGGCGCAGGGAGACGTTGCCGGTGTTGAGCGTCACGGCGTCCGGCTCGATCGAGGCCACCCGCAAGATCGGGATGAAGATGCTGCGGCGGGTCGCCAGGTCCACGACCAGCCCCAGGACGCGGGGTTGCTGACGGACGATGCCGATGCTGATGACGACATCCCGGACCCGCCCGAAGGATTCGCCGAGCCGACCCAGCACCAACATCCGCGACAACCGCGCTACGTACACCCTGTTGACCGACGCCATGGGAGAAAGCCTAGGCAGCCGCCGGACGGATGGCAGCCGCGCAGCGCCGGGTGCGCTAACGGGAATTCATCGCGAAGATGACCACGACCAGTGTCACCACCAACCCCGCGACGCCGATGGCGATACCGGCGACCGCCAGCCCGTAGCCCTCCTGGCGGCTCCGCTTGATCTGTTCGAGCGCGACCGTGCCCAGCACGATGCCCGCGACAGAGCCGACGCAGCACAAGACGCCGGCGAACGAAGAGATGAGCGACGCGATCGCCAGGGGGTTCATTCCGGGCTGAGCCGCGGGCCCGTATCCGCCCGGGTGATCGGGCGGCGGGTAGTAGCCGCCGGGATGGGACGGTGGCCCGTATCCGCCGGCCGGGTAAGGGGCGCCCGGCGGGGGCGGTGGCCCGAATCCGGGCGGCATGGGCGGCGGATAGTCACTCGGATGTCCGGGCTGGTATTCGGGTGGATACCCGGGCGGCGGGTAGCCCGGGGGCGGGGAGTCGGACGACGGCGGCGTCCAGGGGGCGTGCTGATCCGGCTGTTCGGGGGCAGGATTGGCCTCGTCGTGGTCGCCGCCGGGAGCCGTCATGGGGTTCAACCTAACGCATCGGTGCATGCCGGCCACCGCGGCGAACAGCGCGTGCTCACCCCTTCGCCCGCCGGGTCCCCGGATAGGGTGAATTGGCCAAGAGTTGAGGCCGGAGATGAGTTCTGGCCGTGGGCGTAGCAGAATGACCACCGATGACTAGTCCTTTCCAGCCTGGGCAGGTCCCCGGCGCGACGCCCTCCGGCGCGGCCCGTCGGGGCGCGCCCGGGCTACCGACGCCGCCCAAAGGCTGGCCGGTCGGCTCCTACCCCACGTACGCGGAGGCGCAGCGGGCCGTCGACTACCTGTCCGACCAAGACTTTCCGGTGCAGCAGGTGACCATCGTGGGCGTCGACCTGATGCAGGTCGAGCGGGTCACCGGCCGGCTGACGTGGGCGAAGGTGATCGGCGGAGGCATCCTCAGCGGGGCCTGGCTGGGCCTGTTCATCGGCCTGGTGCTCGGCTTCTTCAGCCCCAATCCGTGGGCGGCGCTCGCCACCGGTCTTATCGCCGGCGTGTTCTTCGGACTCATCACCTCCGCCGTCCCGTACGCAATGGCCCGCGGCACAAGGGATTTCAGCTCGACCATGCAGCTGGTAGCCGGCCGCTACGACGTGCTCTGCGATCCGCAAAACGCAGAGAAGGCACGGGATCTGTTGGCGCGCTTGGCGCTTTGAGTCCGGACAGCCACAAGTGAGCCGCGAGTGAGTCACAGCAGGCGCTTACGCCGCGCGATCGCGCTGGCCGTGGCGACCATCGCCGCGCCGGTCGTGGCCTGCGGATCCGACGGTAACTCGATGGTGATCGGCTTCTACACCCCGTCCACCGACGAGGCCACGTTCAGTGCGATCGCCCGGGACTGCACCCGGCAATTCGGCGGCCGGTTCGCCATCCGGCACATCAGCCTGGGCCGGGCTCCCGGCGAGCAGCGCGTGCAACTTGCCCGCCGGTTGACCAGTCGCGACCGCACGCTCGACGTGATGGGACTGGACGTGGTGTGGACCGCGGAATTCGCCGAGGCGGGCTGGGCGCTGCCGCTGTCCGACGACCCGGCCGGGCAGGCCGAGGCCGACGCGACCGTCGACACCCTGCCGGGTCCGCTCGCGACGGCCCGCTGGCAGCAGAAGCTCTACGCGGCGCCGATCACCACCAACACCCAATTACTCTGGTACCGAGCGGATCTGGTGGGCCGGCCACCGGAAACCTGGGACGGCATGGTGGCCGAGGCCGTCAAACTGCGCGACGCGGGCGGCCCCAGCTGGATCGCCGTGCAGGCCAACGAAGCCGAGGGTCTGGTGGTCTGGTTCAACACGCTGCTGGTGAGCGGTGGCGGCCAGGTGCTGTCCGACGACGGCCGTCGCGTCACCCTCACCGACACACCCGGCCACCGGGCCGCCACGGTGAACGCGCTGCGGATCCTCAAGTCCGTGGCCGACGCCCCGGGGGCCGACCCGTCCATCAGCCGCAGCGACACGGGCACCGCGCGACTGGCGGTCGAACAGGGCAAGGCAGCGCTGGAAGTCAACTGGCCCTTCGTCCTGGCGTCCATGTTGGAGAACGCGGTGAAGGGCGGCGTGCCATTCCTGCCGCTCAACCGTGACCCGCAGTTGGCGGGCAGCGTCAACGATGCCGGCGTCTTCCTGCCCACCCCCGAGCAGCGTCGCATCGCATACGCGGCCAGCCAGAAGGTTTTTGGGTTCGCGCCCTACCCGGGGGTGGCACCGGGCCGGCCGGCCCGGGTGACGATCGGCGGACTGAACCTCGCGGTGGCGAGCACCAGCCGTCACCGCGCCGAAGCATTCGAGGCCGTGCGTTGCCTGCGCAGCGTGGCGCACGAGAAGTACATCTCCATCCATGGCGGCCTCCCCGCGGTGCGGGCCTCGCTGTACTCCGACCCTGAGTTTCAGGCCACCTATCCGATGTACACGATCATCCGCCAGCAGCTCACCGACGCCGCGGTGCGCCCGGCGACGCCGGCGTACCAGGCGGTGGCCATCAGGGAGGCGGCGGCGCTGAGCCCGATCACCGAGATCGACCCGGAGCGAACGGCGGACGAGCTCACCGCGCAAGTGCAGAAGGCGATCGACGGCAAGGGGCTGTTGCCGTGACTCGCGCCGAAGAGCGGCGACCATGAGCGGCGCGGTGGCCGGGGAGCGGCGACTGGCCTGCCTCCTGGTCGCGCCGGCGGCGACCCTCATGCTGGCGGTGACGGCCTACCCGATCGGCTACGCCGTGTGGCTGAGCCTGCAGCGCAACAACTTCGCCGCCCCCGACGACACCGCGTTCATCGGGCTGGGCAATTACCAGACGATCCTGACCGACCGGTATTGGTGGACGGCGCTGGCGGTGACCCTGGGCATCACGGCGGTCTCGGTGTCGGTCGAATTCGTGCTGGGCCTGTCGCTGGCGCTGGTGATGGCCCGCGCCGTCGTCGGCAAGGGCCTGGTGCGCACCGCCGTCCTGATCCCGTACGGCATCGTCACGGTGGTGGCCTCCTACAGCTGGTACTACGCGTGGACGCCGGGAACCGGCTATCTGGCCAATCTGCTGCCCCAGGGGAGCGCGCCGCTGACGCAACAGATCCCGTCGCTGGGCATCGTCGTGATCGCCGAGGTCTGGAAGACGACGCCGTTCATGTCGCTGTTGCTGCTGGCGGGGTTGGCGCTGGTGCCGGAGGACGTGTCGAAGGCCGCGCAGGTCGACGGGGCCGGCGCCTGGCGGCGGCTGACCAGGGTCACGTTGCCGATCATCAAGCCGGCTGTGGTGGTCGCGCTGCTCTTTCGGACGCTGGACGCGTTCCGCATCTTCGACAACATCTACGTGCTGACCGACGGGGCCAACAACACCGACTCGGTGTCGATCCTGGGGTACGACAACCTCTTCAAGGGCTTCAACGTCGGACTCGGCTCGGCGATCAGCGTGCTGATCTTCCTGTGTGTGGGCGCCATCGCGCTGGTCTTCATCAAGGTGTTCGGCGCGGCGGCACCGGGTGGTGGCGTCGATGGCGGCTGACGCGGTGGGTGCCCGGCGCGCCGTGGTCTGGGCCGTGGTCGACACTCTTGTCGTGGTGTACGCGACCCTGCCCGTGCTGTGGATACTGAGCCTGTCGGTCAAGCCGACGTCGATGGTCAAGGACGGCAGGCTGATTCCGTCGTCGGTGACCCTCGACAACTACCGCGCCATCTTCCGGGGCGGCTTCTTCGGTCCGGCGCTGATCAACTCGATCGGGATCGGGCTGCTCACCACCGGGATCGCGGTGGTGCTGGGGGCGATGGCGGCCTACGCCATCGCCCGGCTGGAGTTCCCGGGCAAGCGGGTGCTCATCGGCGCGACGCTGATGATCACGATGTTCCCGGCGATCTCGCTGGTGACGCCGCTGTTCAACATCGAACGCTTCGTCGGCCTGTTCGACACCTGGCCGGGACTGATCCTCCCCTACATCGCGTTCGCGCTGCCGCTGGCCATCTACACGTTGTCGGCGTTCTTCCGCGACATTCCATGGGATTTGGAGAAGGCGGCGAAGATGGACGGCGCCAGCCCGGGCCAGGCCTTTCGCAAGGTGATCGTGCCGCTGGCGGCGCCCGGGGTGGTGACCGCGGCGATCCTGGTGTTCATCTTCGCGTGGAACGACCTGCTGCTCGCGTTGTCGCTGACGGCGACCAAGGCGGCCATGACCGCGCCCGTGGCGATCGTCAACTTCAGCGGCACATCGGAATTCGAGGAGCCCACTGGGTCGATCGCGGCGGGCGCGATCGTGATCACGGTGCCCATCATCGTTTTCGTTCTCATCTTCCAACGGCGCATCGTCGCCGGGTTGACGTCCGGCGCTGTGAAGGGATAGCCGATGGCCGAGATCGTGTTGGCGCACGTGAGCAAGAGTTACCCCGACGGCGCGACGGCGGTGAAAGACCTCAACCTCACCATCGCCGACGGCGAATTCCTCATCCTGGTCGGGCCGTCGGGCTGCGGCAAGACCACGACGCTGAACATGATTGCGGGGCTGGAGGATATCTCGTCGGGCGAGCTGCGTATCGGCGGCGAGCGGATGAACGAGAAGGCGCCCAAGGACCGCGACATCGCGATGGTGTTCCAGTCGTACGCGCTCTACCCGCACATGACCGTGCGGCAGAACATTGCGTTCCCGCTCACGCTGGCCAAGATGAAGAAGGCAGAGATCGCGCGGAAGGTCGAGGAGACGGCCAGAACCCTCGACCTGACCGACCTGTTGGACCGCAAGCCGTCACAGCTGTCGGGCGGCCAGCGGCAGCGGGTCGCCATGGGCCGCGCGATCGTGCGGCACCCGAAGGCCTTTTTGATGGACGAGCCGCTGTCCAACCTGGACGCCAAACTGCGGGTACAGATGCGCGGCGAGATCGCCCGGCTGCAGAAGCGGCTGGGCACCACGACCGTCTACGTCACCCACGACCAGACGGAGGCAATGACGTTGGGCGACCGGGTGGTGGTCATGCACGCCGGGGTGGCCCAGCAGGTCGGCACCCCCGACGAACTTTACGAGCGCCCCGCCAACCTGTTCGTCGCGGGGTTCATCGGCTCGCCTGCCATGAACTTCTTCCCCGCCACGCTGACGGCCGTCGGGCTCCAGATGCCGTTCGGCGAGGTGATGTTGACGCCGGAGGTCGCGCAGGTGATTTCGCGGCACCCCGCACCGCGCGGCGTGATCGTCGGGGTGCGGCCCGAGCACCTGGCCGACGCCGCGCTGATCGACGGTTACCAGCGCATCAGGGCGTTGACCTTCGAGGTGAAGGTCGACCTGGTGGAGTCGCTGGGCGCCGACAAATACGTGTACTTCAGCACGTCCGGCCCCGCCGTCCACTCGGCTCAGCTCGACGAGCTGGAGGCCCAGGGGGAGGAGCTGCACGAGAACCGTTTCGTTGCAAGGGTTTCCGCCGAGACGCGCGCATCCGTCGGGCAGTCGATCGAGTTGGCATTCGACACCGGCAAGCTCGCTGTCTTCGACGCGGACTCCGGCGCCAACCTGACCATTCCCGTACCGTCGGCGTAAGTGGCACCGATCCCGGACGTCGTGCGCGCGCACCTGCGCGCCCAGTTTCCCGACGTCGAGCCGGATTCGGCGAGCGTGACCTTCCTCGGCACCGAACCGATGGAGGTGCTGCGGTTCCGCACGGCGGACGGGCTGGCGCACTACGTCTCGGTCGGCTGCTCGCGGTACCCGATGACCGACCCGACGCAGCTGCTCGCCGAGCCCGAGCGCGGCCCGCGCGCCGAAGTGGTGCTGCGGCTGCGCGACAGCGGGCCGGCGTCCGGCATCGCCCGCAGCCTGGCCGTGCTGGCGGCGACGCCGGCGGTCGAGGGCGTCGTGCTGGCCCCCGACGCGCTGATCGACCTGGGCGCGCCGCTGTGGTCGTCGCCGGCGCGGCGGGTGCCCTTCACCGCGGTGTTGTTGGGCCGCAGCGAGATTCCGGACCTGGCGCTGGAGCCGCCGCGGGATCCGGTGACGTTCCTGTCGGCGACGCCGATCACCCAGACGGAAGCGGCGTGGGTGCGGCTCAAGGGCGCCTCTCAAGGGGCCCAAGCGATGCGGCAGGCTTGGGAGGACGACGGCGTCGACGTGCTGGACCCGAATCGCCCTGCGGCCCAACCCCGCTGAACGTTGCGCCGAACGTGAAACCAGGGCTGGAAAATCGCGACATCTCAGCCCAGAGTTCACGCTCGGCGCCGACAGAGCCGGCCTCGCGCTAGGAAAGCTACAGCCAGTTGCGGTTGCGGAATTGGAAGTACAGGACCAGGCAGGCGATGGCCATCAGAGCCATCACCACCGGGTAGCTCCACTCCCAGTTCAGCTCGGGCATGAAGTGGAAGTTCATGCCGTAGATCGCGGCGACCATGGTGGGCACCGCGATGATGCCCGCCCAGGCCGCCATCTTGCGCATGTCGTTGTTCTGCTGCATGCCCACCCGTGCCAGCGCGGCCTGCACCAGCGAGGTGAGCATGTCGTCGTAGCTGGCGATGTGGTCGGCCGCCTCCGAGTGGTGGTCGGCGACGTCACGCAGGTAGCGCCGCACCTCCTTGGAGATCAGGTCCTTGTTCTCCGACTGGATGCGCTGGAACGCGACGCCCAGCGGCACGACGCAGCGGCGCAGTTCGACGACCTCGCGCTTGAGCAGGTAGATCGGCTCGACGTCCAGCTTGCCGCCGGGCGCGAACGCCACCACCTCGATTCCGTCGATGTCGTCTTCCATCAGGTTGGTCACGGCCAGGTAGTGGTCGACGACGTAGTCGGCGATGGCATGCATCACCGCGTAGGGGCCGAGCCGCAGCTGCTCGGGCTCGGCTTCCATTCGCTTGCGCACCTCGGACAGCCCACCGTGATCACCGTGGCGGACGGTGACCACGAAGTCGTCGCCGACGAAGATCATGATCTCGCCGGTCTCGACGATCTCGCGGGCCAGCACCACCGATTCGTGCGGGACGTATTTGACGGTCTTGAGGACGAAGAACAGCGTGTCGTCGTAGCGCTCGAGCTTCGGCCGCTGGTGGGCGTGCACCGCGTCCTCCACCGCCAGCGGATGCAACCCGAAGACGTCGGCGACGTCCTGCATGTGCGCCTCGTCCGGCTCGTGCAGGCCGATCCAGACGAAGGCCCCCTGCCCGCCGGCCTGGATCTCGCGCACCGCGGTCAGCGCGGACGCGTAGGTGTAGGCACCGGGCAGTCGCTGCCCGTCGACATAGACGGCGCAGTCGACCAGCGGTTCGGCGGGCATGGGATGCGGGTGCGTGTGGTGGCGGGCCACCCGCTCCGTCCGGGCGATCGGCCTAAACACCTCGGGCAATGCGTCGGGTCCTTTGAACACATCCACCTCCGATCGCGCACAGTTCTGACCGGGCGGTGCTCAATGCTACGCGCAGGGGCTGTGCCGGGCCCGGCGACGAGACTCGTGGAGAAACTGCTGGTGGCGGACCGGAGATTACCGGTCGAGGCGGGTGCGATAGTTTCGTGCCGAGACCCCAATCCGCACGACCCCTCTCCACAAGGAGTACTTCGACGTGAGCGCAAGTCCTGTCAAGGTCGCCGTCACCGGCGCCGCCGGCCAGATCGGCTACAGCCTGCTGTTCCGCCTCGCCAGCGGCGCGCTGCTGGGCCCCGACCGCCCGATCGAGCTGCGGCTGCTCGAGATCGAGCCTGCGCTCAAGGCACTCGAGGGCGTCGTGATGGAGCTCGACGACTGCGCGTTCCCGCTGCTGTCGGGCGTCCAGATCGGCGCCGACGCGAACAAGATCTTCGACGGCGTGAACCTGGCGCTGCTGGTCGGCGCCCGTCCGCGCGGCCCCGGCATGGAGCGCAGCGACCTGCTGGAGGCCAACGGCGCCATCTTCACCGCGCAGGGCAAGGCCCTGAACTCGGTGGCGGCGGAGGACATCCGCATCGGCGTGACGGGCAACCCGGCCAACACCAACGCGCTCATCGCGCTGAGCAACGCGCCAGACATCCCGCGAGAGCGGTTCTCGGCCCTCACCCGCCTGGACCACAACCGGGCGATCTCGCAGCTGGCGAAGAAGACCGGCGCCGCGGTCACCGACATCAAGAAGGTGACCATCTGGGGCAACCACTCGGCCACCCAGTACCCCGACATCTTCCACGCCGAGGTCGGCGGCAAGAACGCCGTCGAGGTCGTCAACGACCAGGACTGGATCGAGAACGACTTCATCCCGACCGTCGCCAAGCGCGGCGCGGCGATCATCGACGCGCGCGGGGCGTCGTCGGCCGCATCGGCCGCGTCGGCGACCATCGACGCCGCCCGCTCCTGGCTGCTGGGCAGCCCGGACGGTGACTGGGTCTCGATGGCCGTGTTCTCCGACGGCTCCTATGGCGTGCCCGAGGGAATCGTGTCGTCGTTCCCGGTGACCACCAAGGGCGGCAACTGGAAGATCGTGCAGGGGCTGGAGATCGACGAGTTCTCCCGCGGCCGGATCGACAAGACCACCGCCGAGCTGGTCGACGAGCGCTCCGCCGTCACCGAACTGAAGCTGATTTAAAGGTGGCGGCCGATTAGGCCTACTAATGAGTAGTCAGTACCCTGGGCGCGTGGCCGAACTGTCTGACTCGATTCAGAGCCGCGCCGAGCAGGGCGTGATCACCGACGCGGAGATCTTCGAGGCACACGCAGGCGGCAAGCTTTCCGTAGGCCTGACGGCGCCACTGGACAGCCAACGCGCCCTGTCCATCGCCTACACCCCCGGGGTGGCGCAGGTCAGCCGCGCCATCGCCGCCGACCGCGCCCAGGCCGCGCAGTACACCTGGGCGAACCGGCTGGTGGCCGTCGTCAGCGACGGCAGCGCGGTGCTCGGACTGGGCGACATCGGGCCGGCGGCGTCGCTGCCGGTGATGGAAGGCAAGTGCGCCCTGTTCCAGGCGTACGGCGGGCTGAACGCGATTCCGATCGTGCTGGACACCAAGGACCCCGACGAGATCGTCGAGACCCTGGTGCGGCTGCGCCCGACGTTCGGCGCGGTCAACCTGGAAGACATCTCCGCGCCGCGCTGCTTCGAGATCGAACGGCGGGTCATCGAGGCGCTGGACTGCCCGGTCATGCACGACGACCAGCACGGCACCGCGATCGTCGTGCTCGCCGCGCTGATGGGCGCCGCCAAACTGCTGGGCCGGGACATGTCCTCGCTGCGGGTGGCGGTCTCCGGTGCCGGGGCCGCGGGCGTCGCGTGCACGAATCTCCTGCTGGCGATGGGTGTTTCGGACATCACGGTGCTGGACTCGCGCGGCATCCTGCACACCGGGCGTGACGACATGAACGACGTCAAGCGAGATTTGGCGGGGCGCACCAACCCGGACGGCCGCAGCGGCGGGCTGGCGCAGGCGCTCGACGGGGCCGACGTGTTCCTCGGGGTGTCGGCGGGAGTGGTGCCCGAGGAGATGATCGCCTCGATGGCGCCCGGCGGGATCGTGTTCGCGCTGTCCAACCCCGACCCGGAGATCCATCCGCAGGTGGCGGCCAAGTATGCGTCGGTGGTGGCCACCGGGCGCAGCGACTTCCCCAACCAGATCAACAACGTGCTCGCGTTCCCCGGGGTTTTTCGCGGCGCGCTGGACGCCGGGGCCCGCCGGATCACCGAGAAGATGATGGTGGCCGCGGCCGAGGCGATCTTCTCGGTGGTCAGTGACGACCTGGCGTTCGATCGCATCGTTCCCAGCCCGCTGGACCTACACGTCGGGGAGGCGGTCGCCCAAGCGGTCGCGCTGGCCGCAGAAGTCTCCGACTACGCGGGGTGAGCACCGGCAGGTTAGCCGCGCTGCTCGCCGCCGTGACCATCGTTGCCGGCTGCGCGACCGACACCGGCCGTCCGGAGTTGACGGTCGGGTCCGGCCCCGACGCCGAATCGGCGCTGCTGGCCGGGATCTACGTCGCGGCGCTGCGGTCCTACGGTTTCGGCGCGCGGGCGGAGACGGCCGCCGACCCGATGTCCAAGCTGGACTCCGGTGCGTACACCGTCGTCCCGGCCTTCACCGGACAGGTGTTGCAGCGCCTGCAGCCCGGCGCGGCGGCGATGTCCGACGCCCAGGTGTACCGGGCGATGATCGCGGCCCTGCCGGAAGGCGTGCTGGCGGGCGACTACACCACCGCCGCAGAAGACAAGCCGGTGCTGCTGGTGACGGGAGCGACGTCGGCGGCCTGGGGTGGTCACGACCTCAGCGAGCTGCCCAAGCACTGCGACGGGCTGGTCACGGGGGCCATGCCGGGGTTCGCCGCGCCGCCGGCGGTGGGTTCGTGCCGGATGCCTGCGCCGCGCGAGTTTCCTTCCGCGGAAACGCTTTTCGGCGCCCTGCGGGCCGGGCAGCTGACGGCCGCGTGGGCCACCACCGCCGACCCCGCCATTCCCGCCGGCGTGGTCGCGCTGGCCGACGGCAAGCCCGCCCTGATCCGGGCGGAGAATGTGGTGCCGCTGTATCGCCGCAACGCGCTGGCCGATCGCCAACTGCTGGCCGTCAACGAGGTGGCCGGCGTGCTGGACACCGCGGCCCTGGCCGGCATGCGTCGGCAGGTGGCCGGGGGCGCCGACCCGCAGGCGGTGGCGGGGGCATGGCTGGCCGAACACCCTTTGGGGCGCTGAGGGATTGGCGGTCAGCGCTTGGGAGGGAGCATCCTGCGCAGCACGGGGCCGAACAGCCGCTGGTAGCCCGAGCCGGTCAATCGCACCAAGGCGTCGAGGATCACGGCGTCCGGGCCGACCAGCACCCGGGCCTTGTTCTTGCGGACCGCGTCCAGGATGATCTGCGCGGCCCGCTCCGGGCTGGTCCGGGCCATCCGCTGGTCGAACGCCTTGGCCAGTTCGTCGCGGTCGAGGCCTTCGGCCGCCGTGGCGTTGCGCGCGATCGCGGTCTTGATTCCGCCGGGGTGCACCGTGGTCACCTTGACCGGGTGCCCGGCCAGGACCATCTCCTGGCGCAGCGCCTCGGTGAAGCCGCGGACGGCGAACTTAGCCGAGTTGTATGCCGCCTGCCCCGGGACCGAGAACAACCCGAACACGCTCGAGACGTTGACGACGTGGCCGTCGCCGGAGGCGATCAGGTGGGGAAGGAACGCCTTGGTGCCGTTGACGACGCCCCAGAAGTCGACGTCCATCACCCGCTCGATGTCCTTGAACTGGCTGACCTCGATGTCGCCGCTGTAGGCGATGCCGGCGTTGTTGTAGATCTGGTTGACCTTGCCGAAGTGCTCGGCGACGGCGTCGGCGTAGGCCAGGAAGGCCTCGCGCTCGGTCACGTCGAGCCGGTCCGCCTTGACCGGCACGCCGATGGCCTTCAGCTGCTCCTCGGTCTGCGCCAGCCCCTCGGTGTCGACGTCGCTGATCGCGACCTTGGCACCCGAGCGGCCCAGCTCGAGGGCCAGCGCCCGCCCGATGCCCGAACCCGCGCCGGTAACCACGGCGACCTTCCCGGCGAACCCCTGCATGAACACGCTCCTTATCGATCGATCCCCGTCGAGGCTAGCCGGTACCCGCGGTACGGGCTACGGGGGGCGGCGCCGAGGCAGTCACACCAGTCACATGGGCATCAGGAGCGAGGTACCAGGTGATTTCACAACGCGACAGCCCATGCGACATCACTGCCGACGGCCGCGACGCCGGGTGAATTCCCGTGCGAACCCGATAGCGCCGGCGCTATCGCATTTCGAAAGGCGGTGGTCAACCTGAGGCGTGCGCCAGTGGCTGTTGGGGACGCCTTTGCGCTTGCGGTGAGCCGCCCTGGCGCGCAGCATGATTCGCGGCGCCGAGATGCCGCGCGTTCCCGGTCCCGCTCAGCCGAACGCCGTGTCGAGGATCTCCTGCTGCTCGACGGCGTGCACCTTCGACGAGCCCGACGACGGCGCCGACATTGCCCGGCGCGAGATGCGCTTGATCCCGGTCAGCCTGTCCGGCAGCAACTCCGGCAGCTCGAGGCCGAAGCGCGGCCAGGCGCCCTGGTTGGCCGGCTCCTCCTGCACCCAGAAGAACTGCGTCGCGTTCGGGTAGCGGTCCAGCGTCTCGCCCAGCCGGCGCTTCGGCAGCGGGGCGAGCTGCTCGATCCGGACGATCGCGACGTCGTCGCGGTTGTCCTTGGCCTTGCGCGCCGCCAGTTCGTAGTAGATCTTGCCGCTGGTCAGCAAGATTCGGCTCACCTTGCCGCGATCGCCGATGCCGTCCTCGTAGGTCGGTTCCTCCAGCACCGAGCGGAACTTGATCTCGGTGAAGTCCCTGACGTCGCTGACCGCCGCCTTGTTGCGCAGCATCGACTTCGGCGTGAAGACGATCAGAGGGCGCTGGACGCCGTCGAGGGCGTGCCGGCGCAGCAGGTGGAAGTAGTTCGACGGCGTCGACGGCATCGCGATCGTCATCGACCCCTCCGCCCACAGCTGCAGGAAGCGCTCGACGCGGGCCGAGGTGTGGTCGGGCCCCTGGCCCTCGTGGCCGTGCGGCAGCAGCAGCACCACGTTGGACAGCTGGCCCCACTTGGCCTCGCCGGAGCTGATGAACTCGTCGATGATGGACTGCGCGCCGTTGACGAAGTCACCGAACTGCGCCTCCCACAACACGAGCGCGTCCGGGTTGCCGACGGTGTAGCCGTACTCGAAGCCGACGGCGGCGTACTCCGACAGCGGCGAGTCGTAGACCAGGAACTTGCCGCCGGTGGGGGTGCCGTCGGGGTTCGTGGCCAGCAGTTGCAGCGGGGTGAACTCCTCGCCGGTGTTGCGGTCGATGATCACCGAGTGCCGCTGCGAGAAGGTGCCGCGGCGGGTGTCCTGCCCGGACAGCCGCACCAGCTTGCCTTCGGCCACCAGCGTGCCCAGCGCCAGCAACTCGCCGAAGGCCCAGTCGATCTTGCCCTCGTAGGCCATCTCGCGGCGCTTCTCCAGCACCGGCAGCACCCGCGGGTGCGCGGTGAAGCCGTCGGGCAGCGCCAGGAACGCGTCGCCGATGCGGGCCAGCAGCGCCTTGTCCACCCCGGTGGCCAGCCCCGCGGGGATCATCTGGTCCGCCTCGACCGATTCGCTGGGCTGCGCGTTCTGCTTCTCCAGGTCACGGACCTCGTTGAACACCCGCTCGAGTTGGCCCTGGTAGTCGCGCAGCGCGTCCTCGGCCTCCTTGATCGAGATGTCGCCGCGGCCGATCAGCGCCTCGGTGTAGCTCTTGCGGGCCCCGCGCTTGACGTCGACCACGTCGTACATGGCCGGGTTGGTCATCGACGGGTCGTCGCCCTCGTTGTGCCCGCGCCGCCGGTAGCAGAGCATGTCGATGATGACGTCCTTGTTGAACTTCTGCCGGAAGTCCACGGCCAGCTTCGCCACCCATACGCAGGCTTCCGGGTCGTCGCCGTTGACGTGGAAGATCGGCGCCCCGATCATCTTCGCCACGTCGGTGCAGTACTCGCTGGAGCGGGAGTACTCCGGCGCGGTGGTGAAGCCGATCTGGTTGTTGACGATGATGTGGATGGTGCCGCCGACGCGGTAACCGGGCAGGTTCGCCAGGTTCAGCGTCTCGGCGACCATTCCCTGGCCGGCGAAGGCGGCGTCGCCGTGCATCATCATCGGCACCACGGAGAACCTGCCGTCCCCTTCGCCCGCCGCTGCGCCATGTTCCTCGCCCAGCAGGTCCTGCTTGGCCCGCACCAGGCCCTCCAGCACCGGGTCCACCGCTTCCAGGTGCGACGGGTTGGCGGTCAGCGACACCTTGATGTCGTTGTCGCCGAACATCTGCAGGTACACGCCGGTGGCGCCGAGGTGGTACTTGACGTCGCCGGAGCCGTGCGCCTGCGTCGGGTTCAGGTTGCCCTCGAACTCGCTGAAGATCTGCTTGTACGGCTTGCCGACGATGTTGGCCAGCACGTTGAGCCGGCCGCGGTGCGGCATCCCGATGACCACCTCGTCGAGGCCGTGCTCAGCGCACTGGTCGATCGCCGCGTCCATCATCGGGATCACGCTCTCGGCGCCTTCGAGCGAGAACCGCTTCTGCCCAACGTATTTGGTCTGCAGGAAGGTCTCGAATGCCTCGGCGGCGTTCAGCCGGCTCAGGATGTACTTCTGCTCGGCGACGGTCGGCTTGACGTGCTTGGTCTCGACCCGCTGCTGCAGCCACTCCTGCTGCTCGGGCTCGAGGATGTGGGTGTACTCGACCCCGATGTGGCGGCAGTAGGCGTCGCGCAGCAGGCCCAGCACGTCGCGCAGCTTCTTGTACTCCGGCGCCGGCGAAGCCGCCGACCTTGAACACCCGGTCGAGGTCCCACAGCGTCAGGCCGTGGTTGAGGATCTCGAGGTCGGGGTGGCTGCGGAACCGGCTGCCGTCCAACCGCAGCGGGTCGATGTCGGCCATCAGGTGACCGCGGTTGCGGTAGGCCGCGATCAGCTCCATGACCCGGGCGTTCTTGTCGACGATCGAGTCCGGGTTGTCGGTGCTCCAGCGCACCGGGACGTACGGGATGCTCAGCTCGCGGAAGATGTCGTCCCAGAACTCGTCGGACAGCAGCATCTCGTGGATGGCGCGCAGGAAGTCGCCGGACTCGGCGCCCTGGATGATGCGATGGTCGTAGGTCGACGTCAGCGTGATCAGCTTGCCGATGCCCAACTCGGCGATGCGTTCCTCGCTGGCGCCCTGGAACTCGGCGGGATATTCCATGGCGCCGACGCCGATGATCGCGCCCTGGCCGCTCATCAGCCGCGGGACGGAGTGCACGGTGCCGATGGTGCCGGGGTTGGTCAGCGAAATCGTCACTCCCGCAAAGTCTTCGGCGGTCAGCTTGCCGTCGCGGGCGCGGCGCACGATGTCCTCGTAGGCGGTGACGAACTGCGCGAAACGCATGGTTTCGCAGCGCTTGATGCCGGCCACCACCAGGGACCGTTTGCCGTCCTTGCCCTGCAGGTCGATGGCCAGGCCCAGATTGGTATGAGCTGGTGTGACGGCATTCGGTTTGCCGTCGACGTCGGCGTAGTGCCGGTTCAGGTTCGGGAACGCCTTGACCGCCTGCACCAGCGCGAAGCCCAGCAGGTGCGTGAAGGAGATCTTGCCGCCGCGGGTGCGCTTGAGCTGGTTGTTGATGACGATCCGGTTGTCGATGAGCAGCTTGGCCGGGATGGCGCGGACGCTGGTCGCCGTCGGGACGTCCAAGGATGCCGACATGTTCTTGACGACGGCCGCGGCGGCGCCGCGCAGCACCTGGACCTCGTCGTCGTCGGCGGGTGGGGGGGTGGGAGCTGCGGTGGCCGGGGGTGCGGCGGCTTTGGCGGGGGCCGGTGCCGGTGCCGGTGCGGCGCCGTTGCCCGTCGGCTCGGACGGTTTCGCGGGTGGTGGCGCCGGCGCGGTGGTCTGTGGTGGCGGTGGCGGCCGGTGCCGGCTCGGTAGCCGGCTCGGGGTTGTAGTCGACGAGGAACTCGTGCCAGCTCGGGTCGACCGACGAGGGATCGTCCCGGAACTTGCGGTACATCTCTTCGACCAGCCACTCGTTTTGCCCGAATGGTGAACTGATGTTGCTCACGGCCGCTGTTCGCCTCAATTCTCTTGTTCTCCCAAGCCCTGTCGCGCTGCGCCTGCAACCTCTTCGACCCCGGCCCATGGGATACCTCACACCCGCGGCGGTAATCATGGTTTCCGCCCTATAAAGGCTAACCTTTCCCCGGCAATTCGCCAGGTCGAGCGTCAGCCCGCTTCTTGGATCGGCGGCACCAGGTGCAGGGTGCGCGGCCAGCGCGCGGGCGGCGGACCGAACGCGTGGCGGGCATTGCGGGCGATCCGCTTGCCCGCGAAGTAGTTGCCGATCGCGCCGATCACGACGCCGATGCCGATCGGGAGCATCTTGCCGAACATCAGCGCGCCGCGGCGCAGCGTGTACCGCTTGACCCACGTCTTGAGCAGCCGCGAGTTCAGCAGCGACATCGACGACAGCGGCAGCGCCGACAGCCCCTCGGCCGCCCACGCGCCGCTGGTTCGGCCCGGACCGACCAGGTCGGCGACGGCCCGTTTGCTGTTGTCGCCGACGAGCACCGACAGCACCAGCGCGCGGCGCCGCTCCCGATGGTCGGCGGGAATGCCGTACACCACGGCCAGCGCGAGCACATAGAAGGCGGTGGCCTCCAGGAACGCCACGGTTTCCGCCGCGGCCGCCGACAGCGCGCTCAGCGTGCCGACGCCCGGGATGGTTGCGGCGGCCCCCACCGCCATCCCACTGGCCGTCACCATGGCCACGTAGCGCTTCTCCAGCTTGGCGACGACCTGGGCGGGGCCCGCCCCCCGGCCCGCATCGCGGAGCCTGCCCACGTAGGCCTCGGCCGCCGGTCCCTGGATCCGGTAGCTGCGCTCGATGACCTGCGCCAATGCCCGCACGGACGCCTTGGGCCGACCGCCCGTGCCGGCCGGCGCCTGTTCGGTGGACGTATTCGACTGTCGGTTCCGTCGAAGCCGCATAAGTGCCTCTCCTGCGAATGGCTTCCTTCCAGGTTAACGCGCACTGAACCCGTGGCCGCATCCTCGGCCGCGCGGCGGGATCGTGGACGGGCAATAATGCAGATTGGACTCGACGACGATCCGGGATGCTTCCGTCGGTCCCGGGGCTGGTGTCGGCCGGGCGGCAGGTTGCGAGGGGAGACGAAGTGGGCATGGCTGGGGTAGATGACTAGGGTGACCCCCCGGCCGCGCGGGGGGAACGGCGCTTGTCGAGCAGCGCCGACCTCGTGCAGCGGTGGAACTCCGCGTTGCGGTCCGGGTCAGGTAATCCGTGGAACGCGCTGTGGGCGATGATGATCGGCTTCTTCATGATCATGGTCGACTCGACCATCGTCGCCGTCGCCAACCCGACGATCATGACCGATCTGCGCATCGGTTACGACACCGTGGTGTGGGTGACCAGCGCATACTTGCTGGGCTACGCCGTGGTGCTGCTGGTCGCCGGCCGCCTCGGTGACCGGTACGGCCCCAAAAACCTCTATCTGATCGGCCTGGTGGTGTTCACCGTCGCGTCGGTGTGGTGCGGGCTGTCGGGCACCGCCGGGATGCTGATCGCCGCCCGCGCGGTGCAGGGCATCGGCGCCGGGGTGCTCACTCCGCAGACGTTGTCCACGATCACGCGGATCTTCCCGGCGGCGCGGCGCGGCGTCGCGGTGAGCCTGTGGGGCGCCACGGCGGGCGTCGCGAGCCTGGTCGGGCCGCTGGCCGGAGGAGCGCTGGTCGACGGGCTCGGCTGGGAGTGGATCTTCTTCGTCAATGTCCCGGTCGGCGTCGTCGGCCTGGCGCTGGCGGTGCGGCTGGTGCCGGCGCTGCCCACGCAGTCGCACCGTTTCGATCTGGTCGGCGTCGCGCTGTCCGCGCTGGGAATGTTCCTCATCGTGTTCGGGCTGCAGCAGGGCCAGGCCGCGCACTGGCAGCCGTGGATCTGGGCGATGATCGTCGCCGGCGTCGGGTTCATGACGGCGTTCGTCTACTGGCAGTCGGTGAACGCCGACGAGCCGCTGATTCCGCTGGCGATCTTCGGCGACCGTGATTTCAGCCTGTGCAACGCCGGGGTGGCCGTCGTCTCGTTCGCGGCCACGGGGATGATGCTGCCGCTGACGTTCTACGCGCAGGCGGTGTGCGGGCTGTCGCCGACGCGGTCGGCGCTGCTGATCGCGCCGATGGCCGTCTGCAACGGCGTCTTCGCGCCCTTCGTCGGCAGGATGGTCGACCGCTACCACCCGCGGCCGGTGCTGGGGTTCGGGTTCTCGGTGCTGGCGATCGCGCTGACGTGGCTGTCCTTCGAGATGTCGCCGTCGACGCCGATCTGGCGGCTGGTGCTGCCGTTCGCCGCGGTGGGCGTCGGGATGGCGTTCGTGTGGTCGCCGCTGACCGCCACCGCGACGCGCAATCTGCCGCCGCGCCTGGCCGGCGCGGGCTCCGCGGTGTACAACTCGGTGCGCCAGCTCGGCGCGGTGCTCGGCAGCGCCGGCATGGCCGCGTTCATGACGTCGCGGATCAGCGCGGAGATGCCGTCGCGGCCGGCCACCGGTGGCGACGGTGTCTCGCTGCACCTGCCCGAGTTCCTGCGCGAGCCCTTCTCGGCGGCGATGGCGCAGTCGGTGCTGCTGCCCGCGTTCGTCGGGCTGCTCGGGATCGTCGCCGCTCTCTTCATCGTCGGCTTCACGCCGTGGGCCACCGGCGACTCGGTGCCCGATGAAGCCGACGACGACTTCGAAGACGACGACGCCTACGTGGAATTCATCCTGGTCCGCGAACCCCGGGCCGAGCCGCCTCACGAACGGAAGCGTGACAGCGAGCGGGTCCTACAGCAGCGGCCGGCGCCCGCGCGGCGGGTTGAACCCGTCAGACGCGTGCTCGACCGCCCCATCCCGCGGGCGCAGCCGATCGGCTTCGCGCACAACGGTTCTCATATAGGCCCCCGTGTCGACAACGGCCGGCGCCCGCGGCCGATCACCGAGCGGCCGCCGGAAAGGCACCTGAAGGGGCCCGCGCGCCATCATCTGGCCGAGGGCGAGCCGTCGCGGGGCCAGCATCACCATCGCGATCCCGACGCAGATTTTGGCGACGGCCCCACCGGCTACGGCCGGCACTCGTCGGGCAGGTAGGCCCGTCGGCCAGCGCCAGGAAAGCGCCCAGGTCGATCAGGCCGGCGGGCGTGGTGGGCAGGTATTCGTCAGCGCGGCGAGCGCACGATCACCGCCGCGTTCTGAGATGCCGCCGACGATGCGCCGTCGGCCGGCGGGGACGACGGCGTGTCGCTGCAGCTGCCCGCGTTTTTGCGCGACCCTTTCTCCGCGGCGATGGCTCAGTCGGTGCTGCTGCCGGCGTTCATCGGGCTGCTCGGAATCGTCGCCGCGCTGTTTTTGGTCGGTTGGAATGCCGCGGGTTTCTGGCGAGCCGGTGCCCGATGACGCCGAGGATGACGTCGAGGATGACGATGCCTACGTCGAGCTCATCCTGCTGCGCGAACCGAGCCCGAACTGCCGCGGTCGCGCCGGTGTACGAGCGGAGGCCCGACCGCGAGCGGGTGCTGCAGCCGCGCGCCGGCGCCGCACGGCGAGGAGAACCCGTCAGGCGCGTGCCCGACCGGCCGGTGCCGCGCGTCCAGCCGATCGGTCTGGCGCACAACGGGTCTCGGGTCGGCCCGCAGGTCGACGCGGGCCGGCGCCTGCGGCCCATCGCCGAGCGGCCGACAGACCGTCCTCTGAACGGGCCGCCGCGCCATCACGTGGTGGAGGGCCGAGCCGTCGCGGGGCCAGCATCACCATCGCGATCCCGACGCAGATTTTGGCGACGGCCCCACCGGCTACGGCCGGCACTCGTCGGGCAGGTAGGCCCCGTCGGCCAGCGCCAGGAAAGCGCCCAGGTCGATCAGGCCGGCGGGCGTGGCGGGCAGGTATTCCGTCAGCAGTGGCGAGCGCACGATCACCGCCGCGTACTGCGCCCGGCTGACGGCGACGTTGAGCCGATTCCTGTTGAGCAGGAAAGAAATTCCACGGGGCACTTCCCCGCAAGCGGGAGGTCCCCCACCTCGATGGAGGAGGCCGTCATCGAGACGAAGACCACCGGCGCCTGCGTCCCCTGGAACTTGTCGACGGTCCCCACCCGGACCCCGTCGAGTCCCGCGGTGTCCAGCCGGTGACGCACCAGCGCCACCTGGGCGTTGTAGGGCGCGAGCACCAGCACGTCGGCGGCCGCCAGCGGCCGGGTGCCGCGCTCGTCGGTCCACGGGGCGCCGATCAGCCGCGTGATCTCGGCGGCAATGGCGTCGGCCTCCTCGGGGCTTTCGGTCGAGTTCCCCTGGTGGGCAACGCTGAACACGTGCACGCCCGGCCCGTATCCAGTGAGGTGACGCTTTTGGGTGCACTCGTCGGAGTGCAGCCTGCCCTCGTAGGACAGCACGGAGACGGCTTCGCAGACCGCCGGATGCATCCGGTACGAGCGGTCCAGAAAGTAGCCGCGTTCGGCCGGCAGCGTGCGCTGCCCGTCCACCAGCCAGTCCAGCGCCGACGTGTCCACCGGCTCCGGATGGGTGCCCTGGCTGACCTGCGGTAGCTGCTGCGGGTCGCCGAGCAGCAGCAGGTTGGCGGCTGCGGGGGCCACGGCGATGGTGTTGGCCAGGCAGAACTGGCCCGCCTCGTCGATCACGAGCAGGTCCAGGCTGCCGGATGGAACCCGATTGGCATTGGCGAAATCCCATGCGGTACCGCCGATCACGCATCCCGGTGTGTCGGCGATGAAGGCGGCGTAGTGGCTGTCTTTGATCTGCTGCCAGGGCTTGGCGGCGTCATCACAGGGCTTCTTCGCGACCCGTTGTGGATCCAGCCCGGTGTCGATCACGCAGCCCAGCAGGTTCTCCACCGTGGCGTGCGATTGCGCGACGACCCCGACGCGCCAGGCGTGCTCGGTGACCAGTCGGTTGATCACCCGGGCCGCGGTGTGTGTCTTGCCGGTGCCCGGTGGCCCGTGCACGGCGAGATACGACGAGTCTAGATCCAGCGTGGCGGCGGTGATGTCGGCGACGGCGTCGGCGCCGCGGGATAGCGTGTTGCCGCTGCGGGTGCGTGGCGCGCGGCGCAACAGGACGTCGAGCACGGCGGACTCGGGAAGTCGCGGCAACCCGGCGGCCACGGCGCCGGCGCTCGATTCGATCGATTCCTTTAATACCGTGGTCGGGATGGGCGGTCCGGGGGTGAGCGCGAACGGCAGCTGGTCAAAAGTGTTGTCGGCGCAGCCGGCCCGCTCGAGGATGAGCACTTCGGTGGGCAACGCCGGGTCGTCGGCACCCAGGACTTCGGCGCGGCCGGCCGCGCGCCGGTCGGGGCTGTCGGTCATCCCGGACGGGGCGGGCGGCTCGTAGAGCGCAAAAACTTCCCTTACCAGGGCGCCGGCCGCGATTTCGCCGCGCAGCAGCACCTGCCGCTGCGGCTTCCGGGCGCGGGCTGGAGTGTTCCAGTCGACCGTGACCGAAGCCTCTTCTGCGATGAATACATCGGTGTCATCGGCCCACTCGTCGACCGGGAAGTTGAGCCGGTCGAAATGCGCCCACCAGAACGGTTTGTCCTCGCGCCGGTGGTAGCCGCGCGCCGCGGCCAGCAGCGCCACCGCCGCCTGCTCGGGCGTGCGCTCGCCGGGGACGGCGTCGCCGGCGAACTTCGACAGCGTCGCCGCGAGTTCGTCATGGTCCTCGACGGTGTTGCCCTGCGGAACCGGTTGGGCGCCAACGGGCGTGACGCCCGATTCCCAGGCGCGGACGAGCAGCCAGTTGCGCAGCTCCCGGGTCGACCGGCAGTCGTAGTGGTTGTAGTCCTCGATCTCCTTGAGCACGGATGCGGCCTCGTCAAGGTGGTCCTCGGCGCGCAGTTCGCAATAGCGCGCATAGGCGGTGATCGAGCCGGCGGCGGTGGTGACGTCACCGGCGCGCAGTTGCGCGCCCATGTAGAGCGGCTCGAGCGCCTTGAGGCTGAACGACTCGGCACCCACGCGGATGCTCTTGCGCGCCAACGGATAGAGGTCGACCAGCGTGCCGCTGCGCAACAGCTCGTCGACCTCGTCCTCGCCGACCCCGTAGCGTCCGGCGAGCCGCAGCAGCGCCGTCTTCTCGTACGGCGCGTAGTGGTAGATGTGCATGTTGGGGTAGCGCTTGCGGCGCTTGGCCACCATCGCCAGGAAGTCGGACAGCGCGGTGCGTTCGTCGACTCGGTTGTGGGCCCACAGCGGACGGAAGCTCCCTCCGGCGTCCAGCACACCGAACAGGTATTCCAGGCCCCAGTCGTGGCCGTCGGCGGTCCACAGCGGGTCGCCCTCGAAGTCGAAGAACAGGTCGCCGGGGTCGGGCTCGGGGAGCAGTGCCAGCGGCAGCGGGTCGACGACTTCGAAATGAGGGACGCCGGTATCACGTTGCCGCACTTGCAGTGTGGCCTGATCGGTCAGCTTGCCGAGCGCGTTGGGCGTCAGTGCCGGGAACCGGGCGCGTACGTTCGGCGAGCCGGGCCACCGTGGTGACCCCGGCGTCCAGAAGCTTCTCCCGTTGGGTCACCCGCATGCCGGCGACGAGCAGCAGGTCGTCGGTCGCGCGCAGCTGCTCGGTGCACAACTCACACCGGAAACATGCGCGCACCCCGTCGTCGTCCCAGCGCACCGCGGTGCGCACGGCGTAGTGGTCATCGAGCAGTCGCTGCAGCCGGTCTCGCTGAGTGCGATAGACCGGGACCAGGTCACAGACGCGGTACCGGACCGCGGTTCCGTCGCCGAGGTGCAGCTCGGCCTCCGTCGCGATGGGGACACCCGAGGCGGCCAGCGCGTCGGCGTAGGCCGCCAGCTGCAGCAAGGCGGTGACCTTCGGCGAGCGCGCGAGTTTGGTGTCGACGACCCGATAGCGATCGTCGTCGCAGGACGAGGAAGTCGGCGAACCCGACGAAACGGCCATCAAACATCGCGGCCTGATACACCACCGGGGCGCGGTTGGAGATGGCGCGCCGGGTTGCCTCCGCGGCGGCCGTCAGCCCGGCAAGCGTGTATCCCGGACGGCCGATGACGGCGACGCCATCCCCGAACTCGTCGCGTAATTGGTCGAGCTCGCGCCGTTCGTGCTCGTTGCCGAGCGCAGCCGTCCGCGCGAGCAGTTCGTCCTCGACGGGGACGGCGGGTCCCCAGCCGAGTTTCGCGTCGAAATCCCGCAGCAGGGCGTACTCGCAGCGGGCGGCGGCCGCGAGATCCGACGCGCTGTAGACGATGCAGTCGCCGGTGACGAACACAGCAGTCACTGTAGGTGCGGGGTCAGACAACGAGGGCGAATCGCGCGGCCGCTCTCGCCGCCACGTTAAAGCGTGCGCCTAGCGGAAGATGTCTAAGTTCGTGTCTGCGTGATCGCATCTATATGCGTTGGCGAAAATGCTGGGCGGTATGTTCGGGTGGCTGAGGGTCGGATCGTCGCCGAAGCGGCATCGGCTTCCAACTATTAGTATGTTCTGCTCGCGAATAGCCGACGGCTTTCCCCGCGGTCGATCTTAGAATGCTGTGCCAATGCTTAGCCCGCACTAACCGTACCGTTGCGCGTGCCAATAGAAATTTTCAAGTCGCTCCGGTCATGTCAATCGATAGGTGCAGCCATCCGCAACCCGCTTTTTCCGCGGTATTCCGTGGTATTCCGTCGACGCACAGTCGACCAAATGTATTTTGCGAATTGTGTTCGAAACAGGTAGAGAAGGGGCGTAGCGTACCAGATTATCGGAGTACTTGCCTTAAGGCCGGTTTACCCGCTCGTGATGGGAGCCGTAAATGTCATCTTTCTTGGTTGCAATGCCTGAGGCTCTGGCCTCGGCGTCGGCGGATTTGACCAGCCTCGGATCGACGATCGGGGAGGCCAACGCGGCGGCGGCGGGCCCCATCACGCAGGTGGCCGCCGCGGCCCAGGACGAGGTGTCGGCCGCGATCTCGGCACTGTTCGGCAACTACGGCCAGGAGTATCAGGCGCTGAGCGGCGGGTGTCGCAGTATCACGCGCAGTTTGTGCAGGCATTGACCTCAGGCGGGCTATGTACGCGGCCGCGGAGGTCGCAACGCGTCGCCGCTGCAGACTGTGGCGCAGGGCGAGTCCGCGAGGTGGGGTATCCCGGTGGCGGTCCGTGGCGGCCGCACAGTCGACGCCTTTGCAGACTCTGACGAAGCAACTGCAGACTTTCGGGAACATCGGCAACGGCAATATCGGCAACGCCAACATCGGCATGGGCAACATCGGTCTGGCCAACATCGGCTTCGGCAACACGGGGCCCAGCACCTTTCCTGGCGCCTTCAACCTCGGCGGCGGCAACACCGGCACGCTGAACTCGGTTCGGGCAACCTCGGCAGCGACAACATCGGCAGCGGGAATATCGGCGCTTTCAACACCGGCTTCGGCAACGTCAACACCAGCGCCGTTGGGTCGGGCTTCAACAACGGCTTCGGCAATTTCGGCAACAACAACACCGGTTTCGGCAACCTCGGGGCCGGGAACTCCGGCGGCGGCAACAACGGCACCGGAAACGTCGGCTTCGGCAACACCGGCAACTACAACCAGGGCTTCGGGCTGACCGGCAACCACCAGATCGGTGACGGCGGCACCTACTACGACACGGCAACCGGGCAGTACGTTCAGGGCGGGCTGAACTCGGGCAGTGGAACATGGGCTGCGGCAACTCCGGCACAACAACAGCGGCCTGTTCAACTCCGGCAGCGGCAACATCGGCATCTTCAACTCCGGCACCAACATCCTGCAATCGCGCCGCATGAACGGCTTCGGCATCGTCAACCCGTCACCGGCGTCATCGGCATCGGGAACTCGGGCCGCTGGACTGGGGCATCGGTAACTCGGGCTTCGGAAACATGGGCACGTTCAACCCGGCGGAAGCCTCGATACCAGCGGACTTCGCACCATCCCTATTCCCTGGCAACACCGGCTTCGGGAACTCGGGCGCCGGGAACACCGGGTTCTGGAATTCGGGTGACCTGAACACGGGTCTCGGGAACTCGGGCAGCTACTTCTCTGGTACTTCTATTGGCGGCGTGAACACGGGAATCGGGAACGCGGGCTTCGCCAACACCGGCTTCGGTGGCATCGGCAACACCGGCCAGCTCAACTCGGGCTACTACAACAACCTGCCTTCCGGTGTCACCGGCGTCTCCGGCATCGGAAACACCTTCAGCGGCCCCGTCAGCCCCGGCATACACATTGGCCCCATCAGCATCCCCGCCGTCAACGGCAACATCTCGGGCATCATGAACACGGTCCACGCCGCACCCGGGACGTTCCCATTCACGTTGCCTCCGTATTTGGGGGAAGCGACGGTCGACCTCTCACCGTTGATTAACGGCGATGTGTCGGGCATTCTCAACAACGTTTTCACGCAGCCCTTCCCCCCGCTGCTCCCGAGTAATGCCATTAGCGGCCTCGTCTCGGGGGTGAACAACTATGGCACCCTCACGGTGGGTGATTTCGGACTCCTGGCGCAGCTTCAGAAGCTGAATTTGTGAATCCCCGCTGACGCAGCAGTCTTGGTGGTCCCGGGTTAAGCCTGGCCGGCTGAAATACCCGGACTGGCCTAAAGGCGCCGGCAGCAGCGGCCATGACGCGCCGAGCCGTGCGGTTGATCACTTGGCGGGCACCGCCGCCGCCCTATCGACCCCTACGCCATGCCGCGCGGTAGCTTCAGCGGGTGATCACCGGGGCATTTCTCGCCGAAGCGGCCTCGGTGGTGGACAACAAACTCAGCGTGGCGGGCGGCGTGCTGTCCGGATACGCGGTCGGGCCGGATCGGTCGGCGCAGTTCGTGCTGGTGGTGCTGACGCAGGCAGAGACGGACAGCCCGGACCGGCGGTTTGTGGTGGAGATCAGGCCGCCGACGGATGACGAGCCGATGACGATGGGGTACGAGTTGCCCCAGGCGGCCGCCGGCGGCGAGATTGGATTTGCGTTCTTCGACATCGAGGTGAGCCTGCCTGTCGACGGCCGCTGGGTGATTGTGGTGACGGGCGGGCCGGGCGCGATCTCGCTTCCGTTGCACGTGAGCGGCTGAGTCATCGGCCGAGACCGACACCCGCGTCAATGTCGCCGGTCGCCCGGCCCGCGTGCTCAGTGGCCCGGGGGTGTTGCCGAGCAACTCCACCGCGTTGCCGTTCCAATGAAACCGCACGTCGGTGGTGAGCCCGTTGATGCCGCTCGGGTAAGTCAGGCGACCGTGTCGCCGGTGGTTTGCGACGCGTCGATGCCGTTGAAACCGTAGGTGTCGGGCACGCCCTGCGGGATGAACTGGCCCAGATGGAACAGGACCGCGCGGGTGCTGGGGCTCACCGCATTCGTGTTGGCCTTGATGATCACCGCCGACAGCTGGGCGCACTCGTTGTAGTTGCCGGCCAGCGGTTCGGGGTTCCAGGGCTGCCGGCTGCGCGGGTCGCGGGGCAGCTCGGAGACCACCTTGGCGATCGTCGGCGAGGCGAGGTTGACCGCGCACGGGTCGGGGGGCGCGGTGCTGGGGCCGGGTGCGGCGGCCCCAGATGTCGGGGGAGCCGTGATCGAGGCCGTCGCCGTGGTCGTCGTCGCCTGCGGCGTCTTGGCGACCGTGGAATCGCCCGATCCGCAGGCGGTCAACACGGACAGTGACACGACACCGGCCAGGCCCGTCAGCGCACGAGTCGCTCGCATCCCCACACCGACGCACCGTACCGTCATGCGGCCCGGGGGTGGAGGAAGGGCCGCCCGCGTGCCGCGCGCGAGGGGCTCACGTCGGGCTGTGATCGCACCCACAGTCGGCATTCACGCCCGTTGGCCGGCCGGTTGCGAAATGTCGCACCTTGTCGTCGCCAAAGGGGACCGGGTGTCGGCGGATGCGCGCGCGCCAATATTTTGTGCAGAGTGCAGCATGCTAGTGTATGAGCATGCCCTTCGAGCATCGGCTCCAGGTTCTCCTCGATGACGAGCGCCATCGGCGGATCGTGGCGCTGGCGCGCGAGCGAGGCGTCTCGGTTGCAACGGTGGTGCGTGAGGCCATTGACCGCGGTATCGCCAGCCCGTGCGATCGCCGGAAGTCGGCGGGTCTGCGGCTCCTCGACGCTCCCGACATGCCCGTGCCCGACCCACGGGAGCTGAAGGAGGAGTTGGACGCTCTGCGCGCGCATCGCCGATGATCGTGCTCGACACGACGGTGCTCGTCTATGCAAAGGGCGCCGACCATCCGCTCCGAGCGCCCTGCCGCGAGCTGATCGCGGCGATCGCCGAGGAGCGTATCGAGGCCACGACCACGGCCGAGGTGATCCAGGAGTTTGTCCATGTTCGCGCCCGGCGCCGAGACCGCAGCGACGCGGCCGCGCTCGGCTCGGACTACGCCGAGCTGCTTTCACCATTACTCAGTGTCGGTCGCGAGCAGCTCCAGCGGGGCCTGGCGCTATTCGAAACGACGCCACGAGTGGGAGCGTTTGACGCGGTGCTCGCGGCGGCCGCGATCCACTCCGCCGCCACCGCTCTGGTGTCGGCCTACGCGGCGTTCGCCGACTTGCCCGGCATCGCCCATGTCTTGCCCGACGCGCGGGGGATCGCGAGTTTGCTCGCTCAGACCTAAAGGGCTGCCCGACGGCAGACGGGCAAGGCCCCCGCGCGGGTATGACTCGGCTCAGGTCACGCGCTGCGGCGAGCGTCGATGCGTGCCGCGTCCAGCGCCCCCGACCACTACACTCCAAGTGCGATGACCCTCCCCGACAGCCCGCCCGAGGCTGCCTCCACCACGTTCGCCGACCTGCAGATTCACCCTGCGGTGATGCGGGCGATCGCCGACGTCGGCTACGAGTCGCCGACCGGCATCCAGGCCGCGACCATCCCGCCGCTGATGGCGGGTTCCGACGTGGTGGGGCTGGCCCAGACCGGCACCGGCAAGACGGCGGCGTTCGCGATCCCGATCCTGTCCAAGATCGACGTCGCCAGCAAGGCTGACCCAGGCGCTGGTGCTGGCCCCCACCCGCGAGCTGGCCCTGCAGGTGGCCGAGGCGTTCAGCCGCTACGGCGCGCATCTACCCAAGATCCAGGTGCTGCCGATCTACGGCGGCTCGTCCTACACCGTGCAACTGGCCGGGCTGCGGCGCGGCGCGCAGGTGGTGGTCGGCACGCCCGGGCCGGGTCATCGACCACCTGGAGCGCGGGACGCTGGACCTGTCGCACGTCGACTACCTGGTGCTCGACGAGGCCGACGAGATGCTCACCATGGGCTTCGCCGAGGACGTCGAACGCATCCTGTCCGAAACCCCGGAATACAAACAGGTGGCGCTGTTTTCGGCGACCATGCCGGCGGCCATCCGCAAGCTCACCACCAAGTACCTGCACGATCCGTTCGAAGTCACCACCAAGGCGAAAACCGCGACCGCCGAGAACATTTCGCAGCGCTACATCCAGGTCGCCGGCCCGCGCAAGATGGACGCGCTGACCCGTGTCCTGGAGGTCGAGCCGTTCGAGGCGATGATCGTCTTCGTCCGCACCAAGCAGGCCACCGAGGAGGTCGCCGAAAAGCTGCGGGCGCGAGGGTTTTCCGCGGCCGCGATCAACGGCGACATCCCGCAGGCGCAGCGCGAGCGGACCATCGCCGCGCTCAAGGACGGGAGCATCGACATCCTGGTGGCCACCGACGTGGCGGCCAGAGGCCTTGACGTCGAACGCATCTCGCACGTCCTCAACTACGACATCCCGCACGACACCGAGTCCTACGTGCATCGCATCGGGCGCACCGGCCGGGCCGGGCGGTCGGGGACCGCGCTGCTGTTCGTCTCCCCGCGCGAGCGCCACCTGCTCAAGGCGATCGAGAAGGCGACGCGCCAAACGCTCACCGAGACCGAGCTGCCGTCGGTCGAGGACGTCAACGCCCAACGGGTGGCGAAGTTCGCCGACTCGATCACCGACGCGCTCGCGCGCCCGGGCATGGACCTGTTCCGCAAGCTGGTGCAGGACTACGAACGCGAACACGACGTCCCGATGGCCGACATCGCCGCGGCGCTGGCCGTGCAGTCCCGCGACGGCGAGGCGTTCCTGATGGCGCCCGAACCGCCGCCCGAGCGGCGCGAGCGTCGTGAACGCCCCGAGAAGCCTTACGAAAGGCCCAGGCAGTCGCGGTCTTTCGGCACTTACCGGATCGCCGTCGGCAAACGGCACCGGATCGGCCCCGGCGCGATCGTCGGCGCGATCGCCAACGAGGGCGGCCTGCATCGCAGCGACTTCGGCCACATCGCCATCGGCCCGGACTTCTCGCTGGTGGAGCTGCCCGCCAAGCTGCCGACGTCGACGCTGAAAAGGCTTGAGAACACGCGGATCTCGGGGGTGCTGATCAATCTGCGGCCGGAGAGGTCGTCGGACAAGCGCCGCGACACCGGCAAGCCGCGCAAGAAGCACGCCGGATGACACTGTCCGAGGAGCAAGACGCCCAGGGCGGGCTCGAGCAGGTTTCGCATGTGGACCGCGTCGCGTCGCTGACGGGCATCCGCGCGGTCGCCGCGCTGCTCGTCGTCGGCACCCACGCGGCCTACTCCACCGGCAAGTACACCCACGGCTATTGGGGGCTGGTCGGCGCGCGGCTGGAGATCGGCGTGCCGATCTTCTTCGTGCTGTCGGGCTACCTGCTGTTTCGGCCGTGGGTGAAGTCTGCCGCCACCGGCGGACCGCCGCCGTCGCTGAGTCGCTATGCGCGGCACCGGGTTCGGCGCATCATGCCCGCCTACGTCGTCACCGTTTTGTTCGCCTACGTGCTCTACCACTTCCGCCATGCCGGGCCCAACCCCGGGCACACCTGGCTGGGCCTGGTCCGCAACCTGACGCTGACCCAGATCTACTGCAACGGCTACCTGGGCAAGTACCTGCACCAGGGCCTCACCCAGATGTGGAGCCTGGCCGTGGAGGCGGCCTTCTACGTGACGCTGCCTTTGTTGGCGTATCTGCTGCTGGTGCTGGTCTGCCGGCGCCGCTGGCAGCCGAGGCTGGTGCTGGGCGCACTGGCGGGGCTGGCGCTGCTCAGCCCGGCCTGGCTGGTGCTGGTGCACACCGACCACTGGTTCCCCGACGGCGCCCGGCTGTGGTTGCCCACCTATCTGGCGTGGTTCCTCGGCGGCATGGCGCTGACCGTGCTGCAGCAGATGGGGGCGCGCGGCTACGCATTCGTGGCGATACCGCTGGCGACGATCTGTTACTTCATCGTCTCCACGCCCATCGCGGGGGCACCGACGACCTCGCCCGCGTCGCTGCGGGAGGCCGTGTTCAAGACGTGTTTCTATGCCGTGATCGCCACCCTGGCGGTGGCGCCGCTGGCCCTCGGCGATCACGGGTGGTACTACCGACTGCTGGCCACCCGGCCGATGGTGTGGCTGGGTGAGATCTCCTACGAGATCTTCCTGATCCATCTGATCACGATGGAATTCGCGATGGTCTACATCGTGCGCGCGCACGTCTATACCGGGTCGATGCTGTACCTGTTCGTCGCGACGATGGTGGTGACGATGCCATTGGCGTGGCTGCTGCACCGGTTCACCCGCGTGCGGGACTGAGACCGAGTAGGCCGACAAGCGGCCGCCCGCGGCGAAACGGAGTTCCCTTGCCGGGGATTGAGGTAGGAAAGCCTGATGGAAAATCCGCCGCTGAGACCGAGCAGCCCGGCGCAGCTGCGCGACGCGATGGCGCGGCGGCTGTATCGCCGCTCGATCGCCACGGGGCAGATCACGTTGCCCGCCGTCCCGGCCATGATCGACGAGTACGTCCGCATGTGTCAGAAGATCTTCGCCGACCTGGGCGTCGAGTTCAACCGGGCGGAGCTTGCGCATCTGCGCACCGTGCTGGAGGGCGAGCTGACCGACGCCTACGCGGCCTCCCCGCGGTCGAGCATCGTCATCTCCTACGACAGTCCCGTCGGGATGGTGTTGAACTACAACGTCCAGGCCGAATGGCGAACGCTGGCCGACGCTTACGACAACTGGGCCGTGACCCGTCAGCCACCCCTGTTCGGTACCGAACCGGACGCGCGGGTGTGGGCGCTGGCTTGGGAAGCCGCCGATCCCAGGACCTTTCGCGTGCTCGATATCGGCGCGGGGACCGGACGCAACGCGCTGGCTTTGGCGCGGCGCGGTCACCCGGTGGACGCGGTGGAGATGGCGCCGCACTTCGCCGAGTCGATACGCGCGGAGGCCGCGGCGCAAGCGCTCGACGTGCGCGTCATCCAGCGCGACGTCTTCGCGGCCACGGACGACCTGCGGTTCGACTATCAGTTGATCGTGCTCTCGGAGGTGGTGTCCGACTTCCGGACCACACGGCAGCTGCGCAGCATGTTCGAACTCGCCGCTCACTGCCTGGCGCCCGGGGGATGCCTGGTGTTCAACGCGTTCCTGGCGCGGCAGGGCTATACCCCCGACGAGGCCGCCATAGAGCTCGGGCAGCAGACCTACAGCACGATGTTCACCTGGTATGAGGTGCACAATGCGACGGCCCTGCTGCCGCTCAACCTCATCGCCGACGACTCGGTCTACGAATACGAGAGGACCCACCTGCCGCCCGGCGCGTGGCCGCCCACGAATTGGTATCCCGACTGGGTCAGCGGCCTCGACGTGTTCGACGTCGAGCGGGATGCGTGCCCGATCGAGATGCGGTGGTTGGTTTATGAGAAGCCGGGCTGGGACGGTCGAGCCGGATAGGTGTCCGCTCGGTGGCAAACGTCGCGCCCGCCGGTGGATGGTGGCGGTTGGCCGGCCCGATGATTGACTTGTCCGAAGTGCTGATGAGGGGTGCGAGCCGGCCGCGCTGGACACTAGAGTCGTCCCCGGTGTGTCCCACCGGGTCGGCCCCCGCTTGTGATGTCGCGTGGCAGTGGCGGCGGACGGCATCGGAGCTGCGTCGTGTGAGTTCTCCGGGTCAGGTCGTTCATGCGGCGACCTCCGACGATGCGATGAGTTTTTAAGGCGCTTCGGAATTCCCACGGGCCCGGGTGAAGCGGACCTGGGTTGCGCGCGAGTTGCTCTTTCCCGGATGAGGAGCTTGGTGGTTGCCTGCCGATCGGAACGGTTGCAGCTTTTGGCCCCAGGCGGCACAGCCGGTGGGACCGCTACCGGCGGTATCGGTGGCGACGCCAGCGGCGGAGGGCAAGCCGGTAACGGCGGTTATGGACTGATGCTGGCGGGAGGCACTGCAGGGTCGGCCCTCGGCAGCGCCACTGGGGGCAACGGTGGCGTGGCTACTGCGCTCGGTGCCACGGGCGGCGCCGGTGGTAACGCCCAGACCACGGGTTTGTACGGCAACACTACGCGCGCCTCGATGGGCGGCAATGGTGGCGTCGGCAGCGGCGGCAATGGCGGTGCCGGCGGTGACGAATGGGTTGCCGTCAACACCGACACCAGCGCAATGGGCAGTCAAATCGTCAATGGCACCGCAATTGGTGGCAACGGCGGTGATGGTGCCACGGCTACCGCGGGAGGCGGCAAGGGCGGCGCCGGCGCTAAGGGCGGGGACTACGCCCAAGCCGGCGGGTTCTCCGCCAACTCGACCGCTCATGGTGGAGGCGGCGGAACCGGCGGCGCCGGCAATGGGCACGGCGGCCCTGCGACCCCGACTAACACCTCCAACACCACCGCCACTGGGACGCAAGGTAGTCACGGTTAAGTAGGCGCGGAATAAAGTCGACAACCTCGCCGGCGGCGGCAGGTACCGGTTTCCAACGCCTCGCGTGCGAGGTGCCCGAGGCGGCCGTCGCCGCGGAGATCGGATTCGCTCGCTGACGGTCGTTCGGTGATCGTGGTGACCGGGTGGCTCGGGTGCGATCTCGCTGCCGCTCACGGTGAGCGGCTGACCGCCGGCCTACCGGCCCGGGGTGTTATCGATCAACTCGACCCGGTTGCCATTCCAGTGGAACCGCACATCACTGTTGAGGCCGTTGATCCCGGCTGGGACATGTCAGCGCGACGGTGTCGCCGGTGGTCTGCGAAGAGTCGATGCCGTCGAATGCGTACGGTCAGGACCTCCTGGGGAATGAACTGGCCAAGGTGGAACAGCACCGCGCGGGTGGAGGGTTATCCGCGTTGGTGCTGGGCCGATATCTCCCTGATCCATCTCATAACGATAGGAATTGCGATGGTCTACGTGGTTCGGGCTCACTTGTATACGGGCTCGATGCTTACCTGTTCGTCGCCAAGGTCGTCTCGACCATCCCGTTGGCCTGGCTGCTGCACGCTTACGCGCGTGCGTGAGTGATTCAGTCCCGGAGGCGAACCGGCGTCACCATCGGCACGACGAACTCCTCGATCATCGCCCGCTCGTCGGCCTCGTCCCGGCCCGGGAACATCAGCAGCGACGTCAGCACCCGCACCACCCAGCGTGCCCGCCGCTCGAGGGCCGCAGGCTCTTCTGGCCCAAGCGATTTCAGGAACGCGGCGGCCAACGCGGTGATCACCTCGGACTGGTCCGCCAGCTCTCCGCCGATCGGCGGCCGCGCGGTGGCGAACCACGACGCCAGCGCGCGGACTGGAGCGCACCATCTGCAACGTGGCCATCACGCCGGCGACCAGCCGCTCCCTCGGATCCTCGATATTGTCGATCCGCTCGCCGATCGCCCGACCCAGCCGGCGCGTCTCGCGGTGCACGTAGGCACTTCGCAGCGCCTCGCGGCTGTCGAAATACCGGTACAGCGTCGCGCGCGAACATCCCGCGGCCCTGGCGATTTCGTTCATGCCGACCGAAGACTGATCCCGCTCGGTCCACAGCCGCTCGGCCGCGTCGAGGATGCGGTCGGCGGCCGCCTCTGCGCGGTGCGAGCCCAGCCAGTCGCGCCATCGGAGTTCATCCGGACCGGCACCGACAGCGGTCGCCGCACATAGCTTCCGCCCGACCAGACGATGGCGGACTCGTCGACCTCGAAGTCAGGGCAGCGGGCCAGCAGTTCGGTCAGCGCGACCCGCGACTGCATCCGCGCCGCGGCCGCACCCAGGCAGTGGTGCGCGCCGTGGCTGAACGTCATGATGTTGCGCGGGCACCGGGTCACGTCGAGTTCGCCGGCATCCGAACCGTATTGGCGTTCGTCGCGGTTGGCCGACCCGTACAGCAGCAGCACCTTGCGGCCGGCGGGGATGGTCGTGCCGTGCAGGGTCACGTCGCGCGTCGTCGTGCGCGCCAGCCCCTGCACCGGCGCCGTCAGCCGCAGCAGCTCGTCGACCGCGTCGGGGATGAGCCCCGGATCGTCCACTAGAAGCCGCCGCTGGTCGGGCCGCTCGTGCAGCAAAGGCATTGAGCCGCCCAGCATTCCGGTGGTCGTGTCGTTGCCGCCGGTGACCATCGTGAAGGTGAACGCCAGCACCGACAGCGTGCCGGCGATGTCCCCGTCGGCGCCCACCCCGGCGGCCACCAGGTGCGAAATGGTGTCGTCCTCGGGCTCGGTGCGGCGCCGCTCGATCAGCGCGGCGAAGTAGGCCATCATCGACCCGACCGCGTCGCCGACCGTCCCCAGGCCGCCCTCGGCGTTGGCCGCGACGATCGCGTCCGTCCACCCGTCGAACTGCGCCCGATCCTCCTCCGGCACGCCCAGATAGTGCGCCACCACCATCGACGGCAGCGGCTTGAACAGTTCGGTGACGATGTCGCCGCCCCCGGCCGCGCGCAACGCCTCGATGCGCTCCACGACGAACTCGCGCACCTTGGGCTCCACCGCCTCGACCTGTCGCGGCGTGAAGCCGCGCGACACCAGCTTGCGAAACTCGGTGTGTACCGGCGGATCCTGCATCACAAAGGGCGGGTTGTCCTGCAGCCCAATGAGTTCCAACTCGCCATAGTTGACGGTCAAACCCTGAGCCGACGAGAACGTCTCGTGGTCACGGGCCGCCGCCCACACGTCGGCGTGCCGGGAAAGCACGTAGTAGTCGTGGTCGGGCCGGCCCACCGGGACGACGTGGTGCACCGGATCGTGGTCGCGTAGCGCCCGGTACATCGGCCACGGGCAGGCCCACGTCTCGGCCGTGGCGAGCTCGAACCGGGCCGGAGCGTCGCGAGACACATCGACAGACATGTCTCATATGTACGACACCTAGCTGGCAGTGTCAACCGCCCTGGCTACCGAGCGCCCCGCCAGCCGGGCGCGGGACGCCGAGCGGCCCGCCAGCCGGGCACTCGAGCAACAACTCAGATCCCCGACCCCGGGTTCAAGATCCCCAGCGGGTCCAGTGCCGCCTTGATGCGCTGGTTCAATTCCATCACCTCGGGCCCCAGGTACCCGGGCAGCCACGGCCGCTTCAGCCGGCCCACGCCGTGCTCGCCGGTGATCGTGCCGCCCAGGCCGACGGCCAGGTCCATGATCTCGCCGAACGCCAGATGGGCGCGCTCGGTCATCGCGGCGTCGGCGGGGTCGTAGACGATCAGCGGGTGGGTGTTGCCGTCGCCCGCATGCGCGATCACCGAGATCATCAGGTCGCGCTCGGCCGCGATCCGCTCGATCCCGACCACCAGGTCGCCCAGCGCCGGAAGCGGCACCCCCACGTCCTCCAGCAGCAGCGACCCCTTGGCCTCGACCGCCGGGATGCAGAACCGCCGGGCGGCGACGAACGCCTCGCCCTCGTCGGGATCGTCGGTCGAAAACACCTCCACCGCACCGTTTTCGGCGAACACCGCAGCCATCAGCGCCGCGTCCTCCGCACCGCCGGGCCTGCGCTCGTCCGAACCGGCCACCAGCATCGCCGCCGCCGAGCGGTCCAGGCCCATGCGCAGCGTGTCCTCGACGGCGTTGATCGCCGCCGAGTCCATGAACTCCAGCATCGACGGGCGCAGCCGCGCGGTGACCCCGAGCACCGCATCCACCGCCGCCCGTACCGACGCGAAGCTCGCCACCACGACGCTCGAGGTGTTCTGCGCGGGCACCAGCCGCAGGGTCACCTCGGTGACGACGCCCAAAGTGCCCTCGCTGCCGACGAACAGCTTGGTCAGCGACAGCCCCGCGACGTCCTTCAACCGCGGGCCGCCCAGCCGCACCGCGGTGCCGTCGGCCAGCACCACCTGCATGCCGAGCACGTAGTCGGTGGTCACGCCGTACTTGACGCAGCACAGCCCGCCCGCGTTGGTGGCGATGTTGCCGCCGATGCTGCAGATCTCGTACGACGAGGGGTCGGGCGGATACCACAGCCCGTGCGCGGCGGCGGCCTGCTTCACCTCGGCGTTGAACAGGCCCGGCTGGCACACCGCAACCCGGGTGACGGGGTCGACGGCGATGTCGCGCATCTTCTCCGTCGAGAGCACGATCCCGTCGTCCAGCGCGGTCGCCCCGCCCGACAGTCCGCTGCCGGCGCCGCGGGTGACGACGGGGACCTGGTGAGCGGTGGCCCACCGCAGCACGGTCTGCACCTCTTCGGTGCGCCGCGGTCGCACCACGGCCAGCGGTTTACCGGCCGCCGGGTCGAGAGCGCGGTCCTGCCGGTAGCCCTCGGTCACCGTCGGGTCGGTGACGACCATCCCGTCGGGCAGGCCGGCGATCAACTCCGCCAGCGGGTCACGGCTCACGCCGTAAAGCCTACGACCCGTCAAGCGGCAACGACCGCGACGTCGTAGGCGGACAACTGATCGTCCGAGGTGATGATCGTCAGGTCGAGTAGCTGAGCCTGAGCGACCAGCACTCGGTCGAAGGGATCGCGATGGTGATCGGGAAGATCGGCGGTCCTCAGCGTGTGCGCAAGGTCGACCGGCAGCGGAATCGTGCCCGAGCGACGCATGCGATCGGGCACATAGGAGGCCGGCGGTTCGGGCAGGGGAAGCTTGCCGAGCCGGTACTTGATCGCGATCTCCCAGGCGCTGGCGGCCGAGAAGAGAATGCCGTTGCGGACGTCCTCGACCAGTAGGCGCGCTTCGTCGGACATCCGGTCGGGGTCGGACTGCATCCACAGCCACACATGGGTGTCGACGAGGTAGCGCTTCACCGATGGAAGCTGTCGAGAACGTCGTCCGGCAACGGGGCGTCGAAATCGTCGGGAACGGTGTACACGCCGCGGTCGATGCCCAGGCGGCGAGCGTTCTGCGGGGCGAACGGCACCAGTTTCGCGACGGGTTCACCGCCGCGGGCGATCTCGACCTCCTGCCCCCCGTCGACGAGCCGCAGCAACTCAGAGAGCCGGGTTTTGGCCTCGTGGACCCCGACCCTGATCGCAGTGGACTTAGTCATGGACTTAGTTTACTAGGCGCCGCCGCATCGAGATCTCGCAGCGCCGGCAGGCCGCACGCGACGAGCCCCACAAGCAGGATCGGCACCGCCAGCGCCAGGAACGTCCACCGCAGCCCGGCCGCGTCGGTCAGGGGACCTGCCACCAGCAGGCCCAGCGGGCCGGCGGCGTACATCAGGCCCGTCATCACCCCGGTCACCCGACCCCGCAGATGGTGCGGCGCCCGGGTCTGCATCACGTAGTTGTAGATCGGCGCGATCGGCCCGTACACCAGGCCGGTCACCGCGCACAGCGCCAGGATCACCGGCAGCGGCGGCAGGAACGCGATGCCGGCCGTCGCCGCCCCGAAGGTGAGGGTCGCGGTCAGCAGCGCGGTGCGCCGCCGCAGGTGACGCGACAGCGCGGCGTAGCCGAGGGCGCCTGCCACCCCGCCGACCGCGAGCGCCATCAACGCCCAGCCCAACTCGGCGGGCTGGTGCCGGTCGGCGAAGTACTTCGGAAACAGCACGCTCTCCATCGGCAGGTACAGCGCGGTGACGACCAGGTCGATCAGCCCCAGCGTCCGCAGCACCCGCAGGTTCCAGACGAACCGCACCCCTTCGACGATGCCGGACACACAGGCCGTCGGGGCGGACCGCATGGTGCGGCTTGCCGATGCCCTCGAGCCGCAGCGCGGCCATGGCGACGAACGACAACCCGAAGCAACCCGCGGTGACCCACATCGTGTTGACGCCGCCGACCGTGGCGATCATCAGGCCGCCGATACCCGGGCCCGACGATGTACGCCAGGTTGAGGATCGCCTCGTAGACGCTGTTGGTGCGGTCCAGCGACCAGCCCGCGCGCGCGGCGGCCTCGGGCAGCATCGACTGGCGCGCCGTGGTGCCGGCCGGGTCGAAACCCGCCGCGAAGAAGGCCAACACCGCCAGCTGACCGCGACGCCCAGCGCCTTCTCGCCGAACGAGCCACGCGATCAGCGGGACGGTGACCACCGCGGTCGCCGACAGCGCATCGGAGACCAGCGACACCCGGCGGCGCCCGAAAAAGTCGACCGCGGCACCGGCCACCAGCGTGGAGAACACCAGCGGCAGCGTCATCGCGGCGGCCACGATCGACGCGTCGCGGGCGCGGACGTCGTGCTGCAGCGCCAGCCACGGGAACGCGACCAGGGAGATACCGGTGCCCGCCGTCGCCGACAGCGTGGCGAACAGGATCAGAAGGACGGGGCGTCTCATGGGGTATCGCGGCTGAATCTAACCCGAGTCGGCGAACCCGTGCCCATCGAATGCTTCGATGTTCATGTGCTCGCCCACCCACGCACCGGCCAGAAGTTCGCGTCCCCGGTCGTCCCCGGCTCCGGATGGCCCGGCGACCCGGCGACGCCACAAACCCCGGTGGCCGACAACCGCCGCCCAGGTCGCCGCCCTGAGCGCCCGGGCCGGCTCGATCCCCGAACTCGACGCGATGGTCAGCGTGTGCCGGGCGTGCCCGCGGCTGGTCGGCTGGCGCGAGGACGTCGCGCTGTCCAAACGCCGCGCCTTCGCCGACCAGCCGTACTGGGGCCGGCCGGTGCCCAGCTTCGGATCCCCGAAGCCCCGGCTGCTGATCGTCGGGCTGGCGCCCGCCGCGCACGGCGCCAACCGGACGGGCCGGATGTTCACCGGCGACCGCTCCGGCGACCAGCTGTACGCGGCCCTGTACCGGGCCGGCCTGGTCAACCAGCCGACCAGCGTCGACGCGGCAGACGGCCTGAGCCGCCAAACAGGATTCGCATCGTCGCGCCGGTGCGGTGCGCGCCGCCGGCCAACGCCCCGACCCCGGCCGAGCGGGACACCTGCTGGCCCTGGCTGGACGCCGAGTGGCGCCTGGTGGCCGAGCATGTCCGGGTGATCGTGGCCCTGGGCGGGTTCGCCTGGCAGGTGGCGCTGCGCCTACCGGCCGCGTCCGGGCTGCCCAAGGGAGCGCCCAGGCCGCGGTTCGGCCACGGCGTCGTCGCCGAGCTGGGATCGGGGGTGCGGCTGCTGGGCTGCTACCACCCCAGCCAGCAGAATATGTTCACCGGTAGGTTGACTCCGGTGATGCTCGATGACGTCTTCGGAAACGCGAAAAAGCTGGCGGGGATCAAGTGACTGACGTTCTGGTGTCCGGCGCCAGTGTGGCCGGCATCACTGCGGCGTATTGGCTTGGGCAGCATGGCTATTCGGTCACCGTGGTGGAGCGCCATCCCGGCCTGCGCCGCGGCGGCCAGGCCATCGACGTGCGCGGGCCCCGCGCTGGAGGTGTTGCAGCGCATGGCGTTGCGCGCGGCCGCCGACCACGTCCGGACCCGAATCCGCGGTTCCTCGGTCGTGGACCGCGACGGCAACGAGATCTCCCAGGACACCGAGTCGACCCCCACCGGTGGGCTGATCGCCAACCCCGACATCGAGCTGCTGCGCGACGACCTCGTCGAATTGCTCTACGACTCAACGAAATTGAACACCGAGTTCATGTTCGACGACAGCATCGTCGCCCTCAGCGACGACGGCACATCGGTCGCGGTCACCTTCGAGCAGGCCGGCGAGCGCGGCTTCGACCTGGTGATCGGCGCCGACGGGCTGCACTCCAACGTGCGCCGGCTGGTCTTCGGGCCGGAGGAGGAGTTCATCGAGCGGCTGGGCACCCACGCGGCGATCTTCACCGTGCCCAACTTCCTGGACCTGGACTACTGGCAGACGTGGCATTACGGCGACGCCACCATGGCGGGGGTCTACAGCGCGCGCAACAACTCCGAAGCCCGGGCCATGGTCGGCTTCATGGACCCCGACCTGCACATCGACTACCGCGACACCGAGGCCCAGCTCGCCGAGTTGGAGAAGCGGATGGCCGACGACGGCTGGGTGCGCCCGCAGCTGCTCGAATACATGCGCACCGCGCCGGACTTCTACTTCGACGAGATGTCGCAGATCAAGATGGAGCGCTGGTCGAAGGGCCGGGTAGCGCTGGTCGGCGACGCACGCGTACTGCTGTTCGCCGTTGTCGGGGCAGGGAACCAGCGTGGCCCTGCTGGGCGCGTACATCCTGGCCGGCGAGCTGAAAGCCGCGGGCGACGATTATGAACTCGGCTTCGCCAACTACCACACGGAGTTCGCCGACTACGTCAAGCGCAACCAGTGGCTGGTCGTCGACAACATCCCGGGCGGTGCGCCGATCCCGCAGGAGGTGTTCGACCGCATCGTCAACTCCATCACCATCAAGGACTACTGACCGGCCTTTCGGCCGAGCAGTCGCAAAAGCCCCCGACACGCCGGGCGAAAAGGGGCTTTCGCGTCTGCTCGCCATACGACCGGGGAACGTTCCCGCCACAGAAAGCGTTGACGCCGACGTGCGACTTTCCGTACTCGACCTTGTCCCGGTGCGCACCGACCAGACCACCGCCGACGCGCTGGCGGCCACCGTGCAGCTGGCGCAGACCGCCGACCGGCTGGGCTTCACCCGCTACTGGGTGGCCGAGCACCACAACATGCCGTCCGTCGGGGCCACCAGCCCGCCGGTCCTGATCGCCTACCTGGCCGCGCAGACCAGGCAGCTGCGGCTCGGCTCGGGCGGCGTGATGCTGCCCAACCATGCGCCGCTGGCGGTGGCCGAGCAGTTCGCGCTGCTGGAGGCGGCCGCCCCGGGCCGCATCGACCTGGGCATCGGCCGGGCGCCGGGCTCCGATCCCGTGACCTCGTACGCGCTGCGCGGAAGCCGCGGCGACGAAGACATCGAGAACTTCCCCGACTACCTCGACGACGTGGCCGCGCTGATGAGCGCGCGCGGCGTCGTGGTGCCGCTGCGCTCGGGGGACTACCGGCTCAAGGCCACCCCGGCCGCCGCGAGCGAGCCTCGGCTGTGGCTGCTGGGGTCGTCGATGTACTCGGCGCATCTGGCCGCCGCCAAGGGGTTGCCGTACGTGTTCGCGCATCACTTCTCGGGCCAGGGCACCGAGGAGGCGCTCGCGGTCTACCGCTCCCGGTTCAAGCCCAGCGCCCTGACGCCCGAGCCGGTCACCTTCCTGACCGTCAACGCCACGGTGGCCGAAACCCGCGACGAGGCAACGGCTTTGATGCTGCCGAACCTGCAGATGATGGCGCGGCTGCGCACCGGGCAGCCGCTCGGGCCGGTGCCGCTGGTAGAGGAGGCGGCGGCCGCCCACGTCACTCCCGAGCAGCAGCGCATCGTCGACAGCGGGCTGCGGCGCGCCATTCTGGGGACCCCGGCCGAGGCCGCCGAGCAGCTGCGGGCGCTCGCCGACCGGTTCGGTGTCGACGAGGTGATGGTCAACCCCGTGGCGTCGGCACACCGTGGCACCGACCCCACCGCCGCGCCGGCACGGGTGGCGACGCTGGAACTGCTGGCCAAGGAGCTCTTCTAGCTGCCGCCGAATCCATGGCCCGCCGGCGGGCGCTGTCGACGACTCGAATCGATGCTCACTCGGGCACGCCCGCCTGCTCGGGTTGACTGGCCCGCCATTGCGGCGTGTGTGTGGTGATCCAGCGCCACAGCTCCTCCGGCGGCAGCGGGGGAGTGTGGACGAAGCCCTGGGTGATGGTGACGCCGTAGCGCCGCAGCGCGTTCAGGGTGGTCTCGTCTTCCACACCCTCGGCGACCAGGTCGGCGCCGAGGCTACGCGCCAGCGCCACCGTGGAGCGCACGATGGCGACCGAGCGCGGATCCCTGGCCAGCCTCGCCACGAAGATCCTGTCCAGCTTCAGCTCGTCGACGGAGACGTCCTGCAGGCGTGCCAGCGATGACCAGCCGGTGCCGTAGTCGTCGAGCGAGATGCGAACGCCCAGCTGCTGCAGCGCCGCGACGGTGTTGCGGGAGCGCGCGGAGTCGACGAGGGCGCTCTCGGTGATCTCGGTGATCAGGGCGTCGGGCGACAGGCCGTGCGTCTTCAGCAGCCGCTCGACGGTGTCGACCAGCTCGAGGTCGAGCAGATTGGTGGTCGACAGGTTCACCGCCACGGTCAACGGCATGCCGCGGTCGCTCCAGTTCCGGATCTGCTCGAGGGCCGCGTTGATGGTGCGGTTGGCGATCTTGCGGTTGAGCCCGGCCCGCTCGGCGGCGGGCAGGAATTCCTCCGGGAGCAGCAACCCGCGGCTGGGATGGTGCCAGCGCAGCAGCGCCTCGACGCTGTGCACGCTGCCGTCGGCCGCGTTGATCTTGGGCTGGTAGTGCAGCGTGAGGCCGCCCCCGTCGACGAGGGCGGCGCGCAGTTCTTCCACCAGGCGGGGGTCGTTGTCGCGATACATCTCGAACGCCGGGTCGTAGACCGCGATCTCGCTGGACGTCGCCTTGGCGTGCGGGATCGCCGTCTCCGCGCGAGTCAGCAGCTCCTGCGGATGGTCACAGTGGTCGGGGTAGAGCGCGATCGCGATGCGGGCGTGGACCTGCACGGTCACCGGGTCCAGCTTGAACGGCTCGCTCATGGCTTCCAGCAGGCGGCCCGCCTGGGCGCGGGCGGCGATGAGGTCCGATCCTTCGCCCAGCAGGATCGCGAAGTCGTCGTCGCTCACGCGAGCCAGCAGGTCTTCGCGACGCACACTGTGGGCGAGCCGGTTCGCGATCCGGCACAACAGCTCGTCGCCGAAGTGGTGGCCGATCGAATCGCTGATCTCCTCGAATTCGCAGAGGTGCAGCAATAACAACGCGCGTCGCGGCGACGCCCAGGCCGCGGACCCCGCTTGGTCGACGCACGGCAGCTCGGTCAGGGCCGTCGCCAGTGAGCGCCGGTTGGGCAGCTCGGTCAGCTCATCGGTCATGGCGTGCCGGTGGCGTTCGGCCAGCAGGCTGACGTCGCGGAAGGTCACGGCAAACCTGGCGGCGACGGCGACAAGGCTCAACGCGGCCAGCGTCGACGCCAATTCCGACCTGTGGCCCAGGATGGCGACGCCCAGGGCCGCTGCGGTGCAGGCGACCGGGACGCCGTAGTAGCTGAGGCCGCGCCGCGGCAAGGGAGCCGCCACCGCCCAGGGTGCCCAGCTGGCCACCGCAATCGACAGCGATGCGGCGGGCCAGAGCGCGTCGAGCATGGTGCCCGCCCGGTAGGAGTCCGCCGATGTCTCGAAGAGGTACACCGTGTCCGCAACCGCGAACGCCATGAACCCGACCGCCAGCAGGACCCAGCGAAATCCGTTGCGCCAGCCGATAATCGGCAGCATGCCCGCGGCCACGGCCAGCAGGATCAGGTCGCCGCCGGGGTAGACCATGCCGACGAGCACGGTTTCCGGCGTGCGGGCGGCGGCCGCGCGGATGGGTCCCGCCGCCAGCGCCGCGCCCACCGCGGCCACCGCCAGACCACACACCAGCGAATCCAGCCGGATCGGCACGGGCACCCGCCGCAGGCGTGCCCGCATCAGCAGGATGAGCCCGGCGTAGACGAACGGATAGAACGCCAGGTATTCCGGATCGGCAGGCGAGGGGGACTTCCCGTCGGGCACCCACCCGGCGTAGACGATGTCGCCCATCGCCGACAATGCCATGCCGATGGCGATGAGAGACCAGGCCAAGCGGTCGGCCGTGACGCGGTATGCGCGGGCGGCGATCAGTGCGGCCGCCGACGCATTCAGCGTCGGGTACAGGCAATCGGCGAAGAAGACGCCGTGACTGGCTTTCGGGTCGAAGACGCTTGTCCCCGCGAAGACGATCACGCCAAGGCTCAAGACGCCCAAGGCGATTCGGATCGGTGTCGGGGGCCAGCGGATGTCTTCGGGACCGCGGTGGGGATGGTCTCGTGTCGACGTCGCGACCTGCGCGACCGGCTTGAGCGCCGGCGCCACCGCGGTCCCACTTCCGAAAGGTCCCGGCTGAGCCCAGGTGTCGGTGCCCGCCATGGCTTCGTAGGCGGCGGCGGCGGAGTTCGGTAGCCAGTCTCCACTGGTCATACCCGTCGAGCCGGTGAGCTGCCGGAACGAATAGGAGATGTGGTCGTCGGGAAGGAAGCTGCGGATGCATTGGCCGCCTTCGCGTTTGGCCGCGTACATGGCCAGGTCGGCGTGCCGGAGCAGCTGGTCGACGGTGCAGGTCGAACCGGACGTGGCCACGGTGAAGCCGATGCTCGGCCGGGCCGGCACGGGCACGCCCTCGATCACGATCTCGGTACCGAACGCCTCGAGGACCCGATGCGCCGCCGCCTGCGACTCTTCGACCGAACCGTTCAGCAGCACGGCGAATTCGTCGCCGCCGAGCCGGGCGATGATGCCCTGCCCGTCCAGCGCGGCCGTGATGCGCCCGGCAACGCGGACCAGCAGTTCGTCGCCGGCCGGGTGGCCGAGGGCGTCGTTGACCGCTTTGAAGTTGTCCAGGTCCAGACACAACACCGCGAAGGGCGTGGTGTCGTGACGTCGCCGCGCGATGGCCTGCTCCAGTCGATGGAGGAAGTAGGCGCGGTTTGCCAGGCCGGTCAGGCTGTCGCGAAACGCTTCCCGCGCGACTTCCGACAACAGGCTCCGGTTTTCCGCCAGCACGACGAACTGGCGCGCGAGCACGGCGACGACCAGCACCCCCAGTGCGAGGACCATCGGTCCGGTCTTCATCAGGCCCACGGCGTGGCCAAGTCCGATGGCGGCGGCCAGCAGCAGCGGCAGATAAGGCAGCCACAGCCGGGTGCGCGTCAACAACTCGTCGTGTCGCGACGGGGATGTGGGGGTCTCCGCGACGCTGGCCAGGGCGCCCAGCGCCAGCATTCCGATGCCCACCAGGCGGGCCACGTCCGCCGGATCGCTGTCGTGATAGCTGCCGAACCCGGTCTCGAACACCATGAAGATGTCAGCGAAGGCGATGATCGCGATTCCGCCGGCCAGCAGGCGCAGGCTCGGCCAGTCGATCGAATGGGCCCGCGACAATATCAGGATCGCCGTTGTGGCCAGGGTGATGTCCGCGAAGACCTGCCCGAGCGTCACCAGGCGCGAGCCACTGTTCTCCCGCAGTTGCTTCTCGAGCACGAATACCCAGGAGACTACGAAGAGCGACGTCGCCACGATGAGACCGTCCAGCACCAGCCGCCAGGGGGTGCGCCGAGAGGCATGGGACAGCAGCACCAGGGCGGCCATCGCGCCGAGTGGATACAGGCTGAACACAGCCTCGGCCGCGGCGGGGTCACTGGCGTGCTCCAGGTCCGAACGCACGTCGTAGACCGCCCAGATGATCTGGCCCACCGCCAGGCCGAGCAGGGCCGGCACCAGCGCCAGCCAGCCGAATCGGTGGCGCCCCGCCGAGCGGCGAGCCGCGTAGCCGGCACATCCCGCCGCGAAGACCAGACAGGGCACCGACACGGTCTGGTACAGCGGTCGGGACCCGTGGGGGCTTTGCCACCCGAAGACCCAGTCCGCCAGGACCAGCGTGATGGCGACACCGTAAATCCCCAGGACCAGCCAACCGACGCGCGCGGGCAGCCCGAATCGCCGAAACGGATTACCCGTCCAGCGTGTCATTGCAGCTCCGCCCGATTGTGCGGTGAGCAAATCCGAGAATTCACCGCGCGTTACAGGAGAATAATCCGCCACGGCCTCTTGGGGGCCAATGCGGCAGCAAAAGGTGGACCGGGCAGCTACCTCAGGCCGTCATCCGGCTGGGTCGCATCGATCCGGCCCAACGCCTCGCGCAGGATCCGCGCGGTGCCTTCCCGGTCGGGATCCCTGCGCAGGAGCATCCCCTTGGCGACGGAGAGCTTGTCGCCGTCGCGCCGGGGCAACACGTGCAGGTGGATGTGGAACACCGTCTGGAAGGCGGCGCGGCCGTCGTTGATCGCGATGTTGGTCGCGTCGGCCAGCTCCGTCGCGCGGGCGGCCCGGGCGATCCGCTGCCCGATGGTGACCATCCCGGCCAGGGTCTCCGGCGGAGTGTCGGTGAGGTCCACCGAGTGCCGTTTGGGCACCACCAGGGTGTGCCCGCGGGTGAACGGTCGGATGTCGAGGATCGCCAGGTAGTCCTCGTCTTCGTAGATCCGGATGGCCGGGGCTTCGCCGGCGACGATCGCGCAGAACACGCAGGGCATGTCGCACACGCTACTGGCTGATTCGCCACGGGGGCGCCGGGACCGGTCGGCGGCCGGCCCCCGCCGCCGGGATACGCTGCGGCAGTGGACGCTCGCGACGTGGCCTTCGCCGGTGCGGCCGCACAGGCCCGGATGCTGGCCGACGGTGATCTGACCGCTCCCGAGCTGCTCGAGATCTACCTCACGCGGATCGCCCGTTTCGACAGCGAGTTGCGCTGCTACCGCGTCGTGCTGTCCGACAGCGCGCGGCACGAGGCGGCCGTCGCGCAGGAGCGCCTCAGCGCCGGTGAGCGGCTGCCGCTGCTCGGTGTGCCCATCGCGATCAAGGACGACACCGACGTCGCCGGCCAGGTGACGACGTGCGGCAGCGGCGGTCATGGGCCCCCGGCGACCGCCGACTCGGAGGTGGTTCACCGGCTGCGGGCCGCGGGCGCGGTCATCCTGGGCAAGACCAATGTGCCCGAGCTGATGATGTTCCCCTACACCGAGTCGCTCACCTACGGGGCCACCCGCAACCCGTGGGACCTGCGGCGCACGCCGGGCGGCAGCAGCGGCGGCAGTGCCGCCGCGGTCGCCGCCGGGCTGGCGCCGCTGGCGCTGGGCTCCGACGGCGGCGGCTCGATCCGCATTCCCGCGACGTGGTGCGGCCTGTTCGGCCTCAAGCCGCAGCGCGACCGGGTGTCGCTGGAGCCGCACGAGAACGCCTGGTACGGGCTGAGCGTGAACGGGCCGCTCGCCCGGTCGGTGCGCGACGCGGCGCTGTTCCTGGACGCGACCTCGACGGTGCCCGGCCCCGAAGGCGAGTTCGCGGCCGCCGCCACACGGCCCCCCGGCAAGCTGCGCATCGCGCTGAGCACCAAGTCGCCGACCCCGCTGCCGGTGCGGGTCGGCAAGGCCGAACTGGCGGCCCTGGACCAGGCCGGCGCGCTGTTTAGGGATCTGGGCCATCAGGTCGTCACCGCTGACCCGGAATACCCGGCCTCGGCGGTCCTGCTCAATTACCTGCCCCGATACCTGCGCGGCATCAGCGACGAGGCCGACGCGCAGCTTCACCCCGAGCGTCTCGAACCGCGCACCCGCAACATCGCCCGCCTGGGCTCCTTCTTCTCCGACCGGCGGATGGACGCCGTGCTCGCCGCGGAGGCCGAGGTCAGCAGCCGGATCCAGTCGATCTTCGACGACGTGGACGTCGTCGTCACGCCCGGCACCGCCGCCGGGCCATCCCGCATCGGCGCCTACCAGCGCCGGGGGGCCGTGGCAACGCTGCTGCTGGTCGCCCAGCGGGTGCCCTACCAGCAGATCTGGAACCTGACCGGACAACCGGTGGCGTCGGTGCCGTGGGACCTCGACGGCGACCGACTGCCGCTGTCCGTGCAACTGGTCGGCCGGCCGTACGACGAGGCGACGCTGCTGTCGCTGTCCGCCCAGGTCGAGGCCGCGCGACCGTGGATCGACCGGCGGCCGCCGGTCTCATAACCCGGGCGCGATCCTCGCGGACCGGCGCCGAACGGACCGGCGTGGACCCTGCGAAGTGCATCCTGGGCGGCGACACGCCGACGAGCCCCGCCGCCGCTACACAATGAAAGCCCTGACTGCACACTCGCCGCCGTCAGCGCACACTCGCCGCCCACGCCGCCAGCTTGGCGCCCGGCGGCATCACGTGCGCCGGGCTGGTCGACGGCAACCGCCGATACTCGACCGCGTCGACCGGGTCCGCCAGCCTGCGGTAGAGCTGGGCGGCCTTGGCGCCGTTGAACAGCACCCGCGTGAGGGCGGGGTAACTAGCGAACAGGCCGGCAAAGTCGTTGACTACCAGACCTTTCGGATCGATCGCGGAGTCGGCGCTGCCGGTGCGACGGCATGCTTGCAGCACGTCCCACAGCGCGACACCGGCCGACTGCAGGGCTGCTAAGCGCAAGTCGTACGCCGCGGACCCGTCGAATCCGAAAAGCTCACTTGTGATCGGCCAGAAGGCATTTCGCGGGTTGGCATAGTACTGGCCGGACGCAAGCGATTGGACACTGGGAAACGAGCCCACAATCAGCACCCGGGCACGGTCGTCGACGACCGGCGGGAAGCCACGCAGCAACGATGCGTTCATCACTCGACATCATGCCCCGCCGGGCGTTGTAGGTTGGCGTCGTGGACCGCGGGGGCGAAGAGGACATCGGCGATCTGCTCGACGGGCTCGAGGGCGCCGCGCGCGCCGAACGCGCCGAGCTCGTGCAATGGCTGCTCGAGCAGGGCGTGACGGTTGACGAGATCCGGTCCACCAACCCGCCGCTGTTGCTGGCCACCCGACACCTGCTCGGCGACGACGGCACGTATGTCTCGACCCGTGAGATCAGTGAAGCCCATGGCGTCGACCTGTCGCTGCTGCAGCGGCTGCAGCGTGCCATCGGCCTGGTCCGGATCGACGACCCCGACGCGGTGGTGCACATGCGCGCCGACGGCGAAGCCGCGGCCTACGCACAGCGGTTCGTGGACCTGGGCCTGGACCCCGATCAGGTGGTGCTGGTCGTGCGGGTGCTCGCCGAGGGCCTGTCCCACGCCGCCGAGGTGATGCGCTACACCGCGCTCTCGACGATCATGCGACCCGGGGCCACGGAGACCGACATTGCCAGGGCGTCAAAGGCTTTGGTCAGCGAGATAGCCCCGCTGCTCGGGCCGATGATCCAGGACATGCTGTTCATGCAGTTGCGTCACATGATGGAGAGCGAGGCGATCAACGCCGCGGAGCGTGCCGCCGGTAAGCCGCTGCCGGGAGCGCGCGAGGTCACGGTCGGCTTTGCCGACCTCGTCGGCTTCACCCGGATCGGTGAGGTGGTGTCGGCCGAGGAACTGGGCCAGCTCGCCAACCGGCTGGCTGACCTCGCGCGTGACGTGGCCGTGCCCCCGGTGCGGTTCATCAAGACGATCGGCGACGCGGTGATGTTCGTCTGCCCCGACCCGGTTCCGCTGCTGGACGTCGTCCTCAAACTCGTCGAGGCGGTCGACACCGACGACGACTTTCCCCGGCTGCGCGCCGGGCTGGCGTCGGGCATGGCGGTGAGCCGGGCGGGCGACTGGTTCGGCAGTCCGGTCAACGTGGCAAGCCGGGTGACCGGGGTGGCGCGCCCGGGGACCGTGCTGGTCGCCGATTCGGTCTGGGAGGACATCGGCGACAGCGGTGAATTCCAGGGTTCGTTCGCCGGCTCCCGCCGCCTCAAGGGCATCAAGAACGACGTCAAAGTGTTCCGGGTGCGCCGCGGGGACGGTGGCTGAAGCGGCGGAAGCGCTGACATAGGCAGGCCCGGGCGACTCGGGGGACGTACGACTCCGTCATGCGCGTGTCGCACGCGGCCGGCTTACTACCCATCTCCGGCGCTTCGAATTGGTCGCTTCCGGGCCTGCTGCGCACCCAAAATTACTCCGTTGAGCTGCTGATATCAACGGGTCGGCTTGACTCACGAAAAATGCCCGCGAAACGCCCTCGGTGCCTCACTAAGAATGCCCGCGAAACGGTGATCGTCGTGAGGCATGGAGAGTGGGCTGTCGATGTCGTCTCGTGCCGAGATCACCACGCAGGTACGCCAAGGCGTATGTGAAGGCGCGCGAAGAAGGACAAGGGGAAGATCTGGACTAGGTGGTGGAGGTGACTGGGCTGGTCGCGCGACAATGCCCGGCGCAGGCTGACGGCAGCGGCGAGCGGCCGCCGGGGTCGGGTCGCAGGTAGCGCAAGTGGGCACGCAGGCCACAGGGCGCCGAAGTATTCCTACGACGCGCTCAAGGTGCTGCAGAGGGTCTGGGCCGCCTCGGGTGGGCAGTGCGGGAAGTATCTGGCTGCGTCGATGGGCCTGCAGCTCGACGGTCTGCAACGCCACGACGAGCTGGTCTTTGGTCGTGACCGCTACAGCCCGGACGTGCGTGCGGAGCTGCTGGAGATGAGCGCGGCGACGATTGACCGCTATCTGGCGCCGGCGAAGGCCAAGGACCAGATCAGTGGTGTATCGACGACGAAACCCTCACCGCTGCTGCGGAATTCGGTCAAGGTCCGTAAGGCAGGCGATGAGGTAGAAGACGAACCGGGTTTCTTCGAGGGCGATACGGTCGCGCATTGCGGCCCAACGCTGAAAGGCGAGTTCGCCCGCACCCTCAACCTCACCGATGTGCATATCGGCTGGGTCTTCACCCGCACCGTGCGCAACAACGCCCACACCCACATCCTGGGCGCCCTGAAAGCAGGGATTCATGAAATACCTTATGCAGATAACGGGTTTGGACTTCGACAACGGCACCGAGTTCCTGAATAAGGCGGTCATCAAGTGGGCGGCGGAGATGGAGATCTTCTTCACGCGCTCGCGGCCGTACAAGAAGAACGACCAGGCCACGATCGAATCGAAGAACAACCACCTGGTGCGCAAGTACGCGTTCTACTACCGCTACGACACCGACGAGGAACGAGCCGTGCTCAACCGGCTGTGGAAGCTGGTCAACGACCGGCTCAACTACCTGACCCCCACCATCAAACCGATCGGCTACGGCTGCAGCCGCGACGGTCAGCGTCGCCGCCTCTACGACGCAGCCCATGACCCCCTGGACCGGCTGCTGGCCGCCGGGGTCCTCTCAGCGGCGCAAGAAGCAGAACTGCTCGCCTACCGCGACACCCTGAACCCGGCCGAGATCGCCCGCCAGATCGCCGACCTGCAGAACCGCCTGCTCAGACTGGCCAAGGAAAAGACCGAACAGCTCTACCTGGCCAGCATCCCCACCGCGCTACCCGAGGTACAGCAAAGGCATCCGCACCAAGAACAGGCCGCCAGCTGACCCCGATTTCGCGGGCATTTTACGTGAGGCATGGACCAGATTTCGCGGGCATATTGACATGAGGCATACGCGGGTCGACCCGGCGCCGTTCGCCGACGGTGAACATCATTCCATTACACGTATAACGGTGTAATCATGTAATCATGAAACCACATCACGCCCACGGCCGGCGCTACGGCCGTCCCGGGGGCTGGCAGCAAGCCCAACAGCCCGACGCGAGCGGTGCCGCCGAATGGTTCGCCGGACGCGTGCCCGAATCCTGGTTCGACGGTGACCCGACGGTGATCGTCGACCGGGAGGAGATCACGGTCATCGGAAAACTCGCCGAACCCGAGGGAGCCGACAACGAAGCGAGCGGGGCCCGGGCGGAGGGCAGGATCGCACGCTTCCGCGAGGAAACCCGTTCGGAGCGGATGCGCATCGCCGACGAGGCGCAGGATCGCTACGGGCGCAAGGTTTCCTGGGGAGTCGAGGTCGCCGGTGATCGAATCCTGTTCACCCACATCGCCGTCCCGGTGATGACCCGCCTGAAGCAGCCGGAACGACAGGTGCTCGACACGTTGGTCGACGCCGGGGTCGCCCGGTCTCGCGCCGATGCACTCGCCTGGACGGTCAAGCTGGTCGGGGAGCACACCGAGGAATGGCTGGCCAAGTTGCGCGACGCCATGTCGGCGGTCGACGACCTGCGCGCACAGGGACCGGATCTTCAGCAATAGGCCAAAGCCGCAGTGCGGCTTGAACATTGGTATGCGCGGCGGCGTTCCTACACGTTGTTGATCTTGGCGACGATCTTGTCGGCGATCTGGCTGCCCTGGTCGCCGATGTGGTACGCGCACGCCCTGATGTCGACGATTACATTGTTCGCCACGCTCATCACGCGCTGGCACCCCCAGCCGTCACCGCCTTCCTGGGTGTCCGTCAGCGTGATCTTGGGTGGGCTGCCGGTCATTTGGGCGAGCGTCCACCGGACCGTGTCGCCGCTGTTCTTCGTCACGGCCACCGTCTTGCCGGCGCAGTCTTTCCACTTGTTCGCCGAAGTCTCTATGAAGGCTTTGGCTTTCTCGGCGGACGGGAACGCCACCACGGCCTGATTGGCCCAGTGGTTGTAGTTGTCTCCCGGCTCGGATGACACGAGTCCGCTCATCCCCGTGTAGCCGCTACCCGCGTACACCGGGTCCTGGCTCGTGTACAGCGCGCCCTGGCAGTCCGGCGCCGACAGCGTCGCCTCGGAGGTGTCCATCGACGTGATGGGCTTACCGGGCTGCATGGTCGAGGCGCCCATGATCGAGTTGATGTCCGAGGGACCGAGCAGCAGTGCGCTGAGACGGTCGGCCGGTACGGGGTCAGGCGGCGGCACCGGCTTCGGCCGGATGATGAGCCAGATGCCGATCGCACTGACGATGACCACGAGCACCACGGCGACCGCGGCGAGGATGGGCCAGGGGTTGCGTTTGGGTTTGGCTGGGGGTTGGTTCCAGGGGGTGGGGGTGGTGAAGTGTTGGGGCGCTGGGGTGTTGGCTGGGGTGCCCCAGGTGTTGGCGGTGCCGCTGGGGTAGTAGGGCGGGGTGGGCGCGGGGATGGGGCCGCTATCGGGGGCCCAGGGCCGGTTGGCGGGGGTGGTTTGGGGTGGGGGCGCTGAGGGGGGTCTTTGGTAGGTGGGTGGTGGTGGGGTGGCCATCGCGGTGTCGAGGGCGGGCAGGGTGGCTTCTTGGCTGCGGCGCAAGATGGTTTCGGCGTGGTCCTGGTCGGGGTTCGATAGTGCTTCGTGGGCGGCCAGGGCGAGGTCTCCGGCGCTGGCGTAGCGGTCTTCGGGTTTTTTGGCCATGCCGCGCGCGATGACGGCGTCGAAGGCCTTGGGGATGCCGGCGCGCTGGGTGCTGGGTTGGGGGATGGGGTCCATCAGGTGGGCGGTGACCAAACGCCGGCGCTGTCGGCGCGATACGGCGGGGCGCCGGTGAGGCATTCGTAGAGCACGCAGGCCAGGGCGTAGATGTCGGCGCGGTAGGTGACTTCGTCGGTGGAAAACCGTTCGGGGGCCATGTATTTCCAGGTGCCGACCGCGGTGCCCAGTTGGGTGAGTTTTTCGTCGGTGGTCGCGCTGGCGATGCCGAAGTCGACCAGGTAGGCGAAGTCGTCGCGGGTGATGAGGATGTTGGGGGGTTTGATGTCGCGGTGCATCACCCCGGCGGCGTGGGCGGCATCCAGTGCCGAGGCGATCTGGGTGATGATGGCGACCGCGCGCGGCGGGGTCAGCGGGCCGTGGCGTTTGAGCAGGCTGTCCAGGTCGGTGCCCTCGATCAGGCGCATCTCCAGAAACATCTGCCCGTCGATTTCGCCGTACTCGTGGATGGGCACCACGTGCGGTTCCTGCAAACGTCCGGCGATGCGGGCTTCGCGTTTCATCCGCTCGCGGAACACCGGGTCCTTGCTGAACTCGGCGGTCATCAACTTGACCGCCACCGTCCATTCCTTGACGGTGTGCTCGGCCTCGTAGACCTCGCCCATCCCACCCCGGCCCAGCAGCCGTTTGAGGTGATAGGGCCCAAACATCGAACCCACCCGCGAAGCCTGCGCGTCGCTCATCCTGTGAACCTCCAAACCAACCCAGGCCCGCCGACCATACCAACAATCCCCCGGCCGACCGGTCAGTTGCAATCCCCTGACTCAGCAATCACGACGGTAGGTGCCCGCACCCCGCACGATAACGACACATTTTTGCGGCCACGGCAACGTTTCAAGGATTCGTCAAGAATGCGGCAAGCGCGCGGGAAGACCGTTGACCAATAGCAAGTCGAGGACGCGAAGGGGACGCAGGTGTTCACCACTACCGGGACCGACTCCAGGGCCCGACATCATCATCTCGGTCCTGCTGACCGCTGTCGCGGCGATGGTACCCGCCCAGTGGCTAACCGACGCCAAGCGCGCCCGGTCGTTCGCGGTCTACTACGTGGGTTATCGCTTGCTGTCCGTTCAAATATCCTGTGGCTCACTGGCAGTCAGCGGGATACCGCTCGTGTTGAAATACGCCACCAGGTAGGCGTTCACTTACCCGCTTTGCGCTGGGGGTCGAGCCGCCTGAGCCGTATCGCGAGCAGGATCACCAGGACGAGCGCCTGCGCGGCGCAGGCGCCCGCGGCCATCAGCCAGCTGCTGGTCTTGTAATCCCACATCGGATCCTGGTCTCCGCCCGCGGTGCGGCGCAGGTCGTTGAGGTCGACGGTCGACGCCGCCATGGCGTACGCCCACCGAGACGGGGACAGCCACGCCAACTGCTCGAGCGGAATCCTGCCCTTCACCCCGAACATCCCGCCGCACAGCACGAGCTCGGCCATGACCACCAGCACCAAGAGCGGCATGCCGCGATCGGCGTTGCCGATCATCGCCGAAATCAGCAGGCCGATCATCATCGAGACCACCGTCACGGCGACGACCGCGACCGCCACTTCGACCCGGGGCCAGGGCAGTACCACCGATTGGTCCGGCGGCGGCAGACCTACCACTCCGAGGAATCCCAGAATCAGCCCCTGCAGGCTGGTCAGCGCGGTGAGGACCACCAGCTTGGAGGCCAGGTAGGCACCGCCCGACAAGCCGATGCCGTGTTCGCGTTGATAGATGGCCCGTTCTTTGACGATCTCGCGGATGGAGGCGGCGCAGCCCATCAGGCCGCCGCCGATGATCAGCAGCACCAGCAATTGCGAGGGTTGAGTGGACTTGTTCGCGATGGCCTCGCTCAGCGACAGACCGGCCTTGCCGGGGACAGCGTGCGCGAACAGGCTCAGCAGCAGCGGCAGAATCAGCAAGGTCACCGAGTACTGCCGGTCGGCGGCGATGACCGCCAGGTATCGCCGGCACAGGGTGAAGAACTGGGCGAACGCGCTCTGTTGAGCGACCGCTTTGGCGGCTCGGGCGGCAGGCTGCGCCGCCCTCTGGGCGGGGCGGGGGCCGGTGAGGGCGTCGTGCAGAGGCGACGCGACGAACCGCCCGGTCCAGTCCGTCGTGGTGTCGTGCTCGAGGAGGTTGAACAGGTCGGCGAAGTCGCTGCAGTTGAAGTAGCTCAGCGCCTGCTGGGGTGGACCGAAGTAGGCCAGGCGACCGCCCGGCGCCAGGATTAGCAACCGGTCGCACAGGTTCAGCTGGGCGGTGTTGTGGGTGACCACCACGACGGACCGACCGTCGTCGGCCAGGCTGCGCAGGGTTTGCATGACCGATTTCTCGTAGCCGGGGTCAAGGCCCGAGGTGGGCTCGTCGAGAAACAGCAGCGATGGTTTGGTCAGCAGTTCCAGTGCGACGCTGGTGCGCTTGCGCTGACCGCCGGACAGGCTGTCGATGCGTTGACCGGCGTGCGCCGATAATCCGAGCTCGGAGAGCACCTCGTCGATGCGCTGCTTGCGTTCCTTGGCGGAGACATCTTGCGGGAACCGCAGCCGCGCAGCGTAATTCAGCGCCCGTCGCACCGTCAGCGGAGTGTGCAAGATGTCGTCCTGCGGCACGAAGCCGATCCTGTGGCGAAGCTCGGCGTAATTCTTGTACAGGTCGCGCCCGTCGTATTCCACCGTGCCGCTCCCGGCCGGGCGGAATCCGGTCAGCGCGCCCAACAATGTGGATTTCCCTGCGCCGCTTGGCCCGACGACCGCCATGAAGCAGCGTTCCGGCAAGGCGAAGCTGACGTCGGTCAACAACACCTTGCCCTTGTTGGTGACCACCCGCAGATTCGACGCCTCGTAGCCGACGTCGCCGGTGTCGACATATTCCACCAGCCGCTCGCCGGCCAGGTGCAGCAGCTGGTGGCCGATGCCGACGATGTCGTCGGGTCCGATGATCGCGCGGTTGACCCGGTTTCCGTTGACGTAGGTCCCGTTGGCGCTGTTGTTGTCGACCAACTCCCACTGGTTGCCGGAGCGCCGCAACATGGCGTGCCGGCGGGAGACCAGCAAGTCGTTGAGCGCCACGGTGTTTTCCGGTGCGCGTCCGATGGTGACGATTATCTGGTCGATCGCGTGTACCGCGGTCGGCGGCCGGGCGACCGTCGTCTCGCCGCCCCGCCGTTGGGGCGGCGGCGCAACCGGCTGCGGCCTGGGCGGACGGGGCGGCGAGACGATGGGATAGATCTCCAGCGCCTCCCCGGAGGACGCCGAGCCCAGTACCACGGTGACGGGATGAGTTATGGTCACGCTCTCGACGCGATGCCCGTTGACGAACATTCCGTTGCTGCTGTGGTTGACCAGCGCCCAGCCAGCGGGGTGGGGCTGGAGCACGGCGTGATTTCGCGACACCCTCGGATTCTCCAGGCGGATGTCGGCTTCGCTGGCGCGGCCGACGGTGTAGGTGCGTCCGCCGCTGGCCTGCCAGGTTCGCCCGGAGGCCCTCAGCTCCAGGCGTGGCGCGGTGCTGGTGGTGACGGTTTCGGTCTTGTCGTCCACGCGCATAGCCTCCGCTGCGTTTAGCTAGCTGCCCCTAGAGGGTAACCGTGAATGCCCAAAAGTGGGAAGCGCGTTGACTCGTCAAAAATGCGCGCGTAGGTGGCTTCTTGTCATCTGAAAGTGCGCGCGTACGGCGCGCCTGTGACTGTGGATGGATCAGTGGATAGGCCCAGAGGATGGGGTTGACGTTGACCGAACGCAAGGCCGTGACGAAGACGATCGCGACACGCTATAGGCGGGCGGACAGGGCGGGCAAGGGCGGATTCTCGACGAGTTGTGCGCCACCACGGGGTGGCATCGCAATCACTCCCGCAAGGCGCTCAAAGCCGCGCTGCGTCCGGCGGTGGTGAAGCCCAGGCACCCGCGTCCACCGAAGTACGGGCCGAAAGTCATTGTGGCGCTGACCTTCTGCTGGGCAACGCTGGGCATGCCGGCCGGCAAACGGCTGGCGCCGATGCTGGCCGAGTTGGTGGCGAGGCTACGCCACTTCGGCGAGCTTGACATCGACGAGGACACCGCGGGGTTGCTGGCGGGCATGTCGGCGGCACTGTCGACCGGCGCCTGGCGCCCGAACGCAAGAAGCACCAACTGAGGGGCCGCAGCCACACCAAGCCGGGATCGCTGCTCAAATCGCAGATCCCGATCCGCGCCTGGGCCGACTGGGACGATGCGGTGCCCGGGTTCGTCGAGATCGACCTGGTCGGCCACGAGGGCGGCAACGCCGCCGGTGAGCACGCTTACACGCTGACCGTGACCGACATCGCCACCGGCTGGACCGAGAACCGCTCGGTGCGCAACAAGGCCCGTAAATGGGTGCTCGCCGCCCTCGACGACATCGCCACGTGCATGCCGTTTCCGATCCTGGGCGTAGACAGTGACAACGGAAGTGAGTTCATCAATCATCACCTGCTCACCTGGTGCGAGCAGCGGGAGATCACCTTCACCCGGTCGCGGCCGGGCAACTCCAACGACGGCTGCCACGTCGAGCAGAAGAACTGGGCGATCGTGCGCACCGTGGTCGGCTACCACCGCTACGACACCGAAGCAGAACTGTTGCTGCTCAACAAGATCTGGGTTCTGCAGTCGAAGCTCGCCAACTACTTCTACCCGCAGCAGAAACTGGTGTCGAAGGTTCGCGACGGCGCGAAAGTATCAAAGAAATACGACACCGCAACCACCCCACACCGGCGCTCCGAACACCACGAGAGCGTCACCGCCGAGGACAAGGCCATCCTCGCCGACACCTACACCGGCATCAACCCCGCCGCCGTGCAACGCCAGATCCAGGCACTGACGACTGAGCTGCTGACGATCACCACCAGCAAGGCCGGACCCAAGACCAAAGCAACCGTCGCCACACCCGCTACGCGCGCATCCGTAGATGAGTCAACGACTCAGTCTTCGCGCGCATCTTGACTTGAGGCAACGGGGACCGCACATGACCGAGACCACCGAGCGGGGCATCGATTGGCCCTCCGACTTGCAGGTGCGGGGCGGGTTGCGGGAACGCGGCGGACCCAGCGATCCGTCCTCGCCGCCGGGGCGGGGGTCCACGGTCGGCACAGGACACTTCCGCGTGCACCGTCGAGCGTCGCGACAGCAGTGCCCGGCGGACGGGAAGGACAAGAGTGCGAACCGCGATATCAACCGGGGCGGGTCAACGCCGCTGGGCTGCTTGGTCTTTCGCCGCGCCGGTGCAGACACCCCGGCCCAGGCTGACTGCGCACCCCGAGCCTCTCGATCAGTGCGTCATACCTGCGGTCGGCCAAGCATTCGGATGGCCGGCAGCCGCGGGAAGCTTTGGGCGCACACGACTTTCAGCAGCTTCGGCGACCGCCACCGGCCGATGTCAGCCGCCGTACTTGCTCCACCATGTGTGCAGATCCTCGATCGCCGGGGGATCCCCGAAGACGTCGCAAAGTATCAGCTTGCCCTGGTTGCTCCAGATCAAGTTCGGGTGCCCCTTGTAGGTGGCGCACGCGATCTGGCCGGCGGTCACGGTAGGGCTGTTGTCGTGGTGCCAGCCGTCCGGTGAGGATCCCGCACCGGGACAGTTCATCAGCGACACGTTATCAGCGCCGATATCGTCGTTGAAGGCCTTGGTCAGCACATCGGCATTGGAGAACAGCCCGTAGACGCCCTTCGAAGGGCCGCCCTGGTTGGTGTTTTGCCCGCAGTCGACCATGGCCAGCGCGCTGGCCCAAATGGTGTTCGGCTTTGGAGTGGTCGGCGTACAGGCGCCGGCGGGGTAGCCCGCGGGCAGCATGCTGAGCAACCTGGCTTGCATCTCGTTGCCCGATGTGGTGGTCGTCGTGGTTGTTCTGGTCGTCGTCGGGGTGCTCATCGCGGTGGTGTGCGGCCGCGGGTTGTTGTCGCCCCCCACTGCCATATAGATGCCAATGGCGGCGAGGATCAGGACGACCACCAGGGCGGCGACGCCGGCGAGGATGGGCCAGGGGTTGCGTTTGGGTTTGGCTGGGGGTTGGTTCCAGGGGGTGGGGGTGGTGAAGTGTTGGGGCGCTGGGGTGTTGGGTGGGGTGCCCCAGTTGCTGGCGGTGCCGCTGGGGTAGTAGGGCGGGGTGGGCGCGGGGATGGGGCCGCTATCGGGGGCCCAGGGCCGGTTGGCGGGGGTGGTTTGGGGTGGGGGCGCTGCGGGGGGTCTTTGGTAGGTGGGTGGTGGGTGGGGTGGCCATCGCGGTGCCGGCCAGGGTGGGTGGTGGTGGGGTGGCCATCGCGGTGTCGGGGGCGGGCAGGGTGGCTTCTTGGCTGCGCCGCAAGATGGTTTCGGCGTGGTCCTGGTCGGGGGCTGACAGTGCTTCGTGGGCGGCCAGGGCGAGATCTCCGGCGCTGGCGTAGCGGTCTTCGGGTTTTTTGGCCATGCCGCGCGCAATGACGGCGTCGAAGGCCCTGGGGATGCCGGCGCGCTGGGTGCTGGGTTGGGGGATGGGGTCCATCAGGTGGGCGGTGACCAGCACGCCGGCGCTGTCGGTGCGATACGGTGGGGCGCCGGTGAGGCATTCGTAGAGCACGCAGGCCAGGGCGTAGATGTCGGCCCGGTAGGTGACCTCGTCGGTGGAAAACCGTTCGGGGGCCATGTATTTCCAGGTGCCGACCGCGGTGCCCAGTTGGGTGAGTTTTTCGTCGGTGGTCGCGCTGGCGATGCCGAAGTCGACCAGGTAGGCGAAGTCGTCGCGGGTGAGGAGGATGTTGGGGGGTTTGATGTCGCGGTGCATCACCCCGGCGGCGTGGGCGGCATCCAGTGCTGAGGCGATCTGGGTGATGATGGCCACCGCCCGAGGCGGGGTCAGCGGGCCGTAGCGTTTGAGCACGCTGTCCAGATCGGTGCCCTCGATCAGGCGCATCTCCAAAAACATCTGCCCGTCGATTTCGCCGTACTCGTGGATGGGCACCACGTGCGGTTCCTGCAAACGTCCGGCGATGCGGGCTTCGCGTTTCATCCGCTCGCGAAACACCGGGTCCTTGCTGAACTCGGCGGTCATCAACTTGACCGCCACCGTCCATTCCTTGACGGTGTGCTCGGCCTCGTAGACTTCGCCCATCCCACCCCGGCCCAACAGCCGTTTGAGGTGATAAGGCCCAAACATCGAACCCACCCGCGAAGCCTGCGCGTCGCTCATCCTGTGAACCTCCAAACCAACCCAGGCCCGCCGACCATACCAACAACTTCCGGCGAACGCCGGTCGCAATCTTTTTAAGGCTGGCAACCATGACGTTATGCCCCCCGCCCCCCGCCCACGCGACAACCGCACGATTTGTCGTCGATGCGGGACCCACCACGCGGTGAAAACTGAAGTGACCATTGGTCATGCCGCCGGCCGCCCACCCTCCCGCGGTCGCGAACCGACCCGGAGGCATCGATTGCCGGTCGCCGAAACCGTTGGCAGACGTCTTTGCCGCGCGTGGGTCCTAGCCAATAATGCGATGACGGCGGTCGAGGCCATGCCAAGCACCTTGGTCATCGGTGCGGCTTCTCCTGCTGATTTGGCGAGACGCTCTATTACATTCTGGGGCTGGACGATTCTGCCGAACAGCGATGGCACCCGCTTCACCAACGACGGCACGCAGCCGCTCGAGGATCGATTAGTTCTGGGCGGTGACCCAGGGATCATTTGGGGTCTGCCCGACATACGGCTCCCAGTGGTAGTTGCTGTCACAGATGATGGCCTGGCCGTTGGGGGCGACGTCGCGTCGGCCGATGTCAGCGCCGATGCACTGGTCGCCTACAACGTGCTCGGCCTTGGGTTCCGCGATGGCCGCACCGGCTGTCACGCTGGCGATGGTTCCGGCAATGGCGAATGCGTTCAGGGCTCCTCCGATGCGTCTCATGGCTAAAAGTATGCGCCGAGCGCTAGCACTGAACTAGGCGTTAGTTAGGCGGTTGAAATCTCGCTTGGACATGGTTTTCATCCCACTCGCGTACAGACATCCTGCAGAACGCCAAGCAGCTACTGCTTCGCGGGCTCGACCAAGCCCGAAGCGAATGGCTGCTGAACCGCCCAGGCGGTTGCCCATCGAGCGGGCATCTACGGCGTCCAACGTGCACCCAGGGCGGCGACACGCCCCGATGACTGTCGCCCTGAGTGCACGGTGGAAGACCCGCAACATCCCTGGCCGCCGCCAAACCCCAAATGAAGGATTACCGACCACGCTCCTAGCCCTCGCCCGCGGCGGTCTGGAACGTGAATTCGTGGTCGCAGATGCGGACGTGGTCGCCATCGTGCAGCGCGGCGGTCGAGCGGATCCGCTCGTGTTGCACGTGCACGCCGTTCGACGAACGCAGGTCGTTGATGATGTAGTTGGTCCCCGTGTCGACGATGACGGCGTGGTGGCGGCTGACGTTGGGGCTGTTGAGCACGATGTCGTTGTCGCTGAGGCGTCCAATCCTGGTCGCCGCCGCCTGCAGCGGGTAGCGGGGCCCGTCGGCCGCCTTAAGGTACGCAACGGCCTTCTGGCCGGACACCATGGTGCGCTGGTCGAGCATTGTGACGGTGCCGGCGGCGGTGGTCATGGCCGATTTCTTGACATCCAGCACTTCCTGACGCAGGATCCGGTCGTTGAGGGCGCGGAGGGTCTGGCCAGGGTCGATGCCGAGGTCGTCGGCGAGCGTTGCCTTCACGCGGCGGTAGGCCGCCAGCGCGTCGGATTGGCGGTCGGTGAGGTAGTAGGCCGTGATCAACTGCGCCCACAACTGCTCCCGGTAGGGGTGCTCCACAGTCAGGGCTTCCAGCTCGGTAATCACGGCGGAGGGGCGGCCGCAAGCGATTTCGGCCTCCGCCTTCGCGGTGTGGACGAGAATCTTCTCCTCGACGAGAGAGGTGGCATAGGTTTCGACGAACTGAAAGTCGCGCAGGTCCTCGAGCACCGGTCCGCGCCATTGCGCCAAAGCGGCCGACAGGTGCCGGCTGGCATCTTCGAACCGACCGGATGCCGCCGCGTGCACACCCGTTGTCTTCTCGGCGATGAACCGCCCGAGATCGCAAGCACTGTCGGGGGTGTTCAGCCGGTAACCCGGCGGCGCTGCCGCCAAAACCCCTCGTGGGTCGATCCCGTGGCCGCTGAGAAGCTTCCGCAGATTGGACACATAGGAATGGATGCTGGCCCGCGCCCCCGACGGGGGCCAGCCTTCCCACAGGGCCGTGATGAGCCGTTCGACGCCGACGGGGCTGTTGCGATTCATCAGCAGCAATGCCAGGACCGCCCGCTGTTTGGGGGTGCCCAACGGCACCAGGGCGCCGTCGACGCTCATCTCCAACGGCCCGAGTAGACCGAATTCGAGACGTTTGTCCACCATCGCGCTTACCAGCCCTTCGGATTCCTCGAAAGGTCGCCCCTCACTAGGTGTCATTGTGATACGAACCCGGCGGATTCGGTAAGAACCCGGGAAATGAGGTGCCACCGCGGCGGACGCTGCCGATTTTCCGCACAATTCAAATGCGTTGACCGCCAGGGGCACAGTGCCGCTCAACGCGAATGAAATTGGGGCTTGTCACAGGCCGCGAGTGGCTGCCCGTGATCGAAACCGATTGCCGCTCTAACTGGTGACCACCACGAGCTCGTTGCTGGTCTCCCATGACTTCAGGAAAAGCTCCAGGGGGATCTGCTCGTCGCGGCCCTTGGGGGTGCCGCTGTCGTTGAGGTGAACGACGTTGTTGGCGGTGTCGACGCCGGTCACCACCACTGCGTGGTCATCCCGCGGGTTGCCGTTCTCGTCCTTTTCCTGGACCGGTTGGCCCCAGATCATCTCGGCGTTGACACTGACGATCACCTTGTGGCCGCTGCCGAGCAGGTGCTCGACCCCCTGGAGGCCGGCGGGCACACCGGTCTTTGGCGCGTAGTCCTTGTCACTGATCACGGCGTCGACGCCGTACTGCTTCAGCAGCGTCGGGACGTCCGTCATCATGGTGCCCATGCCCGAATTCGGGTTCTTGGTGTCAGCCGGCTTGATGTAGATCGACCCGGAGTGGCTGGTGCTGGGGGTGGATTGGGCCTTCCTGATGATGGCCCGCTCCGAGGGCTCCTTGCCGATCACCTGACCGATCACGTCGGCGCTCGACATGAGGACGCAGTCGTCGTACTTCTGGTGGCGCCACCACTGGGCGGCGGCCGCGGGGTCGCCGTACATGGTGCCCGTAGCCGCGTCGGCCGGGCTCGACAATCCCAGCGCGACCAGGCCGACGGCCGCTGCGAAGGTAACGGTCTTGGCGGCGGTGCCGATCTTGATGGTTTTCATTGGTGGTCCTTTTCTCATGCCGCCGGTGGCGGTTTGGCTGGATGAGAAAAGGTTCTGATCGTGGCCTTTTCGTTATCTCCACGAATTCTTGAAGTGATCTGGCGCCGCCGAGGCGGGACCGCGAAAGACCATCAAGTGGTGGCGAAGGCAGAGCTCAGGTGGTGATTGATAGGCCGCACGGGCCGGCGCGCGGGCCGGGTTGCGGGGCTTAGTTGCAGGCCCAGGTGTCGATGTAGCCACCGCCGAGCTTGTTGAGGGCGTCCTTCATCGCGACGCTCAGCGTGGCGCCCACACCCCCCTGAAAGGCGCGGCCGTTTGCGGCGACGGCCCCGCAATCCGTGAAGCTGGTGAGAACCTTGCAGTCGGAGTAGGCGCACGATTGGACCGCGGTGGCCTCCGCGGCCGGGCGGGTCGGGTAGTCCCAGGCGCGACCCCAGGATCCGTTGCCGGAGTAGGCGATCGCCCCGTACTCATCGGCGGCACCTGCTGCGGGGGCCAGCGCGACGGCCATCGCGGCGGCGGTAGCCACACTCGCGACGGTCACCGAGAACCGCCGCCGATGGAGCATCATCGTCATTGCTGATTCCTTTCCGAATGCCGGCGGCCCGGCGGGTTTAAACAGGGGTGCAACTGCTGTGACGACCGCGCCGGCGGCTAGACCGGCTTGGTTGCGGTGACCGTCTTGCCCCAGTCGGACATGGTCAGCGTCACCGATGTGTCATTGGTGGGCTTGATCTGGATTTGGACGAGATGGGAAGACCCATCGGAAGCGATCCAGACCGTGGTGGGCGCCGTCGTCACGTTCTCGGCGGTCAGCTTGGTGCCGGCGAGCATCGCGATGTCGTCGGCGGATGAGTTGCCGGTGATCTTGGTGGTCGCGACGCCGTTGACCTGCTCGGTGCCCGCCACCGACGCGCCTTGCATTTTCGCCAGCACGTTGGCCAGCCCCTTGTTGGGATCGAGCAGGACCGCAACGTTGTAGATCGACGCGCCGTTACCGAAGTCGGTGTAGGAGCCGGGCTGTCCGAGGTCGGAATACAGATGACCGTCGACGTAGACGAACTTCGCATCCTGCGGGGATTTGCCGAGCAGCATCGTCGCGGTACCGGTGGCCACCGTCTGCGGCGTGTTGGAGATGTCACCGTCGAGCTTGGTCACCCGAAGGTTGGGTACATCGCCCTGCACCGAAAGGCTGATATGCATGCCGGTGACCTTGCGCATGACGTCCGCGGCCTGTTTGAGGATGCTTGCCGCCTCGTTGCTTGAGGTGGTGGCCGTGGTGCCAGGCGACTTGCCGGAGCCGCCCGAGCCCGAATTGCCACAGCCGCCGACGGCGAGAACGACGGCGAGGGCGGCGGCCGCGGCGGCGATCACGGTGCGAGGCGAAAGCTTCATCGACATCTCCTTTGGTATGGCCACAGCTGGTATGTGCATAGCAAACACCGGCGCGGCAAATCAACAGTCAAAACCCGAGCGCAATGCGCGCGCCGTGCGGGGCTAACCGTCACCGTCCCTTCCTGTACCCCCGGGACTACGCCCGGGTCATCGCGTAGTAGGCGCCCCGGCCGGGCCAGCAGCTCGGCGTGGTCGCCCTGTTCCACGATCCGGCCCTTTTCCACCACCAGAATGCGGTCCGCATCGCGGATCGTGGAAAGCCTGTGCGCGATAATGAAACTCGTGCGGTCGCGGCGCAGCTCGCACATGGCGCGCTGGATCAGGGCCTCGGTGCGGGTGTCCACCGAGCTGGTCGCCTCGTCCAGGATCAGCAGCTGCGGGCGGGCCAGGAAGGCGCGCGCGATGGTGATGAGCTGCCGTTCGCCGGCGCTGATGTTGCCGCCGTCGCCGCGTACGCGGGTCTGGTAGCCGGCGGGCAGGGTGTGGACGAATCGGTCGACGTAGGCGGCCCGGGCTGCCTCGTGCACCTCCTCCGAGCCGGCGTCGGGCCGCCCGTAGGCGATGTTCTCCGCGATCGTCCCGTCGAAGAGCCAGGTGTCCTGCAGCACCATGCCGATTCGCGATCGCAGCGACTCCCGGCTCACCGTGGTGATATCCACACCGTCGATCAGGATCCGGCCGGATCGACGTCGTAGAACCGCATCAGCAGGTTCACCAGCGTGGTCTTGCCCGCGCCCGTCGGTCCGACGATCGCGACCGTGCTGCCCGGTTCGGCCACCAACGACAGGTCATGGATCACCGGGGTGCCGGGGTGGTAGGAGAAGCTCACACGTTCGAACTCGACACGCCCGCCCGCGGTATCCGGTCGCGGCAGCCCGCGCTCGGGGTCGCCCGGTTCCTCGGGCTCGTCGAGCAGGCCGAAAACCCGTTCGGCGCTGGCCACCCCGGACTGCAACGCGTTGTACATCCCGGCGACCTGGCTCAGCGGCGCGTTGAACTGCCGCACATATTGGATGAACGCCTGGATGTTGCCCAGGGTGATGTGGCCGGCCGCCACCTGCAGGCCGCCGATCACCGCGACCGCGACGTAGCCGAGGTTGCCGATGAACGTCGTCGCCGGGCCCACCAACCCGGAGGCGAACTGCGCGCCGAAACTGGCGCGATAGACGTCGTCGTTCAGGGCGCGGAACTGCTCGCGCGCGGCCGCCTGGTGGCCGAACGTCTGGACGACCGTGAACCCGCTGTAGGTCTCCTCGATGTGGGCGTTGAGGCGCCCGATGCTCGTCCACTGGGCGACGAACAGGCGCTGCGAGCGCCGCGCGATCGCTCGCGTCGCCAAGAGTGAAAGGGGCACGGTCGCAACGGTGATCAGGGTCAGCAGCGGCGAGATGGACAGCATCATCGCCAGCACCGTCACCACCGTGAGGACCGCCGTCAGCAGCTGGCTGATCGTCATCGACAGCGACGACTGGAGGTTGTCGACGTCGTTGGTGACCCGGCTGAGCAACTCACCGCGTTGCCGCCCGTCGAAGTACGACAGCGGCAGCCGGTGGATCTTGTCCTCCACCTCGGCGCGCAGCGCGACCATGGTGCGCTGCAGGGTGACGTTCAGCAGGCGGGCCTGCCCCCACAGCAGCAGTGCCGCAAGCGCATACAGCGCCAGCGCCACGGCCAGCGTGCGCGCCACCGCGGGGAAGTCCACTCCCTTGCCCGGCACCACGTTCATTCCCGAGAGCAGGTCGGCGAAGGAGTTGTCGCCGCGGGCCCGCGCCGCGGCGACGGCCTGCGCCTTGCTGAGTCCCGCGGGCAGCCGTCGCCCGACGACGCCGTTGAACAGCAGATCGGTGGCGTGGCCGAGTATTCGCGGCACGATCACGCCGATCACCGTGCCGGTGACGCCCAGCGCCATGACCGCTAGGGCCTGGGCGCGCTGTGGGGCAAGCCTTTTGAGCAGCCGGATCGCCGACGGCCAGAAGTCGCGCGACCGGGCCGCCGGTGGCGGCGCCGGGCCGCGGGTCGCGGTCATGGCCCGCCCCCGACGTGGCCCGATCCCAGGACGCTCAGCGACTGCGAGTCGGCCAACTCGGCATAGGTGCGGCAGTCGGCCAGCAGCGACTCGTGGGTGCCGGAGCCCACCACCCTCCCGTCGTCGATGACGATGATCTGGTCGGCCCGGGCGGCGGTCGAAATACGTTGCGTGACAATGATAGTCGTGGCATCGGCGGATACCTCGCGCAGCGCCGCGCGGACGCGGGCGTCGGTGCGCACGTCGAGCGCGGCGAACGCGTCGTCGAACAAATAGACGGCGGGGCGGCGGATCACCGCCCGGGCTATCGCCAGCCGTTGCCGCTGTCCGCCGGAGAAGTTGATCCCGCCCTGCGCGACGCGCATGAGCAGTCCGTCCTCGACTGGCCCGTGCGCCCGGACGAATTGGTCGGCGTCGGCCACGCGCAGCGCTTCCCACATCTCATCCTTGGTCACGGTCTGCCCTGGGACCGCGCCGTAGCGGAGGTTGTCCGCGACGGTTCCGGTGAACAGGTAGCCGCGCTGGGGGACCAGGCCGATCGCCGACCAGAGGCGCTGGGTGTGGTAGTCGCGGACGTCGACGTCGTCGATCAGCACCGCGCCGCCGGTGACGTCGTAGAGTCGGCAGATCAGCGATACCAGCGTCGACTTGCCCGAACCGGTGCTGCCGACGATCGCGGTGGTGGTGCCGGGCAGCGCGGTCAGCGAAATATCCTGCAGCACTGGGCGGTCCGCCCCGGGGTAGGTGAACGACGCGTGGTCCAGTCGCACCACGCCGGTGATGCCGCCGGGCGGGGCCGTCGGGTTGGGGGAGTTCTCGACCGCGGGGCGGGTGCGCAGCACTTCCGTGATGCGTTCGGCGCACACCGATGCGCGGGGGAGCACCACCAGCGTCATCGTCGCCATCAACACCGCCATCAGGATCTGGGTGAAATAGGCGAGGAACGCGGTCAGCGAGCCGACTTGCATCTGCCCGCGATCGATGCGCAGTCCCCCGAACCAGATCAGCGCGACGCTGGAAAGGTTGACGGTCAGCGTGGTCACCGGCAGCATCAGCGCCTGCAAATTGCCGGTGTGGAGGGACGTTTGGGACAGGGCGTTGTTGGCGCGCGCGAACCGGTCACGCTCGAAGGGCTCGCGCGCGAACGCCCGCACCACCCGAACGCCGGACAATTGGTCGCGCAGCACCCGGTTGATGCCGTCGATCAGGGCCTGCATCCGGCGCAGCAGCGGCATCATGTGCGACATGATCGCGTAGTTGGCCACGGCCATGATCGGGACACTGACGAGCAGCAGCCAGGTCAGCGCGGCCTCCTGATGGATGGCCATGACGATGCCGCCCACGCACATGATCGGCGCCGTCACCAGGACGGTTCCCGCGATCTGGACCAGGTACTGGATTTGCCGGACGTCGTTGGTGCTACGCGTCAGTAGGGTGGGCGCGCCGAATCGGGCGGTCTCGCGCTCGGAGAAGGTGGTGACGTGGTCGAAGACCGCCGAGCGCAGGTCACGGCCGAAACCCATCCCGGTGCGCGAGCCGAAGTAGGTCGCCCCGACCGCACACAGCACCTGCGCTCCGGTGACCGACAGCATCACCATGCCGAGCCTGACGATGGTCGCGGTGTCGCCGTTGGCGACGCCGTCGTCGATGATCGCGGCGTTGACCGTCGGCAGGTACAGCGACGCCATGGTGCTGATCACCTGGAGCGCCATGAGTGCCCCGGCCAGCCGGCGGTAAGGCCGGATGTACTGGCGCAGCAGTGCCAGGAGCATTGGGTAACTGTCCCACACGGCCGGCGACGCGCCCGCGACCACCGCGCACGGCCCGGCGTCCCGGGGGGTCGCGTGTGAGTTTTGAAATGCCTGATCAGATGGCGCGTCGGTGGTTGACCCCCTGGGCTGCCGCTACAGTGCATCGTGTGACGAGCAGTGGGCGAGACAGCGGTGCGGCGTAGCGTGCGGGTGCTGGGGGTTGCGGCCTTGCGGTTGTCGCTGGTCTTGACGATCCTGGTCGCCGCCGGATGCTCCGGTGGGGGTGGCAACAAGCCGGGCGCGACGGTCTCGTCGACGCCGGGCAACGCCGAGGGGCACCACGGGCCGATGTTCCCGCAGTGCGGTGGCATCAACGACCAGACGGTGTCGGAACTGACCAAGGTCAGTGGTTTGATCAACACCGCGCGCAACTCCGTGGGTTGCCAGTGGCTCGCGGGCGGCGGCATTCTGGGGCCACACTTTTCCTTTTCCTGGTATCGCGGCAGTCCCATCGGGCGCGAGCGCAAGACCGAGGAGCTCTCGCGCGCGAGCGTCGACGACATCAACATCGACGGCCACAGCGGTTTCATCGCCGTCGGCAACGAGCCGAACCTGGGCGACTCCCTCTGCGAGGTCGGCATCCAGTTCCAGGACGACTTCATCGAGTGGTCGGTGAGCTTCAGCCAGAAGCCGTTCCCGCCACCCTGCGACATCGCCAAAGAACTGGCCCGTCAATCGATTGCGAACTCCAAATGACGGCTAGATTCGGTCCGCGCGCCAAGGCCGCCGCGACCATGGTGATCCTCGCGCTGCTGGTGTTGACCGGCTGCTCGAAGTCGATCGGCGGCACCGCCGTCAAGGCGGGATCGGGCAGCACGCCGCGCAACAACAACTCCCAGCAGCAGTATCCGAACCTGCTCAAGGAGTGTGAGGTGTTGACCAGCGACATCCTCGCCAAGACCGTCGGCGCCGACCCGCTGGACATCCAGAGCACGTTCGTCGGCGCGATCTGCCGGTGGCAGGCGGCCAACCCGGCCGGCCTGATCGACATCACCCGGTTCTGGTTCGAACAGGGCAGTTTGTCCGAGGAGCGCAAGGTTGCCGACTTTCTCAAATACAAAGTGGAGAACCGCAACATCGCCGGTATCGAGTCGATCGTGATGCGCACGGACGACCCGAACGGCGCATGCGGAGTGGCCAGCGACGCCGCCGGAGTGGTCGGTTGGTGGGTCAACCCGCAGGCGCCGGGCATCGATGCGTGCGGGCAGGCGATCAAGCTCATGGAGCTGACGCTGGCGACGAACTCGTAGGCTAGCGCGGGACCTCCAAGCCGATCAGCGCGGCTCCGCCGGGTTGCAGCGCTCGCCATTCGCACGGCACGGTCAGCACCGCGATCGCCGAGGTGGGGAATTTGACCGAAATGCGCTCCACCACAGCGTCATCCGTGCCGTCGGCGGCGGCCAGCGTGAGGGCCAACCCGGACATCGCCGGTTCGTGACCGACGACGAGCAGGGTGGCCACGGCGTCCGCGGTCTGGCCGATCTCCTCGATCATGATCCCGGGCGTGGCGCCGTAGAGCCGGTCGCTGAAGCGCACGCGGGCGTCGATGCCGGTGCGCTCCAAGGTTTCTCGCGCGCGCGTCGCCGTCGAGCACAGCGCCTCGTCGACGACGGGCGTGTTGGCGCGCAGCCAGTCACCGGCCAGGCCCGCTTCCCGGATGCCGCGGGGGGCCAGCGGCCGGTCGTGGTCGGCGACCCCCTCCGGATAGTCGGATTTCGCGTGCCGCATCAACAGCAAGGTGCGATTCATCGGACTCACGATAATCGGAAGGCCGGCTGGTTTTGTGACGCCGGCGGTTGAGCGTCACATCCGTCACGTCCGCACCCTCGACGGGGCATCAGGTGATTCGCAGATGCGATAGCGCGGGCGATAGCACCGCTGGCGGCACCCACGCCAAGGTTGCGTCCCAGAGCTTCGCTATCGCCGGCGCTATCGGATTCCGAACAGCGATGGCCACCCGTTGACGGTGCTGCAGTGGCTGGTGTGACGATCAGGGGCGCCCGCGCGCCGCTCCTCCTACTACGGCAGCACGATCCCGGTGGCCGGGCCCAGGAAGATCTGACTGGCCGCCGGGCGGCACGTAGCCGCCGGTGGTGCCGTAGAGGCCGCACGAGCGGGTTGGTCGGGCCATGCCCGCTGTAGATGTCGTTGATCCAGCCCGTCGACAGGGTGTAGACCGCCGTGGTGTCGCCGCCCGGTGAATACTTGGTGAGCAGCTGCGAGATGAAGTCGACGACCGGTTTGTTGCCCACTAGCGAATCGACATGCGAGCCGTTGACCAGCTCGACCCCGGTGAACTGCCCCGGGTACAGGCTGGCCAGTTGACTCGTGGTGACGCCGCCGGCGTTCCACGATTGCGGCGGGGCGGCCACCACGTAGTCGGGGATATTCATGGTCTTCAGGTTGGCGATCGCGGCTGGCGAAGGTTGTCGTGCTGGTCGCGACCCCGTCGAACATCACCACACCTTGAAGGTGGTTGTTGGCGACGTTCCCGCCGAGGTCCGCGATGTAATCGCCGGCGGCGATCGTGGCGAGGCCGCCGCCCGCGGAGTGTCCGGTCATGATGAAGTTCTGCGGGAGCGTGCCGTGGTAGCCGGCCTGGCTCGCGCTCAGGTTCAGCGCCGTCTCGTTACCCAGGAACAACGAGGCGACACCCTGCTGCATCTGCGTGCCGCTGAGGAAGGCGCCCCCCGGCAACGGAATGGACGACACGGTGGGGACGACGACGATGCTGTCGGTGCCGTACGCCAGGGCGGTGGCCAAAGCGCCGTACCAGCCGCCCGTTCCCAGGAAGCCGTGCTGTAGATAGATGACGCCGCGGGCGTTCACCGAGCCGTCCGCCTGCGTCGGGAAGTACCAGCGCGCCGGGGCGTCGTAGCCATGGGGTCCGACCGGGATCTCCAGATAGGAGGTTCCTTGGCGCACCCCGGTCACCGCGCCGGGGGCGCCCGTCCCCTGGAACACGCCGCCGCTGCCGCTCCCGAGGCTCCCGTTGAAGAGGCCGGTGAGCAGCCGGCCGCCCAGACCGGGGCCGGTGGTCCCGGTGACGACGGGCCCGACGGCCATCTTGCCGAAGAGCGGTTGCCCGGTCAGATAGATGAAGGGCGAAAAGAAGCCCTGGTCGAAGAACTGCTGCTGCAGCCCCTTGACCAGCAGCGACGCATCCCCGAGCACCGACGTGTTCGCGGCCTCGGCGAGTGGGTATGCGACCCCGGCCGCGCCCAGCGCGCGCGCAAACTCGGCCTGGAAAACCGCGGTCTGCGCGGTCAGCGCGTGGAACTCTTCGGCGTAGCTGCCGAAAACTCTGGCGATGGCCGCCGACACCTCGTCGGCACCCGCCGCGGCCAATCCCGTCGTCGAGGGTGCCGCCGCGGCGGAGGCGTCCCTGATGGCTTCCTCTATCCCGGTCAGGTCCCCCGACGCGGCGGCGATGACCTCCGGCGCTGCGATCACGAACGACGACATCGGCGGCTCCCGTTCTCGGTGGCGCGACCATCTCAGGACAGCGGCAAAATGCTAAACGACGCCGACCCCCGCGTGGTTCATAATCGGGGATTCCGACAAGATCCGCCGCCGCCGCGCGCCCCTTTCCCGGCGGCACCGAGACCTGCCGATCGACGTCCCGCGTCTTGTCGGTGCCCAGACCTAGACTTCCCGGTGCCCGACATGCCACGAGTCCGAAAGGGGTTGCGCGATGCGATTCCTGCACACCGCCGACTGGCAGTTGGGCATGACCCGGCACTTCCTCGCCGGTGACGCCCAGCCGCGCTATTCCGCGGCCCGGCGCGACGCGGTGGCCGGTCTCGGGGCGCTGGCGGCCGACGTCGGCGCGGAGTTCGTCGTGGTGGCCGGCGACGTCTTCGAACACAACCAGTTACCCCCGCGGGTGATCGGGCAGTCTCTGGAAGCCATGCGCGCCATCGGGATTCCGGTGTATCTCCTGCCCGGCAACCATGACCCGCTGGATGCGTCGTCGGTGTACACGAGCGCACTGTTCACCGCCGAGCGTCCGGACAACGTGACGGTCCTCGACCGGCCCGGCATCCACCAGGTTCGCCCCGGGCTGGAGATCGTCGCGGCGCCGTGGCGGTCCAAGGCGCCGACCACCGATCTGGTCGCCGAGGTGCTCGAGGGCTTACCCCCGGCTGCGCAGGGGATCCGGATCCTCGTCGCCCACGGCGGCGTCGACGTCCTCGATCCCGACCGGGACAAACCGTCGCTGATCCGCCTCGCCCGGCTGGACGACGCGGTGGACCGCGGCGCGGTGCACTACGTGGCGCTGGGCGACAAACATTCCCTCACCCGGGTGGGAGACAGCGGCCGGGTCTGGTACTCGGGCTCGCCGGAGGTCACCAACTACGACGACGTGGAATCCGACTCGGGGCAGGTCCTGGTCGTCGAGATCGACGGGGACCAGCCCCGCCGCACGGCCTCGGTGACGTCCCGGCGGGTGGGCCGCTGGCGGTTCGTCACGATGCACCGTCAGGTCGACACCAGCCGCGACATCGCCGATCTCGACATGAACCTGGACCTGATGGCCGATAAGGAGCGGACCGTGGTGCGGTTGGCGTTGACAGGCTCCTTGACGGTCACCGACCGCGCCGCGCTCGACGCCTGCCTGGACAAATACGCGAGACTGTTCGCCTGGCTCGGTCTCTGGGACAGCCACAGCGACCTGGCGGTCGTCCCCGCGGACGGCGAGTTCACCGACCTCGGCATCGGCGGGTTCGCCGCCGCGGCCGTCGAAGAGCTGGTGGCGACCGCACGCGAAGGGGACTCCGAGTCCGCCGTCGACGCGCAGGCCGCGTTGGCGCTGTTGCTGCGCCTCGCCGGTCGGGGGGTCGCATGAAGCTGCACCGGTTGGTCTTGACGAACTACCGCGGCATCGCGCACCGGGAGATCGAGTTCCCCGACCATGGCGTGGTGGTGGTTTCCGGCGCGAACGAAATCGGCAAATCGTCGATGATCGAGGCGCTGGATCTGCTGCTCGAATCCAAGGACCGCTCGACGAAAAAGGAGGTCAAGCAGGTCAAGCCCACCCACAGTGATGTCGGGTCGGAGGTCGGCGCCGAAATCAGCTGCGGCCCTTACCGTTTCGTTTACCGCAAGCGGTTCCACAAGAGATGCGAAACGGAGCTGACGGTGCTGGCGCCGCGCCGCGAACAACTCACCGGCGACGAAGCGCACGACCGGGTCCGGGCGATGCTGGCCGAGACGGTGGACAACGACCTGTGGCACGCCCAGCGCGTCCTGCAGTCCACGTCGACGGCCGCGGTGGACCTGTCCGGGTGCGACGCGCTGTCGCGCGCGCTCGACCTCGCGGCGGGCGCCGATTGTGACACCGAGGTGGCGCTACCGGGCACCGAACCCCTGCTGATCGACCGGATCGCCGAGGAGTACGGGCGCTATTTCACCGCCACGGGACGTCCCACCGGGGAGTGGGGCGCCGCGATATCCCGGCTCGCCGCCGCCGAAGCCGCGGTGGCCGAATGCGCGGCGAAAGTCGCCGCCGTCGACGATCTGGTAGCCCGCCACGCCGAGCTCACCGAGCAGGTGGCCGACCTGTCGCAGCAGCGGATGGCCGCCGGACCGCGGCTCGCCGCCGCGCGGGCCGCCGCCGAAAAGATCGCCGAGCTCACCGCCCACGCGCGCGAGGCCGAACTGGTCGCCGCCGCCGCGACCGCGACCAGCGCCACCGCGACCGCCGCCCACCAAGGGCGCACCCGGCTTCGCGCCGAACTTGACTCCCGCACAGCGGCTTTCGTCGCTATCGAGGCCCAAGCGCGCGCCGCCGCCGACGCGCAGACCGCGGCGCGCGCCCAGGCCGACGCCGCCGCGGCCGAGGCCGACGAAGCCGCGGCCCGGATGGCGGGCCTGCAACAGCGGGCCGAATCCGCGCGGGACACCGTCGATCGGCTCGCCCGGCGGGAGGAGGCCGACCGGTTGAGCGCCCGGCTGGCCAAGATCGACGCGGCCCGGCACGACCGCGACCGGGTCTGCGCCGAGCTGGCCGCGGTCACCGTCACCGAGGAGCTCCTGCGACGCATCGAGGACGCCGCGGCGGCGGTCGATCGCATCGGCGACCAGCTGGCTCTGACCTCCGCGGCGGTGGAGTTCACCGCCGCCGCCGACATCGAACTCGACGCCGGCGCCCGACGGATAACGCTGTCGGCGGGCCAGACGTGGTCGACCACCGCGGCCGGCCCCACCACGGTCGAGGTGCCCGGCCTCCTCACCGTGCGCGTCACCCCCGGCGCCACCACACTCGACGTCCAGGCCAGACACGCCGCCGCGCAACAGGAATTGACCAACGCTTTGGCGGCCGCCGGCGTCGCCGACCTTGCGGCCGCGCGCGCCGCCGCCGTCGGTCGACGCGAGCTCGAGGGCAGCCGTGACCAGTTGGCGGCCGCCCTGGCGGGTCTGTGCGGCGACGACGACATCGACGAGCTGCGTGGGCGGGCGGCGCGGCTGCGCGCCGAGGAATTCGCCGAGCCCGCCGCCGACGCCGGCGACATCGCCGCCGCCCGAGCCGAACTCGAGGCTGCCGAGGCGAATCGCGCAGCGGCGGCGGCCGAATGGGAGGCCGGCCGAGCGGCCGCGGCCGCCGCCGCGGGCCGGCTCGCCGAAGCATCGACCAGCGCAATGATTCTGCAGCACCAGCTGGCCACGCAACGCGCCGAGCTGGACGCGGCGGCCCAACGACTGACGCAGGAGCGGGCGTCGGTCAGCGACGAGGACGTGGCGGCTGCGGCGGAGGCCCGCGTGCGGGCGGTGCACGACGCCGAGCGGCGGGTGGCCGAGCTGGCCGAAGCGCTGGCATCAGCGGAACCCGCCGCGGCGGCCGCCGAATTGGCCGCCGCCACCGAACAAGCGGACTCGCTGCGCGATCGCTACGAGGACGCCGCCCGCGCGCTGCGTGAAATCGGCATCGAACTCTCGGTCCTCGGCAACGAAGGCCGCCAGGGCGAGCTCGACGCCGCCCAGACGGAACGCGAGCACGCCGCGAGCGAGCATTCCCGGGTCGGCGGCCGCGCCCGCGCCGCGCGGCTCCTGCGCTCGGTGATGACGCGCCACCGCGACACCACCCGGCTGCGCTATGTCGAGCCATACCGCACTGAACTGCAGCGGCTCGGTCGCCCGGTGTTCGGCCCCAGTTTCGAGGTCGACATCGACAGCGATTTGTGCATCCGAAGTCGAACGCTCGACGGGATCACGGTGCCTTACGAATCCCTGTCGGGCGGGGCAAAGGAACAGCTCGGCATCCTCGCGCGACTGGCCGGCGCCGCGCTGGTCGCCAAAGAGGACAGCGTTCCGGTGGTGGTCGACGACGCGCTCGGCTTCACGGATCGCGACCGGCTGGCCAAGATGGGCGAGGTGTTCGACACCATGGGCGCCCAAGGGCAGGTGATCGTGCTGACCTGCAGCCCGGACCGGTATGACGGGGTCAAGGGCGCGCACCGCATCGATCTCAACGTTTGACGTCCGCGGCGATCCCGCGCGTTCTAGACTTCCCCGGAAAGCGGGAGCCTCATGGACCTTCAGTGCGACTACATCGTGGTCGGTACCGGGTCGGCCGGTGCCGTCGTGGCGAGTCGACTGAGCACCGACCCGGCAACAGCCGTGGTTGGCCTCGAAGCCGGACCGCCCGACAAGAACAGATTCATTCCCATCCCGGCCGGTTTCTCCAAGCTGTTCCGCAGCGAGGTTGACTGGGACTACCTCACCGAACCCCAACCGGGGCTCGCGGGCCGTCAGATCTACTGGCCACGAGGCAAAGTGCTCGGCGGCTCGTCGTCCATGAACGCCATGATGTGGGTCCGCGGATTCGCGGGCGACTACGACGAGTGGGCGTTGCGGACGGGGCCGCAGTGGTCGTACGCCGAGGCGATCGGGTACTTCCGGCGCATCGAGAACGTCACCGCCGCATGGCACTTCGTCAGCGGTGACGAGAGCGGAGTGACCGGGCCGCTGCACGTTTCCCGGCAACGCAGCCCGCGCCCGTCGACGGCGGCGTGGCTGGCCGCCACACGGGAGTGCGGGTTCCCGCCCGCAAGGCCCAATTCGCCCGCGCCGGAGGGCTTCTGCGAGACCATCGTCACCCAGCGGCGCGGTTCCCGGTGCAGCACCGCCGACGCCTACCTGAAGCCGGCGATGCGCCGCAAGAACCTCACCGTGCTCACGGGCGCCACCGCCACCCGGGTGGTCTTCGACGGAACCCGGGCCGTCGGCATCGAATACGAGCGCGCCGGTCAACAGCACGTCGTGCGCGCCCGTCGCGAGGTGATCCTCTGCGGCGGCGCCGTCAACAGCCCCCAGTTGCTCATGCTGTCGGGCATCGGCGATCGCGACCACCTCGCCGAGCACGGCATCGACACCGTGCGTCACTCGCCCGACGTGGGCCGGAATCTCATCGACCACCTCGTCACGCCCCTGGGCTTCCACCTGGATGGCGCCAGCTTGTTCGCCGCCGAGAAGCCGAAGGAGTTGCTCAACTACCTGCTGCGGCGCCGCGGCATGCTCACCTCCAACGTCGGCGAGGCGTACGGATTCCTGCGCAGCCGACCCGAGCTCGACCTGCCCGACCTGGAGCTGATCTTCGCGCCGGCACCCTTCTACGACGAGGCGCTGCTGCCCCCGGAGGGACACGGCGTGGTGTTCGGCCCCATCTTGGTGGCGCCGGAGAGCCGCGGCGAGATCAGGCTGCGGTCGGCCGACCCGCACGCCAAGCCGGTGATCGACCCGCGTTACCTGTCCGATCCCGCCGGCGCCGACCGCGCCGCGATGATGGAAGGGCTGCGGACCTGCGCGCGGATCGCGGCGGCTCCCGCGTTGAAGGGCCTGCTCGGCCCCGTCGCGCGGCCACGTGACCGCGCCGAACTCGACGAGGAGACTCTCGAGCTGGCGCTCACCACCTGCTCGCACACCCTGTATCACCCGCTGGGCACCTGCCGCATGGGCAGAGACGAGTCGAGCGTGGTGGATCCGGACCTCAGGGTCCGAGGCGTCGACGGGCTGCGGGTGGCTGACGCCTCGGTGATGCCGAGCACGGTGCGCGGGCACACCCACGCTCCGTCGGTGCTGATCGGGGAGAAGGCCGCCGACCTGCTCCGGGCCTGACCGAGGCGTTCCGCACAACCGGTCGTTCTGCAGAATGGGACAGATGGCGGGGCGACAACCATGACGATGACGGCGAAACGTCGCCGGGTGCAGGACAGGTTGTCCAAGCTGCCCGGAGTGCGGCCGGTCCGGCGACCGGTCTCACCGGGCAGCGCCGAGGAGTTCGACCTGTACTACGTGCGCACCGGACGCAAGTCGAATCACCCGCTGGTCATCATCCCGGGCGGCCCGGGCCTGGCGTCGGTGCAGATGTACAAGGGGCTGCGGCGGCGCGCCGCGGCGGCGGGCCTCGACGTCGTCATGATCGAGCACCGCGGGGTCGGAATGTCGCGCCACGACGACACCGGCGCGGATCTGCCGCCGGAGGCGATCACCGTGAACCAGGTCGTCGACGACGTGGCGGCCGTGCTCGACGATGCGCACGTGGAGTCGGCCGTCATCTACGGCGCGTCCTACGGCACGTACATCGCGGCCGGCGTCGGCGTGCGCCACCCGGGCCGGGTGCGGGCGATGATCCTCGATTCGCCGCTGCTGTCGCGGCACGACATCGTGCTCGTGCGCCGCGCGATCCGCCGGCTCCTGCTCAGGGGCGCGAGTCCCGAAACCGCCTCGCTGGCACCCAAAATGCGCAAGCTCGTCGACGCCGGGGTGATGACCGCGTCCGCCACCCAGCTGGTCGCCACCGTGTACGGGTACGGTGGTGCCGCCCTGCTCGAGCGGCAGCTCGACCTTCTGCTCGACGGCCGGAAGCTGCTGTGGTGGGCCCTATCCCGGTTCACCAACCTGGGCAACCTGCCGTTCCGCTACGAAGAGGACCTGGTGAGCCGGATCGCGTTCCGCGAACTGGACTACGCTCCCGAACCCGACGGGCTACCGCTCGATCCCGCCGTCGCCGAACGCGAAACGCGCACGCAAACCGCGACATTCGAGGACGAGCCGTATGATTTGCCGGCCGAGATGCCCCGGTTCAGCTGGCCCACGGTGGTCGTCTCCGGAGGCCGCGACCTGATCACCCCGCCGGCGGTCGCCGAGCGCATCGCTTCGCTGCTGCCGAATGCGGTGCTGTTGAAGCTGCCGAGCATGGCGCACAGCATGCTGGACTTCCGCGAGCCCGCCGCCCTGGCGATCGCCGGGGACGTCTTTCGCGGCGAGGCCCACCGGCTGGTCGCGCAGGCGTCGACGCTGGACGCGCTTCCCCCGCCGATCACGTTGCGCGCGTTGTGGAAGGCCATCGAGTTGGCGGCCATCGTCGAGGGTGCCCTGCCGGGTGTGTGGCCGCTGCGTCGCCGGATCAATGCATGAATCCGATTGCGGTGTAGTTCAAGTCGGCCAGACCGGTGGCTCCGAAGTTGGCGAGGGTGCTGCGCACGGCGACATCGCCGGGGGATTGGGTCAGCGGCAGGCTGAATCCCTCGGCCCAGATCAGCTTGTCGAGGTCGTTGGCCAGCGCCCGCGCCTTGGCCGGGTCGAGTTCTTCCAGCGTCCGTTCGATCGCGGCGTCGATCTCGGGGCTGCCGATCTTGCCGAAATTGCTCGCCCCGTCGGACTGGTAGATCTGGGTCAGCGACGACAGCGGGAACGCGTCACCGAGCCAGCCGAAATTCGCGATGTCGAACGCCCCGACGTTGATGTAGTTGGTGAAAAAGCCGCTGCCCGAGCGGGCGACGAGCTCCAGCTTGACGCCGATCTGCGCAAGGTCGTGCTGCGCGATCTGCGCGAACTGCCGACTGCCCTGCGCGTCATAGAACAGGTAGCGCACCACCAGCGGGCGGCCGTCCTTCTCGCGGAACTGGCCGGCCTGCTTCCACCCCAGGGCGTCGAGTTCGCGCCTGGCCTCGTCCGGGTCGTAGGGGTCGACGCCGCTGTTGTCCTGGTAGCCCTCCTGCCCGGCGACGTAGATGTGGTTGCCCAGGGCGACCGGGTGGCTGGTGAGCCCGTATTGGACGACCTTGGCGATGGTTTGGCGGTCGATTCCTTTGGATACCGCGAGTCGTAGCGCCTTGTCGGCCAGGATCGACCCCTTGGCACCGTTGAACGTGAAGTGTGACCAGCTCGGGGCGGGCGCGCGCCGGATCGAGATGCCCTTGGTGCGTTGCGCGATGGTCAGCTGGTCCACGGTACCGACCCCGGTCGCGTCGATCGTGTTGTTCTGCAGCGCCGGAATTCGCGCGGCGTCGTCGAGCACCAGGTAGGTGATGCGATCCAGGCGCGGGCGCTGCCCCCACCATTTCGGGTTGCGGGTCAACGTGATCCGCTGGGTGGTCCGGTCCAGCGACGACACGATGAACGGCCCCGCCGAGGGGCCGGGACCCTCGAGTTGGCCCTTGTTGAACGCCTCCGGCGTGGCCGTCATGCTGGCGGGCAGCAGCATGCCGTTGCCGGCGAACATGCCGCGCCATTCCGCGTAGGGCTGGGCGAAGGTCATGACGGCCTGCCGGTCGTCGACGCCGCGCGTCACCGAGGCGACGCGGTCGGCGCCGCTGGGCCCGGCGATCTCGAAGGTCTTGTCGGTTCCGCTCAGCGCGTGGATCTGCGCGGCGATGTCGCGCCACGTGATGGGCGTGCCGTCCGACCACACCGCCGCCGGGTTGATCGTGTAGGTGACCACCTGCGGGTTGGTTCCGGTGAGCTCGACGCTGGTGAAGTAGTCGGTGTCGACGGTCGTCGAACCGTCCGGGCCGATGACGAACGCCCGCGGCAGTGTGGCCTTCATCATCCCGGCGACCTCGGCGGAGTTGCCGTCGATGCTCAGGATGTTGAAGTTGGGCGGGAAGTCGCCGAGCGCGAGCCGCAGGTCGCCGCCGTCGCGCAGCGTGGCCGGGTTTTGCGGGTTGACGTCGCTGGTCGAGCCGATCTGGGCGTCGCTCCCGCTTGGCGGCGCCAAGTTGATGGCCGGCGAGCAGCCGGTGAGCATCCCCACCGCCACGATCACCATGCTCACCGCAACACTCAATCGAGCCTGCGCCCACGGCGTGGATCCACCGCGAAACGACGCCCTCAGCGCAGGCTCGGCGCCGTCCGCGCGGTGTCGAAAGCCCGCCGGGCTAGGCATGATTGCCCGCCTCCTCAGCAGGCCGCTTCGCGGCCTGCATCGTCGCCGGGCTGAGACACGACGCCCCGGATCCGGCTGCGGCACCGCACCCAGCAGCCGCCGCGTGTAGTCGTGTTGCGGATTGTTGAAGACCTGCTCGCTGTCGCCATGCTCCACGATCGTGCCGGCATGCAGCACGACCACGTGGTGCGCGAGGTGCTTGACGACGGAAAGGTCGTGCGAGACAAAGAGGTACGACAGGCCGAATTGGTCCTGCAGGTCGAGCAGCAGATTGATGATGCCGGCCTGGATGGAGACGTCGAGGGCCGACACCGGCTCGTCGAGCGCCAGGATCTTGGGCTGCAGCGCCAGCGCGCGCGCGATACCGATGCGCTGCTTTTGCCCGCCGGAGAATTCGGCGGGGTAGCGGGTCGCGTCGGCGCGGCGCAGCCCCACGATGTCGAGCAGCTCGGCGACGCGGTCGTTGGTGTCGGCCTTGGCGAAGCCGTTGGCCTGCAACGGTTCGGCGAGCAACTCGTAGACGGGCAGCCGCGGGTCCAAGGACGCGACCGGGTCCTGGAACACGACCTGAATGTCGCGGCGCAACGATCGGCGCGTCCGACGAGCTCAGCGTGGCGCACGTCGGTGCCGAGCACCTCGATCGAACCCGACTGCGGCGCAGCCAATTCCAAGATCTCGTGCAGGGTGGTGGACTTGCCCGACCCGGACTCGCCGACGATGCCCAGCGTGCGACCCTGCCGCAGCTCGAAGCTGACGCCGTCGACCGCGCGGACTTCGCCGACGGACCGCCGCAACACCACACCCTTGGTCAGTTGAAGGTCTTGACCAGGTCCCGCACCCGCACGACCAGCGACGAGTCGCCGGATGGCGTCGCTCGGGCCTCGGTGTTGATCCCGTAGATGTCGGCGGCGCTGCGACCGCCGACTTGGTCGGTGCGGATGCAGGCCGCGAAATGCTCCGATCCCGACCTCGATCAAATCCGGCTCCGCGGAGCGGCATTCGTCGATGGCCAAGGGGCAGCGCGGCGCGAACGGGCATCCCGGCTCCAGCCCGATCAGCGACGGTGGGGCGCCGGGGATGGGCACCAGCCGGGTTCCCTGCGCGGCGTCCAGGCGGGGCACCGACCCCAGCAGCCCGGCCGTGTAGGGCATCTGGCGGTCCCGGTACAGGTCGCCGACGCCGGCGGATTCGACGACCCGTCCGGCGTACATCACCAGCGCCCGGTCGGCGAACTCCGCGACCACGCCCAGGTCGTGGGTGATGATCAGGACGCCGGCGCCGGTGACGTCGCGCGCGGTCTTGAGCACCTCGAGGATCTGCGCCTGGACGGTGACATCGAGGGCCGTCGTCGGCTCGTCGCAGATCAGCAGATCGGGGTCGTTGGCGATGGCGATCGCGATGACCACCCGTTGGCGTTCGCCGCCGGACAGTTCGTGCGGGAAGGCGCGGGCGCGTCGCTCCGGCTGGGCGATGCCCACCAGTTCGAGCAGTCCGACCGCGCGCTGGCGGGCCTCCTTTTTCCCGATGCGCGGTTGGTGGATTTCGATCGCCTCGGCGATCTGGTCGCCGACGGTGTAGACGGGGGTCAGCGCGGACATCGGGTCCTGAAACACCATGCCGACCGTCTTGCCGCGGAACGAAGACATCGCGCGGTCGGCGAGACCGAGCAATTCGGTGCCGTGCAACCGCACCGAGCCGCGCACCCGGGCGTATTCCGGCAGCAGGCCCACGACGGCCATTGCCGAAACGGACTTGCCCGAACCCGACTCGCCGACCATGGCGACGACTTCCCGGGGGTCGACGCGGTAGCTGATGCCCCGTACCGCGGTCACCGGCTGGCCGTCGGTCGGGAATTCGACGGCCAGGTCGCTCACCTCGAGCAACGGGCTCATCGGTGCGGCCCGCTGCCCGGGTCGAGCGCGTCGCGCAATCCGTCGCCGGTCAGGTTGGCGCACACCAGGATCAACACCAGCACGCCCGCCGGGAACAGGAAGACCCAGGGGAACGTCGTCGCCGATTGGGTGCCGTTGGCGATCAGCGTCCCCAGCGAGACGTCGGGCGGCTGGATGCCGAAACCGAGGTAGCTCAGGCTGGTTTCGGCCAGGATGGCCGCGGCGACGTTGAGCGCGGCGTCGATGATCAGGATGGACGCCACGTTGGGCACCACATGCCCCACAATGATCCGGCGGCTGGACACACCCATATACCGTGCGGCCCGGATGAATTCGCGGTCACGCAGGCTCATGGTCATGCCCCGCACCATGCGGGAGCTGACCATCCAGCCGAAACCGGCCAGCAGTACGACGAGCAGAACAATGTTGGCGGAGTTCTTGATTCGCGGCGTGAGGATGGCGATGAGGATGAAGGCGGGCACCACCAGGAGCAGGTCGACCACCCACATCAGCGCCCGGTCGCGCCAGCCGCCGAAGTACCCCGCGATCGACCCGACCGTGGCGGCGATGCCGGTCGAGATGACCGCGACGCACACGCCGATCAGCATCGACTTCTGCATACCCCGCAAGATCTGGGCCAGGAGGTCTTGGCCCAGCGCGTTGGTCCCCAGCCAGTGCCTGCCGTTGGGCGGCTGCAGCAGCGCGTTGAAGTCCAGGTCCTGGTAGGAGTACGGCAGCACCGGGGGCAGCACGTAGCAGCCGACGAACAACAGCACCAGCAGCGTCAGCGAAGCCACCGCGGTGCGGTGACGCAGGAACCGGCGCAGCACCAGGGTGCGGCGGGACGTGAAAGCCGCGACGCCCGAACCCGATATCCCGTCGGCGCTCATGACACGCGGACCCTCGGGTCCAGGGCCGCATAGAAGACGTCGGACAGCAGCCCCGCCAGCAACACCACCGTGCCGGAGAACAGGGTGATCGCCGCGATGATGTTGGTGTCCTGGGTCGTGATGCCCTGCACCAGCCATTCGCCCATGCCATGCCAGCCGAAGATCTTCTCGACGAACACCGCCCCGGTGACCAGCCCGGCCACCCCGTAGGCGAACAGCGTGGCCAGCGGAATCAGCGCGGTCCGCAACCCGTGTTTCACCAGGGCGCGCCGGCGGGTGAGCCCCTTGGCGCGGGCGGTGCGGATGAAGTCCTGGCCCAGCACGTCGAGCATCGCGTTGCGCTGATAGCGGCTGTACCCGGCGGCGCTCATCAGCGCCAGCGTCAGCGAGGGCAGGATCAAATGGCGCAGCCGGTCCAGTATCTGGTACCAGACCCCGGCCACCACGCCGGGCGACGTCTCGCCGGTGTAGTCGAAGAGGTGGGCGTCGAGCGCCCAGTTGGCCCGCAGCCCGCCCAGGATCAGCATGTTGGCGATGACGAAGCTCGGCGTGCTGAGGATGAGCAGCGCGACCATGGTGACGACGCGGTCGCTGAGGCGGTATTGGCGGATGGCCCCCCAGGCCCCGGCCGCGATGCCGAGCGCGGTGCCCGTCACCGAGCCGATGACCAGCAGCCGCAGGGTGACGCCGACGCGGCGCCAGAGTGTGGCGCCGACGGGCTGCCCGGTGATGGTCGTGCCGAAGTCACCGCGCAGGGCATGAGACGCCCAGTGCACGTAGCGGACCGGGATGGGCTGGTCCAGGCCGAGCGCGTGGGCCTTGGCGTCGATGACGGCTTGCGGCGGGCGCGGGTTGCGCTGCAGCAGGCTGTCCAGCGGCGAGAAGCTCAGCGAGGTCAGGCAGTACGTGAGGAACGATGCCAGCGCCAGCAGCAGCACATAGTTGAGCAACCGGCGCGCCAGGAATCGGGTCATGCCCGACCGTGCCGCCCGTGTCGCATTCAGACAGGTTAGCGACCCGGGTCCGAGCCGGCCCGGTACGGGAAACCGCGCCTTGTGATCCGCCTGATTCTCATGGGTGAATTGCGGGTGGTCGGCAATTAGGATCCACCGCGCACCCCGAGGAGGCTTGCATGACCGTCACGGATGACTACCTGGCCAACAACGCCGAATACGCGGCGACGTTCAGCGGCCCGCTGCCCATGCCGCCCAGCAAACACGTCGCGGTGGTCGCCTGTATGGACGCGCGGCTCGACGTCTACCGCCTCCTCGGCCTGGGTGACGGCGAAGCCCACGTCATCCGGAACGCGGGCGGCGTCGTCACCGACGACGTCATCCGGTCGTTGGCGATCAGCCAGCGGCTGCTGGGCACCCGGGAGATCATCCTGATTCACCACACCGACTGCGGAATGCTCACCTTCGTCGACGACGAGTTCAGGCGCGCCATCCAGGAGGAGGCAGGGGTCAAACCGCCCTGGGCGCCCGAGTCCTTCCCGGACGTCGTCGAGGACGTCCGGCAGTCGCTGCGGCGGATAGCGAACAGCCCGTTCGTCACCAAGCACGTGGCGGCCCGCGGGTTCGTCTTCGACGTCGCCAGCGGCAAGCTGGGGGAAGTGACGCCATAGCTCGCCTGCCGGCCAGGCACAAAGGTCCCCACGCCGGGCTGCTCACCAGCGGGCGATGCCTCCAGTTACTCGTAGTTGACACCGACCGACGCGGCGGCACCACCCGCGCCCGGGTTATCGCGGTGGACTACCGGCTCGACGTCAACACCCTGCATCGCGACAAGACCGCAACGGCGTTGCAGCTCAACGAACTCGGTCGCATCTCGTTGCGCACGCAGGTCCCGCTGCTGCTCGACGAGTACACCCGTAACGCCAGCACCGGCTCGTTCATCCTCATCGACCCGAATACGAACGGCACGGTGGCGGCGGGCATGGTGTTGCGCGACGCCTCCGCGCAGGCGGCCAGCCCGAACACCGTGCGGCACAAGTCATCAGCCATCGCAGAGGTGCGCATGCGGGGCAAGACGGTGTGGTTCACCGGCCTGTCCGGTTCGGGAAAGTCGACGGTAGCCATGCTGGTTGAGCAGATGCTGCTCGAAAACGGCACCCCCGCTTATGTTCTCGACGGGGACAACCTGCGGCACGGCCTCAACGCCGACCTGGGGTTCAGCATGGCCGACCGCGCGGAGAACCTTCGCCGGCTCGCGCACGTGGCGGCGCTACTCGCCGATTCCGGCCAAGTCGTGCTGGTGCCGGCGATCAGCCCGCTGGCCGAGCAACGGGAACTGGCCCGCAAAGTGCACGTCGAAGCCGGCCTGGGCTTCGTCGAGGTCTACTGCGACACTCCGATCGACGAGTGCGAGAAGCGCGATCCGAAGGGCTTGTACGCCAAGGCGCGCGCGGGGGAGATCACGCAGTTCACCGGCATCGACAGCCCTTACCAGACGCCAACCGATCCCGAAGTGCGGCTCACGCCCGACCAGACCGTCGAGGACCAGGCCCAACGCGTCATCGAGGCCCTTGGCTTGCGCGTCTAGGTGATGGCGGCGACCCGCTTCGCCCGGCTGCGCCGCGCTCGCGATCGCCGCTGGGTCTGATGGCGGCGACCCACTTCGCCCGGCTGCGCCGCGCTCGCGATCGCCGCTGGCCGCGCGGGCTGGGCCGGATTACCCGGTCGGGGTGGCACAATCCTGAGTTGTGCGCATGTCAGCCAAGGCGGAGTACGCGGTGCGAGCCATGATCCAGCTCGCCACGGTCGACAGCGGCACGCTGGTCAAGACCGACGACTTGGCCCAGGCCCAGGGCATACCGCCGCAGTTTCTCGTTGACATCCTCACCAACCTGCGCACCGACCGCCTGGTGCGCAGCCATCGCGGGCGCGAAGGCGGCTACGAGCTGGCCCGTCCCGGGGAAGAGATCAGCATCGCCGACGTGTTGCGCTGCATCGACGGGCCGCTGGCCAGCGTGCGCGACATCGGGCTCGGCGACCTGCCCTATTCCGGCCCGACCGCGCCCTTGGCCGACGTCTGGCGGGCCCTGCGGGCCAGCATGCGCTCGGTGCTGGAGCAGACCACCCTGGCCGACGTTGCCAGCGGCAAGTTGCCCGAGCACGTGGCCCGGATGGCGGAGGATTACCGGGGCCAGGAGCGCCAGCGGCACGGGTCGACGCGCAACGGTGACTAGCCGTCCGAGCCGTAGGGCCGGGTGAGGATCTCCATGGCGTGCCCCGACGGGTCCAGGAAGTACACGCCGCGCCCGCCGTCACGGCGGTTGATCTCGCCGGGCTGTTGCTGCCGGGGATCCGCCCAGTGCTGCAGGCCGCGCGACCGGATCTTGCCGTAGATGGCGTCGAAGTCCGCCTCGGAGACCAGAAACGCGTAGTGCTGGCGGTGAATCTCCTCGCCCGCGGGGACGTCGGCGTAGTCGAGGGTGGCGCCGTATTCCAGCGCGACGGTCAAGAAGTGGCCGAAAGGTGTCGGCCGGGGCAGTCCGAACAGTTCGGCGAGGAATTCCGCGGACTCGCGCTTGTCGCGCGCCGCCACGATGGTGTGGTTGAAACTGACCGCCATGATTCCTGCTTACACCTCGACGCGCTACGCCGCGACGGCTGTCATTTTGCGCACCCTCGCGGCACCGGGACGCTACTTCGGCGCCGTGAGCTCCAGCGCGATGTTGTCCGGGTCGCGGAACTCCAGGATGTAGGACGGCCCGATGTCTTTGACGGGCTCGTGAGCCACCCCGATATCGTCGAAATGCGCTGCGGCGCTGTCGAGTTCGTCCTTGCTGCCGACCCGGAAGGCCAGGTGGTCCAGGCCCACCCGATTCTCGTCGAAGCGGTCGGTGGCCACCGGCCGCAGCCCGAGCAGCGTCCCGCCGAGGTCGTAGATGACGCCGCCGAACAGGAAGCCGAGCTGGCTTCTCGTCGCTTCGTCCGCATTCTCGGGCACCTCGAACAACACGGGCCAACCGAACACGCTCTCGTAGAACGCCCGTGACCGCTCGATGTCGGTGACCGTCAGGCGGACGTGTGCGATCGAGGTACTGGTGAGTCCCATCTAGCCATGCTGCCACTCCACACGCCGGATATCGCGGGCATGCCAGAATCGCCGTCGTGCAAATAGCGATGACCATGCCGGTGATGGAGCCCGACCTGGATGCGGTGGTCCTGCAGAACTGGGCGCGCGCGATCGACGAGGGCCCGTTCTCGTCGCTCTGCTGGGGCGAGCGCATCGCGTTCGCCAACCCTGACCACCTGACGCTGCTCGGCGCCCTGGCAGCCTGGACCAGCCGGGTGCGGCTGCTGACGACGGTGACCGTTCCGCAGCTGCACGATCCGGTCATGCTGGCCAAGGCCCTGGCAACCGGCGACATGCTGTCCGGCGGGCGTCTGTCGGTGGGCATCGGCGTGGGCGGCAGGCAGGAGGATTACCTTGCCGTGGGTGCCGACCCGGCGACACAGACCATCCGCGGCATGGCCGAACGCGTGGCCGTGATGAAACGGGTGTGGGCGGGCGAGAAGCTCACCGATTCGGTGCTGCCGGTAGGGCCGCCACCGGTCCAGCCCGGGGGTCCGCCGCTGCTGGTCGGCAGCATCGGGCCCAAGACCATTCGCCGCGCGGCGGAGTGGGCCGACGGCCTGGCCGGCACCACCTTGGATCTGGACGTCGCCAAGCAGAACGAGCTGTTCGACGTGGCTCGGGAGGCGTGGGCGCAGGCCGGCAAGCCCAAACCCCACCTGGCGACGTCGTTCTGGTTCGCGTTCGGGCCCCCCGAGGAGTCCCGCGCCCAGGTGCACCGGCATCTACGGCACTACATGAACTGGATACCGGCCGAATACGTCGACGCGATGGCGCCGATGACGGGCTGGGCCGGTACCGAAGACGAGTTGCTCGCGGTGCTGCGCAACTTCGAGCAGATCGGCACCGACGAGGTCCAACTCATCCCGACGAGCTCGGACATCGATCAGGTCCGCCGCGCGGCGGACGTGGCGGCGCGGCTCCAGTAAAACTGAGTCACGAGGCGCGCTCGTCGACGCCGGCGGGGGCGGGCGGCTGCCCCTTGCGCAGGGTGGCCAGCAGCTCGCGGTAGGGGCCGACGAGGTAGACGGTGTCGCCGCCGCGCAGCCAGGCGTCGCGGCGCGGATGCAGGTTGACCGGCGCGTCCTCCCGGGTGATCGCGATGACCCGGGTTTGGGTGGACAGCCCGAACATCCGCAGCCCGTCGAGTTCGCTGTCGGCCGCCACATGCATGGCGCCGACCATGAAGGACCGCTGCCCGACCGAGAACGTGCTCAGCACCTGCAGCCCCATCGCGGCGCCGATGAACCACGGCACGGCCAGGTCGACGGTCGAGCGCACGTGCTCGAAGCCGAACCGTTGTGCGACCGAGTTGCCCAGTGCGCGGTCGAAGATGCGCATCACGATCGGGACGTGGGGCCGGACCACGTCCGCCTTCACTCGCGGGCCCAGCATTTCGCGCAGCACGATCCCGGTCTCGATGTTGACCATGTCGTCCTGGGTCAGCACCGCCACCGCACGGGCGTGGTCGACGCGCGCCGACTCGAGCGTCTGGGGCAGCGTCGCGTCCCCGAAGATCACCGGCACGTCCAGTTCGCACGCCGTCGACAGGAATCGGCTGTTCTCGTCGCGCTCGATCACCGCCACGTCGTAGCCGGCGGCGGTCAGATCTGCCACAACGCGGATGCCGAACGAGCCCAGTCCGACGACAACGACGTGCTTGCGCAGGTGGCGCGCGCGCCGCCGGCCGGCCGTCTGGACGAAGCGGCGCGAGAGCAGCAGGTCGGCCAGGAACGCGACCAGGACCGCGGTGATCACCACGCCGGTGAACATCAACATGACGCTGAACAAGCGAAGCCAAATGGGCTGGTTGGCGAAGCTGAAGTCGCCGTAGCCCACGGTCGTGACCGTTTCGGACGTGAAGTAGAGCGCGTCGACCCAGCCGATCTGCCGGTCCCGGTAAGTGAGTCGGATCACGGCAGTCGACACGGCGATCACCGCCACTGCGATACCCAGCGACGGGAACAGCATGGGGTTCACTTCGTCGCGCAGGGCGCGCGCGGCGTCGAACACGCGCCGCCGCCAGGACCGGCGAGCGCGCGTCCCGGTGCGGCGAGGGACCTTGATGCCGCGGTCGGACAGCTCCTCCTTGGTGCCGATCATCGAGGTCCAGTCGCCGGCGGACACGTGCAGGTCGCGGCCCGGGCACGTGACCACCTCGCCGGGCGTGGGTGAGTTCTTGCCGCGGATCACCGCCACGGGCGCCAGATCGCCGTAGATCTCCCGCAGGGTCGCATCGCGCGGCGCCTCGGCGCCCGACACGACGAACTCGATGCCGGCCGCGTGGAACGGGTGCGTCGTTCGCGCCAGCAATGCTTCGACGACGGACGGCGCGGCCAGGTCCGCGACGTCGAGGATCGCTCCGGCGCCGTTGTCGTCGGCCACCGCTTCGCGCAGCACGTCGTTGGCCAGCCGGGCCACCACGCGCGCCTTGGCGTTCAATCGCCTTGCCAACAGCGCGATTTCGAGGTTAATGGCGTCATCAGGCCCGATGGAGATGACCGCCAGCGCGCGGTCCACGCCGGCGCCCGCGAGTTCGGCGGCGCCCGCGATCGGGACAATCCGCGCGCCGGCCTTGTTCAGCTCGTCGACGATCGTGTTCGCCAGCGAGTCGTCACCGCAGACGATGATGTGCCCGTCCACGGCTACCTGCGCTTCGGCTCGTACGGCATCTACCCGCCTCCCAGGACAAGACTATCGAGCATCGTCCCGATTCTTACCAGCGGAAAGCCTTCTCGGCTCGGACGACACGGGCCGTACACCCACCGGTGGGGCGGTCAGGATACTTGCCAGGTGCCTTTCATCGAACGCGTTACTTCCCGCGAGATCTATCGGAATGCCTGGCTCGTGCTCCGAGAGGACGACGTTCGCCGCCCGGACGGGAGCACGGGCATCTACAGCGTGATCGACAAGCCGACCTACGCACTCGTGATGCCCTACGACGGGAAGCGCTTCCGGTTGGTCGAACAGTTCCGGTATCCGCTGGGCGAGCGGCGCTGGGAGTTTCCGCAGGGCACCGCGCCCAATCGCGCCGAGTTGGAACCGTCCGAGCTGGCCGCGCGCGAGTTGCGGGAGGAAACCGGGCTGCGCGCAACGTCGTTTGAGGCGCTGGGCCTCGTCGATGTCGCCGCCGGGATGACCAGTCAGCGCGGCTGGGTGTTCCTGGCCACCGGGATCGTCGAGGGAGAGACGGAGCGCGAACACGAGGAACAGGACATGCGCAGCGAGTGGTTTCCCCGCGGCGACGTCGAGGACATGATGCGCTCGGGTGTGATTGCCGACGCGCAGTCGATCGCCGCCTATGGCCTGTTCCTGTTGCACGGTAAATGACGGAGGTGCGGGGACCCATCGGGTCCCCGCATGGTGCCCGCGGGTCGAGCGCGGTCCGGCCGATGCCGGAGGCGATCAGGGCGATGCCACCGAGCGCAAGAAGCAATCAGGGGGCCGGCACTAATCCAACTCGGTAAGACGCAGCCAGAAACGTCTCGATCGACGATCGGGAACCGCCCACACGTTTCGGTTAGTCTTTAACCAGGTCGTTTCTTACTGGAAGCCGATTCGCCCGCGCAGAGGAGAACGTGACCCGTACGAACATGGGCCCCTGGAAGTCGGCGATCACCGGCGCCGTGCTGCTGTCCGCTGCCGCGCTGTTCACCGCAGCGTCGGCATCAGCGGATGACACCGACGACGCTTTCGTCGCGGCGCTGGCGAAGAACGGGATCGCCATCAGCGACCCCAACACCGCGATCACGATGGGCCACAACGTGTGCGCGTCACTTGATAGCGGCCACGACTCGTCGTATCTGGTCCTGAACGTGGTTCACGACGCGCATCTGCCGGCAAGACAAGCCGGTTACTTCGTCGGCGCATCGGTTGCTGCCTACTGCCCGCAATACAAAGGCACTCTTGATCCTTCGCTGACCTGGCTGCTGCCCGGTTTTCTGCCGCAGTTGTGAGCGTAAGGCGTATCGCCACGGAATCGCACCACCGGGCCCAGCCCGCGAAACCGCCGTTGAGCTGGCTAAACACGTGGTGCCCCCGGCAGGATTCGAACCTGCGGCCTTCTGCTCCGGAGGCAGACGCTCTATCCCCTGAGCTACGGGGGCGCTGAACCGTCGAGGGTGACGCTCGTCGGCGCGCCATGGGGTTTGATCAAGCACGCACAGACTAGCGCATCGCGACGACTGGTCGGCCACCGCAATCGATTCGGGGTGGACGCACCCTAGCCCATAGGATAAACGTTCGTGACCCCCGCCGACCTGGCTGAGCTGCTCAAAGCCACCGCTGCCGCGGTGCTGGCCGAGCGCGGGTTGGACGCTGCGGCGCTGCCGCCGACGGTCACCGTGGAACGGCCGCGCAACCCCGAGCACGGCGACTACGCCAGCAACCTGGCGCTGCAGCTCGGCAAGAAGGTGGGCGCCAACCCGCGCGAGCTGGCCGGCTGGCTCGCCGACGCGCTGGCGCGGACCGACGGCATCGCCTCCGCGGAGGTGGCCGGGCCCGGCTTCATCAACCTGCGCCTGGAGGCCTCGGCGCAGGCCGTGGTGGTCAACAACGTCCTCGACGCCGGCGACGAGTTCGGCCAGTCCGACGCGCTGGCGGGACAGAAGATCAACCTCGAGTTCGTCTCGGCCAACCCGACCGGGCCGATCCACATCGGCGGCACCCGCTGGGCGGCCGTCGGCGACGCGTTGGGCCGGCTGCTGTCGACCCAGGGTGCGGACGTGGAGCGCGAATACTATTTCAACGACCACGGCGCGCAGATCGACCGGTTCGCCGCTCGCTGATCGCCGCCGCGAAGGGCGAGCCGACTCCCGACGACGGCTACGCCGGCACCTACATCGGCGACATCGCCGAACAGGTGCTGCGGAAGGCGCCCGACGCGCTGAGCCTGCCCGATGCCGAGATGCACGAAACCTTCCGGCAAATCGGCGTCGACATGATGTTCACCCACATCAAGGAGTCGCTGCACGAGTTCGGCACCGACTTCGACATCTACACCCACGAAGACTCGATGCACACCAGCGGCCGGGTCGACCAGGCCATCGCCCGGCTGCGCGGCACCGGCAATGTCTACGAGAAGGACGGCGCAACCTGGTTGCGCACCAGCGCCTTCGGCGACGACAAGGACCGCGTCGTGATCAAGAGCGACGGCAAGCCCGCCTACATCGCCGGTGACATCGCCTACTACCTGGACAAGCGGCAACGCGGCTTCGACCTGTGCATCTACATGCTCGGCGCCGACCACCACGGATACATCGCCCGGCTCAAGGCCGTCGCCGCCGCGTTCGGCGAAGACCCGGACACCGTCGAGGTGCTCATCGGTCAGATGGTCAACCTGGTCCGCGACGGCCAGCCGGTGCGGATGAGCAAGCGCGCCGGAACCGTGCTCACCCTCGACGACCTGGTCGAGGCGATCGGCGTCGACGCGGCACGCTACAGCCTGATCCGCTCGTCGGTGGACACCCCGATCGACATCGACCTGGCGCTGTGGTCCTCGGCGTCCAACGAAAACCCGGTCTACTACGTGCAATACGCGCACGCCCGGCTGTCGGCGCTGGCCCGCAACGCCGCCGATCTGGGTGTGGCTCCCGACACGGGGCACCTCGAGCTGCTCAGTCACGACAAAGAGGGCACGCTGCTGCGCACCATCGGCGAGTTTCCCCGGGTGCTGAAAACGGCTGCGGCGCTGCGCGAACCGCACCGCGTGTGTCGCTACCTGGAAGACCTCGCCGGCGATTACCACCGGTTCTACGACTCCTGCCGGGTGTTGCCCCAGGGCGACGAGCAGCCCACCGATCTGCACGCCGCGCGGCTGGCCCTGTGCCAGGCCGCCCGCCAGGTGATCGCCAATGGGCTCACCATACTCGGCGTTGACGCCCCGGAGCGGATGTGAACGTCCATCCCGCCGGCCCCCGGCACGCCGAGGACGCCCGCCACGCCGAAAGCCCGCCGCGGCCGCAATCCCCCGAAGACTTGTTGCGGCTCGCGCCGAACGTGTGGCCGCGCAACGTCGCCCGCGACGACGCCGGCGTGGCCACCGTCGCGGGAATCCCCGTGACACACCTGGCCCACGAATACGGCACTCCGCTGTTCGTCATCGACGAGGACGACTTCCGCTCACGGTGCCGGGACATGGCATCGGCCTTCGGTGGCGGCCGCAACGTGTACTACGCCGCGAAAGCCTTCCTGTGCAGCGAGATCGCGCGGTGGGTCGACGAGGAGGGCCTGTCGCTCGACGTGTCCACCGGCGGGGAACTGGCCGTCGCGCTGCACGCCGGGTTCCCGCCGGAGCGCATCACCTTCCACGGCAACAACAAGTCCGTCGCCGAGTTGACGGACGCGGTCAAAGCCGGTGTGGGCCACGTCGTCGTCGATTCGATGACCGAGATCGAGCGCCTCGACGCCGTCGCCGGCGAGGCGGGCGTCGTGCAGGATGTGTTCGTGCGCCTCACGGTGGGCGTCGAGGCGCACACCCACGAGTTCATCTCGACCGCGCACGAGGACCAGAAGTTCGGGCTGTCGATCGCCAGCGGCGCGGCGATGGCGGCGGTGCGCCGCGTCTTCGCCACCGACCATCTCCGACTGGTGGGGCTGCACAGCCACATCGGTTCGCAGATCTTCGACGTCGACGGCTTCGAAGTGGCCGCACACCGCGTCATCGGCCTGTTGCGCGAGATCGTCGAGGAGTTCGGCTTCGACAAGACGGCGCAGATCTCGACCGTCGATCTCGGTGGCGGCCTGGGTATCTCGTATGTGGCGAGCGACGACCCGCCCCCGGTGAGCGAGCTGGCGGCCAAGCTGAACGCGATCGTCGGCAACGAGTCCGCGGCCGTCGGGCTGCCGACCCTCACGCTGGCGGTGGAGCCGGGGCGCGCGATCGTCGGGCCGGGCACCATCACGCTGTATGAGGTCGGCACCGTCAAGGACGTCGACGTCAGTGCCAGCGCGCACCGCCGATACGTCAGCGTCGACGGCGGCATGAGCGACAACATCCGCACCGCGCTCTATGACGCGCAGTACGACGCCCGGCTGGTCTCCCGGAACAGCGACGCTCCCGCGACGCTGGCCCGGGTCGTCGGAAAGCATTGCGAGACAGGCGACATCGTCGTTCGCGACACGTGGGTGCCAGGCGACCTGGAGCCCGGTGACCTCCTCGGGGTGGCGGCCACCGGCGCCTACTGCTACTCGCTGTCGAGCCGGTACAACATGGTCGGCCGGCCCGCCGTGGTGGCGGTGCGCGCCGGACGCGCCCGCCTCATCCTGCGCCGCGAGACGGTCGACGATCTGCTCAGTCTGGAAGTGAGGTGACACGGTGCCCCGTGACGAAAAGCCCGTCGGCGTAGCGGTACTCGGTTTGGGCAACGTCGGTAGCGAAGTTGTCCGCATCATCGAGGACAGCGCCGACGACCTCGCGGCGCGCGTCGGCGCGCCCCTGGTGCTGCGCGGAGTCGGAGTGCGCCGCGTCGCCGCCGATCGCGGCGTTCCCATCGAACTGCTCACCGACAACATCGACGAGCTCGTCTCCCGCGAGGACGTTGACATCGTCATCGAGGTGATGGGGCCGGTCGAGCCGTCCCGCAAGGCCATCCTGTGCGCGCTCGAGCACGGCAAGTCCGTCGTCACCGCCAATAAGGCACTGCTGGCCAACTCCACCGGGGAGTTGGCGCAGGCGGCCGAGAGCGCGCATGTCGACCTGTATTTCGAGGCGGCCGTCGCCGGCGCCATCCCGGTGATCCGCCCGCTCACCCAGTCGCTGGCGGGGGACACGGTGCTGCGCGTGGCCGGCATCGTCAACGGCACCACCAACTACATCCTGTCCGCGATGGACAGCACCGGCGCCGACTACGCCACCGCGCTCGCCGACGCCGGCGCCCTCGGTTACGCCGAGGCCGATCCGACCGCCGACGTCGAGGGCTACGACGCCGCCGCCAAGGCCGCGATCCTGGCGTCCATCGCCTTCCACACCCGGGTCACCGCCGACGACGTCTACCGTGAGGGGATCACCAAGATCGCCCCCGCCGACTTCGCGTCCGCGCGGGCGCTGGGCTGCACCATCAAGCTGCTGTCCATCTGCGAAAGAATCACCGGCAGCGATGGCCAACAACGGGTTTCGGCCCGGGTCTATCCGGCGCTGGTGCCCTTGACGCATCCGCTGGCCACCGTCAACGGGGCGTTCAACGCCGTCGTGGTCGAGGCCGCGGCCGCGGGGCGGCTGATGTTCTACGGCCAGGGGGCCGGCGGCGCGCCCACCGCGTCGGCGGTGGCCGGTGACCTGGTGATGGCCGCCCGCAACCGGGTGCTGGGCAGCCGCGGGCCCAGGGAATCCAGGTACGCCCAACTGCCCATCGCACCCATGGGAATGATCTCCACCCGGTACTACGTCAGCATGAACGTCGCCGACACGCCCGGCGTGTTGTCCACGGTGGCAGCCGAATTCGCCAAGCGTGATGTCAGCATCGCCGAGGTCCGCCAGGAGGGCGTCGCGGACGAGGGCGGGCGGCGGGTGGGGGCCCGGATCGTGGTGGTGACCCACACCGCCACGGACGCCGCGCTGTCCCAAACCGTCGACGCGCTCGCGCATTTGGACATCGTGCGAAGCGTCGCCAGTGTGCTGCGACTGGAAGGGACCGCCCTGTGAACCGAACGGCCACCCACCAACCGTGGCCCGGGGTGATCGAGGCCTACCGCGACCGCCTACCGGTCGCCGACGGCTGGACTCCGGTCACCCTGCTCGAGGGTGGCACACCGCTGATCGCGGCACCCCGGCTCTCGGAACGGACCGGCTGCACGGTCCACCTCAAGGTGGAGGGCCTGAACCCCACCGGCTCGTTCAAGGACCGGGGGATGACCATGGCGGTCAGCGAGGCCGTGGCCCGCGGCCAGCAGGCCGTGCTGTGCGCGTCGACTGGAAACACCTCGGCGTCGGCTGCCGCGTACGCCGCCCGGGCGGGCATCACCTGCGCGGTACTGATACCGCAGGGCAAGATCGCGATGGGCAAGCTGGCGCAGGCGGTCATGCACGGCGCCAAGATCATCCAGATCGACGGCAACTTCGACGACTGCCTGGAACTGGCCCGCAAGATGGCCGCTGACTTCCCGACCATCTCGCTGGTCAACTCGGTGAACCCGGTGCGTATCGAGGGCCAGAAGACCGCAGCCTTCGAAATCGTGGATGCGCTGGGCCGCGCACCCGACGTGCACTCGCTGCCCGTCGGCAACGCGGGCAACATCACCGCGTACTGGAAGGGCTACCGCGAATATCACCAAGGGGCCGTCATCGACTCGCTGCCCCGCATGCTGGGTACCCAGGCGGCCGGTGCCGCGCCCCTGGTGCTCGGGAAACCGGTCAGCCACCCCGAGACGATCGCCACCGCGATCCGCATCGGCGCGCCCGCGTCGTGGACGGCCGCGGTCGAGGCGCAGCAGCAGTCCAACGGGCGCTTCCTGGCCGCCACCGACGACGAGATACTCGCCGCCTATCACCTCGTCGCCCGCGACGAGGGCGTATTCGTGGAGCCCGCCTCCGCGGCCAGCATCGCCGGCCTGCTCAAGGCCGTCGACGACGGCTGGGTGGCCCGCGGCTCGACGGTGGTGTGCACGGTGACCGGCAACGGTCTCAAGGACCCCGACACGGCGCTGAAAGACATGCCGACCGTGTCGCCGTTGCCGGTCGATCCCGTCCTCGTGGTCGAGAAGCTGGGGCTCGCGTAGTGGCGATCTCGAGAGCGGCGCAGCCGGTCGCTGCGGGTCGACACGGATTACCCACGGACGCTTGTCCGTGAGGCCGACGCTGCCCGCCGGGCTGAAGGCGACTGCCGTGGTGGCGGCCTCGAGCGCGAACCTGGGTCCGGGCTTCGACAGCCTGGGCCTGGCCCTGAGCCTGTGCGACGAAATCGTCGTCGAGACAAGCGAATCCGGTCTTGAGGTGGTCGTCGAGGGGGAGGGCGCCGACCAGGTGCCGCTGGGCCCCGATCATCTGGTGGTACGCGCCATCGAACGTGGGCTGCAGGCCGTGGGGGTCAGCGCAGCGGGGCTGGCGGTGCGCTGCCGTAACGCCATCCCGCATTCCCGCGGTCTGGGCTCCTCGGCGGCGGGGGTGGTCGGTGGCCTGGCGGCGGTCAACGGGCTTGTCGCACAGACGCATTGGGCACCGCTGACCGAAGCGCAGCTGATCCAGCTGTCCTCGGAGTTCGAGGGTCATCCAGACAACGCCGCGGCGGCGGTGCTCGGCGGCGCGGTGGTTTCGTGGGTCGACCGCACCGGCGATCGGCCGCAGTACTCGGCGGTGTCGTTGCGGCTGCACCCCGACATCCGGGTGTTCTGCGCGATCCCCGAGGAGCGGTCGTTGACCGCCGAGACCCGGGTGCTGCTGCCCGGCCGGGTCAGCCACGAAGAAGCCAGGTTCAACGTCAGCCGGGCTGCGTTGCTGGTGGTGGCCCTAACCGAACGGCCGGATCTGCTGATGCCGGCCACCGAGGACGCGCTGCACCAACGCCAGCGTGCGCCGGCGATGCCCGCCTCGGCGGAATATTTGCAGCTGTTGCGGCGTCACAACGTGGCAGCGATGCTTTCCGGGGCCGGCCCCTCGGTGATCGCACTCACCACAGAGCGGGAGATACCCGCAGAAGTGGTGGAGCACGGCGCCGCCAGGGGATTTGCCATTTCCGCGATGACCGTAGGCGAGGGAGTACGCTGGAGCCAGGGAGTCTCGGTTTTCGGTTAGGCGGAGTTATCCACGGCGCGGCCGGAGGGTTTGCTTGCTTCCCGCCAGGATGCGGGCTATTCTCGGAGCCGTCCAGCAATCGCAGCATCTTCATACTGCATTGCCGCTAGGGCAAACCACCAATTCTTCTCGGACGAGGTTTCGCTGTACTCTCCGCCGATCCCAGGCGATCACCCGTTGCAGAGTCGATGATTGGGCGCACTCGGCGATTCTGCTGAATGCAACGACCCCCCGTATGACCTGATCAGCGGGGGAAGAAAGGAAATCCGTGACTGATACGGACCTGTTCACGGCTGGCGAAAGCACTGACAGCGACCGGCTGTCCGATCCCGTGACCACAGACACGCCCAGCGCGAAAACCGATGCCCCGGATGGCTCACTGGCCACCATGGTGCTGCCCGAGTTGCGCGCGCTCGCTAGTCGGGCCGGCGTCAAGGGGACGTCCGGTATGCGCAAGAACGAACTGATCGCCGCGATCCGGGAGATCCGGGGCGAGGCCAACGGCACCACCGCAAACCGGGGGTCTACCGCCAACAAGACCGACGCGGGGGAGAGCGGCACCTCCGAGAAGCCCACCGCCGAAGCGGCACCGGACGCGCCCGCCACCCAAGAACGACCGCTACCCAAGAACGAGAAGTAGCGCCGAAGGACCAGAACGGTTCGGCCACCGAGGCCCCCGTGCGCGAACGACGCGGCGCCTCCCGCGAAGCGGGATCGGCCCGCACACCCGAGCGCGACGGCTCGAGCGGCCGCGAGGGCCAGGCCAACGAGCGGCAAGGCCGCCGGCAGGACTCCAAGACCGACGAGCGCGGCCAAGACGATCAGCAGGCCTCGGGTGGCCAGCAGTCCCGCGGCGGCTCGAACCAGCAGGACGACGACGGCGAAGGCCGCGGAGGCCGGCGCGGACGCCGCTTCCGCGATCGGCGGCGCCGCGGGGAGCGTTCCGGCGACGGAGCCGACGCCGAACTGCGTGAGGACGACGTGGTCCAGCCGGTCGCCGGCATCCTCGACGTCCTGGACAACTACGCGTTCGTGCGCACCTCCGGCTACCTGGCCGGCCCGCACGACGTCTACGTGTCGATGAACATGGTGCGCAAGAACGGCCTGCGCCGCGGCGACGCGGTGACCGGCGCGGTTCGGGTGCCCCGCGACGGCGAGCAGCCCAACCAGCGGCAGAAGTTCAACCCGCTGGTGCGTCTGGACAGCATCAACGGCGGCTCCGTCGAAGACGCCAAGAAGCGGCCCGAATTCAGCAAGCTGACGCCGCTGTACCCCAATCAGCGGCTGCGCCTGGAAACCACCCCCGATCGGCTGACCACCCGGGTCATCGACCTGATCATGCCGATCGGCAAGGGCCAGCGTGCCCTGATCGTGTCGCCGCCCAAGGCGGGCAAGACGACCATCCTGCAGGACATCGCCAACGCGATCACCAAGAACAACCCGGAATGCCACCTCATGGTCGTGCTCGTCGACGAGCGGCCCGAGGAGGTCACCGACATGACGCGTTCGGTCAAGGGCGAGGTGATCGCCTCGACGTTCGACCGGCCGCCGTCGGACCACACCTCGGTCGCGGAGCTGGCCATCGAGCGCGCCAAGCGGCTCGTCGAGGACGGCAAGGACGTCGTGGTGCTGCTGGACTCGATCACCCGCCTCGGGCGCGCCTACAACAACGCGTCGCCCGCATCCGGCCGGATTCTGTCCGGTGGTGTCGACTCCACCGCCCTCTACCCGCCCAAGCGCTTCCTCGGCGCCGCGCGCAACATCGAGGAGGGCGGGTCGCTGACCATCATCGCCACCGCGATGGTCGAGACCGGCTCCACGGGTGACACGGTGATCTTCGAGGAGTTCAAGGGCACCGGTAACGCCGAGCTCAAGCTGGATCGCAAGATCTCCGAGCGGCGGGTGTTCCCCGCGGTCGACGTGAACCCGTCCGGCACCCGCAAGGACGAGTTGCTGCTGTCACCCGACGAGTTCGCCATCGTGCACAAGCTGCGCCGCGTGCTGTCGGGCCTGGATTCGCACCAGGCCATCGACCTGCTGATGTCGCAGCTGCGCAAGACGAAGAACAACTACGAGTTCCTGGTGCAGGTGTCCAAGACGACGCCGGGCTCCATGGACAACGACTGAGTGACGTCATCGGCCGCCCGCGACACATAAACCACGCACACGACACGCCGTCTGACGCCGCAGTGGTTTATGTCTGGGGCCCCCACAAGCCCCGGGAATGCCCGAGCGCATGTCGCTGTTTTGGGGAGATAGCGCTTGACCTGGCATAATCGACGCTCGACAAGATCGAAGAGGACAGCATGAAGACTGACATCCATCCGGAATACGCGGAGACCACCGTCGTCTGCGGTTGCGGCAACACGTTCCAGACGCGCAGCACCAAGCCCGGCGGCCGCATCGTCGTCGAGGTCTGCTCGCAGTGCCACCCCTTCTACACCGGCAAGCAGAAGATCCTCGACAGCGGCGGCCGGGTGGCCCGCTTCGAGAAGCGGTACGGCAAGCGCAAGGCCGGAGCCGCCGAGAACAGCGACACCACCGACAAATAGCCGCGATGCCGACGCCCGAACTGTGCGAACCGCACGGGCCGGGCGTCGGTTCGCGTTTGCAGGACACAGCGGGCGGGAGGTGAGACATGACACAGCCGGTGCAGACGATTGACGTGCTGCTGGCCGAACACGCCGACCTCGAGCGCGCGCTTGCCGACCCCGACCTGCACAGCAACCCTGCCGAGGCGCGCAAGGCCGGCCGCCGGTTCGCCCGGCTCGCGCCGATCGTCGCCACCTACCGCAAGCTCGCGTCGGCCCGCGAAGACCTGGACACCGCGCGCGAATTGGCCGCCGACGACGTGTCGTTCGCCGACGAGGTGACGCAATTGGAATCGCAGGTGGCCGAGTTGGACACCCAGCTCACCGACATGCTCGCTCCGCGCGACCCGCACGACGCCGACGACATCGTGCTCGAGGTGAAATCCGGTGAGGGCGGTGAAGAGTCGGCTTTGTTCGCGGCCGACCTGGCCAGGATGTACATCCGCTACGCCGAGCGGCATGGCTGGTCGGTGACCGTGCTGGACGAAACCTTCTCCGATCTGGGCGGCTACAAGGACGCGACGCTGAGCATCGCCAGCAGGGGCGACGGGGCCGACGGGGTGTGGTCGCGTATGAAGTTCGAGGGTGGGGTGCACCGCGTGCAGCGCGTTCCGGTCACGGAATCCCAAGGCCGCGTGCACACTTCGGCGGCCGGCGTGCTGGTCTACCCCGAACCCGAGGAGGTCGGCGAGGTGCAGATCGACGAGTCCGACTTGCGCGTCGACGTCTATCGCTCCTCGGGCAAGGGCGGCCAGGGCGTCAACACCACCGACTCCGCGGTGCGCATCACGCATCTACCCACCGGCATCGTCGTCACCTGTCAGAACGAACGGTCCCAGCTGCAGAACAAGGCTCGTGCTTTGCAGGTCCTGGCCGCCCGACTCCAGGCGCTGGCCGAGGAACAGGCGCTGGCCGACGCGTCGGCCGATCGCGCCAGCCAGATCCGGACCGTGGACCGCAGCGAGCGGATCCGAACCTACAACTTCCCCGAGAACCGGATCACCGACCATCGGATCGGTTTCAAGGCGCACAACCTCGATCAGGTGCTCGACGGCGATCTGGACGCGCTGTTCGACGCGCTGGGCGCCGCCGACAAGCAGTCGAGGCTGCAACATACATGAACCCCGCACCGGCGACGATGCGGAGCGTTGTAGTGATGAGGAGCGGCGCAATGAACCCGCTGCGGCACGCGATCGATCGTGCTGCGGCGCGGCTCGCCGAAGCGGGGATCGACTCGGCGCGTTCCGACGCCGAGCAACTGGCCGCTCACCTGGCTGGGACGGAGCGCGGTCGGCTCGCCCTGCTGGGGACGCCCGGCGCGGAGTTCTTCGGCCGCTACCGCGAGGTCGTGGCCGAACGGTCGCGGCGAGTGCCGCTGCAGCACCTGATCGGGACCGCGGCGTTCGGGCCGGTGACGCTGCGCGTCGGTCCCGGCGTGTTCATCCCGCGCCCGGAGACCGAGGCCCTGTTGGCCTGGGTCGCGGCCCGACCGCTTCCGGCGCGGCCCCTGATCGTCGACTTGTGCACCGGCTCCGGCGCACTGGCGCTGGCGCTGGCCCACTACCACCCCGGGGCTCGGGTGATCGGCATCGATGATTCCGAGGCTGCCCTCGACTACGCTCGCCGCAACGCCGACGGCACGTCCGTGGAATTCCTGCGCGCCGATGTGACCAGTCGGAACCTGTTCCCGGAACTGGACCGACGGGTCGACCTGCTGGTGGCCAACCCGCCCTACGTGCCCGACGACGCCGCCGTAGCGCCAGAAGTGGCCGAACACGATCCGCATCATGCCGTGTTCGGCGGCCCCGACGGCATGGCCGTGATCCAACCCGTCGTTCGCCTGGCCGGCCGCTGGCTGCGCCCGGGCGGGCTGTTCGCCGTCGAGCACGATGACACGACCTCCTCGCGCACAGTCGAATCGATCGCCAGCACAGCGCTTTTCGACCAGATTTGCGCTCGCCACGACCTTGCAGGGCGGCCACGGTTCGTCACCGCTCGCAGGGAGCCGAACGGTGACTGAGGTCTTCGACTGCGCCGAACCGGATCGGCGCGCGTTCGGAATTGCTTCGGCCGCAACGGCGCTCAAGGGCGGCCGACTGGTTGTCATGCCGACCGACACGGTGTACGGCCTCGGAGCCGACGCGTTCAACAGCGCGGCGGTGGCCGCCCTGCTGTCGGCCAAGGGGCGAGGCCGAGACATGCCGGTGGGCGTGCTGGTCGGCTCCTGGCACACCATCGAGGGTCTCGTCTACACCATGCCCGACGGGGCCCGCGACCTGATCCGCGCCTTTTGGCCCGGCGCATTGAGCCTGGTCGTGCCCCAGGCGCCGTCTCTGCAGTGGGACCTGGGGGATGCCCGCGGCACCGTGATGCTGCGGATGCCACTGCACCCGGTCGCCATCGAACTGCTGCGTGAGGTGGGACCGATGGCGGTATCCAGCGCCAACGTTTCCGGCCGTCCGCCGGCGGTGAACGCCGACGAGGCGCGCGACCAACTCGGCGACCTGGTCGACGTCTATCTCGACTCGGGCCCCTCTCAGCAGCAGGCCGCCTCCACGATCGTCGACCTGACGGGAGCGTCTCCGCGCATCCTGCGGGCCGGTCCGGTGACCGCCGAGCGGATAGCCGACGTGCTCGGCGTCGAGCCCTCGACGCTGACCGACTAGCCTTCAGCGCGCGTCTCAGGTCGGTGCAGTAGGGTCTCGTGGTGTCCAGCGACCCAGCCAGCCTCGCCGGCGGATTGCTCGCCTTCTCCGACCGCAGCGCCGGTGTCCCGCTCCGCGAACTGGCGCTGGTGGGTCTAACCGCTGCGATAGTCACCTATTTCGTGACCGGACCGGTCCGGGTGCTCGCGACCCGCCTGGGGGCCGTCGCCTATCCGCGGGAGCGCGACGTGCACGTGACGCCGACGCCGCGCATGGGCGGGCTCGCGATGTTCCTCGGCGTGGTCTCGGCCGTCTTCCTGGCCTCGCAGCTGCCCGCGCTCACCCGTGGGTTCGTCTACTCGACGGGCATGCCCGCGGTGCTGGTGGCCGGCGCGGTGATCATGGGCATCGGCCTCATCGACGACCGCTGGGGCCTCGACGCGCTGACGAAATTCGCCGGCCAGATCACCGCGGCCAGCGTCATGGTGACCATGGGTGTCGCCTGGAGCGTGCTCTACATCCCGGTCGGCGGCGTCGGCACCATCGTGCTGGACCAGGCGTCGTCGATCCTGCTCACCCTCGCCCTGACCGTTTCGGTCGTGAACGCCATGAACTTCGTCGACGGGCTCGACGGGCTGGCCGCCGGGCTCGGGCTGATCACCGCGCTGGCGATCTGCATGTTCTCGGTCGGTCTGCTGCGCGACCACGGCGGCGACGTGCTCTTCTATCCGCCCGCCGTGATCTCGGTGGTGCTCGCGGGAGCGTGTCTGGGGTTTCTCCCGCACAACTTTCATCGGGCCAAAATCTTCATGGGCGACTCCGGTTCGATGTTGATCGGCCTGATGCTCGCGGCCGCCTCCACGACGGCGGCCGGCCCCGTATCCCAGAATGCCTACGGCGCACGCGACGTGTTTGCTCTGCTGTCGCCGTTCCTGCTGGTGGCGGCGGTCATCTTCGTCCCGATGCTCGACCTCCTGTTGGCGATCGTGCGCCGCACCCGTGCGGGCCGCAGCGCGTTCAGCCCCGACAAGATGCACCTGCACCACCGGTTGCTGCAGATCGGTCATTCGCATCGCCGGGTGGTGCTGATCATCTATCTGTGGGTGGGGATCGTCGCCTTCGGCGCCGCCAGTACGATCTTCTTCAACCCCCGCGCGACGGCCGTGGTGATGCTGGCCGCCATGGTGGTGGCCGGCGTCGCGACCTTGATCCCCTTGCTGAGTCGCGGCAACGGGTACGAAGAGGACGACTACGACACCCGGTAGTAGGAACGCCTCTCCGTGTGATAAGGTGCAGGTAGACCCCCCAAAACCAGCCTTGCAGCGCGCTGGCCGATCGGTCCGTCGGGCGACCGCTCGAGCACGCTGTGGGTAGACCGGCGCTGGGAAGTACCCCTTGGGCGATACCGCTCTGACGTGCGATACGCTCGGCGGGCCACCGATCAGTCGGTCGTGGGTTCCCCGTTCCGCCAACCCGGGATTGAGGTGCTGCAGTGACGACACCAGCGCAGGACGCGCCGTTGGTGTTCCCCTCTGTTGCGTTCCGTCCCCTTCGGCTTCTGGTGATCAGCTTCGGCATCACGGCGGTGGCCGTGCTGGCCGCCGGCCTCTCTGGTCGCTTGATGCTCGGGGTGTTCTTCGGTGTCGGGTTGCTCCTCGGTTTGCTCAACGCCCTCCTGGTGCGGCATTCGGTCGAGTCGATCACGGCCCAGGACCACCCGCTGAAGCGCAACATGGCGCTCAACTCTGCGTCCCGGCTGGCGGTCATCACGGTGATCGCGCTGATCATCGCCTTCGTGTTCCGGCCCGCCGGGTTGGGCGTGGTGTTCGGGCTGGCGTTGTTTCAGGTGCTGCTGGTCGCGACGACGACGCTGCCGGTCTTGAAGAAGATCCGTTCCGGAGAGGCTGGGGCAGCGGTAGCGCCTCCTTCCACCGGGCAGCCGGCGGACTCGCACGCTGCGGACGAAAGGAGCCCGGGGGATGACTGAAATGCTCTTGGCCGAGTCGCAAATCGAGGTCGGCCAGCACAACACGGCGACCTGGCTCGGCATGACCGTCAACACGGACACCGTCCTGTCGACCGCGATCGCCGCGGTGATCGTGATCGGCTTGGCCTTCTTCCTGCGCGCGAAGATCACCTCGACGGGCGTGCCCAGCGGCGTTCAGTTGTTCTGGGAGGCGATCACCGAGCAGATGCGCAGTCAGATCGAGAGCGCGATCGGAATGCGAATCGCCCCGTTCGTGCTGCCGCTGGCGGTCACCATCTTCGTGTTCATTCTGATCTCCAACTGGCTTTCGGTGCTTCCGCTGCAGTACACGGACAAGTCGGGGCACACCACCGAGCTGCTGAAGTCGGCGGCCGCCGACATCAACTACGTGTTGGCGCTGGCCCTGTTCGTGTTCGTCTGCTACCACGTGGCGGGCATCTGGCGCCGGGGTATCGTCGGGCACCCGCTCGCCGTCCTCAAGGGCCATGTGGCGTTCCTGGCGCCGATCAACCTGGTCGAGGAGCTCGCCAAGCCGATCTCCTTGTCGCTCCGACTCTTCGGCAACATCTTCGCCGGCGGGATCCTGGTCGCGCTGATCGCGCTCTTCCCGCCGTACGTCATGTGGCTCCCGAACGCAATCTGGAAATCGTTCGACCTGTTCGTCGGCGCAATCCAGGCCTTCATCTTCGCCATCCTGACGATTCTGTACTTCAGCCAGGCGATGGAGATGGAAGAACATCATGACTGAAGCCGCGACTCGGCGCGACCACTAATCAGTACAGGCGCCCGGTAGACCGCTACCGGGCCACATAAAGGAGGAAAGAATGGACCCCACTATCGCTGCCGGTGCACTCATCGGTGGTGGCCTCATCATGGGCGGCGGCGCGATCGGTGCCGGTATCGGCGACGGAATCGCCGGTAACGCACTGGTTTCCGGCATCGCCCGGCAGCCCGAGGCGCAGGGCCGGTTGTTCACCCCGTTCTTCATCACCGTCGGTCTGGTCGAGGCGGCCTACTTCATCAACCTGGCGTTCATGGCGCTGTTCGTCTTCGCCACCCCGGTCACCTAACTCGTGGTGATTGGCCGCAATGACTGAAGCGAGTTTTGTTGTTCTGGCCGCGGGCCAGGGCGGCGAGGGAGGCAAGGGCGGCGGGAGTAACTTTCTCGTTCCCAACGGCACGTTCTTCTTCGTGCTGGCCATTTTCCTCATCGTGCTAGCCGTCATCGGCACCTTCGTCGTGCCACCCGTATTGAAGGTGATGCGCGAACGGGAAGCCATGGTCGCCAAGACCGTTGCCGACAACAAGAAGGCCGCCGAGCAGTTCGAGGCCGCCCAGGCCGACTACGAGGAAGCCCTCAAGGAGGCCCGCGTGCAGGCGTCATCATTGCGTGACGATGCCCGCGCGGAAGGCCGTAAGGTGGTGGAGGACGCCCGCGCCCGTGCCGAGCAACAGGTGATGTCGACCTTGCAGATGTCCTCCGAGCAACTGAAACGGGAGAGGGACGCCGTGGAATTGGACCTGCGCGCCAACGTGGCGAGCATGTCGGCGACGCTGGCCAGCCGGATCCTCGGCGTCGAGATCGCCCCCGTCGCCGCACCCACCTCGTCAACCGGGAAGTCCGGACGGTAACAGCGCATGTCGACTTTCATCGGGCAGTTGGTGGGATTCGCCGCCATCGTGTTTCTGGTGGTGCGTTACGTCGTGCCGCCGGTGCGTCGTTTGATGGCCGCGCGGCAAGACGTGGTGCGCCAACAGTTGAAGGACTCCGCCGCGGCCGCCGAGCGGTTGACGGAGTCGACCAACGCCCACAGCAAGGCCGTGGAGAACGCCAAGACGGAAGCCGAACGGATCGTCGAAGAGGCACAGACGGATTCGGGCCGCATCGCCGAGCAGCTGCGGGCCCAGTCCGGCGTCGAGGCGGAACGCATCGAATCCCAGGGCGCCCGCCAGGTCGACCTGCTGCGGACGCAGCTGAGCCGCCAGCTTCGCTTCGAACTCGGTCACGAGGCCGTGCGCCGGGCGGGCGAATTGGTGCGGAACTACGTTGCCGATCCCGCGCAGCAGTCGGCCACGGTCGACCGTTTTCTGGACGACCTCGAGGCCATGGCGCCGGCACCCGCCGAAGTCGCCTACCCGCTGTTGGCGAAGATGCGTTCGGCCAGTCGCGCCGCGTTGACCGAGCTGATGGACCGCTTCAGCGACATCGCCAAAAACCTTGACAACGAAGCTCTTTCCACCCTTTCCGGCGAGCTGGTCTCGGTGGGACAGCTGCTGGACCGGGAGATCGTGGTGACCCGGTACCTCACGGTGCCCGCAGAAGACGCCGCGCCCAGGGTCACGTTGATCGAGCGACTGGTGTCGGACAAGGTCGGCGATGTCACCCTGGACATCCTGCGACTGGCGGTCTCGGAGCGTTGGTCGGCCAACTCCGACCTCATCGCGGCCATCGAACACCTCTCCCGGCAAGCGTTGCTGGCGGTCGCCGAGCGGGAGAACAAGGTCGACGAGGTCGAGGACCAGCTGTTCCGGTTCTCCCGAATCCTCGACGCGCAGCCGCGACTTGCGATCCTGTTGGGCGATTACGCCGTTCCGGTGGAGGGGCGAGTCGGCTTGCTGCGCAAGGTGCTTGACGGCTCAAGCGGCCAAGTCAACCCGATCGTGGCGGCCCTGCTGACCCAGACCATCGAGCTGCTGCGGGGCCAGAACGCCGACGAGGCCGTCCAGTTCCTGGCCGAGGTTGCCGTGGCCCGCCGCGGCGAAATCGTCGCGCAGGTCAACGCCGCGGCCGAACTCAGCGACGAGCAGCGGGCTCGCGTCACCGAAGTGCTCAGCCGCATCTATGGCCACCCGGTGGCGATCCAGCTGCAGGTCGACGCCGAGCTGCTGGGCGGGCTACTCATCTCCGTGGCCGACGAGGTCATCGACGGGACACTCTCATCGCGTCTGGCCGCAGCCGAGGCCCAGTTGCCGGACTGACCACGAACGATTCATCACAACCGACGCGAACAAAGATCAAGTAGGAAGACGAAAAGCCATGGCCGAGTTGACAATCTCCGCTGAGGACATCCAGGGCGCCATCGAGGAGTACGTAGGCTCCTTCACCTCCGACACCAGCCGCGAGGAGGTCGGTACCGTCACGGACGCCGGGGACGGCATCGCGCACGTCGAAGGCCTGCCCTCGGTCATGACCCAGGAGTTGCTGGAGTTCCCGGGCGGCGTGCTCGGCGTCGCCCTGAACCTCGACGAGCACAGCATCGGCGCGGTGATCCTGGGTGACTTCGAGAAGATCGAGCAGGGCCAGCAGGTCAAGCGCACCGGCGAAGTGCTGTCGGTGCCCGTCGGCGACGGCTTCCTCGGTCGCGTCGTCAACCCGCTCGGCCACCCGATCGACGGCCAGGGCGACATCGACACCGACATCCGACGCGCCCTGGAGATCCAGGCGCCCTCGGTCGTGCAGCGGCAAAGCGTCAAGCGAGCCGCTGCAGACCGGCATCAAGGCCATCGACGCGATGACGCCGATCGGACGCGGCCAGCGGCAGCTGATCATCGGCGACCGCAAGACCGGCAAGACCGCGGTCTGCGTCGACACCATCCTCAACCAGCGCGAGAACTGGGCGAGCGGCGACGAAAAGAAGCAGGTCCGCTGCGTGTATGTGGCGATCGGGCAGAAGGGCACCACCATCGCGTCGGTGCGCCGAGCGCTCGAAGAGGGCGGCGCGATGGACTACACCACCATCGTCGCGGCGCCGGCATCGGACTCCGCCGGCTTCAAATGGCTTGCGCCGTATACTGGTTCGGCGATCGCTCAGCACTGGATGTACGAGGGCAAGCACGTGCTGATCGTCTTCGACGACCTGAGCAAGCAGGCCGAGGCCTACCGCGCCATCTCGCTGCTGCTGCGCCGCCCGCCCGGCCGCGAGGCCTACCCCGGCGACGTGTTCTACCTGCACTCCCGGCTGTTGGAGCGCTGCGCCAAGCTGTCCGACGAACTCGGTGGCGGCTCGCTGACCGGCCTGCCGATCATCGAGACCAAGGCCAACGACATCTCCGCCTACATCCCGACCAACGTCATCTCGATCACCGACGGGCAGTGCTTCCTGGAGTCCGACCTGTTCAACCAGGGCGTGCGGCCGGCCATCAACGTGGGTGTGTCGGTGTCCCGCGTCGGCGGTGCCGCGCAGATCAAGGCCATGAAGGAAGTGGCCGGCTCGTTGCGTCTGGACCTGTCGCAGTACCGGGAGCTGGAATCCTTCGCCGCGTTCGCGTCCGACCTGGACGCCACGTCCAAGGCGCAGCTGGAGCGTGGGGAGCGGCTGGTCGAACTGCTCAAGCAGCCGCAGTACCAGCCCATGCCGGTCGAGGAGCAGGTGGTGTCGATCTTCCTGGGCACCGGCGGCCACCTGGACTCGGTGCCCGTCGAGGACGTCAGGCGGTTCGAAACCGAACTGCTGGACCACATGCGGGCTTCCGAGGAGAAATTCCTCGCCGGGATCCGCGACAGCGGCAAGCTGTCGGAAGAGGGCGAGAACCAGCTCACCGAGATCATCAATAAGTTCAAGAAGGGCTTCGCGGCCTCGGACGGCGGTTCGGTGGTGCCCGACGAGCACGTCGAGCCGATGGACGAGGAGGACCTGGCGAAGGAGTCCGTCAAGGTCAAGAAGGAAAAGCCGAAGGCCAAGGACGCCAAGAAGGACAAGAAGTAGCGGACGATGGCTGCCACACTTCGGGAACTGCGGGGCCGGATTCGCTCCGCGGGGTCGATCAAGAAGATCACCAAGGCCCAGGAGATGATCGCGACCTCGCGCATCGGCCGGGCGCAGGCCCGGCTGGAATCCGCACGGCCCTATGCCTTCCAGATCACCGCGATGCTCACCACCCTGTCCGCCGAGGCCGCGCTCGACCACCCGTTGCTGGTCGAGCGAGCAGAACCGAAGCGGGCGGGCGTCCTGGTGGTGTCCTCCGACCGCGGTTTGTGCGGCGCGCACAACTCCGGCATCTTCCGCCGCTCCGAGGAGCTGTTCTCCCTGCTGCAGGGAGGAAGGGCAAGACGCCGGTGGTGTACACGGTGGGCCGTAAGGCGCTGAACTACTTCAGGTTCCGCAACTGGGACATCACCGAATCGTGGACGGGATTCTCCGAGCAGCCCTCGTACGAAAACGCCGCGGAGATCGCCTCGACTCTGGTCGATACGTTCATGAAGGGCGCGGGCGACGACGATCAGACGGGCGACGATCAGGGCGTCGACGAACTGCACGTCGTGTACTCGGAGTTCAAGTCGATGATGTCGCAGGCGGCGGTGGCCCACCGCATTGCCCCGCTGGTCGTGGAGTATGTCGGAGAGCCCGAGGAACTGCACACGTTGTACTCGTTCGAGCCCAACGCGACAACGCTTTTCGAGGCGTTGCTGCCGCGGTACATGACCACCCGCGTCTACGCGGCGCTGCTCGAATCGGCGGCATCGGAGCTGGCGTCGCGGCAGCGCGCGATGAAGTCGGCCACCGACAACGCCGACGACTTGATCAAGGAGCTGACGCTGATGGCGAACCGCGAGCGGCAGGCTCAGATCACCCAAGAGATCAGCGAAATCGTCGGCGGCGCAAACGCGCTCGCCGACGCTCAGTAGCACACGAGGAAGAAGAAAATTATGGCTGCTACTACCGAGACCACCGACGAGAAGTCGACGAACGGCGAGACCAGCGGTCGCGTCGTCCGGATCACCGGGCCCGTCGTCGACGTCGAGTTCCCGCGCGGTTCCGTCCCCGAGCTGTTCAACGCGCTCAACGCGGAGATCACCTTCGAGGAGCTCAAGAAGACCCTGACGCTCGAGGTCGCACAACATCTGGGCGACAACCTGGTTCGCGCGATCTCGATGCAGCCCACCGACGGCCTGGTGCGCGGCGTCGAGGTCACCGACTCCGGCAGGTCCGATCTCCGTGCCGGTCGGCGAGGCCGTCAAAGGCCACGTGTTCAACGCCCTGGGCTACTGCCTGGACGAGCCCGGGTACGGCGAGGACTTCGACCACTGGTCCATCCACCGCAAGCCGCCGGCGTTCGAAGACCTCGAGCCCCGCACCGAGATGCTCGAGACCGGCCTGAAGGTCGTCGACCTGCTCACCCCCTACGTGCGCGGCGGCAAGATCGCCCTGTTCGGCGGTGCCGGCGTGGGCAAGACGGTGCTGATCCAGGAGATGATCAACCGTATCGCCCGAAACTTCGGCGGCACTTCGGTTTTCGCCGGCGTGGGCGAGCGCACCCGTGAGGGGAACGACCTCTGGGTGGAGCTCAAGGAAGCCGACGTCCTCAAGGACACGGCGCTGGTCTTCGGTCAGATGGACGAGCCGCCCGGCACCCGTATGCGGGTCGCGCTGTCGGCGCTGACGATGGCCGAGTGGTTCCGCGACGAGGCCGGCCAGGACGTCCTGCTGTTCATCGACAACATCTTCCGGTTCACCCAGGCGGGTTCCGAGGTCTCTACGCTGCTAGGCCGCATGCCGTCGGCGGTGGGCTACCAGCCCACCCTGGCCGACGAGATGGGTGAGCTGCAGGAGCGCATCACCTCCACCCGCGGCCGCTCGATCACGTCGATGCAGGCGGTCTACGTGCCCGCCGACGACTACACCGACCCGGCGCCGGCGACGACGTTCGCCCACCTGGACGCCACCACCGAGCTGTCGCGTTCGGTGTTCTCCAAGGGCATCTTCCCCGCGGTGGACCCGCTGGCCTCGAGCTCGACGATCCTCGACCCGAGCGTCGTCGGCGACGAGCACTACCGGGTGGCGCAGGAAGTCATCCGTATTCTGCAGCGCTACAAGGACCTTCAGGACATCATCGCGATCCTCGGCATCGACGAGCTGTCCGAAGAGGACAAGCAGCTGGTCCAACGCGCGCGGCGCATCGAGCGCTTCCTGTCGCAGAACATGATGGCGGCCGAGCAGTTCACCGGCCAGCCCGGTTCGACGGTCCCGGTGAAGGAGACCATCGAGGCGTTCGACAGGCTGACCAAGGGCGAGTTCGACCACATTCCCGAGCAGGCGTTCTTCTTGATCGGCGGCCTCGACGACCTGGCCAAGAAGGCCGAGAGCTTCGGCGCCAAACTCGACTCCTGAGGACTGATGAAACGGTTGCGAAAGGCGCTGTGGCATGGCCGAGTTGAACATTGAAATCGTCGCCGTCGACCGCAAGATCTGGTCGGGTGAGGGGACGTTCCTGTTCACCCGCACCACCGTCGGGGAGATCGGCATCCTGCCCCACCACATCCCACTGGTCGCCCAGTTGGTCGACGACGCCATGGTGCGCGTCGAACGCGACGGCGAGGACGATCTGCGGATCGCGGTCGACGGCGGCTTCTTGTCGGTGACCGAGGAATCGGTCACCATCCTCGCCGAGTCCGCGGAATTCGAATCGGAGATCGACGAGAGCTCCGCCAGAGAGGATTCGGAGTCCGACGATCCTCGCATCGCGGCGCGCGGCCGAGCCAGGTTGCGCGCCGTCGGCGCGATCGACTGACCCTCGATGAGCGCGTCCATGAACGGCATGGTCGTGCTCGTCGTCGTGTTGGGCGCCGCCGTCATCGCCCTGAGCTACCGATTGTGGAAGCTGCGCCAGGGCGGGACCGCGGGCATCATGCGCGACATTCCCGCGGTCGGCGGCCACGGATGGCGTCACGGCGTCATCCGCTACCGCGGCGGCGAGGCCGCGTTCTACCGGCTATCCAGTTTGCGGTTGTGGCCCGACCGTCGGCTCAGCCGCCGGGGCGTGGAGATCGTGGCGAGGCGCGCACCGCGCGGCGACGAGTTCGACATAATGACCGACGAGATCGTGGTCCTGGAGTTGCGCGATACGACGCAGGACCGCAGGTCCGGCTACGAGCTGGCCCTTGATCGGGGCGCGTTGACCGCGTTTCTGTCCTGGCTCGAATCCCGCCCCTCACCGCGTGCGCGCCGTCGCAGCGTCTAGCCGCCGCTGGGCGCGCCGCCCCCCGGTTTCCACAGCACGTCGCCGTCGGGGTTGGCCGCACGCGCCAGGATGAACAGCAGGTCGGAGAGCCGGTTGAGGTATTTCGCCGGCAGTGTGCTCATCGCTTCGGGTGCTGCTTCGACCGCGGCCCATGCCGAGCGCTCCGCGCGGCGCACCACGGTGCGTGCGACGTGCAGCAGCGCGGACAAGGACGAACCGCCAGGCAGCACAAAGGAATCCAGTGCCGGCAACGATTCATTGTAGTGGTCGCACCAACTTTCGAGCCGATCGATGTAGGGCTCGGTGATCCGCAGCGGCGGATATTCAGGATCCTTCACCACCGGGGTGGACAGATCCGCCCCGGCGTCGAACAGGTCGTTCTGGATCTGCCGCAGCACGCCGGCGAGCGCGTCGTCTGGCCGGCCCAGGGCGATCGCCACGCCGATCGTTGAATTGGCCTCGTCGCAGTCGGCGTACGCCACCAGGCGCGGGTCGTTCTTGGACACCCGCGAGAAGTCGCTCAAACCGGTGGTTCCGTCGTCGCCGGTGCGCGTATAGATGCGGGTCAGGTGCACTGCCATACGCAAACCGTACTCGGGTTGCTGCCTTGGCTGACTGACAAGCCGATAACGCTTCACTAAACTGACCCGGGTGGCTGAGCGATTCGTGGTGACCGGCGGTAACCGGTTATCCGGCGAAGTCGCAGTCGGGGGCGCCAAGAACAGCGTGCTCAAGCTCATGGCCGCGACACTGCTGACCGAGGGCACTAGCACGATCACGAATTGCCCCGACATCCTCGATGTGCCGCTGATGGCGGAGGTGTTACGCGGCCTGGGGGCCACCGTCGAACTCGACGGCGACGTCGCCCGCATCACCTCGCCCGACGAGCCCAAATACGACGCCGACTTCGCGGCGGTGCGACAGTTCCGCGCCTCGGTCTGCGTGCTCGGCCCGCTGGTCGGCCGATGCCGGCGGGCCAGGGTAGCGCTCCCCGGCGGTGACGCGATCGGATCGCGGCCACTGGACATGCATCAGGCGGGGCTGCGGCAGTTGGGCGCGCAATGCAACATCGAGCACGGCTGCGTGGTCGCCCATGCCGACACGTTGCGCGGCGCCGAGATCCAGCTGGAGTTCCCCTCGGTCGGGGCCACCGAGAACATTCTGATGGCCGCGGTCATGGCCGAGGGCGTCACCACGATCCACAACGCCGCGCGCGAGCCGGACGTCGTCGACCTCTGCACGATGCTGAACCAGATGGGCGCCCGGGTCGAGGGCGCGGGCTCGCCGACCATGACCATCACCGGCGTACCCCGGCTGTACCCGACCGAGCACCGGGTGATCGGGGACCGCATCGTCGCCGCCACCTGGGGCATCGCCGCCGCGATGACCCGCGGTGACATCTCCGTGAGCGGTGTCGACCCGGCGCACCTGCAGGTGGTCCTGCATAAGCTGCACGACGCCGGGGCCACCGTCACCCAGACCGACGACAGCTTCCGGGTAACGCAATATGATCGCCCCAAGGCCGTCAACGTGGCGACGTTGCCGTTTCCCGGCTTCCCGACGGACCTGCAACCGATGGCGATCGCGCTGGCGTCGATCGCCGACGGCACCTCGATGATCACCGAGAACGTGTTCGAGGCCCGCTTCCGGTTCGTCGAAGAAATGATCCGGTTGGGCGCCGATGCTCGCACCGACGGGCATCACGCCGTGGTTCGGGGCCTCCCGCAACTGTCGAGTGCACCGGTGTGGTGCTCCGACATTCGGGCCGGCGCCGGCCTGGTGTTGGCGGGACTGGTCGCCGACGGCGACACCGAGGTCCACGACGTGTTCCACATCGATCGCGGCTACCCGTTGTTCGTGGAGAACCTGGCGATTTTGGGAGCAGAGATCGAGCGGGTAGAGTAACCAAAGTCAGTGCCCCGCAAGCGCGGTCACCTCCTCAGGAGGCCGGGACCCGGGGCCTTGACTCCCTCGCCGGTTTGGTACTAGCCTGGCACGGCTGCCCCGCAGCGGTCACCACTCGAAGATGACCAAAATTGGGGCTTGACGTTCCCGCCAGACCAGTATTAAGCTGGCAGGGTTGCCCCAAAGCGGGCGGAACAAGTGTTGTTTGAGAACTCAATAGTGTGTTTGGTCTTTTTGTTTTGTTGTTGTTTTTTTGGCCATGCCTAGCACTCCCCGTGTGTGGGTATGGCCGTTTTGATGCCAGTTTTTGGTGTCTTTTTGTTAGGTCAGATTTTCTCTGATTTGAATTCACCTCGTTCGCGAGGAGTTTTTGTTTGGAGAGTTTGATCCTGGCTCAGGACGAACGCTGGCGGCGTGCTTAACACATGCAAGTCGAACGGAAAGGTCTCTTCGGAGATACTCGAGTGGCGAACGGGTGAGTAACACGTGGGCAATCTGCCCTGCACTTCGGGATAAGCCTGGGAAACTGGGTCTAATACCGGATAGGACCTCAAGGCGCATGCCTTGTGGTGGAAAGCTTTTGCGGTGTGGGATGGGCCCGCGGCCTATCAGCTTGTTGGTGGGGTGACGGCCTACCAAGGCGACGACGGGTAGCCGGCCTGAGAGGGTGTCCGGCCACACTGGGACTGAGATACGGCCCAGACTCCTACGGGAGGCAGCAGTGGGGAATATTGCACAATGGGCGCAAGCCTGATGCAGCGACGCCGCGTGGGGGATGACGGCCTTCGGGTTGTAAACCTCTTTCACCATCGACGAAGGTCCGGGATTTCTCGGATTGACGGTAGGTGGAGAAGAAGCACCGGCCAACTACGTGCCAGCAGCCGCGGTAATACGTAGGGTGCGAGCGTTGTCCGGAATTACTGGGCGTAAAGAGCTCGTAGGTGGTTTGTCGCGTTGTTCGTGAAATCTCACGGCTTAACTGTGAGCGTGCGGGCGATACGGGCAGACTAGAGTACTGCAGGGGAGACTGGAATTCCTGGTGTAGCGGTGGAATGCGCAGATATCAGGAGGAACACCGGTGGCGAAGGCGGGTCTCTGGGCAGTAACTGACGCTGAGGAGCGAAAGCGTGGGGAGCGAACAGGATTAGATACCCTGGTAGTCCACGCCGTAAACGGTGGGTACTAGGTGTGGGTTTCCTTCCTTGGGATCCGTGCCGTAGCTAACGCATTAAGTACCCCGCCTGGGGAGTACGGCCGCAAGGCTAAAACTCAAAGGAATTGACGGGGGCCCGCACAAGCGGCGGAGCATGTGGATTAATTCGATGCAACGCGAAGAACCTTACCTGGGTTTGACATGCACAGGACGCCGGCAGAGATGTCGGTTCCCTTGTGGCCTGTGTGCAGGTGGTGCATGGCTGTCGTCAGCTCGTGTCGTGAGATGTTGGGTTAAGTCCCGCAACGAGCGCAACCCTTGTCTCATGTTGCCAGCGGGTAATGCCGGGGACTCGTGAGAGACTGCCGGGGTCAACTCGGAGGAAGGTGGGGATGACGTCAAGTCATCATGCCCCTTATGTCCAGGGCTTCACACATGCTACAATGGCCGGTACAAAGGGCTGCGATGCCGCAAGGTTAAGCGAATCCTTTTAAAGCCGGTCTCAGTTCGGATCGGGGTCTGCAACTCGACCCCGTGAAGTCGGAGTCGCTAGTAATCGCAGATCAGCAACGCTGCGGTGAATACGTTCCCGGGCCTTGTACACACCGCCCGTCACGTCATGAAAGTCGGTAACACCCGAAGCCAGTGGCCTAACCCTTTGGGAGGGAGCTGTCGAAGGTGGGATCGGCGATTGGGACGAAGTCGTAACAAGGTAGCCGTACCGGAAGGTGCGGCTGGATCACCTCCTTTCTAAGGAGCACCACGAAAAGCGCCCCAATTGGTGGGGTGC
>CAWGPS010000014.1:0-158376 GCA_963824505.1 uncultured Actinomycetota bacterium
CACCAATCAGGTTCTCGTCTCGAGATAGGCCGTGATCGCGTTGGTCAGTCCGCGCCGCGCTTCGTCCGGGTCGGCGTAGCTGCCGAGTTCGCGCTCCGAGACCAGCCCGCGCATGGCACCCGGGATGAACGACGCGACCTCCCGAACGCGTCGCGTGTCCACATGCAGGTCGGCGAAGGCTTTTTGACACGCTTCCTGCCAACTCTGGCCCCAGGAGTAGAACTCCGCTGCGGTGCGCGGATAAAGCCGCTCGAGCTCGGAATAGTCGCGGGGCAGAGCCGCGCGCAGATTCTCGATCGCCCGGGACTCGGGCGCGGTCAGACCGTCGTACAAAGTGTCGACGATGGCGGCGACCCGGCCACGCAGTGTCCTACTGGAGTTCACCACGGTGAAAAGACCAGCGCGACGCTCGGCGGTGAAGTGCAGGACGGCGGCCCAGAATCCGTCGGTGTCGCCAAACTGATATTGGACGGTCCCCCATGTCACGCCGATCCGCTTGGCGATCCGATTGGCAGACACCGCGCCCGGATCTCCGGAGGCCAGCGCGTGCACCGCCGCCTCGAGAAGGGTCTCGCGCGTCGCGAGTCCGCGGCGGTTGGCCCTGCGCCCGGCGCTGTCTGGTTCGGCCATTCGTGCATCCTAGCGATACCGGCACAGTTTCGTTGACATAACTATGAATGTTTCATAGAGTCCGCGATGAACGCGCGAAGAAGGAGCGAGGATGGCCAAGCCCCCACTGTGCATGACGCCCACGGGGTGGTTCCAAGTCGCATGGTCCGATGAGATCGGGCCCGGCGAGGTGCGGCGCATGAAGTATTTCGGCCGGGAGATGGTCGCCTGGCGCGCGGAGTCTGGAACGGTGACGGTGATGGACGCGTTCTGCGAGCATCTCGGCGCGCACCTCGGCTACGGCGGCCACGTGGAGGGCGAGGTCATCCAGTGTCCGTTTCATGGTTGGCAGTGGAACCAGGACGGCCGCAACGTCTGCATCCCCTACGAGGACCGGCCCAACCGCGGGCGTCGAATTCGGACCTACCCGACGGTCGAACGCAATGCGAGCGTCTACATCTGGCACGACACCGAACGCCGCGACCCGTACTTCGAGGCGCCGGACATCTTCGCCGACTTCGCCGACGGCAGCACCGCCGCCGACTACTACCCGCAGCAGCGGCTCTATCGCGAGGCGCTGGAACTGCACCCGCAATACGTGCTCGAAAACGGAGTGGACGTTGCGCATTTCAAATTCGTGCATCAGACACCGATAGTCCCGGTCTTCACGCGGCACGACTTCGACCAACCTTGGGCTTACGTCGATTTCACCATCACCTTCGAAGGTGACGAGAACCAGAGCATCTCCGACGTCGAGAGCGGGGTCGAGGCCATCAACGGTGGCTTGGGTGTCGTCGTGACCAAGAGCTGGGGGATGGTCGACAATCGCGAAATCGCGGCGATCACGCCGGTCGACGACCACACCTCCGACGTACGGTTCAGCGTCTACATCGGACGCGTGCCCGGCCGCGACGACGAGCGCGCCGAGAAGAAGGCGAGGCAGTTCGGCGAGGAAGTGATCCGCCAGTTCGCCCAGGACATTGTCATCTGGTCCCATCAGCGCTACTCGGATCCGCCCGCGCTGACCGGTTCCGAACAGGAGGGCTTCACCGCGATTCGGCAGTGGGCCAAGCAGTTCTACCCCGAAGGGCGCAGCGGCGGCCCCGCCGAACTGCAGGCCCAGTCCGCCACGACGGCGTCCTAGGAAAGGTCGACATGAATCAGCCCCACAACAAGCCGATCCGCGTGTTTCAGGTCGCCACCGGCAACGTCGGGTCGGAAATGATCAAGCGCATCGCCACCCAGCCCGATCTCGAATTGGTTGGCGTCCATTGCTATTCACCGGAGAAGGTGGGTCGCGACGCCGGGGAGCTCGCCGGCCTGGCGCCCAACGGCGTGAAGGCCACCGGCTCGATCGACGAGATCATCGCGGCCCGGCCCGACGTGTTGACCTTCCACGGCGTGTTTCCCGACGAGGACCTCTACGTCAAGGTTCTCGAGGCCGGGATCGACATCGTGACCACCGCCGACTGGATCACCGGCTGGCACCGCGACACCAACCACCCCCACCCGTCGGGAAAGCCGGTGTCGCAGTTGCTGCAAGAGGCGTGCGAGAAGGGCGGTTCGACGTTCTATGGCACCGGGATGAACCCGGGCCTCAATCAGATCCTCGGCGTGGTGTGCTCGGCCGATGTCGCGGAGATCGAGAACATCACCACCATCGAATCCGTTGACGTTTCCTGTCATCACTCGGCAGACACCTGGAAAGAAGTCGGTTACGGGGTGCCGGTCGACGATCCCGCGTTACCGGGAATGCTGGAGAAATACACCCGGGTATTCGCCGACAGTGTGTTGATGATGGCCGACTGCTTCGACCTGGAGCTCGACGAGGTCAGGTTCAGCTACGAACTCGGCGCGTGCACCAAGGACGTCGACCTCGGGTGGTATTTCATGCCCAAGGGATCCCTGGGCGGCAGCTACTGCAAGTATCAGGGCATGGTCGACGGAGTTGCACGGGTGGAGACGCACCTCGAGTGGCAGATGACCCCGCACACCGACCCGGGTTGGGATATCAAGGGCTGCTACATCACTCAGATCAAGGGTGACCCCTACATCTACAACAAGCACATGATCTTCCCCAAACCCGGCGTCGATCTGTCCAATGCGGACAACTTCGCCTCGATCGGGATGACGGTCACGGGAATGCCCGCGCTCAATGCGATCAAGTCCGTGATCGCGGCACCGCCGGGACTGCTCACCAGCGCCGACGTGCCCCTGCGGGGATTCGCCGGCCGGTTCAAACTCTGAGCGCAGCTCGGCGCGGTTCGTGCCCGTCCGGTCACCAGGGCCCGGGCATCAATGGATGCGTGCGCTACCCCCCAAGCCGATCTCCAGCACGCTGCCGGTGATCACTCCGGGGTCGGTGACCAGATAGACCACCCCGCGGCTCACGTCTTCCGGCTCCAGCCAGGGCTGGGGGATCGGGTTGGCCCTCATCATGCGGCGCACCAACTCGTCGGGAACCTCGTCGCCGCCCGGGGGCTGCACCATCGGCGTATGCGTCGTGGTCGGGCAGATCACGTTGATGGTGACGCCGTCTTTGGCGACCTCCAGAGCGGCGGATTTGGCCAGCCCGATCACACCCCACTTGGTGGCGTTGTAGGCCCCCAGTTCCGGAATGCCCATCCGGCCGCCCATCGAGGAGGTGACGACGATCCGGCCGAACCTTTGTCGGCGCATGACCGGTATGGCCGCGCGCAGGGTGTGGAAGACGCCCGTGAGGTTGGTGTCGATCAGCTGCTGCCAGACGTGATCGCTGACCTCGTCTAACGGTCCGGTGCTGACGATTCCCGCGTTGGCCACCACGATGTCGAGGCTGCCGAGGTCGTTGACCGTGCGCTCGACGGCAGCGTCGACCTGCGCCGGGTCGCGCACGTCGACCGGTATCGGCGTGCACCGTCGGCCCAGCTCTTGCACGAGCGCGGCGGTCTCGCGCAGATCCTGTTCGGTGCCCAGCGGGTACGTCAGGTCCTTCATCGGACCCGGCGCATCGGCGGCGACGATGTCCGCCCCCTCGGCGGCCAGTGCCAGCGCGTGGGCGCGGCCTTGCCCTCGAGCCGCACCGGTGATCAACGCAACGCGTCCGTCCAGGGCACCCATAGACGGCTACGTTAGGCGAACACTCTTGCGCGTTAACGGGAGGCTCAGAAGCTTCCGTAGGGTGTCCCGGTCACGATGGAGTAACCCGCCTCGCCGAGGACCGCAAGTTCCAGCGCGCCGGTGAGCGGGAGCAGTCCGGCGTCGGCGGCGAGCGGATAGCCGAAGGCGTTGATCAGCCCCGCCACCGGCTGGCCGTTGACCATCTGCGTGATCCCGTCCAGGAAAAGGTTCACGTCGTACGACGGCAAAGAGACCAGGACGGCGGTCGCGATGTCCGCCGTCGGAAGCAGGGTCGAGTAGGCCGTCGACGTCGCGTTGGTAAAGGCGCCGACGACCTGGCTGTTCGCCGTCTGCAGGCCGGAGAGCAGATCGATCACCGAGGGCGGCCCGCCCGACAGCACTACCGCACCGGGTGCCGACGAGAGCGACGCGAGCGCCTGCGACAGGTCCGGCAGTTGCGGCGGCCCTTGGGAGAGAAGGTCGTTGGTCGCGGCGGCGATTCCTTGTTGGACCCCGGTGGCCAGGGCGGGTCCCAGCGCAAGGGTGTCGCTGAGCGGCGGCAGGAATCCGAACGGGGTGGTCACGTTGGCCGGTCCGGTAGACCAGCCGAAGTTCGGGTCGCCGTAGCCCCAGTTGACGAGCGGCGTCAAAACCGGCTGGACCAAATCCGCGATCGGGTTTCCGACGTAGGGGATCAGCCGCACCGGATCCAGCAGGGGGAGATCGGGGTTGGGGATCATGTAATAGGTGGTCAGCGTGGGCCCTTCGGTGGGCAGCGTGACCGCGCTGCCGATCTGTGTGGGCGTCAGGCTCTCGTATCCGGTGTGGACGGTGACCATGCCCGCGATGGCGTTGAGGTCGGAGAAGATGTCGATCGGGTATCGCGGAAAGTCGGCCCAGCCGTCGTATTCCAGCGTGTAAACCTTCGTCACAAAGTCGTTGCTCGGGGTCGAGCCGAGGGTGGAGAACCCCAACGTCGGCAGGCTCAGGCCGGGGAAGCGGGCGTCCCAGCCCCCGTTCGGGTTCATCGAATTGCCCAGCAGCACAAAGTTGATGGGGAGCGAGCTGGGTGTGCCGCCGGGGTCGAGCAGTTGCATTTCCAGCGAGGCGATGTTGGCGCCCTGCGAGTAGCCGAGCACGTTGACGGTGTTGCCGGCGAGGAGTTGTTGTTGGATCGCGTTGTTCAGGATCGTGACGCCGCGGGCGATCGAGATGTTCTGGGGCAAGTCCTTGATGCCGCTGTCCGGATATTCGCCGGCCGGCATGGCCAAAGCCTGGACGAGGCCGGCCGGGAAGTTCGGCACCACGTACTTGTTGACCACGTCGGCCACGAACGTGGCGGGCGGGATCGGCGTCCCGCTGCCGTCCATGACGAAGGTGACGGGCGTGTTCGCGGCCGCCCTGGTCACAGCGGCCCACATTGCCCCGCCGCCGGCCGCGGTGAGCGGCGAACCCGCGGCGCCGAGCGCGGCCACGGAGGCCGATTCGGCGCCGGCGTAGGCGCCGCCCGCGGCGGCCAGTGCTTGGGCGAACCCGCTGTGCAATGACGCTGCCCGCCCGAGGGTCGCCTGCCACTGGTCGGCGTAAGCGTTGAAGACGCGCGTTATCGCCGCGGAGACTTCGTCCGCGGCGGCGGCGACCACGCCGGTGGTGTGGCCCGCCGCGGTCGCGGTGGCCTCGCTGATCGTCGTACCGATCGCCGCGACACGAGCAGCCGCCGTCACCATCACGTCGGGCTGCGTCGACACGTACGACATGTGGCCATCCTTAACACGAAGGCCACGCCGACAAGCCGCAAAGCGCGGATCTCGGTCGGTTCTCGGACCAGTACGGCGCTGCACGGCCGTCCGCCGGGCGTTCCCAGGAGTACGGTAGCCCGCTATGTGCGGGTCGACGACGGCGTCGCACCGATCGGCCGGCGCCGATCCGAGCAAGGAGCGACGATGACGTACGCGTTCGATCCGGAGTTGGCCGACGTGGTTCCGATGCTGCCCGTCCTTGACGGCTCCGATCCGGTCGCGGCCCGTGACCTGCTGTCGCAGCTGATCGCCCAACTCCCGGCTCCGGACACGACCGGTGTGCAGCATGACGACCGCATGATCCCCGGCGGGCCCGGCGACCCGGAGGTCCGGATCCGGATTTACCGCCCCGACGAGCGCAGCGCACCCGCAGCCATTTACAGCGTGCACGGCGGCGGCTTCATCTCGGGTGACCTGGAGACCGAACACGCGCTGAACGTCAACCTCGCGCGCGAACTCGGCGTCGTCGTCGTCGCGGTCGATTATCGGCTTGCCCCGGAGACACCCTTTCCCGGGCCGCTGGAGGATGTGTACGCGGGACTGGTGTGGACCGCCCGACACGCAGACGAACTCGGCATCGATGCCGGGCGCATCGCGATCCATGGCGCCAGCGCCGGAGGCGGGCTGTGTGCGGCTTTGGCACTGCTGGCCCGCGACCGCAAAGGCCCGGACATCGCCTTCCAATTCCTGTCGGTGCCCGAGCTGGACGACCGACTGGCGACCGCCAGCATGACCGCCTTCACCGACACCCCGTTGTGGAATCGCCCCAATGCGGTGGCCAGCTGGGACCACTACCTCGGCTTGGGCCGCGCCGGCACCGACGACGTGCCCGTCTACGCCGCCCCGGCCCGCGCGACCGATTTGGCCGGTTTGCCGCCGGCGTATGTCTCGGTCATGCAGTTCGACCCACTGCGCGACGAGGGCATCGCGTACGCCCTGGCCCTGCTGGCCGCCGGGGTCACCGTCGAATTGCACTTGTTCCCGGGCACTTTCCATGGCTCGGCCCTCATCCGCACGCGGCCATCTCACAGCGCGAGCAAGCCGAGACGGTGAGCGTGCTGCGCCGCGCCCTCGCCCTGGAGCCGAGACAAAGTCCGGTCCCCGGGTGCTAGACCACCGGGATCAGTAGCCGCGACGACGACCGCACGGTGTTCAGGCTGGACGTCCCGACACCGGCATGCCGGAAGCTCATGATCGCCGGCGTCGAGGGATCCTGGTCGTCACTGGCGAGCACCACGCGGATGCGATGCCCGGCCTTGAACCGCCTTGCGTTGGGAACCAACGGGATGCGGTAGGCGACATCCTCACCGAGCGGGACCGCCTGCGGGTTGCGGCAGGGCAGCGCCGGCGCCCCGGGCCGGCTCGCGGCCTCGTCGACCTCGCGCATGCTGGCGCGCAACCAGCCGGCCGTCACGTCGGTGACCTTCCCGTCGGGCGCGACGTCCTGCAGCGTCACCAGCCACGCGGTGTCGATCGCGGTCGCCGAGGCGACCAGCCGCAACTCGATGTCTCCGACCACGTCGAGGTCGTCGCCGAGCGGCGCGCCCGTCCAGGTCAGCGTCGCCGGTGGATCGATCTCGCTGCCCTTGATGCGGCCGAGTCCGGGCCCGAGCGCCATGAGTTCGCGGCAGCCCGGCTCGCCTTCGTCCTCGCTCAGTCCGCCGTCGGCGCGCAGGGCGAGTTCACGGTGCGGGGCATCCGACGGCGGCCAGGTCTCGGCCGTGCGCCACTCGTCCGCGCCGGGCAGGAAGTACCGGATCGGCGGGCCGTCCGTGATGCCCGTGTCGCGCCCTTTGAGCCAGTGGTCGTACCAGGCCAGCGCTTCGGTGTGCATGCTCTCCCACGGCCAGGTCAAACCGAACTTGCCGAGCATGCCCATCCGCACACACGCGCTGTGCGACAGCCCTTTCCAGGTGGAAAACGTCGATGGCAGGTGCAGCGGCACGTTCTCCCAGTCGCAGCCCAGGTAGACCGGGATGTCGATACGCTCCAGCAGCGGCAAGAGGTTTCGCTCCTCCCACCACTCGTCGCGCGCGGGCCGCTTGACCGCGACCTCGTGCCACAGCTCGTCCCAGGGGCGCGGGTTGTGCGGCAACCGCATGACCTGGCGCAGCATCGTCATCGCCGCCTCGCCGTTGGAGGTCTCGAACTTCTTGTGCACGCGTGGGGTTTTCAGCACGCGGCGCGCCAGATCGACGGGCTTGCTGCGCCAGAGTTTGTCGCTGCGATCTGAGGTCAGGCCCATCATGGACAGGAACGGTGTGACGAACGACGAACTCAGCAGACCGTGGTGGTTGGCGCCTTCGTAGAGGTCGCTCGTCACTGCGACGGGAAAGATCGCCTTCAGGTGCGGCGGCCGCTCGACGGCCGCCTCGAGTTGCGTCATCGCGAAGTAGCTGATGCCGATCATGCCGACGTTCCCGTCGCACCAGGGCTGTGCCGCGATCCACTCGACCAGGTCGTACATGTCGCGGCGTTCCTGGGCGTCGAAGAAGCCGAAGGTGCCGCCCGAGCCGCAGGTGCCGCGCACGTTGGCGATGACGTGCACGTAGCCGCGCGGTACCCAGAATTCCGTCGCGCCGGCTTCGATGAAGCCGGCCGGAGCGCCGAGGTCCTGCATCTGGCGCGGATACGGCGAGGCGGCCAGCAGCGCGGGGAACCGGCCGTCCGAGCGCGGCCGATGCACGTCGGCCAGCAGCGTGGTGCCGTCCCGCACGGTGATCACGGTGTTGACGTCGGTGCGCGTCGTGTAGGTCGGCTCGCTGAGGTTGCGGTACTGCCGCCCCGTGGTCTGGGGGCCGTTGAGTGCGAGCATAGTTTCACGCTACGTTGAAAATAGTTTCAACGCAAGATGAAATTTCGCGTTATGGTGAGGCGATGCCGAAGCGATCGACCACTCCTGGGCCGCGCGATGAACGCGGCGTGCTGGCGGCGCGCATCCTGGACGCCGCCCGGGCGGAATTCGCCGAGCATGGCTGGGCCGGCACGGCGATCCGGGCCGTTGCGCGGGCGGCGGACGTCGACCCCGCGTTGATCTACCACTACTTCGGCTCCAAGGAGGGCCTGCTCGACGCGGCCACCGCGCCGCCGCAGAAGTGGCTCGACGCGGTCGCCGCCACCTGGGCCACGCCACAGGCGGATCTGGGTGAACGGCTCATCCGCACTGTCCTGGACAGCTGGTCCGACGACGAGATCGGCCCGGTCATGCGGGCGGTGGTGCTCACGGCGGCCCACGAGGCGCGGACCCGGGAACGGTTGCGGCTCATCGTTGAACGCGGCCTGATCGGCGGGTCGACCGTGGGCGACGACGACGAGGACCGGTTGCGTCGCAGCGGCCTGATATCCAGCCAGCTGATCGGCTTCGCGTTGTTGCGCTACGTCTGGAAGATCGAGCCGATCGCGTCGATGCCCGAGGAAGCGGTGGTGGCGGCCATCGCGCCGAACCTGCAGCGCTATGTCGACGGCAACCTTTCGGCCGAGTGACGGCGCCTGGCCGCATCCCGGCCGCGGCGGGGTGGCGCATGCCGTGGGGCGGGACCATCCGCGACAATGGTCGGATGCCTCGGAAAGGGCGGTTCTTTGCCCTCGCGGCGGCCGTACTGGCCGGCATGGCCGGCGGCGCGACCGCTGCGGCGACTCCCGATGTGCCGCCGGTGAGCGACGCCGCCCGCCAGGCCGGATTCGTCGACGTCCGGACCGTCGTTCCCGACGCCGTGATCGACCTGCGCTACGCGACGACGAACAACTTCACGCACACGCAGTTGTATCCCTCCGATGCGCGATGTCTCGTGCACCAGTCCATGGCCCCGGGCCTGGCGGCGGCCGCGACCGCGCTGCGGCCGCAGGGAGCATGTGCTGGTGTTCTGGGACTGCTACCGACCGCACGACGTTCAGGTCAAGATGTTCAGCGTGGTCCCCAATCCGGCGTGGGTGGCGCGCCCCGGTCAGTATGCGCACAGCCATGAGTCGGGGCGTTCGGTCGACGTCACCTTCACCACCGTCGAGCAGCAGTGCCCGTCGGACCGCCGGGTGGGCGGGCTCTGCCTGGCCGACATGGGCACCGACTTCGACGACTTTTCCCCCCGCGCAATGGCATTCGCGACGCAGGGGGTGAGCGCCGATGCTCAGGCCAACCGGGCCGCGCTGCGTCACGCGATGACCTACGGCGGGCTGACCGTGTACTCGGGTGAGTGGTGGCATTTTGACGGCCCCGGAGCCGCGGTCGACCGGCCGATCCTCAATGTGCCGGTCGACTAGCATTCCACATAGTGAGATGAGTAATTCAATATGTGGTCGGCTCGGGTAGGCTCGGACGCGGGGGCGCGCTGACCGAAGGGGCCGCACGATGAACGACGATCGCCCGGCGACGTACACGCACGGACATCACGAATCGGTGCTGCGCGGCCACCAGCGACGGACCGCGGCGGACTCCGCGGCCTACCTGTTGCCCCACCTGAAGCCGGGAATGTCGGTGCTGGACGTCGGCTGCGGGCCCGGAACCATCACCGGCGACCTGGCGGCCCGGGTGGCGCCCGGCCCCGTGCTGGCCGTCGACCGATTCGCCGATGTCCTGAATGTGGCGCGGGCCGAAATCCAGCGGCGCAACCTGTTGAACGTCACCTTCACCACCGCCGACGTGCACGCGCTCGGCCTTCCTGACCATTCCTTCGATATCGTCCACGCCCACCAGGTGTTGCAGCACGTGGCCGATCCCGTGCAGGCGCTGCGGGAGATGAAACGCGTGTGCCGGCCCGGGGGAATCGTCGCGGCCCGCGACGCCGACTACGCCGGCTTCATCTGGTATCCGCGTCTCCCGGCCCTGGACCTGTGGCTGGAGCTCTACGAGCAGGCGGCACGCGCCAACCGGGGCGAGCCCGACGCCGGCCGGCGACTGTTGTCGTGGGCGCAAGAGGCGGGATTCGACGACGTTGCGCCGACGGGCAGCGTCTGGTGCTACGCCACACCGGAGACCCGCGAGTGGTGGGGCGGCATGTGGGCCGACCGGATCCTGCGCTCGGGGGTGGCGCACGAACTGCTGCGGTTGGGGCTGGCCACCACCGCGCAGTTGGAAGAGATCTCCGCCGCATGGCGCGCCTGGGCCGCCGCCCCCGACGGCTGGCTGTCGATTCCGCACGGCGAAATCCTCTGCCGGGCCTAGGCTCGGCTAGTGCGCGCGGACGAGTGGCGCGGAAGCGAAGCCACCACAAAGTGATTCGAAGGCCTGGGCGGCCCGCAGTACGGTGACATCGTCAAATCGCCTGCCTACGAGCATCATTCCCACCGGAAGCCCGTCGACGAGGCCCGCGGGCACCGATATCGCGGGATGGCCCGTGATGTTCATGGGTGCGGTGTTGGCCGCCTTGCCGTGCGCCCGTTCGAGCAGCGCGACGTCCCGCGGGTCACCGGCGGGCAGTGTGCGGGCCGTCCCCGGCACGGTCGGCATCAGCAGTACGTCGTACCGGGCGAGCGCCGCGTCATAGGCGGCGCGCATGTGCGGCACGAGGTTTCGCGCCTTGGCGTAGGACGCACCGGCGAGTCTGCTCAGGCCGTAGTGCCCGCACAGGGCTGTTTCCTTGACGGTGCTCGCCAGGTCGTCAGCGCGCTGGGTGCGCCGTCTTGCGAAGTGCTCCATGAGCTCAGGGTCGTAGAGTCCGTCGAACGCGAGCCCGTACCCGTTGCCGTCGAGCATCTGGTAGGTCGCGCCGTCGGCGAAGATGACGTTGAAGACATGTATCGCGTCGCGGTGCCAGGGCACGCTGATCTCGGCGACGGTGCAGCCGACGTCGGTGAACCGCCGCGCGGCCGCTCGGACGACCTCTACCACTTCGGGCTGCGAGCCGGGCTGTTCGAAACCTTCGAGGAGAACGCCCACACGCAGACCGCCCACGTCCCCGTTGAGCGCCGATCGGTAGTCGACGGCGTCGAACCCGTCGGGCTGGCGGGGGTCCTCGCCGTCGGGCCCGGCGAGCACCGTGAGCAGCAGCGCAGCGTCGGCGACGGTGCGCGTGACGGGTCCGAGGTGATCGATCGTCCGCTCGATCGGGAACGCACCCGTATAGGGGATCAGGCCGTGCGTGGGCTTGAGCCCCACGACGCCGCACAGCGCGGCGGGGATCCGGATCGAGCCGCCCTGGTCGCCGCCGAGCGCGAGGTCGACAACACCGGCGGCGACGAGCGCGCAGCTTCCGCTGGATGATCCGCCCGCCTCCCGCGCGGTGTCCCACGGGTTGCGCACCGGCCCGCCAGCGGAGGTGAAGCTGGATCCCGAGCAGCACAGGTCCTCGCAGACGCTCTTGCCGGCGATCGTCGCCCCTGCGGCGAGCAGCCGTTCGACGACGGTGGCGTCACGGCTGGGGAGGAAACCCTCCACCGCGCGTGATCCGTTCATCATCGGGACGCCGCCGACGGCGATGTTGTCCTTGATCGCCACCGCCCTGCCGGTCAGCGGACCGTCGGCGCCGGAGGCGATCGCGGTGGTGACATACCAGGCGCCGAGTGGGTTCTCGCCGGGCTCGGGGAATCGGTAGGCGCGCTCGGGCGCCCTGGGGCGTGCCTTCTCGGCATACAACTCGTCGACGACGTCGTAGGAGCGAAGGGTGTGCCGGACGGCGGCGAGGTAATCCCGTCGGGCGTCGGCGTCGAGGTGGAAGTCGAAATGCCGTGCCGCAGCCTCGATGTCTTCCGCCGACGGTCTGGGAACCACCATGTCGACCTCCGTTGCGGGAGCTGGCCTCGGGACTACCGCCTGCCGCAGCTTAGCGATCCGTGCGGGCTTGGAGTCGGCCGCTCGCCGCCGCAGAGGACGCCTGTCCGAGGCGCGGGACCGCGGTGTCGGTTCTCGCGTTTGCGCCGCAATCCGTGGCCGTCCTGATGCGGCAACCGGTCAACGCCGTGCGGAGCCGTTGATTTCGCCTGGTCAGAGGGCGGTATTGGCATTCTCTTTTTTGGCAAGTACGTTATCAGTCGATGGATGATCAGAGTCAGACACCGTCCGGCATACCGCTGGCGACCGTGTACGGGCCGGCGGATCGGAGCGCGGAACCCCCGCCGCCCGGAGAGTTCCCCTTCACCCGGGGCAACTTCGCATCCGGCTACCGCGGCAAGCTCTGGACGTTCCGCCAGTACTCGGGTTTCGGCACCGCCGAGGAATCCAACCGCCGCTACCGCTACCTGCTGGACCAGGGCGGCACCGGGCTGTCGGTGGCGCTCGATCTGCCGACCCAGTGCGGCTACGACTCCGACGACCCCGAGTTCGGCGAGGAGGTCGGCCGGGTCGGGGTCGCGGTGGACACCCTCGCCGACGCCGAGATCCTGTTCGACGGCATCCCGCTGGACAAGATCAGCACCAGCATGACGATCAACGGCACGGCGGCGATCCTGCTGGCGTTCTACGTCGCCGCCGCCGAACGCAAGGGCATCCCGCGGGCCAAGCTGACCGGCACCATCCAAAACGACATCCTCAAGGAGTACGCCTCGCGGGGCACCTGGATCTGGCCGCCGGAGCCGTCGCTGCGGCTGATCGCCGACACCATCGAGTTCTGCGCGGCCGAAGTGCCCCGGTTCAATGCGATCTCGGTGGCGGGGGCGCATTTCCGCGACGCAGGGGCGAACGCGGTGCAGGAGATGGCGTTCACGCTGGCCGACGGCGTCACGTACTGCGACACCGTGGTGCAGCGCGGCCGGATGACGATCGACCAGTTCGCACCGCAGATCTCCTTCTTCTTCTACACGCACGGCGACTTCTTCGAAGAGGTCGCCAAATACCGTGCCGGGCGCCGCCGTTGGGCGACGATCGTGCGGGAACGCTACGGGGCGACAACCGACAAGGCGTCGATGTTCCGCTTCGGCTGTGTCTGCGGCGGCGCCTCGCTGTATGCGCCGCAGGCGCACAACAACGTCGTCCGGGTCGCCTACGAGGCGATGGCCGCGGTGCTGGGCGGCGTGCAGTCGATGTTCACCGCGGCCTGGGACGAGCCGTTCGCGCTGCCCACCGAGGAGTCCACCACCCTGGCGCTGCGCACCCAGCAGATCCTGGCCTACGAAACCGGCGTGGCCAACGTCGCCGATCCGCTCGGCGGCTCCTACTTCGTCGAGGCGCTCACCGACGCGACCGAGGCCCGGATCGTCGAGATCATGGACGACCTCGAGCGCCACGGCGGGATGGTCAGCGCGATCGAGGACGGATACCTGCAGGGCCTGATCGCAGACGAGGCCTTCCGGACGCACCAGGACATCGAAGTCGGGCACCCGTCCGGTGGTCGGCGTCAACCGGTTCGTGTCCGAGGAGCCGCGAACCGGACGTGGTCACCTACGAACTGGACGCCGAAGGGCCGCGACCTGCAGCTCAAGCGGCTGTCCAAGGTGAAGGCCGAACGGGATTCGGCCGCAGTGCAATCCACCCTTGCGGCGCTGTCGCGCGCCGCCGAGGGAACCGACAACCTGATGCACAGGCTGATCGACTGCGCCAATGCCTACTGCACGGTCGGTGAAATGGTGACCGCGCTCAAAGCGGTGTGGGGCGAGTTCCAGCAACCGGTGGTGTTCTAGATGGCCGTCCGCGTTCTGGTTGCCAAACCCGGCCTGGACGGACACGACCGCGGCGCCAAGATCGTCGCCCGCACGCTGCGCGACGCCGGCTTCGAGGTCATCTACACGGGCATCCGCCAGCGCATCGAGGACATCGCGTCCATCGCCGTCCAGGAAGACGTGGCCGTCGTCGGCCTGAGCATCCTGTCCGGCGCCCACCTGTCGCTCACCGCGCGCACCATCGAAGCGCTGCGCGCCGCCGACGCGGCGGACATCGCCGTGGTCGTGGGCGGCACCATCCCGCATGGCGACGTCCCCAAACTGCTCTCCGCCGGTGCCGCAGCGGTTTTCCCCACCGGCACACCGCTCGACGTGCTCGTGCGCGACATCCGCGCACTGACCGGCGCTGCCGAACCCGCCCAGAAGGAAACCGAGAACCAGTGCGCACCGGAGTGATGATCGGCGCCGAGCGCGGCGACATGGCCCGCAAGGTGGCCAAGCTTGTCTCGGATATCGAATGGGCCGAATCCGCGGGCCTGGACACGGCGTGGATGCCGCAGGTGCCCGACGACTTCGACTGCCTGACGATGGTGTCGCTGATGGCCGGGCACAGCTCGCGCATCGAGCTGGGTACCGCCGTGGTGCCGCTGCAGGCTCAGCATCCGATCGCCCTTGCCCGCCAGGCGCTCTCGACGCATGCGGTAGCCGGTGGTCGGCTGGCACTGGGCGTCGGACCGTCGCATCACTGGATCATCCGCGACATGCTCGGCTTGCCGTACGAGAAGCCGGCCGCCTACACCCGCGACTACCTGCAGGTGCTCAACGCCGCGCTTGCCGGTCCGGGATCGGTTGACGTCGAAAACGATTCGTTCACGGTGCACAACCCGCTGGCGATCGGGGCGGACACCCCGATGCCGGTGCTGGTTGCCGCGCTGGGGCCGGTGATGTTGCAGATCGCCGGCGAGTTGGCCGACGGCACCGTGTTGTGGATGGCCGACGAGCGCGCGATCGGCGAGCACATCGCGCCGAAGATCACCAAGGCCGCCGCGGACGCCGGGCGTCCCGCGCCGCGCATCGTCGCGGGGATCCCGGTATGCCTTTGTGGGCCCTCGCAGGTCGACGAGGCCAAGGAGCGGGCCAACCGCATCCTGGGCGAGGCCGAGGTGTCGCCCAACTACCAGCGCCTGCTCGATCGCGGCGATGCCCGCGATGTCGGCGATCTGTGCGCGGCCGGCGACGAGGATGCGATCCTCGCCCGCATGCGCCGATTCGCCAACGCCGGTGTGACCGATTTGTCGGTGCGGCTGCTGCCGATCGGCGACAACCGGGATGAGCTGGTCGCTTCCAAAGGCCGCACACGCGAGATGATCGCCTCGCTGGCAACGGAGCTGCGTTGAGTTCAGCAGACTCCGGACCGCTGGCGGGGATCCGCATCCTCGAGGTCGGCACCATGCTGGCCGGCCCGTACGCCACCATGCTGCTCGCCGACCTCGGCGCCGACGTCACCAAGATCGAGCCGCCCGGCGGTGAGATCTCGCGCGGGGTCGGACCCAGCTATTTCGCCAGCCTCAACCGCAACAAATCCAGCGTCTGTCTCGACCTGAATTCCGAAGAGGGACAACAACGCTTGGGTGAACTGGTGGCGCAATCACACGCGCTGCTGGTGAACCTGAAGCCGTCCGCCATCCGCCGGTTGGGCCTCACCTACGACACGCTGCGAACGCACAACGAGCGGATCGTCTGCGTGGCGATCACAGGTTTCGGTCTGCACGGCGGCGACGATCCGGCCTTCGACTATGTGGTTCAGGCGTCCACCGGTATCGCCGCGCTGACCGGCGATCCGGACGGTCCACCGACGCTGCCCGGCTATTCGTCCGCCGACAACTCCACCGGAATGTGCGCGGCGCTGGGTCTTTTGGCCAAGATCGTGTCCGGCAGCGGCGGCCAGGTGGACGTGTCGCTGCGCGACGTCATGCTCTCGCAGCTGAACTACCACGCTTCGGCATACCTCAACGACGGCGTCGAGCCGCAGCGACGGCCGCACGGGGCGCATTCGTACTACGTTCCCGCGCAGCTCTTCCCGACGTCGGAAGGCTACCTGGCGCTGTTCGTCACGCACGACGGCTTCTGGAAGTCCTTCGCCGCCGAGGCGGGCATCGGTGGGTTCGAGGCGATGGCCGAGCGAGTGGCCGCCGCGACGAGGTCCTCGCCATCGTCACCGCGGTGCTGGCGACCGACACCGCCGCGAATTGGGAACGGCGGCTGCGCCCCCTCGGAGTCCCGGCGGCCGCGGTCAGGACGCTGCCGGAGGCGCTGGAGGCGACGCCGGAAGTGGTGGTGACGGCGGGCGATTTCCGCCTCGTCGGCAGCCCGATCCACGTGTCGGGGTTCGAGCCCGAATATCGGCCGCCGCCGCGGCTTCCCGAGGGCTGATCGCCGCCGAGCGTGAAGCTGGCCGCACGCTCGCGCCGCAATGGAGGAGCCGGCCCGGTGAGGTGCGCCACGGAGAGTTTGCGGAACGCCGCGACCAGCCGGCTGCGGTCCCCGGCGCGGGTTGCCAGCGCGACATGGCTTGGCTCGACGCCTTCCAGGGGAATCGTCGTGATGTCGGGACGCAGGCTGTTGCCGTGGAAGCCGGCCGTGATGGCGACGGCTTGCCCGGAGGCGATGAGTTCGAACTTGTCCTCCAGCGCGTCGATGAACGGGCCGTCGGGTGCCCGGCGCCCGTCGGGCCGGGGATCGATGCGCCAGTAGGCGCTCCACGCCGGGTCGGAGTGCCGCACCCGCGGCATGGGCTCGTCGGCGATGTCGTCGAGGGTGACCGATTTCCTGCCCGCCAAGCGGTGATCGACGGACACCGCCAGCACTCGGGGCTCGTCGTACAGGATCGTCACGTGCAACTGGTCGGTCGGGAACGGCAGCCGGCTCACCACCGCGTCCACCCGATGGTCGAGTAGGGCATCACGCGCGTGCGCCCAATCCACGTGCAGCACTTCCACGTTGGCGTCGGGGTGTTCCCGGCGCAGCTCGCGGACCGCCGGGGTGACGATCATGCCCGTCGTGTAGCCGATCGCGATGCGGCTGGGTTGGGCGGCAGCGCGGGCCAGCGCGGCGGCCTGGGCCGCCGCGCGCAGCAGCCCCTTTCCCGCGGCAAGAACACCTCACCGGCCTCGCTCAGGCAGGAGCCGTGCGGGGTGCGGTGCAGTCGGACTCCCAGCTGCTGCTCCAGCCGGCGGATCTGGCGGCTCAGCGACGGCTGCGCGACGCGCAGCGCGGCGGCCGCGCGGCCGAAGTGCCGGTGCTCGGCCACCGTCACGAAATACCCGACCAGCCGCAGATCGAGATCCACCTCCGGCAATGCCGAATCGGTCATCCGGTCATCGTAGCCCCGACCGATACCGATCGCTATCAGCCAGGCTGTGATGCAGAAATCGCATCGCGCCATATGGAAGAGGACTTGGACACCGACGCCGGACGGGCCATTGACTGGATTCGTACGCAAACACGAAGGGAGCCACCATGCACGTCTTTGTCACCGGCGCGACCGGACACATCGGTTCCGCCGTCGTCGACGAACTTCTCGATGGCCGGGCACCACGTCACCGGCCTCGCCCGTTCCGACGAATCGGCCGCCGCCCTGGCGGAAAAAGGTGCCGACGCGCACCGGGGCGACCTGGATGACCCCGACAGCCTGCGGGCCGGCGCCGCCGCTTCCGACGGCGTCATCCACCTCGCCTTCCGGCACGACTTCGACGACTTCCTGGGCGCCGCCGCGACCGACCTGCGCGCCGTGCAGGCGATCGGCGAAGCGCTCGCCGGGACCGATCGACCCTTCGTCAGCACCTCGGGAACGCTCCTGCTGTCACTCCTGGGTGCGGGCGGCGCGGGAACCGAGCAGGACACCCTGCCCGGCGGACCGCGAATCGACGCGGAGAACGCAGGTGATCGCGCTGGCCGAGCGCGGGGTGCGGTCGTCGGTCATCCGGCTGTCGCCGATGGTGCACAGCCACCTGGATCACCACGGTTTCGCCTCCCACCTGATCGACACCGCACGGGAGACCGGATCTCGGCCCACCTCGGCGACGGGTCCAACCGCTGGCCGGCCGTGCATACGCTCGATGCGGCGCACCTGTACCGGCTGGCGCTCGAAAAGGCGCCTGCGGGAACGCGTTTGCACGGGGTTGCCGACGAAGGCGTGCCGTTCCGCGACATCGCCGCCGTCATCGGCCGCCACCTGGACGTGCCGGTGGTCAGCATCCCCGCCGAACAGGCCGGCCACTTCGGCTTCCTCGCACTGTTCGCGGCCCTGGACAATCCGACGTCGAACGCGCTGACCAGAAAGGAGCTCGACTGGAATCCCGAAGGCCCCGGGCTGCTCGAAGACCTCGAAGCGGGGCACTACTTCGCCACTGGGGAACGCTGTGGCTGACGCGGTAGTCGAGGCGGCACGCCGGGCGCTGGGACCGGTAGGCGCCTGCCTGCCGGTCTCCTTCACCGGCGCTCCGCAGGTCGAACTGCTGCGTGCGGCGGTCAGCCGACTGGACCGCGCCGGATACCGCGCCACCTGGACCAACGAGGTCATCGGCAAGGACGCCCTGGTCCAGCTCGCGACGCTGCTGGCCGCCAGTGAGCGGATGGTGTTCGGCACGTGTATCGCCAACATCTGGGCCCGGCCGGCTCAGACCATGCATGCCGGGGCGGCCCAGTTGCCAGGCGTATCCCGACCGGATCGTCCTCGGCCTCGGCGTTGGCTACCCCGAGCAGGCGGCCAGTGTCGGCCGCGAATTCGGTAGCCCACTGGCCACCATGCGTGACTACCTGGACCGGATGGACACCCCCACCTGGCCGCCGGCGCCCGACGTGGCCTACGCCCGGATCGTCGCCGCCAACGGCCCCAAATTGCTTGCGCTGGCCGGTGAACGCGCCGACGGGGCATTTCCCGCCGGGCTGCCCGCGGAATTCACCGCCCAGGCCCGACGGGTGCTCGGCCCGGACAAGCTCCTGGTCGTCGGGCTGTCGGTGGTCCGCGACATCCGCGCCGCGCGGGAGTCGCTGTTGGCCAGGCTCGGCGTGCCGTCCTACGCGGCCAGGCTCGCGGAGCTGGGCTACTCGGCGCGCGACATCGACGAGGTGAGCGACCGGCTGGTCGATGCCCTCGTGGCGCACGGCGAACCGGCCGGCATCGCGACCGCGGTGCGCGCGCACCTGGCGGCGGGCGCTGACCACGTCACGCTGCTGCCGCCCGTCGGCGGCGAATTCAGCTCTGCCATCGAGCAACTCGAACAACTCGGCCCGGCGCTGGCCGGACTCGACACGCCACTCGCAAGCCCCCGATCGCCGCTGCCCTGTCCGGCCGCGCCCAGGCAGCGTGTCGAGTTGCTTCCCTGAGTTCACGGGTCAGCCCCCATGCTCGGTGGTGAGCTCCAGCAGTCGCGGGATCGGCGGGGGATCCAACTGGAGCGCGTCGGACATGTGCAACTGGCCGGCGTTCGCGATCATGTTGTCCAGGACCGCTTGAAGGTCGTCGCCTTCGATTTCGTAGATGGCGACATACGGGCCCTCGCCGTCGACCGGACGAAACCGGCGCGCCGATACGAATCCGTCGAGCGCCACGAGCTCGCCGAGGTGGACCTCGTCATACCAGGTGTTGTATTCCTGGTCACGGTCGGGCGAGCTGGGTCGGCTTTCGACGAGGATGATGCCCTTGGCCATCGCTACTCCTTTGTGACGGCTACTCGTAGACGACGGTGACCGAAGCCGTGTCCGGCACGCCCTGGCACGTGAGAATGTAGCCCTCGGCCACCTCGTCGTCTTCCAGCGCGTCGTTGGCGAGCATGGTCGCATGCCCCTCGACCAGCCTGGCCATGCACGTGCCGCAATTGCCCGCCTCGCAGCTGAACGGCGGCTGCAGACCGGCCCGGCGTGCGCTCTCCAGCAGGGTCTCGCCGGGAACCAGGGCCACCGACACCTTCCTGCGGTCCAGCAGGATCGTCACCGTGCCCGCCCCCTGGCCGTCGTTGGATGCCCGATCCGTCACCCGTGCCGTCTCCTCGGTATTCGCGGCGACCGTCAGCGTGACCGCCCCCTTCCCGTACTTGTATTCTTCAGTATAGAGAATACTATTCTCACGGATAGATAGGATCTTCTCAAGCTGTGCGGAGTCGGGTCAGCCCGGTCCGTCAGGAAAGGCGGGACGTGACCGAGCCGGTGGCGCTCGTGTTCGAGGAACGGCGCTTAAGCCTGCCTCAACTCGATGCGCTTTCGGACGGGTGGGCCGCCGCTTTGACGAAAAGCGGCGCGGCAGAGGGCCAGCGGATCGCGCTCATGGCCTCCACGCGACCCGAGTTCGTCGCCGCGCTGCTCGCGATCTGGCGGCTCGGCGCGACCGCGGTATTGATCAGCCCCGCATGGAAACGCGACGAGGTTGAGCACGCCCTCGCGTTGACCGACCCTGCCCTCGCGGTCGGAGACCAGCCCGTGCTGGCCGATTTCATGCCGATGCTGCACCTGGACGAACCGACCGCACCCGGGGCGCCGGCGGCCGGTTCACCGCGGCCCGGCGCCGACGCCGTGCTCGCGTTCAGTTCCGGCACCACCGGACTGCCCAAGGCCGTCCGACACACTCACGCGTCACTGGGCGAGGCCGTCCGGCAGTGGCGCCACGCGCTGGGCTTGACGCGACGCGACCGAATCCAGATAGCCACCCCGCCCTCACACATCCTCGGTCTGCTCAATATCCTGACGGCGCTGCGGACGGGCACCCAGATGCGGCTGCACCGTCGATTCAACATCGACCAAATGCTGCACTACATCGAAAGCGACCGCATCACAGTCGAAATGGCGGTCGCGCCGATCGCCCTGGCCATCGCCTCGCACCCCGATCTCGAGTCGTACGACCTGTCGTCCTTGCGCTTCATCATGTGGGGGGCGACCCCGGTGAGTGCGGACGTGGCCGAGACCGTCACCCGCCGGACCGGTGTCGGCTGGGTGCCCGCCTATGGCACCACCGAACTACCGGTGATCGCCTGCAATCCGCTCGAGGCGGCGAGGCTCGACGCCGTCGGGCGGCCGGTGCCCGGTGTCCGGGTGCGGGTGGTTTCGCCCGAGACCGGTAGGCCCGTGGCCGCAGGGGAGGTCGGGGAGATCCAGGCCCGGTCGGCATCGCTGATGGCCGGGTATCTGCCGGCCGCGGCGACCGCCGAAGCGATCCGTGACGGCTGGTACCGGACCGGCGATGTCGGCTGGCTCGACACCGAAGGTTGGCTGCGGATCACCGACCGCCTGAAGGAAATGATCAAGGTGCGCGGGTTCCAGGTCGCCCCCGCCGAAATCGAGACCGTGCTGCACGGTCACCCGGCCGTCCGCGACTGCGCGGTGTTCGGCGTTCCCGATGGCACCAACGGGGAAGCGATCGTGGCCGCGGTCGTGGCGTGCGCGCCCGTCGATGCCGCCGAACTGACCGCACGCGTCGACGAGAGACTGGCGTCCTACAAGCACGTGGGTCGTTTCGTGTTCGTGCCCGACATTCCCCGCCTGCCCTCCGGCAAAGTGCTCCGCCGAAAGCTCAAGGAGACATATGGATGCGCGTCTGACCGCTGAGCAACGGCAACTGCGCGACGCGGCCGCCAAGCTTGCCGACGACCTCGGGCCCGGCGCGGTCCAGGATCTCGACGACCAGAACCGAATCGCGCGCCTGGACAAGCAGATCGGCGCGACCGGCTGGCGATCGCTGCGTTCGGACGGCGCCTCCGGTGTCGAGGTGGCAATCGTTGCCGAGGAATTCGGCCGCCGGGTCGTCGACGCACCTTTTCTGGGACCAGTACTGGCCGACGACCTCGCGCGCCACCTCGATGCCGACGCCGCGGGCGCGACGGTGGCCGTGGACGGCCGGGCGATCGACGCCCGCGGCGCTCGGCGCGCCCTGGCGCTGTCCGGCGCCACGATCCTGTCGACGGACCTGGGCGCCGTTCGGGCGTGCGCGGACCTGACCCGGTCGGAAGCGGAAACGCTGGGATCGCCGGCCGCGCTCGGCGACGTCAGTCCCGAGGCTGCCGCGCGGTGGCGAGCCCTGACGCTGGTGACCACGGCGGCCGACCTGGTCGGGATCGCCCGCGGCGCGCAGGCCGTCGCCTGCGATTACGCGAGAATCCGCGAACAGTACGGCAATACGATCGGGTCCTATCAGGCGGTGGCGCACATGCTGGCCGAAAGCCTCGCGCTGATCGAAGGTTCGGTGAGCATCTCGCGGCATGCCGCGTGGGCGGTCGACGAACTGCCGGCGGGCGAAGCGGTTCGCGCCGCCCAGATCGCCAAGGTCTATTGCGCGCGCGCCACCCGAACCGTTTGCGAGACGGCCATACAGGTGCACGGCGGCATCGGCAACACCTGGGACTGCCTGATCCACGTGTACCTGCGGCGCGCACTGACGTCGGCGGAACTGTGGCCCGTAACCCTGAAGGAGATCGACTTTGGACTTTCGTGACTCGCCCGACGAGGCGGCTTTCCGGGAACGGCTGCGCTCCTGGCTTTCGCTGCACGCCAAGGAGTTTTCAGGCTCCGGCGACGAATACTGGGCTCGCCAGGCCGAGTGGCATCAGGCCCTCTATGCGGCCGGATTCTTCGGGCTGTCGTTTCCGCGTGAATATGGTGGCCAGGAGTTGCCGCCGGTGTACGACGTCATCATCGACGAAGAACTCGCCCGCGCCGGTGCCCCGCCCCGCCCCAGCGTGGGCTATCTGGTCTACGGCATCGGCGCGCACGCGAGCGAGGAACTGCGCCGACGTTTCCTGCCCGGCATCATCAACGGCACCGAGCGATGGTGCCAGGGATTCAGCGAGCCGGGCGCCGGCTCGGACCTCGCTTCGCTGACGACTTCCGCCCGCCGCGAGGGCGATACCTACGTGGTCAACGGACACAAAATCTGGACCAGTTACTCCGACGTCGCCGATTACTGCTTGCTGCTGGCGCGCACGGACGGCGAGGCCAAGCGCCACCGCGGTTTGTCGGCGTTCGTTCTCGAGATGAAACAGCCCGGCGTACAACAACGCCCACTGCGCATGATCAACGGGGTCACCAACGAGTTCGGCCAAGTCTTCTTCGACGGCGCGACGGTGCCGGCGGACCGGATGGTCGGGGCGCCCGGTGATGGCTGGGCGGTCGCCATGACGGTCGTCGGACACGAGCGCGAACCGTCCACGCTGGGTTACGCGGCCCGGTACGGCAAGCTGGTCCGAAGCATGTTGGCGCGCACCGCAAAAGATGAAGCTGAGGTCCCCGACGAGCTCGCATGGGCGGCCGTCCAGTCCGAGATGCTGACGCACCACGTGCGGCGGCGGTTGTCCGAACAACTCGACGGGGTCTCGCACGGGCCCGAGGGATCGCTGGACAAACTGTTGATGACGTGGGTCGAGCAGTCCGTCGGCCACGCGGCACTGGCGGTCGCCGGAACCCGTGACCCCGACCTGCTCAGCGCCTATCTCTACAGCCGCGCGCAGAGTGTGATGGGCGGGACATCGCAGATACAGAAGAACATCATCGCTTCGCGAATCTTGAGATTGGGAGTCTGACATGTACGACATGCCCGCCGAAATCGATGTCCGCGCAGACGGGCCGCTGCGGATCATCACCCTCAATCGGCCGGAGTCGCTCAACTCGGTCAACGACAGTCTGCACGTGGGGCTCGCCCGGCTGTGGCAGCGATTGACCGACGATCCGAGCGCGCGCGCGGCCGTGATCACCGGGGCCGGCAGGGCCTTTTCGGCCGGCGGCGATTTCGCGTACCTCAAGGAACTGTCCGCCGACGCCGACCTTCGTGCCAAGACCATCCGGGACGGTCGCGAGATCGTGCTCGGCATGGCGCGGTGCCGAATTCCGGTGGTGGCGGCGGTCAACGGCCCGGCCGTCGGCCTGGGCTGCAGCCTGGTCGCGCTGAGTGACATCGTCTACATCGCCGAAGACGCCTACCTCGCGGACCCGCACGTGCAGGTCGGGTTGGTCGCCGCCGACGGTGGGCCGTTGACCTGGCCGCTGCACATCAGCCTGCTGTTGGCCAAGGAGTACGCGCTCACGGGCACCCGCATCAAGGCCGAGCGGGCCGTCGAGCTCGGGCTGGCCAACCACCTGGTCGCCGATCCTGTCGCCGAGGCGATCGCCTGCGCCGAGAAGATACTGAAGCTGCCCCAGCAGGCGGTCGAAAGCACCAAGCGGGTGCTCAACATCCACTTGGAACGCGCCGTGCTGGCGAGCCTGGACTATGCCCTGTCGGCCGAGCATCAGTCGTTCACGACGGAAGACTTCCGGACGATCGTCACCAAGCTGGCGGCGGGCAAGAACTGATGTTGGGATCGCCGCGAGTGTAACGCTACTGCGAATCTCAGCCCGTCTGTTCGCACTGGGGTTACGCTCGCGACGAGTCATGTGCCCGTAGGAAGTCACGCATCACCCGGTCGAACCTGTCGGGCTCCTCGATGAACGGCATATGCGCGCTCGATTCGAACAACTCGAAACGCGAACCCGTTACCCGCCGGTGCATTTCCTCCATGTGTTCGGGCACGCACTCGTCGTAGCGGCCCGCGAGGACCAGGGTCGGCACGGTGATCTCGGGCAACCGGTCGAACACGTCCCAGCTGCGGATCGTCCCCACGATGTGAAAGTCGCTGGGCCCGAACATGGTCTCGAAGATCTCGACGCCCATGTTGGCGAACGCGTCCTCGAGTTCCTTGGGCCATGGCGTGACCCGGCAGAGGTAGGTCGCGTTCCAGGTACGGATGGCGGCCTGATACTCGGGTGAGTCGGTCGTGCCGGCCGCCTCGTGATAGTCGATCGCGGCCTGCGTCGCCGGGTCCAGTTGGGCCTTCAGCCGCGACACCATCTTCGCGAACTCCGGGATGGACGCGATGCTGTTCGAGATGGTGAGGCTGGCGGTCCCGGAGATTGCGTCGAGCGCATACTGCTGCGCCAGCATGCCGCCCCAGGAGTTACCGAAGACGTGAAAGCGGTCCAGGCCCAGTCCTCGCACCACGGCGTCCATCTCGGCCACCGAGCGTTCCATCGTCCAAAGTTGCGGATTGGGTTTGCATCTGGACCTCCCGCAGCCGAGCTGATCCCAGAAGATGACCTCCCGCTCGTCGGACAGACGTTCCAGCGACCGCAGGTAGTCGTGCGGCAGGCCCGGGCCGCCGTGCACCGCGAGGAGTGGCAGCCCCGCACCGCCGCCCACCCGCTTGAACCACACGCTTCCGCCCGGGACCGCGATGGTCCCCTCCCGCTGGGTCATGCCACCTCCATGGTGTGACGCGGTCCTCGGGCGGCCTGCAAGCAGTCTAGGCAGCCAGGGTTGTTGCCACTAGCGCTCTCTGGCGGAGAGAATAGTGTTCTCATTGATGTGCGCTCCCCGTCCCGGGCGGCGCTCGCGGGCGAACTGGAGAAGACCCATGCCGGAGGCCGTCATCGGGGTGGCCGCGCCATGATGCGCAGATGACCATCACCGACCTGGTCGCCCGCGCGCGCAACGGGTCTCCGCGCGCGGTGGGTCGGCTGCTCAGTCTGATCGAAAGCGATCAGCGCGACGAGGTGCTGGCGAGCCTTGAGCCCACGGCGTCGAGCGGCGGGCCCGTCATCGGCATCACCGGACCGCCCGGTGCGGGGAAGTCGACGACCATCGCCGCGCTGGTGGGCGCCTACCGGCAGCGCGGCTTTCGGGTGGCCGTCCTGGCCGTCGACCCGTCGTCGCCGTTTAGCGGCGGCGCGCTGCTGGGCGATCGAATCCGAATGGCCGCGCACATCAACGACTCCGACGTGCTCATCCGGTCGGTGGCCACGCGCGGGCATCTCGGGGGCCTGGCCGCGGCGGTGCCCGCGGCCATCCGACTGCTGGGCGCCCTCGGCTACGGGGTGGTCCTGCTGGAGACCGTGGGGGTGGGCCAGTCCGAGATCGAGATCGCCGCGGTGGCCGATCCGACGATCGTCATCCTCAATCCGGGGGCCGGCGACGCGGTCCAGGCCGCCAAGGCCGGCGTGCTGGAGGTCGCCGACATCGTCGCGGTCAACAAGGCCGACCGGGAGGGCGCCGAGCAGACCGTGCGCGACCTCAGGTCCGAAACCGACTCGCCCATCGTCAGTCTCGTCGCCGCGCGGGGCGAGGGCGTCGACGATCTGCTGGCCGCCATCGACGCGCATCACCGCACCGACAGCCGCGAACGCCGGCTGGCGCGCGCCCGAGCGCAGGTGCTCTCCCTCGCGCAGACCCTGCTGCGATCGCGGCCGGACCTGGATCGGCTGGCGGAGTCGGTGGTCGACGGCCGCGACGATCCCTACAGCGCCGCCGAGAAGCTTCTTTCGCCGACGAGTGCTGACTGAGAAAGGGTTTCGATGAAAGTCACGTTGGTGAGCGGGCCGGGACAGGTCGAGGTGGTCGACGCAGCCGAGCCCCGGGTTGGCCCCGCCGACGTCCTGGTGAGGATGCGCGCCTGCGGCATCTGCGGCTCCGACTCGCTGTATATCTCGCTCGGCGGGCTGCCGCCGCGCCAGGGGCGCATGCCACTCGGACACGAACCGGCCGGCGAGGTGGTCGAAGTCGGTCGCGATGTGACGGGCATTTCCGTGGGAGACCATGTGGTGATCAACCCGATGGCCGCGCCGAGCGGCATCATCGGAAACGGCGGGGCGACCGGCGGCTTGGCGGAGTTTCTGCTGATCGAGCAGGCCGCGCGCGGCAGAAGTCTCGAGGTCGTGCCCGACGACATACCCTTCCCGGTGGCGGCGCTGAACGAGCCGATGGCCGTCGCGCGGCATGCGGTCAATCAGGCCGCGCCGACACCGTCCGACAAGGTCGTGATATTCGGTGCCGGTCCGATCGGGCTGGGCGCCACCATCGGATTCAAATCGGTCGGCGTGCAACACGTCGTCGTTGTCGACCTGATCGCGTCACGACTCGACAAGGCCCTCGGCGTCGGCGCCGACGCGGTCGTCAACTCCGCGGAAGAAAGCGTCGGGCAGCGGCTTATCGAACTGCACGGCGCCGGCGAGTCGATGTTCCCCGGGAAGGCCGGCACCGATATCTATCTGGACGCCGCGGGCGCGCCGGCGGTGATCACGACCGCCCTGACCGCCGCAAAACGAGGGGCGAAGATCGTCGTCGTCGCCGTCCACAAGGAACCCGTACCCGTTGACTTCCTCAGCGTCATGAGCAACGAAGTCACCATCGTCGGATCGATGGGCTACCCCGACGAGATCTTCGAGGTGACCGAAGACATCGTCGCCAACTGGGAAAAGTATGCGGTCATCGTGAGCCACACATTCGCCTTCGGCGACGTGCAGGAAGCGCTGCGGACCGCCGCTGCTCCGGGTGCGGCCGACAAGGTCGTCGTCACCTTCGACTGAGACGTGCGACGACCCGGTCGAGGCGCGTCTTGATTTATTGCGTGTCAATGTGTTCCATGAGGGCATGACGCGTTCAGCCGATCAGCTGGTGACCGACTTCTGCAAACTGTGGGCGTCCCCCGACCCGGACGAGCTCGCGGCGTACTTCACCGAAGACGCGACGTACCACAACATTCCGATGCCACCGGTGCAGGGGCGGGAGGCAATCAGGGATTTCATCGCGGGGTTCCTCGCCGCGCTCGACGGGATCGACTTCACTGTGCACCGGCAGATCAGCAGCGGCCCGGTGGTGATGAACGAACGCACCGACGTGATGCGGCGCAAGGGGGGCGGGGAAGAAATCCCGTTGCCGGTCATGGGCGTCTTCGAGGTCCGCGACGACCGGATCGCGGCGTGGCGCGACTACTTCGACATGGCGGCCATCACCAGCGCATTCGGCTAGCGGTCGGAAGCTATTTCAGGTCGACAGACTTCCCGGTGGCGGCCGCATGGCCCGCGCGATACCCGAAAACCATTGCCGGGCCGATGGTTCCGCCGGCACCGCCATAGGCCCGGCCGGTCACCCCGCCCATCGCGTTGCCGGCGGCGAACAGGCCGGGAATGGGCTCGCCGCTGACGTGCAGGACACGGCCGTCGGGGTCGGTGCGCGGACCGCCCTTGGTGCCCATGGCGCCGATGCACAGCGGAACCGCATAGTACGGGGCGGTGTCGATCGGCCCCAGGGTCTTGCCGGCGGGCGTGGTGGCACTTTCGTCGCCCCAATAGCCGTCGTATGCGCTTGACCCGCGGCCGAAGTCGGGATCGGCACCGGCGGCCACGTGACGGTTCCAGTCCTCGACGGTGCGCGTGAGGCCGGCGGCGTCAATGCCCGCCTTGCCCGCCAGCTCGACGAGATCCGCCGACTCGCAGAACCAGTCCGGCACCGCCTGTCCGGGAGCGACGCCCAGAAATCCATAGCGCTGCAGGTGAACCGAGTCGAAGACCATCCACCCGCGGTCGTTGACGTAGCCCCCGCGCGGGTCCAGGTATTGGAAGGCGCCGGCCATCGAGTTGTAGTCGGACGCCTCGTTGACGAACCGCCGCCCCGCGGCGTTGACGATGATGCTCCGTGGTCGGGTCCGTTCCAGACGGACGCTGCGGCTGCGCGGCTTGCCTTCGATGGTGTCGCCGGGAAGCTGCACGATGGGCACCCACCAGGCCTCACCCATGTTGGCGAGGTCCGCGCCGTGTGCCATCGCCATGCGCAACCCGTCACCCGTGTTGTACGGCGGGGAGACCGCCCCGTGCATGGGGCCGCGCAGGAAGGCCTGCACCAGAACGGGATCCCATTCGAACCCGCCGGTGCCCAGGATGACCCCGTGGCGGGCGCGCACGCGGACTGTCTCTCCGCGCAGGTCCACCTGCACCCCGGTGATTTCCCCTGCGTCGGCGATCAGCTGCCCGGCGGGTGCGCTCGTGTGCAGAGTCGCCCCCATGCCCAGCAAGCTGTCGAGCAGCCCCGCGATCAGGGCGGCGCCGGCGACGCAAAGGTTTCCGGGCTGGCCGTCCGCGGCCGCGTGCAGGCGGGCCCGGGTTTCGGCGTCGAATCCGACGTTGGAAAAGTCGGCGGGAAAGGCCGTGATCCGGTTGGCCCAGTCGCCCAACCGGTCGAGGTCGTAGGGCGCGGGGATGAGCGATCGGCCCCCACCGGGCTGTCCGCCGGGCAACTCGGGTCGGTAGTCGGGGAAGCCCGTCGCGATCTCGAAACGCAGGCGGCTGTGCGCCTCGACGAAGTCGAGCATCGCCGGGCCGGTCCGCACGAACGTCTCGACCAGTTCTTCGTCCATGGCCCCGTGGGACTGTGCACGCAGGTATCGCAGCGCGTCCGCGATCGTCAATTCCCCGCCGGGAGAACGATTGTGGGCCGGAATCCACACGACGCCACCCGACACGGCGGTGGTGCCGCCGACGGTCGAGGCCTTTTCGAAGACCTCCACCGACGCGCCGGCGACCGCGGCGGTGAGCGCGGCCGTCAGGCCGGCGCCGCCGGTGCCGAGCACGACGACGTCGACTTCGTGGTCCCATGACATGGACGGTTATCCCTTCAGCTCAGTGCGGGGCTAGCTTGGCTAGCTCAATAGCTCCGACAACTGCTTTGCGGCCGTGACGACCGCATCCTTCCCGCGCAGCACCACGTCTTCCCGGTGCGAGATGAGGTTGATGCAGGTGGCCGGCGACGGTGGTGGGCGCCGGACCGGCACGGCCAGACCGTAGGTGTTCGGTTCGATCTCCCCGTACGTCGACACCCAGCCGCACTCGCGGGTCCGGGTCACCAGATCGCGCTCGCCGGGGCGCGGCGGCATGCTCGCGAGGAGGGCGATGCCGGCGGCGCCGCGTTCCAGCGGATAACGACTGCCCTCGTGGAAGGACAGCTGGTAGGCGACATGGCTGGGCACGATCACCGCGATCGCCACTTGCTGATCGCCCTCCGCGACGAGCAGCGAGACCGTGGTGCCCAGGTCGTCGGCCAGCGCGCGCAGCACCGGCAGGCTGACCTGGCGCACATTGCGGTCGAACGACGCGCCGAGCGCGGCCAGCCCCGCCGCCGGTCGGTAGCGCCCGTCCTGCCCTTTGGCGACCAACCGAAAGTCGGCCAATGTCGACAGCAATCGATACGCGATGGTGCGATGCACCCCGACCTGGTCGGCGAGCTGTTGCACGGTGAGGCCGTCCGGCGAATCCGCGACCATCTGCAGTGCCGCCAGCCCGCGAGCCAACGTCTGAGAACCCGTTCCGGAACTTGTCACAGCCTTGACAGACCCCTATGCGAGAGCGTAGCTCTATATATAACGCACATCAGCGTGCGATATTAGCACACGGGTGGGCGGAAGACGAGAGTGATATTTCCCCGGCTATGAGAGGGACTTTGGTGTCGAAGGGGACGGCGGAATTCGAGAGCATTTGGAGCGATCTGCAGGGTGTCGCCTTCTCGCAGGGTTACCTGCATGCCGGCGGCGTGCGGACCCGTTACCTGCGGGCGGGTGACTCCGGAAAGCCCGTGCTGGTGTTCTTGCACGGATCCGGCGGCCACGCCGAGGCGTACGTCCGCAACTTGGCGGCGCACGCCGAGCACTTCTGGACCTGGTCCATCGACATGCTGGGTCACGGCTACACCGACAAGCCGGGTCACCCGCTGGAGGTCGGCCACTACGTCGATCACCTGATGGCGGTGCTGGGCGCGATCGGGGCCGATCGCGCCTGCCTGAGCGGTGAATCGCTGGGCGGCTGGGTGGCGGCCCGCGCCGCCATCGACCACCCGGGCGTCGTCGACCGGCTGGTGCTCAACACCGCAGGCGGCTCCCAGGCCGATCCGGTGGTGATGAAGCGCATCATCACGCTCTCCATGGCGGCCGCCGAGGACCCGACCTGGGAAACCGTTCAAGCGCGGATCAAGTGGCTGATGGCCGACAAGTCAAAGGACTACGACGATCTGGTCGCCAGTCGGCAACGGATCTACCGCCAACCCGGTTTCGTCGACGCGATGCGCGACATCATGGCGCTGCAGGATCCCGAGATCCGGGCCCGCAACATCATCGGACCGGACGACTACGCCAAGATCGCCGCGCCCACCCTGGTGCTGTGGACCAGCGACGACCCCACCGCCGACGTGGCGGAGGGCCGCCGCATCGCGTCGATGATCCCCGGCGCGCGCTTCGAACTGATGCCCGGCTGCGGTCATTGGCCCCAGTACGAGGACGCCAAGTCCTTCAACCGCCTACACCTCGAATTCCTGCTGGGCCGGTGATGGTCGCTCCGCGGCGGGACGCAGCGCAGGTGGACGTCGACGTCCTCGTCGTCGGGGCCGGACCGGTCGGGTTGACGCTGGCGAATATCCTTGGCCTGCAGGGCGTGAGCACTCTGGTGGTCGACGAGCGTGACGCGCTGATCGACTACCCGCGCGGGGTCGGGCTGGACGACGAGGCGCTGCGCACATTCCAGTCGATCGGCCTGGTCGACCGCATCCTGCCGCACACCGTGCCCAACCAGATCCTGCGTTTCTTCGACGCCAAGCGCCGGGTGCTGGCCGAAATGGCGCCTCCCGACGCGCGTTTCGGATGGCCCAAGCGAAACGGCTTCGTGCAACCGCTCGTCGACGCCGAGCTGCTGGCGGGCCTGGCGCGTTTCGAGCACGTCGAGGTGCGGTGGGAACGGCCGATGACGGCCTGCCGGCAGGACGGTGACGCGGTCACCGTCGAGCTCGGCGGCAGTGACGAAACCACCACTCTGCGAGCGCGGTACGTCGTCGGTTGCGACGGCGGGCGCAGCACCACCCGGGCCATGATGGGTGTGTCCTTCGACGGGACGACGTCGCCGACACGCTGGCTGGTGGTCGACGTCGCCAACGATCCGCTCGGCCACCCGAACAGCGAGGTGGGCGCCGACCCGGAACGCCCGTATGCCTCGATCTCGATCGCGCACGGAATTCGGCGCTTCGAGTTCATGATTCACAACCACGAGTCCGACGAGCAGGCGGACGATCCCGCGTTCCTGAGGCAGATGCTGGCGCGGATGGTGCCGCACCCCGACCGGGTCGACGTGATCCGGCGCCGGGTCTACACCCACCACTCACGCATCGCCGGCGCGTTCCGCACCGGCCGGCTGCTGCTGGCCGGGGACGCGGCGCACCTGATGCCGGTATGGCAGGGCCAGGGCTACAACAGCGGCATCCGCGACGCGTTCAACCTCGGGTGGAAGCTTGCCGCCGTGGTGCGCGGCCTGGCCGACGACAAGTTGCTGGACACCTACGACATCGAGCGCCGCAAACACGCCCGGGCGATGATCGACCTTTCCACCATGGTGGGGCGCGCCATTTCTCCGACCAACCGCCGGGTGGCGGGCGCCCGCGACCTCCTCGTACGGTCCGCGTCGATTGTGCCGACACTCAAGCGGTACGTGCTCGAGATGAGGTTCAAGCCGATGCCGCGCTACGAACAGGGCGCCGTCGTGCACACGGCCGGTCCCGGAAAATCCGGCCGCGCCGATTCGCCGGCCGGTACCCTGTTCGTCCAACCGCGGGTCGATACCCGCGACCAACAGGATGTCCTGCTGGACGACGTGCTGGGCAACTGGTTCGCCGTGGTGTGCTGGAACAACAACCCCCGGGCGATACTCGGCGACGTCGCGTTCAAAAGCTGGGAAGCGTTGGGGGCCCGCTTCTTTGCCCTGCGCCCGGCGACCCAGTTGCACTGGGCGGGCCACGACGACCCCGACGTCGTCATCGTGGGTGACCGCCATGGCGGACTCAAGTCCTGGTTCGACACCCATCAGGAATCGGTGCTGTTCCTGCGTCCAGATCGGTGCATTGCCGGGGCGTGCATCGCCCAGCGGGCGCCCGAACTGAGCGCCTCGCTGCTGGATGCGCTCACCCTCACGCCGGGAGGGGGTGATTGCCAAAGTGGCACTGGCTCTGTGCTGTATGTCGCACAGCCCGCTACTGAATCTTCCGGGGCCGTCACGGGACCTGCTTGACGACATCGAAGGCGCGATCGCCCGGGCGCGAGAGTTCGTCCAAAACTACCGGCCCGAGCTGGTCGTCGCCTTTGCCCCGGATCACTACAACGGGTTCTTCTACAAGGTGATGCCGCCGTTCTGCATCGGCACCAGCGCCAACGGTGTTGGCGACTACGGCACCTACGCCGGGCCGCTCGACGTCCCGCAAGACCTCGCGAACGACTGCGCCGAAGCGGTGCTGGGCGCCGGGGTCGACGTTGCGGTGTCTGTCAGCATGGATGTGGACCATGGCACGGTCCAGCCGCTCGAGAAGCTCTTCCGCGACGCCACCGCCTGTCCCGTCATTCCGATCTTCGTCAATGCTGTCGCCGCGCCGCTGGGACCCTTGTCGCGGTGCCGTGCGCTCGGCGCCGCGGTGGGCAAATACCTGGCCGGATTGGACAAGCGGGTCCTGATCCTGGGATCCGGGGGGCTTTCCCACAGTCCGCCGGTCCCGACGCTGGCAAGCGCGCCGCCGCCGGTGCTCGAGCGGATCGTGCACGGCCGTCCGATGACACCGGAACAGCGGCAGGCCCGGCAAGTGGCAGTGATCGACGCCGCGAGAAGCTTCGCCGCCGGCGCGAGCGGGCTGCAACCGCTCAACCCACCCTGGGACCATCGGTTCCTCGAGATCCTGGACGACGGAAGGCTTTCCGAGCTCGACCGGTGGTCGAACTCGTTCGTCGTCCACGAAGGTGGCAGCTCCGCCCAGGAGATCAGAACCTGGGTGGCGGCGTTCGCCGCCCTTCAGGCCGCCGGTCCGTACCGGACGACTACGCGCTATTACAAGCCCGCTCCCGAGCTGATCGCCGGTTTCGCCATCCGGACGGCGGTGCCGACATGACCGGCTTCGACCACGTCGTGGACGTGCTCATCGTCGGATCAGGCGGCGGCGGCATGACGGCAGCGCTGACCGCACAGGCCGCCGGGCTCGACGCGCTGGTGGTCGAGAAGTCCTCGCACTTCGGCGGTTCCACCGCGCTGTCCGGTGGTGGTATCTGGGTCCCGGGCGCCCCCGCGCAGCGCAGGGAGGGCTACGCACCGCCGCCCGACGGGGTGATCGAGTACCTGCGGCGGATCACCGAGGGCCTGGTCAGCGAAGCCCGGATCCGGCAGTATGTCGACTCCGCGCCGCAGATGCTCGAGTTCCTGGAGAATCTCTCGGGATGGTTCGAGTTCGTCTGGAAGCCCGGCTATGCCGACTACTACCCGGAGCTGCCCGGCGGCTCCGAACTGGGCAGCACCATCAACGTCCCACCCATCGACCTGCGCAAGCTCGGCCCCGACGAGAAGAAATTGCTCAAGCCGTTGGCGCTCGCCCCGAAAGGGATATGGCTGGGCCCCAAAGAGCTTCGGACCTTCTACCGCATCCGCCAGTCATGGGCCGGAAAGGGTGTACTGCTGAAGCTGATTTCGCGGATGGTCAGGGCGCGGGTGTTCGGCGAGCGGATGGCGGCGATCGGGCAGTCGCTGGCCGCCCGGCTCAGGCTGGCGATGCGGGAACGCGGTATCCCGCTGTGGCTGGACTCACCGATGGTCGAGTTGCTCACCGACTCCGGCGGCGCGGTGACCGGCGTCCTGCTGGAAAAGGATGGCAACGCCGTCCGGGTCGGCGCCCGGCGCGGGGTCGTCCTGGCTTCCGGCGGCTTCGACCACGACCTCGCCTGGCGAAAAGAGCAACTGCCGGTCATCGAACAGGACTGGAGCTTCGGCAATCCCGCCGCAATGGGTGATGGCATCCGTGCAGGCGAGAAGGTCGGAGCCGCGACCGAGTTACTCGACGAGGCCTGGTGGTTTCCGGCGATCCAATGGCCCGACGGCCGAATGCAATTCATGCTCAATGAACGGATGATGCCCGCGCAGTTCATCGTCAACGGCGACGGGAGGCGCTTCATCAACGAGGCGGCGCCGTACATGGATTTCGGTCACGCCATGATCGACGGTCAGAAGTCGGGAGTGACTCACATCCCATGCTGGCTCATCACCGACCAGCGCTCGTGGAATCGCTATGTCATCGGCGGGCATCTGCCGCTACCCAAGATCCCCGGCGCGCCGGTGCCGACCGGGCGCAGGGTCCCCGCCGCCTGGCTGGAATCAGGCGTGGTCAAAGCGGCGATGACGTGGGACGAAATGGCGGCGAAGATAGGAGTACCGGCATCTGAACTTTCCCGGACCGCGAGCCGCTTCAACGAACTGGCGCGCAAGGGGCACGACGACGATTTCAACCGCGGCGACAGCGTCTACGACAACTACTACGGTGACCCGACACTGCCGAACCCGAACCTGTACCCACTGGGCGAACCGCCCTACTACGCGTTCCGAATCGTTCTCGGCGACCTCGGGACATCGGGCGGCCTCAGCGTAGACGAACACGCCCGGGTGCTGCGGCGCGACGGCTCCGTGGTGCCCCGCCTGTACGCGGTGGGCAACACCTCCGCCCCGGTCATGGGCCGCAGCTACGCCGGGGCCGGCGCGACCATCGGTCCGGCCATGACCTTCGGCTACGTAGCGGCCAAACACCTTGCCTCTCAACCCGACAACCAGACCCTCTAACTCTCACCGGAGGTAACGATGAAAATTTCACTGTTCTACGAGTTCCCGCTGCCGCGGCCGTGGGCGCCCGACGACGAGCGGCAGTTGTTCCAGGACGGCATGGACGAGATCGAGGCCGCCGACAAGGCCGGGTTCTCCACCGTCTGGCTCACCGAGCACCATTTCCTCGAGGAATACTGTCATTCCACCGCGCCGGAGATCATCTTGGCCGCGGCCAGCCAGCGGACCAAGAACATCCGGTTGGGATTCGGCATCATGCACCTGCTGCCGTCGGTCAACCACGCCGCCCGAGCCGCCGAACGGGTCGCCACCATCGACCTGCTGTCCAACGGCCGGGTGGAGTTCGGCACCGGGGAGGGCTCCTCCATCAGTGAGCTCGGCGGATTCGAGGTCGACCCCGCGGACAAGCGCGCACAGTGGGAAGAGTCCCTCGAGGTGGCGATCCGATGCATGACCGAGGAACCGTTCACCGGATTCAAGGGCGAGTACTACGACATGCCGCCGCGCAATGTCGTGCCCAAGCCATTGCAAAAGCCGCATCCGCCGGTCTGGGTCGCCTGCACCCGGCCGGCCAGCGTGCAGATGGCGGCCCAGAAGTGCATCGGCGCACTGAGTTTCGCCTACACCGGCCCCGGACCGCTCACCGAGCGGGTCAACGGTTACTACAAGGAATTCGAAGAGAGCGGTGTCCCGGTCACGCCCCAGATCAACCCCAACATTCTTGCGGTCGGCGGTGACCTGTCGATGATGGTCGCCAAATCCGACGAGCAGGCAATCGAGCGCCTCGGCAAGGGCGGCGGGTTCTTCTCGTTCGGGATCATGCACTACTACCTGACCGGGCAGCACACCCCAGGGCGCACCGGAGTGTGGAAGCGCTACCTCGAAGAGGTCGAGAAAGACCCGACGCTGGCCTACGGCCCGGGGCGTGGGGCGATCGGCTCCCCGGCCACCGTGCGCGAATTCCTGCGTGGCTACGAGGAAAGCGGGGTCGACGAGCTGATTCTGCTGCTCAACCCGCGCTGCCACGAAGGCACGATGGAATCGATCGAACTGATGGGCAAGGAGGTGCTGCCCGAGTTCATCGAGCGCGACGCCAAGGCCGTGGCCGACAAGGCCAAGCGGCTGGAGCCCGTCATCGAAAGGGTGGAGGCGCGCCGTCCGAAGTCCACCGCCCCGGAGTTCGACGAGGGCTACTCCTATGGCGGGCTGCCCACCGGTCGCGACAAGTTCACCGCGACCGAGATCCCCGAGGCCATGGCCGAAATGAACCAGGGTCGAGTCGAGGCGGCGCGGCGGCTCAAGGAGCAGGCCAAGTGAGGCCCCGTCATCTGTAGACCTGTGGGGACGCCGTAGTTCTTGGGAGATGCCTTGGCGGGAACGGACGAATTGTGGCGCTACGACGGGCGCCGCGCGGTGGTGACCGGATGCGCCTCGGGCATCGGCGAGCAAGTGGTGCGCCAGCTCACCGCGCTGGGCGCCGACGTAGTGGGGCTCGACAAGCACCGCCCCGCCTTCGAGCCCGCGGAGTTCCACGAGGTCGATCTGGCCGATCCGGCCTCCATCGACTCGGCCACGGCGGCCATCGGCGGGCGGGTCGACGCGTTGTTCAATGTCGCCGGCGTCTCGTCGGGCATCGGCGACCCGCCGCTCGTGGTCACCATCAACTTTCTGGGCATGCGGCATTTCACCGAGGCGCTGATCCCCACGATGGCCGAGGGCTCGGCCATCGCAAGCGTGTCCTCGCTCGCGGCGGCCGGATACCTCGACCACCTGCGTTCGGTGGCGCCGTTGCTGCGCACCGCGTCGATGCACGAAGGAATCGAGTGGTGCCACCGCCACCCCGACCAACTGGCCGGGGGCGGGTACCAACTGTCCAAGGAAGCGATCATCCTGTACACGATGCAAAGTGCCACCCGGCTTGGCGGGCGCGGCATCCGGATCAACTGCACCGGCCCGGGGGTCACCGAAACGCCGATCCTCGACCAGCTTCGGACGGCCTACGGGCAGAGTTACCTCGACGACATACCCAAGCCGTTGGGCCGCGTCTCGGGCCCCGCCGAGCAGGCTTCGGTGCTGCTCTTCCTCAATAGCCGGGCGGCCAGCTATATTTCGGGCCAAGTCGTGTGGGTCGACGGTGGCAACGTCGGCGCCGCGATCGCCCGTGAGCTCGAGGAAGGAGCCCCGTGGCCGGCCTGACCGACTTTCACCGGGTCGCTCGCGATGTCAGCAACTGGGGACGGTGGGGAGCCGACGACGAGCTCGGCACCCTGAACTTCATCACCGCGGACAAGGTGGCCCAGTCCGCCGGCCTGGTGCGGCACGGCAAGGTGTTTCCCCTCGGCGTGGACTTCGGGTCCTCGGGACCGCAGGGCGAGTTCGGCTTTCGGCCCAACCCCATCCATGTGATGACCGTGGACGGTGGCGATGCCAACACCCTGGTCCAGTACGGGCCCGCGTGGGCGCGGAACCCCACCGCGCAGCAGATGGGCGGCTACCTGGCAGACAATCCGTTCCGCTTCAACGACGACATGATCATCATGCCGTTGCAGGCGGCCAGCCAGTGGGATGCTCTGTCCCACGTCTACTACGACGACAAGCTGTACAACGGGTTCTCGGCCGGGTCGGTGACCAGTCTCGGGGCGTATCACTGCGGCATCGAGAAGGTCGATGTCAAGGGCATCGCATCGCGCGGCGTGTTGCTCGACCTGGTTCGCCATCGCGGCGCCGACGTGTTTCTGGAACAGGGAAATCCGATCACTCCGGAAGAACTGGACGACGTCGTGCGCGCACAGCGCGTGACGGTTGGCCGGGGCGACATCGTGTTGATCCGAACCGGCTGGTGGACAAGGTTTTTGCAGACCGGAGACAGGACCGAACCTTATTCCGGCCTGGACTGGAGCTGCGCGTCGTGGCTGCACGACCATGAGATCGCGGCCGTCGCGGCCGACAACCTCCAAGTCGAGGACCTGGTCTCCGGTGTCGACGGCGTGTTCTTGCCCCTGCACCTGTTGTGCCTGCGGGATATGGGGATGATCTTCGGTGAGTACTGGGACTTGACGGCGCTGGCCGCCGATTGCGCCACCGACGGTGTCTATGAGTTCCAGCTCGTGGCGCCGCCCCTGAGGTTCGTTGGCGCCGTGGGTTCACCGGTGAATCCGATCGCGCTCAAGTAGGGAAAGGCTGGCGGTGGGCGTTCATCGCAAAACCCTCCTGGTGGACGGCCTGGCCACCAGTTATCTGGAAGCGGGCACGGGCGATCCCGTGATATTGCTGCACGGCGGCGAATTTGGCGCCAGCGCCGAGCTGGGCTGGGAGCGCAACATCGCCGCGCTCGCCGAGCGCTACCGGGTGCTCGCGCCCGACCAGCTGGGGTTCGGCCAGTCGGCGAAGGTCATCGATTTCGTCGACGGCCGCGGGATGCGGATCAGGCACGTGGCGCGCTTCTGCGAAGTACTCGGCATCGGTGCGGCACATTTCGTCGGCAACTCGATGGGCGCCATCAACCTGCTGTCCGACGCGACATCGGAGACGCCCCGGTTGCCGATGCGCAGCCTGGTAGCCGTCTGCGGGGGCGGCGAGATCCAGCAGAACCGGCACTTCGAAGCGCTCCAGCAGTACGACGCCACCCTGCCGGCGATGCGACGCATCGTCGAGGCGCTGTTCCACGATCCCGGATTTCCGGCCGACGACGACTACGTGCGACGCCGATACGAGTCCAGCACGGCGCCCGGAGCCTGGGAAGCCGTGGCAGCCGCGCGATTCCGGCGGCCAGGTGCCACAGCGTCCGCGACGCCCTCGAGCGCCCGCCGGTACGACCGCATCGGCGTCCCCACCCTGGTGGTCGAAGGCGGTAACGACAAGCTCCTTCCGCCCGGCTGGGCCGGCGAGATCAGCGCGCAGATCGAGGGCGCCCGCAGCGTCGTGGTGGGCGAGGCGGGGCACTGCCCGCAGATCGAGCAGCCCGCGGTGGTCAACGACCTGCTGCTGGACTTCTTGGCGGAAGCCGTTCAGAAGACGTAGTTGAGCAGGGTCTGCATACCGGCGAATTGGTGGTATGTGTTGTGGCAGTGCATGACCCATGTTCCCGGGTTGTCGGCGACAAGCACAGCATCGAGCTTCTGCTTGGGTAACACGATCACGGTGTCCTTGCGGGCGCCGGGGTTGCCGTCGGGGTTGATCAGCTGAAACGTGTGCCCGTGCAGGTGAATGGGGTGATACATCATCGTCGTGTTGTCGAATGTGATGGTGGTCCGCTGGCCCTCTCGTACCTGCAGCGGATGGGTTCTGTCGTAAGGCTCGCCGTTGATCGTCCAATCGTATTGGACCATGTTGCCGCCCAACACGACCGGAAGGTTGAGTCCGGCTTGTGGACGTCCGAGGTTGACGGGGGTGGTGGCGGTGAACATCTCGACGGTGCCCACGAGCTTGTTGAGCTCGGCCGGCTGGAACTGCGGATCGGGCGGGCTGCCGGCGCCGGTGGACAGCAGCGCCCGCGCCAGCGCGTTCTTTCCCTCCGCGAGCGCGACCAGCGGGAAGACGCCGTCGGCCGCGGTCACGATGACGTCGTAGCGTTCGGCCATGCCGATGAGCAAAGCGTCGACCCGCTTGGGCACCACGGGATAGCCGTCGGTGTGGGTCACCGTCATCGAATGGCCGGCCAGGGCGACCCGAAAGCTGGTGTCGGCACCGGTGTTGATGAATCGAATCCTGATCCGCTGCCCCGGTTTGGCGCTGAACGACGTGGGAGAGGCGGGGATTCGGCCGTTGATGAGGTAGTACGGGTAGGCGATGTCTCCGGCGTCGCCGCCGAGCAAGTCGCTGGTGCCGACGCTGCCCGCTGCCGCCTCGGCGGTCGGGCTCGTCGAGGTTGTGGGTGCCGCCGATGTCGTCTCGGTGGTGGTCACCGGCGCACTCGTTGTCTTGTTGTTGTTGTAGTCGTAGTAGTCGTCGTCGTTGGCGGGGTCGTGGTGGTGGGTTTGTTGGGGCTGCGCAGCTCGTCGTACAGCTGTTGTGGGCTCCTCCCGAGGCCGTCGGTCCAATCGTCCAGGACCACAATCCATTCGGCGTCGTAGTTGCCCTCGCTCGGGTCGTCGACGATGACGGGCAGGTACAGGCCGGTGTCGTCCTGGAGGCCCACGTGCGGATGGGCCCAGTAGGTGCCCGGGTCGGAAACGGAGAACCGGTACGTGAAGTCTTTGCCGGCTGCGATGTTCGGGGTCGCGGGCTCGGCGCCGTCCATGTCGTTGCGCAGCGCGATCCCGTGCCAATGCACCGATGTCGGCTGGCCGAGTCGGTTCGACACCGTGACGACCACCTCGTCGCCGATGTTGGCCCGGATCAGCGGTCCCGGAATGCTGTCGCCGTACGCGAACGTCCGGACGATCGGCCCACCCAGGTCGACCTGGGTGGGCTGGGGCGCCAAACTGGCGGTCACGGTGCGCCCGCTGTGGGGCCGCGCCTTCTCGGCGGCGGCGATGGCAGCGGACATTCGGGCAGTCGCGGAGGGTAGGGGTTTGCTCTGGCTGCACCCCGCCAGCGCCATGCCACCGGCCGCCGCGATGAACCCCCGCCTGGTGAGCAATGTTCCATCCAGACGGACGCCCGCTACGGGTGGCACTGGCATCGACCGCTCCTCGTCCTCGCCGAAAGTCGCCCCCACCCTCTCATACCGATGACGAAGAACGCTGCTCGAGCAGACCTAGGCGCCGGTGGCGGCCCCATAGACGCGGTCGGCCGATATTGGAGAAACGCCGAGTTCGGCCGCAACCGCGTCGACCGCCTTCCCGGCGATGTCGAGGTCCACTCGACCGTCCGCGGAGAAGTAGGGGCCGATGTAGCGCTCGAAGTGGCGCTGCACCTCGGCGCGCGTCAGCCGATCAAGGAAGGAGGCGGTGTAATCGATCGCAAGATCCGGTCGTTCCGCAATCGTCTGCAGGGCGCGCTGGTTGGCCCGCACCACCGCTCGGAGCGCCGGGCCGCCGATCTGGACGCGGGCGGGATCCACCGCCACTCCGACCGTCGGAATCTGCAGATGGTCTCCCACCCAGGCGAGCACGTGGAAGCCTTCCTCCTCGGCCACCTGTTCCGGGGCGAGTGTGCTGCCGACGTAAGCCGCATCGATCGAGCCGGCACGCAGCCTCCGGAGGTCCATCTGGTAGTCGCCCGGAGCGCGCGCCGCACACTCGAGGTCGCGGTCCGGGTCGAGGCCGTGCCGGCGCAGCACGATTCGCGCGAAGCATCCGGGGGCGGTGTGCGCCGCGTGTACCGCGAGGCGGCGTCCGCGCAAATCGGCCATGGACGTCACGCCGGGACCGCCGAGGAACCAGAACAACGGGCGGTGGGTGTTGACGCTCAGCACAGCCCATTCGATGCCGTCCGTCAGCCGCGACAACAGGGCACGCCCGAGACCGATCGTGGCGCAGGACCGCAATCGCTCGGTGTCCCAGCGGATCCCGTCGCGCACCGCGACGTGCACGCCTTCGTCCTGGTAAAAACCCTCTTGGTCGGCGACATAGGCGACGAGTTCCTCGTGGATACCGCGCCCGACATAGGCCAGGTCGATGACATGCATTCTGAGAGAGCCCTTCGGCAGGATGGCTTCCGCTGTGGCGCAGCTATTTTCAATCCATCGCGAGGCCGCCGTTGACGGGAATGGAATGTCCGGTGGTGAAGCCGGAATCCTCGCTCGCCAGGAACGCGATGGTGTTGGCCACCTCCTCGGGAGTGACGAGTCGTCGCATCGGCGCCGCCGTGCTGAGTTCATCCATCCGATCCGGCGTGAGTTGCCGGGTCACGGTCGTTCCGCTCACCGTCGCCGGCGCAACGAGGTTGGCGGTGATCCCGTGCGGCGCCAGCTCGAGCGCCACGAATCGGACAAACTGGTCCAGGGCGGCCTTCGCCGTTCCCAGCGCGATCATTCCCTCGCGCGGATGGCGCGACAATCCGGTGCTGAGGTAGACCAGCCGGCCGTAGCCGTGCGAAATCATTCCGGGCGCAACGGCCTTCGTCAGCGAGTACGCGGCATGCAGCTCGTTGTTCAACTTGCCGCCCAGCTGTTCCCACGTCAGGTCGGCGAACGAGGTGACCGCAAAAGGTATCAGCGCGTTGTGCACCAGCACGTCCACCGCGCCCCATTGCGCCGCGATCGCCTCGGTCATTGCGGCGACGTCACGGGGCACGGTGACATCGCCCTGCATCGCGACGGCCTGGCCGCCGCCCGACGTGATATCCGCAACCACCTCGTCCGCCTGCGCGGCGCTGGAACGATGGTTGACCACCACCCGAAATCCCCGTCGGCCAAGGACCCGCGCGGTTGCCGCACCGATCCCCCGGCTACCTCCGGTGATCAACGCGATCCTGGACATGAATGCTTGCCCTTGCTCGGTCGCCGCCGTCAGCGCAGTTACGTGCTGGTGGACAGCCGGGCGGCCACCCAGTCGCCGAAGCGGGTCGGGTAGATAGTCGCGTCCTCGCTGTCGAGCGGAACGATGCTGTGCTCGTCGATCAACGCACCGAAATAGCGGGCGGTTGGGTCGGTCACCACCTGACGTGGATCCCCGGCGGCGGTGAGACGGGCCCGGATGAAGTCGTCCATCCCCAGTCTCTCCGGGCCGGCGATATTGACGGTCCCGTTGAGCGGCTCGCTGTTTGCGGCTCGCGTGACGGCCGCGGCGACATCCGCGGCGGCGATGGGCTGAAACGCCCCGTGGGGCAGGCGAACCGTGTCACCGTCGGTTGCCGAGTCGGCGATGGCGTCGACGAATTCGAAGAACTGGGTCGCCCGCACGATCGAATACGGGGCCCCCGACTCCTGGATCAGCTCCTCCTGGGCGCATTTGGCACGCATGTAGCCGCTGTCCCGACTGCGGTCGGCGCCCACGATCGATAGTGCGACGTGATGACCCACCCCGGCCTTCCGCTCCGCGGCGAGAAGGTTTTTCGTCGAGGTGGTGAAGAAGCGGAGTACGGGTTCGTCGTCGAAGGACGGGGAGTTGGACACGTCTACCACCGTGTGCACACCCGCTACCGCGTCGGCGAGTCCTTCCCCGGTGACGGAATCGACCCCTGAGCGCGGCGAGGCCGGAACGACTTCGTGCCCCAGCTCGGTCAGGTTGGCGACGACTTGTGAGCCGATGAGTCCGCTGCCGCCGATGACCAGAACCTTCATGATCGACCCCTCCCACCGTTTGATATGAACTCGCTGAACCACGGCTGGTAATCACGAGCGCAGGCGAAGTCCTCTTGCCGGTGCCCCGCTGCACCGCCACTCGGCTCTTGCGCGGGCGGGCACGAGAGGGCCTGGGCCGTCGACCGCACCGGGGTCGTGTCTTGCGCACCCCGACCCTGCAAATGTCGCACCCGATGAGTGATGGTCACCCCGCCCCATCTCGCGTTCGATCCAACCCTACTCACCGTGCAGGTCGCTGGGAAGACGTTCGATGGCCACCGCGAACACTCTCTTAAATCAGCTGCTTGACTTAAGACCGGCGGCGCCGATTAACTCATGTGGTGAGCGATCTTGTCGGCAAAGTGGCCATCGTTACCGGCGGGTCGTCGGGCATCGGCCGCGCCACGGTGGAGCGGTTCGTGGCCGAGGGCGCTCGGGTTGTCATCGCCGACGTCCAAACGGACAGCGGTACAGAGCTGTCCGCCGCCCTGGGCTCCGACACCTTCTTCCATCGGACGGACGTCTCGAATCCCGACCAGGTGGCAGCCCTGGTCACGATCGCCGTCGAGCGATTCGGCGGACTGGACGTGATGGTGAACAACGCCGGCGTCTCGGGCACCATGCACCGCCGGTTCCTCGACGACGACCTGGCCGATTTCGACCGCGTCATGCGGGTCAACGTCCTGGGGGTGATGGCGGGCACCCGCGATGCCGCCCGGCACATGGCCACCGCCGGCGGGGGATCCATCATCAACATGACGTCGATCGGCGGAATCCAGGCCGGTGGCGGGGTGATGACGTACCGCGCGTCCAAGGCGGCGGTCATCCAATTCACCAAGTCCGCCGCAATCGAACTGGCGCACTACGAGATTCGCGTCAATGCCATTGCGCCCGGCAACATCCCCACCCCGTTTGTGGCGTCCTCGGCCTCCGCGATGGACCAAGAGCAGATCGAGCGGTACGAGGCGAAGATTCGCGAGACGATGCGCGCCGACCGGCCGCTCAAACGCGAGGGGACGCCCCACGACATCGCGGAGGCGGCGCTGTATTTCGCGAGCGATCGATCGAGGTACGTCACCGGAACGGTGCTGCCGGTGGACGGTGGGGTATCCGCGGGCAAGCCGATCTATCGCCGAAGTGAGTCACGACAGCAGTGACTGACCAGGCCCGGTTTCTCCTGCCTGCGGGCCCATTTCGCCAGGCTCGGACTCACCGCGCTCTCAAGGGAGTGACCCTGCGCATGCCGCACGCCCGCGACACAGCTCGAGCCCCTGCAGGCCGATAGCCGGACGCGGCGGCCTCGAGCATGATTCCGATCAGATTCCAGGCCGGCACGACCGCGTTGTGAAGCGGCCATGGCCGCCCGAGAAGATTAAATCAATCGCTTGACTTAATCGCGTCAGGGCGATTGACTGACGTCATGACCGCAGCCGGCAGGGCCGTTCGTACCGAGCGGGCCAGCTCCACCCAGGAGGCGATCCTGGTGGCTGCCGAGCGCCTCTACGCAGAACACGGCATGTTCGCGGTATCCAACCGTCAGGTCAGCGAGGCCGCCGGGCAGGGCAACAACGCGGCGGTGGGCTATCACTTCGGCACCAAGGCCGATCTGGTGCGCGCCATCGAGGAAAGGCACCGCCTGCCCGTTGAGCAACTCCGCGAGCAGATGGTGGCCGACTTGCTCCAGTCGGGTGGGCCGCCGACATTGCGCGACTGGGTCGCGTGCTTGGTCCGCCCACTCACCGAGCACCTGGAGCAGCTGGGCAATCCGACGTGGTACGCGCGATTCGCGGCGCAGGCGATGACCGATCCGGCCTACTACAACATCGTCGTCAAGGGCGCGCTGAGCTCCCCTTCGCTGGTTCAGGTCGTTGACGGTATCAACCGCTGCCTGCCCGACCTGCCGGCCGAAGTCCACTTCGAGCGCAACATCATGGCCCGCAACCTCTTGATGCATACCTGCGCCGACCGCGAACGTGCGCTCGCGGCGGGCGCACCGCTGTCCCGACGTTCATGGCGGACCGCCGCATCCGGCCTCATCGATGCGGTCGTCGGCCTATGGCTGGCGCCCGTGACGGCGAACGAATGAAGGTCCTGCAAATGAAAGTGACTGTCGATCAAGATCTTTGCGCGTCGTCGGGGAACTGCGTCCTCAACGCTCCCGAGGTCTTCGACCAGCGCGAAGAGGACGGCGTCGTCGTCTTGTTGAGTCCGAATCCAACGCCCGAGCAGGCCGACGGCGCGCGGCGGGCGGCCGCGGCGTGCCCGGCACTCGCCATTCACATCGAGGAATGACATGTCGGAAGCACTGACCAGCACCGGGCTTTCGGGTAGCCAGACGGCACCCGAGATGCCGGAGTATCCGATGCCCAGGCAGGCGAGTTGCCCGTTCGCCCCGCCGCCGGGTGTGATGGCGCTTGCGGCGTCCGCGCCGCTGAGCCGAGTCCGCATCTGGGACGGCAGCACACCCTGGCTGGTGACCGGCTACGAGCAAGTGCGAGAGCTGTTTTCGGACTCCCGGGTGAGCGTGGACGACCGCATACCCGGCTTTCCGCACTGGAACGAGGGGATGCTGTCCACCGTGCACAAGCGTCCGCGCTCGGTGTTCACCGCCGACGGCGAAGAGCACACCCGCTTCCGGCGGATGCTGTCGAAGCCTTTCACGTTCAAGCGCGTGGAAGGTCTGCGACCCGCCATTCAGCAGATCACCGACGACCACATCGACTCGATGTTGGCCGGGCCGCAGCCGGCGGACCTCGTCGCCGCGATCGCGCTGCCTGTTCCGTCGCTGGTGATCAGCCAGCTGCTCGGGGTGCCCTACGAAGACGCCGAGATGTTCCAGCATCACGCCACCGTCGGGCTCGCCCGGTATGCCACCGGCGAGGACACCGTCAAAGGCGCGATGAGCCTGCACAAATACCTTGCCCAGCTGGTCGAGGCCAAGATGGAGAACCCGTCCGAGGACGCGGTGTCGGACCTGGCCGAGCGGGTCAAGGCCGGGGAGCTCAGCGTGAAGGAGGCCGCGCAGCTGGGGACGGGGCTCCTGATCGCCGGCCACGAGACGACCGCGAACATGATCGGGCTCGGCGTCCTCGCGCTGCTGGTGAACCCTGACCAGCTGGCCGTTCTGCGAGACGCCAGCGACCCGAAGGTCGTCGCCAGCGCCGTCGAGGAACTGCTGCGCTACCTCAGCATCATCCAAAACGGCCAGCGCCGAGTCGCCTTGGAAGACATCCACATCGCCGGAGAGACCATCCGCGCCGGCGAGGGCATCATCATCGACCTGGCCCCGGCGAACTGGGATCCGCATGCGTTCGGCGAGCCGGACCGGCTGTACCTGCATCGGTCCGGGGCCGACCGCAACGTCGCCTTCGGTTACGGCCGCCACCAGTGCGTGGGCCAACAGCTCGCGCGGGCGGAGCTGCAAGTCGTCTACCGCACGCTGTTCCGCCGCGTGCCGACGCTGGAACTGGCCATCCCGTTCGAGGAGGTGCCGTTCAAGGACGACCGCCTCGCCTATGGCGTCTACGAACTTCCGGTGCAGTGGTAACCCGCCGATCTCCAGAAATGCCGATCCGAATGGAGGGTCAATGATGACAACGAAGCCTTCTACCGTTCCGCTCTACCCGCCCGGTGGCTTCGGCGCGCCGAAGGATCGACGCGGCCACGCCATCGGCAGCAAGGTGGGCCTGCCGGAGGGCACGGTGGTCTTCTCCGCCGACAACCACATTTCCCTCGCGGACGACATTTTCTACGAACGCTTTCCGGAGGATCTCAAGGACAAGGCGCCGCGGATCTGGTACGAGGACGGCGCCTATCAAGTCGGCCGCAAGGGGCAATCCTTCCTGCCCGGGGACTTCAGCGCGGTGCTGATGCAGTACGACGACCTGCCCGGCGCCGCGAGCACCAACATCGAGGCCCGCATCCAGGAGTTGCGTGAGGACGGTGTCGAGAAGGAACTGGCCTTCCCCAATGCGGTGCTCGCGCTCTTCCACTACCCGGACAAGAAACTGCGCGAGACCACCTTCCGGATCTACAACGAGTACATCGCCGAGATCCAGGAACGTTCGGGCGGCCACTTCTACGGCGCCGGACTGATCAACTGGTGGGATCCCGCGGGCACCCGGCGCACTCTGGAAGAGCTGAAGTCGTTGGGGCTCAAGACGTTCCTGATGCCCCTGAACCCGGGCAAGGACGATGACGGCAATATCATCGACTACGGTAGCCGCTCGATGAGCGCCGTGTGGGACGAGATCGAAGCCTCCGGCCTTCCGGTCACCCACCACATCGGCGAAACGCCGCCGAAGACCCCGTGCGAATTCAACAGTGTGGTCGTCGGGATGATGATCAACATCGACGGATTCCGCGAGACGTTCTCCAAGTACATCTTCAGTGGCATCCTCGACGAGCACCCGGGGCTGCGGATCGGCTGGTTCGAGGGTGGGATCGCCTGGGTGCCGTGGGCGCTGCAGGACGCCGAGCACCTGGTCGCGTCGTATCAGCACATGTTCAACCGGCCGATGGAGCACGAGGTTCGGTACTACTGGGACAACCACATGAGCGCGTCGTTCATGGTCGACCCGCTGGGCTTGCAGCTGATCGACCAGATCGGCGTGGACAGGGTCATGTGGTCGAGCGACTATCCGCACAACGAAAGCACCTTCGGCTACTCGGAGAAGTCACTGGCCGCGGTCGTCGCCGCGGTCGGCCCGGAGAACGCGGCGAAGATCGTCAGCGGCAACATCACGAAATTCCTGGGGCTCTAGTGGTGACGGCCGCCCCTGCCGGGTTGGTGATTCCGGAAACACCCGACCTGACCCGCATGCGTCGCGAGACGGGTGCACGGCTGCGTTCGGCGATGGCCGAACGCGGCGTCGATGCGCTCATTCTGCTCGGCAACAGCGCCGTGGTTTATGCGACCGGGACCAGTTGGCCGCTCGGTGACGCCGGTCTGTCCTACGTCGAGCGGCCCGTGGCGGTGGTGGTCGCGGAGGACGAGTGGCCGCACCTGTTCCTGCCATTTCGCGAGGGCGCCTCGTACGAATCCGAGCTTCCCGCGGATCACCTGCACGGCCCGGTCTACCTCGAATTCGACGAGGGAGTGGGCGATTTCGGTCGGCGGCTGGCGGAGTTGGTACCGACCGGGGCCGTGATCGCCGTGGACGAGTGCACCGGCGCCATGTCGCGCGCGGCAAGGTCGCTGTTTCCCGGCGGCGCGCCCGCCGACGCGGCGCCCATCGTCAGTGCCGCCAAGGTCGTCAAGACGCCCGACGAACTCGCCTGCATCCGCACCGCGGTGCGGATCACCGACGAGGCGATGGTCGACGTCGACAAGTCGCTCGCCCCGGGCATCCGCCAGATCGACCTCTCGGCGGGCTTTTTGCGACGCGCCTTCGAACTGGGCGCCGCGGCGAGCATGCTGGAGCCGATCTGGCAGGTGATGCCACCGAGCAAGGCCGAGGGTGTGTGGACGACGCACGGCGACTTGGCGCTCCCGCTTTTGAGCACCGAACGCGAACTCGCCGAAGGCGACGTGCTGTGGACCGACGTCAGCATCACCTACCGCGGCTACTGTTCGGATTTCGGGCGCACCTGGATCGTGGGTCGGGAGCCGACGCCCCGTCAGCAGGCGCAGTTCCAGAGGTGGCAGGAGATCATGGCCGCGGTGGAGGGCGTGGCCCGGGCCGGCGCCACCGCCGGGGACCTGGGTAGGGCGGCCATCGCGGCCAACGGCGGCAGCAAGCCCTGGCTGCCGCACTTTTACCTCGGCCACGGCATCGGCACCAATGCTGCCGAGATGCCGATGATCGGAACGGATCTCGGGCAAGAGTTCGACGACAACTTCGTCCTGCAGGCGGGCATGGTGCTGGTCCTCGAGCCGGTGGCCTGGGAGGACGGCACCGGCGGCTACCGCAGCGAAGAGGTCGTGGTGATCACCGAGGAAGGTTCGACTCGATTGACCGACTACCCCTATACCCCCTATGGCTCTCATGTCAGTTGAAGTTCGCCCTGACAGTCGGGCGCTGCGATCGGGACGCCGCCAGCGGGTGCTGGACCAGATGGCGGCGCACGACCTCGACGTCCTGGTCCTGGGCCGCCAGGCCAACATCCGCTACGTCACCGGCACCCCGCAGCTATGGGTCGCCGGAACCCGTCCGTTCGGCCCGTCCTGCGTGTTGGTGCGCGCCACCGGGAACCTGCACTTGCTCAGCACCTGGGACGAAGGGGTGCCCGACGACATCCCCCACGAGAACCTCTACGGCATCTCCTGGAATCCGGCCAACACCATGGCGGTGCTGCAACGCATCGACGGCGCTGCCACCGCAGGCCGCGTCGGAACCGACGCGCTGTCACCGGCGTTCGCGCAGCTGCTACCGACCGCATTTCCCCGCGCCGAGTTGGTCGATGGCGAGCTCGCCATGCGCGCCGCCCGGCGCGTCAAGACGGCAGAGGAAGTGGCCGCGCTGCGGGACGCGATCGCGGTCGCCGAAAAAGGATTGGCCGCCGGCGTGGCCGAGCTCCACCCGGGCGTGCGCGAACAGGCACTTGCCGGGATCATGATGGAGGCCATGGCGGCCGGGGGAGTCAGCACCCCGTCGAATCAGGAGTTCGCCTGGGTCACTTCGCCGGATCACCCGTGGCGGCGAGCACCCGGCGACCTCGACGGTCGTGTCGGTCGCGTTCGCGACGGCGACCTGGTGGCCTTCACCTCCGGGGTGCTCGCCGGCGGCTATATGGGCGAGGTGGGACGGACCTGGCCGGTGGGCGACGTCAGCGGCGCCGATGCCCTGTTTCGACGGTGGAACGACCTGTGGGCCGGGCTCTTTGCCGCCTGCCGCCCCGGCGCCCACGCCGCCGAGCTGCTGGCCGCCTACCAGGCCGCGGGGGAGCCGGCGCCGCCGATGCCGGTGGCGCGGGGCCTCGGCATGGGCTTCGACCCCCCGGTCGTCACCCAGCGCCTGCCCCAAACGGCGGCCGAGGAGCGCTTGGAACCGGGAATGGTGTTGGCCGTCACCGGCTATGTCTGGGAGCAGGAAGTCGGAGCGGTGTTCGGGCGCGAGGCGGTGCTGATCGGCGCCGATGGCCCCGAGTTGCTCACCTCCAGCCCGTTCTGGCACGAATAGCATGTCCCGGGAACCAGATCCCGCCGCGGAAGAGGTGATCCGGTACCAGAAGGATCCCGAAACGCGGATCGCGACGATCACGTTCGATCGGCCCGACCATCTCAACGCCCCGACGATCTCCGACCGGCTGCGCTACGCCGACCTGTTGCACCGCGCCGGTATCGACGACGAGGTCAAGGTGCTGGTGATCCGAGGCGCCGGTGAGGACCTGGGTTCCGGTGCGGATCTCACCGAAGCCATGGACGTGCGGAACTCCGCGGACCCGAGTCGGCGGCTCGCCGAATATCGGGTCGGCGCCGGCGAAGTCGCGTTTCCCCCGGAGGGTTCGTTCCGCCGCGGAGCCACGCTGGGCCAGTGGTATGCCAATCCCAACTCGGGAATACGCGGCCTGCAGGACTTCAAGAAGATCAGCATCCTGGAAGTGAAGGGCTACTGCTACGGCTGGCACTTCTACCAGGCCGCCGACGCCGACTTGGTGATCGCGAGCGATGACGCGTTGTTCGGGCACCCGTCATTCCGGTACTACGGCTGGGGTCCACGGATGTGGTGGTGGGCACAGACAATGGGAATTCGGAAGTTCCAGGAGATGGTTTTCACCGGAAGGGCATTCACCGCCGGCGAGATGTTCGACTGCAACTTTCTCAACAGCGTGGTGCCCAGGGAAGAACTCGAAGCCGAGGTCGAGAAGTACGCGCTGGCATGCGCGCGCAACCGGCCCACCGACACGGTGTTCATGCAGAAGGTCTTTTTCGAGATCATGAAGCAATTTCAGGGCGAATACATGGGCAGCGTGCTCAGCGGCTTCTTCGAGTCGCTGGGCGGCAGCGTCCGGCCGGACTCCGATGACGACTTCATGTTGGCCGACGCCACCGGTCGCAGCCTGGGCGATGCCGTCAACGACAACGACGGCAAGTTTCCCGCGGAGTGGCGGCTGAGCAAGGCGGCGCGCAAGAAGGGCGCCGGCAAGAAAGCCGGCAAGCAGAAGGCCGATCGAAAGCGAGAGCGCTAGTGGGGTCGGTTGCCGTCGAACCGCCGCTGGCCGGCTATACGGTGGTCGAGCTGTCCACCGGGATAGCGGGCGCCTACTGCACCAAGCTGCTCGCCGACGCGGGCGCCGATGTCATCAAAGTCGAAGCCCCACAGGGGGATCCGCTACGTTCGTGGTCGGCCTCGGGCGCGGTGATACCGCCCGGCGACGATGGTGCCCTGTTCAGCTTCCTGGCCGGATCCAAGCACAGCGTCGTTGCCGACCCTGGCATCCAGGACGACGTCGAGTTGACCCACCGGCTGCTGGCCGCCGCCGACGCGGTGGTGTGGTCGCCCGGCTCGGAACTCGCCGAACACCAGTCGTTCGCGCCCGCGGCCATGCACCGCCGCCACCCGCATCTGATGGTGCTGTCGATCACGCCCTTCGGGCTGGACGGACCGTGGCGCGACCGCGCGGCCACCGAGTTCACCTTGCAGGCCTGGTCGGGTGGGATCGTCGGCCTCGGCCGCGGAGCGCCCGACCGGGCACCCGTCTTCGTGGGCGGCCAGGTCGGCGAGTACACCGCCGGCGTGTACGCGAGTGTCGCGCTGCTGACGTCGCGGCACCAGCAGATCAAGGGTTTTCCGGGGCAACTTCTGGACCTGTCGATGCTGGAGACACAGATTCTCTGCCTGACGTATTACCCCGTCACCTACTTCGAAATGCTCGGCCGGCCGTGGCGAGACGCGCGCCGCCTCACGGTGCCGGGCATCGCCCGCGCCAAAGACGGACTGGTGGATCTCGGCTGCGGAACCGCCCAGCAGTGGTTCGACCTGTGCGCGATGGTCGGCCATCCAGAATGGATCGACGAAAAATCCCCGCTGACCATCACCGAGCAGGCTAACCTCAACTCCGCCGAGATCTACGCGTGGGTCGAAAGCAACACCGTCGACGACATCCGGGAACTGGCCACGGCTTTCCGGATCCCCAACGCGCCGGTGGCCAACGGCGCCAACATCACTGGACTGAATCACTTCCAGGAGCGGGGCTCGTTCGTGCGCAATCCGCGCGACGGCTTCCAGCAGCCGACCCACCCCTACCGCATGCAACCCGCGCAGTTGCGCGACCCGCAACCGGCGCCGCGGCTCGGTGAGCACACGGCACGCTATCGAGAAGCCGATCTGGCTCCCCGACCCGTCCCGACGGAAGCGGCAACCGGCCTGCCGCTGAGCGGAATACGGGTGTTGGACCTGACCACCTTCTGGGCCGGACCGTGCGGCACGCACTTTTTGGCGATGCTCGGCGCCGACGTCATCCACGTCGAATCGACCCGCCGCCCCGACGGCACCCGACTGATCGCCGGCGTACCGGTCAGCGAGAGCCAGTGGTGGGAGAAGTCGCCGATCTTCGCGGCGCTGAACACCAACAAGAAGGGACTGACGCTCGACCTGCAGAGCGCGCGCGGCCGGGAGCTACTGCGCAGGCTGATCGCGACGTGCGACGTCCTCGCGGAGAACTTCACGCCGCGGGTGATGGATCAGATCGGCCTGGATTTCGCGACGTTCCAATCCATCAACCCCCACGCGATCATGCTGCGAATGCCCGGATTCGGCCTCGACGGCCCCTGGCGGGACAATCCCGCATTCGCTTATGTCATCGAATCGGCGGCGGGAGTGAGCTGGCTGACCGGATACCCCGACCGTCCGCCCTACGAGCCCTACTCGATCGGCGATCCCAACGCGGGCATGCACGCGCTCAACGGCCTGCTGCTTGCGCTGGAACACCGCCGCCGGACCGGCCAGGGCGTGCTGGTCGAGGCGGCGATGGTCGACGCGGCGCTGAGCGTCTCCGCCGAACAGGTCATCGAGTACTCCGCGTACGGGGCACTGTTGCAACGCGCGGGCAACCGGGGGCCCACCGCGGTGCCGCAGAACCTCTACCGCACCGCCGACATCGACGAATTCGGCAGGGCGGACAGTTGGGTGGCGATCGCGGTGGCCACCGACGACCACTGGGAACGTTTGGGCGGTGCGCTCGGGCTACCCTCCTGGGCACGGGATCCCGCGTTCGCGAGTGCAGCGGGACGGCGGGCCCACGAGGACCTGATCGATGACCGCCTGGCCGCGTGGTGCGCGGACAAAAGCGCAGACGACATCGTCGCCACGTTGTGGGATGCGGACGTCCCGGTGGCCAAGGTCATGCAGCCCCACCGGCAAACCGAGCTGGAACAACTGGCGTTTCGCGGCTTCTTCGAGGAAGTGGACCACCCCGTGAACGGTCGGGCTAAGCTCAGCACCGTGCCGATCAGGTTTTCGGGTGGTCCGAGCCGGTTTCACAGAAGTTCCGCGCCTACTCTCGGACAGCACAACGAGGCGCTGCTGTCCGAACTGGGCCTGACCGCGGGGGAGATTGCCGAGCTGGAAGCCCACGGGATCATCGGGTGCAGCCCCGCGATGGGCACTTCGGCCTGACCCGCCCCGACCCCAATGCCAATCGATCCGTCGGACATCCTGCTGAACGGGCGCGTCGCGATCGTGACGGGCGCGGGATCGGGTATCGGCCGCGGAATCGCCGCGGGGATGGCGTCATTCGGGGCCCGGGTCGCCGTCTGGGAACGTGACCCGCAGACCTGCGCGGCAGCCGCGGAGTCCATCGGCGCGCTGGGTATCGTCACCGACGTCCGCGACAGCGACCAGGTCGACGCGGCGTTGCAGCGCACCACCGACGAACTGGGGCCGGCCACGATCCTGGTGAACAACGCCGGGGGCGTGTTCTCCTCGCCGCTCCTGGAGACGAGCGAAAATGGCTGGGACGCACTATATAAGAGCAACCTGCGTCACGTGCTGCTGTGCACCCAAAGGGTCGCCCGCGGCTTGGTGTCGGCGGGCCTTGGAGGCAGTGTCATTTCCCTGACGTCGATCGAAGGCGTCCGCGCCGCACCCGGCTACGCGGCCTACGCCGCCGCCAAGGCGGGCGTCATCAACTACACGAAGACCGCGGCGCTGGAACTGGCGCCCCACGGGATACGGGTCAACGCGATCGCGCCCGATATCACCCTCACCGAGGGGCTGGCGCGGCTGGCCGGCGACGCGGCGACGACCCACATGGGCCACGTCGTGCCGTTGGGCCGTCCCGGACACGTCGACGAAATCGCCAGTGTCGCGGTATTTTTGGCCTCCGACATGTCCACCTACCTGACGGGCCAGACGCTACACGTCGACGGCGGCACGCACGCGGCGGGCGGCTGGTATCGCGACCCGCAGACGCGGGACTACCGGCTGGGGCCCCCGGCTCAATGACTCCAGCCCGCGGCGGCTTGCTCCTCGAATGCGCTGTCAATGCGGTCAAACCTGCGGCGGACCGATGCCCGTGCGGCCTGGTGCGGCAGGATGTACAACCGGTTGGCCAGAATCGCGTCGGCCGTCAGCCGCGCCACCTCGTCGGCGCCGACGCTCTCGTCCTGGGCGGGCAGCCCGAAGGTCCCCTCGTCGCTGGACGCCATCCCGTAGTCCGCGCCGCGGATCCGCTCCGAGTTAGAGAGCAGTTTTGTCTCGACGACCATCGGGCACAGCACCGACACGCCGATGCCGTCGGCCTTGACTTCTCGCGCGAGTGTCTCGGCGAGCCCGACGACCCCGTACTTGGCCACACCGTAAGCCCCGAGGCCGGCGTTGGGTACCAACCCGGCGAAAGACGCGGTGAAGGCGATGTGCCCCCCGGCGCCCTGCTCGATCAGCTTCGGCACGAAGGCCTCGACGGCGTGGATGGAACCCCACAGGTCGATGTCGATCACCCAGCGCCAGTCGTCGTGCGTCATCTGCGCCAGCGGGCCGGCGACGACGATGCCGGCATTGCTGAAGACGACGTCCACCTGGCCCAGCAGCCGGAAGGCCTCGTCGGCGAGATGACGCATCTCGGGGAGATGGCGGACGTCGCACATCACGCCGTGCGCGTCGTAGCCCTGGGCGCCGAGGTGCTCCACCGCTTGCTCGAGGGAAGGCTTGTCGACGTCGGCGAGCACGACGCGTGCCCCCCGACGCGCGAACTCGGTCGCCGTTGCCAGTCCGATCCCGCTGGCGCCGCCGGTGACGACCGCCCCGCGCCCTTCAAATCCGTCCATAGGACGGACCCTATTTCAGACAGCCACCCGCGTCGACGGGCAGGGTCACGCCGGTGACGTAACGGGCCTCATCGGAGGCGAGGAACAGCACCGCGTTGCTGATGTCCTGGGCCTCGACCCACGGGATCGGCAGCGTGTGAAACAACTGACAGATCGGGGCCATGTCGTCCGGACCCGGATTCTCGAGGTCCGGGCGGAACATCTTGAAGGTGCCCTCGTTGTGCAGCATGGGAGTGGCGACGTGCGTGGGATGCACGGAGTTCACGCGAATCATGTGCTGTCCCAGTTCGACTGCGAAGGCGCGCATCAGACCGACGACGCCGTGCTTGGCGGCGACATAGTGACCGGTGTGCGGATAGGCCTTGAGCCCACCGACGGAGCTGGTCAATACGATCGAGCCGCCGCGGCCGCCGGAGAGTATATGCGGCACACCGGCTTTCACGCTCTTCCACACGCCCGACAAGTTGACGTCGATCATCTCGTCCCAGTCTTCTTCGCTGGTCTTGTCGAGTGTCTCGCCGCCGTTGCCGATCCCCGCGTTGGCCACGATGATGTCCAGTCGTCCCAATTGCTCCACGCCGGCATCCACCGCGGATTTCAGCGCGTCGAAATTGCGCACGTCCACCTCGGCCGTGAAGATCCTGCGGTTATGGCCCTTGACGAGGTCGGCGGTCTCCGCCAGGTCCTCGGGTGTCGACGCCGGGATCGCCGTTTCTGGCGCGGACTCGCGGATAGGCTTGCAAATGTCGACAGCGATGATGTCGGCGCCCTCTTGCGCCAACCGCACCGCGTGGCTGCGACCCTGTCCCCGCGCCGCGCCCGTGATGAAAGCGACCTTGCCCTCAACGCGTCCCGCCATGACATTCCTCGATTCCTGACGTCGGCCTGCGCGGCATGTCGTCCGGAGACTCCCCGGACGCGGACCATTGCCGCCCTTGAACTGTGTCATCAGCGGCCGGGAGTGTCAACGCCGAATCCGTTTTGGCTAGTTCGTGCTTCTCGCGGAGCGAGAGTCGGATTCTCGGCGCCCGGGGGCGCGGACGGGGCGTGCTAACCGACGAATCCGCGCGAGCAGAAGTCCCACACTTCGTCGGCGGTGATGGGATGAACGGTCGCATCGTCGGAGCCGCCGCTGGACTGGGCGATGAACATGACGGTTTGCATCGTCATTGCGGCGACCCGTTTCGGATTGACGCCGGCGCGCAACTTCCCGGCGTCGCAGGCGGCTTCCATCAGCTCCGTGAGCAACGCCAGCAGCGGCGCATGCGCGACCTTGACCTCGGCCGGGTGCGTAACCAGCAACCTCGGGGCGAAGTCGGTGAACAGCGGTCGCTTCGCCGTCGGGTCCGGACGCGAGGCCTCGTACAGCAGCTCGACGGCGACCTGAAGCCGCTCCAGCGGATCGGTGTTGCTCTCCGTGGCGGCGCGGATCTGGTCGGCCGACCGGCTCAGCGCATCCTCGAACAGGGCGAGCAGCAGCTCGTGTTTCCCGTCGAACTGCAGGTAGAAGCTTCGCAGCGACTGGCGCGACCGGTCGACCACCTCCTGTACGGTGAAGTCCGTGCTGCCCTTCTCGATGATGATGGCCTGCGCGGCATCGAGAAAGCGCTGAACACGCTGCGCCGCCCTCAGTTTCGCGGTTTTGATCGACCGCTCGACGGCGCGCTGCTTCCAGGCGGGTTCTTCGCTCGGACTTGTCACGGCCGGCTCGGTTGATTGCCGCGCGGGGAGAACATGATTGGACTCTACCGGAGAACGCCGTGACATCGCTGCGCTCGACCTCCTCACGGGACATGTCGCGGAGATTGTAACTTTCTCAGTGTGAGAATAGTATTCTCTTTCAAGCTTGTAGGGAAGCAGAACCACAAGAGTGAACGGCGTCGTCGGCGGAAATCATGATCTACCGGCCGCCCGCGCTCGCGATCAACCCCGGGAGTGCGGTGCAGCTGACTTTTGACGCCGACGTGGAGGCGTTCCGCGCGGAGTTCGTGGCGTTCCTGGACGAGCACCTGCCTTCCGAGGCCGAGGCGGTCGAGCGGCCACGGTCGAGCTCCGATGTGCCGGACTGGGCGCGCCGCTGGCAACGACTGCTGTTCGACAGCGGGTGGCTGCTGCCCGGCCAACCCCCGGAGTTCGGTGGGCGCAACGCCACGCTATTGCAGCAGTACGTCTGCGCCGAGGAGTTGGGTCGCCGGCGTATCTATCAGAGCTTCAACCCGCAGGGCGTGGGCATCATCGCGGCGTCGTTGCTGACGTTCGGCACGCCGGAGCAGAAGCAGCGCTGGGCGGTACCCATTCTGCGGGCGGAGATCACCGCGTCGCTCGGGATGAGCGAACCCGGTGCGGGCTCGGATCTGGCCTCGCTGAAAACCAGGGCGGTCCTTGACGGTGACCACTTCGTCGTCAACGGGCAGAAGGTCTGGACGTCCGGCGCGCACGACGCCGACGTGCTCCTGACCTTCGTGCGCACCGACGCGTCCGCGCCAAAACACAAGGGCATCAGCGCGTTGATGATACCGACCGAAACGCCCGGCGTGGTGCGTCGCCCGTTCGCGTCGATGTGTGCCAGCGACGAAATCGATTTCAACGAGGTGTTTTTCACCGACGCGCGGGTGCCGGCGGAGAACCTCGTCGGCGAGCTCAACGGGGGGTGGCGGGTGGCGACCGGTTCCCTGGGCCACGAGCGCATCATGCTGTGGACCGGCTACGTCGACCTACTGCACGAGCTGACGATCGATTTCGCTCCCTCGGGAGCGCTGCAGCGGGATCGTTACGCGACGTTGGTGATGGACGCCTACGCGCTGCGGCTGCTGGGCTCGGCGGCCCTGGCGCGGGCGGCCCGCGGCGAGGAGGACGTTCCCGCCCAATCGGTCCTCAAACTGCTGGGATCGGAGGCCCTGCAACAGGCTTCGGAGGGAGCGCTGGACGCCGCGGGCGCCGACGGGCTCGTCGACCGCGCGGTGACCGCCCCGTTCGCCCCATTGAACCTCGACAGCCATTACCGCAGCTGGTTCGACCGGTACGCGCGCAGCTTCGCTGCGACGATCGCCGGCGGCACCTCCGAGATCCAGCGCAACATCATCGCCGAACGGGTGCTCGGACTGCCGCGCAACTAGTGCGCGTCCCGCCAGGCGTAGTAGCCGATCGCCGCGAGTCCCGCCACGATGGCCACGGCCCCCGACACGATGCCGGCCGTCGCAATGCGGGGGTTGTCGGCGGTGCCCCGCTGCACCCGCCTGCGAGCGACGTCGCCGGTTACCACCGCGGCTACGCCGAAGGGCACGCCGATGAGCAGCCAGCATGTCATGAGGCTGACGACGCCCAGAATCAGCGAGGCGACACCGACCTCGTTTCGCGGCGCATCGCGTGGGCTCATCGATTTCCATCCTCGTGGTGGCGACACGAGTGTACGTGTCGGGCCGGCGGCCCGTGCCAGCGGGCGATCGCGGGACCGAAATAACTTGCGTCACAGACAGCTTTGCCATTCGCCGATCCACCCACCTCATGGCGACAGCTTTTGGTGGTCTCGCCAGTTGTCGCGACCAGTCGGGCGGCAGGCCAAGTGCCTCGGCCCGGTGACTCGAGGGACAGGAGGGGCGGAAGTGGGTCGAGGGTGGATGCTTACAGCTGCGCCAGCCGCGGGGCGGAGCCGTTGGCGCGCAGAGCCGTCCCCGCCTGCCGGGTCAATTCCCTTGCGCTGCCCAGCAACCCGTCCAGGACCAGCGCCCGCTTGACGTGGCGGTGCAGCCCGTGCTCCGCGGTGAAGCCGATGCCCCCGAGCACCTGCTGGCAATGTCGAGCGCTGGTCAGGGCCGCCTGACCGGCGGCGGCCTTTGCCAGCAAACACGCGAGATGGTCGGGTTCGTCGGCGGCGGCGTGCAGCGTCGCCTCGGCGCCCTCGATCGCGACGAGCGTTTCGGCCAACCGATGCCGGACCGCCTGGAAAGAGCTGATGCGGCGGCCGAATTGGACGCGGTCCAGCGCGTGCCGGCGTGCCAGCGACAGCATCGCCCGGCTGGTCCCGACCAACCACCAGCCCAGCGCCAGCCACCCGGCCGCCAGCGCCTCCCGGGGTGCCGGCTCGCCGTCGGGCACCTCGCGTATCGGCAGCTCGGCGTCGATCGCCGAAGCGGGAATGTCGCCGCGCTCCCACACCACCCAGCGCCCTCCGGCGAAGGGCATCGTGAGAGTGCCGCCGTGAGCGCCTCCCGAGGCGCTGAGCATGACGTCGTTGAGAATCGGGGCGTGCGCGCCGGTCTCGCCGAGCAGCCGGAACACCAAAGGGACTGCCGTGTCGCGCATTTCGGTCAGCATGTCGAACCAGCCGAGGTCGCCCAGCGCAGCGTCGAGCGCGGCACCGGAGCGGCCGGTCATCGTCGTTCGCACCGATTCGGCCAGCAGGCGCAGGGACTCGGCGTCTGGCGCGGCGCTGTTTGCGGACTCCACCGTCACTCCTTGCCGAGGTCGAGCAGCCGACGGGCGATGATGTTGCGCTGGATCTCGGCGGTGCCGCCGTAGATGGTCGCCGCGCGCGAATAGAGGTACTCCGACCGCCAGGGCGTGTCCTCCAGCTCGAGCGTCCCGGGTAGCAGGTCGCGCACGGTGTCGTAGAGTCGCTGCTCGGCGGCCGCCAGCAACACCTTGTCGATGGACGTGTCCGGCCCCAGGCGTGCCCCGTCGCGCAACCGGTGCTGGGTGTCGCGGGATCGGCAGCGCAACGTGTGAAGCGCCAGATAGGCTGCGCCAAGCGCGGAGTCGTCGACCTCCACGGCTTCGGCGATGAGCGCGTCGAATCGTGCATACAAGTAGGCGATCCGCTGCCAGAAGCAGGCCGAGCGTTCGTAGGGCAGCAGGTCCATCGCCAGCCGCCAGCCGTCTCCCGGCTTGCCGAGCATGCGGCTCGACGGGATCACCACGTCGTCGTAGTACACCTCGCAGAACTCGTCGACACCGTGCATCGTGCGCAGCGGCCGGACGGTGACGCCCGGGCTGTCCAGGTCGACGAAGAACGCGGTGATGCCGTCGTGCCCCGCGCCCGTCCGGGTCAGCAGGACGCACCGCGTCGAGAATTGCGCGAAGCTGGTCCACACCTTCTGTCCGTTGACGACCCAGTCATCCCCGCGTGGCTCCGCGCGGGTGGTCAGCGAGGCCAGGTCGCTTCCGGATCCCGGCTCCGAAAAGCCTTGGCACCATTGCTCGCGGCCGCTCAGCAGCCGGGGCACCATCTCGGCCGCGAGCCCCGCCGGCGCGTAATCGATCATCGTGGGGGCGAGCACTTCGAGCATCGAGTATGGGCCCGGTTCGGCCAAGCGGCGGCCCACCACCTCCTCGCCCACGATCGCGCGCAGTACCGCGGGACCGCCCAATCCGCCGACCTCTTTCGGCCAGCCGTAGCGCATCCAGTCGGCGTCATAGAGCGCCCGGCTGACCCGGGCGAATTGCTCCATCTGCCCCCGCAGCGAATGGTCGGGCCCCGGCGTCAGGTCATTTTCCTCGAGCCACGCACGCAGTTCGGCCCGGAACTGCGTGGCCTGCACCGCGCCGTCGATGGTTCGGCTCCTTAAGTCGTCGCCCGGGCTGCACCGTCACCGGGAGGACGCCCAATGGCGTGTGGGCGTCCGTGGTCGTGCACGCCGCTGCGGCGGATGAACGTCATGGCGCGCGTCTTGAGCCGCCACCCGTCGGCCGTGCGCGAGTACGTGTCACGGTAGTAGCCGATCCGCATGTCGTGTGTGGCATGGTCGATGAAGCACAGGGGCTGGGTGCCGCTGGCCGCATCGCCGTCCAGCTCGACGAGCGCGGTCCCGGTGAGAAACAATCCCTTGGGCGCGGCGGCCACCAGCTCCGGGAACCTGTCCAGGCTGTACGTCTCCCCGAAGGCGCTGTAGGTCCCGTCCGGCGTGAAGACGCCGACCAGGCCATCGATGTCTTCCTGAGTGATGGTCACGGCGTAGCGGGCCAGCATTTGCTGAATTTCGACCAGGTCATCAGTTCTGGTTGGCATAGACCTTGCCGCCTTTCATCACAAAGCTGACTCGTTGGGTAACCGTGATGTCTTCCAACGGGTTTCCCGGAACCGCGATGATGTCCGCGAGGTGGCCCGGTGCCAGCCGACCGCGGTCGCCGACGTTGATCAGCTCGGCCGCGGTCACCGTGGCGGCGCGCAGCACCGCCAGCGGCGGCAGGCCCCAATCGACCAGCGTGACGAGCTCGTCGGCGTTGCGACCGTGCGGTATCGCCGGCGCGTCGGTACCCACCGCGATCTTCACGCCGGCCTCGTATGCGGCCAGTATCGACGTGCGCGCCTTCGGGAACATTTCGGCCGCCTTGGCCTGCAGTTCCGGCGGGGCATGTGAGACATCCATCGCGTCGCCGTCGGCCAATCGGCGAGTGCTGACCAAGAAGGTGCCGTGCTCGACCAACGCCGCGATCGCGTCGTCGTCGATCAGGAAGCCGTGCTCGATGCAGTCGATGCCGGCGGCGACGGCGTGCCTGACCGCCTCGGCGCCGTGGGTGTGCGCGGCGACGCGCAGCCCGCGCCGGTGCGCCTCGTCGACGATCGCCCGCAATTCCTCGTCCGAATAGTGCTGCGCGCCAGGAGGTCCCGTCAGCGACATCACGCCGCCGGAGCAGCACACCTTGATCAGCTCGGCGCCGTGCTTGATCTGGTAACGCACCGCCTTGCGAATCTCGTCTATGCCGTTGGCGATGCCCTCCTCGACCGTCAGATCCAGCACATGGGGGGCGAACGCGGCGAACATCGTCGGGTCCAGGTGCCCGCCGGTGGGCGTAATGGCATGGCCGGCAGGGACTATCCGGGGCCCGTCGATCCAGCCCGCGTCGATGGCCTTGCCCAGCGCGACGTCGAGCAGGTAGCCCCCGGTCTTGACGAACAACCCGAGGTTGCGCACGGTGGTGAATCCCGCTCGCAGCGTGCGGCGCGCATTTCCGACCGCACGCAACACCCGCGTCGGCGGGTCGTCCTGGACCTGGGAAAGGCCCGGCTTCTCACCGCGCCCGCCCATCAGGAGGTTGACCTCCATGTCCATCAGACCGGGCAGCAGGATGCGGTCGCCCAGATCGATCAGGTCGCCTTGAGAACCACTGCTGTCCTCGCCGCCGACACCGAGGATCCGGTCGCCGTCGACCCGCACGACCCCGGGCCGCACGATCTCACCGGCGTCAACGTCGAGCAGTCCGGCGGCCTTGAGAGTCAACACCTGTTAAATCACCGGCTCCCTGATCAGTTCCACCCAGGCCGCCCCGCTGTCGGGCACCCGGGGCTGCTTCCAGGCTTCGATCGGGAACGACACCATGACCAGCGACTGCATGATGTGCATCAGCGTCTTCGCGTCCTCGGGCAGGTCGTCCAGCGGGTATTTGTCACAGTAGGCGATCACCTCGTCGAGCCGGGGGAACGCGACGTCATAGAACGCCTGCATCTCGGACATGGTCGAGGCCAGCCGCTTGGCGTAGCGCTCGGGCTCGGTGGCCAGATCCCAGTCCAAATACGGCTCCAGGTCGGCGAATTCAGACGGTAACGCCATCGTTCTGGTACTCCTTCGCCCAATTGGCCACATAGTCACCGGTGGTCTTGTGTAGATGACGTATCAGGACTTCCTGATCGCACAACAGGAAGTTGCTGACGACCTTGGTGCCGATCATGGTCTGGGTCGCCTCCAGCGTGTTGGCGTCCTGCAGCGCGTACTCCTTGAAGGTCACGGCCGCCAGCTCCTGGGCCAGGCGTTCGCGCGCGTTGCGCGGCGGAACGAAATACAGCGTGCACTCGAAGATGTGCTTGTCGACGGCGGTCGGCCAGTAGTGGTAGGTCAGGAACCAGCCGGGCTCCCAGATCAGCAGCATGAAGTTCGGGTAGAAGAGCCACGAGTCGATGCCCCACTGCGGCACCCGCTTCACGTTGACACCCGGGGGCAACTCGAGGTTCTCGATGATTTCGGGCTTGTCCCACGGACCGAACAAACCGCTGCGCAACACCTGGTCCAACGGCTTGACCATGGACATGTCCGGGGGCGGCGCCTGACCGCCCCAGGTCGACTGCAGGCTGTGCGGGCCGGCCAGTTCGTAGTGCAGCGCCTCATAGCCGTACTTCTGGATCTTGGCGGCTTCTTCCTTGGTGTACTGCCCCTGGTGCAGGATCGGCGCGTGGTAGAACTCGACGAACGCGTCGATGAACAGCTTCCAGTTGCTGCCGACCTCGGCCCGGTAGGAGTAGGTCTCCGTCATCTCGCCGAACGGGTAGCCCTCGATGCTCTTGGCCAGCGGTCCGAGGTAGTCGGTGAGCGGCGCCGCGTTGTTGTCGAAGTTGATGAAGATGAAGCCTTCCCACACTTCGCAGCGGACGGGCACCAGGCCGTACCGGCTCTTGTCGATGTCGAAGAACTCATCCTCCTGCTGGACGAAGGTGAGGTCGCCGTCGAGGCTGTAGCGCCACGCGTGGTACTTGCAGGTGAACTGCCGGCAGGTGCCGGCGGTCTCCTCGTGCGGAAAATCGTTCCACACCAACTTGTTTCCGCGGTGGCGGCAGACGTTGTGGTACGCCTTGACCGCCCCTTCCTTGGTCTTGACGACGATCACCGACATGCCCTTGCCCGCCGAGGGCAGCTCCTTGGTGAAGTAACTGCCGGTGCGCGGCAGCCGCTCGACCCGACCGACGTTGAGCCAGGTCTTCTTGAAGATCGCCTCGCGCTCGGCCTCGAAGAATGCCGGGTCGATGGAATCGGTGTAATCGACCGGTGCGGTGCCCAGCTCGGGGTAGTTTTGTGTCCAGCTACCGGCAGCTGGCTTCGGGAAGTGGGCCAAGGTTCTTACCCCTCCTTCTTGTCAGTCGACTTCGATGCCGAGAGTGTTGATGGCCATCGCCAAAGCGGCGTAGCCGCCGATCGTGAAGATCAGGTCCATGCGCTGGCGTTCGTCGAGGTGTTCGCACAGACCGCTCCAGGTGCGGTCGGTGAGATTCGAGTTCTCTTCGAGTTCGTCGACGGCGGTCAAAATGAGCCGGTCGAAGTCGTCGGCGGCGTCGCCGCTTCGAGTAGCGGCGATTTCGGCTTCGGAGAGTCCCGCTTCCTTGGCCATTTTCACGTGGTGCGCCCACTCGTAGGCGCAGTGGCGCCGATGGGCCACCCGCAGGATCGCCGCCTCCCGGACCCGCGGGGGCAACGTCGAGCCGAACAGTAGGTACGCCCCGAACCGCAGGAATGCGTGAGCCAATTTCGGGTGACGCACCAGGGTCGACATCAAGTTGCCGGCACCTTTGGGGTTGCGCCGCTCCGGGGGCAGCATGCCGGACAGTGACTGCTCGGCAGCCTCGTCCCACTGATCCGCGGGCAGCGGCTGGACGCGCATCCCCGGTCTCCTTTCGGCCTGCTCTCGACGACTCTCGTCGAAAGAGAATGATATTCTCATTTCTAACCAATAGATTTGCACGATTCGCTCGACTGGTCAATGCCCATACGCCTGCCAGCCGCGTGTGCGCATCCGTTCCCGACCGGCGCCGCCGACGGTGGGGCCGCGATCCGAAAGCGGCGCAGGATTGGCGTCCACTGGCTCCGCGTACTGGACTTTCCAGTTCCGCGTCGGCCCACTGAGGGAGGGTGATCGTCCTCGCCCGTCGGTCTCGGCGGGCGGCGGCGACGACCGCTGGATGTTGATTCTCACTTCGCGAGAAGATAGTTTTCAACTAGTGATCCGGCTGCGCGGCTGTTCGTAGGCTGTGTGAGGGCAGACGAATTCGAGGGATTCCGCGGATTGGATGGAGAGGCAATGGCCATGAACAAAGACGACATGATCTTGATCAGCGTCGACGACCACACCGTCGAGCCGCCGGACATGTTCAGGAACCATCTGCCGCAGAAATTCCTGGACGACGCTCCCCGGCTGGTGCACAACCCCGATGGCTCGGACATGTGGAAGTTCCGCGACACCGTCATCCCCAACGTGGCGCTGAACGCGGTCGCCGGCCGGCCCAAGGAGGAATACGGGCTCGAGCCGCAGGGCCTCGACGAGATCCGGCCGGGTTGCTACAACGTCGACGAGCGCATCAAGGACATGAACGCCGGGGGCATCCTGGCCTCGATCTGCTTCCCGTCGTTTCCCGGCTTCGCCGGGCGCCTGTTTGCGACCGAGGATCACGAGTTCTCGGTGGCCCTGGTGCAGGCCTACAACGACTGGCACATCGACGAATGGTGCGGGGCGTACCCGGCGCGGTTCATCCCGATGGCCCTGCCGGTGATCTGGGACGCCGAGGCGTGCGCCGCGGAGGTCCGGCGTGTCTCGAAGAAGGGCGTGCACGCGCTGACCTTCACCGAGAACCCGGCCGCGATGGGCTACCCGAGCTTCCATGACGATTACTGGACGCCGCTGTGGAAGGCGTTGTGCGACACCAACACCGTGATGAACGTGCACATCGGGTCGTCGGGCAGGCTGGCGATCACCGCCCCCGACGCGCCCATGGACGTGATGATCACGCTGCAGCCGATGAACATCGTGCAGGCCGCCGCCGACCTGCTGTGGTCGAAGCCGATCAAGGACTACCCCGACCTCAAGGTCGCGCTCTCCGAGGGCGGCACCGGGTGGATCCCGTACTTCCTGGAGCGAGCCGACCGCACCTATGAGATGCACTCGACGTGGACCCACCAGAACTTCGGCGGCAAGCTGCCCAGCGAGATCTTCCGCGAGCACTTCCTGACCTGTTTCATCAGCGACAAGACCGGGGTCAAACTGCGCAACGACATCGGCATCGACAACATCGCGTGGGAGGCCGACTACCCGCACAGCGACTCGATGTGGCCGGGCGCCCCCGAGGAGCTTTGGGATGTCCTGAGCCTGAACAACGTGCCCGACGACGAGATCAACAAGATCACGCACGAGAACGCGATGCGCTGGTACTCGTTCGACCCCTTCACCCACGTGCCGCGGGAGCAGGCGACGGTCGGCGCGCTGCGCAAGGCCGCCGAGGGCCACGACGTTTCCATCAGGGCGCTCAGCCACCACCGAGAGACCAGGGCGGGCTCGTCCGTCGCAGACTTCACCGCCAACGCCAAAGCGCTCACCGGCAACAAGGACTGAAATACGCGTCGCCGGTCGGGCCGGCACCCGGCGAGCAGACGCGAAAGCACCCAAATCTCCGGCGTGTCGGGGGCTTGCGCGTCTGCTCGCGGTGTGAAAGGAGAACGCATTGTCCGGCGCTGGGATGAACTTCGAACTGACCGAGGACCAGGAACTCATCCGGCGTTCAGTCGCAGAGTTGGCGCGGAAGTTCGACGACAACTACTGGATGGAAAAAGACCAGGCGCACGAATTCCCGACCGAGTTCTACCGGGCGATCGCCGACGGCGGCTGGCTGGGCATGACGATTCCCACCGAATACGGCGGCCACGGCCTCGGAATCACCGAAGCCACAATCCTGCTCGAGGAGGTCGCCAAGTCCGGCGGCGCCATGAACGCCGCCAGCTCCATCCACCTGTCGATCTTCGGTATGCAACCGGTGGTGGTGCACGGCTCCGACGAGCTCAAGGCCCGCACGCTGCCCAGTGTCGCGACCGGAGAGGTGCACGTCTGCTTCGGGGTGACCGAACCCGGCGCGGGCCTGGACACGTCGCGCATCACCACCTTCGCCAAACGCGACGGGGATCGCTACATCGTCAACGGCCGCAAGGTCTGGATCTCCAAAGCGATGGAGTCCGACAAGATCCTGCTGCTCACCCGCACCCAGTCGTACGACGAGGTCACCAAGAAGACCGACGGGATGACGCTGTTCCTCACCGATCTGGACCGCAGCCGGGTCGACATCCGCCCCATCCGCAAGATGGGCCGCAACGCCGTGAGCTCCAACGAGTTGTTCATCGACAACCTCGAGGTGCCGGTCGAGGACCGAGTTGGTGAGGAAGGCAAGGGATTTAAGTACATCCTGGATGGGCTGAACCCGGAGCGGATGTTGATTGCGGCCGAGGCACTCGGCATCGGACGGGTGGCACTGGACAAGGCGGTGAAGTACGGCAATGAGCGTGAGGTCTTCGGCCGGCCAATAGGCATGAACCAGGGCCTGCAGTTCCCGCTCGCCGACTCGCTGGCACGCCTCGATGCCGCCGAACTGATGCTGCGCAAGGCCACCTGGTTGTACGACAACGGCAAACCCTGTGGCCGCGAGGCCAATACCGCGAAGTATCTGTGCGCCGACGCCGGCTTCACCGCCGCGGACCGGGCGCTGCAGACCCACGGCGGCATGGGCTACGCGGAGGAGTACCACATCGCCCGCTACTTCCGCGAGGCCCGGCTGATGAAGATTGCGCCGGTGAGCCAGGAGATGATTCTGAACTTCCTGGGGTCCAACGTCTTGAAGCTGCCGCGGAGCTATTGAGTCGCCGGGACGTCGCACCGCACCGAGCGTGTACGCACTGCGACGTTTTGGTAATTTTTTGACGCTGAGTGCACGTTCGACGATGGGGAACAAGCATGCGTGAGACAGTCATCGTCGAGGCGGTTCGGACTGCGGTCGGGAAGCGAAACGGCGGGCTTTCGGGCGTGCACCCCGCCGACCTGTCCGCGATCGTCCTCAACGAGCTGCTGGAACGGACGGGGCTGGGTCCGGAGATCGTCGACGACGTCATCTGGGGATGCGTGTCGCAGGTCGGCGATCAGTCCAGCAACATCGGGCGCTACGCGGTGCTGGCCGCCGGCTGGCCGGAAAGCATCCCCGGGACCACGGTCAACCGGGCGTGCGGCTCCAGCCAGCAGGCGCTCGACTTCGCGGCGCAGGCGGTCATGTCGGGCCAGCAGGACGTCGTCGTGGCCGGCGGCGTGGAGGTGATGAGCCGGGTTCCGCTCGGTGCGGCGCGGGCGAGCGGCATGCCCTACGGCCCGAAAGTCCTTGCCCGTTATGACGATTTCTCGTTCAATCAGGGGTTGTCCGCGGAGATGATCGCCAAGAAGTGGGGCTTCTCCCGCCGCCGGCTGGACGAATACTCCGTCGCGTCGCACGAGCGGGCCGCCGCCGCCCAGGACGGCGGCGCCTTCACCGAGCAGATCGTTCCCGTCTTCACCGGGGACGGCAGCCAGGAAAGCCAGAAAGCCATCGTGAGCGCCGACGAGGGCGTGCGGCGCGGCTCCAGCGTCGAGAAGCTCGCCGCGCTCAAGCCCGCGTTCGCCGAGGACGGCGTGATCCACGCCGGCAACTCGTCGCAGATCTCCGACGGCGCGGCCGCGCTGCTGGTCACGACATCGGAGATCGCGGTCTCGCTCGGGTTGACCCCGATCGTGCGCTACCAGGCGGGGGCGGTGACGGGCGCGGACCCGGTCCTCATGCTCACCGGGCCCATCCCCGCCACCGGGAAGGTGCTGAACAAGGCGGGCGTGGGGCTGTCCGAGGTCGGGGTCTTCGAGGTGAACGAGGCCTTTGCGCCGGTCCCGCTGGCGTGGCTGGCCGAAACCGGGGCGGACGAGCGTCGCCTGAATCCCCTGGGTGGTGCCATCGCTCTGGGCCATCCCCTGGGCGCTTCCGGTGCCGTGCTGATGACCCGCATGGTGCATCACATGCGCGACAACGGCATCCGGTACGGACTGCAGACCATGTGCGAGGGCGGCGGCACCGCCAACGCGACCCTGGTCGAACTGGTGGGGTAGGCCCCGCGGCAAAAAGGCCCACGCTGAGACCCTTGTCACAGCGGGCAAACCAACCTACTGTGTGTTCACTAGGTTGGTTCCACGCGATCAGTGCGAAGGAGTCTGGTGTCGGACACGCGGCGATACGACACCCTGCTCGCCAAGGGGGAAGACCGCAAACAGCGGATTCTCGAGGTCGCGCAGCGCCTGCTCGCGCGCAACGGCTGGCGCAACACCACGCTCGCCCAGATCGCCGGCGAGGCCGGGGTCACGCCCGCCGGGCTACTGCATCACTTCGAATCCAAGGAACAGCTGCTGCACGCGGTGCTCGACGCCCGCGACCTCGATGACGACATGCACGCCGATCGCAGCGGTGATCTCGTCGCCCAGATCGCCCAGGTCGCCGATCGTTTCGCCAGGGCGCCCGAGCTCATGGGCACGTTCACCGTCCTGCTGGCCGAAAACATCCTGCCCGACGCGCCGTTACACGACCGCATGCTGGCCAGACACCGCGCCGCGACCGATATCGTCGCCGACCTGATTCGTCGCGGTCAGGCGGATGGCCGGTACCGCACCGACGTCGACCCCGCCGTCAAGGCACTTGAAATCCTCGCCTTCGTCCACGGAATGGAAACCACATGGCTGCTCGACCCTTCGATACCGCTGACCGACGTGTTCAAGCAGTACGCGGAGACACTGGCCCGGGACTTCGCGCCGCCCAAGACGGAGAAGACGACATGAGGTACCGCCTGCACGTGGTCGCCGCCGGCGTCGTCGACGTCGTGAAGTTCGCCGGCGGATGGCTTTTCGACCGGGCGATGGCCGGATGGGACGTCACCGTGCTCCTCGCCGATCCCTCCGACTGCCGGCCCTTGCAGATCCTCGGGGCCCGGGTTCTCGACCTCGAAGAGGCCTTGGCGTTGGCGGGGACACGCCCGAGGCCGCAGGCCCTCGCGGCGGCCGCGGACTTGCTCGGGTGTGACGCCCGCGTGCGGCAGGGCGTGTTGCAGGCCCTCGACCAGGGCGTCACCGAGGTCGCGTTATGGGGCGAGGACTGGCCCGCCGAGCTGGACGGCAGCGTTGGCCTGGTGGAGCATCGGCTCAGCATGGCCGCGCGGATATTCAAGGGCCGGGCGCTGGCCGCCGCCTTGAACAGCGCGGGCGCTCCGCACGGCTCGATCGGCGGCGTCGAGACCTTCCGCAGCGGGATCCTGGCCTGCCCGTCGGTCGCCGCTGACCTGGTTCCCGCCGGCTGACGGGACCGACCGCGGCCGCGCCGGCGCGCCCCCATTCGGGCTGACGTTGACGACGCAACGGGCCGTGTGGAAATGTAATGCTCATCTGCGAGAGGCACGTTCTCGCTCGCCGAGATTCGAGGAGCAGGAGATGGCGAACGAATTCTCCGAGGTGGACTTCTTCCGCGGCAGCGAGCTCGTCGACGACCCGTACCCCTACTACGAGTCGCTGCGTCAGCAGTGCCCCGTCACCCGGGAACGCCATCACAACGTCACCATGATCACCGGTTGGGACGAGGCGTGTGCGGTGCTCAATGACGCCGAGACGTGGTCCTCGTGCATCTCGGTGACCGGGCCGTTTCCCGGCTTTCCGGTAAGCCTCGAGGGCCTGGGGGACAGTGACATCACCGACCTCATCGAGGAACACCGCGATGAGCTGCCGTTCAGCGATCAGCTGCCGACCCTGGATCCGCCGACGCACACCAATCACCGGGCCCTGCTGATGCGGCTGATCACCCCGAAGCGCCTCAAGGAGAACGAGGACGCCATGTGGGTGCTCGCCGACCAGACGCTAGACACGTTCCTGGCGCCCGGGGAAGGTGACTTCATCAAAGGCTTCGCGAGTCCTTTCACGCTGCTGGTCATCGCCGACCTGCTCGGCGTGCCCATGGAAGACCGCGACAAGTTCGTCAAAGGCATCCGCCGGCACGCGGGCGGCGGCGTCGGTGGCACCGGTAAGGAGTCGCTGGCGCACAGCCCGCTGGAGTTCCTCTACGGTCTGTTCTCCGACTACGTCGCCGACCGCCGCCGCGCGCCGCGCGACGACGTCCTGACCGGGCTGGCCACCGCGACGTTCCCCGACGGCTCTGTTCCCGACGTCGAAGACGTCGCCCGCGTCGCCAGCAACGTCTTCTCGGCCGGCCAGGAGACCACGGTGCGACTGCTGGGTGCCGCGTTGCAGATCATCGGCGAACGCCCCGACATCCAGGCGCAGTTGCGCAAGGACCGCAGCCTGCTTCCCAACTTCATCGAAGAGGCGCTGCGCATCGAGAGCCCGGTCAAGGGTGACTTCCGGATGAACCGGGTGCCCGTCAACGTCGGCGGGGTCGACCTGCCCGCGGGCACCACGGCGATGATCGTGCAGGCGGCCGCCAACCGTGACCCGCGCCGGTTCGACGACCCCGCAACGTTCGACCCGGCCCGTAAGAACGCCCGCCAGCACATCTCGTTCGGGCGAGGCATCCACAGCTGCCCCGGCGCACCGCTGGCGCGCGCCGAAACCCGCGTCGCGATCGAGCGGCTCCTCGACCGGACATCGGACATCAGGATCGACGAACGCGTCCATGGACCGGCGAACGACCGCCGCTACCAATACGTTCCGACCTACATCCTGCGTGGCCTGACCGAGCTGCACCTGGAGTTCACGCCGGCATGAAGGTGACGGTCGACGACCAGCGCTGCCGCGGTCATGGCGTGTGCACGACGCTGTGCCCGGAAGTGTTCAGCCTGACCGACGACGGTTATGCGGAGGCGATCGCGACCGACGTGCCAACGGAATTCGAAGCGGCCACTCGGGAGGCCATCCAATGCTGTCCCGAGCAGGCCATCAGCGAGACCTGATCTAACTAAGGAGATTCGTCGTGGCGAAGGGGTATGTCATCCTCACCGAGGCCATCAAAGATCCGGAGGGCATGAAGGCCTACGGCAAGGCCGCGGGAGCGGCGATGGGTGGCGCCACCATCCTCGCGGTGGACACCGCACCCAAGGTCATCGAGGGCACGTGGCACGGCGACCAGACCGTCGTGCTGGAATTCGAATCGGTGGACGCGGCCCGCGCGTGGTACGAGTCGGAGGCCTACCAGAAGGCAGCGAAACTGCGGCAGGCGGCGGCCGACTGCAACGCGGTCATCATCTCCGGATTCTGAACGCCTACGGCGATTGGCTGATCGCTAGTCGACGATCGAAATCGCCTGCCGGGGGCATTGCCGCACCGCTTCGCGCACCAGCGCCTCGTTCTCCGGCGTGACTTCCGGCTTCAAGACGGTCAGCATGTCGTCGTCGCCCACCTGAAAGACGTCCGGGAGAATGCCCATGCACACCGCGTTGCTTTCGCACAGATCCCAGTCGACTTCGATTCTCATCGCAACCCCCTACCGGAGCACTTTGACGGGTACCGTCTGCCAGCCTGCCACGTTTTGCATGTGGACTCGCTGCAGGCCATCCCAGTCCAACTCGTAGCGAGGCATGAAGTCCAGTAGCCGGTCCAACGCGATGGCGCTTTCCATGCGCGCCAACGCGGCGCCCAGGCAACTGTGGATCCCGTAGCCGAGCCCGAGGTGCTGCGCCTCGGTCTGGTCTCGCTCGATGTCGAAGGTGTCGGCGTCGGTGAAGGCTTCCGGGTCGCGGTTTGCCGAGGCGCCGATCAGGAACACCGGCTTGCCCGCAGGGATCACCCCGCCGCTGACGTGCGCCTCTTTCAGGGTGTAGCGGACGTTGTACTGAACCGGGCCCTCGTAGCGCAGGAGCTCTTCGACCGCCCCGGGGATCTTGCCGCGGTCGTCGAGCAGCTTTTGCCACTGGTCGGGATTGCGGGCGAAGATCACCGCCGCGTTGCCGAGCAGCTTGGTGACCGTCTCGGCACCGGCGCCACCCAAAAGGGTTGCGAAGCCGCAGATCTCGATATCGTCGAGCTTGCGAAGCTGCCCGCCTTCGCCGGGGATCTCGGCGGCGATGAGCCTGCTGATCATGTCGTCCTGCGGGTTCTCCCGCCGCTGCTGCACCAGGCCGAAGTAGTACATCGCGGTCTCGATGTTGGCCTGCATCCCGGCCTCGTTGATCTCGATCTGTCCCGGCTCGCGGTGCAGGCTGGCGTCGATCCAGTGCCGCACCTGCTGCCGGTACTCCTCGGGCACCCCGGCCATCCGGGTGATCACCTCCACCGGGAAGGGGCCGGAAAAGTCCTGCACCACATCGAAGCGGTCGGGATCCGCGGCGCTCAGATATTTGTCGATGACTTCGATGACCGTTTCCCGCTGTGACTGAACGGCCCTCGGGGTGAACGCCTTGTTGAGCAGGCTGCGCATGTGGCGGTGTTCGGGCGGGTCCATGAAGATGATCGACTTCTGCTCGGGGGAAACGCCCCGGCGGACCATCGCCAGGTCGCAACCACGCGCCGAGGAGTAGGTCTCGAAATCCTTGAACGCGTCGGCCACGTCCTCGTGGCGGGTCAGCGCGTAGAAGTCCTCTTTCTCGTCGTAATACAGCGGCGCTTCCTCGCGCATCCGTCGGTAGATGTCGAAGGGGTTGTTGAAGTATTCCTCCGAGAACGGATCGAAGACGAGCTTCGGTTTGGTCACTGAATCCTCCTCAGCGCCGAGGGCGAGCTGACAACATTACAGCGGACTCGCCAACTGTAACGCTAACGGTAGCGGCTTCGCGACCAACCGGAAAGAACCAAAACGCGGTCACGTCAGGCCCGGCCCGATGCGTCGGTGGCGCGCAGGAATTGGTCCAGCACGCCGAGATCGCCGCCCAGCTCCGCCGCGACGCCACGGACGACGGCCACGTCCTTGTCGACGAAGCCGCCGGTCGCCTCGTGAACGAGGAGACGGAACCCCGTGCGGCCACGAGGTCCAGCACCCGGCTGGTGGCACTGCCGTGGACAGCGCCGCCAACAGATCCGGCTCCGGATGCCGAGCCGCTCGCCCAGCCGGACGGCCTCCGCCAGCAAGCCGACATGGCCCGCGAACAGCGCGTTGTTCACCAGCTTGACCTTCTGGCCGGCACCGTTCGCCCGACATGCAGAACGGGATCGCCATAGCAACGCAGCACGGGCCCGCTCGCGCACCGCTTCGCCGTACCGCCCACGAACAGGGTCAGCCGGCCGGCCGAGACGTCGTGCGGACCTCCGCTGACGGGCGCATCGATCACGTCGACCCCTTCGGCGCGCGCGGCGACCGCGTCCATGGTTGTCGGGCTCACCGTGGTGTGCACCACCACCGCCGAGGCCTCCGGAAGGGCGGTCAGCAGCTCGCTGCCCAGGCAGACCTCGCGCGCCTGTTCGTCGGTCGAACACGCAGACCACCACGACGTCGGCCTGCTCGCGGCCTCGGCTGGCATCGTTCACCGGACTGTGCGCCCAGTTGCTCCAAATCCGCGCGCTTCTCGGCGGTCCGGCCAAGCAGCCGGACGTCGTGCCCGGCCGCCACCAGGCGGGCCACCATCGGGCGCCCCATCCGGCCCGCGCCGACAAACCCGATCCTCACCGGGCCATCACCGGGGATGGCCCATCAGGGCCAGCGTCGCGTCGGCCGCATCGAGCACCGCGCCGGCGCTGACCCCGGCCCGGTCGGCGAGGTCGACGATGAGGCGAACGTCTTTCTGCAGAAGTCCGCCCGCCACCCCGGCAAGTCGGTCCAGGCCGCCGATACCGCAAAGCGCGTTGAGCGCGAAGCTGTTTGCCGCTACTGCGGGAGTCGACCTCGGTGAGACGGTCGGGATCGACGCCCATCGCGCCGGCCAACGAGAGGGTGGCGGCGGCGACGCCGAGATTGGCGGTGAAAAGCAGGTTGTTGAGCAGCTTGGTCGTCTGCCCGGAGCCCAGCTCGCCCAGGTGAACGATGGGATCGGCATACGTTTCGAAGACCGGCCGGCACCTCTCGACCACCTCCGCGTCACCGCCCGCCATCACCAGCAGGCGACCGTCGGCCGCCGCCGGCCCGCCACCGCTCACGGGCGCGTCGATGATCGAGACACCCTGGGCGTCAGCCTTCTTCGCCAGCTCCCGGCAGGTGTCAGGGTGCACAGTGCTATGGATTGCGATGACGCTGCCAGGTCTCATCGCGGCCAGCAGGCCGTGCTCACCACAGGTCATCTCCTCGACGTCGGCGTCGGCGACCACGCACAGGCACACCAGATCGCTGGCCGCGCCCAGTTCCGCCGGTGACTCGGCGACCTCGGCCGCGGTGTCGGCGAACGGCTCCAGCGTCGCGGGTCTGCGCGCCCACAACGTCGTCGGGTAGCCGGCGTCGACGATCCGCCGCGCCATGGGCCCACCCTGGCTGCCCAGCCCGATGAATCCGACGTGCATCAGCCGGCCTCCAGGTCCGTTCCGGTGCTCGGCGCGGCGGTGGCCACGCATTCGTCGACGAACGAAAGCACCTTCGCGTGGTAGTCCGCGGCGGTGTGCCCGAGGCTGAGGTTGTGTCCGGCGCCGGGTTGCCGGTAAACGGTGATTCCGGGCGACCCGGTGAACAGGGCCGCAATTTCTGACATCGCCGAATCGTCGTTTTGCCAGACCTTTTCGTGCTCGGCGATGCTGAAATGCACGGGCACACGCACGGCGGGGGCAAGCGCCGGAAAGTCCTGCCGGGCCCAGTTCGACACCATCTGGTCCTCGTAGGCCGGCGCCGTCGGAGACACGGTGGCTCCGGTGAGCACCTCGGGCGGATACAGCTCCTCGGGGTGCCAGAGCAGCTCGCGCAGCCCAGCCGGACGTCGTTCTCGCGTAGCGACTTTCAGGATCTCTCGGGCCGCGGGGTGGTAATGGCGACCGGTACCCGCAAGCTCGATGCCCAGCAGGGCGCCGCCGCGCTCGTCGGCGCCCATCCGCATCACGAGTTCACACCCGCCCGAATGCCCCATGAGGAACAACCCGGCGCCGCGCGGCCGTTCCCCGAGAATGCGATCCACAGCGCCATAGGCAAGATCGACACGCTGTTCGGGCCGCGCCATCGCCTCCGGATAGGGGGCGGAGCTGCCGTAGCCGGGCCGGTCGAGCGCCACCACGGTGAATCCCGCGGTGGCGCCGGCCCGGAGCAGCGACAGCGACGGGTGGCCCGGGCAGTCGAAATAGATTGCGGTGGTGCCTCCGCCGTGCACCGCCACGATGACGGCCTTGGGATTTTCTGCCTCGGCAACCAGCGCCGACATGGGTACGCCGTCGACGATCACCAGCCTGGGGCGGACCGCGGGCGAGCCGGCGGTCATGCGTCGGACCGAAGCAGGAGCACCCCGCTGGGGGTCAGGCCACCGCTGCTGACCACGCCGACACGGGCGTCGGCGACCTGGCGGTTGCCGGCCTCGCCGCGCAGCTGGGTGACGGCCTCGTGCAGCAGGCCCATGCCGTGCGTGCGACCGTGCGAGAGCTGACCGCCGTGGGTGTTGAGCGGCAGCAAGCCGTCGCGGGCGATGTTCTTGCCGCCATCCAAAAAGTCCTTCGCCCCGCCGATTTCGCAGAAGCCCAGTGCCTCGATCCACGACAGGCAGTTCATCGTGAACCCATCGTAGAGTTCGGCGACGTCGACATCAGCGGGTCGAAGCGAGGTGCGCGTCCACACGTGCGCGGCTTGTCCGAGCACCTGCGGCTCGTGGGTCAAGGTGCTCTGATCCCAGTCGATGCGTTCGACGATCTGGGTGCCGACGGCCTCGACGAGAACGGGCGCCTTGGCCAGGTCGCGTGCGGCGTCGATGGCCGACACGATCACCGCGATGGCGCCGTCGCACGGCACATCGCAGTCGTACAGTCCGAATGGCGTGGTGATGGGCCGTGCGTTGAGGTAGTCGTCCATCGTCATCGGCGAGCGGTAGACGGCGGTCGGGTTGATCGCCGCGTTGGCGCGCTGGTTCAAAGCGATCCAGCCCAGGGTCTCTTTTGTGGTGCCGTAGCGGTGAAAGTGCCGCTGCGCGTTCATCGCCAGCGTGTGCGCCGCGGATGTCGCACCGAATGGGAACATCCAACCGGCGGGCCGCCCCATCGAACCTACGATCTTGCCCTGCTTCATCAGCTCGTTGTGGGTGGCTTCCCACAGCGTCCGGAAGCACAGCACGTGGCGGGCCAATCCGGTGGCCACGGCGAGCATCGCGGCGATCACCGATCCGCCCGGACCGAAGGTTTCGATGCCACCGTTGTGCCATGTCGGGCGGATCCCCAGCGCCGCCTCCAGCGCGGTGACCCCGCCCTCGCCGAAGCCGCCCAAATTGCCGCCACCGGGATACGTCGACAAGCCGTCGATGTCGCCGAAAGTCAGCCCGGCATCGGCGATCGCCGCCTCACAGGCCTGCACCGTCAGCGACAGCGGCGGGACCATCTGCCGGCGTCCGATCGGCGACATGCCGATGCCGGTGAGCGCAACCTTGTCTTCGAACTTCTCGGCGGTCAGCATGGGCCGCACGTACTCGCCGAAACGCTCCGGTGGGATTTCGTCATCGGGCAACGGACCGGGCTCCGCATCTGGAACCGGCCGAAACAAGGGCAGCCACACATCCTCCGCCCGCTCGAAGACCACCTCGACCTGCTGGCCGAGTTCGAGCCGTTCGGGATCGCAGTCGACGATGTTGGTGGTGAGCCGGACCCGGGGATCCTCGGCGATCGCAACTTGGGCGACCACGTACGGCGCGGGCATTCCGGGAAGGCTGAACCGGTGATTGACGGTGAATCCGGCCAGGGTGGCCTTGCCGGAGACGGCGCGCACGCCCATGTCGCGCGAGCGGCAGTACCGGCATACCGGCGCCGGCGGATGGATCAGCGATTTGCAGCCCCGGCATTCCTGCAGCCGCAACGCCCCGTCTTCCCCTGAGGTCCAGAAGAATTCGGTCTCCTGGGTGACCTGCGGCGCGGGGCGTCCCGTCACCGCGTGAAGCCCCATTCGGCTTCGTTTTCCTCGGTTTTCAGGTGCGCGGCGGGATCCTCGTCGATGGGTGCGCCGGGCTGCACGTCGTCGGGCCGACGTTCGTCCATCTCCATGATCGCGTGCACCGGGCAGTCCATCAGCGCCCGCATGACTGCGTCGCGGTCCGCTTCGGCGACCGTGCCGTCCCCGATGACGCACGCGTATCCCCAGTCATCGAGGGAGAAGTACGCGGGCGCGTGTTTGGCGCAGATGCCGAAGCCGTCGCAGAGCGTGCGGTCGAGGCGAATCTTCATGCTGTGGTTCACGCGTAGCTCACCGCCTCCACCTCGTAGGGCCGGTGGGCGTGAAACGCATTGTCACGACACGCGGCACAGGCGCCGTCGAGGTGGCGCGCCACCTCATCCGGGAATTGGTCGAGCAGGGTCCTCGCCACATTGGTCGCGGCGTCGAGCGTGGCGCAAGCACCCCGGCCGCGCAACTCCACCGACCAGCGGCGGAGCCGGCCGAGATCCTCGGAACCGGCGACGCCGTCGCGGAGCGCGCCGGCGACCGCCGCCATCGCCGCGGTGCCGTTGAAGCAGGATCCGCACTGCCCTGCGTTCTCCCTGTCGAAGTAGGCCAGCACGGACGCGGCGACCGCGACCGGGCAGTCGTCGGTGAGCACCGCGATCGCACCGCAGCCCAGGCCGCTGCCCAGACCCCGCATCGTCTCGTGGTCCAGCGTGGCGTCCAGCACGCCGCGGTTGAGCAGTCCGGCGAAATACCCGCCCAGCAGGGCGCCTGTCACGCGCTCGGGCGAAACCCCGTGCAGGGCAAGGAGTTCCTTGAACGAAAGGCCATGCGGGACCTCGTAGAGGCCGGGCGGCTGGCCCGGCGCCGGTGAGCGTGGCCAGGAAGGTCCCGGGCGACAGTGCGGTGCCCTGCGAGCGGAACGCCGCCGCGCCGTGCTGCTGCAGGTAAGGCAGGTTGGCGAGTGTCTCCACGTTGCTCACCAGCGTGGGCCGTCCGCCGACGCCCTTCTGAAAGGGACGCGGCGGCTTGTCGGTCGGCTTGACCGGGCCTCCGTTGATCGCACGGGTCACCGCCGTTTCCTCGCCCGCGATGTATCCCGGATCGACGTTGCACACCTCGATGGCGATGCCGCGGAACGGGCGTTCGGCCAGAGCGGCCTCCACGCTGCGTGCGGATTCCGGGTCGGACAGGTAGACATAGGCGCGGTCCGCCGCCACCATCGCCGCGGCCAGGCGCAGCCCGTCGAGCACCAGGTGTGGCCGGTTCCGCAGCAACCAGCGGTCCTTGACCGACGCCGGCTCGCCCTCTTCGCCGTTCGCGACGACGGCGGCGCCCCTCTGCAAGCGCCCCGTCAAGCGCGCATTGTCGCGCACCGCGCGCAGCTTCACCGCGAGCGGGAAGGCCGCGCCGCCGCGGCCCTGTAGCCCACTGGCTTCGACCTCGGCGAGCAGCTCATCGGGATCGCTGAGGTCACGGTAGCCGCCGAGTTCCTGGTAGTCCGTATAGTTCTCTCGGGCGTGGCCGGGCCGATGGCCCAGCAGCCGCGAGGGACAGCCGGGCCAGGTGGCGATCCGGAGCGCAGGCGCGGCGCTGGTTTCCATCACGAACTCTCCAATGTCGCAGTTAGTCTTGCGCACATGAGAACCGCAGTCGTGCGCGTCAACGTCGACCCCTCGGGTCGGCTCACGGTTGCACAGCTACGCGACGGCATGACGGCACTCCTCGGGCTCGCCCACGAGACCGGCGCGGAGGTCGTGGCGAGCGACCTGACCGCCATGCCGGTCAGCCGCCGCGAGGTCGAGCTGCTCATCGCCAGCGACGATGTCGACGAGATGAAGCGTCGTGGAGTCGAGATGTGCCGCAAAGCCTTTGGTTCCGGCGCGGTGGCCGGAGTGGTCACGTACATCAGCAGGGGAACCGACGACGACGCGCACGGCGTACTGTCCGCATTCGGGCTCACCGGCGAAATCCGCCGGACGCCGGGAGACGACGGCTACGACATCGTCTGCGTGACCCTGCGCGAGAGCGATCTGGGCCGGGTGCCGGAAAGCCGGATTCACACGGCGCTCGAGGCGTCGCTCAACTGTGAGGTTCACATCCGCACCGTGTGAACACATCACGAGCCCAGGAATTCGAGGATCGCGGGTGCGGCCTGTACCCAGGTGTCGAACATGTTGAAATGCTTCACTCTGCCCGCCGCGCGCTCTTCGGACGCCCGCTCCCACGCGTCCTCCGGCCAGGGTGGGTCGATCAGCTTGGACCCCTTGATCAGGCAGCTGACCTCCAACGAGGTTCGCTTCGGGTGATCCATGTCGTTCTCGCCACCACGAATGATCAACGTGGGGACCGTGATCCGGTCGAACATCTCGTCCTCGACGCCCGGGATGGTCTGTCCGGGCTTGGACACGAACGCGTTGAGCCAGCGCAGCATGACTTTGAGGAACTCGCCGGAGTCGAAGTCGAGGAACCGCTGCTTGTTGGCAGGGTTCTCCTCGATGCGTTCGCGCCACTCGGTCACCTTGATCACGCCGTCCATTCCGGTTCCGCGCACCGCCAGGATGCTCGGCACGATGTAGAAGGAACCGAGCACGAACGTGCCGTAGATGCCCCCGACGATGTTCCACACCACGAGCTTCTCGACGAGCTCGGGGTAGAGCATCGTCGTGAGCATGGAATCCCTTGCCCCGCCAGAACCGCCGGCGAGGATGCACCGATCGACGCCCAGCGCGCTCAACAGCCCGCGCAGCGTCTCGGCGCGCATGTGCGACTCGCTTTGCCCGTAGAACTGCACATCGGAGGCGCCGCAGTTGGGCCGGTCCCACAACAGGACCCGATAGCCGCCGGCGACCAGCGCCTCGGCCAGCGGACGTAAACCCGGGATCTCCTTGCTGAATCGGCCGCCCGGGTGTCAGGACGATGAGATCGCCCGCGTCGCCGAGGATTTCGTAGACGACGTTGCCGCCGTTCACCTCGATAGCAGACACTGATTCTCCTGTCGGGTCAGGCCATTACCAGAACGTCTTTGCCGACGACGCGGACCGGGTAGGTGCGGATGCTCCACTCCGGTTTGACGGCGGTCGTGCCGGTCGCCAGCTCGAAACCCCATTGATGCCACGGGCAGTAGATGAACTCGAGGTCCCGCACCATGACCGCGTCGCCGGCGGCCGTCTCGTCCACGATGGTGCGGCCACGGGCGCGCCCGGAGCACAGCGGTCCACCCTGGTGCGGACAGTAGTTGGCGATCGCGTAGAAGGTGCCGTTGACGTTGTAGACGCCGACCCCGTGCCGGCCGATGGGCACGAGTTTGTGCTGTCCCCGGCGGGATTTCGCTGACAGTGGCGACGACGTGCTCGCGACCCTGAGCGAGTCGGGGCCGTTGTGGTTTCCTTCGGGCATTCAGAACACCCGGACCTGGCCCTCGAGGGCGGGGACCGTCTCGGGAAGGTGGTAGGTCGCGATGCCGTTCTTGAACATCACCGCGTCGCGGGCGGCCGGGGGCAGGTGCTTGACCAGCCAGCGCGGGTCGTCGAAAGTCCAGTGCGGGTAGTCCGACGAGTAGAGCAGGATCTTGTCGCACTCCATCCACTCCAGCGCGCGGGTCAGCTCGGTCTTGTCTTCGGGGTAGTCCAGCGGCTGGGTGGTGAACTTGATGTGTTCCTTGACGTACTCGCTCGGCTTGCGCTTGATGTCCAGCCACGATTTGCGGGCCTCGTAGAGCGCGTCCATCCGCCACATCAGCGGCAGGATCCAGCTGAAGGCGTGCTCGACGAACACGATCCGCAGCGCCGGGAACCGGTCGAAAACGCCGTCGAAGATCAGGCTCATGACCTGGTTCGCGGCCAGCAGCGAGTAGGTCACCATGAAGTCGTGGTTGTAGCTCGGGAACCCCACCGGCGGTATCGGCAGCGTCTCGTACGCGCCGCGCGCGAGGTGACAGCTCACGGTGATGTCGTGCTTGGTGGCGGCGGCCCAGATCGGGTCGTATTGCGGGTCGCCCCATGACGGCCGCGGTTCGGCCTTGATCAGGATCTGCGCCATGTAGGGGTGGCCGGCCCACTTCTCGATCTGACGCGGCCGCGCCGGCCGGGTCCTCGATGGTGACGGCGATCGAACCGCGCCAGCGCTCGTGCCAGTTGTTGTGGCTGTCCAGCCAGTGGTTCGCCTGCCAGTCGTTGAGGGCGCAGGTGAAGGCGTGGGTGGCCTCGGGAAGTCGCGTTGCCGCTCCGAGCGGCTCCAGTACCGCGATGTCCGCGCCCGCCTCCATGATCAGCTGCCGGAACGCCATATCCGGGTCGCTGCAGGCGAATTCGCCGTCCGGGGGGAAGGTGTCCACGCGCATCGCGTAGCGCATGCGCATAGTCGGGTGCGTCGTAGTAGATCTGTTCGCCGACGCGACGGGACAGGAAGTACTTGCTGCGCCACGGCTCGGGGATGTACTCGACCAGCTCGCCGCGCCTGGGGTACGGGTGGACATCCGAGTCGACGCACCGGACGGCGATGCGCTCGGCTGCGGGAACGCGCTCTCGGGCATGTGTCAGGCTCATCGTCGGACCTCCTTGTCTCTACTTCTACTTTGCGGCCAACTGGGTCGGAATGTCTATCGCATACAGTTGCGCCGCGTTGCGCCAGCACAGCTTCTCGCGCTGTTCGGCGGACAGGGCGCCGGGCAGCTTGCGGACGTCCCCGCACTGCCAGTGCGGATAGCTCGAGCCGAACATCACCATGTCTTCCTTGCCGGTGAAGCCGAACCATTCGCCGGCGAAGTCGGCGTCCGCGGGGGGGCCGTCCAGGCTGCCCTGCACGAAGTACACGTGGCCGGGCAGATAGTCGCTGGGGATGCGCGGCGCCCACGGGGTCTGCTCGAGGTGTGGGCGGCCGAAGCGTGTCCATCCGCCAGGTGAACGGCGTCAGGAAGTCCGCGGCGCCGTCGGCCCAGACGAACTTCAGCGTCGGGAAACGCTCGAACACCCCTTCGGCGATCATGTTCATCTGGTGGTAGATGTAGTTGAGCGCCATGAAGCTGACGTATTGCTCGTAGGTGCGGGTGTGTCCGGACGGCGTCGGCGGGAACGCGATGCCCTCGCCGACCTCGATGTGCGCCGCCACGGGCAGGTTGGCGTCCGCGGCCGCTTCCCACAGCGGCCAGAACTGCGGCTTTCCGTACAGCTCGCGGGATTGCAGGGGGACGCCGATCTGCACGATGCGCGGGTGGTCCCGGTATTTGTCGATCTCCCGCAGCGCGCCGGCGATGTCGTCCGGGTTGACCCGCAGCGTGCCGCGGAACCGGTCGCCGAACTCCTCGGATTCGAGCCAGCGCGACACCATCATCTCGTTGTGTGCGGCGTGCAGGGCGCTGCCCAGGTGCCGGTCGGGCATGATGCCGCGTGCCATCGGATGCAGGATCGCCACGTCGACGCCGCGCTTGTTGAACAGCTCGTTGGCGACGAATCCGGGGATCCGAGCCCGGGTACTGGCCGTCCGGTCCCTTGGTCTTCGGCGCGTACTCGCCGCCCGGGCGCCCCGTACCAGTCCATCTCGTAGTCGGGGAAACCGCGGCTCTTGAACGGCTCGTGCAAGAAGGAGCGCAGATCTTTGGTGGACGGGAAGAAGATGTGCACGCTGGCGTCGATCACCGGCGTGCGGGTTCCGTCGGCGTGTTCGATCATGAAAGCCCCCCTTCGGCTCCGGCAGCAAAAGTGGGCCCGGCCGGGTCATATGATAGATAATCTAACATTCTTCTCGATCGGCTTTCAAGGCAGTTCCAGTAAGCATTTCGGTTAGGCATCGGGCCTGGTGGTTCCGGGTTTTTCGGGCATGTCGGCAAGCCTCATTCTTCAATCCGGATAATACCATTCTCGGCTGTCGTTGGATAAAAGATGTAGTCGCGGTTGCCGTTGCCGCCGGTGGCGGCAACGGGCGTTCGGAGGGCTACCGGAGTGCTTCGGAGTGCTATGTCGAGGCCCGCCCGACGGTCACCCCGGCGGCCCTCTCGAAGGGCTTGATCACGGCCGTGAAGTCGGAGTCGGCGCCCTCCTCGCGCGCGGTGGACTCCCACAGCCGGCCGATCGTTTCGGCGACGTCGACCGGTACACCGATTGCTGCGGCCTCCTCGAGGTAGAGTCGCACGTCTTTGACCATCAGGCCGGTGGCGAAGCCGTAGTCGAAGGTGCGCGGCAGGACCGCACGGGGGAATTTGTCGCGGCTCGCGCTGGTCGCGCCCGAACCCGCGTTGAGCACGTCGATCATCACGCTTGGGTCGAGACCGGCCTTGACGCCCATCACGACGACTTCCGCGGTCGCCACCAAGACGTTGGCCGCCAGGATGTTGTTGGCCAGCTTCATCGTCTGCGCCGAGCCGGGTTTGTCGCCGATGTGGAACGGGCGGCCGATCGCTTCGAGTGCCGTCTCGATCACGTCGACCTCGCTTCGGGGGCCGGACACCATGAGCGTCAGCGCCCCTTTTTCTGCGGCGCGCACGCCGCCGCTGACCGGGCTGTCGATCGCCGCGATGTTCCGCGCGGCCAGGCGCTCATGAATTTGCACCGCCGTCCGGCTGCCGACGGTCGACAGGTCGACGTAGCGCTTGACCCGCGAGCCCTCCACCACGCCGCCGGGCCCGGTCGCGACGTCTAACGAGGCCGCCGGCGAGGGGAGGCTGGCCAGCACCGTTTCGGCGCGATCGGCGACCCGCCTCGGCGAGGACTCCGCGTGCGCGCCGAGCGCAACGATGCGGTCGAGCGCGTCGGGGCGGGTGTCGAACGCAATCACCTGGTGACCCGTCTCGATGAGCCGGCGTGCCATCGGAAAGCCCATGTGCCCCAGGCCGATAAACCCGATCTCCATCACGCGCCCGGGTGTTGTTCCAGTTCGGCGAAAACTTCGCGCGCGATGCGGAAGCTGTCGACGGCGGCGGGCACACCGGCATAGATGGCGACCTGGAGGAACACCTCGCGGATTTCGTCGCGGGTGACCCCGTTGGTCAGCGCGGCCCTGACATGTGTCCGCAATTCGTTGGGTCGGTTGAGCACCGAGATCATGGCCAGGTTGAGCATGCTGCGGGTCTTTCGCGGCAACTCCTCGCGCCCCCACACGGCCCCCCAGCAGTACTCGGTGACGAGATCCTGCAGCGGCTTGGTGAAGTCGTCGGCCTCGGCCAGCGCTGTTCTGACGTATTCGTCGCCCAGTACCGCGGACCGGATCTCCAGTCCGCGTTGATACGTGTCGCGATCCAATGCCTTCTCCTTACGGTCACCGTGCCGTCAGCGATACGTGCGGTCTACAGTCAACCGCAATCCTGCTCAAGCGCCGACCTTTTCGGGTGCGCGAAAGGTTTCGAGGGAGGAGCGGTCGTGACGGGTCCGAGCAACGACGTCTGGGAAGTCATGTCGACGGCGCGCACGATCCGGCGGTTCACGGACAAGCCGGTCGACGACGCGACCCTCGCGCGCTGCCTGGAAGCGGCCAGGTGGGCCCCTTCGGGGGCCAATGCGCAAGGGTGGCGCTTCGTCGTGCTGCGATCGCCCGAGCAGCGGGCCGTGGTGGCCAGAGCGGCGGCCCGGGCCCTGCAGGTGATCGAGCCGGTCTACGGGATGAGCCGCCCCGCCGGCGACGACCACAGCCGCCGCGCGCGCACCTACCGCGCCACCTACGAACTGCACGACCGCGCCGGCGAATTCACGTCGGTGCTCTTCGCGCAACAGCACTACCCGACGGCGTCGGAACTCCTGTTGGGAGGCTCGATCTTCCCCGCCATGCAAAACTTCCTGCTCGCCGCACGGGCCCAGGGCCTGGGCGCCTGCATGACCAGCTGGGCTTCCTACGGCGGCGAACGGTTGCTGCGGGACGCCGTCGGCATACCGGAGGACTGGATGGTCGCCGGCCACATCGTGGTCGGCTGGCCCAAGGGCAAGCACGGGCCGCTGCGGCGCCGACCGCTCGCCGAGTTCGTCAACCTCGACCGCTGGGGCGAGCCGGCCGGCGACCTCGTGGCCACCCGCTGAGCGCCCGCGCTCGCTCGGATTGGTCAACCCGTACCCACTTTTTGAGATTATTACTTCCGTAGCGGAGAATGATATTCTCGCTGCGACGGTGACGAAAGGCGGCGCGGATGCTGTTGGAGTTCGATGCTGATCAGCGGCTGTGGCAGAGCACCGTTCGCGACGCCGTCGCCAAGCAGTGTCCCCCCTCGCTGGTTCGCGGCGTGGCCGAGGATGGCGTCGATCCGAGCCCGGTCTGGAAGGCCTACGTGGACCAGGGTTGGACAGAGCTGAACGACCCGGAGAGCACGGTGGAACTGGCCATCGTCCTCGAAGAATTGGGGCACGCAACCGATCCCACCCCGTTCCTGGCGACCATGAGCCAGTTCGCGCCGTTGGTGGGGGATCACTTCGATCCGCAGACGTCGGGCACCGCCGTGTACGGCGGGGTGACGGCACACCGGGACGCCGATGGGTGGGTGCTGGACGGCACGGCACGCCACGTCCTCGACGGCGATCGCGTCGACAGTCTGGCGGTGGTGACCGATGCCGGGGTGTTCCTCGTGGCATCCGGGCAGGTGTCGGCTCGGCGGTCCGCGGTGTTTGACCCCCTACTGCACGTCGCCGACCTGTCGTTCGACGCGGTCCGGGTGCCCGATAGCGCCCGCCTCCCCGTCGACCGCGAACGCGCCCACCACGTCGCGCTGACGGGAATGGCGATCACCATGGTCGGCGCCTGCCAGCGGATCCTCGATCTGGTGCTCGAGCATGTCCGCAGCCGGCACCAGTTCGGGGTGCCGATCGGCTCCTTCCAGGCCGTCCAGCACAAGGCCGCCGACATGCACGTCGCGATCCAACGGGCGCGCGCGCTGGCGTATTTCGCCGCCCTGACGATCGCGGCGGACGATCCGCGGCGCCGCCTGGCCGCCGCGATGGCCAAGGCATCGGCCGGCGAGTGCCAGTCGCTGGTATTCCGCCATGGCCTACAGCTTTTCGGCGCGATGGGCTTCACCTGGGAGAACGATCTGCAGTTCGCACTGAAGCGGGCCAAAGCGGGCGAACACCTGCTCGGTGGCGCCGCGGAACACCGGGCGCGGATCGCCGAGGAGTACCGTGCAGCTGACTTTTGACGCGGGGGTCGAGGCGTTTCGGGCGGAGTTCGCGGCCTTCCTCGACGAAAACCTTCCTCCCGCAAGCGAAACGTTGGAGCGGCCCAGGTCGGTCTCGCACATGCCGCAGTGGGCGCGCCGCTGGCAGCGCCTGCTGTTCGACAACGGCTGGCTGCTACCCGGCCAGCCCCCGGAATTCGGCGGGCGCAATGCCACCATCCTGCAGCAGTTCGTCCACCTCGAGGAGTTGTGCCGACGGCGGATCTACCACAGCTTCAACCCGCAGGGCGTGAATATCGTTGCGGCGTCGCTGCTGTCGTTCGGCAGTGACGAACAGAAGCAGCGCTGGGCGGTGCCGATCTTGCGGGCGGAAATCACCGCGTCGCTGGGCATGAGCGAGCCCAGCGCGGGCTCGGACCTGGCGTCGCTGCGCACCCGCGCCGTGTTGGACGGCGACCATTTCGTGGTCAACGGACAAAAAGTGTGGACCTCGGGGGCGCACGACGCCGACGTGTTGTTGACCTTCGTGCGCACCGACCCGGAAGCGCCGAAGCACAAGGGCATCAGCGCGTTGGTGATCCCGACCGACACCCCGGGCGTCGTGCGCCGGCCCTTCCCGTCCATCTGCGCGGCTGACGACCTGGATTTCAACGAGGTGTTCTTCACCGACGCGAAGGTGCCGGCCGAGAACCTCGTCGGCGCGCTCAACGACGGCTGGCGGGTGGCCAACGGATCGCTCGGGCACGAACGCACGATGATGTGGCTGGGCTTCGCCGATCGGCTCGACAACGTGACCGCCGACTGGCGCCCCAGCACCGAACTCGAACGCGACCAGTACGCCAGCATGATCATGGACAAACACGCTCTGCGCCTGCTGGGTTCGGCGGCGTTGGCCGGCGCCGCCCGCGGCGAGGACGACGTGGCCGCGATCTCGGTGCTCAAGCTGCTCGGCTCCGAGGCGGAGCTGCGCGGGACCGAATACGCCCTGTCCGCAGCCGGACCCGACGGGCTCGTCCAGCCGGGGCAGACCGGCCCGTACGCGCCGATGAACCTGGACCACTACTTCGCCAGCTGGTTCGAGCGATACGCCCGCAGCTTCTCCGGCACGATCGCCGGCGGCACGTCGGAGATCCAGCGCAACATCATCGCCCAGCGGGTGCTCGGCCTGCCGCGCGGCTGAAGGCCTTACATCCGCCGAGTGTGCGGCCAGGTTCACGCTCGACGCGAGGGCGGCCAGTTCACGCTCGGCCGAGAAGCGCCTCAGTCGATGACGGCGGCTTCCTTGCGCTCGGTGATCGGTCGGGCCAGGCCTTGCTCGTCGCAGATGCGTTGCAGCTTGTCCAGCGTTTCGTCCAGGCCCGCTCCGACCCTGCGACCGGGGGTGAAGGTGGCCGGCAGCTTCCGCATGCCCTGGATGACGCCGATGGTCTCGTAGTGCACGGTGCCCTCCGGGTCACACACAAAATCCGGCATCCGGTCGAGCACCGCGGTCAGCATCGACTTGAACACCGTCCGCGCCACGTTGGACCCGGCGCACCGGTGCACGCCGAGCCCAAAGCTGAAGTGCCGGTTACCTTTGCGGTCGAGAAGGATCTCGTCCGGGTCGTGGAAAACCGAGGGGTCGCGGTTGGCCATGGCCCATGAGATCCACAGCCGTTCGCCCTCCTTGAAGTGGGTGCCGTCGAGTTCGACATCGTCGGAGAAGGTCCTGCCGTCACCGGGTGCCGGGGTGAAGTAGCGCAGGAACTCCTCGGTCGCGGGGTCGAGCAGGAGTGTCGCGTTGCTTGCTGAGCAGTTCGCGCTGATCGGGGTGCTGCGAAAGCCATTCCAGCGAATGGGCGGTCAGCGCGGTGGTGGTGTCGAAGCCCCCGCCGATGATCAACCCGAGGTTCCCGATGATTTCCAGGTCCGGAGCCGGCTCACCGTCAATCCGCATCTCGAGCAGGGCATTGACCAGACCCGGCCGCGGATTGTTGCGAATCTCGATCATGTTGTTGATCAGGTCGATCCCCATCTGGCGGTGCATCTCGGTGACCCGCTGGATGTCGGGGGAATGCTCAGGGGTGTAGATCGCGGCATGCGTCGGCTCGCTGTACATCTGCCAGTTCTTCACCGGAATGCCCATCATCGCAAGCGTCAGCACGGCGGGCACGATGTTCGCCAGGTCGTCGACGAAGTCGATGCTGCCCTGCTCGATCCTGTCGTCGAGGCAGGCGCGGACCACATCGTCGATGAACGGTTCCCAGCGCTTGACGGCGGCCGGCGAGAGGTAGGGGTTGAGGACCGAGCGGTAGGTGTGGTGCTCGGGGTTGTCCATCTCCAGGATGCCGCCCCGGATGCCGTTGATGCGGCTGGCGGTCGGGATCGAGATCCCCTTGTAGCCGCGACGTTCGTTGTTGACGTCGTGGTCGTTGGAAACCGCGGGGCAGCGCGCGAGTTCGAACACCTCGTGGCTGCCCGCCGCCACCCAGTGCCCACCGTAGGTGTCGCTCCAGGCTATCGGGCACTTGGCGTGCATCTCGCGGGTGATGGCGTCGAACTGCGCGCGGTATTCCGCGGTGTGCCGGTCGAAGTGGTAACGGCGCTTCTTACGGTCGCTGTCGCTGACAACGTCGTCGACACTCAAAGTCTTGTCTCCTTTGGTGTTTCACTCGGTGATGAGGATCGCCTGCTCCGGACAGGATTGCGCGGCTTCGCGCACCTGCTCCTCCTTGTCGGTCGGCACCACTTCGTCGATGGCCGACGAACTGCCGTCGATGTCGCTGAGCTGGAATGAATCCGGAGCGATCATCGAGCACAGGGTGTGGCCCTGGCAGCGTTCGGGATCAACCCAGACCTTCACGTTGTCTCCTTGCGAGGCTTCTTGCGGTTCACGTTATCCGGTCCTCAACTTGGCGATACTTAAGTGTTGCGCCCGCCGTTGACGCCCAGGATCTGGCCGGTGATATAGCCGGCCTCCTCGGATATCAGGAAGGCGCACGCCGCCGCGATGTCCTCGGGTTTGCCCATCCTGCGCACGGGCGTCCGGGCGATGTTCTCCTCGATGTCGCCGAGGAAACCGTTCTTCTCGGCGGCCCGCAGCATCGGGGTGTCGATGAAGCCCGGTGGCACGGCGTTGACCGTGATGCCGCTGGGTCCGTACTCGAGCGCGAGCGACTTGGTGAGCCCGTTGACCGCGGACTTGGCGGCGACATAGTGACTCATATAGGGAACGCCGGAATGGGTGCTGGACGAGGAGATGTTGACGATCCGCCCCCAGCCCGCCGCCACCATGTCGGGCAGCACCGCCTGAGTTACGTGGAACACCCCGTTGAGGTTGACGTCGATGACCCGCTGCCAGTCGTCGAACGTGATGTTGTTGAAGCGCTTGAACCCGTCGAGTCCTGCGGCGTTGACCAGAACGGTCACCGGACCCAGCCGGGAGCGGATCGCCGACAGCGCCGCATCCACCTGCGAACGGTCCGTGACATCGGCCGTGAATGCGAGTTCGGCTTCTGAGGGTCTGATGTCAACGGACGCCACCTCGAGTCCGTCGGCGCGCAAGCGAGTGGCGATGGCAAGACCGATGCCGGAGCCGCCGCCGGTAACCACCGCCGTCTTCACGTCGAGACCCTCACTCCACAGGTGCCCATCTCAAGCACAAAGAATCTCCCTTACAATTATGAGAACCTTACTCTCCGCCGGAAGCGCGGTGCAACCGTACCGGGAAACCGCTTCGGCCTGCACAGAGAGGCTGGGCCGAGCGGATGAGCGGGCTAGTGAGCACGTCCGTCTCGTTTCTCCGGCTTTCTTGAATTCTCGATACCGGACTGTAAGATTCGCCCGGTAAGAGAATGAAATTATCGTTGCCCACATCACCCTAGGGGGCGCAGGAATGCCAGTGCAGGACACGGCAGAGGCCACCGCGCATGCCGGTCCTGAGGCACGGGCGGACCGCCGACTCCTGATCGACGGCCGGCTTGTCGCGACCCACAAGGTGTCCTCGTCGACCAACCCCGCTACAGGTGAAGTCATCGGGGCGCCGGTATGAGGCCGCTGGACGGCATCCGCGTTCTTGAGGTCGCCATGTACGGGTTCGTCCCGTCGGCAGGCGCCGTGCTCGCCGAATGGGGCGCCGACGTGGTCAAGGTGGAGCACGCGGTGACCGGCGACCCGCAGCGGGGGCTGCGGCAGACCGGAATGCTGCGGGTCGAGGGCGACCCGAATCCCAACATCGAGCACGCCAACCGCGGTAAGCGCAGCATCGGACTGGATATGTCGGTCCCCGAGGGCAGGGACGTGCTCGATGAGCTGGTGCGCCGCTCCGACGTATTTCTGACAAGCTTCCTGCCCGACGCCCGGCGGAAGTTCGGCATCGACGTCGACGACGTTCGGAAGCTGAACCCGAAGATCGTCTACGCGCGGGGAAGTGCGCTCGGGCCCCGCGGCGAGGAGGCGGTCAAGGGCGGCTACGACATGACCGCCTTCTGGTGCCGCGCCGGAACCGCCGCCACCATCACCCCGGTGGGCATGCCCGGCATGATCGCGCCACCCGGACCGGCGTACGGGGACACCATTTCGGGCACCAACCTGGCCGGGGGCATTGCGGCGGCATTGCTGAAGCGGGAACGCACCGGCGAGCCGTCCGTCGTCGACGTGTCACTGCTGGGCAGCGGTTTCTGGGCGATGGGCCACACTGTCGCGCTGACCAGGCACCTGGGCCAGCGATTGGAAGCGCCGCCGCCGGGCGTGCACGGCGCGCCGAACAACCCCTTGGTGGGTCTGTACACCACGTCCGACGGCCGCTACATCTCCTTCGTGATGATGCAGCCCACCAAGTTCTGGGCCGACGTGTGCCGGCATGTCGAGCTGCCGGAGCTGGCGGACGACCCGCGCTTTGCGACGGTGGAGAGCATCGCCGCCAACACGGCCGACGCCGTAGAACTCTTGACCAAGGCGATCGCAACCCGCACGCTCGCCGAGTGGAGCGAACGGTTCGCCACGCTGGCCGGCCCGTGGGCCCCGGTGCAGGACACGCTGCAGGCGGCCGAGGACGCGCAGATCCGGGCCAACGAATACCTCGTCCGTGCGGGCGAACTCGAGCTGGTCGCCAATCCGGTCCAGTTCGATGTCACCGCCCCGCACACCGGGCCCGCGCCCGGATTCGCCGAGCAGACCGACGAGATCCTGATGGAAATCGGACTCGACTGGGACCGCATCATCGAACTCAAGACGGCCGGCGCCGTCACCTAGCGTCCGGAGCTGCCTGAATGTTTGAACCGACCGTCGCTTGTGCTGCGGGTGAGTCGCGCTCCGGTGCGGGCCGGCCGCCAGATAACGGTTCCGCGTTTTCTGTTCCCACCGGACGTGACATGAGTCATAATCGCCGGACGCTTCAATACTTATGGCCTTGTTTCGGCGGCCCTGTTGTGGAGTGCCAACTCACGCAACGGAACGGAGGACTGGCGTGAGGGTGGAAGGCGTGCCTCATGGCGACTAAGGGAGCGGACCGCTGGACGGGCGGCATCTCGCTCGGGCGGGGTTCCAAGCCGATGGAGGCGGTCGGCGGTTTGTTCGCCATGTCGGCGGATGCGATCAAGTTCGTGTTTCGCCGGCCCTTTCAGTGGCGCGAGTTCCTGGAGCAGTCGTGGTTCATCGCGCGAGTCGCGTTGGCACCGACATTGTTGGTCGCGATCCCCTTCACCGTCCTGGTCAGCTTCACGCTCAACATCCTGTTGCGAGAACTGGGTGCGGCCGACCTATCCGGGGCGGGCGCGGCTTTCGGCGCGGTGACCCAGGTCGGCCCGCTGGTGACGGTGTTGATCGTGGCGGGGGCCGGCTCCACGGCGATGTGTGCGGACCTGGGTTCGCGGACGATCCGCGAGGAGATCGACGCGATGGAGGTGCTGGGCATCAACCCGGTGCAACGCCTCGTGACTCCGCGCATGCTGGCCTCGGGCCTGGTGGCCCTGCTGCTGAACAGCTTGGTCGTCATCATCGGCATCGTGGGCGGCTACGTGTTTTCGGTGTTCGTCCAAGACGTGAATCCGGGCGCGTTCGCCGCAGGCATCACACTGCTGACGGGGGTTCCAGAGGTGATCATTTCGTGCGTCAAGGCAGCGCTTTTCGGCCTGATCGCCGGATTGGTCGCGTGCTACCGCGGCCTGACGGTCTCCGGCGGCGGCGCGAAGGCCGTCGGCAACGCGGTCAACGAAACGGTGGTCTATGCCTTCATGTCGCTGTTCGTCGTGAATGTGGTTGTCACGGCAATCGGTATCCGAATGTCGGCAAAGGGTCACTGATGGGGTGTAGGGACACGCTGTGACGCTACGAGCCGCCTACCCGCGACTGACGCGGCAACTCGACAAACCCGTCGCCACCTTGGGCCGCATCGGCGACCACACGCTGTTCTACGGCAGGGCATTGGCCGGGGTCCCCTTCGCCGTCCGCCACTACCGCCGCGAGGTCATTCGTCTGGTCGCCGAAATCAGCATGGGTGCGGGAACTTTGGCGATGATCGGCGGCACGCTGGTGATCGTCGGGTTCTTGACGCTCGCCGCGGGCGGCACGTTGGCGGTCCAGGGCTACAGCTCGCTGGGCAACATCGGCATCGAAGCGCTGACGGGATTCCTGGCTGCCTTCATCAACGTCCGTATCGCCGCGCCGATCGTCGCGGGAATCGGTTTGGCGGCCACCTTCGGTGCCGGCGTGACCGCGCAGCTGGGTGCGATGCGGATCAGCGAGGAGATCGACGCGCTGGAATCCATGGCGATTCGGCCGGTTTCCTACCTTGTCAGCACTCGGATCGCGGCCGGGATGATGGCCATCACGCCGCTGTATTCGATCGCCGTCATCCTGTCTTTCCTCGCCAGCCAATTCACCACCGTGGTCCTCTTCGGGCAATCGGGCGGCCTCTATCAGCACTACTTCTCGACGTTCCTCAACCCGATCGACCTGTTGTGGTCGTTTCTACAGGCCGTGCTGATGGCCATCACGATCTTGTTGATCCACACGTATTTCGGCTACTTTGCTTCGGGCGGACCGGCCGGTGTCGGCGTCGCGACCGGTAACGCGGTGCGAACCTCGTTGATCGTGGTCGTGTCGGTGACGCTGCTCGTCTCGCTGTCCATCTACGGCACCAACGGCAACTTCAACCTGTCGGGCTAGGGAGGTGGTGAAAGGACAGTGACGCGTAACCTCGGGCCCGGCCCGATCCATCGTTCCGAAACCACCAGCGCCGCACGACCTGTGGCCGCCGCACCCGGCCGCCATTTCGGCGTGCAGTCGTACGCGCGGCCCCTGGCTGGGTTGGCCACCGTCGTCGCGATCGGCTTCATCTTCGCCGTTTCGGTAGGTCTATTCCGGGGCGACTTCACCACGAGCGTGCCCGTCACCGTCCTCTCGCCGCGCGCGGGCCTGGTGATGAACCCGGATGCGAAGGTGAAGATGCGCGGCGTCGAGGTGGGCAAGGTCGCCTCGATCGACGTGCGGCCGAACGGCGAAGCGGTCCTGAAGCTCGCGATGCAACCGTCGCAGATGCACCTCATTCCGGCCAACGTGCTCGTCGATATCGCATCGACGACGGTGTTCGGCGCCAAGTTCGTCGAGCTGGTACCGCCCGCCGAGCCATCGGCCCAGCCGCTGCGCGCGGGACAGGTGCTCGAAGGCAAACACGTCACCGTCGAAATCAACACGGTGTTCCAGCAACTCACGTCGCTGTTGTCGACGATCGATCCCGCCAAGCTCAACGAAACCCTGGGCGCGATAGCGTCGGCGGTCAACGGCCGCGGCCACAAGATCGGCCAGATGCTGCACGATCTGGATTCGTTCCTGGCCACCCAGGAGCCGGGCCTCCCCGCGCTGCGGCACGACCTCGAGGCTCTGCCCGTGGTGAGCAACGCCTACGCCGACGCGGCGCCGCACCTGCTCGCCACGGCCGACAATACGGTCCGGATCAGCAAGTCGATCGTCGACGAGCAACAGAACCTGGATGCGTTCCTGATCAGCTCGATCGGCTTGGCGGACATCGGCAATGACGTGGTGGGTAACAACAGGCAGGCGCTGACCGATGACCTGCACCTGCTGGCGCCGACCACCGATCTGCTCAACCAGTACCACCAGGCGCTGTACTGCGGCATAGCCGGGTCCCTGGGGAACCTGCACGCGCCGGACCTGCCCGAGCCGATGGTGAAGGTCACCGTCGTCATCGGCCTCGGCGCCGAGCGTTACCGCTACCCGTCCAACCTGCCCAAGGTGGCCGCGACCGGTGGGCCGCAGTGCCAAGACCTGCCGAAGGTGCCGTTCGACGTTGCGCCGCCGTTCGTGGTGACCGACAACGGTTCCAACCCGGTGGAGTACGGCAACCAGCAACTGCTGCTCAACTCCGATGCGCTCAAGCAGCTGCTGTACGGGCCGCTCGACGGGCCACCGCGAAACACCATGCAAATTGGACAACCCGGATGACGGGCTCACGCGGGATGATCGTCAAGTTCGGGATCTTCGCCACCGTGATGATCCTGCTGACCGTGTTCTTGTTCTTCATCTTCGGGCAGTACACCACCGGTTCGACGAACGGCTATTCGGCACTCTTCACCGACGTGTCCCGGCTGAAGTCCGGAGAAACCGTGCGGGTGGCCGGGATTCGGGTGGGCACGGTCAACAGCGTCAGCCTGCGCGCCGACAAGAAGGTCGTGGTGAAGTTCGACGCCGACCGCAGCGTGGTGCTCACCACCGGCACCCGCGCCCAGGTTCGCTACCTGAACCTGGTCGGCGATCGCTACCTCGAGCTCGTCGAGGGTCCCGGATCCACCAAGGTGTTGCCGGCCGGGGCGGAGATCCCGCTCGATCGCACCGCGCCGGCACTCGACATCGATCTGCTGCTGGGCGGGCTGAAACCGGTCACGCAGGGCCTCAATCCGCAAGACGTCAACGCGCTCAGCGCGGCGCTCATCCAGGTATTCCAGGGCGAGGGCGGAACCCTGCAGTCGCTGCTGTCGAAGACGTCGTCGTTCTCCAGCACGTTGGCCGACAACAACCAAACGGTGCAGGAGCTGATCGACAACCTCAACACCGTGGTGGCCACCGTCGACAAGGACGGCACCAAGTTCTCCGGCGCCATCGACCGCCTGGAGAAGTTGATCAGTGGGCTCGACCAGGACCGTGACACCATCGGCGACCGCGATCACCGCCCTGGGCAACGGGACCGCCTCGATCGCGGACCTGCTCACCCGCGCCCGCCCGCCGCTGGCCGGCACGGTCGATCAACTGACCCGGCTGGCCCCGCTGCTGGACAAGGACAAGAACCTCCTCGACACCTCGCTGCAGAAGTTGCCGCACAACTACCGCAAACTGCTCAGACTGGGCTCCTACGGCGCCTGGTTCCCCTACTACCTGTGCGGACTGGCGCTGCGGGTGTCCGATCTGCAATACCGGACCGTGGAAGTGGGCATCAAGCACCAGACCACCGGCCGGTGCGCGGAACCGAAGGATCCCAATGAATAAGTACCGGGGAGCGGGCCTGATCAAGGCCGGGTTCATCGGCGCCGTCCTCATAGCCCTGGTCATCGCCGTCGGGCTGAACCCCGAGCAGCTGGTGCAGCGGGCGACCACGGTCCGCTACCAGGCGCTGTTCGCCGATGCCGGCGGCCTCGCGCTCGGCAACGACGTGATCGTGTCGGGAATCAAAGTCGGCAGCGTGACGGGCATGTCGCTGCAGCACGGCGACGTGCTGGTGACGTTCACCGCCAAGGGCAATATCCTGCTCGGGTCTGCCACCACCGCGCACATCAAAACCGGTTCGCTGTTGGGCCAACGGGTTCTGACGATCGACTCCGCGGGCACCGGCAATCTGCATCCGATGGCCGTCATCCCGGCGTCGCGCACCTCGTCGCCGTACTCGCTGTCCGAGGCCGTCGGTGACCTGACGACGGACATCGCCGGAACCAACACCGAGTCACTCAACCAGTCCCTTGACACCCTGTCGGCGACACTGAATCAGGTTGCGCCGCAATTGGGTCCCGCGTTCGACGGCGTCAGCCGCCTTTCCCAGACCCTCAACGCCCGCAACCAGGCACTCGGGCAGCTGCTCAAGGGCGCCGCCGATGTGACAGGCGTCCTCGGGCAACGCAGCCAGCAGCTCAACACGCTGATCCTCAACGCCAATGATTTGCTGTCGATGCTGGTGGCGCGGCGGCAGGCGATCGTGCGGCTGCTGGCCAGCACGTCCGCCGTGGCCAAGCAGCTCTCCGGCGTGGTCCATGACAACGAGGCGAAGCTGGCCCCGACGCTGGAGAAGCTGAACTCCGTGACGGCGGTCCTGGAAAAGAACCGCGACAATCTCGCCAAAGCGCTTCCGGGGCTGGCGAAGTACGAGCTGACCCAGGGCGAAACCGTCTCCAGCGGCTACTACTACAACCCGTTCATCCCGAACCTCTTCCAGTTGGAATTCTTCCAGTGGTTGTTCGACTACGCCTTCGGGTTCCGTGCCTACGGCGCCCCCGGTCAACCACCGGACACCGCCGGACCGCGCGCGTTCTTCCCATTCCCGTTCAACATGGACCCGGGAGGGCGGCCATGATGCGGCTGGAGGCGATTCCCCGCAGAAGGCTCAAGGTCGGACTGGCGATCGCGCTGGCGGGGCTCCTCGTTGTCGGCGCGGCGATCGCCGTCCGTAACACCTTCTTTCGCCCCACGACGATCAGCGCCTACTTCCCCACCGCCACCGCGATCTATCCGGGCGACGATGTGCGGGTATCCGGCATGAAGGTCGGCACCATCGCGTCCATTCAGCCGCAGGGCACCCAGGCGAAGCTGGTGATGCACGTCGACCGCAACGTGCCCATTCCGGCGGACGCGAAAGCGGTGATCGTTGCCCAGAACCTGGTGGCGGCACGGTATGTCCAGCTCACGCCGGCCTACCGGTCGAGTGGGCCCACCATGCGCGACGGCGCGGTGATACCGATCGAGCGGACCGCGGTGCCCGTCGAATGGGACCAGGTGAAGGACCAATTGATGCGCTTGGCAACGGAATTGGGTCCCAACAGCAAGGTGTCGAGCACGTCGGTAGGGCGATTCATCGACAGCGCCGCCGACGCGCTGGGCGGCGGCAACGGCGACAAACTGCGCCAGACGCTGGCTCAACTGTCCGGGGTTGCCCGGATCTTCGCCGAGGGCAGCGGCAACCTGGTCGACATCATCAAGAATCTGCAGACGTTCATCGGGGCACTGCGGGACAGCAACGTGCAGATCGTGCAGTTCGACAACCGGCTGGCCACACTGACCAGCGTGCTGGATGACAACAAGTCCGATCTCAACGCGGCGTTGACGGACCTGGCGAACGCGGTCGGCGAGGTGCAGCGGTTCATTGCCGGCACTCGTGACCAGACCTCCGAACAGATTTCGCGGTTGGCTGACCTGACGCAGATACTCGTCGACCAAAAGATGGCGTTGAAAAACGTGCTGCACATCTCGCCGACCGCGCTCGCAAACGCCTACAACGCCTATGACCCGGACACCGGGAACATCCGCGGCGGGGTTGGCATCCAGAACTTCACCAACCCGACGTTTGCCTGGTGCGGAGGCCTCGGGGCCATCGAGAACGCCACCGCGGTCGAGACGGGCAAGCTGTGCGGCTTGTATCTCAGTCCGGCGTTGAAGGTGTTCAACCCGAACTTCTTCGTCAACTTCAATTATTTCCCGATTCCCATCAACCCGATCCTGGCCCCGGCGTTCGCCCCGCAAAACGTCGTCTACAGCGAGGACCGCCTGAAGCCCGGCGGGGAGGGCCCCAGACCCGGCCCGCCCCTGCTGCCGCCGGCCGTGTCCGCCTATACGGGGCTGCCGGGTGACCCCGTCGGACCGCCGGGTTCGGTGCCGATGGGGCGGATACCCGGCGCGGCGATGCCGGAGCCCCCGCCGGCCGAACCGCCGCCGGTCGCTCCGCCGCCGGCCGCTCCGGCCTCGGCGACCCCGGCCCCGGCGGACGTTCAGGACATGCTGCTCCCGGGCGAAGGAGCGCAACCATGACCGCCCGGGTTGCCATACGGCGCGTGCTCGGCATCGGCTGCTGCGTCATGCTCGCCGTGAGCGGATGCGCGTTCAACGGCCTGAACTCGCTGCCCCTGCCGGGCGCGGTGGGACGAGGTCCGGGCGCCACCACCTACCACGTCGAGCTCGCCAACGTCGTGACGATGGAACCGAATTCGCCGGTGATGATCGACGACGTCATCGTCGGCAGCATCAGCAAGATGAGGGTGCGGGGATGGCACGCCGACGTCGAAATCTCGGTGCAACCCGGTACGGTGATCCCCGCCAACGCGGTGGCCAGCGTCGGCCAGACCAGCTTGCTGGGTTCCATGCATTTGGCGCTCAATCCGCCGCTGGGCCAGCCGGCCAGCGGACGGCTGCAGCCCGGCGCCACGATCCCGCTGAACCGGTCCTCCACCTATCCGTCGACCGAGCAGACGCTCTCGTCGCTGTCGGTGGTCCTCAACGCCGGCGGGCTGGGTCAGTTCGGGGACATCATCCACAACTTCACCGCCGCCCTCTCCGGAAACGAAGGCGTCGTTCGCGATCTCCTCGAGCGCCTCGACAGGTTCGTGGGCACACTCGACCAGCAGCGCGACAACCTCGTCGCGTCCATCCAGGCGCTCAATCGTCTTTCCGGTACATTCGCCGCGCAACGCGACGTGATCACCCAGGCGCTGTACAAGATTCCGCCCGCACTGGACGTGCTGATCAAGGAGCGCCCGCGCATCACCACCGCGCTGAACAAGCTCGGGACGTTCAGCAACACCGCGACCAGACTCGTCAACGACGCGGGCGACGACTTGGTGCGGAACCTGAAGAACCTCGCGCCGGCACTCGGTGCGCTCGCCGACATCGGGCCGGACCTCGACGCCGCCATTGCGTACGCGCCGACGTATCCATGGACCCAGAGCATCATCGACCGGTACATCCGGGGCGACTATCTCAACGGGTATTTCATCATCGACTTGACCAACGCCGGGCTCCGCAAGGGCATCCTGCGGGGCACCCACTGGGAACGGATCGGCGCGGAGGCCGTACCGGGGCCCGCGGATCCGGAATACCTGCAATTCAAGTACGGTGCGCCGCCCGGGGCGCCCGGCGGACTTTCGTTGCCCGGGCCGGTTGGCGAACCGGCACCGTTCGGGCCGCCGCCTCCCTGGGCGCCGGTGCGGCCGGGGCCGCCACCCGCTACTCAGGGCCCGGTCAATCCCCAGGCGGGAGACACACCGCCATCCGCGGCACCAGCGCCGCCGCCGGTGTCACCGTTGATCGCGGGCCTGACCATGCTTGGCCCCCGGGCGGCGGACGCGCCGACACCGGCGCTGCCCGGCCTGACGCCATCAGGAGCGCCGGCGCCACCGGCCGACCAGGGGGCCCCGGTACCGGGCGCGACGCCGGCCACAGGCCAGCCGACGGACGGGGGCTCGTAGATGCTGACCCGCTTTGTCCGCATCCAATTGGCGATCTTCGCGATCGTGGGGATCATCGGCGTGGTCGTGATGACGCTGTGGTACATCCAGGCGCCGACCCTGCTCGGTATCGGCAAGATGACGGTCACGCTGAAACTGCCCGCCGCCGGCGGCCTGTACCGCTTCAGCAATGTGACCTACCGCGGGGTGCAGATCGGCAAGGTGACCTCGATGGGGCTGACCCACGATGGCGCGAAAGCCACTCTGTCCCTTGATACCTCGCCGAAGATCCCGGCGGACCTGAAAGCGGAGGTGCTCAGCATCTCCGCGGTGGGCGAGTATTACGTCGATCTGCGGCCCCGCAACGACTCGCCGCCCTACCTGCACGACGGCTCGGTCATCGCCGCGAACGACACGACGATCCCTCAGCCGATCGGGCCCGTGCTCGACCAGTCCAGCGCCTTGATCAACAGCATCCCCAAGGGCAAGCTCGGTCAATTGCTCGACGAGTCCTTCCAGGCATTCAACGGCGCCGGTTACGATTTCGGATCGCTGTTCGACAGTTCGGCGCGAGTCTCGGGCGACCTCAACGGCGTCGCCGACCAGACCCGGAACCTGACCCAGGACACCGGGCCCTTCTTGGACGCGCAAGCTCAGACCGCCGACTCGATCCGAACGTGGGCGCGCAGCCTCGCCGGGTTCAGTGGGCAACTGGCGACAAGACGACCCGCAGTTCCGCACACTGCTCCAACAGGGGCCAGGCGCCCTCAACGAGGCGTCCCGGCTGCTCGACCAGATCAAGCCGACGCTGCCGGTGCTGCTTGCGAACCTCACCACGATCGGCCAGATCGGCGTGACCTATCACGCTTCACTCGAACAGATGTTGGTCTTGCTGCCGCCGTTCACCGCGGCGATTCAGTCGTTCGTCGGCACCAAGTCCCCGACGGGTTTGGCCACCGGCGCCTTCAACCTCATCATCAGCGATCCGCCCGCGTGCACGGTCGGCTTCCTGCCGCCGAGTCAATGGCGTTCCCCGGCCGACACCCGCACCGTTGACACGCCGGACGGGCTGTACTGCAAACTGCCGCAGGATTCACCCATCGCCGTGCGCGGCGCCCGCAACTACCCGTGCATGGGGCAGCCCGGAAAGCGCGCGCCGACCGTCGAAATATGCGAGAGCGACAAACCTTTCATGCCGCTGGCGATGAGACAGCACATCTTCGGCACCTACCCGCTGGACCCCAACCTCATCGCGCAGGGCATCCCGCCCGACGACCGGGTCAACTGGAACCGCGAAAGAATCTTCGGGCCGGTGGAGGGAACGCCGCTGCCTCCGGGCGCGGTCCCGCGGGGAACCCCCCCGGCATCGGCGTTGCCGCCGCCGGCCGCGCCGGTCAGCCCATTGGCGCAAATGGGGGAGGTGTCACCCATCGCGCCGATCGACGTTCCGGCCGCCGCCGCCGGCGTCGCCGGCGCCCGCGGCGGCGAGCGCACCGCCGGCGGGGCCGTCGGCGGCGCCAAGTGCGTTCGGGCACAGCGAGTCCCAGACCGGTCCCTCGGTGGCGATCGCCCAGTACAACCCGCGCACCGGCAGCTACGTGACCCCGGATGGCCAGGTGTACCGCCAATCGGATCTGGCTGCCTCCACGACGCCCAAGGCGCCGAAGACCTGGAAGGACATGTTCGCCACGTGAAGGCGGCGCTCGGGCCGTTAGGTGAACCGGGTCATCCTATTTTGTCCAGCCGGAACGGCTGGTCGATGTACAGCGGCTTGTTGGTGCCGCAGGCGCCGCTGGGGCCGGACGTCTGTTCCCGTCCGGCCAGGACCGGCGACCCAGGCATTTTCTCACCGGTCTCCGGGTCCGCGGGATAGAAATGGATGACGTCGTGACCGGTGAACGAGGTCCCGTCGGGACAGGTTGTCCAATTCGGAATGTCGCGTTTGACGAACCAGGTGGATCCCTCGTTCATGAATATCGGTGCGGTCCAACCCTGGTCGCTGACGACCTGACCGTCGCACCTGTAGGCCGTGGAGCACGACGTGGTGACCGTCCAGGTGCTTCGCACCACCGCCTCCCGGTGAAACACCTCGTTCGTCCGGGCCCAGTCGCCGATAACGGTGGCGGTGTAGGTCCCGTTGATGGAGGGGTCGTAGGCCCATGCCGACGGGGCCACGCCCACGCCGCCCGCCACGCCAACGGCCACCAGGGTTGCGCTCACCGCCATATTCATCGGACGCATCATGTGCTCCTTGACGCGCTGAATTCCGCCATTTCCAAGCGAATCGAATTCACAGACTAACACCGCCCCGCATGTCACGGAATGGCTTTCCTCGACGGCTCGATGGTGCGTTCACAGGACATCGAATTTGTCGATAAGCCACGAACCTTTGACCTTTGCCATCGCTACCTTCAGGCTGCTCGACGTCAGCACCGGGTCCGGCTTTGCCTTGCTCGTGGTCTTCTGTCTTATGAAAACAAGCACGACAGCCGAATTCGGGTGCAGTTCCGACACGGCGGCCTTGACCACGGTGGCGGTCGTCGTGACTTGGCCGCGCTGCGCCGATGGCTCCACGACCTGTTCGGCGAATCGCCGGTAGTAGGCCAGATAGTCCTCGGTGAGCCGGGATTTGGCGTTGGCGAAATCGCGGTCGAGAGTTTCCGGCGAGTAGGACAGCAGCGCCACCGCTCCATCGCTGGCAGCCTTGATGACCTGGCGTGCCGCGGCGCGGTCGGTCTGCAAATCCGGTCGGTAGACGACGTCGAAATAGCCTGCGCCGAACCCGGTCGCGCCAACAAGCAGCAATGTCAACAGAATTGGACGCCACCGCGCCAGGCAACGACGCGTCCAGCGCCCGATCGCGCCGGTTCGGCGGAGGGGCGCGGGCTCCTGAGCCGCCGCTGTTGGCGATGCGCTGTCGAGCTTCACGGGACGAAGTCGACTCTCGAAACCTTGAGCTGTTCACCGTCGCGTTGAACGCTGACGACAAGCCGCATCGACCGCGATTCAGGCTTAGCCTGACCGGGCTTGGTGATCTCCGATTTCGCCGCGACCAGGACCACCGCCGAATCGTTGGTCATGGATTCCACAGCGGCGGCTTGCACCGAGCCCTTGGAGCTGACCTTGGACTGCTCCAGCGCCTTGACCGCGTCCTCACCGCCCATCAGGATGCTGATTTTGAACATACCGGTCGTGTCGTCGACGAAGCGCTGCAGATCTTCTCTCGCCTTGCCCGCATCGATCGTCATCATCGCCACAATGGCGTCGCGGGCGGCCGCGACGAACTCCGAGCTGCGCTGCCGTTGCTGCACCACCCCGCGGTGCTGCCACACCAGGTATCCGCTGCCCGCCAGGGCTGCGCAGATGACCACCACCGCTGCGACCGCGGCCATCGCGTTGCGGCTCGGGCGACGCGGTCGGCGCCACCGCCGTCGCGGCTCGGCCGACTCGGGCTCCTCGGTGCCGGCGCGGTTGTCTGGATTGTTTGGCGCCGCCTCGGCTAGCTCGCGCAACCGCATGGCACGGGCGCGGGCGGCCGCAGCACGGGCGTCCGCCTCGGCGACTTCTGGGGCTTCAGCGATGTCGGCGGCCGAGAGCGAGGTCCCCATTCGTCGATCGTCGGCGACGGTCGCCCTCGCGGGAAGCTTGCGCCGAGGCACTCGCCGACCACCTCCTCGTCCGCGCCTACAGGAGAGCCACATTATCACTGCGAGGGAGGCGCACCGGGACAGGAGAGAGCGGCACCAGATGCGCATCTTCTCCGAGCGCGAGAATTCTATTCCCAGCGGTGGGCCAAGTAATTTAAAGTAATCTCGTGCGATTCATCGTGGCAGCGGTCGCCGTATTCCTAGCCGTCTCGCAAGCCCTCTTGCCAGGCCTCGGCGTCTTGGCGGCGCCGCGAGCGGCCGCCGCACCGATCAATTGCGACTACCCGGATTGCACACCCGGCATCATGCCCCATCAGGTGCTCGGTGCGCCGTGTGACAACAGCACGTATTACGTGTTCGGGACCGCTGACTACTACGTGTCTTTCGCCACGCAGCCAGGACGGCTCATGTTCTGCGGCTCGCCCAGGAGATACGAGCCCCGCTGGTTCCGGTCCCCGCCGATGGCCGGCGTCAAGGAAGAGAACTCGTCGTGCGTCGACTATCCGGAGTACTACGTCGCGCAGGCGCCCGATGGCCTGTTCCTGGTGTGCAATGCCCACGACGGAACGCAAATCTGGGAACGCGGCGACACTTAACCCGATTCTGCCGTCACGTCACGGCCGGTTGTTGGGAATCTCCGGCCAGTCCTGGAAGGGGCTGGGGCCCCAGTAGTCGAAGTTGTGGATCGTGCCGTCTTTGTCCCGATGGTGCGCGTCGTGGCAAGTGGTCGGATCCCACTGGGGTCCCCATGCCGGGTCATACGGCTGGCCCGGGCACCAGTGATATCCCACGAACGGCCAAGGCGGATTGTCGGCGCGAACTCCGGCCGCGGTGCCCAAGCCCGCGGTGACCATGATCGCTGCGGCAGCGACACGCGCGACTGTGTTCATGGAAGAACCGTACCCGAGCGCGCCGCAACCGGACCAATAAATTTGCCGGAACGCGTAGTCAGTCAAGCCCGTCGATCAATCGGCGGGTGATGCGCCCCAGCTGGAAACGCAGGGAGTCGTCGTCGATTTCGGCCACCAGCGGGGACACGACTCCGACCGCGATGGCACCCGACAGCATTGCCGCCGATACCCGCGCGTCCTCGGCCGGGTCGCCGAGCAGCACACCGTAGAGCCGCTGGATGAATTGCTGGAACGGTTCGTGCTCGCCGAGCAACCGCACGATGACGGGATCGAACTGCAGGGTGCTTGCTGCGCCGCGGCGCTCGACCGCGACGTCGATGACCCGGTCGAGGAGCACCTCCCGCGCCCTGGTCCGGTGGTCGTGTGCCTCGGCGGCCTCCAGCGCCTCCTCGAGACCCCCGAGCTCGCGCTCAGTGAGCGCGATGACGATTTGCTCCTTGGTCTTGAACTGGTGATAGACGGCGGCCTTGGTGACCCCGACGGCGTCGGCGATCATCTGCAGCGAGGTTCCGCCGACACCGTGCTCGCCGATCAACTGCAGCGCGGCATCGAGGATGCGCGTCTGCGCGGGGCTGCGCGTGATGAAGCGAAACCGGCTCCTGGTCTGCGGGGAAACCACGCTCCGAAGCGTAGCCGATCGGCTATTGACCGTCAGTAGCCGATCGGCTAGTTTCCCTGACTAGCCGATCGCGGCCAGCCGACCCGGCGCGCTGGAAGGAGTCACCGATGAGCGACATCGGCACCGACAGAGCTCGGGACGTTCCGCGAAATACGTTGCGGCGCATCGACGGCGAGCTGATCCTGCTGTGGACGTTGCCGGCGACGCTAGCCATCTGGGGCGTCGGCTTTTTCCTGTTTCCGGGCTTCGATCCGCCGATGTCACCCACGATGACGGCGGAGCAGGTTGCGGCTTTCTACCGCGATCCGGCCCACCTCCCGGAGATCCGGTACAGCATGATCTTGTTCAACTGGTTCGGCGTGTGCCTGGTGCCGATTCTGGCTCTGATCGTCTTGCAGATCCGGAGGATGGCGCATCGGACACCGATCTTCTCCTACGCGATGCTGGGCTGCGTGGCCGGCGGTCCGACGCTCTTCCTCGTTGCGAACGTGTGCTGGCTGCTGGCCGCCTTCCGAACTGAACGCAGCCCCGAGCTGACCCAGTTGCTCAACGACTTCGCCTGGATAACCTTCACGATTCTGGTTCCGTTCCTGATTGGGCAAAGCGTGATCCTTGCCGTGGCAATCTATTTCGACGATCAGCCGCGCCCGGTCTTCAAATCTTGGGTAGCCCACTTCAACCTTCTCGTGGCGGCCGCGCTGGTACCCGCGGCGTTCGTCGGCGTGGCCCTGACGGGCCCCCTGGCCTGGAACGGCTTGCTCTCCTTCTGGGTGAAGAACGTCGCCATTGCCGTCTGGATCGTCGTGATGGGCGTCGCGTTGGGCCAGGCGATTTATCGGGAGCGCGCCGAGAACGGTGAGCGCGGAGCGGAACTGGCCGAGGCATGAGCGCGGTGATGACGCCGTCGGCATCCGTGCCCACACCGCCGTCGGGACCACTGCATCACCGAATCCGTTGGCACCTGCGGCACGATCCCAAGCGCGAGCTGTGGCTGGCCTGGGGGGTACTCGTCGTCTTCTACAACCTGTTCTTCCCGATCTTCTTCATAGTGGCGCAAGTCCAGCCGCCGCCGCAGCCCACCTGGGACCTCGCGACGCAGGTGCACTGGTTTCACGAGCGCCACCTCGGGATACCCGTCGGCTTTGGCATCATCTTCGCCATCAGCGGCATGATCGCGATCAACAACGCCCTCATCGCGTATTCGATGCGGCGAATGTCGGTCAGTCCGGCGTTCGCGTATTCGTATCTGATCATCTACTCGCTCAGTGCGGTTCCCGGCATGCTGCTGCTGAACATCGCGCTGATCGTGGGGACGCTGCGGCCCGAGCGAAACCCCGAAACGGTCGGTTGGCTCTACGACTTCGCCTTCTTGTCTTTCGACGGGACCATGGGGGTGTTCCTGATCGGCTCGTTGATCTGGATGGTCGCGATCCTGATCGACAAGAATCGAGTCTTCCCCAAGTGGTTCGGCTATCTCAACCTGTGCAACGCGCTCACCGAGGTCGTCGTGGCACCGTGCTGGATCTTCCGGCGCGGCGTGTTGGCATGGAACGGTCAGATCGCCTGGTGGCTGGACATGGTCGTGTTCGGCGTCTACCAAGTCACTTTCATCGTCATGCTGTTTCGCATGATCCAGCGCGAGGACTTCGGTTCCGGGCCCCTCCCGGAACTCAAGCCCGGCCCCGCCCGCAACGGGGTGGCTGCGTGATGACGGATCTCGCCGGTAACGACACACGCGCCAGGTTCGTGCCCGGCCAGCCCGACATGTGGGTCTTCGTATTGTTCGAAACGCTGGTCTTCACGGCGTATTTCGGATTCTATCTGTTCTACCGGACTCAAAGCCCTGAGCTGTTCCTGCACTCGCAGGCGCAGCTCGATCTACGTATCGGGGTCTTGAACACCTTGGTTCTGTTACTGAGCTCCTGGTCGGTGGCGCGGTGCGTTCAGTCGTCCCGGGCCGGCGCCTACCCTGCGGCGCTGCGAGACGTCGTCATCACGGCCGCATTCGCCGGTGTGTTCGTCTTCTTCAAGGTCTTCGAGTGGGTCCGGCTGGTCCGCATGGGAAATGGCCTGGACAGCAACGACTTCTTCACCTATTACTTCTTCCTCACCGGGATCCACTTCGTGCACCTGCTGATCGGCTTCGTCGTGCTCGGCGTTGTCGTCTACCAACTGCGAAACGCGGCCCGGCGGTCCCAGGAACTCGTCGAAACGTGCGCCACCTACTGGCACACCGTCGACTTCCTCTGGGTGCTCATCTTCGCGCTGCTCTACGTGGTGAGGTGAGGAGTGCTCAAACTGAATAGGAGGTTGCTGGCCGTCTGGGTGGTGTTGGCGTCGTTGACACTGGCCTATCTCTGGATCGACCATTCGGCCGATCGGACGCCGCGGGCCAGTGCGGCCGTGACGTCGGCGGTGATCCTGATCGCAGTCGTCAAGGTGCGCATCATCTTTCGGGAGTTCATGGAGGTGCGGCAGGCCCCGCCGCTGCTGTGCCGGCTGACGGACGCCTGGGTGATCCTCATCGCGGTCAGCCTGCTGGGCTGCTACTTCGCCGGCCTGGCATGCCGCTAACCGCGGCTCAGACCGCCGCCGCGACCGAGTCGGCGGTGGTGAACGCCAGGTGCAGCTCACTCAGTCCGCGCAGGATGTAGGTGGGCTCGTAGCTGTAGCGGCGCTCGGCGCTCGGCCCGTGGTGGGCCTCGTCAATCTCGATGTTGGACATCCGGTCCAGGATGCGTTCGATCGAGACACGACCCTCCACTCGGGCCAGCGGTCCGCCCGGGCATGAATGGACGCCGCGGGCAAAGGCCATGTGCTCGCGGACGTTCTTGCGGTGCAGGTCGAACTCGTGCGGGTTCTCGAACCGGCGCGGGTCGCGATTGGCGGCACCGGGCAGCAGCATCACCACGGTGCCGGCAGGGATGTCGACACCCCCGATGCTGGTGGCCCTGCGGGCCAGCCTGCAGTCGCTCTTGACCGGGCTCTCCATGCGCAGCGACTCCTCGATGAACCCGGGAATCAGGCTCCGGTCCGCACGCAGCTGCTGCTGCACGTCGGGCCGGTCACCGATGACTTGAAGCGCGGCGCTGAGCAGCTTGGCGGTGGTTTCCTGCCCGGCGGCAAAGAGGAACGTGGCCGAGCGGACCACCTCGATCACCGGGGGCGTCGATCCGTCCGGATACTTCGCCGACGCGAGCGAGGTGAGCACGTCGTTGCGCGGATCACGCCGCCGGTCCTCGATGTAGTTGCAGAACTTCTCGTCGAGCCACTCCAGCGGGTTGATGCCGACCGACTCGTGGTCCAAAGCGCCCACCCGCGCCTCGGGACGGTCGGCGCCCAGGACTGCACGGAACTCCTTGTGGTCTTCTTCCGGCACGCCGAGCAAATCGGCGATCACCAGGGTGGCGAACGGCTTGGAGTATTCGGCGATGAACTCGCACGCACCGTTGTGCAGGAACTCGTCGAGCTGACGGTCGGCGAGGCGCCACATGAACTCCTCGTTCTGCTTCAGACGGCTCGGCGTCAGCAGCCTGCTCAGCACCGACCGGGCCCGGGTGTGTTCCGGCGGGTCCATGGTGACCATGTGCTCGTTCATCGGAAAGTAGGTTCGGTGCTGGTCGATCTGCGCGCTGATGTCGTCGCCCTCGGGCTGGAAGGGGAGCGGGGGGAACGGCCCGCCGAGCGCGACGATATTGGAGAACGTCTCGGGGTCCTTGTAGACCTCGGTGGCTTCGTCGTACCCGGTGACGGCGACGACCCCGTGGTGCGGCAGGCGCAGCACCGGGTTTTGGCTGCGCAGGTAGTCGAAGTAGGGGTGGGGGTCAGGCACGAGCGACGGATCGGTGAAGAAGTCGATCGTTTCGTAGGTGCTCATGTCGTGCGTGCCTCCAGAAGCCGGCGTGGGCGGAATGGTGGTTCGGCGGCGAGACGTCCGCGCCGCCCGAGTCGGGGGTCGAAATGTGCTGAGCACCTGCTTAGCATGGCGATAATGTCAGGGTCAAGGTCGCAACGCGGGGGCCGACGCCTTCTGGCATACGATCGGGCAGGGCCGGCGCCGACATGTCGCGCGAACGTCGAAGGTAGGAGTCACGCCATGACAACTTCTTCCGGGGTCCGCAGGATCGGGGCGCCGGACGCGAAGAATCGCGGCCTCCTGCTCGACGCCGCCGAACAGCTCATGATCGAAGAGGGTTATGCCGCGGTCACGTCTCGCCGGCTCGCCAGCCGGGCGGGCTTGAAACCGCAACTGGTGCACTACTACTTCCGCACCATGGACGAGCTGTTCCTCGAGGTTTTCCGGCGCCGCGCAGAAGAAGGCCTTCAGGCGCAGGCGCGTGCGTTGCAATCGCCGCAGCCGTTGTGGGCGCTGTGGCGGTTCGGCACCCATCCCGCCTTTACCCGGATTTCCATGGAGTTCATGGCGCTGGCCAATCACCGCAAGGAGATGCGGGCCGAAATCGCTTATTACGCCGAACGTTTCCGCGAGGAACAGCGGCAGGCGGTGACGGCCGCCCTGCAGCGGTACGGCGTGGATAAGCAGCACGGAAACGAGGACATCCCGCCGGTGGTGTGGACGGTCCTGATGACCAGCCTGTCGCGGTTCCTGGTGCTGGAGCAAGCGGTCGGCATTTCGGGCGGTCACGCCGAGACCTTGGAGGTGGTCGAGAGTTATCTGCGCCGCCTGGAAGGAGAGCCGCGACCCGTTGCGGGGATACCGGATGCCTGGGTGGTTCACCAGGTCCGCAGCGAGCAGAGCGCGCCCTTGGGTCCGATGTTGGACACCACGACCTTGCCGTCGACCGACAGGTTGCACTGAACGCCGCCGTTTGCCAGCGGTTCCCGACCGGTAGTGGCCGTGACCATCGCCCACTGATCGGGGTTCAGCAGGTTCACCGGCTGCACCCACGGCTTGTCGGGCGCGATATCCGCGTGCACCTGCGGGGTGAATTGGTAATTGTTGTGGCTGTAGTCGGAAAAGACCGTCGGGTCCTGGTCTTGGTAGAAGATGTCGACGTAGGCCGGGCTCTTGGTCGAGACGACGTAGACGACCTGATGCCAAACCGGGTCGGCCTGCGCCGGTCCGGTGCCCACCGGCAGGATTGCCAGCGCCAGCGTCAGGGTCGATCCCGCACCCAGCAGTTTCGTCACGGCGCTCATGTCGCTCCTCCGGCCGCCGACGGTGGACCGGCGGTGCGGTTCGTCACCCGCTCTGCGGCCCGCCAGTGGGCGTCGGCAACCCACAACCGTGCAAAGGATGCTATCGCCTCATCCGGGGAAACTCCATCTATTACGGCTTTTACCTCGGCCGCGGGATGGCGGGCCAGCGACATGGCGATCGATCGCCAGCCCTCGTCGAACGATGCGCGCGCAATGACCTTGTCCACCAAGCCGATACGTTCGGCCTCGGCGGCAGCCAAGGGAATTCCGGTGCCCGCCAACAACAGCGCTTTGCTCCTTCCGACGATCGCGGCCAGTCGTTCGGCGCCGCCCCAGGCCGGCATGATCTCCAGGGTCACCTGATTGAACGCGATCTTGATGTCGTCGGCGGCAATCCGGATGTCGGCGGCGACAGCGACCTCGGCGCCGCCGCCAAGGGCGTGGCCGTTCAGCGCGGCGACGACCGGAGCGGGGAAACCCGCGATCTGATCGCAGATCGACCGCATCCGCTTCGCCATCGCCGCGGCGTCCTCCTCTGTCCGCAGCGCGCTGAGCTCCTTGAGGTCACCGCCCGACACGAAGGCCCGGTCGCCGGCGCCCCTGATGACAAGGGTTCGCGCGCCGGCCGCCGCATCGAGTGCCTTCTCCAACTGGCCCATGGTCTCGAGCGAGATGGCGTTGCGCGCGTGGGGGCGGTCGATCGTCAGCACCGCCAGGCCCGGGGCTTCCTGGTCGAACTCCAGGTCCACCACGCGTCACCGCTCCTCGGGCGAAAATACCGATATTGGCATTCTCATTGCGGGAGAATAGCATCATCGCAGCAGGCCGCGGGCCTGCGCGCCAAGGATCGAGGTGGCCTCATGCACAAGCGCATCGGCGCGGTGGTGGGTACGGCACTGGCCGTCGCCGCCCTCGGCGCGTGCAGCCCGAAGCCGCAAACACCGCTGTCCAGCTCGGCGTCGGTGGCCGTCAACGGGAACGACGCGAAGATCAATGTCGTCAAGTGCTCTCAGCAGGAGTGGTACCGGACGATCGACATCGGCGGCGACTTCGCCGGGGCCAAGGTGGTGATCGACGGACGCAAAGAGCCGATGATCACGGAGTCGGTGCGGATCCAGAATCTGGGTGGCTTTACGGGCATGTACTCCAAAGACGACGGTGGGGACGCCAGCATGAGCTTCAGCGGCGACAAATTCACGATCACCGGTACCGCCAACGGCTACAAATCCGACAACTCCATGCAGCCGGCCACCGCGACGTTCAAGATCGTCGCCACGTGCTAGGCGGAGCGCACCGCCTCGAGGTAGGCGTCGGCGACGGGTCGCGGTCGCGCCAGCGGCCCGCGGTGGTCCAGACCCCCCATGACGGTGACGCCGCCGGCGGGCAATTCGTCGCTTATCGCGGTCGCCGCCTGCAGGAAGTAGGCGGGGCTGTGTTGGCCGACCAGGAAGTGCACCGGTGTCGAGATCGCCTTGTAGGCCGACGCCGGTTCGTCGAGGCGCAGGGCCTCGCGCCCCTCGCGCGGAACCGTCGGCAGCACCCCGACTTCGGCCTTCCACACGGTGATGACTCCCAGCCAACTGACCGCGAGGGTCACCCCGAAAGGCAGGCGGTCGAGGTGACGGCCGATCTGCAGGCCCCGGGTGAGCTCGGCAATCGCCCGCGCGGCATGCCCCTCTTCGACAGATCGGGTGAAGGAGGGCAGGAACTCGAACGGCATGCAACCGTCGACGTTGATGGCCGCGTCGTACACCACGACGGAGTCAAGTTGCTCGTGGTGCGCCCGTAGGGCGGTCTGCACGGCCGTCAGCCCGCCGAAGCTGTGCCCGAACAGCCTGCGGGCGCCGGTCTTTTCGAGGACGGCCAGCACGTCGTCACACTCCCGGTCCATGCCGTAGGCCTCGCCCTGGGGACCGCTTGCTCCTCGACCTCGGCGCTGCACCACATGGACGGTGTGCGATGCGGCCAGAGCCTGCGCGAAGCGGCGATATCGGGCCGGCGGTGCCAGGGAGCCGGACAGCACGACGACCCCGGGCCCCGAGCCGATGGTGTCGAACGCGATCCGGGTGCCGTCGGAAGAGGTGATGAAGTCCGGGTGGAAGTGGCTATCGCCGCGGAAGTGGATCATGTCCAGCGACTCCGTTCGTGCGCCCCGCGCGCACTGTACCGCGTCCTTCCGGTGAGGCCGTGAGCAGCGGTAGTTGCGGCTCGAGCACGTCGAGAATAATATTCTCGTAAATCGCGAAGGAGGATCTCATGGGCCAGTTGTCGCATCGAGAAGACGTCCCGTTTCCAATCTTTGACGCGGACAACCATCTCTACGAGCCGCCGGAGGCGCTGACCAAGTTCCTGCCCAAGCAGTACAAGGACTTCGTCCAGTACGTGCAGATCAACGGGCGCACCAAGATCGCGATCCGCGGCCACATCAGCAACTACATTCCCAACCCGACCTTCGAGGTCGTCGCCCGGCCGGGCGCGTGGGAGGAGTACTTCAAATACGGCAACCCGGACGGCAAGAGCAAGCGGGAGCTGTTCGGTGAGCCGATGCGCGCGATCCCGGCGTTCTTCGAGCCCGGCCCGCGCCTGGAGAAGATGAACGAGCTGGGCCTGGACCGCACCCTGATGTTCCCGACGCTGGCCAGCCTGCTCGAGGAGCGGCTGCGTGACGACCCCGTCGCCATCCACGTCCTGATCCACGCGCTGAACGAATGGCTCGACGAGGTCTGGGGCTTCAACTACCAGAACCGGATCTTCACCACGCCGGTCATCACCCTGCCGATCGTCGAGAAGGCGATCGAGGAGCTGGAGTGGGCGGTCAAGCGCGGTGCGCGCTGCATCCTGGTCCGTCCGGCGCCGGTGCCCGGCTTCCGCGGCCCGCGGTCGTTCGCGGTGCCCGAGTTCGACCCGTTCTGGGAGCGGGTCGTCGAGCACGACGTGCTGGTCGGCATGCACTCGTCCGACAGCGGCTACTCCCGGTACACCTCCGAGTGGGACGGGGCCGAGCAGGAGATGCTGCCGTTCCAGACCAATGCGATGGGCATCCTCAACGAGTGGCGGCCGATCCAGGACGCGGTGGGCTCGTGGGTGATCCACGGCGCGCTCTACCGCCACCCGAAGCTGAAGGTCGCGATCGTCGAGGCCGGTTCGAAATGGATGACGCCGTTGCTCGACGGCCTGGCCGAGGTCTTCCGGAAGGCCCCGGAAGTCTTCCCGAGCGACCCCGTCGAGATGGTCAAGAACCGCATCCACGTCAGCCCGTTCTTCGAGGACGGTATCGACGACCTGATCAACCTCGTCGGTGTCGATCAGGTGCTGTACGGCTCGGACTGGCCGCACCCGGAAGGGCTGGCGGAGCCAACCTACTACGTCAACGCGCTGTCGCACCTGTCCGCCGACGACCAGGCAAAGATCATGGGCGGCAACCTCGGTCGACTCGTCACGGTGTGACAGCGCGCTGAATACTCAACCGTGGGAGACCATTCCCGAGATGGTCTTGAGCGCGGCGGACCGCTTCGGCGACGCGGAAGCGGTCGTGGACGGTCCGCTGCGCCTCACATTCGCCCAAGTGGTGGAGCGGATCCGTTGTGCCGCAGGGGCTTTCGCAAGTCTGGGAATCGGTGAGGGCGACCGGGTAGCCGTCTGGGCGCCCAACTGTGCGGAGTGGATAATCGCGGCTTTCGGTCTGCTCACGGCGGGCGGCGTGCTGGTCCCGGTCAATACGCGGTTCAAGGCCGAAGAGGCGGGCGACATCATCGCCCGCAGTGGAGTCAAAGCGGTCCTGGCGCAGAAGGGATTCCTGGGCCAGGACTACACCGCCCCGGCGGGGATACCCGTCATCGATCTGAAGTCCGACTTCCTGGCCAGCGGTGCCCCGTTCCGACGTTCGGTGAACGGCAGCGACATCGCGGACATCATCTTCACCTCGGGCACGACCGGCCGTCCCAAGGGCGCGATGATGAACCACCGCCAGACACTGCGCATGTATGAGGAGTGGGCGACGCTGGCGGACTTGCGGGAAGGCGATCGCTATTTGCAGATCAACCCGTACTTCCACACTTTCGGCCTGAAGGCCGGACTCATCACCTCCTTTCTGCGCGGCGCGACGATGGTGCCGGTCGCGGTGTTCGACATCGACACGGTCGTCGATCTGGTTGAGCGTGAGCGCATCACGATGCTGCCCGGCCCGCCGACGCTGTACCACTCGCTGCTGACGGTGGACGACAAGTCGAGGCTGTCGACGCTGCGGGCGGCAGTGACGGGCGCCGCCGACATCCCCGTCGAATTGGTCCGGCGCATTCACGACGAGTTGCCGTTCCAGACGTTGATGACCGGTTACGGGCTCACCGAGGCCGGCAACGTCACCCTGTCCCGGCCCGGCGACTCCTTCGAGGACGTGGCCACCACGGCCGGACTACCGTGCGAGGGGGTCGAGGTGCGTATCGCCGACGACGCCGAGGTGCTGGTCCGCGGTTACGGCGTCATGCGGGGCTACCTGGACGACCCGGTCGCCACCGCCCAGGCGATCGACGCCGACGGGTGGCTGCACACGGGAGACCTGGGCAACTTCGACGACGCGGGCCGGCTTCGTGTCATCGGACGCAAGAAGGACATGTACATCGTCGGCGGGTTCAACGCCTATCCCGCTGAGATCGAGGGTTTCCTGATGAAGCACCCGGCCGTCGCTCAGGCGGCGGTCATCGGTGTCCCCGACGAGCGGCTCGGGCAGGTCGGCAAGGCGTTCGTGGTCCGCAAAGGCGCCGTCAACGGCGACGAACTGATCGACTGGTGCCGCGAGCGCATGGCGGGTTTCAAGGTGCCGCGCGTGGTCGAGTTCGTCGAGGCCCTGCCGCTCAACGCCACGGGCAAGGTGATCAAGGACCAGCTACGGTAGGTCCACGGTGGGCGGCGGGCTTGCGTATGCCCGATACGAGAACGGCGTTATCGCAGTTGTTCAGGCATTTTGGGACCGCTACCGGAGCAGGTCCGGAAACGCCGGTGGCCGACGGTGGTAACGTGGCTCTCCTGGTCGTCGCGATACGAGCGGGAAAAGGACATCGGCCCAAGCCCTCGCACCCGTACGCGGACGCCGAGTAGGGTTGCCCCACGGCGGGAGCGTCCGGGGCCCGTCGCCGGGGCGCCTCGGAGCGACCGGCTCCCGGCCGCAGCGGCTGGCCGGGCAAGCGGTAGAGGAGTTTGGCAGTGAGTTTCGAGCACTCTCGGGTGGGTGAGCGGTGAGTGGCGGCACCCGCCAACATCCCGCTGACACGAAATCGGTTCCGGTGAACGAGGACGAAACCCCGACGACAGCCGCCGACATACGGGCGCTGGCCGAACAGGCCGAGGCCGAGGCAGCAGAAGCGGAGGCCCTCGCGGCCGCCGCCCGCGCCCGCGCCCGCGCCATCCAACTGCGTCGCCAGGCCGAGCTGGTCGAAGCCCGGAAGAGCGAGGCGGCGCCGGAGGGCGCCCCAACGGCAACGTCGACCGACACGGCCGCGGCGCGAGGCGACGCCGCGAAGCCGGGGGACGGCGCGGGTGACGACACCCGCGAGATCGCTTCGGAGGGCGCCGAATCCACGGAGGAAGGCGGCGAGACCCCGGAGGCGGCAGCGGATTCCGACGCTGGTGCCCTGCTGGCCCCGGCGGCGACGACGCGACGGTGGCGGCCGCGCCTGGGCCGCCCCAAGTGGTCGACTGTCGCCGCTTCGCTCGCCATCATCGTCATTCTCGGGGCACTGGCGGGCAGCGGCTACATGGTCAAGCAGCATCGCGACGCGGTTCGGCAGCGCCAGCGGGTTGCCGAGTTCGTCGCGGCCGCGCGCCAGGGCGTCGTGACGCTGACGTCGCTGGACTTCAACAGCGCCAAGCAGGGCGTGCAGCGAATCCTCGACAACTCCACCGGCTCGTTCAAAGACGACTTCATCAAGATGGCTGACGATTTCACCAAGGTGGTCGAGCAGTCGAAGGTGATCTCACAGGGCAGCGTTCAGGAAGCCGCCGTGGACCTGGACACGATGACGGACAACTCGGCGGTGGTGCTGGTGGCCTCCACGTCCGAGGTCACCAACGCGGCCGGCGCCAAGCAGGATCCACGCAACTACCGGCTCATCGTGACCGTCGCCCGCGACGGCGGCCAGCTGAAGATAGCGAAAGTCGAGTTTGTGCCGTGACCCCAGACGAAACTTCGGTCGACGAGGCCGCTGAAGTTGACGAGTCAGCCGAAGCCGCCGAGACAAAGAAAGCCGCCGAAACTAAAGACGGCGCCGAGACGACGGAAGCCGCCGAGACACCGGGCATCGACGAAACGGTGGCAGCAGAAGCGGCGCCGGATGTCGAAGAGGCCGACGCCGATGCGACCGCGGGCAGCCAGGATCGCGGTGGCCCGCCCGGCCGATCGCGCGGGATCGCGGCGCGCGCGGGGAAGCTGACCTCCGGAAAAGTCCTCGCCGCCGCGCTGGCCCTGTTCGTGGTCGCCTCGCTGGCCTTGCTCGGCTCACTCTTCTGGTTTCAGTACCGCCCGGATCGCGCGACCGATGCCGCCGCCGCGAAGTCGGCGATCGCGGCCGCCAGCGAGGGAACGGTCGCGGTCCTGTCCTACTCGCCCGAGACCCTCGACCATGACTTCTCCTCGGCGAAGTCGCACCTGACCGGTGACTTCCTGTCCTACTACGACCAATTCACCAAGCAGATCGTCGCGCCCGCGGCCAAGCAGAAGTCGGTGAAGACCACCGCGGTGGTGCTGCGCGCCGCCGTATCGGAGTTGCACCCGGACTCGGCCAAAGTGCTGCTGTTCGTCAACCAGAGCACGCAGAGCAAGGACCGGCCCGAGCCGACGTTCACCAACAGCAGCGTATCGGTCACGTTGACCAAAGCCCGAGACCAATGGTTGATTTCGTCGTTCAATCCGGTGTAGGGCGCCTGGCGTGAATAACGGCGATCTGCACTCGATGGTCATCGCGTCGGATTATCGCGTCCCGGATCCGACCCGGGTGTGGCCGCTGCTCGAGCGCAACAAATCGGCCCTCGCCGACATCGGCGCGCAATACGTCATGGTCTACACCTCGACGCATGACTACGGCCGGGTGCTGGTGATGATCGGCGTTCACAGCCGCGAGCCCGTCGTCGAGTTGCTGCGGTCCCGCGTCTTCTTCGACTGGTTCGACGCCGCGGGCGTCGAGGACATCCCCGCCGTGTTCGCCGGGGAGATCGTCGACCGGTTCGTGGCCGAGCCGGCAACCACGCCCGGAGCGCCGGGAGTCGTGGTGGCCGCGATCGCCTCCGTCCACGACGTGGCCACGCTGATGGGGGGAGTCCGCTCGGCGATGGAGAGGTTCACTGCGGCGGGCATCCGAAAGACGTGGGTATTCCAGGCTTTCGACGACGACCACGAGGTGCTGATCCTGCAGGAGTTCCCGGACGAGGAGAGCGCGCGCGCGTGGATCGAGCATCCCGACGCCGCCGCGGAATGGATGTCCGGCGCCGGTATCGGCGCCTACCCGCCGCTGTTCGTCGGCCGAATCTTCGACATGATGCGCACCGAGGCGGACTGAGCGGATCGCCGGAGTGTTCGTCTGCCTGTGTAACGGGATCACCAGCCACACCGTGGCGGAGGCGGTTGCGGCCGGGGCGTCGACGACAAAGGAGGTCGCGACGACATGTGGAGCGGGCGCCGATTGCGGGCGCTGCCGACGGACCATCCAGGCGATATTGCGGTCGTCGACTTTGCGTCAACCGGGCTGACCGCCCCGCGGGGGTGACATGGAGCCAACGAGTTCGCCCAGCAGGCGCGGGATTTCGAGTCGCGGCAAGACCACCTCGACGAACACCATGCGATCCTGGTGCTCGGCGGCCGCGGTGAGTGCGTCGTCGAGCTCGCCGTAGGTCTGCGCCCGGAACGCCAGGAGATTGGTGACGCCCAACACGCCGGGCAGATCGGTCCAACTCCAGCCGGCGATGTCGTTGTAGGGCGCCGTCTCGCCGTGAATCGCCCGCTCGACGGTGTAACCGTCGTTGTTGACCACCACGATGACGGGCGACAGTCCCTCGCGGGAGAAGGTGCCGAGCTCCTGGACGGTGAGTTGCGCAGCCCCGTCGCCGATCAGCAACACCGTTCTGCGGTCGGGGTGCGCCACCGCGGCGCCGAGGGCGGCGGGCAGCGTGTAACCGATTGAGCCCCAGAGTGGTTGACCGATGAAGGCGACTCCGTGCGGCAACCGGTGGTCCGCCATCCCGTAGAACGACGTCCCCTGATCGGCGAGAACGACGTTGCCCGGTGTGAGCGCCATGCACACCCGGTCCCAGAGCATGCGCTGGGTGAGCGGTTCGTCGCGCGCCGGGGGAGGCGGCAACGGGTCGGCCGGCGGCGCCGCGACGGCTGGCGATGTGATTCCGCGACGCGCCAGTATGGTGGCCAGTGCGTCCAGCGCGGTTGCCATCTCCAGTGGCGCGAAGACCTCCCCGGCCACGCTGCTCTGGTACTGCCCGATGTCGATGTTGCGCGCCGGGTCGATGCGCTGGCTGAAGAAGCCGCTGACCATGTCGGTGAACACCACCCCCGCGGTGACCAGCACCGGCGCCTGCTCTATCGCCGTGCGCACCGGTTCGGCACTGGCCGCACCCGCGTAGATGCCCAGGAAGTTCGGCGAGCTCTCGTCGAGCAGGCTCTTACCCCACATCAGCGTGGCGTGCGGCACCACGTCGGCCGCCAACAGGGCTTCGAGTTCCTTGACGGCGTTCAGGCGATGGACCAGTAAGTCCGCGAGCACCGTCAACCGGTGGTCTGCGATGAGTTCGGTGGCGGCTTCGACGAACATCGACAGGGCGCGGGGGCTGCTGCCGCCGGTGTAGCGGGGCAGTGGCGCTTCGGGCGGTTCGGTGGGGAAGCGTGCCACGTCGGTCGACATCAAGATGTATCCCGGTCGCTTCTGCTCACGGACCTCGCTGAGCACCCGGTCGATCTCCCGGCGCGCCGTGGCCGGCATCAGATTGGCCTGGGCGCAGGTGAATTCGCGGCTGACCCGAAGGAAGTGCTCGAAGTCCCCGTCGCCCAGCGAATGATGCAGCGCCCGCCGGGTGCCCTGCGCGTCCTTCGAGGGCCCGCCCACGATGTGCACGAGCGGCACGTTTTCGGCGTAGCTGCCCGCGATCGCGTTGGCCGCCGACAGCTCACCCACTCCGAACGTGGTCACCAAGGCGGACATCCCGCGCAACCGCCCGTACCCGTCGGCGGCGTAACCGGCGTTCAGCTCGTTGGCGTTGCCGACCCACCGGATGACCGGATGGGCGACGATGTGGTCCAGGAAGGCCAGGTTGTAGTCCCCCGGCACGCCGAAGATCTCGGTGACGCCGAGCTCGGCCAGGCGGTCCAACAGGTAGTCGCCGACGGTGTAGCTGGCATCGGGGGCAGTCACAAGGACGACGGTACGCCCGGCTCGAACCATTGCGACCTATCCCGACCTATACCGGATGTGGCGCCGCCGCGTTATCGTCCCAGCCATGGCCGTCAAGGAATCCCGCGAAGTCGTCATCGAAGCAAGCCCTGAGGAGATCCTCGACGTCGTCGCCGACGTCGAGGCAATGCCCGAATGGTCGTCCATCCATCAGAGCGCCGAGGTGCTCGACCGCGACACGAACGGTCGACCGCGGCGCGCCCGCATGAAAGTCAAGACGACGGGCGTCACGGACGAGATCGTGTTGGCCTATACGTGGTCCGACGACGGTGTCACCTGGACGCAGGAGAGCGGGAAGGCGTCCCGCAATCAAGAAGGCGGCTACACGCTCACCCCGCAGGGCGACAAGACACTGACCAAGTTCAGTCTGGAGCTGGATCCGCTCGTGCCGCTGCCCGGCTTCGTGATGAAGCGCGCCATCAAAGGCATCATGGAGCTCAATACGGACGGGCTGCGCAAGCAGGTGCTGAAAGTCAAGAAGGGGCAATAGTCCCGGTGAAAGTCCCCGTGACGAGCGCGGGCCCCTTGGCCGGGATCAAGGTCATCGAACTCGGCGGGATCGGGCCGGGGCCGCACGCGGGGATGGTGCTCGCCGACCTGGGCGCCGACGTGGTGCGGGTGCGCCGGCCCGTGGCGATCGCAAGCGCGGCGGAGCCGGGCGCAGCGGGTCGCCACCATAGACCCGGCGGCCTGACGATGCCGGCCGAGGACCGCGACTTGTTGCACCGCGGGAAGCGGATCGTCGACCTGGACGTCAAGACGCATCCTGGACTGCTACTGGAGTTGGCCGCCAAGGCCGACGTGCTGCTCGACTGTTTCCGGCCGGGCACGTGCGAACGGCTCGGCATCGGCCCGGACGACTGCGCCGCAGTCAACCCGCGGCTGATCTTCGCGCGGATCACCGGCTGGGGCCAGGAGGGGCCGCTGGCACAGACGGCCGGTCACGACATCAACTACCTGTCCCTCACCGGTGCGCTGTCGGCACTGGGCTACGCCGACCGCCCGCCGATGCCGCCGCTGAACCTGGTCGCCGACTTCGGTGGCGGTTCGATGCTGGTGCTGCTCGGCATTGCGGTCGCGCTGTACGAGCGCGAGCGATCGGGCAAAGGTCAGGTCATCGATGCGGCGATGGTCGACGGGGTAAGCGTGCTCGCGCAGATGATGTGGACGATGAAGTCGACCGGATCGCTGCGCGACCGCCGGCAGTCGTTCCTGCTCGACGGCGCCGCCCCGTTCTACCGTTGCTACGAGACGTCGGACGGCAAGTACCTGGCCGTCGGCGCCATCGAGCCGCAGTTCTACGCGGCGTTGCTCAAGGGGCTTGGACTGGCGGCCGACGAGCTGCCCGATCGGCGCGATGCCGGCTCCTACCCGGTGCTGCACCAGGTCTTCGCCGAGCGGTTCGCCAGCCGCAGCCGCGACGAGTGGACACAGGTTTTCGCCGGCACCGACGCTTGTGTCACGCCGGTGTTGACCTTCGGCGAGGCCGCCGCCGACGATCATCTGCGGGCGCGGTCCACGGTGATCACCGCCCACGACGTCGATCAGGCCGCGCCTGCCCCGCGCTTCTCGCGAACGCCGGCCGGGCCCGTCGGCCGGCCGCCGGGGGCGACCACTCCGATCGGTGAGATCGACTGGTAATCCGGGTTTTCGCGGCGAAGCGGCCCGTAGCCGCGGCGACGTTGCTAGGTTGACGGCAGTGGCCGTAAAAGCATCACGGGAATTTGTCGTCGACGCGCCGCCAGAAGTGGTCATGGACGCGCTGACCGATGTCGCCGTCGTATCGACGTGGTCACCGCTGCACAAGCAGATCGAAGTGATCGACCGCTATCCCGACGGTCGGCCCCACCATGTCCGGGCCACCATCAAGATCTTGGGCCTCGTCGACAAAGAGATCCTGGAATACCACTGGGGCCCCGACTGGGTGGTGTACGACGCCAAGGGAACCTCCCAACAACACGGCCAGCACGTCGAGTACAACCTCAAGCCCGAAGGCGTCGACAAGACGCGCGTGCGTTTCGACGTCACGGTCGAACCCGGGCGGCCCATGCCCGCGTTCGTCGTCCGGCGCGCGAGCGAACAGGTGATGGACGCCGCGGTGAAGGGTCTGCGCGACCTGGTGGTCGGTGACGGCCACTCGGGTGGAATCTCGTAACCGATTTTGTCCTCGGAAGCAGCCGTGCGGTTGCTAACTTATTGGCGGTGGCCATACAAGCTTCGTCCGAAATCGTGATCGACGCCCCCCCGGAAGTCATCATGGAGGCGCTCGCCGACATCGATGCTGTGCCAACGTGGTCGGCGGTGCACAAGCGGGTCGAGGTCGTCGACAAGCATCCCGACGGGCGGCCGCACCATGTGCGGGTCACCATTGCGGTCACCGGCATCCACGACACCGAACTGCTCGAATACCACTGGGGGCCGGACTGGATGGTGTGGGATGCGAAGAAGACGCCCCAGCAGCATGGCCAGCACGGCGAGTACAACCTGACCCGCGAGGGCGACGAAAAAACCCGCGTGCGGTTCACCATCACGGTGGAACCGTCCGCGCCGCTGCCCGAGTTCTGGGTCAACCGGGCCCGCAAGAAGATTCTGCGCTCCGCGCTGGAGGGGCTGCGCGAGCGAGTCATGGGCGCCGACGGCCTGGGTTCGGCCACTTAGCCGGTCACCGGCTACGGAGCGCGCCGAGTCGTCTGATCGCCTCGTCCAGGGTGTCGTCGCTTTTGCAGAAGGTGAAACGCACCAAATGGTTCCACACTTTGGCGTGCGGTCCGGCCGGATCGCAGAACGCGGACAGCGGGATCGCGGCAACCCCCACCTGCTCCGGGAGTGCCGCGCAGAACGCCGTGCTGTCGTCGTACCCCAGGGGCCGCGGGTCGGCGCACAAGAAGTACGTGCCGGCGCTGTCGTGCACGTCGAAGCCGATGTCGACCAGTCCGGCGCCCAGTCGGTCCCGTCGTGCCTGCAGGCGGCCGCGCAGGCCCGCGACCCAGGCGTCCTCGGTGTCGAGTGCAAGAGCCACCGCCGGCTGAAACGGCGCGCCGCCGACGTAGCTCAGATATTGCTTGGCCGCACGCACCCCGGCGATGAGATGCGCCGGACCGCAAGCCCATCCGATCTTCCAGCCGGTGCAGTTGAACATCTTGGCCGCGCTGGAGACGGTGATGGTGCGCTCGGCCATGCCGTCGAAACCGGCCAACGGCAGATGCCGATGATCGTCATAGACGAGGTGCTCGTAGACCTCGTCGGTGATCACCAGGAGGTCGGCCGACACCGCTATCTCCGCTATCGCCGCCAGGTCCGTCGCGTTCAGGACCGTGCCGCTCGGGTTGTGCGGCGAGTTGACGATCAGCGCGCGGGTGGAAGGCGTCACCGCACGCCGGAGCGCGTCGGCGTCCAGGGCGAAACCGCGGCCGTCGGGGACCAGCGGCACGGCCACGCGCCGCGCGCAGGCCATCGCGACCACCGGCGAATAGGAGTCATAGAAGGGCTCGATCAGCAGCACTTCCGCGCCCGGCTCGACCAGGCCGATGACCGCCGCGGCGATCGCCTCCGTGGCCCCGACCGTCACGAGCACCTCGGTGTCGGGGTCGTACTCGATGCCGTAATCGCCGTAGCGCCGCCGCCGCTGGGCAGCGACGGCCTCCCGCAGCGCCGCGACACCGATCCCCGGCGGGTATTGGTTGACCCCCGCGGCGATGGCGTCCTGCGCCGCCTGCAACATCGCCGGGGGCCCGTCCTCGTCGGGGAAGCCCTGCCCCAAGTTCACCGCGCCGATGCGGGCGGCCAACGCCGACATTTCGGCGAAGACCGTGGTGGCATACGGGCGCAGTCGGGACACCGTCATGGTGCTGGAGCTTAGGGTGTCCGTCCGGCCATCGAGTGTGAGCGCAGCTTCACGTTCGGCGACCGGCGTGAAACTGGCTTCACGTTCGGCCGCGCTGGTACCGGCCCAACCAACGGGTTGGCCGGGGCCTTTGTTAGGGTCTGTGACTGGGCCTAGTGTTTAGGACGGACCCGAAACCCATGTCTCGAGGAGAGACCGAAAAGGAAGCTGTCATGTCCGAAGAAGCTTTTGTCTACGAGGCCATCCGCACCCCCCGCGGCAAGCAGAAGAACGGATCGCTGACCGAGGTCAAGCCACTCAACCTGGTCGTCGGCCTGATCGAGGAGCTGCGCAGGCGTCACCCCGACCTCGACGAGAACCTGATCAGCGACGTCATCCTGGGGTGCGTCTCGCCCGTGGGTGACCAGGGCGGCGACATCGCCCGCACCGCGGTGATCGCGGCCGGCATGCCGGACACCGTCGGCGGCGTGCAGCTCAACCGCTTCTGCGCCTCCGGGCTGGAAGCCGTCAACACCGCCGCGCAGAAAGTCCGCTCCGGCTGGGACGACCTGGTACTCGCCGGTGGCGTGGAGTCGATGAGCCGCGTTCCGATGGGCTCCGACGGCGGCGCGATGATGGCCGACCCGGCCACCTCCTACGACGCCTACATCGTCCCGCAGGGCATCGGCGCCGACCTGATCGCCACCATCGAGGGCTTCTCCCGCGACGACGTCGACGCCTACGCGCTGCGCTCGCAGGAGCTCGCGGCCGCGGCGTGGTCGGGCGGCTACTTCGCCAAGTCCGTGGTGCCGGTCCGCGACCAGAACGGCCTGCTGATCCTCGACCACGACGAGCACATGCGCCCCGACACCACCAAGGAGGGGCTCGGCAAGCTGAAGCCCGCCTTCGAGGGGCTGGCCGCGATGGCCGGGTTCGACGACGTGGCGCTGCAGAAGTACCACTGGGTCGAGTCGATCAACCACGTCCACACCGGCGGCAACAGCTCGGGCATCGTCGACGGGGCCGCGCTGGTGCTGGTCGGCAATGAAAAGGTGGGCGGCCGCCGCTAATTTGACCCCACGCGCGCGGATCGTGGCCACCGCCACCACCGGCGCCGACCCGACGATCATGCTGACCGGGCCGACCCCCGCCACCTGCAAGGCGCTCGACCGGGCCGGGCTGACCGTCGACGACATCGACCTCTTCGAGCTGAACGAGGCGTTCGCGTCGGTCGTCCTGAAGTTCCAGAAGGACCTGAACATCCCCGACGAGAAGCTCAACGTCAACGGGGGCGCCATCGCGATGGGCCACCCGCTGGGGGCCACCGGCGCCATGATCCTGGGCACCATGGTCGACGAGCTCGAGCGCCGCAACGCCCGTCGCGCGCTGATCACTTTGTGCATCGGTGGCGGCATGGGCGTGGCCACCATCATCGAGAGGGTTTAAGACCATGGCGGAGAACACCATTGCGTGGGACAAGGATTCCGACGGCATCGTCACGCTGACGCTGGATGACCCGACCGGGTCGGCCAACGTGATGAACGAGCACTACAAGGAATCGATGCACAAGGCCGTCGAACGTCTTGTCTCCGAGAAGGACTCGGTCACCGGCGTGGTGATCACCAGCGGCAAGAAGACCTTCTTCGCCGGCGGCGACCTCAAGAGCATGATCACCGCCGGGCCGGAGAACGCCGGCGAGATCTTCGCCGAGGTCGAGGACATCAAGCGCGACCTGCGCACGCTGGAAACCCTGGGCAAGCCGGTGGTGGCCGCCATCAACGGCGCGGCGCTGGGCGGCGGCCTCGAGATCGCGCTGGCCTGCCACCATCGCATCGTCGCCGACGTCAAGGGCGTCCAGATCGGCCTGCCCGAGGTCACGCTGGGCCTGCTGCCCGGCGGCGGCGGCGTCACCCGCACGGTGCGAATGCTGGGCATCCAGAACGCCTTCGTCAACGTGCTGAGCCAGGGCACCCGCTTCAAGCCGGCCGCCGCCAAGGACAACGGCCTGGTCGACGAGCTGGTTTCCAGCGTCGACGAGCTGGTCCCGGCCGCGAAGGCCTGGATCAAGGCCAACCCCGAGGCGCACACGCAGCCCTGGGACGCCAAGGGCTACAAGATGCCCGGCGGCACCCCGAGCAGCCCGGCGCTGGCGGCGATCCTGCCGTCGTTCCCGTCTCTGCTGCGCAAGCAGCTCAAGGGCGCGCCGATGCCGGCGCCGCGGGCCATCCTGGCCGCGGCGGTCGAGGGCGCGCAGGTGGACTTCGACACGGCCACGCGCATCGAGAGCCGCTACTTCACCGAGTTGGTCACCGGACCGATCGCCAAGAACATGATCCAGGCGTTCTTCTTCGATTTGCAGACGATCAACTCCGGTGGCTCGCGGCCCGACGGCATCGGCAAGACGCCGATCACGAAGATCGGCGTGCTCGGTGCGGGCATGATGGGCGCCGGCATCGCCTACGTCTCGGCCAAGGCCGGGTACGACGTCGTGCTGAAGGACGTCACCCTGGAGGCCGCGCAGAAGGGCAAGGGTTACTCCGAGAAGCTGGAGGCCAAGGCGCTGGAGCGGGGCAAGACTTCCCAGGAGCGCTCCGACGCGCTGCTGGCCCGCATCACCCCGACCGGTGACCCGGCGGACCTCAAGGGCGTCGACTTCGTCATCGAGGCGGTGTTCGAGAACCAGGACCTCAAGCACAAGGTGTTCCAGGAGATCGAGGACATCGTCGAGCCGAACGCGATCCTCGGGTCCAACACCTCCACACTGCCGATCACCGGTCTGGCCACCGGCGTCAAGCGGCAGGAGGACTTCATCGGGATCCACTTCTTCTCGCCGGTCGACAAGATGCCGCTGGTCGAGATCATCAAGGGCGAGAAGACCTCCGACGAGGCGCTGGCCCGGGTCTTCGACTACACGCTGGCCATCGGCAAGACCCCGATCGTCGTCAACGACAGTCGCGGCTTCTACACCAGCCGCGTCATCGGCACCTTCGTCAACGAGGCGCTGGCCATGCTCGGCGAGGGTGTCGAGCCGGCCTCGATCGAGCACGCCGGTACGCAGGCCGGTTACCCGGCGCCGCCGCTGCAGCTCTCCGACGAGCTGAACATGGAGCTGATGCACAAGATCGCGGTCGCCACCCGCAAGGGTGTCGAGGACGCCGGCGGCAAGTATGAGCCGCACCCGGCCGAGGCCGTTGTCGAGAAGATGATCGAGATCGGCCGTCCCTCAAGGCTTTCCGGGGCGGGCTTCTATGAGTACGTCGACGGCAAGCGCACCCGGCTGTGGCCGGGCCTGCGGGAGACGTTCAAGTCCGGCACCTCGGAACCGCCGCTGCAGGACATGATCGACCGGATGCTGTTCGCCGAGGCGCTCGAGACGCAGAAGTGCATCGACGAGGGCGTGATCACCTCGACCGCGGACGCCAACATCGGCTCGATCATGGGCATCGGCTTCCCGCCGTGGACCGGTGGCGCGGCGCAGTTGATCGTCGGCTACCCGCACGGCGGCAAGGCCGGGTTTGTGGCCCGGGCCAAGGAACTGGCCGCCAAGTACGGCGAGCGGTTCCAGCCGCCGGCGTCGCTGACGTAACTACTTCGGGCGAGTAGACGCAAAAGCCCCCGAAACCAACGGTTTTCGGGGGCTTTTGCGTCTGCTCGGCGTCAAATGGCCGCGGCGAGGCGGCGCCACTGCTCCCGGGGGAAGGCCCGCGGGTCGTCGGTGAGCACCTGCACGCAGACATGGTCGGCGCCCGCCGCCTGATGCTCGGCGACCCGCCGCATGACGGCCTCCTCGTCGCCCCACGCGATCAGCGCGTCGAAGAGGCGGTCGCTCACCTGCGTCACGTCGTCCTCGGAAAAGCCGCTGCGCAGCATGTTGTTGGCGTAGTTCGGCATCGACAGATACGCCCGCAGCGTATCGGTTCCGATGCGGCGCGCCTCGTCGTACGTGTCGCAGAGGATGACGCCCTGCTCCGGCAGCAACAACGGCCCGTCGCCCAGAACCGAACGGGCATAAGCGGTGTGCTCAGGAGTGACGAGGTAGGGGTGGGCGCCGCGGGAGCGGCTCGCCGACAGCTCCAGCATCTTCGGGCCGAGGGCGGCCAGCACCCGGCTCTCGACCGGCACGGGCCGCGGCGCCGCATCAAGGCCATCCAGGTACGACGCGGTGGCGGCCAGCGGTTTGCGGTAGCGCCCGGGCTGGCCGGCGTCGATCAGCGGCGCGTGGCTGACTCCGATGCCCAGCAGGAAACGGCCCCCGTGCTCGTCGGACAGCGCCGCAAAGGTATCCGCGACATCGCCGGGCGCGTGCATCCACAGGTTCAGGATCCCCGTGGCGATGACGATCCGCCCGGTGGCGGCGAGCAGGTGGCTGACCGCGTCGAGCACCGGCCCCCCGACGTCCGGTATCCATAGCGCCGTAAAGCCCAGCTCCTCCAACTCCGCTGCCGCATCGGCGGATTCGCCGGCATCGCCGTATCGCAGTTGGCTGCTCCAGATGCCGACACCGGTGAGCTCCATTTACTGTCCTTTCGTTGGGGCAAGCCTGCGGTCAATCGTTCGCGTAGTCGGGCACGGGTAACGAGTCGTGCATCCGCACGCCCTTGCGGTTGAGTTTGGCAAGAGCTCTCGACAGCGGCGCCGGCAGCCGCGAGACCAGTTCGGCGCCGCGGGTCAACGCCCAGACCCCGGTGCGGGAGGCGGGGATGATCGTCCTGGCGGCGCCGCGCGCAAACGCCCGGCTCAGGCGCACCGGCTCGCGCATCGCCAGTTCGTAGGCGGCGAAGGCGCGCAGGTGATCGCCGTCCGCCCGGGCCAGTTCGCCGGCCAGGGTGTAGGCGCCCAGGACCGCGAGGCTGGTGCTGCCGCCGACCGCGGGCCCGGGACAATAACCGGCGTCGCCGACCAGCGTGACGCGCCGGCGCGAGAACCGGTCGAGGCGCAGCTGAGTGATCGCGTCGAAATAAAACGTTGGTGCGTGGTCGATCTCGGCCAGCCACTCGTCGACCTGGCCGTGCATGCCCGTGAACGCCTCGCGCAGCAAGTGCTGCTGGCGCGCCGTGTCGTGGTGGTGATAGTCGAGTTGGTCCTTGCTGCGAAACAAGAACACCGCACGTGCGTCGCTGAGGTGGTCGGCGGTGTAGATGGCCGCGAGGCGGCCCACGTCGACGTGACCGACCATTTCGCCGGGATTCGCGAGTTCCCTGGGAGCCGACACCACCGCCAGGTACCCGCCGAGGAAGCGGGTGAGCCCGGCCTCGTCGCCGAAGGTGAGGCGCCGGACGTTGGAGTGCAGCCCGTCGGCGCCCACGATGACGTCGAACGTGCGCGCCGGCATCTGCTCGAAGGTCACCTCGCCGTCGCTGTCGATACTGGTGATCGAGTCGCCGAACACGTACTCGATGTCGTCGCGCCCGGCGGCCCGGTAGATCTCGCTGAGGTCGTCGCGCATGATTTCCACGTGCCGGTCGGAGGTGGCGGCGTAGATCTTGGCGAGGTCGATCTCGGTGGGCTGCGGCCGACCTTGGCGATAGATCGTCATGCGCGTGGTACCCGTCGCGAGCGCTTCGATGTTGCGGCAGGACGCCCATCTTGGCCGAGATCTCCACGGCCGGGCGGAAAAGGTCGACGGCGTGGCCGCCGGCTTCACGCGGGGACGGCGATCGCTCGACGACCGTGACGTCGAAGCCGTGCCGCGTCAGCCAGTACGCCAGCACCGGCCCGGCGATGCTGGCGCCGGAGACGAGAACACGCATGACGGCCTTCCTGCGGATTGCTCAAGGCCCGTCAAGCCTAAGCGCCGCGGGAATTCGCGCCCTACGCGGTGCTCCGGTCGATTGATCCGCTGCGAGGTCAACCGTGGCGCCGGGCTAAAGTCACCGCTATGCGCTTCGGACTCTTCATCCCGCAAGGCTGGCGAATGGACCTCGTCGGCATCGAACCCGAAAAGCACTGGGCGGTGATGCGCGACCTGGCCTCTCACGCCGACCAAAACGCCCAGGGCGCCTGGGACTCGTTGTGGGTCTACGACCACTTCCACACCGTGCCCATGCCGACGGACGAGGCGACGCACGAGGCGTGGTCGCTGATGGCGGCCTACGCGGCGACCACGTCGCGGATCAAACTCGGCCAGATGTGCACCGCGATGAGCTACCGCAACCCGGTGTACCTCGCCAAGGTCGCGGCGACCGCCGACATCATCTCGGGCGGCCGCATACAGATGGGCATCGGCGGCGGCTGGTACGAGCACGAGTGGCGCGCTTACGGTTACGGATTTCCGTCCGCCGGCGTCCGGTTGGGTCGCCTGGACGAAGGCGTGCAGATCATGCGGGATGCCTGGCGGGACGGCAAAGTCAGCTTCGACGGTAAGCACTATCAGGTCGACGGCGCGATCGTCTCGCCGAAGCCCCTGCAGAGCAATGGAATTCCGCTGTGGATCGCCGGCGGAGGCGAGAAGGTGACGCTGCGCATCGCGGCGAAGTACGCGCAGTACACCAACTTCACGCCGGAACCCGAGGCCTTCGCGCACAAGTCCGAAGTCCTGGCGCAGCACTGCCGGGACCTCGGCACGGACTTCGATGCGATCGTGCGCTCGGCCAACTTCAACGTCGTCATCGGCACCTCGGACGGCGACGTCCGGGCGCGCCAGAAGCGGATCCGTGACCGCCTGGTGAGTTACGTGCCCGAGGCGATCGCCGACGCGATGATCGCCGGCACCAGCGGGCCGGATTCGCCGACGGGAACGGCCGAACAAGTCATCGAGCGGATCTCGAAGGTGCGCGATCTCGGGTGCGAGTACGCGATCTGTTATTTCCCCGAGGCGGCCTATGACCGTTCCGGGATTGAAATGTTCGAGCGGGAAATCATTCCCGCGCTGAGTTAGATATCGGTCGTGGCGTAGCGAGTCTTGACCGGCGGTGCGGCCAGCAGTGGCGGCAGCTCCGTCAGCCGGCCCTCGCCGGCGCGGAAGGCGCGGTACGCCTCGTCGTGATCGACCGTGTCCCAGAGCTCATAGATCAGCCAGTGCGCGTCGTCGTCCTCGTCCACGAGGACGTCGGTCTGGAGGTTGCCGGCGAACGCGCGGGTGTCCTGGAGGGCGCGCCCCATCACGTCGCGGGCCGCGGGTACCGCGTCGGGCTTGAATCTCAGTTCGAGAGTCACCGTGACTGGCATGAGACGTCTCCTCGGTTGCGCGGCGATACCAAGATAGCGCCCCTGTGCGCCGGCGTCCCCGGCGATATGACATCGCGGGACGGCCCTCGGAGAATGCGGTTTCCAGATTCGGGAATGCTGTTGTAGCTTTTAGTGAGCGCATTTTCATTTGCGATGACGGAGGATCCCTCGATGCAGAAGGCCCTGGCTCCCGAGATCTCGACTTGGCCTGACGAGAACCCGCAGCTCATCGGCAGTCGGTGCGGCGCATGCGGCGCCACGACGTTTCCGGTCCAGCAATGGTGCCCGCGCTGCAGCGGCGGCGAGATGAGCGAGGTGCTGCTGCCGCGGCGCGGCACCCTGGTGGCGTGGACCACGCAGGGCTTCCCGCCCGGGGCTCCCTTCGCCGGCCCGACGGGCAAGGACTTCGTGCCGTTCGGCGTGGGTCTGGTCCAGCTCGGCCTGGGAGAAGCCGCGGTCGTCCGGGTCGAGGGGCGGTTGACCGAAAACGACCCGACCCGGCTGCAGTTCGGGCAGGAGGTCGAGCTCACCATGATTCCGCTGACCACCGATGCAGAGGGCGCCGAGGTCATGACCTTCGCATTCCAGCCCGTCGCATAAGGAGCCAGAGATGACCAACGATGTCGCGATCGTCGGCGTCGGCCTGCATCCGTTCGGCAGGTTCGAGAAGACGGCGATGCAGATGGGGGCCGAGGCCATCCAGGCGGCCCTCAAGGACGCCGGTGTCGGATGGAAAGACATCCAGTTCGGGTTCGGCGGCAGCCACGAGGTGTCCAATCCCGACGCGGTGACCCGGCTGGTCGGCCTGACCGGCATCACCTTCACCAATGTGTTCAACGCCTGCGCGACCGCGGCCAGCGCCATCCAGCAGACCGCGGACACCATTCGGCTGGGCAAGTACGACATCGGCATCGCGATCGGGCTGGACAAACACCCGCGCGGCGCGTTCACCGACGACCCCGCCAAATTGGCGCTGCCGCAGTGGTATGCGCAGAACGGGCAGTTCGTCACCACCAAGTTCTTCGGCATGAAGGCCAACAAGTACCTGCACGACCACAACATCTCCCAGGCCACGCTGGCCAAGGTTGCCGCCAAGAATTACCGCAATGGGGCGCTGAACCCGAACGCGTTTCGCCGCAAGGCCCTGTCGGAGGAGGAGATCCTCAACTCGGCCGTGCTCAATTACCCACTGACGCAGTACATGTTCTGCGCGCCCGACGAGGGCGCGGCTGCGCTGATCATGTGCCGCGCCGACATGGCGCACAAGTTCACCGACAAGCCGGTGTACGTGCGCGCCTGCGAGATCCGGACCCGTCGCTACGGCGCCTACGAGGTGCACGCCACGTCGGCGCCGCTGGACGAGGACGCCTCGCCGACGGTGTACGCCGCCAAGGCGGCCTACGAGGCAGCCGGCATCGGACCCGAGGACGTCGACGTCGCGCAGTTGCAGGACACCGACGCCGGCAACGAGGTGATCCACATGGCCGAGACCGGCCTGTGCGCCGACGGCGAGCAGGAGAAGCTGCTGGCCGACGGTGCCACCGAGATCCACGGCTCGCTGCCCGTCAACACCGACGGCGGGCTGATCGCCAACGGCGAGCCGATCGGCGCGTCGGGCCTGCGGCAGATGCACGAGCTGGTGCGCCAGCTGCGGGGCGAGGCCGGGCAGCGCCAGGTTCCCGGCAACCCGCGCGTCGGCCTGGCTCAGGTGTACGGCGCGCCCGGCACCGCGTCGGCGACCATTCTCTCGCTCTAGTCACCCGCGTCGCGCAGCCTAAATGGCCGGGCCCAGCAGGTCGTCCGCGTCGCGGATGACGTAGCCGTAGCCCTGCTCGGCCAGGAAGCGCTGGCGGTGCGCGGCGTACTCGGCGTCCAGGCTGTCGCGGGCCACCACCGAATAGAAGACGGCGCCCCCGCCGTCGGCCTTGGGCCGCAGCAGCCGGCCCAACCGCTGGGCCTCCTCCTGGCGGGAGCCGAAGGTGCCCGAAACCTGCACCGCCACCGAGGCTTCGGGCAGGTCGATGGAGAAGTTGGCGACCTTGGACACCACCAGCGTGGACACCTCGCCGCGGCGGAATGCGTCGAACAGCGCCTCGCGCTCCTTGGTCCGGGTGGACCCCTGGATCACCGGGGCATCGAGTTCGGCGCCGAGCTCGTCGAGCTGATCCAGGTAGGCGCCGATCACCAGGGTCTGCTCGCCGGGATGCTTCTCCAGGATCGACTTGACCACCGCGATCTTGGTGTGCACGGTCGAGCACAGCCGGTAACGCTCTTCGGGTTCGGCCGTCGCGTACGTCATCCGCTCGCTGTCGGTCATGGTGACCCGCACCTCGACGCACTCGGCAGGCGCGATCCAGCCCTGCGCCTCGATGTCCTTCCAGGGCGCGTCGTAGCGCTTCGGCCCGATCAGCGAGAAGACGTCGCCCTCGCGGCCGTCCTCGCGGATCAGCGTGGCCGTCAGGCCCAATCGCCGCTTGGACTGCAGGTCGGCGGTCATCCGGAACACCGGCGCCGGCAGCAGGTGCACCTCGTCGTAGATGATCAGCCCCCAGTCGCGGCTGTCGAACAGCTCCAGATGCCGGTACTCGCCCTTGGTGCGGCGGGTGATCATCTGATAGGTCGAGATGGTGACCGGCCGGATCTCCTTGCGTTCGCCCGAGTATTCGCCGATCTCGTCCTCGGTCAGCGAGGTGCGCGCGACCAGCTCGCGCTTCCATTGCCGCGCGGCGACGATGTTGGTGACCAGGATCAGCGTCGTCGCGCCGGCTTTCGCCATTGCGGCCGCGCCGACCAGCGTCTTGCCGGCGCCGCACGGAAGCACCACCACGCCCGAGCCGCCGGCCCAGAACGAATCCGCGGCCAGCTGCTGGTAATCGCGCAGATGCCAACCGGCCTGCTCGAGGCTGATCTGGTGCGCCTCACCGTCGACGTAACCGGCGAGATCCTCTGCGGGCCAGCCGATCTTGAGGAGCATCTGCTTGACCCGGCCGCGTTCGCTGGGATGCACGACGACCGTGTCGTCGTCGATGCGTGCGCCGAGCATGGGGGCGATCTTCTTGTTGCGCAGCACTTCCTCGAGCACAGCGCGGTCCAGGCTCACCAGGGTCAGGCCGTGCGCCGGGTGCTTGACCAGCTGCAGCCGCCCGTAGCGGGCCATGGTGTCGACGATGTCCACCAGCAGCGGCTGCGGCACCGCATACCTGGAGAAGTTGACCAGCGCGTCGACGACCTGTTCGGCGTCGTGGCCGGCGGCGCGGGCGTTCCACAGCGCCAGCGGGGTGATGCGGTAGGTGTGCACGTGTTCGGGCGCGCGTTCCAGCTCGGCGAACGGCGCGATGGCGGCGCGCGCCGCACCGGCCTGCTCGTGATCCACTTCCAGCAGCACAGTCTTATCGGACTGGACAATCAACGGTCCGTCGGACATTTAGCGCCGCTCCTCTTCATTGCGTCGCGCCGCATCGTGACCGGCGCGCCTGTCGTCCATTATCGGCCGTTGGCCGACACCACCGATGTGATGCGGTGGATGGCGAAGTCGCGCAGCCGCCCGGACGCCGAGTCGAAGGCCACCAGCTGGCCGCCGCGAACGGTGATCGGCGCCACCACCCGTTGGGTGGCCACGCCGGCCGCGTCGAGGTAGCCGATCACGAGTGTGTCCTGGTCCCGGGCGGCGCGTTGCAGCAGCGACATGGTGACCGCCGGATCGACGCGGATGTTGCCGAACGGCGCGGCGGTCACCTTGCGCAGCACCGCCACCACCGCGTGCAGGCTCTCGGTGTTCGGGCGCGGCGTCGCCCGGTACGGTCGGCGCTGCTGCGGCGTGGGCACCCTGGCCCCGCGCGGCCGGACATCGACGACCGAGCCGGTGGAGTCCTCGGCGGCCGGGGCGAAGCCGGCGGCTCGCAGCGTGCCGAGGACCTCGGCGATCGGGGCGGGGGACACCGCGACCGTGGGCGCCAGGGCGCGCAGCTGCAACTCCTCGGCGGCGGCCACGGCCTGGGCCAGCAGCACGGGGTCCTCGCACCGCACGAAGGACGCGGCCATGCCGATCCGGAGCTGACCGTGCCGGCGCGCGACATCGTCGATGAGGTATGTAAGCCCTTGCGGCACCGGGGTCTTGGAATGGTTCGCGAAAAGCTGATGCATCCAGTCACGGGTCTTGCCGATGTCCAGGGCATGCCGGATCGACTGCTCGCTGACGCGGTACACCATGGCCGCCCCGGCCGATTCCACGGTGGCCACCGTCGCCAGTTGCTGCGCGAGGTCGCGCTGCAGCGGCCCGGGGACGACGATGGTCAGGTCGGCCTGCACCAGGAAGTGGTCGATGGGGTCGGGCATCGCCCGGGCCATCGCGGCCACGGCATTGTCGCCATCCTCGGCGTTGGTGGCCTCGTCAAGCAGGAAGCGGCCCGGCGTGCTGATCGCCCCGCGACCTACCAAACCGAGCGCGTGGCCCTCGGCGAGCAGATGCGCGACGGGCTCGGGCTGCAGCCGCCTGGACCAGCGCGGTCGCCGCCAGATCAGCGCGGCCGACGCTTCGGCGGCGCTGACACCGGCACCGGGCGGCAGCTCGGCGAGCATGCCGAGCAACAGCCGGCGGTCCAGCGGGGCGGCGGTCGAGTACAGCGAATCGGACAGCGCGCCATAGGGTTTGGCGTCGGGCCCGCGGGTGCCGATCAGTGCCGGCCGCCCGGGCAGGTCGAGCCAGGTGCCGGCCAGTAGATGCCAACGTTCCGCCGGGGACATCGCGGTGAAGCGGTCAACGGCCGCCGTGGGCGCCCAGTAGGGTCCGTCACCGCCGGCCGGGGCGGGGTCCGGCGTGCCGCTGGCGATCAAGCCGGCCGCGGCCGCGACCTCCAGGATCAGGCCGAGGCGCGGCTCGGCGATGCCGGTGGTCTTGGCCAGTCGCTTGACGTCACGAACTCCCAGGCCGCCGCTGCGCAACTCGGAAACCGGTGCCGCGGAGAGCGTTTCGAGCAGTACGTCGACCTCGCGCAGCAGGTCGATGACCGCTCCGGCGGCGGCCGCGTCGGCGTCCTCGGGGGTGGTGGTCGAGACCACCGGGTCGGGCGTCGTCAGCTGCATCGGACCGGGCCGTTCACCGCGCAGCACCTGCCCGACGTGGCGGGGCAGGATCACCGTCTCGGCGTCGATGCGGCGCAGCAGACCCATGGCCAGCAGCTGCGGCACGGGCCGGTCGGGCGGGGCGCCCGGCGCGGCGTCGCGGGTGCGGCCCATCGGCGAGCCTTCGAGCAGCTTCTCCAGCACCTCCAACTGGGCCCGCTCCAGGCCGTCGATGAGCTCGGCGATCTGTTCGCCGGTGGGTGCGGCGTCCTCGAGGGTGGCCTGGCCCGGATGCCACGGCAGCGCCGTCCCGGCGTCGGGAGCGACGCGCAGCGCCGCCTCACCCCAGACCAGGGCGCGCTCCCTGAGGTCGTCCAGTGCGCCGAGGATGGCCGCCTCGGCGGCGCGGTCGGCGATCAGTGCCAGCAACTTCGCCGCGGGCACCGGTGCGATGTCGGCCTGCAGGACCAGCAGGGCGTCGAGCACGGCCAGCCGCAGGAAATCGAGCTCGTCGGTGGCAGCCTTGACCGACTGACGGGCCTGTGCGCGCGCGGCGAGGGCGGCGATGCTGCCCGGTGGGGGCTGGGCGAGGTCCGGCCGCAGTTCGAGCAGTCGGATCAGCCGCTCGTCCGGCAAGTCGGCCAGCCAGGACCCCAGCGGGATGTCCGGGGTGTTGTCGGTCATTGCTGACCAGCGTAAAGCAGACGGCGGACCGCAAGGAGACGGCGATCAACTGCCGGCCTTACGCGACGCGCTCACGGTGGACCTGTCAGAATGGACCCCGTGGCTGACATTGCTGAGGGCAAGGCCCGCAAAACCAGGTATGTCGACAACGGCTGGCCGGCGTCGGAGCCCGACGACCATCCGGTAAGCGAACTGGCGACCGATCGGACGGGTGCCTTGTCCCCCTTCGGGGATTTGGCGTTCCCGCTACCCGCCACCGAGCTGCCCTACGTGCACCCCGTCACCGACAACACCTGGTAGTCGGCGCGATGGCTGGGGCTTCCGGGGCGTCCCGGCCCCCTGCGACCCTGGCATCAACGGAATCCGTCCCGGGCGCGCTTTCCCACCTGGATGAGCGGGGGGCGGCGCACATGGTCGACGTCAGCGACAAGGGAGCCACCAAGCGGACCGCCGTCGCCGCTGGTTTTTTGCGCACCTCGGCGGACGTGGTGGCGCTGGTCTCGAGCGGCGGCCTGCCCAAGGGTGACGCGTTGGCCACCGCGCGGGTGGCGGGCATTTTGGCGGCCAAGCGCACCAGCGACCTGATCCCCCTGTGCCACCAGCTTGCGCTGACCGGCGTCGACGTCGACTTCGCCGTCGGCGACGCCGAGATCGAGATCACCGCGACGGTGCGTAGCACCGACCGCACGGGTGTCGAGATGGAGGCGCTGACGGCCGTCAGCGTCGCCGGGCTGACGCTCTACGACATGATCAAGGCGGTTGACCCTGCCGCACGCATCGACGACATCCGGGTGCTGCGCAAGGAAGGCGGCAAGACCGGAACGTGGGCACGTTGATGGGCAGCCGGTCCGCACGGGTGATCGTCGCCTCCACGCGTGCATCGACCGGCGGCTACGACGACCGATCCGGGCCGATAATCGTCAAATGGCTTGCCGAGCGGGGCTTTTCAACCGCGCAGCCGGAGGTGGTCGCGGACGGCGAGCCCGTCGGCGACGCGCTGCGCAGCGGGCTCGACGCCGGCGTCGACCTGATCATCACCTCCGGGGGCACCGGCATTTCGCCCAGCGACAGCACCCCGGAGCAGACCGTCGCGATGCTCGACTACACGATCCCCGGGCTGGCCGATGCCATTCGCCGCGCCGGGCTACCGAACGTGCCGACGTCGGTGTTGTCGCGCGGCGTGTGCGGGGTTGCCGGGCGCACCCTGATCGTCAACCTGCCGGGTTCCACCGGCGGGGTGCGTGACGGCCTCGAAGTTCTAGCCGACGTCCTCGACCATGCGCTCGACCAGATCGCCGGTGGGGATCACGAACGATGACGCTCATCGTGCGCGCCGCCATGACCGAGCATCCGATTGCCTTGGCCGAGCATGAAGAGCTGGTGAGTCATCGGTCGGCGGGGGCGGTCGTGGGGTTCGTAGGCATGATCCGCGACCACGACGGCGGCCGGCGGGTGGTGCGTCTGGAGTACTCGGCACATCCCTCGGCCGAACAGGTCTTGGCTGAGGTGGTGGCCGACGTCGCCGGCCGGGCCGACGGGGTGCGGGCCGTCGCGGCCAGCCACCGGGTCGGCGTGCTGCGCATCGGCGAGGCGGCGCTGGTGGCTGCGGTGGCCGCCGACCATCGCCAGGCCGCATTCGCCACCTGTGCCCATCTGGTCGACGCCATCAAGGCGCGGCTGCCGGTGTGGAAGCACCAGTTCTTCGACGACGGAACCGAAGAATGGGTCGGTTCGGCCTGAAAGCCCGCGCTCCCCGCACACAGGAACTGCATGCGGGGAGCGCCGGTCAAACGGGTCAGTTGATGGCAGACGGCCGCGCCAGGGAGTCCAGCGCCTCGTTGCCGTGGACGTCGAGCCCGCGGATGGCTTCCATGAGCTGCTGGGTGTAACCGACCTTGGTGGCGTGCTGCGGCTGACCGGGCACCCCATCGGCGTCCGGAGCCGGCGCGTCGGCCGGGGCGGGAGCCTGGAGTGCGGCGTCGATGACGGGCCCGTCCGCGGGGGGTGCCGGTGGCAGGGCGTCGGCGGGGGGTGCCGGTGGCAGGGCGTCGGCCGGGGGTGCCGGTGGCAGGGCGTCGGCCGGGGGTGCCGGTGGCAGGGCGTCGGCGGGGGGTGCCGGTGGCAGGGCGTCGGCCGGGGGGTGCCGGTGGCAGGGCGTCGGCCGGGGGTGCCGGTGGCAGCGCGTCGGCAGGCGGTGGTACGTCCGCCGGGGGTGCCGGTGGCACGTCGGCCGGCGGAGCCGGCGGCAGATCCGCAGGAGGTGCCGGTACGTCGTTGGAGGCCAACTGGACCGGTGCCGGCGGGGGAGGGGGCGGCGCGTCGGCCGGCGGTGGTGCCAGCGGTGCCGGCGGCGGCGGCGGTGCCAGCGGTGCCGGGTCGCCATTGACGCCCGGCGCGTCGAGCGGCGCGTTCAGCGCGGCCGGTGCGGGAACCTCCCGCGGGGACGGGCCCGAAAGCCCGTGGCCGCAGACCGGCCAGGCGCCACGGCCCTGGGTCGCCAGGACGCGCTCGGCGACCGCGATCTGCTGTTCCTTGGTAGCGAGCTGGGCCGACGGAGCGTACTGGCCGCCGCCGTGCGAAGCCCAGGTGCCGGCGGAGAACTGCAGCCCGCCCTGGTAACCGTTGCCGGTGTTGATGGCCCAGTTGCCGCCGGATTCGCAGCGGGCTACCTGGTCCCATTCGCCATCGGTGGCCGCGGCGGCCTGGGCGGCGAGGGCGAGGCTGCCGCCACCCAGCACTGCCCCGGTAACCGCGAGCTTGGCGACGTTGATGTTGGAAGAAGTGGGCTTACGGTGACGTCCACTCATAGGCCTGGAAGGATCCCTCTCTCGTTACGCGCCTGCGAGGTCAGCTGTCGGGTTCGGGTGGGAGAGGCTACCCGGCCGCCGCCGAGCTCCGCGTGGGAGTCGACGCCGGCTTCACCCCAAGGGGCCGCATGCGGCCCCAGTCCGATCACGGCGGACCGGTGGGTCCCCCGTCTCCATCCACTGATTTGGTTCCCCCGCCTACTGGATGGAGCTCGGCGCGTTAGGTGAGGGAGGTTCGCCAATCCGGTCTGCTTGGCGAGCCTCCGGAGACGGTAGCGGTTTCCATTGGTCTCGTCACGTTCAGCGAAAGTCGGCGTTTCCTTTACCGGTACGACCCAAAACCCCAGGAACACGGACGGTTTGCGCTGCTCATGGGTGCGCAACCAAAGCGTGTCCGCACCGTTATCATTCCGTTACCATGAGATATGTCACAGTTTCATCCGCCGGCGAAGGGCGGCAGGACGTCGATGGTGTTGCCGGGCCGTAACGAGGCGGTTTCGTCGCGCACTGCGACCCCGTCGCAGAGGTACGAACAGCGGTTGAGCACGGTGGCGAGCCGGCTGCCCGGTGCGGCGAGCCTGTCGATCAGCTCCGCGACGCTGGTGCCGGGGCGCACCACCACGGTTTCCGAGTCGGCGCCCGCGGCTGCCTGCGCCGCGGCGAAGTAGCGGACCGTTACCCGCATCCCCTCTGGCTCAGCCACCGATCGCGCTCATCGGCCGGTCGGGCTGAACGAAGTTGGGGTCGTTGATGCCGTGGCCGGCGGGCTTGCCCCACATTGCTGCGCGCCAGGCCGCCTCGATGGCGTCGTCGCTACCCCCGCCGCGCAGCAGTCCGCGCAGGTCGGTCTCGGTGGTGGCGAACAGGCAACTGCGGACCTGGCCGTCGGCCGTCAGTCGGGTGCGGTCACATGCCGCGCAGAAAGCGTGCGAGACGGATGCGATGACGCCGAACCGTCCGCTGGGGGTGTCGGGACCTGTGTCGGCGAGCCAGAGCTCGGCCGGGGCCGAACCGCGCGGCGCCGGGTCCGGCCGCAACCGAAAGTGCGGCCGCAGCGCCGAGAGGACGTCGTCGGCGCTGAGCGCCGCGTCCCGGCGCCACTGGTGGCCCGCGTCCAGAGGCATCTGCTCGATCACCCGCAGCTGGTAGCCGTGGTCGAGGCAGAACCGCAACAGCGCGACGACGTCCTCGCGTCCGGTGGCGGGGTCGAGCACCGCGTTCACCTTGACCGGGGTGAGGGCCGCATCCTTGGCGGCGGCCAGGCCGGCCAGCACGTCATCGAGGCGGTCGCGACGGGTGATCGCCGCGAAGTGCTCACGGTCCACAGTGTCCATCGACACGTTGACCCGGTTCAGGCCCGCCCGGGCCAGCGCGCCGGCCCGCCGTGCCAGCCCCACCCCATTCGTCGTCAGCGAGATCTCCGGACGCGGTCGCAGCCCGGCCGCCGCCGCTACCACCTCTTCGAGGTGACGGGACAACAGCGGCTCGCCCCCGGTGAACCGCACGCTGGTGATGCCGAGCCGGGTGACCGCAATCCCTATCAGCCTGGCCAGCTCGTCGGGCCGCAGCAGTTGTTCGCCCGGCAGCCAGTCGAGGCCCTCGGCCGGCATGCAGTAGCTGCAGCGCAAGTTGCAACGGTCGGTCAGCGAAACCCGCAGATCGGTGGCGACCCGGCCGTAGGTGTCGACCAACGCGCCCCCGATCAGCGGCAGCTCGGGGCCGACGGTGTCGTTGCGGCCGGGCACCGTCGGGAGGCCGAGCGCGGTCAGCGTCATGCGGACACCGGCGCGAACGACGGACCGACGGAAACGATCTGCTTACCCAGTGGCATCAGCGACACCGGGATGAGCTTGAGGTTCGCCAGCGCCAGTGGAATGCCGATGATCGTCACGGCCATCGCAACCGCGCTCACCAAATGGCCGATCGCCAGCCAAAACCCGAACAGCAGCACCCAGATGACGTTGCCGATCAGCGCGCCGGCTCCCGCGGCCGGCTTGTCCACGATTGTCCGGCCGAACGGCCACAAGGCGTACCCGGCGATCCGCAGCGACGCAAAACCAAAAGGGATGGTGATGATGAGCAGGAAGCTGACGAGCGCCGCCACCAGGTAGCCGGCGGCCAACCAGAAGCCGCCGAACAGTAGCCAGATGACGTTCAAGATCAGTCGCATATCGCCTCCCGCGGTACTGCCAGCCTACCGAGTAACGCCTCAAGGGGGTGCTCGTCAGGCAGGCAGCCGAGTAGGATCAGGATTCGACTTTGCGTCCTGTCCAGGCGGGGCGCCTCTTGTATTGCCCCAGTGATCCATCAGACAAGCAGGTGAGACCAGTGCCGACCGGCAAGGTTAAGTGGTACGACGCCGACAAGGGATTTGGCTTCCTGTCGCAGGAGGACGGCGAAGACGTCTACGTCCGCTCGTCGGCGTTGCCCGCCGGGGTCGAGGGGCTCAAAGCGGGCCAGCGGGTGGAATTCGGCGTCGCGTCTGGTCGGCGCGGACCGCAAGCGTTGAGCCTCAAGCTGATCGAGCCGCCGCCCAGCCTCACCAAGCCGCGCCGTGAGGCATCCGTGGAGCACAAGCACAGTCCCGACGAACTGCACGGCATGGTCGAGGACATGATCACGCTGCTGGAGAGCGTCGTGCAGCCCGAGTTGCGCAAGGGCCGCTACCCCGACCGCAAGACCGCGCGCCGGGTATCCGAGGTGGTCAAGGCGGTGGCCCGGGAGCTCGACTCCTAGTAGGGCCCCACTCCCGCGTGCGGACCAGCCATCGCCAACGATCCAGAATGCCGGGGAGGATGGTCACTATGGGCAGCTACGTTGCCGGCGCAGGCGAATTCACGCGCGACACCAACTACATCACCACCCGGATCACCGCGGACGGACGCGACGGGTACCCGGTAGAACCGCGGCGCTATCGCCTCGTCGTCGCCCGGGCGTGCCCGTGGGCCAACCGCGCCATCATCGTCCGGCGGCTGCTGGGCTTGGAAGACGTTCTGTCGATTGGGTTTTGCGGTCCCACCCATGACGAGCGCAGCTGGACGTTCGATCTGGATCCCGGCGGTGTCGACCCGGTGCTCAAGATCCAGCGGTTGCAAGACGCCTACTTCAAGCGCTTCCCCGACTACCCGAAAGGCATTACCGTGCCGGCGATCGTCGACGTGCCGACCGGCGCGGTGGTGACCAACGACTTCGCCCAGATGACGCTCGATTTCTCGACGGAATGGGCCGCCTACCACCGCGACGGCGCACCGCGGCTGTATCCCGAGCCGCTGCGGGCCGAGATCGACGAGGTGAACAAGAGGGTCTACACCGAGATCAACAACGGTGTGTATCGCTGCGGCTTCGCCGGCTCGCAAGCCGCCTACGAAGCCGCCTATGACCGGCTGTTCGCTGCGTTGGACTGGGTCAGCGAGCGGTTGACCGAACAGCGATACCTGTTGGGCGACAACATCACTGAGGCGGACGTTCGGTTGTTTACCACGCTGGTGCGCTTCGACCCGGTGTACCACGGGCATTTCAAGTGCAATCGAAGCAAATTGAGCGAGATGCCCGTGTTGTGGTCCTACGCGCGGGACCTGTTCCAGACACCGGGTTTTGGCGACACCGTCGACTTCGACCAGATCAAGCGGCACTACTACATCGTGCACGCGGATATCAATCCCACCCGCATCGTGCCCAAGGGGCCGGAACTGGCCGGCTGGCTCGCCCCGCACGGCAGGGAAGCGTTGGGCGGAAAGCCCTTCGGGGAAGGAAAGCCCCCCGGGCCGCCCGTCGAAGGTGAGCGGGTGCCCTCGTTGACCGGCCCCGCCGGCCGCGGCGGGTGAGCTCGGTCTTTCGCCGACGCCGGGGCCGCAGCGGAAGGCCGTTCGGCCCCAGAAGTGTGGGACCAAGGCCTCCTGGCCGTGTGCCGCGCAAGCTCTAGAGTCCACTGAGCCGATCGAAAACCTCCAGGGACGAGGCAATGTAATGCACAGTGGAGTAGGGGAACCCGGAATCGTCGTCGGTGTCGACGGATCGCCGGATTCGAACGCCGCCCTGCGCTGGGCCGTCCGTGAGGCGACGATGCGCAACGTGTCATTGACGCTGGCATACGCCGCAACCCCGTTACCCGGCGACTCGCTGGTGCTCGAGTGGACGGGAGATTCCGTTCCGGAGGAATTGCTCCCCGCGCTGACGGCGACGTCGGAGCGGGTGCTTGATGACGCCGTCAAGCTCGTCGAGGACATGACCGACGGCGAAAACCGGCCCCCGATCAATAACGAGGTGTTCTCCGGGTCACCGGTTTCCGCGCTTGTCGAGTTGTCGGCGAAGGCCGAGATGGTGGTGACGGGTAGTCGCGGCCATGGAACCTTGGAACGCGTGCTGATGGGATCCGTCAGCACCGGGCTGGTCCACCACGCCCACTGCCCGGTCGCGGTCATCCGCGACGGCGCCGCGCCGCCCGTAGAGGGATGCGTCCTGGTCGGCGTTGATGGCTCGCCGGCGTCGGAACTGGCCACCGCCATCGCTTTCGACGAGGCGTCGTGGCGGGGCGCCGAATTGGTGGCGCTGCACGCCTGGACCGATGTCGAGGTTCCGGCCGTTTCGAGCCGCGAGTGGACCGGCACGACCAGGACGTCCTGGACGAAGCTGCAATCGGCGGCCGAGGAGACACTCGCGGAGCGATTGGCGGGCTGGCGGGAGCGGTACCCCGACGTCGTCGTCCGCCGCGAGGTCGTCGTGAATCACGCGGCGCAGCACCTCGTCGAGCGCTCCGAATCCGCGCAACTGGTGGTCGTGGGCAGCCACGGCCGGGGCGGATTCACGGGGATGCTCCTCGGATCCGTCAGCACCGCAGTGGTGCACGCGGTCCGCACGCCCATCATCGTCGCGCGGGGGCGCTAGTCCGGCGGCGGCACCTCACGAGGTCAGCCGCACCGACCATTCCGCGTGCGGCGCCTCGCGCAGTTCGCCCGACTGGTCGACCACCAGGGTCAGCAACTGCACGACGATCCCGGTCAGGCGCCCGCGCTGCGGGTCCACCGGGGGAATGGTCACCGCGAACCGCGAGCTCGGCCGGAAGATCGTGCTGGTGGTGTTGGTGGGATCCTCGTACACCTTCAGCAACCGCCAGGGCGCACGGTAGATGGCGTCGGGCACCGAAAGCTGTACCGGGTAGCGCTCATTGACCGGCAGTTCACCCTGGCTCTGCGGTGTCTGACAGTCGTCGAGGTTGAGCACGTTGCAGTACAGGTACGGCCCCACCCGGGTCAGGTGGCCGTGCGAGTAGGCGCTGATCTCCGGTCGCTGCGGACCGGTGGGGCGGACCAGCCACCAGGTGCCGATCCCGGCGCCGACGCACAGCAATGTCATCAACACGGCGAGCGGCACGGCCAGACCCCGCCTGCGCGCGGGTTTCACTCCGGTACCACCACCCGGCCGCCGGCGCCGCGGCGCGCGCCTTCCTGCTCGACCATGACGGGCCGGTTGCCGCCGAGGCCGGGAATCAACGAGTTGCCGCGGAAGCTGACCAGGGTCTGCGCCAGCCCGAGGATGAGCAGCGCGGTGACCGCGGTGAAGCCGATCCACCATTCCGTGTAGACCAGGACGCCCAGGGCGCCGCCCAGCACCCAGGCCAGCTGCAAAGTCGACTCGGAGCGGCCGAAGCCGGATGCCCGCGATTCCTCGGGCAGGTCGTTTTGCAGGGAGGCGTCCAGGGACGCCTTCGCGATCGCACTGGATCCCGACGTGACCAGGGTGGCGATGACCGTCATCGCCAGGGTGCCCGCCACCGACGCGGCCAACGCGACGGCAACCACGGCCACCGTGCACCGCACCACCAGCACGGCCGGCCGGCCGAGTTGCAGGCGGGCGCTGGTGAAGTTGCCTGCGAAGTTACCCACGCCGGCCGCGGCGCCGATCATGCCGAGCGTGCCCAGCTGGACCCAGCCGTTGGCTTGGTGCGACTTGGCGACGAACGCCGGATACAAGAAGAGGAAGCCCACCATCACCTTGATGGTGCAATTGCCCCACAGCGAGGTGATGATGTTGCGGCCCAGGGGTTGTCGAAGCGTACCGCCGACCTTCTTGACTTCCTCCGGCCAGCTGCGACGGGGCGCGCCGCCGTCGCTGTGATAGCTCAGTGTCGCCGGGACCTCGCCGGCGGTTACCTCGACCCAACGCGGAATGCGCATCGACAGGGAGGCGCCCGCGATCGTGACCGCTATGACGACGAACAACGCACCCGGCAGCTTGATCAAGTGGGTGCACGCGAACTCGACCCCCGCTGCGACGGCGCCACCGGCGATGGTGCCCCCCAGTAGACCGAACACGGTCAGCCGGGAATTGACGCGAACCAGGTCGATCGTCGGCGGCATCACCCTGGGGGTCACGGCGCTGCGCAGCACACTGAACGACTTCGACAGCACCATCATCGCCAGCGCGCACGGGTAGAGCACCATCGACGGATAGCTGCCCGTGGCGCCGTCGTAGTTCATGATCAGCACGAGCGCCAACGCCGTGCGCAGCATGAAGGACGCGGCGAGCGCCACCCGCCGGCCGTGCTGCAGCCGGTCGAGCGCCGGCCCGATCAAGGGCGCGATCACCGCGAACGGCGCGATGGTGATCAGCAGGTAGAGGGCGACGCGGCCCTTGCTCTCCCCGGTGGCCGCGGCGAAGAACAACGTGTTGGCCAGCGCGACGGCCATCGCGGCGTCCACCGCGAAGTTCGCCATCACCGGCCACGTCAGCGCCGTCAGCCCGGATTTGTCGGCGCCGTCGGCGGTGGCGGCTCGCTGGACCATCCAATACATGCGCGAACCCATTTCGCGGCTCCGCTGCGCGGCGGCGCGGGTGACGGTGATGCGTTCGCCGGGGACCGTGGGGCGTTCGGGGGCGCTGTGGTGGTCGGCTTCCGGCTCGTGGCCGAGAGGCGGGAGATAGCGGTTGGCGCTCGGCATCGGCCGTGGGCGGCGCGTGCGGCGAGGGTCGGCGTTGTGCGCGCCGTCGGCCGGATAATTGGCCATCCCCGGATGCTGGCGCTCCGAGCCGTTGCGGGGCCGGGGGGTGTTGGAGGGCGCTCTTCCCCGATCATCACGCCGCCGCCCAGACACGGTGCAATTCTCCCCCATGCGGCCTCCGCGCGTACGCAGATAACCGGGCGTGGCTCGTCAACCTAGTATGGAGTCGCAGTGCAGAGAGGGGACAGCGTGACCGGACCCATCGAGGAATCCGCCGTGGCCACCGTGGGCGACTGGCCCGACGGGCTGGCGGCGGTGCTCACCGGTGCGGTCGACCTGGCCAGGACCGCCGTGGTGGAGTTCAGCGAACCCGAAGCCGTCGGCGACTACCTGGGTGTCAGCTACGAAGACCCCAGCGCGGCCACCCATCGGTTTCTCGCGCATCTGCCCGGTTACCAGGGCTGGCAGTGGGCCGTCGTCGTCGCCGCCTACCCCGGTTCGGACCACGCCACCGTCAGCGAAGTGGTCCTGATACCCGGGCCGACGGCGTTGCTGGCCCCCGAGTGGGTGCCCTGGCAGCGCCGCGTGCGCCCGGGCGACCTGGGCCCGGGGGATCTGCTGGCGCCGGCGTCCGACGACCCGCGACTGGTGCCCGGCTTCACCGCCAGCGGCGATCCGCAGGTCGACGAGACCGCAGCCGAAGTGGGACTGGGCCGTCGCTGGGTGATGAGCGCCGTCGGCCGACTCGAGGCCGCCGAACGTTGGCACACCGGGCGCTACGGTCCCGATTCGCCGATGGCGCGGTCGACCAAGCGGATGTGCCGCGACTGCGGCTTCTTCCTGCCGCTGGCCGGTGTGCTCGGCGCGATGTTCGGCGTGTGCGGCAACGAACTGTCGGCCGACGGGCACGTCGTCGACAAGCAGTACGGTTGCGGCGCGCATTCGGACACTCCGGCTCCGCCGGGCACCGGCTCGCCCGTGTATGAGCCCTACGACGACGGCGTGCTCGAGGTCACCGAGGCCCCGCCCGCGTCGCGGGCCGAGGAGGCGGACTCGGTGCCGGCGTCGCCCGAACCGGCCGCCGAGGCTGAATCGGCCGCCGAGGCCGAACCGGCCGCCGAGGCTGAACCGGCCGCCGAGGCTGAATCGGCCGCCGAGACTGCGGGCTCCGAGCCCGAGATCCAGCCGGGCGCAGCCTCCGACTAGCCCCGTTCGGCGGCGGCTTTGATCTTCGCCAGCGAGGCGTTCATGCCGTCGAGCAACTCGCGTTCGAATCTGTCGCTCCCGCCGAAGAGCGCGTTCTGGGAGAGGCTCGAGAACGCGCTCACGCCGTTCTCGGCGTGCCGGCTTTCGGTCACCCGGGTGCCTTCGCCGCTGGGCTCGAGTTCGTAGCTCCAGATGGTGCGGTTGGCTTCGACCCGGAACGCGAGCTTTTTCTCGGGAACCACCTCGACGACGACGGAACTGGTGGGCCAGAACAACCGGTTGCGGCGATTGAGGTTGAGGGTGCGGGTGCCCTGGCGCAGTGGGCCAAGGGGTTTCATCCACCGACACTGCGGGCTCCACTCCGGCATTCGCCGAAGATCGGATATCAGTGCCCACACGGTCGAGACCGGCGCGTCGATGTCGATTTGGGCTTGCAGGAGCGGGGCTGCCATTGGTCCTCCAGGGTCCGGATCCGTTGGCGGGAGACTACCGGCGACGAAGGTAGGTCTCGAGGCCGGTCTGTGCGCCGCGTGCGCCACGGCGGGCGGCCGCAAGCTGCAAGACGAAGATGCTCGTCCCGAGCAGCCCGACGCCCAGTCCGGCCAGCGTCACGGGCCGCCACGTCGCGAGACCGGGCACGAGGAAAGCCGCGGCCGCGGCGACCATCCAGCCCAGGGCGCCCGCCAAGATGAACGGCCATACCTGAAGCAGCTGGGGCGGCAGCGGTGGCGCCTCGGGGGACGGTTCCGGTTCGGCAGACATCGCGATCAACATAGCGCGGCGACGATGCGGACGACCCCTCGGGCACGGCGGGTCGAGGCGTCCGCGACCAGCGGCGAACGCGACAGATCGTCGGCGTTTGTGTCCCGAGTTATCGCCTTCCGTGTACCCTCGCGCCATGCCTGACAGCGATGCGCGGCTGGCCAGCGACTTGTCGCTGGCGGTCATGCGGCTGGCCCGCCAACTTCGGTTCCGAAACCCGTCGTCGCCGGTGTCGCTGTCTCAGCTTTCCGCGCTGGCGACGCTGGCGAACGAGGGTCCGATGACGCCCGGCACGCTGGCCATCCGCGAACGGGTCCGACCGCCGTCGATGACAAGGGTGATCGCCTCGTTGGCCGAGATGGGCCTGGTGGACCGGACCCCGCACCCCGTCGACGGCCGCCAGGTGATGGTGGCGGTCTCGGAGTCCGGTGCCGAGCTGGTCAAGGCCAACCGCCGCGCCCGCCAGGAATGGCTGGCCAATCGGCTGGGCACGCTGGACAACGAGCAGCGCGAAACCCTGCGCAACGCGGCCGACCTGATGTTGGTCTTGGTCGACGAAGGCCCGTGAGCGTCGGGGCGGATGGCCTGGATGTACAGGACGTGGCCGACCCCGACGATCCGCGGCTCGACGACTTCCGCGACCTGAACAGCGTCGATCGGCGCCCCGATCTGCCGACCGGAAAAGGGCTGGTGATCGCCGAAGGCGTGCTGGTGGTGCAGCGCATGCTCGCCTCACGGTTCACCCCGCACGCTCTGCTGGGCACCGACCGCAGGCTGACCGAGCTCGAGGAGGACCTGGCCGGGGTTCCGCCTGGTAGCCAAGTGCCCTTCTACCGGACGTCCGCCGACGTCATGGCGCGAGTGGTCGGGTTCCATCTCAATCGCGGAGTGCTCGCGGCGGCCAGGCGGGTGCCCGAACCCAGTGTGGCGGAGGTCGTCGCCGGCGCGCGCACCGTCGCCGTGCTCGAAGGCGTCAACGACCACGAGAACCTGGGCTCGATCTTCCGCAACGCGGCGGGGCTCGGCGTCGACGCGGTGGTGTTCGGCAGCGGTTGCGCCGATCCGCTGTACCGTCGCGCCGTGCGGGTCTCCATGGGCCACGCGTTGCTGGTGCCGTACGCACGCGCCACCGGCTGGCCCGGCGAACTGGTGATGCTCAAGCAGTCGGGATTTCGACTGCTCGCGATGACGCCCGACAGCCGGGCCTGCCCACTCGCCGAGGCGATGGCGGCCGCGCGCGACGACCGCGTCGCGGTGCTGGTGGGCGCCGAAGGGCCCGGCCTGACGGCGGCGACGCTGCGATTGAGCGATGTGCGGGCGCGCATCCCGATGTCGCGGGGCACCGACTCGCTCAACGTCGCGACTGCGGCCGCGCTGGCGTTCTACGAACGTTCTAGGCTCGGCACGTGAGCGCCGACCGTGGCCATTCCCAGCCCTGGGCAACCGGTTTGACGGTCGCCGGGTTCACCGCCGCGGTGGTCGGGGCAGCCGTTGTGGTGCTGAGCCTCGGGCTGATTCGGGTGCATCCGCTCTTGGCGGTGGGCCTCAACATCGTGGCGGCGGGCGGGCTCGCGCCGACGTTCTGGGGCTGGCGGCACGCGCCGGTGCGGCGCTGGTTCGTCCTGGGCGCGGGGGTGGGCTGGGCCGGTGGGTGGCTGGTGCTGCTAGCGCTGTCCGCCTGAGCGGACGCCGAGCAGGACGTCCTCCCACGCCGGGATGACCGGTTTGCCCCGCCGCGTGTGCACCGGCTGCTGCTGGTGCTGCTCCTGCGGTTCCTCGACCGCCGGTTTGGCGGGTTCCTGGAAGTCGATGCGGGCCACCTGTGCCAGCGGCCGCAGCGGGCGTTCGAAGTTCGGGTCAACCAACTCGCCGGCCGCGTCGTCGATGGCGGTGACCGTGCCACCGTGCGCGCCGGGGGTGTAGTTGAAGTGCGCGATGTTGTCGGAGCGGCCGGCCTTCCACGCCAGCTGCACCGTCCAGCGGCTGTCCTCGTTGCGCCAGGCGTCCCAGCTCAGCCTGCCGGGCTCCAGGCCGCGGGTAACCAAGGCGGTGCTGACGGTCTCCAGCAGCGTCAAGACCGAGGGGCCATCGGCGAGCACGGGGTGGGCGGCGGTCGCCAGCTCCGCGGCGCGAGCCCGCTCCAGCAACACCGGGTGGGCGAAGCGGCGAATCCGCGAGACGTCCGATCCCGACGCCGCGGCCACCTGTTCGACCGACGCTCCGGCGCGGATCTTGGCCTGGATCTCCTTGGGGCTCAGCATGTTCGTGACCTCGATGTCGAGCTGCGGTTGCTCGGGCGGTACCCGTTCGCCGCGCACGGCGGCCCTCAGTTGTTCGTCGAGCGGCAGCTTGAACTGGTCTGCTGGATCGTCGCTCTGACAGATGACGTGTTTGCCGTCGGCGTCGAGCCCAACCAATCTGAGTTCCCGCATGGCCTCTCCTCGCCAGGTCCTCGCCAGGTCCTCGCCAGGCTTCGTGCAAGTCGGCAACGGACCCGTCACGTGCGCACTCTAGTGCAGCGGACGGCGGCGGCCCGCTCTGACACGCGGGTCGGTAGCCGGCTGATGAACGCCGGGCTAAAGCCGCTCGACCACCCAGTCGACGCACTGGGTGAGGGCGCTGACGTCGTCGGGATCGACCGCCGGGAACATCGCGACCCGCAATTGGTTGCGGCCGAGTTTGCGGTACGGCTCGGTGTCGACGATGCCGTTGGCCCGCAAAGTCTTGGCGACGGCCGCGGCGTCGACGTCGTCGACGAAGTCGATGGTGCCGACCACCTGGGACCGCAGCGCGGGGTCGGTGACGAAGGGCGTCGTGTACGAGCGCTCCTCGGCCCAGGAATACAGCCGCTGCGACGAGTCCGCCGTGCGCTTGACCGCCCAGTCCAGGCCGCCGTTGCCCAGAATCCAGTCGATCTGCTCGGCCATCAGCGCCAGCGTGCCGACCGCCGGGGTGTTGTACGTCTGGTTCTTCAGGCTGTTGTCGACCGCGATCGGCAGCGACAGAAAGTCGGGGACCCACCGACCAGACGCGGCGATCGACTCCACCCGGGCCAACGCGGCCGGGCTCATGATCGCCAGCCACAGCCCCCCGTCGCTCGCGAAATTCTTCTGCGGCGAGAAGTAGTAGGCGTCGGCGTCGGTGATCTGCACCGGCAGGCCGCCCGCGCCGGAGGTCGCGTCGATGACGATCAGCGCGTCACCGGAACCGGTGGGACGGCGCACCGGCACCGCGACCCCGGTCGACGTCTCGTTGTGCGCCCAGGCGATCACGTCAACCGACGGATCGCTTTGAGGTTCGGGTGCGCTGCCCGCATCCGACTTGATGACGATGGGATCGCCGACGAACGGATTGTTCGCGACCGCCGACGCGAACTTCGAGCTGAACTCGCCGAAGGACAGGTGCAGCGAACGCTTGTCGATCAGCCCGAAGGCCGCGGCGTCCCAGAACGCCGTCGCGCCCCCGTTGCCCAGGATGACCTCGTAGCCGTCCGGCGCGGCGAACAGCTCGGTCAGTCCCGACCGAACCCGGCCGACCAGATTCTTGACCGGCGCCTGTCGGTGCGACGTGCCGAACAGCGGGGCGGCGGTGGTGGTCAACGCCTGCAACTGTTCGGGCCGGACCTTCGACGGGCCGCACCCGAAGCGGCCGTCGCGGGGTTTGATGTCTTTGGGGATTTCAAGGGGATCCGTGAGCTGGTCAGCCATGACCATCAGGGTAGTGAGCGCGGGTGGGACGAGGACTCGGCGGGCCGAGCCTCGCGCACGGGCGAGCCGATAAGCCCTGGTCGAGCGCCGTGCGGCCGCCTCCTCGCTGTGAGCCACGACACAACCCATCGCTGACCACTGGTCAGGCCACAGTGTCGGAAGCGGTCTGGAAAATATCCGGTACCGGCGGTACTGTCGAGAGCACAGCACGTCCGAACATAACCCTCGGTGGGGAGGCTTGGAATGGCTAGGACGCGGATGGTTCGACGTTGGCGCCGCAACATGGAGGTCCGCGACGACGCCGAATACGTGAACATGCTTGCCACACTGTCTGAGGGGTCGGTGCGGCGAAACTTCAACCCGTACACCGACATCGACTGGGAATCGGCGGAATTCGCCGTCACGGACGGCGACCCGCGGTGGATTCTGCCGGCAACCGACCCGCTGGGCCGGCACCCGTGGTATCGGGCGCCAGCCGCAGGAACGTCAGATCAAGATCGGAATGTGGCGCCAGGCCAACGTCGCCAAGGTGGGTCTGCACTTCGAATCGATCCTGATTCGCGGCCTGATGAACTACACCTTCTGGGTGCCCAACGGCTCTCCCGAATACCGCTACTGCTTGCACGAATCGGTCGAAGAGTGCAACCACACCATGATGTTTCAGGAGATGGTCAACCGTGTCGGGGCCGACGTCCCCGGCATGCCGAGGCTGCTGCGCTGGCTGTCGCCGCTGGTTCCCCTGGTCGCCGGGCCGCTGCCGCTGGCGTTCTTCATCGGTGTGCTCGCCGGCGAGGAGCCGATCGACCACACCCAGAAAAACGTTCTGCGCGAAGGCAAGGCGCTGCACCCGGTGATGGAACGGGTGATGGCCATTCACGTGGCAGAGGAGGCCCGGCACATCTCGTTCGCCCACGAGTTCCTGCGCCGGCGCCTGCCGCAGCTGACCAAGCGGCAGCGCTTCTGGACGTCGCTCTACCTGCCGCTGACGATGCGCGTCCTGTGCCAGGCCATCGTGGTGCCGCCCAAGGCGTTCTGGCAGGAGTTCGACATCCCGCGCGAGGTGAAGAAGGAGCTCTTCTTCCGTTCGCCGGATTCGCGAAAGTGGTTGAGCGACATGTTCGCCGACGTGCGGATGCTGGCCCACGACACCGGCTTGATGGACGCCCGTTCCGCACGACTGATGTGGCGGCTGCTGCAAGATCGACGGCAAGCCGTCCCGCTACCGCAGCGAGCCGCAGCGCCAGCACCTGGCGGCGCCGGCCGCGTAGGGCCGCGGTAGACATGCCGCACGTTATTACCCAGTCGTGCTGCAACGACGGCTCCTGCGTCTTCGCGTGCCCGGTGAACTGCATTCACCCGACGCCGGACGAGCCGGGTTTCGCCACGTCGGAGATGCTGCACATCGACCCGGTCGCCTGCGTGGACTGCGGTGCCTGCGTGAGCGCCTGCCCGGTGGGGGCGATAGCGCCCGACACCCGCCTGGATGCCAAGCAGCTGCCGTTCGTCGAGATCAACGCGTCCTTCTACCCCGAGCGGCCGGCCGACGCGAAGCTGCCGCCGACGTCGAAGCTGGCCCCGGTGATTCCCGCCGCCGAGGTGCGCGCGCGCCGTCGGCCGCTGACCGTGGCCATCGTGGGGTCCGGCCCGGCGGCGATGTACGCCGCCGACGAACTGCTCACCCAGCACGGGGTGCGGGTCAACGTCTTCGAGAAGCTGCCCACGCCATACGGGCTGGTGCGAGCGGGGGTGGCCCCCGATCACCAGAACACCAAGCGCGTCACGCGACTCTTCGACCGGGTGTCACGGCATCGCGCCTTCCAGTTCTACCTCAACGTCGAGATCGGCAGGCACCTGAGTCACCGCGACCTGCTCGACCACCACCATGCCGTGCTGTACGCGGTCGGTGCGCCGGACGACCGCCGGCTGGACATTGACGGCATGGGTCTGCCCGGCACATCGACCGCGACCGAGTTGGTTGCGTGGATCAATGGGCATCCCGAATTCACCGACCTGTCAGTCGATCTCAGCCACGAACGGGTCGTCATCATCGGCAACGGCAACGTCGCCCTCGACGTGGCACGGTTGCTCACCGCGAACCCCGGCGAGCTGGCCCGCACCGACATCTCCGATCATGCGCTGGCGGCGCTTCGCGACTCCGCGGTGCGCGAGGTGGTCATCGCGGCCCGGCGCGGACCCGCCCAGTCCGCCTTCACCCTGCCCGAACTGATCGGCCTGACGGGTACCTCCGACGTCGTGCTGAACGCTGACGACCACCGGCTCGTCGAACGCGATCTCGCGGCGGAGCCCGACCCGCTCACCAAGAGCAAACTGAAGATCTTGAGCGGGCTCGGCGATGGTTCGGGGCCCGGCGCCCGCCCGCGGATCCGGCTGGCCTACCGGCTCACACCCGAACGCGTGCTGGGGCCGCAGCGGGCCGTCGGGGGTCGAGTTCTCGATCACCGGCACCCGGGAGATGCGCCGACTGGACGCCGGCTTGGTGCTGACGTCAATCGGCTACCGCGGCAAGAAGATTCGTGACCTGCCGTTCGACGACGCGGCGGCCCTCGTCCCGAACCGCGACGGCCGCGTCGTCGACCCGGACTCGCGCGAACCGGTGCCGGGGGCCTACGTGGCGGGCTGGATCAAGCGCGGCCCCACGGGCTTCATCGGCACCAACAAGTCCTGCTCCCTGCAGACCGTCCAGGCGCTCGTCGCCGACTTCAATTCCGGCAAGCTGACCGACCCGGTGGGTGATCCCGATGCACTGACCAAGCTGGTGCTCGCCCAGCAGCCGGACGCCGTCGACTCGCGCGGATGGCGGGCGATCGACGCCGCGGAGATCGAGCGGGGTAACCGCCACGGAAGGCCGCGCAACAAATTCACCGACATCGCCGACATGCTGGCCGCAGCGGCGACCGCGGAGCCGGCGCCGCCACTGCGACGCCGGCTGCTGGACCGCCTGGGAAACCGGTAGCCGGCGTCACATGGACGACATCGCGGCTTGGATGTCGTCATAGCTGACCTCGCGGACCGGCTGTCCCAGCGACCATTGGTGGCCGAACGGGTCCGCCAGGACTCCGTAGCGGTCGCCCCAGAACTGGTCCTGCAACGGCGCGACCACGGTGGCGCCGGCGTCGAGCGCCCGCTGGAACTTGGCGTCCACGTCGGTGACGGTGAGATGAATGGTCACCGGCGTGCCGCCCAGCGACCTGGGCGTCATCGACTTTCCGCCGCAGACCTCCGGGAAGTCGTCGTTGAGCATCACCAGGGAGCCGTTGATCCGCACGGCCGCATGGACCAGTTTGCCGTCCGGGCGGGGCACGCGGCCGATCTCCTCGGCGCCAAAAGCCTTGACGTAGAAGTCGATCGCCGCGGCCGCGTCGTCAACGACGAGGTGCGGGGACAGTGCCGGTTCGATGTTGATGGCCATCGTGGTTCTCCCTGCTGTCGGTTGCTTTCGATTTCGGCCAACCCGACGGCTGGCTCCACACTTATTGACTGCGCGCGCGACGAAAACTCATCGCGCGGTGCTTCACGCGGGCGGCACCGACAACCGGCGCGCCCGCGAGCGTAACGCCAGTGCGAAAAACTGAGTCAGAATTCGCCGTGCCGTTACGCTCGCGCGCCGGGCGGCCGCCGGACCTCAGGCGGAGGTGAAAACGCGGTCCCAGCCTTCGATGGATTCCGGGCTGCGCGGGCCGGGGCCGACGTAGATGGCCGACGGGCGGACCAGCTTGCCGAGTCGCTTCTGCTCGAGGATGTGGGCGCACCACCCCGCGGTGCGGCCGCAGGTGAACATTGCGGGCATCATGTTGGCCGGCACCTGGGCGAAGTCCAGGATCACGGCCGCCCAGAACTCGACGTTGGTCTCGATGGCCCGGTCGGGACGGCGCTCGCGCAGCTCGGCCAGGGCCGCCTGCTCGAGGGCGACCGCGACCTCGTGGCGCGGCGCGCCCAGCCGCTCGGAGGTGGCGCGCAGCACCCGCGCCCGCGGGTCTTCCGCGCGGTAGACGCGATGCCCGAATCCCATCAGCTTCTCGCCGCGGTCGAGGATGCCCTTCACCAGGCCGCGCGCGTCGCCGGTGCGCTCGACCTCTTCGAGCATCGGCAGCACCCGGGCCGGCGCCCCGCCGTGCAGCGGCCCGCTCATCGCCCCGATCGCCCCGGACAGGGCCGCGGCCACGTCCGCCCCGGTGGAGGCGATCACGCGGGCGGTGAACGTCGAGGCGTTCATCCCGTGCTCGGCGGCCGACACCCAGTAGGCGTCGATCGCCTCGACGTGCCTAGGGTCGGGCTCGCCCTGCCAGCGAGTCATGAAACGGGCGGTCACCGTTGGGCATTCGTCGATGATTCGCTGCGGGACCGCGGGCTGGTAGATGCCGCGCGCCGACTGCGCGACGTAGGACAGCGCCATCACCGATGCCCGCGCCAGCTGGTTGCGCGCGGTGTCGTCGTCGGTGTCCAGCAGGGGCTTGTAGCCCCAGATGGGGGCCAGCATCGCCAGGCCCGCCTGCACGTCGACGCGCACGTCGCCGGTGTGGATGGGCAGCGGGAACGGTTCGGCGGGGGGCAGCCCGTGGCCGAACTTTCCGTCGACCAGCAGCGCCCACGCGTCGCCGAACGTGACCTGCCGGTCCACCAGGTCCTGGATGTCGACGCCGCGGTAGCGCAGCGCCCCGCCGTCCTTGTCCGGTTCGGCGATTTCCGTGGTGAAGGCGACCACGCCCTCCAGGCCGGGCACGAAGTTTTCGGGAACCACAGTCATAGGCGAAATTCTCGCACCCGCCGGTCGGGCCAACGCTACCGGCCGGTAAGTACCCCCGGTAGCGTTAGCGCGATGGCAGGACCGGGCGGAGAGGCAGGGAAAGGGCGCCTGCGCGGCATGCGGGTCGAGTACGGGTCCGTCGAGAAGGACGGCAGCCCGGACCTCGACGTGGACTGGCTGGACGACGGTTGGCTCGCGTTGCTGCGCAACTGGATCAGCGACGCCGAACGCGCCGGCGTCGCGGAGCCCAACGCCATGGTGCTGGCCACGGTCGCGGACGGCAGACCGGTGAGCCGGTCGGTGCTGTGCAAGGGCGCCGATGAGACAGGGATCACTTTCTTCACCAACTACGAGTCCGCCAAAGGTGTCGAGCTGGCGGCGACGCCGTACGCCTCGGTGACCTTCCCGTGGTATCAGCTCGGGCGGCAGGTCCACGTCCACGGCCCGGTCAGCAAGGTCGACCCGCAGGTCACCGAGGATTACTGGGCCAAGCGGCCGCGCGGCTCCCAACTGGGTGCCTGGGCGTCGCACCAGTCGCAGCCGATCGCGTCGCGCGCTGCGCTGCTCGGCCAACTGGCCGAGGTGACCGCCCGCTTCGCCGACGTCGAGCGGGTGCCGGTGCCGCCGGGCTGGGGCGGCTACCTGATCGCCCCTGAGCTGGTGGAATTCTGGCAGGGCCGGGAGAACCGGCTGCACAACCGGATTCGGGTCGTCGGCGACCAGGTCGAGCGCCTTCAGCCCTAGCGGTCTGCGGGTGGACAGCCTTGCGACCTGCGGACCAGACCCCGGGCAGGCGCTCAATCGTCAG
>CAWGPS010000015.1:0-37763 GCA_963824505.1 uncultured Actinomycetota bacterium
GCCGCACCCGGCGGCGCCGAACCGCCGCGTCAGGGACGGCGCGTGACGATCACGGGGATCCTGGCCCTGTTCATCCACCGCCGCGGCGACCGAGCCCAGGAAGATGCCGGCGAACCCGCCGCGCCCGTGGCTGCCCACCACCATCAGTTGTGCGCTTTCGGACGCCTCGAGCAGCGGACGCGACGGCTCGCCGATTTCGACAACGCGACGGATCGCCACGTCGGGATAGCGTTCCTGCCAACCCGCCAGCCGTTCCGCCAGCGTCTCCTCCTCGTGGGAGAGCTGGGCGTCCCAGTTGAAGTTCGGGAACAACTCCTTGAAGTCCGACACGCGCAGATCGGTCCAGGCGTGCAGGGCCAGCACATTGACTCCGCGTCGTGACGCCTCGTCGAAGGCAACCTCCGTCGCCGCTTCCGACGCCGCGGAGCCGTCGATACCCACCAGCACCGGCGCCCGCGCAACGTTGGCGATCAGCGGTTCGTCGTCGTGGATCACCGCCACCGGGCAGTGCGCGTGGTAGACCAATCCCGAGCTCACCGAGCCGAGAAAGTTGCGGACCAACACGCCGCCGTGGCCCCGGTAGCCCACCACGACCATCTCCGCCGCTCTGGACAGGTCGACGAGCGTCGGGGCGGTGGCCGAATGAATTACCTTGGCGTCGATCCGCACCCGACCGCGCTCGCCGATGCTCGCTTCGGCGACCTCCGTCGCCGACGCGATGAAACCGCGTGCCCGCTCCTGCTGCCATTGCCTGAAGCCGGTCGGCGCGGGGACCGGGGGCCATCCCGGTACGGGAGCGTTGACGACATGAACCAGGGTCAGCGGCGCATTGCGCAGTGCGGCGTCCCGCGCCGCCCACCGAACAGCGCTCAAGGCCGACTCCGAGCCGTCGACGCCGACCAAGATCCCGCGACGTGGCGGGCGCGGCATCAGGTCATCCCTGATCGGCGATGCACCCCGGCAGCATCACCCAGCGCGGCCGTGGTCTTTCAGGGTCCAAGAGACACAATCCGAAGGACCAAAGGCACCAGTGCAGCTTGCGCGGGCTGGATCGGAAACCCGAAGTCGCGTCATCCCGGCGACGTTCGGGGCCCGTCAGCAGATTCCCAGGTTCACCGGCCCGATACGGCCGAACCTTCGTGAATCGGGGCCCGATGTGTGGGTAAGCGAGAGGAAGCCGGACCGCTGACTTCCGCCAACCACTGAGAGGGCCGATGAGCACCGACCTGAAAAATTCCAGCCCCTGTCGAAGTGCCCCGCCGTCGGGCGGATCCACACCACCGGCGAGCGTCGCGCCGGCCGAGCTCACGGCTGAGCAGAGGGCATGGCTCGACCGGGCGTCGCGGCGGGATGTCGACGGGTGGATTCACATCGTGGCCAACGGGGCACCGGCAGCGCGCGGATTCCAGTACGGCTACCTCGTCGCAGCCGAGTACGCGGAATCGATCAGCGCTTACCGCGAGATGACGTTGCAACAAATCGGCATGGGCTATGACTTCTTCGTCGACAAAGCCAGCGAGCTGCATGCCGACAAGATCCCCGACGAGCTGCGCGAGGAGATGGAAGGCATCGCCGCCGGACTGAGCGCGGCGGGCGTCCCGGCGACGTTCAAAGACGTGCTCGGCCTCAACGACTGGATGGAACTCACCGGTTATTGGTGGCCCAAATACTCCGGGCGGGACACCGCCCTGGCGCCCACCGGAAGCCAGGGCAACCACTGCAGCGCCTTCATAGCCACCGGCGGCTCGACCGTCGACGGGTCAATCGTGATGGGCCACACCAGCTTCACAGACTTCTGGCAGGGCCAGTTCGAGAATGTGATTCTGGACCTCACCCCCGACGACGGCAACCGAATGGTCATGCAGACCGCGCCCGGCTGGATCGCCAGCATGACCGACTTCTGGATGACCGGCGCGGGCCTGACCATCGCCGAGACGACGCTGCATGGCTACAAGGGATTCAAAGGTTATGACGAGACCCGCGTGCCGGAATTCGTTCGGGCGCGCAGGGCCGGTCAGTACGCTCGCGATATCGACCACTGGATCGAGATCCTCAACGCCGGTAACAACGGCGGGTACGCCTGTTCTTGGTTGATCGGCGATATCAAGACCGGCGAGATCGCGCGCTACGAGCAGGGTCTGCTTTACCAGAGCCTCAGCCGCAAGACGGACGGCTACTTCTGGGGTGACAATTCCCCGGCCGACCCGCGGATCCGCAATCTGGAGTGCACGGCGACGGAGTTCAGCGACATTCGGACTCCCAACGGCGCGCGGGAAGTCCGTTGGCAGCAGCTGCTTTCCGAGCACGACGGTCGTATCGACACCGAAGCCGCCCGGTGCATGCTCGGCGACACGTTCGACGTGTATCTCGGCCGCGTGCAACCGTCTGCCCGGACCATCTGCTCACATTCCGACGCCGATCCCTGTCAGTTCGGCGGGGCCATGAAACCCTTCATCCCGTTTGGATCGGTGGACGGCAAGGTGGTGGCGTCCGCCGACGTCGAGGCGATGAGCTTGTGGGCGAGATTCGGCCGCGCTGACGGCGCCGAATTCGTCGCCGAGGAGTTTTTCCGCATGCACCCGCAATGGAATTGGCAGCGGGGCCATTTGAAGGACCGCCCCCAGCGGCCGTGGACCTATATTCGGTCCGGCGGCTCGACCGAGCCCTGACCCGCGCGACCGCCGCCGCTGATCACGCCGCCCGTCCCACAGAACGCAGAATGAGGCCATGGCTCCCAGTACTCCTTCGGCTGACCGGATCCAGAAGGCGGTCGTCGACGCGCACGAGAAGCACAAGAAAAGACGGGCCGGCAAGAACGCCAGCTACATCCCGGTCCTGGCGAAGGTGGACCCGGGACTTTTCGGTGTGTGCGTGGCGACTGTCGACGGGCAGCTATTCACCGCCGGTGACGCGGGGTTTGCATTCGCGCTGGAATCGATTTCGAAGATTTTCACGCTCGCGCTCGTGATCGAACAACGCGGCCCCGGGGAGGTCCGCCGCAAGGTCGGGGCGAACCCGACCGGTCGCCCTTTCAACTCGGTCATAGCGCTCGAACAGCACAATGACAAACCGATGTCGCCACTGGTCAATGCCGGCGCGATATCGACGGTCAGCCTGGTGGACGCCGACGGAGCCGAGGACCGCTGGCGCCAGATCCTCCGGGCGCAAAGAGAATTCGCCGGGCGCCCGATCGCGATGAGCGAAGAAATCAATGCGTCCGAGCACGCCACCAACTTCCACAACCGCGCGATCGCCTGGCTGCTGCGCGACGGCGGATACATCTACTGCGACCCGATGGAGGCCTGCGACGTTTACACCCGGCAGTGCTCGACCCTGGTCACGACGGTGGACCTGGCCGTCATGGGGGCGACTCTGGCGAGCGGCGGGTGCAATCCGCTCACCGGCAAGCGGGTCATCGCGCACGCCAGCGTTCCATATGTGCTCGCGGAGATGACGATGGAAGGCATCTACACGCGGTCGGGCGACTGGGCCTACACCGTCGGGTTGCCCGCCAAGAGCGGCGTGGGAGGCGGGCTGGTCGCGGTGGTGCCGGGTCGGCTGGCGATCGCAGCGTTCTCGCCGCCGCTGGACGAGGCCGGCACCAGCGTTCGCGCACAGGCCGCGGTGGCGCAGATCGCGCACACACTTCAACTCGGGCTGTTCAACATCCCGCTCGGCGACGAGCAGCAGCGCGGCTGAGCCACGTCGATGGGTGCCCGGCGGCGGCCGCGCCGCCAGGCTGTCGACCTGCCGCGGGTGGGCGGCGATGACGCGAGGGTCGCCGAGGCCGCTTGACAAGTCCCTCCGCCCGCTCCAGCATCGTGGCTGGGCGACCACCTGTGGGATTCGGTGAAGGCGGCGGCGGGGAATCACGGTGAACGACGACAGCTCTGGCGGCAGCCGCGCCTCCGGTGAACGAGTCCGCAAGGCCCTCGCGGTTGGATCGGTCTTTCTCGCATCCGTCGCGGCGTGCTCGCACCACGACGCCGCGGGCAGGGCGGTGACCCACGAGGTGACGGCAACGCAGGCGCCCGCCGCGCCGTCCGAGCGTCCCGATGCGGCTCCCGCAGCCGATTTCGCGCCGGTCTCCAAGTTGATCAACGATGCGATCGCCGCCAACAGGCTCCCCGGTGCCGTGGTGGTGGTCGGGCACGGCGGCACGATCGCCTTCCACCAGGCCTACGGCTCGCGCAAGCTGGCGGGGGAGCCCGGGCTGGACGGGTCGCCCGCCCCCGCGGAGCCGATGACCGAGGACACCATCTTCGACCTGGCGTCCCTGACGAAGATCCTCGCAACGGCGACGGCCGTCATGCAGCTGTACGAACAGGGCAGGGTGCAGTTCGACGACCCGGTGCAGCGATACCTGCCCGACTTCAACCCGGGGAACGAGCCACGGCGCGCGAAGGTGACCGTTCGCATGCTGCTCACGCACACCTCGGGCGAGACGGGGGACGTGAACCTGGGCGATCCGTGGGGGCTCGACAAACCCGACAAGGCGGAAGGTGTCCGACGCGCGCTCACCACGCCGCTGGAGTCGACGCCCGGCCAGGGTTTCCGGTACTCGGATATCAACTTCATCCTGCTCGGCGCGCTGGTCGAGAAGATCACCGGCGAGGCGCTGGACGCCTACGTTCAGCAACACGTGTTCGACCCGCTCGGCATGGCCGACACCCGCTACCTTCCCCCGGCCGACGCGTGTGGCCCGCACACGACGATCGGAGCCGCGATCGCCTGGGCTCCCGCGCTCGCCGGGCCACGGTCCGGATGCCTGTCCCGCGGGCACCTGGAGCGTCGATCTCCTGTCGCGCATAGCGCCCACGGCGCGCGACGAAGAGGGCCGGGCCGATCCGGGCAAGAATCCCGATCTCGATCGCCTGCTCCGCGGCACCGTGCAGGACACGACGGCGCGGCGGATGGGCGGAGTGGCCGGGCATGCCGGCGTGTTCTCGACCGCACATGACGTCGGCATCTTCGCGCAGGCCCTGCTCGACCGGCTCGCGGGCCGGCCGAGCGCATTCCCCCTGGCGCAAGCCACTGTGCAGCTGATGACCGCACCTGAGCAGCCGGGGCATACACCGCAACAGCTCCAAGCGGCGAACGCCGCCGCCCGGGCGGCCGTCGCAAAGAGGCCCAACAGCAGGGATCCGCTGCTGGCCCCGCGCTACCCGGCGATCGCGGGGCAGAACCTGCGCGGGTTCGGCTGGGACATCGATACCGGCCAGTCCACGCCGCGGGGCGTGATCTTCCCGGTCGGGAGCTTCGGCCACACCGGCTTCACCGGAACCTCGCTCTGGATGGACCCGGGTTCGGATACCTACATAGTGCTGCTGGCGAACTCGATTCATACGCGCGGCAGCCCGCCGATGTCGGACCTGCGCGGCGAGGTGGCCACGGCAACCGCGCGCGCGCTGCACCTTTGACGGGCGGCTCAGGGCCGCTCGAAGTGCTGGTAGTCGATGGGGTTCGCCCAGGCACCGCCCCACTGCCACCCGCGATCGGAGAAGGCCCGCTCGGCCGGGTCGCCATCGTGCAAGAGCCCGGGGTCGGTGCGGGTGCGGTCGGAGTACGCGCCCGCGGTCCGCGGCTGGAATGTGCCGTCGGCGTAGATGCACGGATTGAGAAGGGGATTCAGGTCGATGGCCCGACCGTAGGCGTGTTCGGACCATCGGCCGGTTCCGGGGATGCTGCGGCAGTTGAACGCCGACGTGTTGTTGTCCTCCATCGATAACTCGTCGTCGGCGGCCGGGTAGCGCTCGACCGTGCGAATCTTCTCGATGGGATAGCGCAGCCGGTACAGCCGCTCGAAGATCGCGATGACCTCCGCCGCCAGGTCTTCGTGCACGATCAGCTCGCCGCGGTGGGTCTGGCCGTCGAAGCCGAGGTAATCGACGCCAACTCGTCGCAGCCGCCCCGGCCCGACGGGGCAACCCGGCCGCCAACTGGCGCCCAGCTCGGCGGCCGTGACCGGCTCCGCGGTCGAGCCGGTGGGTGTTGGCGCCCGGCCGGCCGACGGCGTCGCGGCGGCCGGTGGCGGCGTTTCAGCCGGTGCCGGCGCAGCCGCACGTGGTGGCCCGCCCGCGCACTGCACCAGCAGGGCGCCCGCCGTGAGGACTTCCGCGATCCGGGCGCCCCGCCGCTCGAAGGGCGCCGATTTCCGACGGGCCGTCACCGCTTCCTGCCGTCTCTTCGCCACACTTTGCTGGCGGCGCGCGAATCGCCGGGGGTCGACATTTCGTCACCTCCCTTCGACTTCCCCGCCCGCATTGACGCTGACGCTAGGACAGGTGACCGCGGAAGGCATCACCCAAACCCGGTGCAGGCCGCGGTCGGTCCGGGGAATCCATTCGCCGAGGGGGAGCCGAATCACCAAGAATCTGCTGGTCTGCGGCCATTGGCGCCGCCGCCGCCGTCGCCGCCCCTGTCGGGCGAGTGGCCGTGGCAACGGGCGGGGCGATGCTTCGCGAACCCGGCTGCGCTGTGCCGCCGGACCTGATGCTCGTCACGGCGGTGGGCCGACTTCCGGCCCCGGAGTGTGGCGTGCGTCACACTCACCCATCTTCCGCGAACACATGCTCGCTGCGCTGGTAGAACGCACCTACTCGGTCCCGCTGGTAGACACACGACAAACAAAGCTCGCATCTTTGCTGGGGGAAATGCCGTGACAGCGATGAGGGAGGAATTTGCCGTTGACCGCAGGTGTCCACGACGCGACGGCGGCTGAGCCAGCGGCCGGGACGGAGGGCGGTCGACCCTACCGCGTCGATGCCGGTGCGGGCACCAGCACGAACGGCGACCGGGTCGCCGGTCACGTGACCGGCAACCCGGACGATCGCCCGGCTGTCGGCCAGGCCTCGACCGGCCGCCGGGTCGCCACGATGCTGGGCAGACCGCTGCGGTACGGCCGCAGCCGACTCGACTCCTCAATACAGACGCTGGGCCGCTTCTTCGACCTCGCCGCTAAGTCCTTCGCCTACCTGATCACGGACTGCATCCGGTTGCGCCACCCGTGGCGCGACACCATCAACCAAGCCTGGTTCATCGTCAGCGTCACGGCGATACCCGCGCTGCTGGTGTCCATCCCGTTCGGGGTCATCGTGGCCGTGCAGGTGGGCAACTTCATCCAGCAGGTCGGGGCGTCGTCGGTCTCCGGTGCCGCCGGCGGGCTCGGGGTCATCCGGCAGGGCGCACCCATCGTGGCCGCCCTCCTGCTCGGCGGTGCGGCCGGGTCGGCGGTCGCCACCGATCTGGGCGCGCGCACCATTCGCGAAGAGGTCGACGCGTTGCGCGTCATGGGCGTCGATCCGGTGCAGCGACTGGTCACCCCCCGGCTGGCCGCGATCGTGTTGGTGGCCCCGGTGCTGTGCTCCTTCATCATCTTCATGGGGCTGGCGGCCGGCTACGCAATCAACGTCGGCTTCCAGTCCGGCACACCGGGCAGCTACATCGCGTCGTTCGCGTCCTTCGCCAGCGTCAGCGATGTCGTGGTCGCGGTGCTCAAGACGTGGCTTTTCGGCGTGGTCGTGATTCTCGTGGCCTGCCAGCGCGGTCTGGAGGCCACGGGCGGCGCGCGCGGGGTGGCCGACGCCGTCAACGCATCCGTCGTCATCGGCGTGGTCGCGGTGTTCGGCCTCAACCTGGTGATCACCCAGGGGCTGTCGGTGTCCATGCCGCTGAGGGTGGGGTGATGGCGACACCGTCACGCTACCTACCGCGCGGCCTCGCGGCGGCCCTGTGGGCCCCGCGGTGGGTCGCCGACCGGGGTGACTCGGTCTTCCAGCGCCTCGGTCACCAGGTCACGTTTCTCTACCAGGTGCTCGGCGCGATTCCGCACACGCTGAAGCGCTACCGCCACCAGACCGGGGTGCTGCTGGTCGACATGATCTGGGGCAACGGGTCGCTGATCGTCGGTGGCGGCACCATCGGCGTGCTGGTGTTCATGGGCGCGGCGGTCGGCGGTTCGGTGGGAATCGAGGGATACGGTGCCCTGGACATGGTCGGCATGGGCCCGTTGACCGGGTTCGTCTCCGCGTATGCGAACACCCGGGAGATGGCGCCCATGATCGCGGGAATCGGCTTCGCGGCCCAGGCCGGCTGCCGCATGACCGCCGAGATCGGCGCCATGCGGATCTCCGAGGAGATCGACGCGCTGGAAGCCCTGGGCATCCAGTCGATCCCGTTCGTGGTGACCACCCGGGTGATCGCCGGAATGATCACCATCGTCCCGCTCTACGTGGTGACGCTGGCGCTGAGCTACGTGTCGTGCGTGCTGGTGGTCAACGTGCTGCACGGACAGTCATCCGGCACCTACTACCACTATTTCGACTCGTCCATCCAGCCTGTCGACGTGGTGTTCTCGGTCCTCAAGGCGGCGACGTTCGTGACGCTGGTCATCGCCATCCACGGGTATCAGGGCTACTTCGCCAGCGGCGGCCCCGAAGGCGTCGGACGGGCGTCCGGCCGGGCGATCCGGGCGAGCATCGTCACCGTGGTGGCCGCCGACATGGTGCTGACGTTGTTGTTCTGGGGCAACAATCCCGGTATCCGGATCTCGGGGTGACGGCATGCCCATATTTCCCGATCGACCTATTTTTCCGGACCAAGGAGTGCGGACGCCGAGCTCGCGCTCGCTGCGAATCCGGGGACTGATCGCTCTGGTAGCCCTGGTCATCGCGGGCACCGCGCTGTTCCAACTCGGCACCGGCGGCTACGCGGACACCTTCAAGCTGACCATGGTGGCCGATGCGATCGGCGAGGGGCTGACGCCGGGCGCGGAGGTGAAATTCCGTGGCCTGACTATCGGTTCGGTGAAAACACTGGAATCGGCGGGGTACAACAGGCAGAAGATAACGGTGGAGCTCGAACCGGGCCAAGCCAGAGCCCTGGCCTCCGACACCTACGGCAAAGTTCATGTCCTCCAACACCTTTGGCCTCGCGGCCGTCGAGCTGGTCAGCAGCGGCACCGGCCCGCGGTTGCGGCCCGGCCAGACGTTGCTGATAGGCGCCGACGCGCCGTCGACGTCCATCACCGGACTGCTGCGGCAGGGCCAGAAACTCGGCCAGATCGTGGATTCGCCCGATGTCGAACACATCATCGCGGTGGTGCGTCGGCATGCCGACCTGACCGAGCCGGTGGCCAGGTCGTACTTCGACCTGGCCAAGATGCTCGTCGACGCCCAGAGAACGCCGTTTTCGCAGTCGTTGTCGGTGTTCGCCTCGGTGATCAACGGCGCCAGCGACGCCATCCCGCTGATCGGGCTGGTGTATGACCTGCTCAACGGCATGGCTTTCCTGGCGCAGCGCGACGGGGTCGAGCGCACCCGAACGATCCTGGACCAGACCGCGAAACTCCTCCTCAAGTCCGACGACGTATTCGCGCGGAACGTCTCGTGGGTCGTCCCCATCATCGACTCCTTGCGGGACGTGATGCTGCCGCAGGCGTTCATCTGGGGCAGCCTGGCGCCCGCCTACGACCGCCTTTCGGGCTTGCTGGACCGCACCAGCGCGGCGTTCCCGGTCATCGACGGCAAGGTCCGCATGCAAATCGAGGTCGCCCTGGAGGCGATGCCGGGGTTGCCTGGGGCGTTGCGACCGGCTCCCGCGACCGTGCCGAAAGGGGCCGGCCGGTGAGAAGCGTTACCCGATCGATGGTCTGGCTGACCGTCTTCACCACGGTCGCGGTCGTGTGCGCGCTCATCGTGCTGACCGCCCTGCGCAGTCCGGTGACCGGGGCGGTGTCCCGCTACACCGCGGCGTTCTCGGACGTGTCGGGGCTCTACGTCGGCGACGACGTCCGTATCTCGGGGGTCCAGGTCGGCAAGGTGGAAACCATCCGGCTCGACGGGCGGATCGCAAAGGTCGATTTCACTGCGCAAAACGCTCACCCGGTGTTCGCCAACAGCATTGCCGCGGTGCGCTATCAGACCCTGCTCGGTCAGCGCTATGTGGAACTCGTCCAGCCGGCCAGGCCGGGTCGGCGCCTGCCCGCGGGCGGCACCATCCCGCTGGGGCAGACGATTCCGTCGTTCGACGTCGCGAAGCTGTTCAACGGCTTTCGGCCGATATTCCAAGCCCTCGACCCGGCGCAGTTCAACCTGTTGGGCGAGAACCTGCTGCGGCTGATCCAGGGTGACGAGTCGGGCATCGGCCCGTTCCTGCACGACCTGGACGTCATCTCCAAGTTGGCCGTCGACCGCCAGAAGGTCATCACCGCCGTGATCCGCAATCTCAGCTCCATCTCGCAGGACCTGGGCGGCAAATCCCAGCAACTGTTTCATCTGATCGCGACGCTCAACGACGTCCTGGTGGATTTGAATGCGACCGCCCAGGATTTCCGCGCCTCGCTCGACACCGGGTTGCCCGTCCTGCGGACCAGCACCCACATGCTGCAATACCTGGAGCGCACGTTTGACGGGACGACGGTCCCGCTCTACGACCTGAGCAACCGGATGTGGCCGCAGACCGCGACGATCATCGCGGGACTGTCGCTCGTGCCGTCCATGATCGAAGGAATGCGGGACTCGCTGGTCGACGACAACCCCGCCACACCAACGTTTTCCTGCTCCCACGGCGAAGTCACCCTGCCGGGGATCGGTGAGGTGTCGTTCGCGCAACAGAACTTGGTGGTGTGCCGGTGATGCCGCTTCGCGACCGACTCATCGCCCTGGGCCGCCGGATGCCGCGGGACGCGGGGCTCGCGACCGCGCCGCGCTGTGCTGGACGAGCACGCCGCCGCCGCCCGCAGTCGCCGGCAGGGCATCATCGGCGTGGTCATCATCGCCGTGGCACTGGTGGCCAGCGCTGCGGCCTACCTGAATCCGACCGGTCAGGCCGGCTACACCGCACACCTGCCCAACTCCGCCGGTGTGCGCGTCGGCGACCAGATTCGCATCGCCGGCATCCCCATCGGCAAGGTCACCGGTGTCCGGCTGGCCGGCGCCGTCGTCGAGATGAAGTTCGACGTGAAGGATTCGGTCGCGGTCGGTTCGGAGTCGACGCTGGACGTCAAGTTGCTGACCCCGCTGGGCGGCCACTATGTGGCGCTCGACCCGAAGGGGAGTTTACCGTTGGGCCGCAACGTGATTCCGCCGCAGCGCGTCACCTTGCCGTTCGAGGTCAACGACATAATCCAGGCGGCCACCCCGGTGATCAAGGACGTCGACGGCCAGGTCATCCACGACACCTTCACCGAGGTCGCCAACGCGGCAGACAAGTATCCCAACGCGGTGCGCGACCTGCTGCGGTCGGCCAACGCGTTGACGGCGTCTTTGGGCAGGACCACCGCCGACTACCATCGCGGCCTGGGCTTCGTCGACAATGGGCTGCGGGCGGTGGTCGCCGGACGCAAGCAGCTCGTCACACTGCTCGAGCAGGTCGACACCATCGGCAACATGTACACCTCGAAGACGGTCGACATCGTCGAATACTTCACCCTGCTCAAGGAATTGTCGCGGATCTTCGACCGCGTCGTGACGTTCTACGGCCGGGAGGTGGGGCCCATCGTCAACGGACTCGACGACATCATCGACACGCTGGTCGCCCACCCCGACCGTCTCGGCAAGGCGGCCGAGGAGCTGGGGCAGACCCTCAACATCGTCGGGCCGATGCTCAGCGGCAACGGCGTCGTCTTCGACGAACGCAACCGACTGGTCCCAGGTCAGGATCTGTGCCTGCCGAACATCATGAAGAACTGTTGAGATGAGCAAGATTTCGGCTCTCGGCTCGCGGCTGCGCTCCCCGCTGGGCATCGCCGCGGCGGTGGCCGTCGTCGCCGCGGTGGCGACGGCCGTGGTCGTCGGCGCCAAAGTCGTGATGCCCAAAATCGACGACACCCGGGCGATGTGCGCCGAACTGACCGACGCGGTGGGACTGTACCCGGGCAACAAGGTCGCCTTGCTCGGCATCGAGGTCGGTTCGACGACCGCGATCGTCAACAAGCCCGACCACGTCGAGGTCGACTTCACCGTGCCCCGCAACCTCGACCTGCCCGCCGACGTCGGCGCGATCACCTACTCGCAGTCGATTGTCACCGACCGCCACATCGAGCTGACCAAGCCGTACACCGGGGGCCCGAAGTTCACCGGGCCGGGGTGCATCAAGCTGGCCTCCACCAAGACCCCGATCAGCGTCAGCGAAACCTTCACGGCCATAGGCAAGCTCGCCGACGCCATCCTGGCCCCCCGGCCCGGCCAGGACCCGTCCCGGGCACCGGGCGTGCAAGCCATCAACGACAGCCTGCGCGCGGCCGCCCGCTCGCTGGAGGGCACCGGTCCCGGCCTCAACCAGACGCTACGCAATCTGGTCACCATGCTCGCCGACCCGTACAAGTCCGACGCCGAGTACCGCCAGCTGTTCGACAACGGCGAGCTGGTCACTTCGGGCTTTCTCAAGCACTGGGACACCTTCGCCTCGGTGATCCGAACGCTTCCCGCCACCACCGAATTGATCGAGGGCCTGTCGGACAACTTCGCCGTGGCCCTCAACCATGTGTCGCACCTGCTGCCGATTCTGATCGAGGCGATAGACCGGTTCGCGCCGCGGATCTACCACAACATCGGCGACAAGCTGATCCCCTGGATACGCGACGTGCTGAACCGCCACACCCCGGCCATCCTCGCCATGATCAATTCTTGGCCCCAGTTCAGCAACTGGGTGTCCGAACGCTACGAGCCGGCGTGGGGCACCCACAACGTCACGTATCTTCCACCGCAGGTGGCGATCTCCCCGTCGCAGGCCGGCGCCATCTGCGACGTGCTGCGCAAGCGGAACACTCCCGGCGCCGCGGCGGCCTGCGCGTCGGGCACCGCCTCCGACCCCGTGACCCTGGGGCTGACAGATCTCATCCTGGGAGCCGCGCTGTCATGACCGGACGATCGACGCGAGGTGGCCGCGGACTGCGGGCCCTCCTGCTGGCTGCCGGGATCGGCCTGACCGCGGCATGCTCGCTCGACCCGACCAGGCTGCCGGTCCCGGGCGCCTACACGCCCCACCACCCCTACAGAATCAAGATCCAGTTCTCCAGCGTGCTCAACCTGCCCGCCCGGGCCAAGGTCGACTCCGGCGGAATCCAGATCGGCGTGCTCGACCACGTTCAGCTCGACGGCGCCACGGCGGTCGCCTACGTCGAGATGTCCGGCGATACCACGCTTCCCGAGAACACCCGCGCCGAGCTGCGCCAGGCCACCCCGCTCGGCGACATCTACATCGCCCTGCTGCCACCGGACAAGGCGTCAACGACGTTCTTGCGCGAGGGGGACACGATCCCGCTGCGCAACACCGCTCCGGCCGCCAACGTCGAAGACGTCCTGCGTTCGGTGTCGAATCTGGTGGCCGGCGGCGCGATCGGCACGCTGCAGGATACGGTGGTCAACCTCAACAAAGCGTTCCCCAAAGACCCGGCCGAGCTGACCCGGACCCAGCAGACCGTCGCCGGAGTGCTCAACGACCTGGCGGCCAACCAGGACACCATCGACGGCATCCTGGCGAGCATGGACAACATCACCGCGACGTTGACGCAGAACACCGAGGTGTTCAACCGGCTGGTCGCCGAGGGTCCAGCGAAGCTCGAAGGACTCTCTGCGGTAACGCTTTCCATCATCCAGGTCGTCGCGGACTCCAAAGACCTGACCAAACTCAATGACCAGATCGTCAGCCCGGTCGCCGGCGACATCATGCAGATGATCTCCTACCTGACGCCGATGATCGATACCGTGGCGACGGCCGACACCACCATTCCGGTGATCGCCGACAAGCTGATCGCCTTGATCCGCACCAAGCTCATCCCGTTCTTCCGCAAGGGCGGACCGAAATACACGGTCTCCGAGCTTCACCTGCCGACCGGGCAGGAAGGCGTGGACCCCGCCGACAAAGCCGACCAGGCGGTGTCGGCGATGCGGTCGATGGGACTGCTGCCATGAAGTTCAACGCCCGCAACACGCTGATCATCCTGGCGGCGCTGACGCTGCTCGGCGCGGTCTACATGGCGGTCGGCGTGCTCGACATCAGCCCGACCAAACAGGTCACTCGACTCACTTTGTTGCTCAAGACCTCCGGTGGGCTGCTGCCCACATCGGAGGTGACGATGCGCGGAATCAAGATCGGCCGCGTGACCGGCATCCGCACCACCACCACCGGGCTGGCTGTCTCCATCGACGTCGACCGGGCGCACCCGGTCCCCGCCAACAGCCCGATCAGCATCGAGAATCTCTCGGCGGCTGGCGAGCAATACATCGACTTCAAGCCGAAATACATCGCACCGCCGTACTTTTCCGACGGGGCGGTGATCCCCCCGGACCGGGTGGCCCCGATGGTGACCGGCAGCGACCTGTTCACCAAGGCGAATGCCCTGGTCTCGGCGCTCAACCCCGATTACGCGCACGCCGTCGTCAGCAACATCGCAGGGGCGCTCGCGGGCAACGACGAGACCGTCGATTCCCTGGCCACCACGGCCGGGCTGGCTGCCAAGGTGATTCGCGACGACAAGCAGTTGATGGCCACCCTGTTCAGCAACGTCGCTACGTTGACCACCAACCTGGGTGAAATCCACGCCGCCGAAATCATCAGCACCACAAGCAAGGAACTGCCGCGCTCGGTGCCGGCGTTTCTGCGGCTGATCCACGAGATCGAAGAGCTGTCCCACAGCGGCGTGGGCGTGGTGGGCCCCGACGATCCGGGTGGGGTCCTGGTGGCCAAGTTGAGCGAATACGTTGACGAGCTGGCGGGGCCGCTGAGCACCTTCGCCACCGTGTTGCAACCCGCGGTCGCTCCATTGCGCCCCGTCAAGATCGACGCGGGGCACTGGCTCGACTTCTGGGAATCGACGTTCAACGACACCGGGGGCCTGCGGGTCCAGCTCAACGTGCCGGAATGGCATCAGTGACCACGAACCAAATCGCGGTAAAGAAGGAACACACGTGACAAACTCAGCTATCACCGAAGACGAGAAAGCAAGCGACACCGAGGCCGAGGGCGAGGCCGCCGCGGCCCAGGCCGAGCCCGACGGCGTCGTCGAGGCCTCCGACGACGCTGACGACGAGGCGGTGCCCGATCGGTCGGCCAAGCGGCTTCGACTGAGGCGGCCCCGGCACCCGTACCGATGGGTTGCGGCCGTTGCCGCGGCGGCGGTGCTCGCCGGCGGGGTGTTCGGGTTCGTCAAATACCGCGAGGTGACCGGCCAGCTCGCGGAGCTGCGCCGAGACCGCGCCGATCGCGAGGCCGTGGCGCAGCTGGCCAAGGACTATGCGCTGAAGTCGCTGACCTACAGCTTCGAAGACCCGGACGCCTTCTTCCGATCCGTCGAAGACGGTGTGTCGCAGCAACTCAAAGACAAATACGTCAACGCCACCGACATCCTCAAGAGCATCATGCTGCAGGCGCAGGTCACTTCCACCGGCGAGGTGCTGGCCACCGACCCGGTGGCTCAGCCCGGCGGCGTCTACCAGGTGGTGGTGTCGGCCCACCAAACCACCCGCAATCTGCAGAACCCGACGCCCAAGGTGTCGATCATCCTGCTGCAAGTCACCGTCAACCGGGTGGGCAACGCCTGGCAGGTGGCCGACATCGGCCCCAAGGCCGGCGCCCACCCGCCGGTCGAGGAACAGCTCCCACCGCCCGAGCCGGCCCCGGCTCCGGGCAAGCCGGCACCGAAAAGGTAGGCGTGAAGCGGTTGTCGCTGTGGGCCGCGGCGGTTTCGACGGCGGCCGCGGCCACCGTGTGTCCCACCTGTCCAAAGGGGGCCGCCGACACGGTGCTGCCGCCGTGCCCGCAGCGCGCCGCACCGATCAGCCCGAGCGCCACGTCGCCGCATTCCGACTGCCGGATGCGTTCCGGCACTCTCGATTTCGCCGTCACTTATTGGACCACGCCCGAGTTGCCCGGCCCCAGGGCGGCCAAGGTGACGGTCACCGACCCGTCGGGCACGGTGGTGCAAACCATTGACGAGCTGTTGGAGCCGTCGAGCCCGGGGGGCGTCGGATTACAGGATGTCGACGGCGACGGCCGCGAGGAGCTGATCATCCCGATCGCCCGGAACTTGTTCAACGGCAGCCCGAACACCCGGTTCTCGGTGTGGCGCGCACCGGGTGACCGCCTGCACTACGAGCGCACCCAGATGGTCGGACAGGCCGTCTATCCCAGCGGCGACGGCTATCTGGTGACCAACGGTGGCGCGCTGGACAGCCGCGACCTCACCTTCTACCTGCCGACCGGGGCCGGCTACACCCTCGTGGTGGTGTTGACCATCGAGGCCGAGCAGGTAGACCCGGACACGCACCGGGTCCTGACCGTCATCTGCCGCGCTCACCAGGAAGACGGCCTGCACGCCATCGACATGGACGTCTATCAGGCCGAGGACACGTTCTGCGCATCACCGGCCGCCGCCGCCATCTGGCCCGACGCCCAGCGCCTGTCGGTGCGACAGCGGCCCTGGGGCAGATAGACGCCTACGGTGCGCAGTAGCCGCGGGCCGCGGCCAGTAGTTGCCTCGCTGTAGCCAGATCGCCGGCGAGTTGCTGGGGGCTTGGCGGCCGGTAGGGGTCGCTGCCTTCGATCTGAGACGCCAGCATGTCCGACCGAATCCGCAGGTCGACGGCGGCCGGACTGATCAATCCGTGCAGCGGGGACGACGCGTTGCGGATCTGGCCTGCCACGTACGACGGTGTGCCGGAGGGTGAGACGAGGTCGAACTCGTTCTGCAGCCGGTCGGCCGCCGGCAGGATGATGGGGCACTCCGAGTCGACGGCGAAGGCAGCCGGCGTGGCGGTCAGGCACACCGCGACCGCGGCAACAGACAGCGGCATAGCGAGAATTCGTCGGTGCATCGGCCCTACCCTCACCTCAGTTGCCCGCCTCGATGGCCGCGACCGTCGCGGCGGCCTCCGGCCCGCAGAAGCGCTGGAGTTCCACCGGGCCGCCGGCCAGCAGGTCGTCGATGCGGCGCCTGAGGTCGCCCGAGGACAGGTGGGCGTAGAGGTTGGCGCCCGGGCAGGAGGTCTGGGCGAGGTCGCGATGACCCGCCAGTGTGCCGCTGGTGACGTGGAAGGTCTGCGCGGCCCAGGCGAAAGCGAGGGCGGCTCCGTTCAGCTGGGCCTCCGACACCGGCTCTCGATCGAAGTCTCCCTCGCAGAGCACCAGGAAATGGCCCGTCGTGTCGTAGTCCGTCGCGGTGTCGCCGGCGATCTCGGTGCTCCGCAGTTCGTAGATGTTGCCGTCGCGGTCGACGCCGACGTGGTAGGCGATGTCGATCCAGCCGTGCTGGTCTTGGTGGTATCGCTGGTCACTTCTCAAGTGGCCGGGCGCATTACGGTTGTCGCCCAGGACAACTGCCTCGTGGTGCAGGGTCATGCGGGTGATGGTCTGGGCCCTCCCGCCGGGGCGGGCGGGTCGCGCTCCCCAGGCCTCCCGGCAGAGCAGCGGGGCAGAGGTGGCGGCCGGGGGAGAGGTCATCGGCGCCGCCGGCGGGTTCACGCTCAGGTTCGCGCCGGTCGCGGCCGGACTGGAGGGCGGGGCCGGCCTGGGCTGTGACGGCGCGGAGTTCGTCCGCGCCGCACTCGAGCACGCGCCGACGACCGACGCCAGGCCGACGCTGCCGGCCAGCCGCAGCAGCTGACGGCGGTCGACGCGATCCTGGTGCCGACCGGGCCGGTCCGGTGCCTCCATGGCCCACACGATACGGACGCGCCCCGGCCTCCCGGGACCTTCTTGCCGTCTTTCCCGCGGCAGCGCGTCGACCGTGGACGATGCGCGGCGGCGACCACGCCTTGGCCCTGCGTGGTCGCCGCCCGAACGTGATCGGTCAGCCCTCGAGTGGCCAGGGGTTGGTGGCGATCAGGTGGGTGCTTTCCAGCGCCGCTTCCCGATGCACGTGGGCCCTCTCGCGATAGTCGGGACTGGTCGCCATCGAGACGAATGCCGCACGCGACGGGTAGCGGACCACCACGATGGCGTTCCACCACGGGTGTTCGACGTCGCCGGCGACCACGTGGCTCGCGTCGCCGGCGTACAGGATCGTCGCCCCGACGGAGTCCAGGAAGGGCTGGACCTCCTTGGCGTAGCGCTGGTAGCTGTCCGCGCCGCCGGGCCCGAACTCCAACAGATTGATCATCACCACGGGGTCGTCGTTGTCGTTCGCCGCGGCCAGCAGTGTGGTCAGCTGGGTTTCGGTGGGTTCGATGTCGGCCATGGCTCAGGCGTCCCAACTGGTCAGGTCGCGCGCGGCGATGCCGTGGGCGGCGCAGTAGTTGGTGTAGCGCTCGACGGAGGTCTTGTGGTTCTCCTGCCACAGGATCTTGTTGTCCTGGTCGAGGAACAGCAGTTCGCCGACCAGGAAGAAAAACACCTCGGTCTCTTCCAAGCTCTCCGGCGTGTGTGAGGAGCCGGCCACCTCGTACACGGTGTCGCCGGCGCGCGAAATCCAGTCGTTCTCCTGGTAGCGCCATGCTCCGCTGACGGTGTGCCCGACCACGATGCCGGTGTGGTAGTGGGCCGGCAGCACCATTGCGCCGCCGAATTTCATCGAGACCACGATCTCGGCCCGCACCGGGTCTACCTTCCAGTACTTCAGGAACACCTGCTCGGACAGCGGGGCGAACGGAATCCAGGGGTTCTCGGCCCCACTCATGTAGTTGACGTCGAGTTCCTGCAGTGCCTGCATGGCTTCTCCTCGGGTTGGTGTTTGCTACGGATGCGCAGAACCTAAGGCGGCCACCGCCCCCCATGCTCGGACCAGGGTGACAACGTTGCAGGCGCGGTTTGTTATCTCGTCACAGTTCGGCGGCGGCGGAATGCGCCAGCCGGGGCAGCGCGGGCAGCAGCGCCAGCGCGACCGACAGCTCCAGAGTGTCGATGTCGATGCTGCGGCCGAGGATCGCTTCCGCCTGGTTGACGCGATAGCTCACCGTGTTGGGATGCACGACGAGCCGACGGGCGGCGCGCGCGCGGCTGCGGTTCTCCTGCAAATAGACCGCCAACGTCGTCGCCACCCGGAAGGTGTCTTCGTCCGCGGCGGCGAGCGGGCCCAGCACCCGGGTGACAAACGACGCCGCGTGGTCACTGTCGGCGCTGGCCAACGCGGTCACCGCGACGTCGCGGTAGCGAGTGACGGGCGTGCCGTGGGGTCCGAGCAGCGCGGCCACCCGCCGGGCCTGGGATGCCTGGTGGTGCGTCCGGCGGAATCCCTTCAGTCCCCCGTCAGGGTCACCAACAGCCAGCCGAACTCCGGACCGCCCGGAAATGTCGAGGGCCGTCAGCTCGGGCGGGGCGAAGGGCCGCCGGCGGCTCACCCATCCCGCGGCGGCCAGCGAGCCGGCGGGATGCACCAGGCTGCTGTCCGCCGCGACTGCGCGGGCGACGTCGGCGATGACGGCGCCGAGCAGCGGCTGAGCATCGGCGTCCTCGGGAACCGTGTCGACCCACGCCACTACGCCCAGGTGCTGGCGGTTGATGTCGTAACGCAGGCGGGTCGACGCGCGTTGCGGGTCGCGCTCGCGCTCGGCGAGGATGTCGTCGATGGCCGCTGCCCGGGACGCGGCGGCCCCCCGCAGCCACGCCTCCCGCTCCACCTCGTAGGCCCGCTCGGCGCGAACCAGGGCCCCGTCGACATAGCCGAAGATCCAGCCGGTGGCCAGCTCGATCGCCGTTGCGAGGTCCGCCGGATCGGACACCGTGGCGGTGATCCGGCCGAAGATCCACTGCCATCCCAGGTCCTGGGCCATCCGGTAGAAACGCATCAGATCCGCCAGGGCCACCTGGCGCCGCACCGCTGCGCGGGCGATGGCCAGCGTCGACGGCGGCAACTCGACCCGCCGCGGATCTGTACCGGCCTCGATGATTTGCGCCAGTTGACGAAGGCTGGCGTCGGTGCTGGCCAGGTTCTCCTTGACGGTCAGCTCGTCGGGGAAGAGCTGGGGCAGCGCCGAGCGCATCCGCTCGACCGCCCGCTCGGCCAGGTCGGCGGCGCCGGCACGCAGCTCGGCGGCGATCGGGACCAGCACCTGTTGCCAGACCCGCTGCGCGCCGGGGCCCTGATCAGGCGGCCACTGGAGTTCCATGGCCGGAATCTAGTCCGATTGTCGCCCGGTCACAACGAGCCCGACCAGCGTTGGCATCCGCGCACGAGACCATGGCAACCCTCGGACCGTAGTTTGCCGGCATGTTCAACTTCGGATCAACTCTCAACACCTCAGACCTCTCCGGCCGCGTGGTCGCCATCACCGGAGCCGGCAGCGGCATCGGCCGGGAATTGGCGCTGCTGTGTGCGCGACGCGGCGCGCAGCTGGCGCTGTGCGACATCAACGACGCCGCGGTGGGCGACACCGCCGATGCCGCCCGCCGGCTGGGCCGCGACGTCATGACCCGCCGTGTCGACGTCAGCGATCCCGAACAGGTGACGGCCTTCGCCGAGGCCACGTTCAGCCACTTCGGCGGCGTGGACATCGTGGTCAACAACGCCGGGGTGGGCCTGGTCGGCGGCTTTCTCGACACCAGCCTCAAGGACTGGAACTGGTTGGTGTCGATCAACCTGATGGGCGTCGTCCACGGCTGCGACGCCTTCGTCCCGGCCATGATCAATTCCGGGCGAGGCGGGCACGTCGTCAACCTCTCCTCGGCCGCCGGATTGCTTGCGAATCCTGCGCTTTCCGCATATAGCGCCACCAAATTCGCGGTCCTGGGTCTCTCCGAGGCGCTGCGCATCGAACTCAAGCCGCACGGCATCGGCGTGACCGCCGTCTGCCCCGGCGTCATCAACACCGCCATCACGACAGCCAGCCCGATCCGGGGAGCCGGTGACGCCGATGCGCGCCGGCAGCGCCTCGCGGCGACGTACCAAAGGCGCGGGTACACCCCCGAGCGCGCCGCCCGCAACATCCTCAGCGCCGTGGGCCGCAACCGCGCGGTGGCGCCGATCGCCGCCGAGGCGCATGTCATGTACGTGCTTTCTCGCGTCGCCCCGCCCCTCGCCCGCTGGGTCGCGGCGCGAATGGCCCAGGTCGCCAAGTGAATTCACCGATCAATCCACTGATTGCCAAGGAGCAGGACGATGCAACTCATCTCACCGCTTGACTCGACGTTTCTGCTGGCCGAGTCGCGCGAGCACCCTCTGCACGTGGCCGGCCTGCAACTTTTCACCCCGCCGAAGGACGCCGGGCCGCAATTCGTGCGGGAGACCTACGAAGCCATGCGCGCATCCGAGGACGTAGCCCCCGCGTTCCGGAAGCACCCCGCAACGACTCTCGGCGGAATCACCAATCTCGCATGGTCCTTCGATGACACGATGGACCTCGACTATCACGTGCGGCGTTCGGCACTGCCCGCGCCCGGCCGCGTGCGCGAGCTGCTGGAGCTGACCTCGCGGCTGCACGGCAGCCTGCTCGATCGCCATCGGCCCTTGTGGGAGACCCATCTGATCGAGGGCCTCAACGACGGGCGCTTCGCGATCTACACCAAGATGCACCACGCCCTGGTCGACGGCGTGTCCGCGCTCAAGCTGCTCCAGGGCTCGCTGAGCGCGGATCCCGAAGACCACCGGGTCCGCGTGCCCTGGTCCCCGCCCTCGGAGCGCACCGCGCAACCCGCAGCGCAGGCCGGTCGGTGGGGAAAACTCACCGGCACAATGCGATCGCTGGCGCGCTATGGCCCGTCGACGTTCGCCCTGGCTCGCGCGGCGCTCGTCGAGCAGCAACTGGCCCTGCCGTTCCGGGCACCGAGAACGATGCTCAACGTCCCCATCGGCGGCGCCCGCCGGTGCGCCGCCCAGTCGTGGTCGCTGGAACGCATCAAGGGCGTCAAGGACGCCGCGGGGGTGACCGTCAACGACGTGGTGCTCGCCATGTGCGCCGGAGCGTTACGCGCTTACCTCACCGAACAGGAGGCGATGCCCGATGCGCCGTTGATCGCCATGGTCCCGGTGAACCTCCGCACCGCCGCCGACGCCGACGGCGGCAACGTGGCCTCCGCCGTGTTGTGCAACCTCGCCACCGATCTCGACGACCCGGCGCAGCGCCTGGCGGCCGTTCACGCATCGATGCGCGACAACAAGGAGGTGCTGTCGCAACTACCGCGGACCCAGGCGATGGCGCTCGGGCTCTCGACGACCCTCGCTCCCGCGTTGCTCGGCGGCCTTCCTGGGTTGGGCTCCGCGACCCCGCCCTCCTTCAACGTCTGCATCTCGAACGTGCCGGGAGCCCGAAACCCGTTGTATCTCAATGGCGCCCGGCTCGACGGAAACTATCCGATGTCCATCGTCGTCGACGGGCAGGCACTCAACATCACCCTGGCCACCAGCGCCGACAGCCTGGACTTCGGCATCGTGGGATGCCGCAGCGCGGTCCCGCACCTGCAGCGCCTGCTCGGGCACCTGGACACGTCGCTGACCGAGTTGGAGCGCGCCGTCGGGCTGTGAGCGCCGACGAACGAGGAGCCGTGATGACATACCCCACCGAAAAGCGGCGGCGACAAAGCCGGCCGCGCCCTGCAACATCACCGCACACCCCACCGATGCCCATGCTCGACGGCGTCGAGCACCGGTTCGTCGATGTGGGCGGTGGGGTGGTCATTCACGTGGCCGAGGCCGGCCCCGTCGACGGGCCGGCGGTGCTGCTCGTCCACGGCTTCCCGCAGCACTGGTGGGAGTGGCGTCACCTGATCGGACCGCTGGCCGACGACGGCTACCGGGTGCTATGCCCCGATCTGCGCGGCGCGGGCTGGAGTTCGGCGCCTCCAGGCAGATACCGGAAGCGCGACATGGCGGATGACCTCGCGGCTGTGCTCGACGGACTCCGCGCCGGCCCGGTCACCCTGGTCGCCCACGATTGGGGGGGACCGGTTGGATTCATCATGATGCTGCGCCACCCGGCCAAGGTGACCGGCTACTTCGGGATGAACACCGTCGGCCCGTGGCTGCTGCCGGATCGCGAGCTGCTCAAGCACCTATGGCGGTTCTGGTACCAGATCCCCATCGCGCTGCCCGTCATCGGGCCGCGGCTCGTCGCCGGCCGGCGCCGGCGTTTCCTGCGCGCCCTCACCCGTTGGGTGGGCGGAGCATTCTCCCTGCCGGAGAAAGACTTTGACGTTTACGCGGCGGCGCTGGCGGGGCGTCCGCACGCCGTGGCGACGTCGCGGTGGTACCGGACCTTTCTCACCCGAGAGTTCGTGCCGTGGCTCCGCGGCGAGTACGCGGACGCGCGGGTGCAGGTGCCGGTGCGGTGGCTGCATGGCACGGCGGACCCGGTGCTGACGCCGACGCTGCTCCGCGGCTACGCCGAACGATGCACCGACTTCCGGCTGGAGCTGGTGGAGGGTGTCGGACACTGGATCGCCGAGGAACGCCCCGCGCTCGTCCTCGACAGGCTGCGGGCCTTCATCCAGCGCTGATCGGCGCGATCCCCGAGCTCATTCCGGCGATCGGCGTCGTCGTCGACGTTGCGTGGCGCGGACCGGGGCATTCCCGCCGGAGTGAGCACGCCCACGTGGTGAGCGCACGAAATGTGGGTATTCAGGGTGTCATGCGCGCGCTGAGCATCGAGAGAGCCGGCGTGCCCGACGATCGACTGCTCATTCCCGGTCAGACGTGCTGGCGCACCGATCGGGCCGATCGGTTCGCCTGCATCGTCGATGCGGCCGAGTACTTCAGGCACGTCAAGGCGGCGATGTTGCGCGCCCGGCGCCGAATCATCTTGATCGGCTGGGATTTCGATGCCCGGACGACCTTCGAGCGGGGCGCCAAGACGTTGCCCGGACCGAATCAGCTTGGCGCATTCCTGTATTGGATGTTGTGGAAGCGACCCGCGCTCGACGTCTACTTGTTGAAGTCGAATCTGCGCCTGCTCAAGGCTTTCGACGGGGTCTGGTTTGGGCTGACGCCGGTGTCGTTGCTGAACCAGATCAGCAGCAGCCGAATCCAATTCGCCGTCGACGGCGCCCATCCGGCGCGGTGGCATTCGCGTGTCGCACGACCGGACGTGACACCGCGGTCGGCGACGGCGGGGCGCGGCTTGGCCGCACGACGTCGCTGCTCGGTTGCCTGGTGCCGCGCTGGGCCAGGCGGACGGTGGGACGGAGAGCTCTCGAGGAGCACTGGCCCGGCAAACTGAGACGGCCTGAGCAACGTTGACGTTGTGCGGACTGGGTCATTCCCCGCCGGAGTGAGCACGCCCACGTGGCGGGCGGACGAAATGTGGGACTCAGACCGCCATGCGCGCGCTGAGCATCGGGAGAGCCGGCGGCCCGACGATCGACTGCTGATTCCCGGTCAGGCGTACTGGCACGCGGTGCACCCATCTACGTCCACTCGAAGGTGTTGGTGGTCGACGAGCGCCTCCTCCGGATCGGCTCGTCGAACCTCAACAACAGGTCGATGGGTTTCGACAGCGAGTGCGATGTGGCCATCGAGGCGGACGCGGGCAACCCGGCGCACCACGACGTCCGACGCCAGATCGCGGCGGTGCGGCAGGAGTTGTTGTCCGAGCACCTGGGCGTGTCCGTCGGCGAACTCGACGAGGCCGTGCGCCGGCACCAATCTTTGCTGAAGGCCGTGGAGGCACTGCGGGGACGAGGCAGGACGTTACGTCGATTCACCGAGCGGACCGTGGCCGGTGAGGCGGGCCCGCTGGCGGAGAACGACTTGATGGATCCCGACCATGTGCCGCGCTCGCTGACCCGCACCGTGCAACGATTCATAACGGGACTCGGGGGCTGACCCCCGAACACGCCGGCGGTGCGCCTACTTCTTGGCGCTCGGGCAGTACGCGCCGATGGCGGCCTGGGCCAGGTGCTCGGCGTCGTCGCGGGTGAACTGCGGCGACCAGGGACTGCCGGACGCGACGTCCTGGTTTTCCGCCGTCATGATGCCGCTCACCGTCGAATCGAACGTCTGCGGTTTCGGCGGCAGCAGCGAGAAGCAGGTGTGATGCCCGAATTCCATGAAGCGCTGACGGACGGCTTCGTTGCCGTTGTCCGAGATCCCGTAGATGGCCAATGAGCTGAAGAACCGGCTGTCCGCGGCACCTTTGGCCGACGGCGTGACGGTCACCGTCTGGGGTCCGGCTGACGTTGCCGTTCTGTCCCGCATGAAGTAAGTGGCCACAACGCCCAGGGCGAACAGCACGGCCAGGGCCAGAAACGCCCCCCCGATCGCGTTGCCGAAAGCCTTCGGTCGAGCTGATCGTCGCCGCTTCGGTCGCAGATCAGCCACCGATTCTGTTGGGGCGCTGTCGTCTTCGACCGTCATGCGCGTCTCCTCTTTCCTACGGTGCGGCCGTCGTGCGGTCGTATTGGGTCAACGCTGTCGAACCCTCGCGACTTCCCAGGGCCCCGCCACGTTCTATCATGGCCGATCCGCTGCGATTTCCGCAGTTCAAAACGCCTCCGGCGGCCAAAGGCGCCCTGGTCAAGGCACTGCGCTGACTAGGCCGTTGTGCTGGGGGCAGTACGTGCGAACCGAAATGGCCACGTAGGCGTCGGCGTCGGCGCCCAGGGCGGGATTGCTGGCACGAAATTCGTCGACGATCTTCGGGACGGTCATGCCGCGACGAATGTCGTCGCAGACCATCTTTCCGTTGAAGATGGCGGCCTCGGGATTGGCGAAGGAGATGCCGCGGTCGTTCAATGCCTGCACGTACTTGTCGTCTTGTTCCGGCGTCGACGCGATCGACGGCGTGGCGGAGGGCGGCGCCGCGGCGCGTCCGCTGGTTGTGGGCGCACCGCCTACCGGGGGAGTGCGCGACGCGCCGGGCGCCCCCGGCGAGCCCTTGTTCCCCGGGCTCCACAACCAAAAGCCCACCACGATCGCCCCCGCGAGCAGCAGGCCACCCAGCAGCAATGCGGCGGCCTTGCGCCACGTAGCCAGCCACGACTGGCGTTCAGCGGCCGGTTGAGCGCCCGAGTCGTCGTCGTCACGCGACCAGGCCAGGTCGCCCGCGGCTACGGGATTGGACACGGCGGCGGTCTCCGCGGCATTGGCTGCGACCGTTTCGTCCGCAGCGGGGACCGGTTCGGCCATGACGGTCATGGTAGTCACCCGTTAAGCGTTCGGCTGCGCCGACGCAAGGCCTCCATCGACATCGCGGACGCCTGCCCCGCTGATGAGAGGCGACGAATGGCCGCCGCGATCAGACCGCGGCGACCCGATGCTCGACGAGCGTTTCGATCGTTTCCGGCGACACGCCCAATCCGCGCAGACAGAACCGGAGCGCACGTCGACGGGTCTCCACGCGTTCAGCGTGAGATGTCGCCCGGTGCCGCTGCGCGGCCGCCCACACGACGCCGTGCAGCGACTTCGCGGCGGTGGCCGGCACGACGTCCCGGAACACGCCGATCTCCAGCCCGTGCTCGAGCTGCTCGATCAGCGGCTCGAAGATCTCCGGGTAGGGCGGCGAGGTCTGTCCCGGCGGTGTGCAGACCTTCGCAGGGGCCTCGAGCAGCAGCCGGCGCAAACTCGGACTCCGTGCTGTCGTCGAACGCCAGGTCGAAGCGGCCGTCGATCCAGGCCGCCACCGCCTCGACCGGGGTCGCCGCAGCCGCCATGGTCCTTTTGAGCCGCAGCAGCTCGCTGCGGGTCAGCTCCGTGAAGACCGCGGCGACGAGCTGGTCCTTCGAGTCGAAATGCCGGTAGAAGGCGCGGGTGCTCAACTGAGCCCGCTCGAGGACCGCGGCGACGCTGAGCCCCCGAATGCCCTGGTCGCGGAGCGACTTCGACGCGGCGGCCACAATTGCGCATCTCACCTCGGGATCGGGAGGCAATTTGGCTGCGCCGACGAGGCGCTCGTCCCCCCATGTACGCCTGCCGCGGGACCGGCGAACCGTGCGAGTGCGTCATGCGCTCCTAGTACCCCCCGAGTCGTCTCGATTAACCACGCGCGTTCACGCTTCAAACATTTGAAACGAAGCCATTCATATAACTTCGGGCCGAATTTCTGACTTGTATTCATTCGGGTCGGGCCGGTCCGGCGGAAGCCCGGCCGGCGGCGGCGACGTCTTCAATCGTTTCCGGGGCCACACCCAGTCCGCGCAGACAGAACCGCAGCGCCCGTTCGCGGACTTCGCAGCGGTCCCAATGCCCGGTGGCCCACTGCCGCTGCGTGGCCGCCCACACCACGCCGTTGATCGACTTCGCGGCCGCCGCCGGGATGATGTCCTGGAACGCGCCGGACTCCATCCCACGCTCGAGGTGTCGGATGAGCGGCTCGAGGATGGCGGTGTACGAGGGCGCAACGAGTTCCGGGGAGGAGAAGCCCTTCGACTGTGCCTCCAAAGACACTTGGCGCAGTTCCGATTTGACGTCCTCGTCGAAGGCGAGGTCGAGTCGTCCGTCGATCCACGCGACCACCGCCTCGATCGGACACGACGCCGGTGCCATCTTCGCCTCCAGGCGCAGCACCTCTACCCGCGTCATCTCCATGAACACCGCGGCGACAAGCTCGTCCTTCGAGTCGAAATGCCGGTAGAAGGCCCGGGTGCTCAATTGCGCCTGGTCCAGAACCGCGGATATGCTCAGTCCTCGAACACCTTGCTCCCGAACCGATTTGGCCGCGGCCGCCACGATGGCGCGACGCACCTCGGGATCGGGAGCGAGCTTGTTTTTGCGCGCCCTCGGTAGGTTGTCGCCGTAGGACTGCCGGCGGCTGAGCGGATCCCCCTGTTCCGTCATAGGTATTCAAGGTAACGGGCGAGCCGTCTCGGAGGAGAACTTTGACGAGTTTGTGCCAGCCGTTGGGCGGGCGAAACACCGGCGGCAAGCCCGCCGTCGGGCGGCTTTAACGATCGGCATCGCCCGCGAGAAATTAGCTAATTTCCCCGAAGATCATGGTAGCCAGGCGACCTGGGCGGCTTTCCGGGTTTGCCGGGGTATAACTTTCCGGCACTCCCGTCTGCAATCGCGGCCAGGCGAACAAGGGCAATAAGTAAACCCGTGCCTAATAGCGAATTCCGCCCTAAGCTGCGCATCATGTCTATTGACCGCGCGGCGTTGCTGGCGGGCGGCATCCGCCTGGCCTCGGGAATCTCGTTCCTTGTCGACCCGGTGCGCGCCAACCGGTTGTGGGGCGATCCGGCGGACCCGCCGCCGACCGCGCGCCTGCTGCTGCGCTCAATGGGCTACCGCGACGCGCTGATCGGCGGCTTGCTCGCCGCCGCGGCGCTACGCGGCAGCAACACCCGCGGGTGGTTTCTCGCCTCGGGCGGTGCGGACGCGGCCGACCTGCTCGGTGGAATCAGCGTTCACGACCAGTTGAAACCGTCGCAGCGGGTGATCGGGTTGGGCGGCGCCGTCATCGGTATCGGCGTCGGCCTCTGGGGTGCTGCGCGGCGACGCCCTTCGGCGCCGGAGCCGCCGGCACGCTGAACGGCGGGCCTGAGAGTGGATTCGTCTGGCAGACAAGGAAATTGCGTTGCGCGCGGCGCGGCCGCTCAGGTGCCGCAGAACGTTTGGTAGGCGCCGAACTCCTCCGGTGCGGGGCAGGCGTAGCGCTCGAGTCCCCGTCGTTCGTCGTAAGGGTCCGTCACGGCGTCGAGGAGTCGCCCGAGCGGGCCGAGATCGCCCGCCGTCGCCGCGGCCAGCGCTTCCTCGACCAGGTGGTTGCGCGGAATGTAGACGGGGTTGATGCGGTCCATGACGTCGGCGTCCGGGCTCAGCGCCCGCCAGCGCGACATCCAGTCGTCGAAGCCGCGCAGGTCGGCGAACAGGCCGCGCGCGGACTCGGTGTCGCCCCGCGCGGCGCGGCCGAGATGGCGGAAGAACGACGTGTAGTCGACGCGGTTCTCCTTCAGCAGTTCAAGCACCTCGTGGACCAATGGCGTGACGACCCTGCCTTCGACACCCGGCACGCCCAGCTTGGCGCGCATGCCGGCGGACCACACCGCGTCGTATCGGGTTTGGAAGACGCCGAATGCCGCCTCTGCCAGCGTGACCGCCTCCCCGGTGTCGTCCGACAGCAGCGGCAGCAGCGCCTCGGCGAACCGCGCGAGGTTCCATCCGGCGACGTCTGGCTGGTTGCCGTACGCGTAGCGGCCCCAGAAGTCGATGGAGCTGAAGACCGTGTCGGGATCGTAGGACTCCATGAACGCGCAAGGCCCGTAGTCGATCGTTTCTCCGGAGATCGTCATGTTGTCCGTGTTCATCACGCCGTGGACGAAACCGATCAACATCCACATCGCGACCAGCGACGCCTGGGCGGCGACCACGGCCTCGTAGAACGCGAGGTAGGGGTTTTCGGCCGCTGCCGCGCCGGGGTGGTGGCGGGCGATCGCGTGGTCCGCGAGGCGTCCGACGAGCTCCCTGCCGCCGGCGGAGGCCGCGTATTCGAAACTCCCGACGCGCAGGTGGCTGCTGGCGACGCGGGCGAGCACGGCGCCGGGCAGGGGCGTCTCGCGCTGCACGGTCCGTCCGGTAGCGACGACGGCCAGGGCGCGCGTCGTGGGCACGCCCAGCGCGTGCATCGCCTCGCTGACGATGTATTCACGCAGCATCGGACCCACCGCCGCCAGCCCGTCGCCGCCCCGGGCGAACGGCGTCGGACCGGAGCCCTTGAGGTGGATGTCGCGAATGCGTCCGGCGGTGTCGGTGAGCTCACCGAGCAGCAGGGCGCGGCCGTCGCCCAGCCTCGGGACGAAACCGCCGAATTGGTGGCCGGCGTAGGCCTGCGCCACCGGGTTGGCGTCGGGGGGCAGAGCGTTGCCGACCAGGAACCGCAACCCGTCGGGGCTCCGCAGCCACGGGGCATCGAGGCCCAGCTCCCCGGCCAACGTGTCGTTGAGCGCGAGCAGCCGCAACTCTGGAGCCGTTTCGGCCTGCCAGCGGACGGCCAGCTCAGGCAGTTCGCGGCAGAACCGATCCTGCAGAGCCACGTTCATGTCCGGTGCGACGCTCACTTCTCCCAGACTACGGCGGCCATGCGGCTAGCCGAGCGCCTGGCCGATCAGGTCACGGGCGCGATCGAGCATGGACGCGAACGGTCCGACGGCGAAATTCAGCTTCGCCGACTCCACGCCGGCGTGCGGATGGGTCGGGGCGATGGCTTCGGCGGCTCGGACCGCGGATCCCATCCGCTTGAGGTCGTCGACGTCGAGCTTGTTCTGCAGCACGGGGAACTCCTGGCTCTCCTCCTGCTCGGCATGGTCGAGTACGGCCTCGCGCAGTTTGGTGAGTTCGTCGATGAACTGTTGTGAGGTGGCGTCGAGCTTCTCGATCTGCGAGAGCAGCTCCTTGGCTTCGTGCTCTTCGGTGAGCCGGGCGTCCACGATCGCGTCGCCCCGGTCGCTTTCGCGGCGCACCCGCGGATGCACGATCATCTCCTCGGCGGTTTCATGGACCGCGAGCAACTGGCGCAACTTCGCGAACGGCTCCTCGCGCGCTTCGGGATTCGACGCATGCAGCACTTCGTCGAACATGTCCTCGATGAGGTTGTGCTGCGCCTTGAGGAACGCGACGACTTCGTCGGGCGATTCGATCATCATCTCGGCCATCGCCGACACCTCCGGTCATTAGGGAAACTGGGCTATTTGAGGGATATGTCGGCGCTGGGCTGGGCGCCGCACTAAGAAAGAAATACCCGGCGCGGGTACGTCTAAAACGGCCGGAGCGAGCGAGCCAGGGGCATCCGAAACCTTTTGCGGGACGGAAATTTCACTTCGCCGATATCCCGGCGGTCGAGCTACGTGGCGTAGGGCCGTGGACGTCGACGCGCGCTAGACGCCCCGGCCGGGGGTCGTGCCCGTCGCGGCACCGGTGGTGACATCGGTGTCCTTGCGGCGCCTCAGTCCCGCGAGTCCGCCGAGGCCAAGGAGGCCGAGCAGGCCCCAGAGGCCCGTGTTGTCGCTGTGCTGGTCGTTGGTGTTGTTGGTGGTGTCCGCCAAGGTCGTTGTCGTCGAAGACGGCGCGGGAGCGCTGTCAACCGCGGCGTTGGCGACGCCCGCCCCGCCGAACAACAGCGCCCCGGTGGCAGAAACAACTGCAATGGTCTTACGCATGTTTGCTCCTAATGTTTTTCCGGGCCGCGTCAGAACGCGCAACCGAGACGCAATTCGGGGGCCAGTGCCCTCTAGCCCCCGCCATAACAACGCCCGACCGAAAGGCCGCCGAAACGGCCGGTCGGGTGGACCGCGCCAGCCGGTGCCCTGACGTGGAGATCGCGGGCGGGAACGGGCAGGGCTTCGTCGTGGTCGGCGGCGGGTCATGCTGCTGGTGATCTGTGCCGCCGCGGGCCGGATCCGGCGTCTGACCTCTGCGGCTCGTCGATCGCCGGGGCATGGTGACCATCGTTTTGCCATGCCGCTACCGTTTAGGGAACGCAAATCCTCACTGACGGAATGAAGATGTCCACAGACCACGCAATGTATGAGCACGTCGACAAGCAGGCGGTGGATCCCGACGACATCGGGTCCCGACTGGATCCGGTTCTGGCCCGAAGTTGGTTGCTGGTCAACGGTGCGCACGCCGACCGGTTCCAGTTCGCAGCGCATTCGCGTGCCGACATCGTCGTCCTGGACATCGAAGATGCCGTCGCGCCCAAAGACAAGCAGGCCGCACGCGACAACGTGGTGCGTTGGCTGAGCGCCGGAAACACTGACTGGGTGCGGATCAACGGTTTCGGCACCCCGTGGTGGGCCGACGACCTGGCCGCGCTGGCCGGTACTCCGGTCGGCGGGGTGATGCTGGCGATGGTCGAATCGGTGGACCACGTCACCGAGACGGCCAAGCGGTTGCCCGACGTGCCGATCGTGGCGCTGGTCGAAACGGCCCGGGGTCTGGAGCGCATCACCGAGATCGCCGCGGCCAAGGGCACCTTCCGGCTGGCCTTCGGCATCGGCGACTTCCGCCGAGACACGGGATTTGGCGACGACGCGAGCACGCTGGCGTACACACGCTCTCGCTTCACCATCGCGGCCAAGGCGGCCAACCTGCCAAGTGCGATTGACGGTCCGACGATCGGATCCAACGCCTTGAAGCTCATCGAGGCCACCGCGGTCTCGGTGGAATTCGGAATGACGGGCAAGATCTGCCTGTCGCCCGACCAGTGCGCGGTGGTGAACGAGGGACTGTCGCCGTCTCAGGACGAGATTGCCTGGGCGAAGGAGTTTTTCGCGGAGTTCGAACGCGACGGCGGAGAGATCCGCAACGGGTCCGACCTCCCGCGCATTGCCCGGGCCACCAAGATCCTCGAGCTGGCCCGCGCCTACGGCATCGAGGTCTCCGAATTCGAGGACGAAAGAGTCCACTCGCCGGCGCCGTCGGACACTTACCACTACTAAGCCGGGGGCCGGTCGCCGCCGTTCGGTTGATCCGCCGGCCTGTTATGCGGCGTGTCGGGCGATTTCGATGCCGATTCGGATTTCGAGTTGGCTGATGGTGATGGTGGGGGCGCGTGGTGGGGCCGCGGATCGGTAGGTGTGGCCGGTGGGGGTGGTGAATTCGGCGGTGTGGGTGTGGTTTTCGGTTGGTGTTGGTGGTGACGCGCCAGCGGGGGGCTTCTTTGGTGTAGTTGCAGTGTGCGCATGAGCCCAGGCCGTTGGTGGCCGACGTCGGGCCGCCCTTGGCCCAGGGGTGGGCGTGGTCGGTGTGGCGGATGGGGGCGTCGCAGTAGGGTGTGCGGCAGTGCCCGTCGCGCAGTTGGATGAAGGTGGCCAGTCCGCGGGGGAAGGCCCGCGCGCGAGATTCCATCGCCACCAGCGCGCCGGTGGCGGGGTGGGCGTAGAGCCGGCGCAGGGTCGCGCGGGAGCGGGCGGTGGCGCCGGCCACCAGGGTGCGCGCGACCGCGGCGGGGATGGGTCCATAGCCGGCGATCTCGGCCGGGGTGGTGTTGCCTGCGAGCAGCGTCTCATCGGAGATCACCAGGTTGACCGCGATGGGCGTCGGGACGGCTGCGGGGTGGCCGGTGACCCGCTCGACCAGGGTGTCGGCCATCACCTGGCCGCGGGAGCGCTGATCGACGGTGGTGTCGGCCGCGCGGCGCAGCGCGGCATACACCGAGACGCCCTGGGCCACCGGCAGCAACGCGGTCAGGTAGGTCATCGTGTCGGGTGCGGGGCGGATGGTGACCGTGCGCTCGTGTTCGGCCCTGGCCGCCCGTTGGACCACCGCGTGCGGATCGAGCCGGTAGGCGATGGCCTTGGCCGCGGCGGCCACCCGCGCATCACCCATCCCGTCCAGGTTCGCGGGGTCGGCGCACAATTCGGCATCCAGGGTGCGGCGGTCCTGCACGTCGAGGCAGGCGCTCTCGCGCACGATCAGGGTGGCCCGCCACTCGGAGAGCGCCCCGCATTCCAGCGCGGCCAGGGTGTGCGGCATCTCGTGCACCAACGCCTGGGCAAACCCCAGGTGCCGGCTGCCGCGGGCGGGGGAATCCCGGCGGGCCAGGGCGATCTCGCTGGCCACGCCCCGCCCGCGGCGGGCGGCGGGCATGCCGGCGGCCGCCTCGGCGGCCCGCCGCGCCGCGTCCAACGCGGCCGCCGCCCGGGCTTGACCGGCCGCCGCGGCCGACTTCACCCGCTCCAACTCTGCGATGCGCTCGATCAGCGCCGCCTCGCCGGCCGCCGGATCCACCGCCACCAAATCCTTCGAACATACATTCGATAGTAAACGGCCCCACCGACACGGGTTCGGTCCCCGACCCGCGACCGCGTGAGACCATCGGCCGATGCAACTGGGATTGCACGCGCTGGGAATCGGCGCCGGCGCCGACCGGGACGTGATCGATGCCGTCGCCTCGGCCGCGGACGGCAGCGGGTTCGCGACGCTGTGGGCCGGTGAACATGTCGTCATGGTGGACCGATCAACGTCGCGTTACCCCTATTCCGACGATGGCCGCATCGCCGTTGCGGCACAGGCGGATTGGCTCGACCCGATGATCGCGCTGAGTTTCGCGGCCGCCGCGTCGTCCCGGATCGGCATCGCCACGGGCGTGCTGCTGCTGCCCGAGCACAACCCCGTTGTCGTCGCGAAGCAGGCTGCGAGCCTGGATCGGCTGAGCGGCGGCCGGCTGACGCTCGGCGTGGGCGTGGGGTGGTCGGCGGAGGAGTTCGCCGCGCTCGGCGTGCCGTTCGAGCGCCGGGGGGCCCGCACCGCCGAATACGTCGCGGCCATGCGAACGCTGTGGCGCGACGACGTCGCCTCGTTCGACGGGGCGTTCGCTCGCTTCGACGCCATTCGGGTCAACCCCAAGCCCGCGCGCGACGGTCGCATTCCCGTGGTGGTGGGCGGCAACAGCGATCCCGCGCTGCGCCGCGTGGCGGAATGGGGAGACGGCTGGTACGGCTTCAACCTCGACGGCGTGGCGGCCGTCCGTGAGCGGATCGCCACCCTGCATCGATTGTGCGTTGCGTCGGGCCGTGACCGAGCGCAGTTGCGGTTGTCGGTGGCCCTGCGCGATCCACAGGTGGGCGACGTCGCGGCGCTTGCCGAATCGGGAGTCGACGAACTGGTCCTCGTCGAGACGCCGCCCGACCGCCCGAAATCCGTACCCGGGTGGGTATCGGCGCTGGCCGATCGGTGGATGAGCGCGCCGACCGGGGCTGACCCCGTTGGGTAGGCTCCGCGTTGACATGAGCCAGCCCGAAGTGATCCTGCCGCGCGAACTGACCGATATCACCGATGAGGTCCGCAGGGTCCCGCCGCCGCCCAGCGCCGCAGAAGTCCCGGAACCCTACGCTTTTCGTCTCGCAGACCCGGACGCCGACGCGGAGATGGTCGCCGAATGGATGAACCGGCCCGCCCTGGCCGAAGCGTGGGAATCCGCCTGGCCGGCCGAGCGCTGGCGTCGTTACCTCCGCGCTCAACTCGACGGAGACTATTCGCGGCCATTTGTCGCCAGCCACGAGGGCGAAGATCACGCTTATGTTGAATTATACCGGGCCGCAAAGGATTCCATTGCCACCCGGTATGAGGCTGACCCCTACGACTTGGGCATACACGCCGCGATCGCCGACGACGAGTTCGTGAACCGGGGCATCGCCGGCCAGCTGCTGCCCCATTTTGTGGCCAGCGTGCTCGGTCAGGATCTTCTGTGCCGCAGGATCATGTTCGATCCCGACCATCGCAACAAGACGGCGCGGCGGTTCTGCGAGCGCGCCGGCTGCGTCTTCCTGGGCGAGCACGACATGTCGAATCGGCGGATGGCGCTGTACGCGTTGGCGCGAACCCCCGAGGACGTGCCGCGCCCGCGCCGGGCCTGACCCGTCCTATAGCTGCTGGGCCGCCCATTGTCCGAACACGGCGGCCGCCAAACCGAGGGCGACGCTGGCGACGATGTTGCCCAGTGCCGTCCAGGTCTGGCGCTCCTCGGCCAGGCGCTGGGTCTCCAGCATCCACGTCGAGAACGTGGTGTAGGCGCCGACGAACGCGGTGCCGGTCAGCAGGGCCGCCTCCTTGCTCAGCGCCAGGCCGCCGAGAAAGGCCAGGAGCGCGGCGCCGCTGGTGTTCACGGCGAGCGTGCCGAACGGGAACGCCCGCGCCGCCCGCCTGGCCACCGCGCGATCGATCAGGAAACGCAGCACCGATCCGATACCGCCCAGGAGTGCCACGCCGGCCCAGAGCAGAACAGTCGTGGCCGGGGTCCCCGTCATGAGCGCACTCGTGCGCGGCGAACCAAACCACTGGCCAGGTGCGCCGCGAGCAGCCCCAGCACGATGCTTGCCGCGGTGTAGCCGGCGGCGAGGCCCCAATGGCCGTGTTCGATCATCTTCAGCGTTTCGACTTGCACGGTCGAGAATGTGGTCAATCCGCCGCAGAATCCGGTGCCGAGCATGGGCCGCTGATAGCTCGACAGCGGCAGACGTTCGAGCAATCTGGTCGTGAAATAACCGACCAGGAAGGCGCCGATGATGTTGACGGAAAACGTCGACCAGGGCCAGTGGTGGGGGTCCCGGACCACAACGTCTTGCAGTATCACGCGGGCCAGGGCGCCGACCGCTCCGCCGACGAAAATCGCGGCCAACTCGCGATAGTCGTGTGCCACGGGGGCTTCCTTTCGATGTGCGAGCCGTCGCTAGCAGCCTAAGTGGGTGGCTTACCAGTAGGTGAACCCACGAAGTACCTGAGAAGTCAGTAACGTACCTGAACCGACGGCAACGGGGTCGACGGGCAGAATCGGTAGCCATGGTGGCCAACCCGCGTGCCGGTCAGCCGGCCCAGCCCGAAGACTTAGTCGACCTGCCTCACCTGGTGACGGCCTACTATTCCATTCAGCCTGATTCGAACGACGTCGCCCAGCAGGTGGCGTTCGGCACGTCGGGTCACCGCGGCTCCGCGCTCAACGGAGCCTTCAACGAGGCTCACATTCTGGCCATCACCCAGGCCATCGTCGAGTACCGCAGCGCGCAAGGCACCACCGGGCCGCTGTTCGTCGGCCGCGACACGCACGGACTCTCCGAGCCGGCCTGGGTGTCGGCGCTCGAGGTGCTGGCCGCCAACGACGTGGTGACCATGATCGACTCCCGCGACCGCTACACGCCGACACCGGCGATCAGCCATGCCATCCTCACCTACAACCGCGGCCGCACGGAGGGGTTGGCCGACGGAATCGTCGTCACGCCGTCGCACAACCCGCCACCCGACGGGGGTTTCAAGTACAACCCGCCCAGCGGCGGTCCGGCGGACACCGACGCGACCAACGCGATCGCCAAGCGCGCCAACGAGATTCTGCGCGACGGCGCAGGGGTCAAGCGGGTGCCGCTGGCCCGCGCGCTGGCCACCGTCCGCCGCCACGACTACCTGGGCAGCTATGTCGACGACCTGCCCAACGTCGTCGACGTCGACGCGATCCGCGCGGCCGGGGTGCGCATCGGCGCCGATCCGCTCGGCGGGGCCAGCGTGGACTACTGGGGTGAGATCGCACAGCGCCACGGCCTGGACCTGACCGTGGTCAACCCGCTTGTCGACGCGACCTGGCGGTTCATGACGCTGGACCACGACGGCAAGATCCGGATGGACTGCAGCTCGCCGGACGCGATGGCTGGGCTCATCCGAACGATGTCCGGCGACCCCGACCGCTACCAGATCGCCACCGGCAACGACGCGGACGCCGACCGCCACGGCATCGTCACCCCGGACGCGGGGCTGCTGAACCCGAACCACTACCTGGCGGTGGCCATCGACTACCTATACACCCACCGGCCGTCGTGGCCGGGCGGCATCGCCGTCGGCAAGACCGCGGTCAGTTCGTCGATCATCGATCGGGTCGTCGCCGGCATGGGCCGCAAGCTCGTCGAGGTGCCCGTCGGGTTCAAGTGGTTCGTCGATGGGCTGATCGGCGGAACGATCGGCTTCGGCGGCGAGGAGTCGGCCGGGGCGTCGTTCCTGCGTCGCGACGGTTCGGTGTGGACGACCGACAAGGACGGCATCATCCTGGCGCTGCTGGCCTCCGAGATCCTGGCCGTCACCGGTTCGAGCCCGTCGCAGCGCTACCAGGAGCTGACCGCCGAATACGGCACGCCGTACTACGCGCGGGTCGACGCGCCCGCCGACCGCGACCAGAAGGCCCGGCTGGCCAAGCTGTCGCCCGACCAGGTCACCGACACCGAACTGGCCGGCGAGCCGATCACCGCGAAGCTCACCGCGGCGCCCGGCAATGGCGCGGCTCTGGGCGGGCTGAAGGTGACGACGGCCAACGCGTGGTTTGCTGCCCGCCCGTCGGGGACCGAGGATGTGTACAAAATCTATGCGGAGTCGTTCAACGGGCCCGAGCATTTGGCCGAGGTGCAGGAAACCGCGCGCGAGGTGGTTAATAAAGTCATCGGGTGACTTTTTGCATCCGATCCCTCCGACCTGCTGGTCTGGGGGGACT
>CAWGPS010000016.1:0-24754 GCA_963824505.1 uncultured Actinomycetota bacterium
GATTCGTTTTGATGGTGGCTCAGCGTCCGCCGGGAGAGCCGGATCGCGTCGGCCGCGGCGCGTAGGTCGCCGCCCATCAGGGTGAGGTCGGCCGCCTCGATCGCCACATCGGTCCCGGTGCCCATGGCCAGCCCAAGATCGGCGGTGGCCAGCGCGGCGGCGTCGTTCACGCCGTCGCCGACCATGGCGACCACCTTTCCCTCGGCCTGCAGACGCCGGACCACGGCGACCTTGTCCGCGGGCAGCGTGTCGGCGATGACCTGCGTGATGCCGACCTCCTCGGCGATGCGTTGTGCGACGGTCCGGTTGTCACCGGTCAGCAGCACCGGTGTGAGCCCCAGCAGCTTGAATCGCCGGACGGCTTCGGCGCTGGTGGGTTTGACGGTGTCGGCGATCACCAGGATCCCGCGGGCCCGGCCGTCCCAGCCGACGGCGACCGCGGTTTTGCCCTCGCCCTCGGCGCGTGCCTTGGCCGCCCCCAGCGAAGCGTCGAGGGCCTGGGCCCGATCGGCCAGCAGGCTTTCGCGCCCGACGACCACGGCGTGGCCGTCGACGACGCCTTGCACCCCGGTGCCTTCGGTGTTGACGAAGCTCTCGGGGGAGGGCAGGGGACCGACTTCGGCCGTCGCGGCCTTGGTGATCGCCTTGGCGATGGGATGTTCGGAGGCGTTCTCCAGGGCCCCGGCGTAGCGCAGCAGCGTCTCGCGTTCGGTCCCCGGCCCGGCGACGACGTCGACGAGGGTCATCTTGCCGGTGGTCACGGTGCCGGTCTTGTCGAGCACGATCGTGTCGGCTTTGCGGGTGGACTCCAGCATCTCGGGCCCCTTGATGAGGACGCCAAGTTGCGCGGCGCGGCCGGTGCCGACCAACAGGGCGGTCGGAGTGGCCAGCCCGAGCGCGCACGGGCACGCGATGATCAGGACCGCGACGGCGGCGGTCAGGGCCGCGGTGACCGGGAAGCCGGCGGCGAGCCACGCGCCGAGGGTGGCCAGCGCGATCACGAGGACCAGGGGCACGAACACACCGGCGACGCGGTCCGCCAGCCGCTGCACCGGGGCCTTGCCCGACTGAGCCGCCTCGATGAGCCCGGCCATCTGGGCCAGCTGGGTGTCGTCGCCGACCCGGGTGGCCCGCACGACGAGGCGACCGCCGGCATTCACGGTGCCGCCGGTGACGGCGTCGCCCCGGCCGACCTCGACCGGGACCGGTTCGCCGGTGAGCATCGAGGCGTCCACGGCCGATGAACCCGCGACGACCATCCCGTCGGTGGCGATCTTTTCCCCGGGGCGCACGACGAACTCGTCGCCCACGGTGAGCCGCTCGACCGGGATGCGGGTCTCCGTGCCGTCCCGCAGCACCGCGACGTCCTTGGCGCCGAGTTCGAGCAGGGCGCGCAGCGCGGCGCCCGCCCGCCGCTTGGAGCGCTTCTCGAAGTACCGGCCGGCCAGGAGGAACAGGGTCACACCGGCGGCCACCTCGAAGTAGGTGTTGCCCGCACCTTCGCCCGGTCGAACCGTCAGCTCGAAGCCGTGGCGCATGCCCGGCTCGCCGGCCGTCCCCCAGAGCAGGGCATACAGCGACCAGATGAAGGCCGACAGGGTCCCGATCGAGACCAGGGTGTCCATGGTGGCGGTGGCGTGCTTGAGGTTGGCCCAGGCGGCCGCGTGGAACGATAGGCCCGCCCAGCCGACGACCGGCGCGGTCAGGGTCAGCGACACCCATTGCCAGTAGGGGAATTGCAGGGCCGGGATCATCGCCATGGCGATGACCGGGCCGGCGAGAACGGCGGCGGCTATCAGGCGGGTGCGCAGCGATGTCAGCTCGGGGTCGTCGGCGACCGGCTCGGACCCCGTGACGGGCGCCTCCGGGCGCTGTGGCAGCGCCGCGGTGTAGCCGGCCTTCTCGATCTCGGCGACCAGCGCTTGCGGGTCGTAACCGGACGGGGCGGTCACGGTGGCTTTCTCGGTGGCATAGTTGACGGTCGCGGCGATGCCGTCGAGCCTGTTCAGCTTCTTTTCGATGCGGGCCGCGCACGAGGCGCACGTCATGCCGGTGATCGCCAGCTCGAGGTTGTGGGTCGCCGCTGCGGTCATGCGACCGACACCGCCTCATAGCCGGCCTCGTCCACCGCGCTCAGCACCGCCGCTTCATCGATCGGCGCGGAACTGGTGACCACGAGGCGGCCCGTGCCGGCGTTGACGTCCACGCCGTCGACTCCGGGGATCCGGGCCACCTCGCTCCGGATTGCCGCCTCGCAGTGAGCGCAGCTCATCCCGCTCACCTGGTATTCACTGGTCACCACGACACTCTCCTTCCCGGGCATACCCTCCAGGGGTATACCCGGGAGAACAACATCTATCCGATGCGGTATTCCCGCCAACGGCCCGCCCGATACGGCAGGCCCGACGACTCACCACAATTTTGCCTGTTTCGCCGGCGGGAGCCGAACGCGGTGTCCGCGTCCGAACCGTGCACTCAGCAGTAGGAGATATCCATGTCGACCGAAACCTGGGTGCCGGTGACGAATCGGGACTGGTCCGAGGCGAGCCACGCGACGGCGTCCGCGATGTCCTCGGGCTGGGGGGTTCCTTCCGGCAGCAACGGTTTGTTCCGGCCCCGTAGGTAGGGGTAGGTGTCGGCGGCCGATCGGATGGCTTCGCGCATCTGCCCGCTGCCCATCGGGGTGGCGACCGCTCCCGGATGCACGCTGTTGACGCGGATGTTGTGCCGGCCGAGCTCGGCCGCAAACGCGCGCGCCATCCCGGTCACCGCGTGTTTGCTCACCACGTAATGAACCATGAACGGCTCCATCCTGATACCGGCGGCCGACCCGATCAGGATGATCGACCCGCCACGCCCGCCGTCGATGACGTGGGGCGCACCGGCCATCACCGTGTTCCAGGTGCCGGTCACGTTCGTGTCGATGGTGTCGCGGAACGCCTCGGGAGTGATTCGGTCCCAGGCGGCGGGACTGCAGATCCCGGCGTTCGCGACCACCACGTCCAGGCGTCCCAGTTCGGCGACCGCGTCGTCCACGGCGGCCCGCAGCGCGTCGAGGTCGCGGATATCGACGGCCGCGGTGACGATCCGGCGCCCCGCGGCGCTCACCAGCCGCGCTGTCTCGGCGAGATCGTCGGGCGTCGCCGAGTCGTAGGGAACGCTCGAGGGCAGGGGCCCGGCGATGTCGAGCGCGATGATGTCGGCGCCTTCGCCGCTGAGCCGCACGGCGTGTGCCCGGCCCTGTCCGCGCGCGGCGCCGGTGACCAGGGCCACCCTTCCCGAGATCGACTGGCTCATCGGTCGTTGGGTCCCTTCCTGACGATTCCTAATCGCGAGCGATCTTGTCGAGTGGGTTGGAGCGTTCCAGCATGCCGTAGGTCTCCTCGTCTCCCCATGTGTAGCGCACACCCGCTTGCTGCAGTGCGGGGAAGCTGGCCGTCTCTTGTTTGAGGGCGTGCATCGAGTACATGTCGTCGTCGTGATGAATGTCGTGGGTGGAAAACACCGTTCGGCCGCCGATCTCAACCACGCCGTCTGCGGTTTCCAGCTCCAGCGAGACGTCCTCGCCCAGCGATTGCAGCCGGTTGAGCCACGGCGCCCGGACCGCCCGCGCCGCGATCAGGCTTCCGTCGCCGGTGAAGACGTAGCCCTCGTTGAAGGTAGGCTGACCATCGGGACGAGGCGGGTAGGCGATGTAACCGAACGCCCGCCCGCTGGGGAATACGGCTGACTGCCAGCAGTGTCCCCAGAACCCGCCAAGCTTGCGTACTCCCTGGCGCCGGATCCTCAGGCCGCTACCGGTGAAGCTACGTTGCTCGTCGGCGGAGCTGAAACTCCCGGTGGCGGTGAACAATTGCTCATAGCGCGGCCCACCCATGAGGTCGCCCTCGACGGAGGTCTTCAGCCGTGCCTTGGCGTCGGATTGCAGCGCTCCCTGCACCCACGGCGGCACTGCCATCGTTGCCTCGACGTGGAAGCTGATGTCGACCGTTGGGCCGTCTTTCTCGCCTTGGGCCAAGTCGGCCGACGAAGTCAGCACCGCCGGCCCGTCGTAGGACATCGTCCAGGTCGCGAATGGTTTGATGCACCGGAAGATCAGTCCGCCGGCACCCAACACCGCGGGTCGCCCGTCGGGTCCCTGGGCCGGCAGCGAGGGACCGTTGGTCCGTAGGCGGTACACGCGCCCGTCGGGAAACGCGGCGTTGACCTGGATGTCATGAGCATCCCAGTTGGCTGCGACCGCCTCGATCCCTATGCGGGGCAGGCCGATTTGGCCGCGATCGTCGACCACCCAGAAGCTTACGGAATCGCGCATCTCCGGGTTTTCGGGACGCTCGGCGAACATGAACTCCCGCGACGGGTCGAGGCCACCGGTCAGGTCAACAGTCATCGAATGTCTCGCCTCCCACGTTTTCCGTGCGCAGTCCAACGGGATGCGCAGGTCACATAGCGCGCAAACCGGGGACGCACGTCGTCGAAATCGATGCCGAACTCGACCGGGTCGGCGTGCGAGCTCGGCTCGCGTTCGACGGCGGCCTGCGCCCACCAACTGTGCATCCGCGCCTCGAACTCTTCGCCGACCGGAGCCTCCAGCCACGCATACAAACCGGTCACTTCCCCAATCGGATCTGCCTGCATGGCACGGAAATCGATGTCGTAGAACCGGTCCTCCGCACGCTCGGCGCGGAACCGCAGCGCCCGGTCCATGCCCTGGGACCAATGTTCGACGTTGAGCCGGCCGATGTAGGGACGGTTGATCTTGTCGCTGAACGACCCGATGATGTCGGCATATAGATCGGCGACGGACAAAATGACATCGGTGGGGTCGCGGTGCGTCATCACAAAGCGCGCATCGGGGAAGACCGTATCCAGCGCGTCGAGCCACAACACGTGTGACGGGCACTTCAACCGCCACGGGCGTTCGGGTTCACCCCACTGCAGCAGCTTCATCACGCGCCGCTGATACCGGTATGTCGACGTCAGGTCCGCTTCGTGAGCCAACCACGAAGAATAAGAAGGGATTTCGGCGAAGGACTGGAAGAGGTGCGCCTTGAAATCCAGTGCCATCAGCTCATGGCACTCCATCGGGCCATGTGTATCCGCCGGGACGTGGTAGCGGCTTCCCACCATTTCGCCCTTGTCCGACGGGATGCGCGGGTCGGTGCCCTGCACCGTCGAGGGCGGGGGACATGGCTGAGACGACTCCCACCGGCGCAGATAGCGCACGTCGGGATCTTGAGCCAGCAGCATCGCCAACGCGGTGGAGCCCGTGCGGGGCAACCCCAAGCCGATCAGCGGCCCGGCGATGGGCACGTCGTCGATTTCCGGGTGGCGGCGATACCAATCCTCGACCTGCAGGCGCTGCACCAGGTAGCTCACGATGCGGTGACGTAGGAACGCCTGGCCACGGTCGTGTAACCGGGCCTCGTCCTGCAACGAAGACAACAAAATGTCCAAGCCCTCGCGAAACGAGTCCTCTCCGAAGTCGGTCAGGCCGGTTTGCTTGCAGGCGTCCTCCATCACCTCGGCTGCGGTCGGCACGAACCCTCCCTGCTGAACGTCGTTGTTCGGACAGTTGTAAAAGTTCAACTCGGCGAAGCGTAGCGTCGACGTGACGAGACCGGACAGCCGGAAGGAGCCACCATGACCGTCACCGTCGTCGATGCCGGGCCCCAACAGGTCAGCCGATCGGTCGAGGTCGCCGCGCCGGCGGCCGAGCTGTACGCGTTGGCCGCCGATCCGCGACGCCATCAGGAACTGGACGGATCCGGCACCGTTCGCGACAACGTGAAGGCGCCGATGAAACCTTCTGTGGGGTCGAAGTTTTCGACGAAGATGAAGATGTATGGGCTGCCGTACCGGATCACCAGCACGGTGACCGCGCTGAAACCCGACGAACTCGTGGAATGGCGCCACCCGATGGGGCATCGCTGGCGGTGGGAGTTCGAGGCGCTGTCACCGACGCGGACCCGAGTCACCGAGACCTTCGACTACCGCGATGCCGGCGCGATCAAGAACAAGCTCAAGTACTACGAACGAATCGGCGCCACGAAGGGCAACGCCACGGGCATCGAGGCGACGCTGGCCGGGCTGCGCGATCGCTACGCCGCGGGCTAAGTCGCCACGCCGGCTGTGCACGCGAGCACGGCGTCGATCGTTGTCGGCGCCGCCGGGCCTAGCGCGGCGTCTCGATCCCGGCGGTGGGCGGCGTCACTTCGGGAAGGACCTTCTCTGCCAGCAGCTGCAGGCTGGCCCAGCCCTCATCGATCGGGAGGCCGCCGACGAGTGGGTTCATCACGACTTCTCTTCTGCCACCGAGTATCTCGGCGACCAGCTGCTCGGGAGTGAGGATCTCGACGGTGCCCTGGCGGCGCAATTCCGGGACCGACGCGGCCGCGCCTTCGTTGGGCCGCGGCACTTTCGCGTGCTTCCAGGCGCTGTACTCGGCTGCCTCGTTCATGATGAAATCGCCGAAGCGGGCCCAGGCTTGGTCGGGGTCGGCGTGCAGCAAGGTCACCGTGCTCCCGTTCTCGGGGCGATAGACGAAGCCCGCCTTTCCGTGCCTGCGCAGTTCCTGCTCATAGACGGCTTCCACGTCGGGCAGGGCCATCGGCGGCGAAAACGGCAGCCCGAAACCGGGCCGCGCGGCGGGCTGCCGCGGCGGTCATTCCGCCGACGAAGAAGATCGGGATGCGGACGCGTATGAGGTTTCGGCGTGACGTTGATGAGCGCGCCGTCGAACTCGAAGGGCTCATCGCTCCACGCCTTGAGCAGCACCGCCAGGCAGTGATCCATCAGGGCCGCCCGTCGCGACCAGACCTTCCCGGCGGCGTGGTACTCCGCGGGCCGATAACCCATTCCGGCCACGAAACTGAACCGCCCCGCGGTCAGGTTGTCCAGCACGGCGATGTCCTCGGCGAGCCGGACCGGGTCGTAGAGCGGGACGATCAGCGCGTTGATGCTGATCCGCACGCGGTGCGTCCGCCCGGCGACCGCGGCGGCCAGAATCAACGGGGACGGAAGCCAACTCGTGGCAGCCAGGTGATGTTCTTCTCCGCTGACGGCGGTGAATCCATGCCTGTCGGCATATTCCGCCATGTCCAGGGCCGCCTGGTAACGCCCCGACTGGCGCGCCGTGGGGTCGGCGACGTTGGTCATGTTCAGCCGCAGCGCTGTCAACAGGCTCATCTTTGCCGGCTTGCCGCGCGCACGAATAACGTTCCCCGGATCAAATCCTTCGCCGACGCCAGCGTGGCCGCGTAGGCGCCGGGGCTCAGGCCGGTGGCCCGCTCGGTCAGTCCGCGGGTCAGCGCGTAGACGGCGTCGACGGCGGCGCCCTGATCGGTGGAGCGCGGCAGCGCGGCGGCTTCGACGATGTCATTGATGATGTCGCGCAAGGCTTTCAGGCCCGGGTACGCAGCGCGGCCGCCGCCACGGTGCGCCGTGCGCTCGGCACTGATCGCGCGGTCGAAGGCGGCCAGGTACGGATAGTCCTGCATCAAGAGGTCCAGTTCGTCCAGCACCGCCTCGAGGCGGGCGACCGCGTCACCGCCCTGTGCCGCGGCGGTGCGCAACCGGGGCAGCGCGATCTCGTCGACCTCACTGACGGTGGCCTTGAGCAGTTCGGCCTTGGTCGGAAAGTAGTGATACAGGCTGCCGCTGGTGATGTCCGCGATGCGGGCTATCTCCCGAATCGTCGCCTGCGAGTAGCCGACCTCGGCCACACAGCGCATCGCCGCGGCGATGATGCGTGCGCGGGTCTGCTCACCGTCGGCCCCCACGGGACGGCCCAACTGAGGTGGTGTGACGGTCATGCCGCGCGGGACCCGCCGGTCCGTGGATCACGCACGCACACCTCCGCGCCGACGCCGCAACTAATCGATCGGTCGATAATATTCGAGGGTGTCGACGGACAGGACGCGCCAGTGAGAATCCCGCCATGTCACCGGCCCAGCTAGGCCGCCCGGTCGGCGCCAGCGGCGAGGAGACGCGTCGGCGGCTCGTCGTCGCCACGATGCGCTGTGTCGCGACGATGGGCTACTCGCGAGCCACCATTCGCGAGATCGCCCGGACCGCGGACGTGACCAGCGCCAGCCTGTACAACTACTTTCCCACCAAGTCCGCACTGATCAGGGCGGCGATCGCCGCGCGAACGGACGTGGCGCTGCCGCGGCTGCGCCAAGCGGCCGCGCGGCCCGGCGACGTCGTCGACCGAATCGAGGCGGTCCTCGACGAGTCGGGCCAGTTGATGCGCGAGTACCCCGACCTGGCCGCTTTCGAGTGGGCGATCCGGTCGGAAAGCGCGGCGGCCCTCGGCGTCGAGGTGGGGGGCGGCGGGTTTCAGGCGCTCCGCGAGATCATCGAGGGCATCATCGCCCCCGGCCAGGAAGACCTCGCGGGCCGGCCGGACGGCGCGATCGAGGTGATCTATTCCCTCGTCTACGGCCTGACCGAGTTGGCGGCCACCCTGCCGTCCACGGAGTACCAGGCGGCGCTGGAAGCCGCCAAGAAATTGGTCGGGGGCACGTTGCTGGGACGGGCAGGCGGCCGGGCCTTGATGTGATCAAGCGATTGATTATATGGTGGGGCCGCGGGGAGAAAGCCGGGTGACGTGACCGAAACCGTTGGGGCCGCGTTCGACGTGGACGCGCTGCGACAGAAGTACGCGCAAGAGCGGGCGCGGCGACTGCGGCCGGACGGCATCGACCAGTATGTGGAGACGGCGGGTGCATTCGCGCGGTTCGCCGACGATCCGTGGGCGGACCCGACATTCACCCGCGCGCCGCTGACCGACGAGGTCGACGTCGCCATCGTCGGAGCCGGTTTCGGCGGGCTGCTGACGGGGGCCCGGCTGCGCGAACTGGGTGTGGACAGCGTGCGGTTGATCGACCGGGCCGCGGACGTGGGCGGCACCTGGTACTGGAACCGGTATCCCGGCATCGCCTGCGACGTCGAGTCGTACGTGTACATCCCGCTGCTCGAAGAGCTCGGGTACCTGCCCGCGGAGAAGTACGCAAGGGGTGACGAGATCTTCGAGCACTGCCGGCGCATCGCGCGGCACTACGACCTGTACCGCGACGCGTGCCTACAGACCGACGTGCGCGAGATCCGTTGGGAGCCGCAGCATTCCCGTTGGGTCATCCGCACCGACCATGGCGACGAGATGCGGGCCAAGTTCGTCTCGATGGCCAACGGTTATCAGGCCAAGCCCAAGCTGCCGGGCATCGACGGCCTCGGCACGTTTCGCGGCCATGCCTTCCACACCAGCCGGTGGGACTACGACTACACGGGTCGGCGCCTGGAGCGCCTGGCCGGCAAGCGCGTCGGCATCATCGGTACCGGCGCCACGGCGGTGCAGTGCGTACCGCATCTCGCCGCGGCGGCCGAGCGGCTCTATGTGTTTCAGCGCACGCCCTCGTCGGTGGACGTGCGCGCCAATCGGGATACCGACCCACGGTGGGCCGCCACGTTGCAGCCGGGCTGGCAGCGCGAGCGCATCCAGAACTTCCAGATCCTCACGTCGGGCGGCCGGGCCGAGGAGGACCTCGTCGCCGACGCATGGACGAGCATCACCCGCAAGCTCCCGGTCATGCGGCACGACGGAGATGACCCCGCCGGCGGTGACCCCGGACAACGGGGCCGGGACATCGAGATCGCCGACTTCGCCAAGATGGAGGAGATCCGGGCGCGTGTCGACGAGATCGTCACCGATCCGGCGACCGCCGAGGCGCTCAAGCCGTGGTACGGCTACTTCTGCAAGCGGCCCTGCTTCCACGACGAGTACCTGCAGACGTTCAACCGCGCCAACGTCACGCTCGTCGACACCCACGGCCGCGGCGTGGAGCGCATCACCGAGGCGGGCGTGGTTGTCGACGGCGTGACCTACGAGCTTGACTGCCTCATCTTCGCAACGGGTTTCGAGGTCGGCACCGACTACTGCCGGCGCACCGGATTCGATTTGATCGGCCGGGACGGTGTCACGCTGACCGACCACTGGCGCGACGGTGTGCGTACTTTCCAGGGCCTGTTGACGCGCGGCTTCCCGAACTGCTTCATCGAGAGCATCTCCCAGGCCGGGCTGACGGTGAACTTCCCCTACCTGCTGGACGTGCAGGCCAGCCACGCCGCGTGGATCATCGCGTGGGCGCTGCGGCACGGCGTGACGGAACTCGAGGCGTCGGCCGAAGCCGAGGCCGCCTGGGTGGACACGGTGGTCGCCCGCTCGGCGGCGTCGGCCGAGCGCGCCAAGACGTGCACCCCCGGCTATTACAACCGGGAGGGCAAGGCGGACGCCAAGACTCGGCAGGGCAGCTTCTTCTTCGGCGGGCCAACCGAGTACGCCGACATCCTGGAGGCGTGGCGCGCCGCGGGGGACCTGGCGGGCCTCGACATCCGCGGTGCGAAGGCCGGGCCGTGACAACCCTGCACGCCCGCCGACGCTACGCCGTGGGCCGGTTGCGGGCGGCCACCCGGCGCGGGCGGCCACCGAAGGTGGCGATCATCGGCGCTGGATTCGGCGGCTTGGCCGCCGCGGTGGCCCTGCGCCGGGCCGGCATCGACGACCTCGTCATCATCGAGGGCGACGACGGCGTCGGCGGCACTTGGCGGCGCAATACCTATCCAGGCGCCGCGTGCGACGTGCAGAGTCACCTGTACTCGTTCTCGTTCGCGCTCAACAAATCCTGGAGCCGCACCTACGCGCGGCAACCGGAGATCCTCGCCTATCTCGAATCGGTCGTCGACGACTTCGACCTGCGTCGGCACCTGATGTTGCAGACGCATGTCCGCCGGGCGCAGTGGAACGACGACACCTGGCAGTGGGAACTGCAGCTACAGCAGGCGAACAGCGACACCGTGATGACGCGGCGGGCCGACCTCGTGGTCAGCGCCGTAGGCCTGTTCGCCACCGCCAAACTGCCCGACATCGAGGGCCTGAGCGGCTACCGCGGCCGCGTCATGCACACCTCCGCGTGGGACCCCGGCGTGGATCTGGCCGGCCGGGAGGTCGCCGTGATCGGGACCGGGGCCAGCGCGGTCCAAGTGGTCCCCGAACTCGCTCGAACCGCCAAGCGGGTCACCGTCTTCCAACGCACGCCCCCGTGGATGGTGCCCAAGGAGGACCGCCCGTTCAGCGCCGCCGAACTGGCCAGATTCCGGCGCTACCCCTGGGCCGCCCGCCGGGAACGGTGGCGCGTCTGGAAACAATTCCACGACTTCACCGGAAACACGCTCGACGATCGACAGGCCGCCGGTCGCGCCCGAGTGGCGACGTCCTTTCTCGAGCGCACGGTCGCCGACGAGCGGCTGCGCCGCCTGCTGACGCCCGACTACCCGTTCCGCTGCAAGCGGGTGCTGCTCGGCGCCGACTACTACCGGGCGCTGCAGCAGGATCACGTCGACCTGGTGACGGATCCGATAGCGCGGCTAACCGAGACGTCGATCGTCACCCAGAACGGCGACGCGGTCGAAGCCGACGCGATCGTGTGCGCCACCGGATTCCAGACCAGCAGCTACCTCAGCGGCATCGAGGTGATCGGGCGGGGCGGCGCGAGCCTGCACGAGCGATGGGGCGACGATCCGACTGCCTACCTGGGCGTCGCCGTCAGCGGTTTCCCGAACTTCTTCATGCTCTACGGTCCCAACACCAACCAGGGCGGCAACTCGATCGTCTACGTCCTGGAGGCGGGCGCGCGACTGGTTGCCAGCGCGGCGAGCCGGGTGGCGCGCCGCGGCGGTTATGTCGATGTGCGAGGCGAGGTCGAAAAGCGTTACAACGAAGCACTTTCGGCGGACCTGGAAAAGACGATCTGGACCAGATGCGACAGCTACTTTCGGTCGCCCTCTGGCCGGATCGTCACCCAGTGGCCCTACACCGAGCTCGAGTACGCTCGCCGGACCTGGCGGATGCGGCCGCGCGAGTGGGTCCACCGCACCGGGGCGGCCCCGGCCCGGGGGCCGCGGTCAGCCGATGCCGAAATCGATCACACCGCGGATCAGTTGGCCGGCGGCGAGGTCGGCGTAGGCGTCGTTGATGTCGTCCAGCCGGTAGCGCTTGGTGATCATCTCGTCGAGGAGTAGTCGGCCCGATTCGTAGAGCGTCGCCAGCAGGGGGATGTCGCTCTTGGGGTTGCAGGCGCCGAACACCGTGCCGCACAGCGTCTTGTTCATCAGGATGAAGTCCTGCAGGCCGATCGCGACGGAGCCCGTCGCGGGTGCGGGCAGGCCGGTCAGCACGCACGTGCCGCCCTTGCGGGTCAGCGCCAGCGCCGCGCCGACGTCGGCCGCGCCGATCATCGCGGGCGAGACGATGACCGCGTCGGCCATCACACCGCGGGTCAGGTCACGCACCAGTTCGAGTGCCTCCGTCGCCGTCGCGGCGGTGTGGGTGGCCCCGAACCTCGGGGCGGCCGCACGCTTGAACTGCACCGGGTCGACCGCGACGATGCGGGCCGCACCGCGGATCCGCGCACCCTGAATGGCCGCGGTGCCGATCCCGCCGACGCCGATCACCACCGCGGTGTCACCGCCGCGCACGCCGGCGCGGCGGGCCGCCGAGCCGTACCCGGTCGGGACCGCGCACGCCAGCAGCGCGGCGGGCACCAGCGGGAAGGCGGGGTCGACCTTGACCAGCGAATCCGCGGCCACCACAGTGTGTTCGGCGAACGCGCCGATCTTGGAGACATGCCCCAGGTTGCGGCCGTCGCGGGTGTGGTGGCGGAACGTGCCGTCGGTCGGCATCCCGGGCGCCAAAGTTCCGGAGCCCTTGTCGCACAGGTACTGCATTCCCGAGGCGCACCAGCGGCACTGCCCGCACACCGCGACGAAGGACGTCACCACGTGATCCCCGGGCGCGAACCGGGTCACCCCTGCGCCGGCCTCGACCACCACGCCGGACCCTTCGTGGCCGCCGATCGTCGGTGACATGGCCGGCGCACCGGGCGATTGCGCCGCATCCGGCGGCGGGGCCAGCCTGCCCTGGCGGATGTGTTCGTCGGAGTGGCACAGCCCCGCGGCCGCCAGCCGCACCAGCACCTCCCCGGCCCGCGGTGGGTCCAGCTCGAATTCCTCGACACACCAGGGGCTTCCGTATTCGTAGAGAATGGCCGCGCGGCTTCTCATCGGGTGCCCAGGGTCAAGCGTTGGCCGCGGCCGCCCTGGCCCGCTCCGTCATGGACGCGATCACGCCGCCGTCGTTGAGGATGTCGGTGCCGGTGAGATATCCCGCTTTGGCACTGGCGCAGAAGGCGAGCAACTCCGCCATCTCCTCCGGCTTGCCCCAGCGCGGGACGGCTGCCTCGGCGACCATCGCCCCGGCCCCGGCCTGCTCCTCGAGCCGGCCCATCTCGGTGTCGATCGACCCCGGCGAGACGGAGAGGATGCGCAGATTGCGCGCGTTGAACCGCTCCGCCTGTGACTGGCTGTACCAGCGTACGAAGCTCTTGCTCACCGCGTAGGCGATGCCGGAGCGCGCATCCTCGGGCGCGATGTCGCACGCCGCCATCATGGCGTCCATGAAGGCGTCCGGGTCATGCAGCGCGACCGGAAATTGTGCCGTGGGAATCAGTTCCGCGGGCAGCATGTGGGCCGCCATCGATGCCACGTTGACGATCGCGGAGCCCTCGCAGCCCACCGCGTGGAACACCTCGTTGACGTTGAGCGTGCCGAGTGCATTGGTCCGCATCACGTAATCGGCGGGACCCATGCTGGGGCTCACCCCCGCGGTGTGAATGACCGAGCCGATGGTGCCCAGGCTGTTTGCCGTGTCGAACAGGTCCGCGACGGCGGCCCGGTCGGTCACGTCACAATGCACGGCCGTGGCAGTCATCCCGAGGTCTTCGAGGGTTGCGGCCGCGGCAGTCAACCTGTCCTGCCTGACGTCACAGAGGACGACGGTGTGGTCGCGGCCGACGATTTTGGCGGTGGCGATTCCCATGCCGCCCGCGCCGCCGGTGATGATCGACACTCGATTCATACCGTGGACCGTAACGCAGGGCGGTTGGCCAAGCGGCGCGGGCTCGATTGCCGCTCAGTCCACCACCACCCCGAGGGCCGTACGGATGTTCGCGCATCCGAGCAGGCGCTACCCCGGTGGCCCGGCGTGGGGGTCCCCCTCGTGCGGGTGACCACTGTGCCGGATGGCCCTGCCGCGGAAGGGGGCCTGCAGGGTGGGGGCCAGGTGCCGGCGGTTCACGACCAGCGCGACGACGGCGACGGCGGTGTAAATACCGCACAAGAGCAGCCGGCCGTGTGTGGAGGCGATCGGGAATTGGACGACGAACAGGGCCAGCAGCGCCCACGCCGCGGCCCGCTGGAATCGCAGCCCGAGGATCAGCGCCACGCCCATCAGGGTCTGGGTCGCGGTGAGCAGCACCTCCTCGACCTGGCGCGGGTCAAGCTCGAGTGAGAACCCACCGCCGCCGAGCAGGTGGGCCACCGGCAGGGAGCCCACCAGGAGAGTCCACTGGTTGACCTTGGACGAGATGAGCGTGGCGATGGCCGCGGTGCCCTTGCCCCGGGCGGCGAAGATGGTCGCGATGATGAATTCGGGCGCCTCGGACGCCAGCGGGGCGAGCCACTGCACCAGCAGGAACCGGTCGATGCCCAGTTCGGTGCCTGCGTCGACCAGGTTGTCGGCGAAAGGCTTGGCGCACAGCACGATCACCAGCCCCGACATGATGAAGAGGCCGACGACGGCGATCCGCCGCCGCCCGTCGGGCAGCTCACCGAGAGCCGCAGCGGTGCCGATGAGGTCGGGTTCCTCCACGTCGCCGTGGCTCACCTTGTACAGGTAAAAGCCGAACCAGCCCAACAGTGCCAGCCCCAACGCCAGGTGGATCTGCCCGCTGAACGGTATGGCGAACGCGACCACGCCCGCGATCAGAAGGAAGCCGAGCTCGACGCGATTGGCCGGCTGCAGCGCCAGGCCGGCGGGTCTGCCGGCGCGCGACTTGCGCGCCGCCAGGGTGCCGACCAGCACCACGACCGGCCAGCCCAGCCCCATCAGGAGCCGGTTGGAGCCGGTCATGTTGGCGGCGGCGTATTGGGTGTAGTCCGTGCGGTGGCCGGACACGTATGCGTAGTAGAGGTCGACGGCGTATTCCGGAAGGACCGCGACCAACGCGAGCACCGCGATGGCCATCCCGCCCGAGACGTCGATCTGCGCGGCTTCGGCGGCCCAGGCGAGCAGGAAGCTCGCCGCGACCACCGCGGCCCCGAAGATGAGCAGCGCCGCGACCGGTTCCGGATGCAGGTGCGCGATCCGGACCACCACGGCAGGGGCGATGAACACCGCCGTGATGAGCGCCGACCGGAGCAAGGTGCGCCGCCGCGCGCGCGACGCCGTCAAAGCGGTGGCAGCGGGCCTCTCCGTGGCGATCATCGTCATCCTTCAATTCGGGAGGGGTGCCGATCTTCGGTGTTGCGGCCCTTCCCCCAGGGCCTGTGCGGGCTCGCATGCCGCCGCGAACTACGCACCAACCCTACGCGCCCCGCGTGTGGCCAGCAACGCGGTGGCCAACCTGCGCACCACCGTGCGGCCAGATATCTCTGCTGGCCAGCGCGCCGCGCGGTGGGGAATTAGGCTGCCCTGATCCGTAAGTTCGGCAAACCCTGAAAGCGCCGGACGCGGCTTAAACGGGTGTCTCGGAATGGTGTGCTGCACCGGCGAACGGCTGAACCACCCAGTCCGACGTGGCGGGGGAGGCCGCGGTTCCCGGCGCGGCGCTGCGCCGCGTCCGTTACCCGGTGCCCATCACCGCCGTGACGGCTTGGGCCAGCAGCGCGACGGCTTGGTTGCGGGGCAGCGACGACAGCATCTGCGCGGCGGCCCGCATGTCGTCGCCGACCATCCACGTGGGGCCGTTGGTCAGGTTCTCGAACGCCTCGGCGATGACGTCCTGCACGGCGGCGGCGCCGGGCGGCACCTCGTCCGGCGAACTGATCTGCCCGCGGCCGTGTTCGAGCCGCCGCAACGCGGGCGTGTCGGTCTTGCCCAGGATCAGGCCGAGGACGTCGACGCCCTTGTCGTGCAGTTCGGCCCACAGCGCTTCGGCGAACACCATGTCGAACGCCTTGGAAGCGCCGTAGGCGACCATGTTGGGCCCGCCGGCCAGCCCGGCGCCCGAACCGAAGATGACGATCCCGCCGCTGCCCCGCTCGACCATCGGCCGGGCGAAGTGGTGGCACAACTGCATGGGCACCACGCAGTTGCGCTGCACCATCGCCTCGGCCGCCTGCACCGAATTGGCTAGGAACGGTTTGAAATCCGGGTCGGCCCCCGCGCAGTACACCAGGAACCCGACGTGCAGGTCACTGGTGGCGGCAAAGACCGCCGATGCCGCGCCGGGGTCCGTGAGATCCATCGCCAACGTCCGGGTCTGCGCCGAGGTCCGCGCCTCGATGTCGGCCGCAACCTGGTCGAGGACGGTTTGCCTGCGGGCGATCAACGCGACGTTGAGTCCGCGTTCGGCGAGTCCGGCGGCGAAGGCGGCACCCACGCCGTCGGAGGCGCCGGCTACCAGAGCCCAGGGTCCGTACTTGGCCGCGAACGTCACGTGAGGGCCCCTACCGTACTCACCCGCACCGCGGTGAATCGTCGGCGCGCGATGCGCCATCCGGCGGCGGTGCGGACTATCTCGTCGTCGTAGAAGCCGATGCCATTAGCACCGGATTGATTGTCGCCGAACATGATCAGCGCGTCGACGTAGGTCCGCGCCGTGGCCGTGTCCCCGTCGACCGTGATCGCCTGGTTGGTCAGGCGGTGCAGCGTGTGGCCCGCCGGGGCGTGCACCTGGGTCATGAACTCGGTGACGGCGTCGACACCCCGCCACGCGCCGATTTCGCCGTAGTCGAGCTCGCAGTCGTCGGTGAACACCGTCCGGAACAGCGTCCAGTCGCGGCGGTCGATGCCGGTGGCGTATCGCACCAGCAGGTCCGAAATGTCCTGTCGATCGGCGTATTCGGTCATCGGGCAGCTCCGTTGGGGTGGACCACGATGCGGGGTGGACCGTCGGACCGACGGGCCAACTCGAGCGCGGCGGGAACGTCGTCGAGGCCGATGGTCTTGCCGACGCTGGGCAGTGGGTCCAGCCTGCCCGACGCGATGGCCTCGAGCGTCCCGTACCAATCCTGTGGGTGGGGGCCGCCGCCGAACTGGATCGTGACGCCTTGCCTGGTCGCGGTCGTGACGTCCAGGGTGTCGCCCGTGTACCAGCCACCGGCACAGTAGATCCGGGTCATCATCTCGGCCGACTCGACGATGTGCTGGATGAGCCCGGGCGCGCCGACGCACTCGAAAATTACGGCCGGGCCGGGCAATCCGCGTTGGGTGCGGACTTCACGAAAAGCGTCGAACGGCGACTTCTCGGCCGGATCGACGACGACGTGGGCGCCGAAGCAGTCCCGAGCCAAATCCCGCCGGTCGGCCTTGTAGTCCGCCACGATGATCGGTTCGATGCCGCGACCGGCCAGGGCGGCGACGGCGGAGAGCCCGATCGCGCCGGCGCCGATGACGACGGCGATCTCGCCCGGTTGGAGCTGGGCGGACCGCACGTAGAATTCGCCGACCGCGAACGCGTCGGTCAGCGCCACGGCGTCGCAGCAGACGTCGTCCGCGACGCCCTTGGCCGCGGCCTCCGACACGACGAGCAGCTCGGCGAAACTGCCTTGCGCCTCGGGGTGCTGGCCGATGATGCGCATGCCGCCGGCTCCGCCGTCGACCAACCGCACCGGGATGGACGTCACCCGTGTGCCGACCGGGAACTCGTCCGTGCAGCCCGGTCCGTGCCCGATCACCTCGCCGACGAATTCGTGGCCGAGCACGATGTCGCGCTCGGCATCGTAGAGCGAGCGGCCGGTCGGGTCGTCGACGGCGAGTTCGGGGTGGTCCATGAAGTGCACGTCCGAGGCGCAGATCGCAGTGCTCAGGGTCCGCAACAGCAGCTCACCCTGTCCCGGCTCGGGATCCGGCGTCTCTCGAGCCGCCAGCCGGCCATCCCGCAATACCACTGCGCGCAAGGTATCAGCCCTCAAATATCTCGAATAATCGAGTCAAAATATCGAATGTCGGCTTTACTCTAGGAATCCCGTGACGAAGGAGTCAAGCGATTCGCGGATCGACGTCAGCGCCGACGGCGCGTGTCCTCGACGTTGTCGAGTTGCTCGCGCGCACCGGCAACCGCCAGTTGCGGTTCTCCGACGTCGTGCGTGAGCTGGGCCTCACGCAGGCGACCGCACACGCGATTCTCAAGACGCTGTGCGATCGGGGGTGGGCCAGCCGGGATCCGGTGACGAAGGTGTTCACCCTGGGGCCCGCCTTGGCCGTGGTGGCCGCGCGGACCAACACGGCCCGCCCGCTCGCGCATGCGGCGCGGTCCGCCGCCATGCGGGTCTCCCGGGAGGTCGGTTACGCCGGCTCCGTGGTCGAGCGATTCGGGGATTCGTTGGTGGTCACCGCCTTCGAGGGCGAGCCCGCAACCCAGCCGTCGGGGATACCGGGAGATCGAATCCCCTACGCGCCGCCCTTCGGCGTCGCGTTCGCCGCCTGGGACGACGCAGACGAGCGACGGGCGTGGATTCGCCGCGGCGCCGGCGACGACGCCGATAGGACGCGGCGGCTCGAACGCATCCTCGAGCGCACCCGCGCGCGCGGGTACGACGTCGACTGGACGACGCCCGCGCTGGCGCAGGCCGTTCAGGTCGTCGGCACTCTGGACAGCGACGACATGCCGACACCGGTGCGGCAGATTCTCGAGCAGTTGCGGGCGGAGTTCACCACCATAGGTTTCATCTCCGACGACAACCCCGGTCGCCGCAAGCAGCCCGTGGTGACCATCGCCGCACCGGTTTTCGACCACCGCCGGCACGTCGCCCTGATGCTGGCCGTGCACCCGCTGCGCCCCCTGAGCGCACGACAGGTCCGGGTCGCGGGGAACCGCCTCGTCGAGGAGGCGGCGGCAATCACCAAGGCGGCGCAAGATCCCGATTAGTGTCATCCTGGACGGCGGGCCGCCGTTGCAGTGCGAGTAGCGCAACGGGAGGGGGCGAAGCCGTGGCTCGTAGCTACGTTGTGGACCAGTTGGCCGAATTCGTCGTGGGTGCGGACTCGGCGGACCTGACCCCGCGTGCGCACGCATTGCTCAGGCGCAACGTGCTCGACAGCATCGCCTGCGCCGTCGGTTCACTCGACGGTGAGCTGATACCGGCGATCCGCGAGCACGTCGACCAGTTCAGCGCCGCGCCCACGGCAACACTCGTCGGGGGCGGCCGGGCATCGGTGGACCAGGCCGCGTTTTTCAACGCGGTGCTGGTGCGTTATCCCGACCTGCTCGACACCTATCTGACTGTCGGCGGCCTGTGTCACCCCGCGGACAACTTCGGCGCGGTGCTGGCGGTCGCCGAGCACACCGGCGCCTCCGGTGCCGATTTCCTGCTCGCCCTCGCGGTTGCCTACGAGGTCCAATGCCGGTTCAGCGCCCAGGTCCCCGTCATGGCACGGGGCCTCAATCACGCTCTGCAACTGGCGATGTCGGTCGCGGCCGGGTCGGCCAAGCTGCTCGGGCTCGACAGCCGACAGACCGCCAACGCGATCGCCGCGGCCACGGCCGACAACGTGTCGCTCGGGGTCGTACACGCCGAGCCCGTCTCACACTGGAAGGGGATTTCGCCGGCGATCACCGGGATGCGCGCGGTGTACGCGACGATGCTGGCGCATCGGGGCATCACCGGGCCCGGCGCGTTGTTCGAGGGCCCCCACGGATTGGTGCAGCTCTTCGAACAGCCGATTGACTTTCGCCCCACCGACCGCGCACTCGACTGCGTCGAGCAGACCTACCTGAAGCAGTACTGCTCACTCATCCACGGTCAGGTCGTCATCGACGCGGTGCTGGCCATTCGCAGCGACAACGACCTGCGCGGGAACGACGTCGCGCGAGTGGCGCTCGAGGTATTCCAGGGTGCCTTCGACTTCGCCGGCGGGGGAGCGTACGGCGACAAGAGCCATCCTGGAACCAAGGAACAAGCCGACTACAACCTCAAGTACCTCACCGCGGTCGCGCTCCTCGACGGTGGGGTGGGCCCCGACCAACTCGAGGACGAGCGGGTCGTGCGCGACGATGTGCAGGACCTGCTGGCGCGGGTGGACGTCGATGCCGCTGCCGACCTGACTGCCGGCTACCCGGGACGGACCGCGGCCCGCGTCCGAATCGTGACGCGCGACGGACGCGAATTCAGCCGGGAGCAAAGCGATTACGAGGGCTCGCCGACTCGTCCCATGTCGTGGGACCGCGTTGTCGACAAGTTCCATTGGCTCGCCGAGCCGTTCTGTGACCGGGCGTTGCGGGACGACTTGGTCGCCGCGGTCGACGGACTGCAGGAGATCACCGTGGCACAGCTTGCCGCGCTGTTGGGGGCGGTGAGTTGCACGCCCCGCCGTCCCCGCAGCAAAGCGCGGTTCTGACACCCCCGGCGCCTCTTGCGTGATGCGCCGGCGGCACTGAAAGATTGGGGTCCATGCGCAAGCATCGCGGTGTCAACCGTTGGGAGCTGGTCACCTGCGGAATGCGGGGCCACGTGACCTATGCGCCCGATGAGCGCGCGCTGGCCGACCGGCTGAGCGCTGAAACCGCGCTGGGCGAGGTCTGGCGCTGCCTGCGCTGCGCGGAGTTCGTCCTGGGTCCGCCGTCCGGACATGGACGCGCCGAGGATGCGCCGATGATCATGCGCGGCAAGGCGTTACGGCAGGCGATCATCATCCGGGTCCTCGCGGTGGAGAGGCTGTTCCGGGCGCTCGCGATCGCCCTTGCCGCATATGCGGTGTGGAAGTTCCGGGGCGCCCGGGGATCGATCCAGGCCACGCTTGACCGCGACCTACCGTTGTTGCGCGCCAGTGGATTCAAGGTCGATCAGATGACGGCGGTGCACGAGCTGGAGAAGGCGTTGGCCGCCAAGCCTTCCACGCTCGCCCTCCTGACCGTGGCGCTGATCCTTTACGCGTTGGTGGAGGTGCTCGAGGGCGTCGGGCTGTGGCTGCTGAAGCGTTGGGGTGAGTATTTCGCCGTGGTGGCCACGTCCGTGTTCCTGCCGCTGGAGATCCATGACCTCGCCAAGGGCATCACGATGACCCGGGCGGTGACGTTCGCCATCAACGTGGCGGCGGTGCTCTATCTGCTCATCTCGAAACGCCTGTTCGGTCTGCGCGGCGGCCGCAAGGCCTACGACGAGGAGCGGCAGGGCGAGCAGTTGCTCGACGTCGAACGGGCCGCCGCGTCGTGATCGGGTGGTCAGCATGACGGATGACACGCGCATCGTAAGCTGCCCGCAGTGCGGCCGAAAGAACCGGGTGCCGGCCGCGGCGGCCGGCAAACCTCGCTGCGCGCAATGCCGTCAATGGCTTCCGTGGATCGTCGACGCGGGCGATGCCACGTTCGCGGAAGTCGCCGAAAAGTCCGCGATACCGGTCCTGGTCGACCTGTGGGCGACCTGGTGCGGTCCCTGCCGGATGGTCAGCCCCGCGCTCGAACAACTCGCCGCGGAGCGGGCGGGGCAGCTGAAACTCGTCAAGGTCGACGTGGACGCGGCGCCCGTGCTGTCGCAGCGGTTCGCCGTGCGCGCGGTGCCGACGCTGCTGCTCTTGCGCGGCGGGAAGCTGCTCGGCCGGCAATCGGGTGCGTCGCCGATCACTGCCCTGCGGGCGTGGGTGGACGAAACGCTGGGAAAGTCGGGCGGCTGACCACACGCCGCTCGGCCGGTCATGCCCGTGATCGGCGCCGGCGGCCCTGCGATGTTGGCGGGCCACCGCAGCCGCCTCCCTGGCCGCGCAAGCTGATGGCAGCGGAATCACCTAAGGCGCATGCCGTGCGCTCACCGCAAGGCATACTGCGCGTGGCAGGACGGAGACGTGAATGGGCACCTATGCGATTACCGGATCGGCTTCCGGGATGGGGCGCGAGACCGCGCTGCGGCTGCGAGCGGACGGGCACACGGTCATCGGCGTCGACATCAAAGACGCCGACGTGGTCGCCGACCTGTCGACGCCCGACGGACGTCAACGCGCCGCCGCCGGGGTCTTGGAGGCCTGCGGCGGCACGCTGCACGGCGCCGTCCTGGCGGCCGGCCTCGGCCCCAGCCCGGGCCGCGATCGCGTGCGCCTGATCGCTCAGGTCAACTACTTCGGGGTGGTCGACCTGCTCGTCGCCTGGCGGCCGGCTTTGGCCGCGGTCGAGCGGGCCAAGGCCGTCGTGGTCGCCAGCAACTCCGCGACCACGGTGCCGGCGGTGCCCCGCCGAACCGTGAAGGCTTTCCTCGCGCACGACGCCGAGGGGGCGGTGCGGTCGGTGCGGCTGCTGGGACCGGCCGCGCCGACGATGGTCTACGCGGCGTCCAAGATCGCCGTCAGCCGGTGGGTGCGGCGCCACGCGGTGCTGCCGGAGTGGGCGGGTGCCGGCGTGCGCCTCAACGCGATTGCCCCCGGGGCGATCATGACCCCGCTGCTGCAGGAGCAGTTGTCCGATCGCCGGCAGGCGAAGGCGGTCCGGTCGTTCCCGGTGCCCGTGGGTGGTTTCGGCGATGCGTCTCAGATGGCCGCGTGGATGTGCTTCATGCTGTCGGAGGCCGCCGACTTCCTTTGCGGCAGCGTGGTGTTCGTCGATGGCGGCACCGACGCCTACTTTCGGTCCGACGACTGGCCGAAGCCGGTACCGGCGCACCGGCTGGCGGGGTATCTGCGGCGGTTCCGCCGGGGGGCGGTGTGACGTGCGTCGCATGACGCCGGGCGTGTGATACCGCGCACTGCAAGGCTTTTCGCGGTGTTAACTCCGGCGCGGCGCGCGTGTAAAGGGGCCGCGATGCAATTCAATGTCACCGTCAGTCAACCGACCCGACGGACAAAGGATCGACACCGTGCCGGCACTGCAGACCTGGACCAGCCAGGGCCCCACTGACCAGGACGTCGCCGCCGCGCTTACGGCCCGCGTCCGCCACGCTCTTCGGGCCATGCTGAAGCGCACGCCACACCGAGCCGGCTCCCGGGCCCGCCTCATGGCGAGGGGTGCCGAGCGCTGCTGACCACCCGGCCCGGCAGACTGGGCGGAAGGGTGGACGAGTACTGGAACCACAACACCGCCTACCACGCTTGGCTGATTGACATCGCGGCGCGGCGGCACGGCGACGTCCTGGACGTGGGGTGCGGTGACGGGCTGCTGGTCCAACGGCTCGCCGCGGTGTCGCGCAGCGTCGTCGGGGTGGATGGCGATGCCGAGGTCGTGCGCCGTGCGCGAGACCGGCTGCGGTTCGTCGGCAACGCGTCGGTGCGGCCGGTGCGCTTCGAGAGCCTGGATGCCGAAGGGGCGTACGACGTCATCACGTTCGTCGCGAGCCTGCATCACCTCCCGCTGCGCGAGACCTTGGACAGGGCGCGTCATCTCCTCGCTCCCGAGGGGGAACTGGCGGTGGTCGGGCTTTCGGCCAACAAGAACGTCGCCGACTGGACCTGGGCGGCGTTGTGCACACCGGCGGCGCGCATCGGTTCGTGGTGGCATCGGGAGACCCGCGACGTCGGCGTGGCAGTCGCCGATCCCCGGCAAAGCCTGGCCGAAATCCGGCGGGTCGCCGACGAGGCCTTACCGGGTGCCGTCATCCGGCGGGGGCTCTACTATCGCTATCTGCTGCACTGGAAAAACGATTGAGCCGCAGAACTATTCGGCTTCGGCGGACGACGCTCCGGATTGCCCGGCGCGCTCGCGTGCACGTTTGCGGGCGCGGGAGGCCCGCAGGTTCGCGGCATTCCCGCACGTCTTGACGTCGTGCCACACCCCGCTGTTGTTCTTCGAGCGGTCGTAGAAGGTCGACCCGCACCGGTGGTTGCGGCATTGCTTGATGCGCCGCCAGTCGCCTGCATGCTGGCTCAACAGGATTTCACCCCACAGCGCCGAAGCCAACCAACTCCACCCGTTGCCGTTGGGTTCCAACCGCACTTCGCCCGAGTCGGACACGCCAAAGGATGCAGAAACAGCGCCCGTTCCGAGACGGGGCGCGGGCTCCCGCGCCACCAGACCCTCGATGGTGGTCCGCAGCGAGCGCAACCTGACCAGGTCCGCCTCGTCCAAGGCGGGCGGTTGCACCTCGACCCCGCGGATGGCAGCCCAGTTCCGGACCGCGGCCGCCGCCCACGCCCCGGCGTGGGCGGGGTCCGCCAACAGGTCGGGCCCGTATCCCGCGATGCCCCTGGTGTTGAGGAAATCCTGGACCAGGCCCAGCGCCCCGGGCGCGGGAGTGACGCCGTAGCGCTGTGACGCAGACCATGCAGTTGACATAGCTAAATACTACTTGACTATGTCGCGGCAGGCATTAGGGTGACAGATGCAAAACTATTTTAGCTACGTCAGGAGAAGGATCATGGTCAACGTCAACGGCGCGACGGTGGTGGTCACCGGTGGACAGCGCGGGCTCGGAAAGGCAATCGTCGCGGAGCTGCTGGAGAGGGGCGCGGCCAAGGTCTACGCGACGGCCCGTGCGCCCAGACCTAGCGAGGATCCTCGCGTGGTGAGTGTCCAGCTGGACGTCACCGACCCGGACTCCGTTGCCGCGCTGGCCCGGACGGCCTCGGATGCCGGCATCGTCATCAACAACGCCGGCGTCCTGGGCGCGCCGAAACTGCTGAGCAGCGACATCGACGAGGTCCGCGCCGTCTTCGAGACGAACTACTTCGGCGCGCTTCGCGTCGCCAAGGCCTTCGCGCCCGCGCTGGCCGCCAACGGCG
>CAWGPS010000017.1:0-35579 GCA_963824505.1 uncultured Actinomycetota bacterium
CCTGTATTTGCTGCAGCGGATCCGCGACGAGGCGCACCGGTTCGCCATCGCCTACCATCGCAGCAAGCGATCCAAGCGAATGACCGCCTCCGCGCTGGATTCGGTGCCAGGATTGGGAGAACATCGCCGCAAGGCGCTCGTGACTCACTTCGGATCGATAGCCCGCCTCAAGGAGGCCACCGTCGAGCAGATCACCGCCGTCCCCGGAATCGGCGTGGCCACCGCCGCGGCCGTTCTCGAGGCGCTGCGACCCGAACAACCCGGGGACGCCGGATGACGGGCCAGGGCGAGGTGACGGAGGGTCGCCCGGGCCCGCAGAACGAAACCTCGCGCGACGAGGGCGCCGACGCCGACATCGACGTCGTCCTGGTCACGGGATTGTCGGGCGCCGGACGGGGTACCGCCGCCAAGGTGCTCGAGGACCTCGGCTGGTACGTGGCCGACAACCTGCCGCCGCAACTGATCACCAGGATGGTGGACTTCGGGTTGGCGGCCGGGTCGCGGATCACGAAGCTGGCGGTGGTGATGGACGTGCGATCGCGCGGCTTCACCGGCGACCTGGACTCGGTGCGCAGCGAACTGGCCACCCGCAATATCAACCCCCGCGTGGTGTTCATGGAGGCGTCCGACGACATGCTGGTGCGCCGCTACGAACAGAATCGGCGCAGCCACCCGCTGCAGGGCCAGCAGACCCTGGCCGAGGGCATCGCCGCCGAGCGCCGGATGCTGGCCCCGGTCCGTGCGACCGCCGACCTGATCATCGACACGACCACCCTGTCGGTAGGGGGGCTGCGCGAGACCATCGAGCGTGCGTTCGGCAGCGACGCCGGCGCGTCCACCAGCGTCACCGTGGAGTCCTTCGGGTTCAAGTACGGGCTGCCGATGGACGCCGACATGGTGATGGACGTGCGGTTCCTGCCCAACCCGCACTGGGTGGACGAGTTGCGTCCGCTCACCGGCCAGCACCCCGCGGTGCGTGACTACGTGCTCAGCCAGCCGGGCGCCGGCGAATTCCTCGACGCCTACCATCGACTGCTGGCCCTGGTGGTCGACGGCTACCGGCGGGAGGGCAAGCGTTACATGACGGTCGCGATCGGCTGCACGGGCGGTAAGCATCGCAGCGTCGCGATCGCCGAGGCGCTGACGGCACTGCTGGGGCGCGATGCGCGACTGGGGGTGCGGGTGCTGCATCGCGATTTGGGTCGCGAATGAGCGAGCCGATGGGCCCCCGGACAAGTCGGGGCATCGTTGCGCTGGGGGGCGGGCACGGGCTGTACGCGACGCTGTCGGCGGCGCGCCGGCTGACGCCGCACGTCACGGCGGTGGTGACGGTCGCCGACGACGGCGGCTCGTCGGGCCGGCTGCGCAGCGAACTCGGCGTGGTGCCGCCGGGCGACCTGCGAATGGCGTTGGCGGCGTTGGCATCTGACAGCCCGCACGGGCGGCTGTGGGCGACCGTACTGCAGCACCGCTTCGGCGGGAACGGCGCGCTGGCCGGGCACCCGATCGGGAACTTGATGCTCGCCGGCCTGTCCGAGGTGCTGGCCGACCCCGTCGCCGCGCTCGACGAACTCGGGCGCATCCTCGGTGTCAAGGGCAGGGTGCTGCCGATGTGCCCGATCGCGCTGGAGATCGAGGCCGACGTGTCCGGCCTGGAGGCCGACCCGCGCATGTTCCGGCTGATCCGCGGGCAGGTGGCGATCGCGACCACACCGGGCAAGGTGCGCCGGGTCCGGCTGCTGCCGGCCGACCCCCCGGCGACCCGGCAGGCCGTTGACGCCATCATGGCCGCCGACCTGGTGGTGCTGGGCCCCGGCTCCTGGTTCACCAGCGTCATCCCGCACGTGCTGGTACCGGGGCTGACGGCCGCGTTGCGCGCCACCACCGCCCGGCGGGCGCTGGTGCTCAACCTGGTGGCCGAACCGGGGGAGACGGCGGGCTTCTCGGTGGAGCGTCACCTGCACGTCCTGGCCCAGCACGCCCCCGGGTTCACCGTGCACGACATCATCATCGACGCCGTACGGGTGCCGAGCGAGCGGGAACGCGAGCAGTTGCGGCGCACCGCAAACCTGCTGCAGGCCGAAGTCCACTTCGTCGAGGTCTCCAGACCTGGTACACCTTTACATGATCCGGGCAAGCTCGCGGCGGCCCTGGACGGAGTGCTGGCGGGCCATACGGGCGCGGGAGCGCCTCCGTCCCGCCACCGCCACCGCGGAGATTCGGGTCGACGGTGACAGTAAGGGGTGACGACGCGTGGCGATGACGACCGAGGTCAAGGACGAACTGAGCCGCCTGGTGGTGAAGTCGGTCAGCGCGCGCCGCGCGGAGGTCACGTCCCTGCTGCGGTTCGCCGGCGGCCTGCACATCGTCGGTGGCCGGGTCGTCGTCGAGGCCGAGGTCGACCTCGGCAACATCGCGCGGCGGCTGCGCAAGGACATCTTCGAGCTCTACGGCTACACCGCCGTCGTGCACGTGTTGTCGGCCAGCGGAATTCGCAAGAGCACCCGCTACGTGCTGCGGGTGGCCAACGACGGCGAGGCGCTGGCCCGCCAGACCGGGCTGCTCGACAACCGGGGCCGCCCCGTGCGGGGCCTGCCCGCGCAGGTGGTGGGCGGCAGCATCGGCGACGCCGAAGCCGCCTGGCGAGGAGCCTTTTTGGCGCACGGCTCACTGACCGAGCCGGGGCGTTCGTCGGCGCTGGAGGTCAGCTGCCCTGGCCCGGAGGCCGCGCTGGCGCTGGTGGGCGCGGCGCGCCGGCTGGGGGTCAGCGCGAAGGCCCGCGAGGTGCGCGGCGCCGACCGGGTGGTGGTGCGCGACGGGGAGGCGATCGGCGCCCTGCTGACCCGGATGGGCGCCCAGGACACCCGGCTGGTGTGGGAGGAGCGCCGGATGCGGCGCGAGGTCCGCGCGACGGCCAACCGGCTGGCCAACTTCGACGACGCCAACCTGCGCCGCTCGGCGCGGGCCGCGGTCGCGGCCGCCGCGCGGGTCGAGCGGGCGCTGGAGATCCTGGGCGACACGGTGCCCGACCACCTGGCCTCGGCCGGCAAGCTGCGCGTCGAGCACCGGCAGGCTTCGCTGGAGGAGCTCGGCCGGCTCGCCGATCCGCCGATGACCAAAGACGCCGTGGCGGGCCGCATCCGGCGGCTGTTGTCGATGGCCGACCGCAAGGCCAAGGTCGAGGGCGTCCCGGACACGGAGTCGGCGGTGACGCCGGACCTATTGGAGGACGCCTGATCGAGGGCTACGGTCAGGGCATGAAACGGCTTTCGAGCGTCGACGCGGCGTTTTGGTCGGCAGAAACTTCCGGTTGGCACATGCACGTGGGTGCGTTGGCGATCGCCGACCCGACTGACGCGCCCGAGTACAGCTTCGCCCGGCTCCGCGAACTGCTCATCGAGCGGCTGCCGGAGTTGCCGCAGCTGCGCTGGAAGGTCACCGGGGCGCCGCTGGGGCTGGACCGGCCGTGGTTCGTCGAGGACGAGGAACTCGACCCGGACTTTCACATCCGGCGCATCGCCGTTCCCGCGCCCGGCGGGCGCCGCGAACTCGAGGAGCTGGTCGGCCGGCTGATGTCCTACAAGCTGGATCGGTCTCGTCCCCTGTGGGAACTGTGGGTCATCGAGGGCGTCGAGGGCGGCCGGGTCGCGACGCTGACCAAGATGCACCACGCCATCGTCGACGGGGTCTCCGGCGCCGGACTGGGTGAGATCATGCTCGACGTCACGCCGGAACCGCGGCCGGCCCAGCACGACACGGTGGGATCGCTGGCGGGATCGAAGCTGCCGAGCTTTGAACGACGGGCGATCGGAGCTTTGATCAACGTCGGGATCATGACCCCCTTCCGCATCGCCCGACTGCTCGAGCAGACGGTGCGCCAGCAGATCGCCACTCTCGGCCTGCGCAGCAGGCCGCCGCACTTCTTCGAGGGGCCCGCGACCCGGTTCAACGCCCCGGTGTCCCCCCACCGCCGGATCAGCGCAAGCCGCGTCGAGCTGGCCCGGGTCAAGGCCGTCAAGACCGCCTTCGGCGTGAAGCTCAACGACGTGGTGCTCGCGCTGGTGGCCGGCGCCGTGCGGGAGTATCTGCAAAAGCGCGGGGAGCTGCCGCAGAAGCCGCTGATCGCGCAGATCCCGGTGTCGACGCGCAGCGACGACAACAAGGACGACGTCGGCAACCAGATCAGCTCGATGACCGCGTCCCTGGCCACCGACATCAAAGACCCCGGCGAGCGGCTGCTGGCCATCCACGCCAGCACGCAGAGCGCCAAGGAGATGGCCAAGGCGTTGTCGGCGCACCAGATCATGGGGCTCACCGAGACCACCCCGCCGGGCCTGCTGCACCTGGCCGCGCGCGCGTACACGGCCACCGGGCTGTCGCGAAACCTGGCGCCCATCAACCTGGTGGTGTCCAACGTGCCGGGGCCGCCGTTCCCGCTTTACATGGCCGGCGCGAAGCTGGACTCGCTGGTGCCGCTCGGCCCGCCGGTGATGGACGTGGCGCTCAACATCACCTGTTTCTCCTACACCGACTATCTCGACTTCGGATTCGTAACGACCCCGCAGGTGGCCAACGACGTCGACGAGATGGCCGACCTGATCGACCCGGCGCTGATCGAACTGGAAACCGCCGCTGCGGCGCTGCGGCAAGCGACTCGGTCGCGGCGCCGCTCTACCCGGCGCTGACGTTCAGTCGCGGGTTCCGTCGCGGCGGCGCTCGTTCGAATAGGTGGTCGCGTACACCCAGGACAGGAACCGCGCCACCGCCTCGGCGGACTGGTGCGCGCGGGGCGAACCGAAGATGTCGAATGCGTGCTGGGCGTAGGGCAACTCGGCGTAGGCGACCGGGGACTTCGACGCGGCGCGCAGTTCTTCGACGAACTCGCGGGCTTCGGTGACCGGGATGAGGGAGTCGTCGGCTCCGTGCAGGACGAAAAACGGTGGCGCGTCGGGCCCTACATACCGGATCGGCGAGGCGTCGAGGTAGATGTGCCGGTGCGTGTCGAATTTGCGCTTCACCACCAGCCGTTCGAGCACCTCGACGAATTGGGCGCGACCGTCGGCGTCCGTGGAATACCAGTCGTAGCGCCCGTAGAACGGGACGGCCGCCACCACCGACGTGTCGGCCTCCTCGAACCCCGGCTGGAACTTGGGGTCGCCCGCGGTGAGGGCGGCCAGCGCGGACAGATGCCCGCCGGCCGACCCGCCGGTGATCGCCACGAAGCACGGGTCGCCGCCGTAGCGGGCGATGTTCTCCTTGACCCAGGCCAGCGCGCGCTTGACGTCGACGATGTGATCGGGCCAGGTGTGCCACGGGGATACCCGGTAGTTCATCGAAACGCACACCCAGCCGCGCGAAACCAGGTGGCCCATCAACGGATACGCCTGCGGGCGGCGCCACCCGATCATCCACGCGCCGCCGGGCACCTGCAGCAGCACCGGCGCCTTGCCGTCCCGGGGCAGGTCGCTGCGGCGCCAGATGTCGGCCAGGTTCGCGCGCCCGTGCGGGCCGTAGGACACGATGTTCTGCTTGTCGACGAAGCGTCGCCGGGCCATGGTGGTGCGCAGCGGCGGATTGCGCCGGACGCTATCTTGGGAGCGGGTCGGCCCGGTGGGCAGGGCGGCCAGCTCGTCGGCGTAATCGGGCCCGAGCTGTTCGGTCAGCCCGGCCTCCAGCACCGGGCCCGGGGTTGTCACCGCGCGGTACCGGATCATGGCCAGGATCGGCCACGAGGCGGCCGTCAGCGCCAGCGCCACCTTTCCCTTCCGCCCGGCGAAGTCGCCGCGTCGGCCGCGACGCACGGCGTCCAGAGCGGAGGCGGTGGCGTAGAGGACCGGCACCTCGGAGGTCGGCCAGCCGAACCAGAAGACCAGCACCGACGCGTAGGGATTCCGGGTGATCGGATGTAATCCGTTGGCGGCGTTGAGCAACTCGAGCGCGGCGCGGGTCAGCGGTCGCGGAGTGGACACCGCCCGGCGCAGCCGCGCGAGCCGTTCGAGGCGCTGGAACTTCATGGGCCGCCCACCCGCGCATGCAGCTCGTTGCGCAGTATCTTGCCGGTGTTGCCGCGGGGCAGTTCCTCGACGATCGCGATCTCGCGGGGCACTTTGTAGTTGGCCAGGTTGTCCCGAACGTGTTGCTTGAGGGCGTCGGGCGTCGCCGACCGGCCCGCGGCGAGCACCACGAACGCGGCCAGCCGCTGGCCGTACTGCGCGTCGTCCACGCCGATCACCGCCGCCTCGGCCACGTCCGGGTGCGCGGCCAGGGTCTTCTCCACCTCGATGGGGTAGACGTTCTCGCCGCCGGAGACGATCATCTCGTCGTCGCGGCCGACGACGAACAGTCGCCCGTCGGCATCCAGGTAGCCGACATCGCCCGACGACATGAACCCGTCGTGAAAGTCCTTTGTGGCGCCTGAGGTGTAGCCCTCGAACTGGGTATCGTTGCGGACGTAGATCGTGCCCACCTCGCCCGTGGGCAGCTCGTTGAATTCCTGGTCCAGGATTCGGATTTCGGTGCCGTCGGCGGGACGTCCCGCGGTCTCGGGCGCCGCCCGCAGGTCCCGCGGGGTGGCGGTGGCGATCATGCCGGCCTCGGTGGCGTTGTAGTTGTTGTAGATCACATCGCCGAATTCGTCCATGAACGCGGTGACTACGTCGGGGCGCATCCGGGATCCGGACGCGGCGGCGAATCGTAACGACTTGCAGCGGTAGCGCTTTCGCACATCGTCGGGCAGTTCCATGATGCGGTCGAACATCACCGGCACCACGGCGAGGCCGGTCGCCTGGTGGCGGTCGATGAGATCCAGCGTCGCCTCGGGGTCGAATTTGCGGCGGGTTACCACCGTGCAGGCCATCGACGCGGCGAAGATCAGCTGCGAGAAGCCCCAGGCGTGGAACATCGGTGCGACGATCACGACGGTTTCCTCGGCCCGCCACGGCGTGCGGTCCAGGATCGCCTTGAGCGTGCCGATTCCGGCGTTGCCCCCGGTCTGGTTGGCGCCCTTGGGCGTTCCGGTGGTGCCGGAGGTGAGCAGGATCATCCTGCCCTTGCGACCGCCGCGCCGGGGCTGGTGGCCACCATGGTCGGTAATGAGCTGATCGACGGTCAGTTCGTGCGGACCCTCGGCCCAGGCCACGATTCGGGTGGCCGCCGGCTTGTCGGCCAGCGCGCGGTCCACCGTCTCGGTGAACTCCTCGTCGTAGACGACGGCGTCGACTCCTTCGCGGTTGACCACTTCGGCCAGCGCCGGCCCGGCGAACGAGGTATTGAGCAGGACGACGTCGGAGCCGATCCGGTTGGCCGCCACCACCGCCTCGACGAAACCGCGGTGGTTGCGGCACATCACCCCGACTGCCCGCGGTTGCCCACCGGGCAAGCGCTGCAGCGCCGCGGCGAACGCGTTGATCCGCTCGTCGAGCTGCCGCCAGGTCAGCGTGCCGTGTTCGTCGATCAGGCCGGGGCGCTCCGGGCAGCGCTGGGCCGCGGCCGCGAAGCCGCTGGTCATGCCGAGGCCCTCGCGGCGCATGGCCGCGGCGATCTTTACATAGCGGTCGGGTCGCATCGGCGCGATCACCCCGGCCCGCCTCATGGTCGAGACGATGCCGGCAGCCTGGCCGAGACGCGATGCCATCGCTCAGCCCAGGACCGGGAAGCGGCGCTTGGCGGCCAGCTCGTCGAGGGCCCGCTGCATCACCGACCGCACGTGCTCGTCGACCTCGTCGACGTCCGGGTCGTCGCCGAAACGCGCCGTGATGTCGATCGGCTCGAGCACCCGAGTCACGATTTTGGTGGGCAGCGGCACGTTGGGCGGGATGACGGCGCTGAAGCCGAACGGGAAGCCGAACGACACGGGCAGGATGTCGCTGCGCAGCAGTCGCTTGACGCCGAGGCGCTCGGCGAGCCAGGTCCCGCGGGACAGGTACAGCTGCGTCTGCTGGCCGCCGACGGACACCGCGGGCACGATGGGTACGCCGGCTTCGACGGCCGTCTTGACGTAGCCCTTGCGGCCGTTGAAGTCGATGACGTTCTCGGCGAAGGTGGGCCGGTACGCGTCGTAGTCGCCGCCGGGGAAGACGATCACGACACCGCCGGAGCGCAGGGCTTTGGCCGCGTTCTGCCTGGTGGCCCGGATGTACCCGGTGCGGCGGAGCAGTTGTCCGGACGGACCGGCCATGAGGATGTCGTGGCTGAGGGTGTACACGGGCCGGTCGTAGCCGAACTTCTGGTAGAAGTCGACGCTGAAGATCGGGACGTCCATCGGGAACATCCCACCGGAGTGATTGCCGACGACCAGCACTCCGCCGGGCGGGAAGGAATCCAGGCCCCGCACCTCGGAGCGGAAGTACGTCTTCAAGATCGGGCGCATCACGCCCACCATGCGCCGGGTCAGGCCGGGATCGAATTTGTCGATGTCCCCGGTGTCGGGCTTGTCGCTCACGTTCCTCCCCTTGGGCTCCGGCTGGGTTCCTTCGCCGCGTCGGTTTGATGGTAGCGACCGGGCCCCGGCGCGCGGGCATAGTGTTTCCGGTCACTTGTCGGGCGGATTTTTCGCTGTCGGGCCTGGCAGCCGGGGGATTTTTCGCTCGACCCTATGGTGGCGGCCCCCCACCGGCGTTATTGTTACCGGGCCCGATGCCCACCGCGACCGAGGGAGACCCCGATGGACCTGGCAGGTTTCTCTCACGAGGGCGGCGCGACCTCGGTCGCCGTGCGCGGGTCGAATGGCGGTCGTGACCGGCGCGCCGGAAGGCCCCGCGGAGCGGCCGTCCACTCGCAGTCCCTGCATGTCCTTTCGCCCGCGTCCGCCCCTGCGCCCGTCACGGACGCACCGGCCGAGCATCCCGCCGGCGCTGCGCCAGACACGGCCGACCAACTGCAGGCCGAGTACTTCGTGCGCGTGCTCAGTCAGAACCGCCGGCTCAGCGACCGCCGGATCGACGAATACCGGAAGGCAATCGCCGTCGCGGAAGCCAAAGGCGACGCGGAGGGCGCTCGCGTCTTCCGGCGGATGATGTCGGGCGAGGAACAGGACCGCCAGAGCCTCGACGGCATGATCGACGGGCTGCGCCGGCGGTTTCCCCACCGGGCGCCGGCCGCCGTGCGGTAGCGACGCTCATTTCCGCACTCTTCCAACCGATTTCGCGAAGCGCACGAACCCCTGGCTGACCAAGGCCGATCATATGGGTACGCCCGCCTCGCCGTGCCGATACATTGGACGGGCAACTGGTTTACACCTTTAGCGGAGGCGAACCATGGGATTCATGACACCGGAGCTTCCCGACGTCGACCGCGAGACTTGGCCGACCTTGCCCCGGGCCACGCGACTGCAGGTGGTCACCCGGCACTGGGCCGAACACGGCTTCGGCACCCCGTACGCCGTCTACCTCCTGTACCTGCTGAAGATCGCGGTGTACGTCGCCGCCCCGGCCGCCATCGTCTCGTACACCCCCGGCCTGGGCGGGCTGGGCCGGATCGGCGACTGGTGGACCCAACCCATCGTGTACCAGAAGGTGATCATCTTCACCCTGCTCTTCGAAGTGCTCGGCTTCGGCTGCGGGTCCGGCCCCCTGACCGGGCGCTTCATGCCACCGATCGGCGGCTTCCTGTACTGGTTGCGTCCCAACACCATTCGGCTGCCCGCGTGGCCCGGAAAGGTGCCGTTCACGGCCGGCGACACGCGCACCTTCTTCGACGTCGGCCTGTATGCCATCGTGCTGGCCGGTGGGGTGTGGGCGTTGTTGGCGCCCGGTCACGGCGGACCGGTGACCGCGACGGGTGACGTGGGTCTGGTCGACCCCCTGCGGGTGCTGCCGACGATCGTCGCGCTGGCGGTGCTGGGGCTGCGTGACAAGACGATCTTCCTGGCCGCCCGCGCCGAACACTATTGGGTGAAGCTATTGGTGTTCTTCTTCCCGTTCGCCGACCAGATCGCCGCTTTCAAGCTCATCATGCTCTGCTTGTGGTGGGGCGCAGCGACTTCCAAGCTCAACCACCATTTCCCTTACGTGGTGGCGGTGATGACGAGCAACAACGCGCTGCTGCGCGGTCGGCTGTTCAACCCGATCAAGCACCGGCTCTACCTCGACCATGTCAACGACCTGCGGCCGTCGGTGTTGCCGAAACTGATGGCCCACGTCGGCGGCACCACCGCGGAATTCCTGGTTCCGACGGTTCTGGTGTTCTTCGCCGGCGATCACCCGTGGCGGTGGTTCCTCATCGGGTTCATGGTGCTGTTCCACCTCAACATCATTTCCAACCTCCCGATGGGGGTCCCGTTGGAGTGGAACGTCTTCTTCATCTTCTCGCTCTTCTATCTCTTCGGCCATTACGGCGCGATCCGGGCCACCGATCTTCGCTCCCCGCTGCTGCTGGCCCTGGTGCTCCTGGTGGTCGCGGTGGTCATCGCGGGAAACATGTTCCCCGCGAAGATTTCGTTCCTCCCCGCGATGCGGTACTACGCCGGCAACTGGGCCAGCAGCGTGTGGTGCTTCCGTGCGGGCGCCGAGGAAAAGATCGACAAGGACGTCGTCAAGAGTTCCGCGCTCGTCGTCAATCAGCTGGCCCGGCTCTACGACCCGGAGACCGCCGAGATCATGGCCGACAAGACCGCGGCCTTCCGCGCGATGCACGTCCACGGGCGGGCGCTCAACGCCCTGCTGTCCCGCGCCCTGGGAGCAGAGGCTGACGAATCCGCCTACAAGATCCGCGAGGGCGAAATCGTCGCCGGGCCGCTCGTCGGCTGGAACTTCGGCGAGGGGCACCTGCACAACGAACAGCTTGTCGAGGCGGTGCAGCGCCGCTGCCACTTCGAGGAGGGCGACGTGCGCGTCATCGTCCTCGAAGGCCAGCCGATCCACATCCAAAAGCAGTGGTATCGCATCGTCGATGCCAAGAGCGGCGTGATCGAGCATGGTTACGTCGACGTCAAGGACATGCTGACCCGCCAGCCGTGGCCGGAGCCCGGCGACGAGTTCCCGGTGCACGTCATCGACGGCGGCGACCCGCCGCGCACGATGCGGCGCGGCGCTCGATGACCACCGCGGTCGTCGTCGGCGCCGGGCCCAATGGCCTGGCCGCGGCCATCCAGCTCGCCCGCAACGGCGTCGACGTGCAGGTGCTGGAGGCTCGCGACACGGTGGGCGGGGGAGCGCGGTCCGGCGAGCTGACGGTGCCCGGCGTCGTCCACGACCACTGCTCGGCCTTTCACCCGCTGGGCGTCGGCTCGCCGTTCTGGAAGCAGATCGGCCTGCAACGCTATGGCCTGGAATGGAAGTGGCCGGAGATCGACTGCGCGCATCCGCTCGACGACGGCACCGCCGGCGTGCTGTATCAGTCGATCGACCGGACCGCGGCCGGGATGGGGCCCGACGCCACCCGGTGGCGCCGCGCCTTCGGGGGCCTGGCGGCGGGATTCGACGCCCTGGCCGAGGACCTGCTTCGTCCCGTGCTCAGCGTCCCGCGGCACCCCCTGCGCCTGGCGGGTTTCGGGCCGCGTGCGCTGCTCCCGGCCACCGCGGTGGCCCGCTGGTTTCGCACGGAGCAGGCGCGCGCGTTGTTCGGCGGCTCGGCCGCGCACATCTTCACCCGCCTGGACCGGCCGCTGACCGCATCGCTGGGGCTGATGATCCTGGCCAGCGGGCACCGGTACGGGTGGCCCGTCGCCGAAGGCGGCTCCGGCTCGATCACCCGGGCCCTGGTCGCCGCCCTGCGGGAGCACGGTGGAACGGTGAGCACCGGGGTGCGGGTCGCCGGTCGCGGCGACATCCCCGACGCCGACCTCGTCATGCTCGACCTCAGCCCGGGGCTGGCGCTGCAGATCTACGGCGACGTGATGCCCGGCCGCATCAAGCGCTCGTATCTGCGCTACCGCGAGGGGTCGTCCGCGTTCAAGGTCGACTTCGCCATCGAGGGCCACGTCCCATGGACGAACCCCGACTGCGGGCGTGCCGGCACTGTCCACCTGGGCGGCGCGTTCGCCGAGATCTCCGACACGGAACGGCAACGCGCGCAGGGACGCATGCCCGCGCGGCCGTTCGTGCTCGTCGGGCAGCAGTACCTGGCCGACCCCTCCCGCTCGGCGGGCGCCATCAACCCGATCTGGGCCTACGCCCACGTGCCGTTCGGCTACACCGGCGACGCCACCGCGGCCGTCGTCGGCCAGATCGAACGGTTCGCCCCGGGATTCCGCGACCGCGTCGTCGCGACCGTCAGCAAGAGCACCGCCGAACTCGAGGCCTACAACCCCAATTTCATCGGCGGCGACATCATCGGCGGCGCCAACGACGGGCTGCAGGTGATCTTCCGGCCGCGCATCGCCGTCGACCCGTACGCGACCGGCGTGCCCGGCGTCTACCTGTGCTCGCAGTCCGCCCCGCCCGGCGCCGGCATCCACGGGCTGTGTGGTTACTACGCCGCCGAGGCGGCGCTGCGGTGGCTCCGCAAGCGGCGCTGACGTCACCCACGCTGTGGCGCATTCCGGTACGCAATCGGTTCGGTCTCGAAGTGGCCAAAAAGTGACAAATACTTGATCGAATTGTCCACGCGCCCTTACGCTTCCAGTTCTAACCCCGGCCATACCATCACTATTGCAACTGTGTCAGTTAAAGGGATCGGGGCGATGCGGGCGGCTGTGCGAGGTGTCTTTGCGTTGGTCGGGGTGGCTGCGACGGTGGTCGCGGGACCGACCGGTGCCAGCCGAGCCGCGACGATCCAGTCGCACGGGCCGGCCGTCGCGTCGGTGCTGCCGGCGCGCGGCCAGGTGGTCGGCGTGGCGTACCCGGTGACGGTGCGGTTCGGCGCGCCTATCGCCGACCCGGCAGGCCGGCGCGCGGCCGAGCGGGCCGTCCGCGTCACGTCGACGCCCCCGATGACCGGCAAGTTCGACTGGCTCGACAACGAGGTAGTGCAGTGGGTTCCCGACCGATTTTGGCCGTCGCACAGCACTGTGGAGCTCTCGGTGGGTGGCCTGTCCACCGAATTCCACACGGGCCCTGAGGTCGTGGGTGTGGCAAGCATCTCGGATCACACGTTCACCGTGACCATCGACGGGCAACAGGCGGGACCGCCGCAGTCATTGCCGGCGCCCCATCACCGACCCCACTTCGGCGAACAGGGCGTGCTGCCGGCCTCGATGGGCAGGCCCGAGTACCCGACGCCCGTCGGCTCCTACACCGTCCTGGACAAGCGACGCACTGTGATCATGGACTCGAGCAGCGTCGGCATCCCCGTCGACGATCCCGACGGGTACCGGATCCCGGTGGATTACGCCGTCCGGATCACCAACCATGGCCTCTACGTGCATTCAGCTCCGTGGGCGGTCAATGCAATGGGGCTGGACAACGTCAGCCACGGCTGCATCAGCCTGAGCCCCGAGGACGCCGAGTGGTACTACAACACGGTCAACGTCGGCGACCCGGTGATCGTGCAGGAATCAGCGCCGGAATCTGCGCAGCAACCGCCGCGGCGGCAGCCACCGCTGCTCTGGGAAGCCCCACCCAGCTAGCGTAGGGACGCAAGCGCGTCGCGACGCCTTGTCCTGCAGGCTCTTTCACTGTCCGTTGCACTTGGCGCATGCTGCTCACGGTGCGGCTTGTCGTGAGGTTGCGGCGACCCGACAGCGATATCGTGCAGGACTGACCAAGCGAGCGAGCCCGAAGCGGCTCGTACCGAAGTGATTTGAAGTCCCTGCGGGTCGAGTGTCCCGTCCGGCCGCCTGCAGGGGCAGTGGTGGTCCGGGCGGTGTGCGGCCTGGGCGGCGACACGCCGGGAAGGGCCACCGTCGCTGCACACCGAATGCCGTCAGCGCACAGTCGACGCCGGGAACGCGTCGGACGCTCGGGTGGTCCGGCCTCAGCTTGCGGGGCCGGCCGGCACCGGTTGACCGGGTACCGGGCCGCCGGCCGGCGCCGGGCCCGTGGGGGCACCCTTGCCGGTCCCGGCCATGTCGATGATCGGGGCGGCGGGCACCGGCGCCCCGATCGGAGCGCCGGCCACCACCGGCCCGAGCGCGATCAGCGGGGCACCGGCCGGCACCGGCGCCACCACCGGGGCGCCGACCGGGATCGGGGCGCCGACGGGAACGGGAGCGCCGACCGGGATCGGGGCGCCCACGGGAACGGGAGCACCGACCGGGACCGGAGCGCCGACGGGAACGGGAGCGCCGACCGGGACTGGCGCGCCGACGGGAACGGGAGCGCCGACCGGGACCGGCGCACCGGCCGGGACGGGAGCGACGGCAGGCACCGGAGGCCCAAGGGCGATCAGCGGAGCGCCGGCCGGCACCACCGGCACCGGACCCGGCGCGACCAGCGGTACACCGGCCATCGGGGTGAGCGGGGCGCTTTGCGTGCACACCCCGGCAGCGGGTGCCGGACCTGCAGCGGGCGCCGGCCCGGCGGCGGGTGCCGGCCCTGCGGCAGGCAGCGGTATGCCTGCCCCCGCCGGTCCGCCGGCCGCCGCCGCTCCGCCGGCGGCCTCGCCGCCCGCCACCAGGGGCCCGCCGGCTTCCGGCGCGGCAACGTCGCCCGCCTGGCTCTGCACGCACGCATACCCGCCGGTTTTCAGCGGGGCTGCCGCCGCATCCGGGCTCAACGCTAAGGCAGCTCCGCACAACCCGGCGGTGGCAACCACTTTCAAGTTGAACCGATCAAAGACCGTCATCAACGTCGACTCCTCGTTATTGGCGCTCCATGTCAACTGGTGCAGCAGCACCGCACAGCCCCTACTGCACTCGTGTCTAGCCGACCGCCCCAATTGTTAGTGGGCGAGGCGGAACACGACACGCGCCGCACCGCACCGTATCCAAATGGTGACGTTCCTCTTGAGAAGGGCGCCTGACCCACAGACTCGGTCCTGCGGGCTCTTTTGTGGCCATTCTCTGGAATGCCGGGTGTTCACGGCGGAGCGGACCTTGGGTGTCTGTGCCAATTCGCACGGACGTGGAGTGACCTACCGCCTAGAGTGGGTGCGGCAGCCCGCAGGCGGCTGGCCGACCTCTTGTGACCCGTTGGTAGTCGAATGGAATGGGATGACCGGGCATTCCCGCTGACGCGGGGACAGCTGGACATTTGGCTTGCACACCAAGCGGGCTATTCGGCTGAGGAATGGCAGCTTGGCCTCCTCGCCAGAATCGAGGGCGCGTTGGATCGTGACGCCCTCGAAAGGGCGATCCGACACGTGGTTCGGGAGGCCGAACCGGTTAGGGCGGCCATATTCGAGGCGGACGGCCGCGTATTTCAGAAGGCGATCGAATACCCGAATGTCGAATTGGCTTTCTATGATCTGACCTCCTCGCCCCATCCCGTCCAGGAGGCGCGTAAGTTGGCGGGGGCCATCCAACGCGAGCCCATGGCTTTTACCGGCCCGCTGTTCAAGTTCGCGCTATTTCAGACGTGGCGTGACGAGTACTACTGGTTTGCCTGCGGTAACCACATCGTCATAGACGGCGTCGGTATTGCTCTCCTCGGCAATCGGCTTGCAACTGTCTACTCGGCGATCGTGTCCGGCACGGTTGTTCCTCCTGCCTTCTTTGGTTCACTGCGAGACCTGATCGACTACGAATCGGAATACGAAAGGTCCGCAGAGTATCTCGAAGATGAGGGCTATTGGAGCAGAAATATCTCGCGAGAGAGCGGACCGCATCACCGCTGCCCCCAATCGGATGGTGATTGCGACCCGCATCAGCCGTCGACACCGACCCGGCTCGACTCGCCGCTCCTTCGCAGAGTCAACGAGTTGGCGCAGCAGTGGAATATGCCGCCATCGTCGGTCATCACCGCGGCGTGCGCATTCCTGGTGCATTGGTGGTGCGCCGAGGGGCCGGAGGTGGTGCTCGACTTCCCGGTCAGCAGGAGGGTCAGCCCGGCGTCAAAGAGGCTTCCCGGCATGGTCGCCGGGGTCGTCCCCTTGGTGATTGAAGTTTCGCCGCGCTCGTCGGTCCGAGAATTCTGTCACCATGTTGACGCCCGGATACGAGAAGCGCTGCAGCACCAAAGGTTTCCCGTGCATGACCTCGAGCGCAGAGCTGGCCTCCGCGGCGCGGGACAGCCAGCCGACCGGGTCAGCATCAACTTTCTGCCCGCCAAGATCACTTTTGACTTCGGCGGTTTGGAAGGAATGGGTTCATATGCGAATCCCGGCGTAGTCGAGGGCTTCGGGTTCGTCTTCACCGGTGCCGGCGACCAACTTGGTTTTGGCACTGTGGGCTTCGGTCAGCCATTTTCGAACTTCAACGTTACCGAGCTGGCAAGGCGTTTGGAGCGGGTGTTGGTGGCGGTGGTGGGGGATGTGGGGCGGCGGTTGTCGTCGGTGGATGTGGTGGATGGGGGTGAGCGTGCGTGGTTGGGGGAGGTTGGTTGTGGGGTGGGGTCTGGTGTGGCGGTGTCGGTGCCGGTGTTGTTTGCCGCTCAGGTGGCGCGGGTTCCCGAGGCGGTGGCGCTGAGGTGTGAGGGCCAGTCGATGACGTATGGGGAGTTGGAGCGGGCTGCGAATCGGTTGGCGCATTGGTTGGTTGGTGAGGGGGTGGGTCGGGGGCGGTGTGTGGCGGTGTTGTTTGAGCGGTCCGCTGAGGCTGTGGTGGCGGTGTTGGGGGTGCTCAAGGCGGGGGCGGTGTATGTGCCGATCGATCCGGGGCTGCCGGCGGCGCGGATTGCGTTCATGTTGGGGGACGCCGCGCCGGTGGCGGTGATCACTACTGCTGGTTTGCGGCATCGCGTGGACGGGTTGGGTGTGGTGGTCGTTGAGGTCGGTGATCCGCGCATTGGTGGTTGTCCGGAGACGGCGTTGGCGCCGCCGGCGCCCGACGACATTGCTTATGTGATGTACACCTCGGGCACCACTGGGGTTCCTAAGGGGGTGGCTGTGGCGCATGGGGGCATCGCGAACCTTGTGCGGACGAGGGTTGAGCGGTTGGGGATCACTGGTGAGAGTCGGGTCTTGCAGCTTGCGCCGTTGGCGTTTGATGCTTCTGTTGCGAATTTGTGGTCGGCGTTGTTGACCGGAGCGACTGCGGTGATTCCCCGTGATGACCAGGCGTTGCCGAGTGAGGAGCTGACGGATTTTATTGTGCAGCAGGGTGTTACGCATGCTTTGTGCACGCCTACTGCGTTGGCCGCGTTGCCGCCCGGTCGATTGGGTGGGGTGGTTTTGAGTGTGGGCGGCGAGGTTTGTACCAAAGAACTTGTGCAGCGAACTGCCGCTGTTGGCGCGTTGATGAATGAGTATGGTCCAACGGAGACCACTGTCGATGTCGCGATCACCGGTGCTTTGGAACTGGATTCGGCTGTGCCGCCCATCGGTCTGCCGGTGTCGGGTGCGGAATTGTTTGTCCTTGATCTGTGGTTGCGGCCGGTGCCGGTGGGTGTGGTGGGGGAGTTGTATGTGGCCGGTGGCGGGGTGGGGGTGGGGTATTGGGGGCGGTCGGGGTTGACCGCGTCGCGGTTTGTGGCGTGTCCGTTCGGCGGTGTGGGGGGCTGTGGAAGGCGGATGTATCGGACGGGGGATCTGGTGCGCTGGCGTGCCGATGGGCAGTTGGAGTATGTGGGGCGCGCCGATGAACAGGTCAAGGTTCGCGGGTATCGCATCGAGTTGGGTGAGGTGCGTGCGGTGTTGGCCGCAATGGCCGGGGTGGATCAGGCGGTGGTGATCGTCCGGGAGGACCGTTCGGGTGATCGGCGTCTGGTGGGGTATGTGACGGGGGCTGTTGAGCCGGCGCAGATCCGCGCTGCGCTGGCCGAGCGGTTGCCGGCCTACATGGTGCCGGCCGCGGTGGTGGTGGTCCAAGCGCTGCCGTTGACCCTCAACGGCAAGCTCGACACGCGTGCGTTGCCGGCACCGGAGTATCAGGACGAGGATCGCTACCGCGCCCCGGCCACCCTCACCGAGGAGGTCTTGGCCGCAATCTATGCCCAGGTCCTCGGCGTGCCGCGGGTCGGAGTCGACGATTCCTTCTTCGACCTCGGCGGCGACTCGCTGCTGGCGATGCGTCTGGTCGCCGCGATCAACACCGGCCTCGACGCCGGCCTCACCGTCCGCACCCTATTCGAAGCACCCTCGATTACCGAGTTGTCCTCGCGCCTGGGTGCGGCTGCTGAGCGTAGGCGAGAGCCGTTGACGGCTGCCGAGCGGCCTGCGGTGATCCCATTGTCGTTCGCCCAAACACGGTTGTGGTTCATCGACCAATTGCAGGGGCACTCGTGGGTCTACAACATGGCGGTATCGGTACGGCTGGATGGGCGCCTTGACGTCGACGCATTGGAAGCCGCGCTGGCCGACGTGGCGAACCGACATGAGAGCCTGCGCACGACCTTCCCGGCGATCGAGGGAATACCCCGACAGGTGGTTGTGCCGCTCGATCGGGCTGATTTTGGCTGGCGGGTCATCGATGCCACCGATTGGCCGGAAAGTCGGCTGGGCGAGGCCATCGACGCCTGGGCGCATCAACGGTTCGACTTGGCGAACCAGATCCCTTTTCGGGCAGGACTTTTCCGCATCGGCACCGATGAGCACGTGCTGGTGGCAGTGGTGCACCATATCGCGGCCGACGGCTGGTCGATCACCCCGCTGATGCGGGACCTGAGCATCGCATATGCCAGCCGGTGCGCAGGGCGGCCCCCCGGCTGGGCGCCACCGGCGGTTCAGTATGTCGATTACACACTGTGGCAGCGCGCCCAATTCGGCGATCTGATGGACGCCCGGAGCCGCCTGGCCGAACAGCTTGCCTATTGGGAGGACGGTCTGGCCGGGATGCCCGAGCAGCTGGAGCTTCCCACCGACCGGCCGTATCCGCCCGTTGCCGACTACCGCGGCGCCAACGTCGCGGTCGACTGGCCCGCCGGTCTGCAGCAGCAAGTTGTCCAGGTTGCCCGCGCGCACAATATGACCACCTTCATGGTCGTGCAGGCCGCGTTGGCCGTGTTGTTGGGCAAGATCGGCGCCTGTAGTGACGTGGCTCTGGCATTTCCCATCGCAGGTCGCCTCGACCCGGCGCTGGAGGACTTAGTCGGGTTTTTCGTGAACACCTTGGTCCTGCGGGTCGACCTGACCGGTGATCCCAGCTTCGCGCAGCTACTCGACCAGGTCCGACGGCGGAGCCTCGCTGCCTACGAGCACCAAGACGTGCCGTTCGAACTGCTGGTGCAGCGGCTCAACCCCCACCGGTCTTTGTCGCGTCACCCGCTGGTGCAGGTGATGTTGGCATGGCAGAACTTTCCTGGGCAATCAAACCTGCCCACGGCGGGTATGACGCTGGGCGATCTGCAGATCACGCCGATGCCGCTGGACACTCGGGCCGCCCGCATGGACCTGACATTCTCCTTGGCTGAGCGCTGGGGGACGGCGGGTGAGCCTGCCGGAATCGTTGGGACGGTGGAATTTCGCACCGACGTCTTCGACCCGTCCAGCATCGTAAAGCTGATCGAGCGTTTGGAGCGGGTGTTGGTGGCGGTGGTGGGGGATGTGGGGCGGCGGTTGTCGTCGGTGGATGTGGTGGATGGGGGTGAGCGTGCGTGGTTGGGGGAGGTTGGTTGTGGGGTGGGGTCTGGTGTGGCGGTGTCGGTGCCGGTGTTGTTTGCCGCTCAGGTGGCGCGGGTTCCCGAGGCGGTGGCGCTGAGGTGTGAGGGCCAGTCGATGACGTATGGGGAGTTGGAGCGGGCTGCGAATCGGTTGGCGCATTGGTTGGTTGGTGAGGGGGTGGGTCGGGGGCGGTGTGTGGCGGTGTTGTTTGAGCGGTCCGCTGAGGCTGTGGTGGCGGTGTTGGGGGTGCTCAAGGCGGGGGCGGTGTATGTGCCGATCGATCCGGGGCTGCCGGCGGCGCGGATTGCGTTCATGTTGGGGGACGCCGCGCCGGTGGCGGTGATCACTACTGCTGGTTTGCGGCATCGCGTGGACGGGTTGGGTGTGGTGGTCGTTGAGGTCGGTGATCCGCGCATTGGTGGTTGTCCGGAGACGGCGTTGGCGCCGCCGGCGCCCGACGACATTGCTTATGTGATGTACACCTCGGGCACCACTGGGGTTCCTAAGGGGGTGGCTGTGGCGCATGGGGGCATCGCGAACCTTGTGCGGACGAGGGTTGAGCGGTTGGGGATCACTGGTGAGAGTCGGGTCTTGCAGCTTGCGCCGTTGGCGTTTGATGCTTCTGTTGCGAATTTGTGGTCGGCGTTGTTGACCGGAGCGACTGCGGTGATTCCCCGTGATGACCAGGCGTTGCCGAGTGAGGAGCTGGCGGATTTTATTGTGCAGCAGGGTGTTACGCATGCTTTGTGCACGCCTACTGCGTTGGCCGCGTTGCCGCCCGGTCGATTGGGTGGGGTGGTTTTGAGTGTGGGCGGCGAGGTTTGTACCAAAGAACTTGTGCAGCGAACTGCCGCTGTTGGCGCGTTGATGAATGAGTATGGTCCAACGGAGACCACTGTCGATGTCGCGATCACCGGTGCTTTGGAACTGGATTCGGCTGTGCCGCCCATCGGTCTGCCGGTGTCGGGTGCGGAATTGTTTGTCCTTGATCTGTGGTTGCGGCCGGTGCCGGTGGGTGTGGTGGGGGAGTTGTATGTGGCCGGTGGCGGGGTGGGGGTGGGGTATTGGGGGCGGTCGGGGTTGACCGCGTCGCGGTTTGTGGCGTGTCCGTTCGGCGGTGTGGGGGGCTGTGGAAGGCGGATGTATCGGACGGGGGATCTGGTGCGCTGGCGTGCCGATGGGCAGTTGGAGTATGTGGGGCGCGCCGATGAACAGGTCAAGGTTCGCGGGTATCGCATCGAGTTGGGTGAGGTGCGTGCGGTGTTGGCCGCAATGGCCGGGGTGGATCAGGCGGTGGTGATCGTCCGGGAGGACCGTTCGGGTGATCGGCGTCTGGTGGGGTATGTGACGGGGGCTGTTGAGCCGGCGCAGATCCGCGCTGCGCTGGCCGAGCGGTTGCCGGCCTACATGGTGCCGGCCGCGGTGGTGGTGGTCCAAGCGCTGCCGTTGACCCTCAACGGCAAGCTCGACACGCGTGCGTTGCCGGCACCGGAGTATCAGGACGAGGATCGCTACCGCGCCCCGGCCACCCTCACCGAGGAGGTCTTGGCCGCAATCTATGCCCAGGTCCTCGGCGTGCCGCGGGTCGGAGTCGACGATTCCTTCTTCGACCTCGGCGGCGACTCGCTGCTGGCGATGCGTCTGGTCGCCGCGATCAACACCGGCCTCGACGCCGGCCTCACCGTCCGCACCCTATTCGAAGCACCCTCGGTGCGAAACCTGAGCCGGCAGCTGGGTAAACACTCCGCCTCAGCCGTCTTCGAGGCCGTGCACGGCACCGACACCAGCACGCTGCATGCCCGCGACCTGACGCTGGACAAATTCATCGACGACTCGACGCTCGGCGCGGCTCCGGCGCTTCCCCGCCCAAGCGGCGTGGTACGCGCGGTCCTGTTGACCGGCGCGACCGGTTTCCTCGGTCGCTACCTGGCGGTGCGACTGCTCGAGCAGATGAAAACCGTTGATGGCAAGCTGATCTGCCTGGTCCGCGGACAATCCGACGAGGACGCCCGCCGCAGGCTGAACATAACGTTCGACAGCGGTGATCCGGAACTGCTGAGGCACTACCACGCGCTGGCGGCCGACCATCTGGAGGTCGTCGCGGGTGACAAGGCAGAGCCCTTCTTGGGCCTGGACTCCCAGGCGTGGCAGCGGCTGGCCGGCAACATCGATCTGATTGTCGACTCGGCAGCCGTGGTCAATGGCGTCTTGCCCTACACCGAACTGTTCGAACCCAACGTGGTGGGCACCGCCGAGCTGATCCGGCTGGCGCTCTCCGAGAAGCTGAAGACCTACGCATACGTCTCGACGGCCAACGTGGGCGATCAGATCGAGCCGTCGGCGTTCAGCGAAGAGGCCGACATCCGAGTCGTCAGCCCAACTCGCAGCAACGACGGACGCCTGACCGACGGCTACGGCAACAGCAAGTGGGCCGGGGAGGTGCTGTTGCGCGAGGCCAACGATTTGTGCGGCCTTCCCGTCGCCGTCTTTCGCTCCGGAATGATCCTGGCGGGCACCACATACGCGGGCCAACTCAATCTGAGCGATCTGTTCACCAGGCTGGTACTGAGCCTGGTGGCCACCGGCGTCGCGCCCCGCTCTTTCTACCAGCTCGACAGCGATGGCAATCGACAACGTGCGCACTTAGACGGGTTGTCGGTTGAGTTTGTCGCCGAGGCGATCGTCGCGCTGGGTCCCCGGGGGATCGACGGTTTTCACACTTACCACGTGATGAACCCGCACGACGACGGCATCGGGCTCGATGAATACGTCGACTGGCTGATCGAGGCGGGCTACCCTGTCGAGCGCATCGACGGCTTCGACGAGTGGATAAGACGGTTCGAGGAGAAGCTGCGGGCCCTGCCGGATCGGCAGCGCCAGCACTCGCTGTGGTGGACGTTGCCGTTACGTCAAGTGGTTGATCTGCAGCCGCTGGCACCGCGCCCGGGGCCCCCCGTCTCGACTGACCGATTCCGAGCCGCGTTGCACGAGGCGAAGATCGGCCAAGATAGCAAGCACGGCCGGATTCCCCACGTGTCGGCGCCGATGATCGTCAAGTACGTCACCGACTTGCAACTGCTCGGATTACTGTAGCCCGGTGGCGGACGCAGGCACGGATTGCGCATCCAGTTGCGAAAGCTGACCGGCCAGGTACTCGGAGAACGAGGCGATGGTCGGATAATCGAACACCGCGGTAGCGGTGATCGTCAACGCGCTGCCGAACTGGCCGAGCAGCCGGTTGCGCAGTTCGACTGCCATCAGTGAATCCATTCCCAGCTCAAGGAATCGACTGGCGGCCGCGGGTGGTTGCGCGAGTCCGAGGAACTGCTGCAATTCGCTTTGCAGGTGTTCGGTGAGGAAGCCGGCCAGCTGCGCCTCGGGCACCTGTTGCAGCTGCCGGAGCAACGTACCGCTGACGGGTGCCGCCGAAATATCGCTGGGCAGAACGTATTCGAGGATCGGTGGGCGGACGGCGCCCAGGAGTTTCGCGGCGCGCTGCCAGTTGGCCTTGATCACGCTGGCCTGGCCGATTCCGTGCGAAACAACCTCGGCGAGCGCGTTGAGCGCGGTGCCGGGTGGCAGCGGGATCAGACCTCGCGCGCCGAGATTGAGGCGAGCAGCATCCGAACTGGCCATGCCACCGTCCGCCCATGGACCCCAGTTGATGCTCGTCGCCGGCAGCCCCAGCGCCTTCCGGTAGGCGGCGAGACCGTCGAGCACCGCGTTGGCCGCGGCGTAGTTGGCCTGTCCCGGTGCGCCGAGCACGCTCGTGCCCGATGAGTACATGATGAAGAAGTCCAGCTCGTCGTCTTTCGTCAAGCGGTGCAGATGCCAGGCGCCCAGCCCTTTTGGTTGCAGAGTCTCCCGGAACCGTTCCACGCTCTGGTGTGCGAGCAGTGCGTCGGCAAGCAATCCCGCGAGGTGCGCGACGCCCGCGAGTGGCGGAAGCTCGGCACGGATCCTGCTCAGGACTCCGGTCACCTGCGCCTCGTCGCCGACGTCGGCCGTCCATGCGTGAATCCGGCAGTGGTAACGGTCGGTGATGTCGGCGATTGTTTGTTGGGCCTCCGCATCGGGAACGTGCCGTCCGGTCAACACGATGTCGCCGCAGCCAAGCTGGGCAAGGTAGGCCGCGGTGTGCAGGCCGAGCGCGCCGAGCCCGCCGGTGATCAGATAGCTCCTGTCTGCCTTCCCGTGCAACGCTTTCGGCATCTGAAGGACGATCTTGCCGATATGCCGCGCCTGCTGCATGCGGCGGAAGGCCACCTTCGCCTCCGTCATCGGGTAGATTTCCGCGGGTAGGGGAGACAACTCGCCGCGGGCCATTCCGTCCGATATTTGGCGGAGCAGTGCGCGGATCCGGTCCGGGTCTTGCGTCATGAGCACGTCCAAAGCGAGGATCTCGTAGTCGATGTCGGGCCGGACATCGGCCATCTGCTCGCGGGTCCAGATGTCCCGCTTGGCAATTTCGACGAACCGGCCGTTGTGCGCCGTCGCCCGCACCGTTGCGGCGATGAAGCCTTCATTGGTCAGGCTGTTGATGACCACGTCGACCCCGGTGCCTCCGGTGTCAGTGATGATTTGATCGGCGAATTCGGTAGTGCGTGAGTCGTAGACATGATCGACACCCATCTCACGCAGTGTGGTGCGCTTGTAGGTGCTGGCGGTGGCAAAGACAACGGCTCCGCGCAGGCGGGCCAGTTGCACAGCCGCCAGACCGACGCCACCGCTCGCCGCATGTATGAGCACCCGATCGCCCGGCCCCACGTTCGCCCAGTCGAAAGCGAGCAGCACCGTCAGCATCGCCGTGGGTGTGCTCGCCGCCGCCGTCGCGTCGATATCGTCGGGTACGCACGCCAGCAACTGCGCCGGTACATTGACCCGGCTGGCCATCGATCCCGGCATGACGCCGAACACTGCCTGGCCGCAGTGGAATTCATCGACGTCGGGTGCCACTGCGGTGACGACACCGCAGAAGTCACCGCCGACCGGTCCCGGGTCGCCGGGGTACAGATCCAGCACGTTGAGGACATCGCGGAAGTTGAGACCGGCGGCTTCCACCTGCACTTGCACATGGCCGTCGGGGGGCGCGACAACATCGGCCGCGGCGAGATGCAGGTTGTCGATCGCGCCGCGTTCGCTGGGTGCTAAGACGTAGTCGTTCGCGCGTGGTAGTGCGAGGTGTCCACCGCGCGCCCATTGCAGCAGCCGTGGTACCAGAAACTTGCCTTGGCGCAATGCGAGTTCGGGCTCGGCGGCAGGCGTCGACAGCAGGTCGGTCAGCGCGCGCACGACGTCATCGGATCCGTCATGGTCGACCAGCCTGCAGCGCAGCACCGGCTGCTCGGCGATGATGCTGCGTCCGAGGCCCCAGAGCCCCGCCTGCACGGGGTCGACCGGTTCGCTCGGTTCGGTGGCCACTGCGTGTTCGGTGATGAGCCACAATCCGTCGGTGAGTTTGACCGTCTCGTTTTCCAGCAGCGTGCGCACGGCGGCGAGCAGGCCGGCGACTGCGGCCTCGAGCCGGGCGGCAAATTCGGCACCGGTTTCCTCTGTTTTCGGTGCGCCCGTGGCACGCCAGACGATGCCCCGCGCGGGCGCGCTGCGCTGTTCAGCCTGTGCCAACAGCTGCTTCCACTGCTCCGGATCCGGCGCGACGCCGACCTGGATGGCGCCGGGCAGGTGGTCGGCCAGTTCCTCGAACCCGCCGATGAGCCAAGTGGCGTTGGCGTTCTCCGCAAAGTTTTCGGGTTCGGGTAGCGGCACTTCCCGCCAGTTGACGGTGTACAGCAGGCGGGTGGAGTCGCCGCCAAGGCCGCGCAAGAGTGCTTGCCTGGGTGCGCGTTTCACCGTGAATTGGCGAATGCCCCCGAGGGCGCGGCCGTCTCGGTCGACGAAATCGAGGTCGAATGACTGTGTTTCACTGTCGGCGCCACCGGACTGCCAGCGCGCATGGCAGTAGAACCGTTGAGGCATTCGGTCGCGCAGCACCACCTGCCCGTAGCGCAGCGGCAGGAAAAGGTCGGTGGGCGCGTTGGCGTTTTCGGCGACCGCCAGCAGCGCGGCGCCGGCGACTCCCGTGCACAGGTCGAGCACGACCGGATGGACCGGCTCGCTGCCGAGTTGTTCGGCGAGTTCTGGGCCGACAGCGATATCGCCCACCGCCTCGCCTGCGTCTACCCACAGCGACCTCAGGGATGTGGACCAGGTGGGGCCCCAGGCCAGCTCATTGTCGGCGAAAGCGTCGAACAGCTGCTGCGGTTGCGTGCGGCTCAACCGTTCGCAGACGGCATCGATGGAATCGTCGGCACAGGAATCCGGCTCGTCGTCAACGTCGGTGACGACGGTGCCCTCGGCGTTGAGTGACCATTCGGCGTCGCTGTCGCCGTAGGGCCGGCTGTGCACCCTGAACGTTCGACCGCGGCCGTCGGCGTTCGGGTGCAAGCTCAGCTGCACTTCACGAGACTCTCTGCCGGCGAGAATGATTGGTTCATAAAAGTAGATTTCGTGCACCCGTGCCGGCGTACCCGCCGCGGCGAGGGCCATCGCCGCATACGTCGCCCCCGGAACGACCACCGTGCCGTAAATGACGTGATCGGACAACCAGGGTTGGGTGTTGACGGACAGCCGACTGGTGTAGACGGCATCGCCGGAGGCCAGATCCTTAGCGCTGCCGAGGATTCCCGACCCGGCGCCCCCGCCGGTGAGCATTCCGGTGGTCTTCGGCCAGAAGCGCCGGTGCTGGAACGGGTAGGTCGGAAGGTCGATCTTGCGTTTCCGGCCGCGGTGTGGCGCGGCGAAGTCGGGCCGATGGCCGGCGACATAGGCAGCCGCCAATGCTTCCGCTGTCTGGCGGCGGGCGTCTGCACCCTTGCGCAGGCAGGCAATCACACACGGCGCGGCCGAGTATTCCGGCCAGACCTGCAGCGCGGTGCTCGTCAAGACCGGTTGGGGGCCGATCTCCATCAGCACCGAGCAGCCCAGCTCCGCCACGGTGCGGACGCTCTCGGCGAACTGCACCGGCTGCCGAGAGTGCCGTCGCCAATACTCCGCGTCCAGTGGGGTTGCCGTAGTTAGGACCGCGCCGCTGCGATTGCAGACCAGCGGCAAGGTCGGTGTGGCGTACTGTACCTGCGCCGCAAACGATTCGAAGTCCGCTAGCACCGGCTCGAGCAACTCGGAATGGAAGGCATGACTGGTTTCCAGCCAGATGCAGCGGATTTCCTCCCCCGCGCAGGCGGCAGCGATCTGCTCCAGGTCTGCGGCCGGCCCTGAGAGCACCGTGTTGGATCCGTTGTACGCAGCAATCGAAACGCGAAGGAAATTCGCGGCCACACCATCCACCTGACCGGCGTCGGCGAATATCGCCATCATCCGGCCGCCTTCGGGCAGGCTGCCGAACAGAATGCCTCGGTGGGCGAGTAACCGAGCCCCCTCCTCGAGGCCGAACACCCCGGCCACGCACGCAGCAGCATACTGACCGACGCTGTGCCCCAGCACCACGTCGGGTTCGATGCCCCACGACTGCCACAGGCGAGCGAGACCCATCTCGACCGCGAACAACGCGGGCTGGGCGAAACTGGTGTGCCGCAACGTCTCGCCGGTTTCGGCTTCGCTGCCGAAGATGACCTCCAGGAGCGGGCGGGGCAGCATCCCGTCGACGGCGTCCGCGCACCGTGTCACGGTTTCGGTGAACACGGGCTCGGCATCGAACAACTCGCGCGCCATCCCCGCGTACTGGCTGCCCTGCCCGGTGAACAACCACGCCGTCTTCGGAGGGTCACCGCACACGCCGCGAAACGTCGCCGAACCCGGATTGTTCTCAGCGAGTGCGGCCAGCAGGTCTCGCGCTTGTTGCACCGAATCGACCACCAGCGCGGCCCGGTGCTCGAAGTGCGAGCGGGCGACCCCGGCGGTGAAGGACACGTCGGCGAGAGCGGCTTGCGGATGCGCATCAAGCCAGTCCGAGTAGCGGCGCGCCAAGGCGGTCAACGCCTGCGCCGAGCGCGCGGACAGTGGCAGCACGACGGCCGCCCCATCGCGCGAGGCGTCTGAGTCCTCCGGCTCGTCCGCTGCGTTCTGCGGCGCCTCCTCGATCACCGCGTGTGCGTTCGTGCCGGAGAATCCGAATGAGCTCACTCCCGCGCGTCTCGGCCTGCCGTTGCGCCGCCAGGGGAGCGGCTGATCGACCACACGCACCGGCAGACCACCCCACGGAATATGGGGCGACGGATTGCGGAAATGCAGGCTCTGCGGAATTGTTTCGTGCTCGAGCGAGAGCACGATCTTGATGAGGCCGGCGACGCCCGCGGCCGACTCGAGATGGCCGACGTTGGTTTTCACCGAGCCGATCAGTAACGGTTGATCCCGATCCCGCCCGGCACCATAGGTGGTGGCGGCGGCCTGGACCTCGATGGGGTCACCGAGCGCGGTCCCGGTTCCGTGCGCCTCCAGATAATCGACGTCCCGTCCGGCCACACCGGCACGAGATAAGGCCGCCGTGATCACCCGCTGCTGGGCGCCTCCGTTCGGCACCGTCAGTGCACCCGACGCACCGTCCTGATTCACGGCGGTGCCGCGGATGACAGCCCGGATGTCGTCCCCGTCGCGCACCGCATCGCTGAGCCTCTTGAGGACAATCATCCCGCAGCCTTCGCTGCGCACGTAGCCGTCAGCGGCGGCATCGAAGGTCTTGCAACGCCCGTCGGGGGAGAGCATCTTCGCGCGTGAGGCGGCGATGCTGCTCACCGGGCTGAGCAGGACGTTCACCCCCCCGGCCAACGCCAGGTCGCAGTCGCCGGTGTGCAATGCCTGGCATGCCTGATGGATGGCAACCAGCGACGAACTGCATGCGGTGTCGACGGCGACCGCCGGGCCCTCCAGGCCGAGCGCGAACGCGACCCGGCCCGCGATGACGCTGGTCGCGTTTCCCGTGCCGAAGTGGGCCTCGATGCGCTCCAATGCGCTATTGGACAACACGTGGGTGTATTCGTTGAGTCCGACACCGGTGTAGACGCCACATCTTTTGCCCCGCATTCCGGCAGGCGAATAGCCGGCGCGCTCCAGGGCCTCCCACGCCGCTTCGAGCACGAGCCGCTGCTGGGGGTCGATCCACACCGCTTCGCGCGGGGAGATGCCGAAGAACTCCGGATCGAATCCGGCGATGTCGTCGAGGAAGCCGCCGCAGCGGGTGTAGATCTTGCTCGCCGCATCGGGATCGGGGTCGTAGTATTCGTTGATGTCGAACCGGTCATCCGGGATCTCCCGGATCGCGTCCACACCGCTGGCCAGCAGGTCCCAGAACGCGTCGAGGTCCGGCGCGCCAGGGAAACGGCATGACATCCCGAGGATGGCGATCGGCTCATCGGCATGCCATGTGGTGGGCGATTCGGGCTCGACCGGCGCCCGCTCACTGAGACCGAGGACGTCGTTCAGCAAGTATTCCGCGGCCTCACTGAGGCGTGGATGATCCAGCGCCATCGTCACCGGTAGCTGCCTGCCGAAGCCACTTTCCAGCTTTCGTTGCAGCTCCACGGTCATCAGGGAATCGAGGCCGAGCTCGAAAAGCCCGACCTCGTCGCGGATTTCCGCGCGATTGATCTTTGTCACCTCCGCTACGGCGTTCCGCAGAAAATCCAGAACCAAAGCCTTCCGCTGCCGGATCGGAGCGGCTCTGAGCTCGTCGATCAACGGCGTCGTTACGGCCGACACCGGTTGGGTTGCGCCCGCAGGCAATTCGCGCTCGATGTGCGCCAGGAACGACCGCTCGCGCTGCATCTGTTGGATCGGAAGAAATCGCTGCCAGTCGATCCTTGCGATAATCCCGTATGGTGCGGCGGTGGTGATGAGCTGGGCAATTCCTTCCAGGGCCTCAGCGGGCGCAAGCGTCCGGACCCCGACCAGATCCATTGCGCGTCTCGATTCCTTGTCACCCATTCCCGTTGGCCACAGTCCCAGGGCGACGGCGGTGCCGGGGATGCCGCGCTGACGTTGCCACCACGCCAACCCGTCGAGGAAGGCGTTGGCCGCCGCGTAGGCAAACCAGCCCCTGGTGGTCCACACCGCACCGATCGACGAGGTGCTGAGGAAAAAGTCCAGGTGCAGGCCGACCGCGGCTTGGCTCAAGTACCAGCCGCCCCAGACCTTTCCCGCGAGCACGCGTTCCACACCGGTGTGGTCGAGCGTAAGCAACTGCCCGGGACCGAATTCCCCTGCCGCATGGACGATACCCGCCAGCGGCGGCAGTTGGGTGCGCACCTGCGAGAGCATCCGGGTGACGTCGCCCCTGTCGGCGACATCTCCCTGGAGTATGTGGACCCGGCACCCATGCTGTGTGTGGATCGCGTCGATGCGACTCTGCGCCGGGTCACTTGGTGGCCGCCGCCCGATCAGCACCAGCTGCCGAGCACCGTGGGCGGCCAGGTACTCGGCAATGTCGAGGCCGATCGTCCCTAGTCCTCCGGTCACGAGATAGGTTGCCTCGCTGCGTAGTTCGAGGGGAGCATTGGGAGGGGTCTCGGCATTTCGAGAGAGCCGCGCAACGTACACTTTGTCATCGCGGACGGCGATTTGATCTTCGCTTGCCGGTGCCGACAGGATGTGGCCGATCAGGCCGCGCCACTCGTCGGCGCCCCCCGTGGACAGATCCGCCAGTCCACCCCATAGCTTCGAGGCTTCGGACGCGGCGGTGCGGCCCAGGCCCCAGAGGCACGACTGCACCGGTGAGATCGGATCCTGGTCCGTGACATGCTGTGCGTTCTGGGTTATCAGCCAGACAGTGAGTTCGAGGCCGCAGTTGGCGGCCGCACGAATCAATCGTTGAGTTCCAGGTACAACGTGGCGTTGCAGCCGCTTCAGTGATTGGGTAGACACGGCGCCGTCCGGTTCGAGGCCGGCGAGATGTAAGACGCGCACCGCGCGCTTCTCCGATGCGGCGGTGCGAAATGCCGATTGAAGTCGTTCCTCGTCGGCGTCGGATTTCGGCAAATCCAGTACCCGGTAGTTTAATTCGTGCGCCGTCAGCACATCGACGAGAGGAGCGATGGTTGGCGGATCATCGGTGATGAGCAACCAGATGGAATCCGCACCGGTCGCGAGATCGAGCGGCGCGCCAGGCGAGTCGTCCCAATCTATCTGGTAGCGGGCATCCGCGATGGCTACCGTGGATCGTTGCCAGTTATGTTGATCGGCCAGGTTTCTCAGTAACCCTATGGCAACTTCGTGATGGCTCGGATCGCTGATCAGCGTGGCGAGTTCCTCGATCTGACCGTCTTCGAGTAGGCGGACCGTCTCGGTGCGCACGGCTTCCGTCGGGGCGGAGTGAGAGCGATCTTTTTCGCACCAATACTTCTGGTGCTGAAAGGGATAGCCTGGTAGGTCGACCTTTCGGCTTCCGGGCTGTTGAATTTTCGCGAAGTCGGGACGGTGGCCGGCCACGAAGGCGGCCCCCAGGGCCTCCCTGATCTGACGGTGGTCGGAGCCCTTGCGCCGCAACGATGCGATCGCCTCCGGTCTGGTGTCGGCGTCGGGCCAGGCCCGCAGGGCGGCGGCGCTGAGCACCGGCTGCGGCCCGACTTCGATCAGAAGCTCACAGCCGAGCTCTGCGAGGGTGCGCAAACTGCCGGCGAAATCGACTGGCTGGCGCGCGTGTCCCCGCCAGTAGGGACCGTCTAATTGGACGTTCCTCGGGACGACCGCGCCAGTCCGGTTGCACACCAACGTGAGTTGCGGGGAGCTGAACTTCAAACGGGTCGCATACGCCTCAAATTCGTCGAGTGCCGGATCGAGCAGAGCGGAGTGAAAGGCATGGCTGGTGTCCAGCCATTCGCAGCGGATGTCCTCGCTCGCCAATTCGGCTATTACCTGCTCCAGGTCCTCGACCGGCCCGGATAGCACGGTGTTGACGCCGTTGTACGCCGCCACCGACAGGCGGGGAAAGCTGCCGATGCAGTCTTTCGCCCGCTCGGCAGCGGTGAAGGCGGCGATCATCCTTCCGCCCTCGGGTAAGTTGCCGAAGAGCCTGCCGCGCTGGGCCATCAGCCTCGCGCCGTCCTCCAAGCTGAACACGCCCGCGACGCACGCCGCCGAGTACTGGCCCACGCTGTGGCCCAGCACGATCTGGGGCTCGATGCCCCACGACTGCCAGAGCTTCGCTAGGCCCACTTCCACCGCGAACAGGGCGGGTTGAGCGTAGGAGGTGTGCCGCAAGGTGTCGTCGTCGCCATCGAAAATGGCATCGAGTAGCGGTATTTCGAGAATCTCGGCGACGGCGTCAGCGCAGCGCGTCATTGCATCCCGGAAAACGGCCTCGGTGTCGAACAACCCCCGAGCCATGCCGACGTACTGGCTTCCCTGCCCCGGGAAGAGCCACGCCGTCTTAGGCGGGTCGTTGCACATTCCCCGTAGCAGACCGGGCGCCGGGCGATCATCGACGATTGCCTCGAGTAACTCCGTCGCCGATGCCACCGAACTCACTACCAATGCCGCCCGGTGCTCAAAGTGGGATCGCCCCGCACCGGCGGTCAGGCAAACCTGCGCGAGCTCGGCTTCGGGGTGGGCGTCCCACCAGTCGCGGTACCGGTGAGCCATCTCGGTCAACGCGGCCGGGGTGCGCGCCGACAAGGGCAGCACATGCAGACTTTCGCCCGCCGCCTGCTCGGCCCGACCGCCCGTGTCCAGTGGCAGCGGCGCCTCCTCGATGACGATGTGGGCGTTTGTCCCGGTGAAACCGAAGGAGCTGATGCCCGCCACGCGTGCTCGGCTATTGCGTCGCCAGGGGAGGGCTTCCGCCACGACGCGCACGGGAAGCTGATCCCACGGGATGTGCGGCGACGGCTTCCGGAAGTGCAAGTGCTTCGGCAGTTCCTCCTTCTCGAGCGACAGGATCACCTTGATCAGGCCGGCGATTCCCGCGCTCGCTTCCAGGTGGCCGATATTGGTCTTCACCGACCCGACCAGCAGGGGTCGGCCTGCGTCGCGTCCGGCGCCGAATACCTGGCCGGCAGCCTGGATTTCGATCGGGTCGCCCAGCGAAGTCCCGGTGCCGTGAGCCTCGAGGTAGTCGACGTCGCCGGGTGCCACACCGGCGCGCTGGAGCGCTTCGGCGATGACCCGTTGCTGGGCGGTGCCGTTCGGCACCGTGATACCGCCTGATGCGCCATCCTGGTTCACGGCGCTGCCTCGAATGACGGCTCGGATGCGGTCCCCGTCGCGGATGGCGTCGGCGAGCCGCTTCACCACGGCGACGCCGCAGCCCTCTCCGCGCACATAGCCGTCGGCGTCCGCGTCGAACGTCTTGCAACGGCCGTCGGGCGAAAGCATGTGGGCTCGGGAGAAGTTGATCATTGTCGCCGGGCTGATGAGCAGGTTGACACCGCCGACCAGTGCGAGGTCGCACTCCTCGAGGCGCAGTGCCTGGCACGCCTGGTGGACCGCGACCAGCGATGAGCTGCAGGCGGTGTCGACGGATACTGCGGGGCCTTCCAAGCCCAATCGATAGCTGATCCGTCCCGCCGCCGCGGCGGGCGAGGTGCCGATCGCCAGGTAGGCCTCAATGTCTTCGAGGCTCAGTTCTTTCGTCAGCAGGGTGAGATAGTCCTGCGTCGATATGCCGATGAATACACCGGTTCTGCTCCCCGCCAGGGCCGTCGGTGCCGTGCCGGAATGCTCTACCGCGTGCCATGCCGTCTCCAGCAACAGGCGATGCTGCGGGTCCATGAATACGGCCTCGCGCGTCGATACCCCGAAGAACGGCGCGTCGAAGCCATCTATTTCCCCGAGGAGTCCGGCGCGGCGGGTGGCGAATTTTCCCGGTGCGTCAGGATCCGGGTCGAAATACTCATCGAGGTTCCAGCGGTCGGCGGGAATCTCGGACACGGCATCGCGGCCTTGCTGCAGCACATCCCAGAATTCGTCCGCATCCAGTGCGGTCGGGAACCGCAACGCGTAGCCGACTACCGCAAATGCGGGTGCCTCCCGCGTGAGATCTTCGGCGGTTGTCATGGGGTTGCCCCTTCCTGCCTGGCCGGCGAAGCCTTCGTCGCCGGCGCATCGCCGGAGTGCGGCGATTGGTGGATGAGCCCCACCGTGGACGACTGGGGGAGCAAACCGACCGTGCGTGGCCCGCGGGAGGGGCGTCGATGCACGCCCGCCGGGGGCGTCGGTGCGCCGCCCCCTCCTCTGCGCCATTTGCCGCGGGGCACTGCCGGCGGCGCGCCGGGTCGGCGGGTCATAACGCACCGTAGCGCGGGACCCACTCCACCGCATTGCATCGGTCGCGCACCAAAACGCCCGATGAGCAAGGCTAATGTCGGCGCGGAGAGGCAACCGCACCCGGTGGCAGGCGCGCGCTTGGTGACTCTCTCGCCATCCCGTCCTGCACGGGTCAAATGGCCCACCGCCGGTTAACTGTCACCGAATCCACGAGGTGAATTCGTGGTGAGTGAGTGCCTTCTCGTGTCGGAAATTTACACGTGGTCTAGCAGTCGCGCAGCGAAACGATCGCCCGGCAGCAACCGGCGCATTCAGGAGCGCTCAATGCGCCTGCCCGCGTCGGGCCGCAGTCATTGCCAAGCCGCGGTAGCGCGGAGGGAGTAATCGCTGAGGGCGCTGGAAAGGTGTGCTCGCAATTCCTCGTTGGAGTTGGGGCGGCCCGGCTGATAAGCGAGGACCGAGACGAAGACGTGCTTGCGAGCTATTCCCGAAAATACCGAGAACACCCCACCGGTGCGGTGCATGATGGTCTTGCTCGCCCCCACAGCCAGATTTCTGATCGCAAAAAGGTCGGCGTTTGCGCCATCCGGGCAATAGACCGCCGGGTTCATGACGCCGAGATTGGATGAGTCCGCCCTGGTGGGGCTGCCGGCAGCGAGGCCGATCGTTCGCCTGATGAGCCAGTGCGGCATCAAGGGAACGAGGGGCAGGAGGGCGATTCGATCGTCGGGGGCGTCGTGCGGACGGGATAGCGCTCGCTTGGTTGCGGCCCGAATCTCGCGAAGGTCGGCCATCGCGGCTACCGGGTCGACGGTGATGACGACATCCCTGATCGCGTTGGCGCGGGTATCACCTTCGATTCGCTCGCTGATGGGCATCGTCAGGGTGGCCGAGCCGTCGGCGGTGACCCGCCCCAGGTGATGGGCGAGTCGCGCGGCCAATCCGGCAAGCAGCGCATTGCTGGTCCCCCCGAGCGCCCCGGCGCGGTTATCCCACTCCGCGGCATCGATGAAGACCGTTGCGGTCGGCAGCGTGATGGCCGCGTCGGCTCCGGCGGCCGGCGGGGCCGAGTTCGATGAAGGGCGGACGTGCGACGCGGCCGGGGCGCGGCGTCGCAAGGCCAATCTCGCAGCGACGGCGACGCCGCGGCTGATGCCGGGGATGTCTCGGATGGTTTGGCGTACATCCTCACGCAGCGCTCGCCCCCATGGTCGCGATCCGGCAGCGGGCAAGTCGACCGGGTTGTCACGGCCGGAAGCCGCGTCCGCCAGCGCCTGGCATAAGCCCACCCCGTCAATCAGGCAATGAGGTACCACCAAACTCACGCCGGCGCCGCCGTCGGTGAACGGCAGAACAGCAAGGAACCATTCGGGTCCGTTTCGGGGATTCAGGGTTCTGGCGGCCTGGGAGTCCAGCCAGTCCCCGAATTCCTCGCGCCGCCGGGGTGTCGCGACGATGTCCAGGGCGGATTGGCGGCCGGCCGAAACCCAGCGGTGTCTGCCGAACGGCAACGGGGAACCTTCGATGCGGCGCGCCAACAGTCCGTGTTGAAGATGACGATGGAACCGTCGGATACCGTCGATGTCGATTGGGCGGTTGTACACCCAAACCCCTTGCATCAGGGCGACCAATCCCGCCGCTCGCTCGCCGGCGTAGAAGACCTCGTCTGACAGCCCGAGGAGGTTACTCATATTTCGACGTCCTTCAAAGGAGCGGACGATGGCATCGTCGGCGTGCCTCGGCCTGCGGTGCGGTTGGGCAGCCGGCCGCCGGGTGGTGCAAGCTTACGACGCCGGCGGGTGTCCGTAGCGCCAGCAAGGGAGCACTCTTACCGGCGAGACGCCTGTCACGTCACT
>CAWGPS010000018.1:0-415754 GCA_963824505.1 uncultured Actinomycetota bacterium
TGGTTCAATCCCAGTATCGCGCACCAGCATTACCGCAGCTCGGATTTCGTTTTCGCCTCCAACTCCGCCGCGTGAGCCAGAAGTGACGTGACATCGGCCGCGGCGACGGCCCCGTTTCCTGCCTTGGCTCCCCCGGTGGTTTCGCGACGGCGAGCGTTGGGCAGGGTGGTAAGCATGACCGGCCAACCCGAGGTGCGCCACGACAAGATCACGGCGCCGCAACGCTTGCCCAAATTCCATGTCGAGGCGCTGGCGATGCAGAAGGCGCAAAGGAAAGCCAGGAAGGGCCGGGTTGTCGACCTGCAACTCGGCGAGAGCCATCCGGTGGGCGGTGAACACGGCGCCGACTTGGAGTGGTCCTTCAGCTACGAAGTTGTGTCGGCGGGAGATCAGGCCGCCAGGCAGTAGTCGGTCACGCGGGTCGGTGGGATCTGGCGAAACAGCGCCGTCGCCCAATCGACGAGCGGTCGCCGAGGTCACCTTCCTGCGGACCCGGCAGGGATTCTGCTACACCGCGTTCGTAGCCGACCGGTTCGTGCCGTAACCCTTCCCGCCGAACCTTGTCGGTGCCCCGGTGCAGACTCCAGTCGGACAGGAGAACCACCATGACCGACGACGCGAACGCCGACGACCTACCGCCCACCGCTGCGGCCGATCACGCCGAAACCACCTTCGTGCCGCCGGCGAGCGATCCTGCCCCGGACCTGGCGTGGTCACTCGGTGACGAGGCGGCAGACACTGTCCTGCTCAACCGCCATTCCTGGGATTCCGCGTGGGGTCGCGCGTTGCTGGTGGCCGGGTGCGCGATCGCGCTGGCACTCCTCATCAGCATCGGCGGGCTGATGGTGATGCTGACGCATCGCGCCACCTGGGCGACGGAACCCGCGGCACAGCATGAGTCGGTGGTGGTGCAGACCTCCCTGGTGGCGCCGCCCGCCACGTCGACGGTCACCGTGCAGGCATCCCCCACGACCGTCACCGTCCAAGCACCACCCACGGTCACCGTTCCGGCGACCCCGACGACCGTGACGGTCCGGGTGCCGGTCACCCCAACAGCGCCGACCCGGTCACTGAAGAGGGTGACACCGTCCGACGTCGACAGCGCCGACGACCAGCAATTCCTCGACAGGATGCGGTCATTGGGCTACACGATCACGAACCCGGAGGTGGCGCTGCGCAACGCCCACGAGACCTGCCGGCTGTTCCAGATGGGCGAGTCGGCCGAGCAGGTGAATCAGCAGATGTCGGCGCGGATGGGAGCAAGCATGAGCGACACACTGCAACTCACCTCGAGCGCGGTCCTGGCCTATCCCGACTGCTTCCGACGCGCCCCGCCGCCCGGCGACGGCGAGTAGCCGACGGCCAGCGCGTGACGACGCTACGCGCGGGCCGCCAATGCCTCCAGGAGATCCGCCGCCTTGGCGGCGCTTTGCGCCGCTGGGGTCATCTGGGCGGCCAGCTCGCGGGCACGCGTGGCGTATCGGGGAGTAAGGATGCTGCCGAGGTCGGCGACCAGTGATTCTGGGGTCGCCGCCGAGAATTGCCGACCGATGCCGGTTTCGAGTCGTTCGAGCGCGGCGGCCCACACCGGCTGATCGAGCCAGATCCACAGGATCAGGCTGGGGATGCCCGCCCGCATACTCGCGGCCGTGGCGCCGGCGCCGCCATGGTGGACGACCGCGCGGCACGCCGGGAGGACGGCGGCGTGGTTCAGCGCCGGCACCACCTTGACGTGCTCGTAGCGCGGGGCGCCGCTGAAGTCGTTGGCGCCGCTGCTGATCAGCGCCCGCTCCCCCAGCTGCGCACACGCCGCGCCGATCATGGCGGCCATGTCCGGCGGAGACCCGATCGGCGTGCTGCCGAAGCTGAAACAGATCGGCGGCGTTCCCGCGGCGATCCACGACGAGACCTCCTCGTCGTGGTCGGTCGGCAACTCCAGCGTCAACGCGCCGACGAAGGGCCGCCGCGCGGCCGCGTCGCCCCACGGGGCCGCCAAACCGGGCAGGCAGAACTCTTCGTAGCCCTGGATCTCCAGTGACGCTGCCGGCGCCTCGGTCACCTCCGCCAAGCCGAGTCCGCGGCGCTGCGCATTCGCAGCGCCCAGCATCATGCTGGAATACAGCAACCCCGAGGTGATGATCTGCGCCGGGAAGAAGTGCAGCGCGGCCAGCGGGATGCCGTGGTACTCCGCAACATTGGCGGCGAGCTCCTGCTCGTTCATCCCCGCCAGCAGCAGGTCGGCGCCGTCGGCCAGCGAGGTGAGCGTCTCGGTTTTCGCCGCCCAGGTCCGGTTGAGCTGCTCCATCACCTGGTGCAGCGCGCCCATCGGATTCTCAACCTGGTGGACGAAGTTCGCGGCAGCGTCCAGCTGCTCGCGCGTGTCGGCGCCGTAGGCGACCGCGGGCAGCCCGGCCACCTCGGCCAAACCCAGCCTGTCGGGCGGGGCCGCCATACGCACGTCGTGACCGCGGGCAAGCAGCTCCCGACCGACGGCCGCGCAGGGCTCGACGTCGCCCCGGCTCCCGTAGGCCGCCAGCACAAACTTCATCGGCGAAGAGCCTCACTGCTGGTGATGCGTACCCGTCCATGCAGGCGCGACGCTGCGACCCGGGTGACCGTAGCAAGGCGGCGCGACGCCGCGTCGGGTGGGCGCGGTTGAGTGCCACCGCACCGGCGCGGCATGCTTGGCGCATGCATGTCATCAGCGGAGTCCGGGACCCGGCAGCCGGCTTCCCCCTCGAAACCGCGGTCGACGACGCCGGAGAGCGCCGCCAGGCCAACCGTGCCATCGCCGTCAGCGCCGTCGGACTGGCGCTGACGGGTCTCATCGAGCTGGCCATCGCGGTGGTCTCCGGGTCGGTCGCGCTGCTGGGCGACGCGCTGCACAACCTGTCGGATGTGTCGACGAGCATCCTGGTCTTCGTCGGCTTCCGCGCCTCGCGCAAGATCCCCACCGAGCGCTATCCCTACGGCTACGAACGCGCCGAGGATCTCGCCGGCCTGGGTGTTGCCGTGGTGATCTGGGCGAGCGCCCTTTTCGCCGGATTCGAGAGCGTCACCAAACTGCTGCGGCACGGCGGAACCGGTCACGTGGGCTGGGGCATCGCGGCGGCGGCCGTCGGCATCGCCGGCAACCAGCTGGTGGCGCGGTACAAGCTGACGGTCGGCCGCCGGATCCGCTCGGCGACCATGGTGGCCGACGCCAAGCACTCCTGGCTGGACGCGCTGTCCTCGGCCGGGGCCATGCTGGGGCTGATCGGCGTGGCCCTCGGGTGGGGCTGGGCCGACGCGGTCGCCGGCATCGCCGTCACCGGATTCATCTGCCACGTCGGCTGGGAGGTGACCGCCGACATCGCGCATCGCCTGCTCGACGGCGTCGACCCCGACATCATCACGACTGCCGAAGCCGTCGCCGCCGCCGTCCCCGGTGTCACGCACGCGCACGCCCGGGCCCGCTGGACGGGGCGCACCCTGCGCGTCGAGGTCGAGGGCTTCCTCGACCCCGGCACCCCCCTGGCGGCGGCCGACCAGATCGGCCGCGACGTCGCCGCCGCACTGGCGCCCGAAATTCCCGAGATGCACAACTTCACCTGGACGGCGCGGGCCGCCCGCTAAGCGCGCAAGGACTCGACCACCTCGATCAGCTCGTCGGCGCCCTCCCAGTTCAGCAGGTGCCCGGCGTCGGGGACCGCGACCAGCCGCGCGCCGGGTATGCCCTCGGCGAGCCGGCGCGAATGGCTCGGTGGCGTGGTGCGATCGGCGGTGCCGACCATCACCACGGTCGGTATCGCGATCTCTCCCAGCCGCGGGTAGCGGTCCTCGCGGGAGAAGGCCCGCACGATCGGCAGCAGCGGTCCGTGTTCGTCCATGTGCCGGTTGAAGAACTCCATGAACACCGAGATCATCGCCGGGGACGGGCGCGCCCCGCACTGGGCGGCGCCGAACAGCACCGCAACCGTCTTGTTCCGGACCAGCCGTTGCAGGATTCCGGTTTGCATCAGCGGAATCTGCAACCGGTTCTGCGGCGCCTCGTCCAGGATGCGGCCCGCCCAGGTCGCGAACAGCACCAGCCCGCGGAGCCGCCCCGCCAGCTCGGGGCGGTCGAGCACCGCCCGGACGGTGACGAAACCGCCCATCGAGTGCCCGACGACGACGCCGCCGCGGACGTCGAAATGCTCTGCGACGGCGGCCAGATCGGCCGCCATGGGCGCCGATCCGACGCCGTCCGAGCCCAGGGTCGACGCCCCGTGGCCGCGCTGGTCGAACGCGATGACGCGAAAACCGCGGGCCTGCAACTCCTCCCACACGAAATTCCACTCGAGCAGGTTGGCGGTATACCCGTGCACCAGGATCACCGCGGGCCCGCTTCCGGCCGCCAGCGCGTTGAGCACGGTCCCGTCGGGGCGGGTGATCGCGACCCGCTCGCCCTCGGGCTCCACGAGGAGCCGTTCGCGCGGAAACGGGTCCGCGTTGCGCTGGATCCGGGCGGCCATCCTCCGCGCGGCGACCCAGCCCGCCAAGCCGGTCGCGCCGACCAGCGTGGTGCCAGCGGTCAGTCCTTTTCTCAACGCTCATCCTCTCGCTCCGCCCGCCGACACGGTACCGGCCGGCTTGGAAATCGATCGCCGGTCCGTGCGAGACTCCGTGGCGTCGTTTCAAAAGCAAAGCCACCGACAACAAAGGCGGACCGTGACCCACGACCCGAACCCATCCGACGGACACGCCGCAAACCCGGCGGAAGCCATCCAGCAGCTGGTTCTCGCCGCGTGGGTGTCGCAGGGCATTACCGCCGCCGCCGATCTCCGCGTGGCGGACGCGCTCGCCGCCGGACCGCTGTCGATCGACGAACTGGCCGGCCGGGTCGGGGCCGATGCGGACGCGCTGGCCAGGCTGTTGCGCGCCCTGATCAGCACGGGCATCTTCGCCCAACGCGACGACGGCCGCTACGAATTGAACCCGGCGGCCGACGTGCTTCGCTCCGACGCCCCGGTCTCGATGGCCGCGATGGCGCGCTTCGTCGGTTCACGACAGCACCGGGAACATTGGAGCTCGCTGACGGACGCGATCAGATCGGGCTGCTCGCGCGTCCCGGCGCTGCGCGGCAAAAGCTTCTTCGAGTACCTGGGCGACGAGCCGGAGTTCGCGCAGATCTTCAACGACGCGATGACGGGCCTGTCCGGGGCGTCGATCGGACCCGTCGTCGCCACCTACGACTTCACGCCGTACCACACGATCGTCGACGTCGGCGGCGGTCATGGTCGCCTGCTGGCCGCGATCCTCAACGCGACCCCGAACGCCCAGGGCGTCCTGTACGACATGCCCGAGGTGATCGCCGGGGCGTCACCGCTGCTGCGGGAAAGCCAGGTGGCAGAACGGGTTCGGCTGGAAGAAGGCTCGTTCTTCGACAGCGTCCCGCCCGGCGGCGACGCCTACGTCCTCAAGCACATCGTCCACGACTGGGACGACGCGCAGGCGATGCAGATCCTGCGCAACGTGCGGTCGGCCGCGGCACCCGGCACCGCGCTGCTGCTCGTCGAGACGGTCATCGCGGAGGGCGACGGCGCACCGATCGGCAAGTGGGTCGACATGGAGATGCTGGTGATCAACGACGGCCGCGAACGCACGGCGAGCGAATACCGCCGCCTGTTCGAGGAAGCCGGTTTTCGGATGGTCGGCGTGGTGGACACCGGGTCGCGGTTCAGCATCATCGAGGGCCGCGCGGTCTAGCTTAGCACGTCAGGGTCAGCGCCTACGGAACCGCTCGCGCAATTCCGGGTCGTTCTCCCACCACAACCCGGACGGCGCAGCTCGCTTTCGCTTTCGCTTTCGATGGCTTCGGCCGCATCCAGCTCGGCGTCGACCTCCACCGCGTGCGCCTTCTCGTCGCGGGACAGCGCGCGCATCAGCACCAGCACGAAAGGCCAGCCGACCAGGTCGCCGAGGATCCACAGCACGCCCGCGCCGATCGTCTGATCCAGCCGCTGACCGGGCCCCCAGGACCGGTGCAGATCCGCGTAGTACCCCTCGCCGATCAGCGAGCCCTGCCAGAGCACCAGGCCCAGCACACCGTCGCCGAGCGCCTCCGCGACGGTGATCAGCAGCGACAGCAGCTGGGGGAACCTGCGCGGCACTGGATCCGCCTGCAGGCGAGCATAGAAGTATCCGAAGCCGACCGCTACCAACAGGATTCGGGTGGGCGCGCCGATCCATTCGTCGCGCAGGGCCGCGGTGTACCAGGGCGTCAGGTACAGCAGCCACGGCGCCCCGAGCATCGCCAGTGACGTCGTCAGCGGGTGGGCCAGTGCCCGCGCGACGCGGGTCGCCAAGAAGCGGTCGATGCGCTCGCGACCCGCCGGGCCCACCGCCGCGCGCACCACGGTGACCGGCTTGCCCAGCGCAAGAAAGAACGGGGCGACGTAGAGCAGGAGCAGAACCTGCAGCGCCCGAACCCAGAACAGGACATACGCATACGCGCCGATCGCGCTGACGGTCGCCACCAGCCACAGCGCGATACCCACCCCGAAGCACGCCGCCTGCGCCGGCCCGACCGGTCGCTGCGAGCCCCGAGCGCGTCCGTAACCCCACGCATACCCGCCGGCCGCCACGACCATCACCGTCATCGCGGCCAGGTCCAGGTGCCAGGTCTGCGCCACGGCGGCGCCGCTCAGCGGCCCGAGTTCGACGCGCATCGCCACAGCGTATTGCCGTGGCCGGGCCGGTTACGCGGCCGGGGCCCGCGAGAGCCGCGGCAGCGGCCTGCGCATCCGCAGCGACCCGGGCAGCGCGCCGACCTGCCGGCGCTCCGGCGCCTCCCACACGTCGCCGCCGAGCACTCCGGGCAGCCGCGCCGCACTGGCCACGAAAACCGGGTGTTCGCCCCGGGCGGCCTGCCGGTGGTAATCGCGCAGGGCCGCAAACGCCCACTTGCCCAGCAGGCAGATCGCGACCAGGTTCACGATGGCCATCAGTGCCATCGTCAGGTCGGCCAGCGCCCAGACCAGCGTGAGCGTGGACATCGCGCCGACCATGATCGCCAGCAGGGTCACGACCTTGAGCGCGTGGGTCGCCACCCGGCGGCCGCCCAGGAAGAACACGTTGGCCTCGGCGATCACGTAGTTGCTCAGCACCGAGGCGAACCCGAAGGCGAAGACGACCGCGGTCATCAGTCCCGTGGTCCACGAGCCCAGGCCGGCGGCGATCGCCGACTCCGTGAGGCTGGCACCGGCCACCGAGCCCAAGTGGGCCGGATCGTAAACGGCGGGACCGGACATCATCACGATGAACGCCGTCGCCGTGCAGATCACCATGGTGTCGACGAACACGGCGAACGACTGGATCAGGCCCTGCTCCACCGGGTGTGACACCGTCGCGGTGCCGGCGATGTTCGGCGAGCTGCCCATCCCCGCCTCGCAGGCGAACAGGCCCCGCTTCACCCCGGTGAACATCGCGGTGGCGATGCCGCCGGCGAAACCGCCTGCCATTTGCCGGATTCCGAACGCACCCCCGATGATCTCCCGGATCACCGCCGGGAGCGCGGCGAAGTTGGCCGCGACGATCGCCAGCGCGAGCAAGGCGTACACGACGGCCACCAGCGGGACCACCATCTCGGCGAATTTCGCGACCCGGCGCACACCGCCGAACAGCACCGGCGCCGCCAGCGCGGCCAAAACCACTGTGGTCCAACCGATTCCGACACCGTGCGACGACCTCAGCACGCCGCTGATCGCGTTGGTCTCGACCATGTTGAACGCGGTCGAAAAGGTGATCACCAGCAGGACCGAGAAGAAGATGCCGCCGGCCCGGGAGCGCAGCCCGCGCTGGATGTAGAACGCGGGGCCGCCGCGAAACGAGCCGTCGCCCGAGCGGACCTTGAACATCTGGGCGAGCGTGGCCTCGACCATCGCGGTCGCCATGCCGACGGCGGCCACCACCCACATCCAGAAGATCGCGCCCGGGCCGCCGACGGTGAGCGCGATGGCGACCCCGGCGATGTTCCCGGTGCCCACCCGCGACGCGAGGCCGACGCAAAAGGCCTGAAACGACGAGATACCGCCGTCTTCGCGGTGGGATCTGCGGAGCTGGCGAAACATGCGGCCGAAATACCGGACTTGGACGAATCGGGTGCGCACCGTGAAATAGGTTCCCGCACCGATCAGCAGGTAGACGAGGACGTGCGCGTTCAGGACCGCGCTGAGCGGGTCGACCACCCGCGCCTCGAGCAAGTCCAACGTCGAGTCCTCACCAAGCGGCCGCCATCAACCACCGCAGCGTAGGAACGAAATGTTTAGGAAAGGTTTCGTTCACCCGCGCGTCGGGAGCGCCGCTGTAAACAACGGATGACAACCGGTCGCTGGGCTGGGCACCCGCTAATCGCCACGTGCCCGCCTTCGCGCCGGTGACCACCGACAGCGCCTGCGGGCAGTACACATTGGCCGCGATCGCCGTGAACCGGGCGGCGTTGTCCCCGTGCAGGCCGGGGTTGAGGTTCTGCACGACCTTGACGACGTCCACCATCGGCTTGCCCTGGCCGACCATCTTGCACACCGACTTGCCCGCCGCGATGACCCGGTCGGCGCCCTGATAGGTGATCCCGGCGGCCTGCAGCGAGGCGAGGAACGCGTCGTCGTTGCCGTCGGCGTACGCGGGCGCCGCCGTGCCGGTCAGGGCGGCTGCGGCGGTAAAGGCGGCCAACGCCATGAGGGGTTTCATCGCCCACCGATCGTCTCAGAGCCGCGATCGCCGCGCATCTCCAACGACGCCGCGACCGCGCCGTCAACCCCGGGTTGACACCAACGATGCGTCAACCTACCGTTGACGCATGCCCGAAACGACCCGCATCGCATACCCCGTCCGCCTCGACGAATTGATCAACGCCATCAAGCGGGTGCACAGCGACGTCCTCGACCAGCTCGCCGACGCGGTCCTGGCCGCCGAGCATCTGAGCGACGTCGCCGACCACCTGATCGGCCACTTCGTCGACCAGGCGCGCCGCTCCGGCGCCTCCTGGACCGACATCGGCAAGAGCATGGGCGTCACCAAGCAGGCCGCCCAGAAGCGGTTCGTCCCCCGGGCCGATGCGACCGCGCCGGACTTCGATCAGGGCTTCGGCCGCTTCACGCCGCGGGCGCGCGGCGCGGTCGTCGCGGCGCAGAACGCCGCCCACGCGGCCGCCAACAGCGAGATCACCCCGGACCATCTGCTGCTGGGGGTGCTCAGCGATCCCGCCGCGCTGGCAACGGTGTTGCTGCGCCGGCAAAGCGCGGACACCGAGGCTTTGCGCGCCGCGGTGACGCTCCCCCCGGGGGCCGGGGAACCGCCCGAGCTCATCCCGTTCAGCGGCCCGGCGCGCAAGGTGCTCGAGCTGACGTTCCGGGAGGCACTTCGCCTCGGCCACAACTACATCGGCACCGAACACCTCCTGCTGGCGCTGCTCGAATCCGAAGACGATGCCGGACCCCTGCACCGGTCCGGTGTCGACAAGGACCGCCTGGACGCGGACCTGATCGCCGCGCTGCAATCCCTCGCCGGCGGCAAGGCGGCGGGTGCGGACGGCTGACCCCGTGTGCGATCATGCGAAGGTCCCGTGCACAGGAGGCGAAGATGCACCGCTGGCTGATCGTCCTGTCCACCGTCCTGCTCGCCGCCGCGACCGCCGTGGCTTTCGGTCCTCGCGCGCACGCCGGTGACGCGCCGATCGGCCACATCGGTGACACGCTGCGCGTGGACAACGGCACCTATATCGCCGACGTCACCGTCAGCAGCGTGGGCCCGTGCGACCCGCCGCCCGGATTCGGCTACACGCGCGAAGGCACCTACAAGGGGTTCCCCGGAAGCACCGTCGAGCGCGCGGACGTCGTGGTCCACGCCGTCCGGGTGCCCAACCCGTTCATCATGGCGAGCGACTTCAGCTTCACCGGCGTGACACCGTTCGCCGACGCCTACAAGCCGCGCGCGTCCGACGCGCCCGACGCGCTGGACAACGTCCTGGTCAACGCCCCGAACGGGGCGGTCGTGCGCGGCGAGGTCTACTGGGACGCCTACCGCGACCCCGTTTCCAACGTCGTCCTGCTGGACAAGAAGACGGGTTATCACCTCGCGCAGTGGAATCTCTGACACCCGTCGTCCACGTCGCCGCGGCGGATTGCGCCGAAGAACTGGCCGACGTCGCCGCGCAGACGTTTCCGCTGGCGTGTCCGGCCAGGGTCGATCCGGCTGACATCGCGGCGTTCGTGGACGCCAATCTGTCGGCCGCCCGGTTCGCCGAGTACCTGGCCGATCCGCGGCGAGCGATCCTCACCGCGCGGCACGAAGACCGAATAGTGGGCTACGCCATGCTCATTCGCGGGAACGAAGACGACACCGCCGAGCTGTCCAAGATGTACGTGCTGCCCGACTGCCACGGCGCGGGAGTCGCGGCGGCGCTGATGGACCTCGCCGTCGCCACCGCCGAGCGCTGGGGCACGTGCCGCCTGTGGCTGGGCGTCAACCAGCAAAACCAACGCGCACAACGTTTTTACGCCAAGAGCGGGTTCGCGATCAGCGGCACCCGGACCTTCCAGGTGGGCGGCGAACTCGAGAACGACTACGTCATGGTGCGCGAGGTCGGGCGGTGAGCGCGAGCAACCCCGACGCGCCGCTCACGCAGCTCGGGTCGGCGCGGGCGCTCGACGAGGCCGCGCTGCCCGAGCTCTACGCCTACCCGGAGCGGAGCGGCACCTGGGTGCGGGCCAACTTCATCAGCAGCGTCGACGGGGGCGCCACCGCCGACGGGACCAGCGGGGCCATGGGCGGGCCCGGCGACCGGCTCATCTTCACCCTGCTGCGGGAGCTCGCCGACGTCATCGTCGTCGGCGCCGGCACCGTGCGAATCGAGGGCTACTCCGGCGCGCAGCTCGCCGTCCCGGCCCGCCAGCGGCGGCAGGCAAGCGGGCAGAGCGAGATCCCGCCGCTGGCGATCGTCACCAAGTCGGGTCGCCTCGACCGGGACATGGCGGTGTTCACCCGGACCGAGGTGGCGCCGCTGGTGCTCACCTGCACGACGGCCGTCGAGCAAACCCGCCGGCTGCTGAGCGGGCTGTGCGACGTGCTGGACTGCTCCGCCGACGATCCCGGCCAGGTCGACGAGGCCGCCATGCTGGCCACCCTCGCCGAGCGGGGCATGCGCCGCATCCTGACCGAAGGCGGGCCGACGCTGCTGGGCTCATTCGTGCAGCGCGGGCTGCTCGACGAGCTGTGCCTGACCATTGCGCCCTTCGTCGTCGGCGGCGCGGCCGGGCGCATCGCGTCGGGCCCGGGCCAGCTGCTCACCCGCATGCGCTGCGCCCACGTCCTGACCGACGACGCGGGCTACCTCTACGCCCGATACATCAAGGCCTGAGGAAGCCACGGCTACTGTGGTCGGCATGAGTCGGCAGATCACGCGCGCCACCCTCCTGGTGGCGGCCTGCTTGGCGATGACCCCGGTGTTGGCCGGCTGCGTCCCCGGCCTCGCCGCGAACCCGCGCTTTGCCACCGATTCCGGCGCCCGCCCCCAGGGCGTGCCCCCGGCGAAGCCGCCGCCGAGCGGCCCGCCCCCGATCGCGGCGCCCAAGAACGACCTGCCCTGGCACGACTGCACCGCGCAGGTCTTCAACGACGCGGCGGTGCGCCCGGCCCCCGGCGTCCAGCTCGACTGCGCGACCTACGACACCGATCTCGACCCGGTCAACGGCGGGTCCGGGACCCTGACCATCGGGGTCGTCCGCGCCCGGTCGAACCAGACGCCCCGCGATGCCGGCCCGCTCGTCTTCACCACCGGCTCCGACCTGCCGTCGTCGACCCAGCTGCCGGTGTGGGTCGCCGGGGCGGGCGCCGACGTGCTGCAGACCCACCCCGTCGTCGCCGTCGACCGCCGCGGCATCGGGATGTCGAGCCCCATCGACTGCCGCGACCGCCTCGACCGGCAGGAGATGCGGGACCAGGCGCAGTTCCAGAGCGGCGACGACCCGGTCGCCAACCTCTCCGACGTCGCCAACACCGCCACCACCAACTGCACCGACGCCATCGCGCCGGGCGCCTCGGCCTACGACAACTCCCACGCCGCGTCCGACATCGAGCGGCTGCGCAGCCTCTGGGACGTGCCCGCCCTGGCGCTCGTCGGCATCGGCAACGGCGCCCAGGTCGCGCTGACCTACGCCGCGTCGCGGCCGGACAAGGTCGCGCGGCTGATCCTCGACTCCCCGGTCGCGCTGGGCGTCAGCGCCGAAGCGGCCGCCGAGCAGCAGGTCAAAGGCCAGCAGGCCGCCCTCGACGCGTTCGCCGCCCAGTGCGTCGCGGTGAACTGCCCGCTGGGTCCCGACCCGAAGGGCGCCGTCAGCGCGCTGCTGTCCGACGCCCGCGCCGGCAGGGGGCCCGCCGGGGCGTCGGTTGCCGAAGTCGCCAGCGCCATCACCGTCGCGCTGGGCTTTCCCTCCGGCGGCCGCGTCCCGGCCACCACCAGCCTGGCCGGCGCGCTGGCCGCCGCCCGCTCCGGCGACACCGGCCAGCTGACCAGCCTGATCAACCGCGCCGACACCGCGCAAGACTCCGACGGCCAGTTCGTCAACACCTGCAGCGACGCGATCAACCGGCCGACCCCCGACCGGGTGCGCGAGCTCGTCGTCGCGTGGGGGAAGCTCTACCCGCAGTTCGGCACCGTCGCCGCCCTGAACTTGGTGAAATGCGTGCACTGGCCCACCGGTTCGCCGCAGCCGGCACCGAAGAACCTCAAGGTCGACGTCCTGTTGGCGGGCGTGCAGAACGACCCGATCGTCGGCAGCGAGGGGATCGCCGCCACCGCGGCCACCATCATCAACGCCAACGCGGCGAGCAAGCGAGTGATGTGGCAGGGCATCGGCCACGGCGCCAGCATCTATTCACCGTGCGCGGTGCCGCCGCTGATCGGCTACCTCAAGAGCGGCAAGTTGCCGGGGACCGACACGTACTGTCCCGCCTGACAGTTCGGGCGGGCCATCGCGGTACGGTGCCCTGGTGACGACCAGGACCGGCGCGCGCGAAAAGGTAATGGCCGCATTCCGTCCCCGCACCGGCGCACCGAGCGCGGCGAGCATCCTGCGGTCGGCGCTGTGGCCGGTCGCCATCATGTCGGTGCTGCACCGCAGCATCATCCTGCCCGCCAACGGCAACATCACCGACGACTTCAAGCCGGTCTACCGTGCGGTGCTGAACTTCCGGCGCGGGTGGGACATCTACAACGAGCACTTCGACTACGTCGACCCGCACTACCTGTACCCGCCCGGCGGCACGCTGCTGATGGCCCCGTTCGGGTATTTGCCCTTCACGCCGTCGCGGTATCTGTTCATCCTGATCAACGCCGTGGCCATCCTGATCGCCTGGTACCTGTTGCTGCGGATGTTCAACTACACGTTGTCCTCGGTGGCCGCGCCCGCGCTGCTGCTGGCCATGTTCTGCACGGAAAGCGTGAGCAGCACGTTGGTGTTCACCAACATCAATGGCTGCGTCCTGCTGGCGGAGATGCTGTTTTTGCGCTGGCTGTTGGACGGGAAGGTCGGCCATCAATGGTGGGCCGGCCTGGCGATCGGGCTGACGCTCACCCTCAAACCGCTACTGGGTCCGCTGCTCTTGCTGCCCCTGCTGAACCGCCAGTGGCGCACGCTCATACCCGCGATCGCGGTGCCTGTGGTCATCAACGCGGCCGCGTTCCCGCTCGTCAGTCACCCGATGGACTTCTTCACCCGCACGGTGCCCTACATTTTGGGCACGCGCGACTACTTCAACAGCTCCATCGAGGGCAACGGCGTGTACTTCGGCCTGCCCACCTGGCTGATCGTGTCCCTGCGAATCCTGTTCACGCTCCTGGCGATCGGCGCGCTGTGGCTGCTCTACCGCTACTACCGCACCCGCGACCAGCTGTTCTGGTTCACCAACTCGGCCGGTGTGCTGCTGCTGTGGTCGTGGCTGGTGCTCTCGCTCGCCCAGGGTTACTACTCGATGATGCTGTTCCCGTTCCTGATGACCGTCGTGCTGCGCAACTCGCTGATCCGCAACTGGCCGGCGTGGCTCGGCATCTACGGGTTCATGACGCTGGACGGCTGGCTGCTGTTCCACTGGATGCGCTACGGCCGCGCGCTGCAATACCTGAAGATCACCTACGGCTGGTCGCTGCTGCTGATCGTGGTGTTCACCGTCCTGTACTTCCGCTATCTGGACGCCAAGGCCGACGACCGGCTGGCGGACGGGATCGATCCGGCCTGGCTGACCGCCGGGCGCAATTCGGATAGCGTGGATGCATGACCAGTCCGAAGGTGCAACTGACCGACGACGAGTGGCGGCAGAAGCTCAGTCCCGAAGAGTTCCAGGTGCTGCGTCGCGCCGGCACCGAGCGGCCCTTCGTCGGCGAGTACACCGACACCAAGACCGAGGGCGTCTACCAATGCCGGGCCTGCGGCGCCGAATTGTTCCGCAGCACAGAGAAATTCGAGTCCCACTGCGGATGGCCGTCGTTCTTCGACCCGGCCAGTTCCGACGCGGTGATCCTGCGCCACGACGACTCGATGGGCATGCGGCGGACCGAGGTGCTGTGCGCCAACTGCCACAGCCACCTGGGTCACGTCTTCGAAGGCGAGGGGTACCCGACGCCGACGGATCAGCGCTACTGCATCAACTCGATCTCGCTGCGGCTGGTGCCGGCGGGGGGTTGACCGACTCGGCTGCGCCCGGCTTGCTCCGCGACACATAAATCACGCACACGACTCGCCGGAGCGGATCGCAACCGCTTATGTCCCGCGGTACCCGCGGTATCCGCGGCGGACGAGTGCGGCGCGCACGCGGCGGACGACGTCCTCCGGCTTGTCCTCGGCGATCACCCGGATGACGATCCAGCCGAGTTCTTCGAGCTTGCGCAGCCGCCAGTGGTCTCGGGCGTATTGGCGGCGGTCGGTGCGGTGGTGGTCGCCGTCGTACTCGACGGCCACTTTGCATCGCTCCCAACCCATGTCGAGCACGCCGATCGTTCGCCAGCCTTCGTTCACCGGTATCTGCGTCGTCGGTGCCGGCAACCCGGCATCGATCAGCAGGAGACGCAGCCAGGTCTCCTTGGGCGAGGCGGCACCCGGATCGACGAGCGGGAGCGCCGCGCGCAGCCGTCGGACGCCTCGCGCACGCGGGTAGCGCTTGGTCAACAGCAACACCTTCTCGATGCAGAACGGGGTCGCCCGCATCAGCGCGTCGAGCCGGGCCACCGCCTCGCCCCCGGGCAGCTGCCTGCCCAAGTCGTATGCCGTCCTCGCGAGGCTGGTGACCGGCAGACCCGCGACACGGGCGACCTCATCGGGCGCGATCCGCTGATCGCGGGTGATGACGCCGACCGGGGCGTGTTGATTGCGCCAGATCAACTCGATGGGCTCGTGGTCGTCGATCCAGTTCGAGCCGTGCAACGCCGCCGCGGCAAGCCCGGCCACCACGCCGCGGCGGTCCGACCACAGCCACGCCGCATGGCAACGCGTCCGCAACGACGGCGCGACGTGACCCGGCAGGTACACGTCGGGATGGATCGCACGGAACTCGGTCCGCAGCCGATAGGGACTGAGCCTCCCGTCCCGCACGGCCTCGCTGCCCCTGAACACGTCGTCCACAATCTCCAAAGACGCGAGCGCGAGGCGTCAGGCTCCTCCAGACATAAACGGCGGCGGAATGTTTCGGCGTGTCGTCGCAGACGTTTATGTGTCGCGACGACGAACGCCAGCTGCGTGCGTCAGTCCGCCCGCGTGGCGTGCACTTCCCAGAACGGGGCGTGCACCCGGCCGCCCTCCAGCCAAGGCTCCATCGCCCGGAAGCGCTCCAACAGGTCCTGCGCCTGCGACGCCATGTCCGGATTGCGGGCCGCCATCATCTCGATCTGCTCGGCGCTCATGTTGACCAGGTAGGTGGTCGGGCCCAGATAGGTGATCTCCCAGCCGCCGAGCGGCAGCACGTCACGAAAGTCGCTCTCGGACAACGACCGCATCATCTTGAAGCCGTTGACGTCGTGCGCGCCGAACTCGAACATGTAGAGCCGCGCGCCGGGCCTGGTCGCCCGCCGCAAGGCCTGCACGTAGGACCGCTGCAACTCGGGGTCGGTGCTGAAGGTGTGGTAGAAGGCGCAGTCGACGACCGTGTCGAACCGGTTCTCCAGTCCCTCCAGCTTGGTGGCGTCGGCCAGGCGGAAGTCGACCGACACCCCGGCCGCCGCCGCGTTCTGCCGGGCCCGCTCCAGCGCGGTCGCGGAGCCGTCGATGCCGGTGGCCGAGTAGCCCCTGGACGCGTAGTAGATCGCGTGATGCCCCGGCCCGGTGCCGGGGTCCAGCACCTCGCCCCGGACCGCGCCGAGCGCGACCAGCCGCTGGACCACCGGCTGCGGTCCGCCGATGTCCCACGGCGTGGCGGCGGGCAACCCGTGCGACAACCGCTCGTCGCGGTACATCTCCTCGAAGCGGGTGGGATCGGCGGGATCGAACTGCGTCACGGCAGCGCGTTCACCAACTGCTCGACGCCCACCCGCGGCCCGGTGAAGAACGGCGTCTCGGCGCGGGTGTGCCGGCGCGCGTCGGTGGCCCGCAGGTCGCGCATCAGGTCGACGATGCGGTCCAGCTCCGGGGCCTCGAACGCCAGGATCCATTCGTAGTCGCCGAGCGCGAACGCCGGCACCGTGTTGGCCCGCACGTCCTTGTAACCGCGCGCGGCCATGCCGTGCTCGGCGAGCATGCGCCGGCGCTCCTCGTCGGGCAGCAGGTACCACTCGTAGGACCGCACAAAGGGATACACGCAGATGTAGGCGCCGGGCTCCTCGCCGGCCAGGAACGCCGGAACGTGGCTCTTGTTGAATTCGGCCGGCCGGTGCAGTCCCACGCTGCTCCACACCGGCGAACAGGCCCGCCCCAGCGCGGTGGCGCGCCGGAAGTCGGCGTAGGTCGCCTGCAGGTCCTCGATGCGTTCGGCGTGGGTCCACATCATGAAGTCGGCGTCGGCCCGCAGGCCGGCGACGTCGTAGAGTCCGCGCACCACCACGCCGCGTTCCTCCTGCTGCTTGAGGAAGGTCGCCGCCTCGTCGATGACGGGGTCGCGCGCCTCCCCCAGCTCGCCGGGCCGCACGGAGAACACCGAAAACATCAGGTACCGAAGCGTCGCGTTGAGGGCGTCGTAATCGAGCTTGGCCATGGCACCTATCGTGCCACTTGCCCGTCCAGCGCCTCGACGACGCCGGTGGTCGCCCTGGTCGCCGCGGCGACGCACGCCGGGACGCCGATACCGTCGAGGTAGCTGCCGGCCACGGCGAGCGTCGGCGGCAGGCCGGCGCGCAACTCGGCGACCAGACCGGCGTGGCCCGGTCCGTATTGCGGCATCGCGTCGATCCAGCGCTGCACCCGGGCGTCGACGGGGTCCACGCCCACACCGAACACGTCGACCAGGTCGCTCAGCGCCCATCCCAGCAGGTCGTCATCCGGCGTGTTGATCGCGACGTCGTCGCCGAACCGGCCGAACGACATCCGCAACAGTGCGATGTCGCCGCCGAGGTTCCACTTGCGGGACGACAGGGTGATCGCCTTGGCCCGCAACGGCTCCCCACTGGCGACCAGCACGCCGGAGCACTCGGGGAACGGCGTATCGGCCGCGACCGCCAACCCGACCACGGCGGACGACGCGGTGGTGATCCGGCTCGCCGCCGCGGCGGTGGCAGGCGCGATCGCCTCGACGAGCGCCGCCGTCCGCGCGGCCGGGACGGCCAGGACGACCGCGTCGGCGTCCCACCGGGCGCCGGAGTCGTCGACCAGCGTCCACCCCGACGGCCCGCGGTCGAGCCGCTCCACCGCGGCGCGCACCCAGCGCAGCCGGCTCCGTTTCACCAGCTCGTCGACCAACACCTGGTAGCCGCCGTCGAGCGCGCCGAACACCGGCCCGCCGCCGGCCGGCGGCAGCGCCCGCCGGACCGCGTCGGTCAGGCTGGCCGCGCCGCCGTCCAGGGCCGCCGCCACGGTCGGGACGGCCGCGCGCAGGCCGATCGTCGCCGCGAAACCCCCGTACACGCCCATCAGCAGCGGCTCCACCGACCTCGCCACCACCTGCTGGCCGAATCGGTCACCCACGAACTCGGCCACCGACGGGTCGCTGCCCGGCCGCCAGTCCAGCGGCCGCGTCGGCTCTTCGTCGATGCGCGCCACCGTCGCCTCGTCGACCAGCCCGGCCACCGACGCCGCGGACGACGGCAGGCCCGCGACCGTGCCCGTCGGCAGCGGCTGCAACCGGCGCTCGCTGTAGATCAGCGGCCGCAGGCCCGCCGACACCCGCTGCAGTCCCGACAGGCCCAGTTCGGCCAGCAGCGCCGGCATCTCGGGCCGGCGCAGGATGAACGCCTCGGCGCCCAGGTCCATCGGGCGCCCGGCGACCCGCTCGGTGCGCAGGATCCCGCCCAGCCGGTCACCGGGCTCGAACAGGGTGATGGTTGCCTCATGACCGGCACGGTCGGCGGCCACGCGCAGCCGATACGCCGCCGTCAGGCCCGAAATTCCGCCCCCGACAACGCAATAGGCCCGGCGACCGATTGTCCGGCTCTCCCCCGCACACGGGAGGTGCCCCCACCTCGGGCCGTCCCGGCCCGCATCGTCACCGGACGTCATAGCGAGTGGACCAGCGCCACCAGGTCGGTCAGCACGCCGGGGTCGGTCTCCGGCAACACGCCGTGCCCAAGGTTGAACACGTGACCGGCCGCGCCCGCGTCGACGGCGCGGCGCCCGTCGTCGACCACCGCCCGCGCGGCGCGCTCCACCACCGGCCAGCCCGCCAACAGCACCACCGGATCGAGGTTGCCCTGCAGCGCGGTCCCGGGTGCGACGCGGGTGGCGGCGTCGGCGAGCGCGGTCCGCCAGTCCACACCGACGACCGTCGCCCGGGCCGGTTTCAGGGCGTCCGACATCGCGCCCAGCAGTTCGGCGGTGCCGACCCCGAAGTGGGTCACCGGCACGCCGCGGTCGGCCAGCGTGGCGAACACCCGCGAACTGTGCGGCAGCACGTAACTGCGGTAATCGGCCAGCGACAGCGCGCCGGCCCAGGAGTCGAACAACTGGATGGCGTCCACCCCGGCGTCGAGCTGGGCCTGCAGGAACCCGACGGTGATGTCGGTCAGCTTGTCCAGCAGCGCGTGCCAGGTGGCGGGTTCGGCCAGCATCATCGCTTTGGTGCGGGCATGGTGGCGGCTCGGGCCGCCCTCGATCAGATAGGACGCCAGGGTGAACGGCGCACCGGCGAACCCGATCAACGGGACCTCGCCGAGCGCGGCAACCAGCAGCGCGACCGCGTCCGCTATCGGCGCAACGCGCTGCGGGTCAAGGGGTTTGAGCGCGTCCACGTCGCCGTCCGTGCGCACCGGCGACGCGATCACCGGCCCCACATTCGGCACGATGTCCAGGTCGACGCCCGCGCCCAGCAGCGGGACCACGATGTCGGAGAACAAGATCGCCGCGTCCACGCCGTGGCGGCGCACCGGTTGCAGGGTGATCTCGCAGACCAGCTCGGAGTCGAAGCACGCCGCCAGCATGTTGTGCTGCGCCCGCAGCGCCCGATACTCCGGCAGCGAGCGACCGGCCTGCCGCATGAACCACACCGGCACCCGGCCGGGTTTGCGACCGGTCACGGCGGCCAGATAGGGCGACGCGGGAAGCTCGCGACGAGTGCGCGCAGGTGTATGCGGAATAGTCATTTGGCCTCAATGCTGCCACGGTGCTGCCACAGCGGCCCGAGTTGCGGCTACGTACTATCGCGACCGCAACCGTTTACACGTCAGGAGCCGGGATGCCCGTCAGCCAGCCACCCGTCGATTACGGCGACTTCCCCAGCCTGCGCTGCGCGACGGGCGAGAACGGGGTGCTGACGCTGGTGCTCGACGCCCCCGGGCTGAATTCGGTCGGCCCGCAGATGCACCGCGACCTCGCCGACATCTGGCCGGCGATCGCCCGCGATCCCGCCGTGCGGGTCGTCCTGGTTCGCGGCGAAGGCAAGGCGTTCTCCTCGGGCGGCAGCTTCGACCTCATCGAAGAGACCATGGGCGACTACGCGGGCCGGATCCGGATCATGCGGGAGGCCCGCGACCTGGTGCTCAACATGGTCGGCTTCGACAAGCCGGTGGTGTCGGCCATCCGGGGGCCGGCCGTCGGCGCCGGCCTGGTGGTCGCCCTGCTGGCCGACATCTCGGTGGCGGGCCGCACCGCGAAGCTGATCGACGGGCACACGAAGCTGGGCGTGGCCGCGGGCGACCACGCCGCGATCTGCTGGCCGCTGCTGGTCGGAATGGCCAAGGCGAAGTACTACCTGCTGACCTGCGAGACCTTGCTCGGCGAGGAGGCCGAGCGCATCGGCCTGGTGTCGACCTGTGTGGACGACGACGACGTGCTGACCACCGCAACTCGGATCGCCGAGAACCTGGCGCAGGGCGCTCAGGACGCGATCCGCTGGACCAAGCGCAGCCTGAACTCCTGGTACCGCATGTTCGCGCCCACCTTCGAGACGTCGCTCGGCCTGGAATTCCTCAGCTTCGGCGGCCCCGACGTCCGGGAAGGACTCGCCGCGCATCGCGAAAAACGTCCGGCCCGATTCGGTGAAAATGGCAGCTGAGCAGCATCGATACCGTCCGGCGGGGCCGGATAACAGCTTGGTTGCAGCGGGTGTGCGACCCGGCGCGCCTTTCCCCGCGCGTCGGCCGATGGGACTACCGTCGAATTCTGTGACCCGCGCCGTCGACGATGCTGAGCGGCGCGACGAGAAGGAGCGGCGCGCCTTGAGCTCAGTGGAACCGGCCCCCTTCCGCGAGGCGGTAGCGGCGATGAACGCCGTCACCGTGCGGCCGGAGATCGAGCTGGGCCCGATCCGGCCGCCGCAACGCCTCGCGCCCTTCAGCTACGCGGTGGGCGCCGAGGTCAAGCATCCCGACCTCGAGATCGTCCCCGAGCGATCCGAGGGCGACGCGTTCGGCCGGCTCATCCTGCTGTACGACCCCGACGGCGCCGACGCCTGGGACGGCACCCTGCGCCTGGTCGCCTACGTCCAGGCCGACCTCGACCCCACCGAAGCCGTCGATCCCCTCCTGCCCGAGGTGGCGTGGAGCTGGCTGGTCGACGCGCTGCAGGCGCGGACCGAGCACGTCACCGCCCTCGGCGGGACCGTCACCGCGACCACGTCGGTGCGCTACGGCGACATCTCCGGACCGCCCCGCGCCCACCAGCTCGAGCTGCGGGCGTCGTGGACGGCCACCACTCCCGACCTCGGGGTGCACGTCGAGGCGTTCTGCGAGGTGCTGGAGCACGCCGCGGGCCTACCGCCGGCCGGGGTCACCGACCTCAGCTCGCGGTCACGCGCCTGACATGCCAGAACCGGCGGCCGCCGAAACCGGCAGTAGCGAGCCCGAACCCACGCCGCTCCTGCACCCCGCCGATGGGGTTCCACCGCTTTCGGTCACCGTCGACGAGATCGGGGCGGCCGCGCAACTGCTCGGCCGCGGGCACGGGCCGTTCGCGGTGGACGCCGAGCGGGCCTCGGGGTTCCGCTACTCCAACCGGGCCTACCTGATCCAGATCCGCCGGGCCGGCGCCGGCACCGTGCTCATCGACCCGGTGAGCCACGGCTCCGACCCGCTGAGCGCGCTGCGGCCCGTCGCCGACGTGCTCGGCGCCGACGAATGGATCCTGCACTCCGCGGATCAGGACCTGCCCTGCCTGGCCGAGGTGGGCTTGCACCCGCCCAAGCTCTACGACACCGAGCTGGCCGGACGCTTGGCCGGGTTCGACCGGGTCAACCTGGCGACCATGGTCGAGCGGCTGTTGGGTTTCGGGTTGGCCAAGGGACACGGCGCGGCCGACTGGTCCCGCCGCCCGCTGCCCGCCGAGTGGCTCAACTACGCCGCCCTGGACGTCGAACTGCTGATCGAGCTGCGCGAAGCGATCTCGGGCGTCTTGGCCGAGCAGGGCAAAAACGACTGGGCCGCACAGGAGTTCGACTACCTGCGCAGCGCGGGTCCCAGGGAGCTTTCGCCGGCGGCGCGGCGCGACCGCTGGCGGCGGACGTCGGGCATCCATCGGGTGCGCGACCGGCGCGCCCTGGCCGCGGTCCGCGAACTGTGGACGACCCGCGAGCGCATCGCCGAGCGGCGCGACATCGCACCCCGCCGCGTGCTGCCGGATTCGGCCATCGTCGACGCGGCGGTCAACGACCCGAAGACGGTCGACGACCTGGTCGCGCTGCCCGTGTTCGGTGGGCGCAACCAGCGCCGCAGCGCGGCGACCTGGCTGGCCGCGCTGGAGGCGGCCCGCAAGAATTCGAACCCGCCGGAGGATGCCGAGCCGCCCACCGGGCCGCCACCGGCGGCGCGGTGGAGCAGGCGCAAACCGGAGGCCGCCGCGCGGCTGGAAGCGGCGCGCGCGGCGCTGGCGGAGGTGTCGAAGCGGGTGGACGTGCCCACCGAGAACCTGGTCTCGCCCGACCTGGTGCGCCGGCTCTGCTGGGATTGGGAGCCCCCGCCCGATCCGGTCGAGGCCGTCGACGCCTTCCTGCGCGCCGGTCAGGCGCGGGCATGGCAGCGCGACCTGGTAGTACCGGTGCTCGCGGCGGCGCTGCGGGCGTCGGATGACACGCCCGCCGACTGACCGACGCGAGTGCAACCTGGGCGGCGACACGCCGACGAACCCCGCCGCCGCTGCACACCCAACGCCGTCAACGCACACTCGGCCCCGCGACCCGCTACTCGAGGCGCTCGCTGATCTCCGCTTCCGAGGCCTCGGCGACGGAGTTGGTGCCCAGCGCGGCGACCCAGCCGGTGATCCGGCGGGCCACGTCCTGGTCGGTCAGCCCCAACTCGGCCAGCAGCTCACCCCGGGACGCCTGCTCGAAGAACTGCTGCGGTAGCCCGACGTCGCGGCACGGCATGTCGATCTCGGCGCGCCGCAGCGCCGCCGACACCGCCGAGCCCACCCCGCCGTTGACCCCATTGTCTTCGAGCGTCACCAGCAGTTTGTGCTGCGCCGCCAGGTTCAGGACGCCGTCGGACACGGGCAGCACCCAGCGCGGGTCGACCACCGTGACGCCCATCCCCTGGTTGTGCAGCCGCTTGGCCACCGCGAGCGCCATCGACGCGAAGGGACCGACCGCCAACAGCAGCACGTCGTGGTTCAGCCCGTCGGCCGGCACGGCGAGCACGTCCACGCCCGAGCGCCGCTCCAAAGCCGGGATATCCTCTCCCACATCGCCTTTCGGGAACCGCAGCACCGTCGGGCCGTCGGCGACGTCGAGCGCCTCGCCGAGCTCCTCCCGCAGCCGGGCGGCGTCGCGGGGCGCGGCCACCCGGATCCCCGGCACGATGCCGAGCATCGACAGGTCCCACATGCCGTTGTGGCTCGGGCCGTCCGAGCCCGTGATTCCCGCACGGTCGAGCACCATGGTGACAGGCAGCTTGTGCAGCGCGACGTCCATCATGATCTGGTCGAAGGCCCGATTGAGGAACGTCGAATAGATCGCCACCACGGGGTGCATCCCGCCCATCGCCAGACCGGCGGCCGACGTCATGGCGTGCTGCTCGGCGATGCCCACGTCGAACAGGCGATCCGGGAACCGATTGCCGAACGCCGTCAGGCCGGTGGGCCCGGGCATCGCCGCGGTGATGGCCACGATGTCGCGGCGCTTCTCAGCACAGGCGATCAACGCGTCGGAGAACGTCGCCGTCCAGCCCGGCGCGGCGACCTTGGTGACCCGGCCGGTGACGGGGTCGATGGGGACCGTCGAGTGCATCTGCTCGGCCTCGTCGGCCTCGGCCGGCGGGTAGCCCATCCCCTTGCGGGTGACCACGTGCACGATCACGGGCCGGCCGAACCCGCGGGCGTGCCGCAGCGCCATCTCCACCGCCCGTTCGTCGTGGCCGTCGACCGGTCCCACGTACTTCAGCCCCAGGTCGGTGAACAGCAGCTGCGGTGACAGCGAGTCCTTGATGCCGGCCTTGACGCTGTGCATGAAGTGGTAGACGAACTCGCCGACGAACGGCATCGACCGCAGCGCGTCGCGGCCCTTCTCCAACGCCTGCTCGTAGGCCGGCTGCAGCCGCAGCGTGGCCAGGTGGTCGGCGACGCCGCCGATGGTGGGCGCGTAGCTGCGGCCGTTGTCGTTGACGACGATGATCACCGGGCGGTTCGACGCGGCGATGTTGTTCAGCGCCTCCCAGCACATGCCACCCGTCAGCGCGCCGTCCCCGACGACCGCGACGACGTGGCGGTTGCGGTGCCCGGTCAGCTCGAACGCCTTCGCCAGGCCGTCGGCGTAGGACAGGGCCGCGCTGGCGTGGCTGGACTCCACCCAGTCGTGCTCGCTCTCCGCGCGTGACGGATATCCCGACAGACCGCCCTTCTTGCGCAGGCTCTCGAACTCGTGGCAACGCCCGGTCAGCATCTTGTGGACGTAGGCCTGATGCCCCGTGTCGAAGATGATCGGATCGTGCGGCGAGTCGAACACCCGATGCAGCGCGAGCGTCAGTTCGACGACGCCGAGGTTGGGTCCCAGGTGCCCGCCGGTGGCGGCGACCTTGTGGATCAGGAATTCGCGGATCTCGGCAGCCAGATCGCACAGCTGCTGCTGGGACAGGTGCTGCAGATCGGCAGGTCCGCGGATCTGTTCGAGCATTCAGTCAGTCTACGCAGCGCCCTCGGCGAACGGCAGGGCAGCGGCGGGAGCTAGCCGACCTACGAGCGGCCGAAAAGCTCGGCAAGGCCGTCGTGAAGTTCGGGATCCGCCAGGATGACGACCTCGTCGCCGGCCTCGAGTTCGGTCTCGCCCCGCACCGGTACCAGGCCGGTGGCGCGGACAACGATGCTCACCCAGATGTCGCCGACACGGTCACCGAGGCCCTCGACGGTGCACCCCTCGGCGGCGGACCCCGAGGCAACGCTGAAGCGATGAACCCCCTCTGGTTCGTCCGCGAGCCGGACACCGATCTCCCATGGCCGCGTCTCGACGGTGCGCATGGGCAGGTGCAACAGTCTGGCGACGCCGGGCACCGAACTGCCCTGCACCAGAACGGAGAAGATCATGACGACGACGACGATGCCGTAAAGGCGTTCGGCGTTCGCGACGTGCGCGGCCCGCAGGAATTCGCCCAGGAGTATCGGCACCGCACCCTTGAGCCCGGCGAAGACCACGAAGATGCGTTCGTTGCGCTGTAGTCGAACCGGAACCAGGCAGGAACCCACCGCCAACGGGCGGATCACCAGTGTCAGGGCCACGCCGAGGACGAGCCCGGGAACCCACACATCGGGATGGGCGAGCACGTTGAGGTCGACGGTCAACCCCAGAACGGCGAACGCCACGATTTCGGCCAGACCGGCCAGGGCGGCATGGAACCGCTTGATCTCCGGCTTGTAGGGCGCGCGCGCGTCGCCGATCACAATGCCGGCGACGAACACCGCCAGAAACCCCGAGCCGTGCGCAAGCGTGGCAATGCCGTACAACATCAGACAGGACGCCAGGGTCCGCAGCGGGTAGAGGCCTTCGCTCGGTAATGCCACGCGGCGCATGAAGGCGAGCAGGACACGGCCGCCGATCACCCCGACGGCCAGGCCGATCGCCATCTGCAAAGCGAATTCGGTTCCCACGCGGGCGAACCCGGCCGCACTGAGACCGCCGGCGGCGATCAGGCTGGACATCAAGGAGATGCCGACCGGATCGTTGGCGCCGGACTCGCCCTCCAGGATGGTGCTGCTGCGACCCCTGATCTCGCGCTTGCCCAGGACGGAGAAAACCACGGCCGGATCGGTGGGAGCCACGGCCGTGGCCACCAGCACCGCCGCGAACCAGCTGATTCCGCACACGTAATGCAGCATCAGTGCCGCCCCGGCGGCGGTGAGAGCGGTTCCCACGACGCCCACCGACAGGATCGGGACGGCCGCCGCGCGGAAGCGCGACGGCCCGATGTGCATGCCGCCGTCGAACAACACCAACACCAGCGCGATGGTGATCACCCGCTCCACCGTCCGCTCGGACGGTGGCTGCACCACCGGCACGGCGCGCACCGCCACGGCGGCCCCGATCAGCACGAGCAAGGCCACCGGTACCTTCACCCGCTCGGTGAGACGGTTCGCCAACACGGCGATCAAACCGACTGCGCTGGAGAACAAGATCATCAGCGCGTAACGCAAAGTCTCGTTCACGATGGCGGCAATCGGACACACGTGGGCAAGTACCGCACAGGCAACCGACACGGCTCGACGGTCACGGACCGGTCAATTGTGGCAGGCACTCAAGTCTTTCGGTCGGTCGACAACGACGTCGCCGACCAGACTTCCCGGCACACCGCGACGCAGTCTAGCCGCTCCCAGGGCACATCACCCGCAGAGGCGTTGCGATCACGGGTGTCTGCTCGGTCATGAATCCGCGGCGTCGCTAACCACGCGTCAGCAGGGCCACGCACTCGGCGTGGTGGGTGAGCGGGAAGGCGTCGAAGACCTTGATCCTTTCGACGGTGTACCCGCGCTTGAGGTAGAGGCCGATGTCGCGCGCGAACGACGCCGCCTCACAACCGATGTGCACCACGCGCGGCACCCCGGCCGCAGCCAGCAGGTCGACGACGTCGCGCCCGGCGCCGGCCCGCGGCGGATCCAGCACCGCAACGTCGGCGGCGGCCCGCCGCCCGGTCAACGCTCGCCGCACCGAATCGGTCACGAACTCCACCTGCGGCAGGTCGCCCAGGGCGGCGCGGCCGGCCCTCGTCGCCGCGCGCGACGTGTCCACCGTCACCACCCGCCCGGACTCCCCGACCGCTGCGCCGAGGGCGGCGGCAAAAACACCCGTTCCGCCGTAGAGATCCCACACGGTCATGCCGGTGGCCGGCTGCGCCCAGTCGGCGACCAGGTCGCTGTAGACCCGCCCCGCGTCCCGGTGCGCCTGCCAGAACGCCGTCACCGGCACCCGCCAGGTGCGCCCACCGACGCGCTGGACCGCTTCGTAGTTGCCCTGCACCACCGTGGTGGCGGTGCGCCCGGCCTCGCGCACGGTGCGCACCACGTGCCGCTCCCCGTCGTCGTCGACGGCCACGTGCAACTGTGCGGCCGGTGGCCAGCCGGGGCCGTCCAGCCCCTCGAGCATGCCGTCGGGCAGCTGCGCGCAGCGCAGGTCGGTCACCAGCTCGTCGCTGTGGTAGCGGTGAAAACCGGGGCAACCGTTGGCGCCCACGTCCAGCCGGACCCGGGTGCGCCACCCGGTGTGATCCGATTCGGCGAGCGGCTCCGCGCCCGCGTCCGCCCCGGCCCAGTGGTGCCCGCCCAGGCGCTGCAACTGGTTGCCCACGACCTGCGCCTTGATGGCCCGGGCCGCCTCCGGCCTCGCGAACGCCAGGTCGCAACACCCGGCGCCGTCCACCCCGGCGATCGGGCACAGCGACGCGATCCGATCATCGGACGGCTCGATGACCTCGACAACCTCGGCGTGGCAATACGATCCGCGGTCGGCGGTCACCCGCACCCGCACCTTTTCCCCGGGCAGGGCGTAGCGGACGAACACGACCCGGCCCTCGTGATGGGCCACGCAGCTGCCGCCGTTGGCGGGGGCGCCGGTCACCACGGTCAGCTCCGCGCCCGCGGCCGCCCCCGGCACCCTCGCCCTCACCTCTACCCGTTCCCGTGCTGCTCAGTCGAAAATTCCGCGACGGGCGTCACCGGGTGCGGCGTGCGGCTGGAAGGTCTGCAAGCGTTCCGACGAAGTCAGTTGCCAGGGAACGGAAGTCACCATGACGTTGGGCATGAACAGCAACCGGCCCTTGAGCCGCAACGCGCTCTGGTTGTGCAGCAACTGTTCCCACCAATGGCCCACCACGTACTCGGGGATGAACACCGTGACCACGGTGCGCGGCGACTCCTTGCTGACGCGCTTGACGTAGTCGAGTATCGGGCGGGTGATTTCCCGATACGGCGACGCAATCACCTTGAGCGGCACGCTGATATCGCTTTCCTCCCACTTGTGCACCAACTCGCGGGTTTCCCCTTCGTCGACGCTCACCGTGACGGCTTCGAGCGCATCCGGCCGGGTGGCACGCGCGTAGGCAAGTGCCCGCAGCGTCGGCAGGTGCAGCTTCGAAACCAGCACCAGGGCGTGGTTGCGGCTGGGCAGCACCACGTCGTGTTGGGCGGCCTCTTGCTCCTCCAGTTCCCGGCTGACGGTGTTGTAATGCCGGTGGATCATCTTCATCATTCCGAACAGCAAACTCATCGCGAACAGCGCGATCCACGCCCCGGCGACGAACTTGGTGACCAGGACGACCAGCAACACCGAGCCGGTGGAAATCAGCCCGATCGTGTTGACCACCCGCGAGTGCCTCATCTTGCGCCGCGCCCGAGCGTCGGTCTCGGTGCGCAGCAGCCGGGTCCAGTGCCGGACCATGCCGATCTGGCTCAACGTGAAGGAGATGAACACGCCGACGATGTAGAGCTGGATCAGCGCGGTGAGTTCGGCGCGGAAGGCGATGATCGCCAAGAGGGCCGCCCCCGACAGGAACAGGATTCCGTTGGAGAACGCCAACCGGTCGCCGCGGGTGTGCAATTGCCGCGGAAGGTAACTGTGCTGCGCCAAGACCGAGCCGAGCACCGGGAACCCGTTGAACGCCGTGTTGGCCGCGAGCACCAGGATGAGCGCGGTCACGGTCGCGATCAACAGGAAGCCGATGTGGAAGCTGCCGAACACCACCTGCGCGAGTTGCGCTACCAGAGTCTTCTGGTAGTAGTGCGGGGGCGTACCCGCCAGTTGTCTGGCAGGGTCGTCGACCACTTGGACGCCGGTCTTCTTGGCCAGCAGGATCATGCCGATGAACAGCGTCACCGCGACCGTGCCCAGCAGCAGCAGGGTGGTGGCCGCGTTGCGGGACTTGGGTTTCTCAAAGGCCGGCACCCCGTTGCTGATCGCCTCCACACCGGTCAGCGCCGCACATCCCGAGGAGAACGACCGGGCCACCAGGAATGCCAAAGCGAATCCGACGACCTTTCCGTTCTCGGCATGCATCTGGAAGCCGGCGGATTCGGCCCGCAGTGGATCGCCCAGCACGAAGATCCGGAACAGTCCCCAGCCGATCATGACGGTCAGACCGGCGATGAACGCGTACGTCGGGATGGCAAACGCCAACCCCGACTCGCGGACGCCGCGCAGGTTCATCGCCATCACGAGTGTGATGGCCGCCACACAGAAGAGCACCTTGTGTTCGGCCACCAGTGGGATCGCCGAGCCGATATTCGACATCGCCGAGGCCGTCGAAACGGCAACGGTGAGAACGTAATCCACCATCAGCGCGCTGGCGACCACCAGCCCGGCCGTATCGCCGAGGTTGGTGGTGACGACCTCGTAGTCGCCACCGCCCGACGGGTAGGCATGCACGTTCTGCCGGTAACTGGCCACCACGACCAGCAAGACCGCGGCCACCGCGAGACCAATCCACGGCGCCAGCGAATAGGCTGCCACCCCGGCCACCGAGAGCATCAGGAAGATCTCCTCGGGCGCATAGGCCACCGACGAGAGCGCATCGGAGGCGAACACCGGCAGGGCGATCCGCTTGGGCAGCAGCGTGTGGCTCAACCGGTCGCTGCGAAACGGTCGGCCGATCAGCAGCCGGCGCGCGGCCGTCGAAAGTTTGGACACGAGAGCCAAGGGTAAGCCCACCGGGGCTTGATAGCGTTCCGTAGGCGAGAATGATTCCACCTAAACCGGCTGCCCAGTCAGGTCTGCCGATCGAGTGACACGAACCGGACCAGCCGGGAGGATTCAAGTGCGGGTGGTTGTGATGGGCTGCGGCCGGGTGGGGTCGTCGTTGGCGGACGGGCTGTCCCGGATCGGCCACGACGTTGCGGTGATCGACCGCGACAGCGCCGCCTTCAACCGCCTCAGCCCCGAGTTTTCCGGCGAGCGGGTGCTGGGCCAGGGGTTCGACCGAGACGTGCTGCTGCGGGCGGGAATCGAGGAAACCGACGCCTTCGCCGCCGTGTCGTCCGGCGACAACTCCAACATCATCTCGGCGCGGCTGGCGCGGGAAACGTTCGGCGTGAAGCGCGTCGTCGCCCGCATCTACGACGCCAAGCGGGCCGAGGTCTACGAACGCCTCGGAATCCCCACGATCGCCACCGTGCCGTGGACCACCGATCGCCTGTTCAACGCGCTCACCCGGGAGGGCGAGACCGCCAAGTGGCGCGATCCGACCGGCACCGTCGCCGTGGCCGAGCTCGACCTGCACGAGGGGTGGGTGGGACGCCGGGCCAGCGATCTCGAGGAGGCCACCGGCGCCCGAGTGGCCTTCCTGATCCGGTTCGGCACCGGCGTGCTGCCCGAGCCGAAGACCGTCATCCAGGCCGGCGATCAGGTCTACATCGCCGCCATCTCCGGCCGCGCGGCGGAGGCCGTCGCCATCGCCGCGCTGCCGCCCACCGAGGACTCCGAGGGATCGGGCAAATGAAGGTAGTTGTCGCAGGGGCCGGCGCGGTCGGCCGCTCAGTGACCCGCGAGCTCGTCGGCAACGACCACGACGTGACGCTGATCGAGCGCAACCCCGACCACGTCGACGTCGACGCCATCCCGGCGGCGCACTGGCGCCTGGGCGACGCATGCGAACTGAGCCTGCTGGAGTCGATCCACCTCGAGAGCTTCGACGTGGTCGTCGCCGCGACCGGTGACGACAAGGCCAATGTGGTGCTCAGCCTGCTGGCCAAGACCGAGTTCGCGGTCCCGCGGGTGGTGGCCCGGGTGAACGATCCCCGCAACGAATGGCTGTTCACCGACGCGTGGGGCGTGGACGTGGCGGTGTCCACGCCGCGCATGCTGGCCTCGCTGATCGAGGAGGCCGTCGCCGTCGGCGATCTGGTGCGGCTCATGGAGTTTCGCCGGGGTCAGGCCAACCTGGTGGAGATCACCCTGCCCGACGACACGCCCTGGGGCGGCAAGCCGGTGCGCAGGTTGCAGCTGCCACGCGACGCCGCGCTGGTGACGATCCTGCGCGGCCCGCGGGTCATCGTTCCGGAGGCCGACGAGCCGCTGGAGGGCGGTGACGAACTGTTGTTCGTCGCGGCCGCAGAGGTCGAGGAGGAGTTGCGCAACCTGCTGCTGCCCGAGGCCGCGCCGCCGGGCGACTAGTACTAGTCGGGCTACGGCTGCGCTGGCGTAGTCGCGACGCTCGGTCGTCGGCGTCCCATCGGTAGTGCGTCCCAGGCGGCGACACGCCGACGAACCCCGCCGCCACTGCACACGCGACGCCGTCAACGCACACTGCGACGGCCGACCGCGCGCCCAAACGGCCGGCACGCACTTATTCGGCTTCGACCTCCGCCGGGGACCTCCGCCGGCCCACCGATGGCGCGCTGAGCGGCCTTGATGGCCGCATACGTCGCCAGTGCCGCCACCACGGTCAGCGGCCAGCCCATCCCGATCCGCGCCACCCCGAGCCAACCGGTCTGGTCGGCGTCGTAGAGCAGCCGCTGGACGACGAACCGGGCGCCGAACACCAGCACCCAGCACAGCGAGGCCGCGTCGAAGGCGTAGACGGCGCGGGGCACGCGGCGCCACTGCCGGTCACGACCGCTCGCCCAGCTCCAGGCGTAGCCGACCAGGGGCCGGCGAACCACCACCGAGGCCAAAAAGACCGCCGCCCACAGCAGCGACATCCAGATGCCCAGCAGGAAGTAGCCCTTGGACTGGCCCACCGCGTAGGCGATCAACGCGCACACCGCCACGCCGAAGAAGCCGGAGAACGCCGGCTGGGTGGATTCCCGCCGCACCAGCCGCCACAACAGGATCAGCGCGGCCACGCCCAGCGCGGAGCCGATGGCCGTACCGAGGCCCGAGACGCTCGACACCGCGACGAAGGTCACCACCGGCAGTGACGAGTAGATGACGCCACTCACCCCGCCCGCCTGCGCCAACAGGCGCTCGGGACTCATCCGGTTGGCGGTGTCGCCGGCTGCCCGCGGACCTGCCCCTCGATCGTCGCGGATGGTCACCGCTGAATTTCGTAGTGCGGGTTGTAGATGGCCTTGGCGCCGTTCTCCAGGGTCCCCAGCCGGCCGTGCACCCGCAGCGTGCGGCCGGAGTCGATGCCCGGTATGCGGCGCTGCCCCAGCCACACCAGGGTCACGGTGTCGCTGCCGTCGAACAGTTCGGCGCGCACTCCGCCCGAACAACCCTTGCCGTTCGTCTCAACGCTGCGCAGGGTGCCGATCATGGTGACCTCTTGTCCACGTTCGCAATCGATCACACGCTGCGCACCGGTACTCGCGACCTCGTCGGACAATTCCTCGGAGTCGCGCTGCTCCGGATCCTCCGTCAGCCGACGGGTGAGCCGGCGCAGATACCCTTGGGCCCCCATGGCCACTCCTGACGACGCTGGTAAAGCGCTGATGTGCCTCGTGCTTCTTTATTGCCAACGGCCACCGTAGACCTCTTGGTTCCCCCCGCGCCAACCGAACCAAACATGGTGTTGGAGCGCATTTGGAGGCGGGGCAGTATCGAGAGGTGGCTGTCGATATGCGCGGTGTCACGACGGTGTTGCTACCTGGCACCGGCTCCGACGACGACTACGTCAGGCGGGCGTTTTCCGATCCGTTGCGCCAGGTCGGCGCGGTGCTGGTGGCCCCGCGGCCCCAGCCGGACCGATTGATCGACGGCTACCGATCCGCGTTGGACGACGCCGCGCGCCGACGGCCCGATCGCCGTCGGCGGGGTTTCGATCGGTGCCGCGGTCGCGGCGGCGTGGGCGCTGGCCCACCCCGACCGCACGGTCGCGGTACTGGCCGCCCTCCCCGCGTGGGCCGGGGCGCCCGACGCCGCCCCGGCGGCGCTGGCCGCACGGTATTCGGCGGAGCGGCTGCGCGCCGACGGGCTGGCGGCGACGACCTCGCAGATGCGGGCCTCCAGCCCGCCGTGGTTGGCCGAGGAGCTGACCCGCTCCTGGCGCGCCCAGTGGCCGGGGCTGCCCGAGGCGATGGAAGAGGCCGCGGCCTACGTGGCGCCCAGCTGCGCGGAGCTGTCGCGGCTGGCCGCGCCGCTGGGCGTGGCGGCCGCGGTCGACGATTCCGTCCACCCGCTGCAGGTGGCCGTCGACTGGGTCAACGCGGCGCCGCACGCCGCCCTGGCGACGGTGACGCTCGACCAGATGGGGGCCGACGCCGCCGCGCTGGGCGCGGCCTGCCTGGCCGCCCTGGCGCAGACGGGTTAGGCCCGGTTGAGTGTGCCCCTGCGGCTTTGCGCGTGTCGGTGTGGCGGCCGGCACGCCGGCGGGGCCGCCGTGGCCGCACGCCCGGCTCCGCCGGTGCCGCGCCAGGGCGCGCCTAGCCCCCGGTCGTGGTCCGTAGCTGCTGCATGGCCGATCCGTCGGCGCTGCGGCGCGCGGTCGGCTCGTTGCCGGCCTGTTGCGCCGCCTCTTGCTGCTGGGCCTGCTGGGCGGCCGCCGCCTGCCGGAGCTGTTCGGCCATCGCTTCGGGCAGCTGCACCGGGAGCGGCGTCCGCACCGGCAGCGGAGTGTCGCCACGGCGAACGACCGTGTCCGCCAACGCCGCACGCGCCTCGGCCTCCAGCGCATCCATGGTTTCGTGCGGGCCGTTGATGACACAGCGGATCATCCAGCGATAGCCGTCGACCCCGATGAAGCGCACCACCCCGGAGGCGGTGCCGACCACCTCCCGGCCCCACGGGCCGTCCTTGATGCTGACCTTGGCCGAGTCCTTGCGCAGCGAGTCGGCGAGTTCGCCGGCCACCTCGCGCCACAGGCCGCCGGTCTTCGGCGCCGCGTACGCGGCGATGGTGAACCGTCCGTTCGGCGTGACGACCCATATCGCGCTGGGGACCCCGGTCTCGGTCAACTCGACCTGCAGCTGGCCGGTCTCGGGCATCGGGATCAGGACGGACCCCAGGTCGAGCCGGGCCAGCTCCGCCACCGCGGGGTCGTCGAAGTCGTCGATGTCGAACGGCCCGTCCAGGTCTTCCGGCTCGTCGGCGGCTTGGCCGCCGACGACGTCGTCGTCCTCTGGTGGCGCCTCGCCACCGGCCCGCCCCTGCCGGTCGTCGTCGCCGGCGCGTCTACCGAATGCCATCGTCAGTGCCGTTCTCCCAGCCGCTCCGTCCCGGCGGTACCCCCACCTCATCGCGACTCCCTTCTCCATCGTCGCGGCGGTCACAAGCTCGCGTGTCCGCCGGAAGAACCGTGACCCCCGTCGCCGCGCGAGGTTTCGGCCAGCCCGGCTTCGTCGAACGACGAGACTTCAACCAACTCCACCAACTCGACCCGCTGCACCAGCAGCTGGGCGATGCGATCGCCGCGGTGGATCACGATCGGGTCGGCCGGATCCAGGTTGATCAGCGCGACCTTGATCTCGCCCCGGTAGCCGGCGTCGATGGTGCCCGGACTGTTGACAATCGAAAGCCCAACGCGCGCAGCCAGTCCCGAGCGCGGATGAACCAGGCCGACCATCCCGTACGGGACGGCGACCGCGACGCCGGTCCGGACGAGCGCGCGATGCCCCGGTTCCAGGTGCACATCCTCCGCGCTGAACAGGTCGACACCGGCGTCCCCGTCGTGCGCCCGGCTGGGCAGCGGCAATTCCGGGTCGAGGCGAACGATGGCCAGACTGGTCGACACGGGGCCACAGACTACCCTTGACCGCGTGTCAGGTACGCGCGTCGCGCCGCACAGCGTGCGATATCGGGAACGACTGTGGGTGCCGTGGTGGTGGTGGCCGCTGGGCTTCGGGCTGGCGGCGCTGGTCGCGTTCGAGGTCAACCTCGGTGTCCCCGCCATTCCCAAGTGGGTGCCGTACGCGACCCTGTTCGCGGTCGCGGTCGGAGCGCTGCTGTGGCTCGGCCGCGTCGAGATCAAGGTCACCGCCGGACCCGGGCGGCGCCCAGCTGTGGGCGGCCGAAGCGCATCTGCCCGCCACGGTGATCACGCGGTCCGCGGAGGTGGCGCCGTCGGCGAAGTTCGCGGCCCTGGGCCGCCAGCTCGACCCGGCCGCCTTCGTGCTGCACCGGGCATGGGTGGGTCCGATGGTTCTGGTGGTCCTTGACGACCCCGACGACCCGACGCCCTACTGGCTGGTGAGTTGCCGTCATCCGGACCGGGTGCTGTCGGCATTGCGCAGCTGACCCTGAAACCGGTCAAGCCGCGCAGTCGGTGCAGATCATCATGCCGTTCTTCTCGCTTGCGAGACGGCTGCGGTGTTGCACCAAAAAGCAGCTCGAGCAGGTGAACTCGTCGGCCTGCTTCGGGATCACCCGAACGGACAGCTCTTCCCCCGAAAGATCGGCTCCCGGCAATTCGAAAGATTCGGCGGTTTCGGATTCGTCGACATCGACGACGGCCGACGCCGCTTCGTTGCGTCGTGCTTTGAGCTCCTCCAGTGAGTCCTCCGAGACGTCGTCGGTCTCGGTGCGCCGCGGCGCGTCATAGTCGGTAGGCATACCTAGTCCCCTGCCCTGTCCCCTCGAAAGCCCTCGTATCCCAAGCATCGCTTTGTACCAGCGTCGAACGCATCCACCAAATGATTCGTGCCCGGATCGCCATCGCTTAAGGTGTGATTTGCGTCACAGTACCGGATCGGGGCTTGAGTTCCGCCGTGAACAGTGCGTTTGGCCTGCCGCTAGAGTGCACCTGTGGTCGCACAAATCACCGAAGGTACCGCCTTTGACAAGCACGGTCGGCCCTTCCGGCGGCGCAATCCCCGCCCCGCGATCATCGTGTTGGTGGTCGCGGTGGTGGTGACGGCCGTGGTGTGGACGATTGCGCTGACCCGACCGGCGAAGGTGCACGAGGCCGTGCTGTGCAACCCGCCGCCGCAGCCGACCGGATCGGCGCCGCCACAGCTCGGCGAGCAGGTGTCGCGGACCGCGATGGTCGACGTCGCACCGGCGAAACTCGCCGACACCAAGGTTCGCGTGCTGAACGCCAGCGGCCGCGGCGGCCAGGCCGCCGACGTCGCCGGCGCGATGAAGGACCTGGGGTTCGCTCAGCCGACCGCCGCCAACGACCCGGTCTACGCCGGCACCCGGCTGAACTGCCAGGGCCAGATCCGCTTCGGAACGGCCGGGCAGGCCACCGCGGCGGCGGTGTGGCTGGTCGCCCCGTGCACGGAGCTCTACAACGACAACCGCGCCGACGACTCCGTCGACCTCGCGATCGGAACCGAGTTCACCGCGCTGGCGCACAACGACGACATCGACGCGGTGCTGGCCACCCTGCGGCCGGGCGCCACGGAACCGTCAGATCCTGCGCTGCTGGCCAGGATTCACTCCAGCAGCTGCTGAGTCAGTCCCGAATGGTGCCCAGGCCGCCGAAGCGTTCCAGGGCGGCCAACAGCTCGTCGGCGATCCCGGGGGCGGCCGCGACCGTCAAGGCGGCGCCGTTCACGTTCCCGGCGGGCAACACCACCCGGGCCCCCGCCTCGGCCGCGATCAGCGTGCCCGCCGCGGAATCCCACGACTGCAAACCGTGCTCGTAGTAGGCATCCAGCCGGCCCGCCGCGACCATGCACAGGTCCAGCGCCGCGGAGCCGATGCGACGCACGTCACGAACCACCGGCAGCATCCGGGCCAACAGCTCGGCCTGAACCTTGCGGCGCCCCGGCGCATAGGCAAACCCCGTGCCCAGCAAGCACATTGACAGATCGTCGACGTCGGCGCAGCGCAGCCGGTCCCGCCCCCGGTCGTCAACCACCTCCGCGCCAAGGCCGCTCGCGGCCGAGTACACCCGCCCGGCGACGACGTCCGCGACGGCGCCGGCCACCGACACCCCGTCGACCTGCGCTCCCACCGAGACGGCATAGACCGGGATGCCGTAGACGAAGTTCACCGTGCCGTCGACGGGATCGAGGACCCACGTGACGGCGCCGCCGTCGGGCGTGCTGCCCGAATCCGCGGCCGCGGGCGGGCCGCCGCCCTCCTCCCCGAGAATCGGGTCACCCGGCCGCAGTTGAGCCAACCGGTCCCGCAGCAGTCGCTCCGTCTCGGTGTCGACCACGGTCACCGGATCGGTCGGAGTGCTCTTCGACCGCACCGCGGCGGCGCCACCGGAGCCCCCGAAGACCTCGGCGCGGCGGCGCCGCACAAAGTCCGCCGCCTCGGCGGCGAGGGCTTCGGCCACGGAGCGCAGCCGGGCGGGCTCGTCAAGGTTGTCCCGGGGTCGCGTCACTCCCCCATCGCAGCACAGTCGTCGCGGCCGCGCAGAAACCCGCACATCGCGGCCTATCCCCGGAAGCCGCCGGGTGACGAGCGCGGCAATGCCGTCGATGTTCATGCCGACTCCGTTTCGAGGAATCGGACCTGGCCGGTGTCGCCGTCGAGTTCGATACTGGCGCCGTCGGGAATGAGCTTGGTGCCATTGCCCGTGCCGATGACGCACGGCACCCCGAGTTCTCGGGCGATGATCGCGGCGTGTGAGAGCGCGCCACCGACGTCAATGACCAGGCCGCGCGCCGCCAGGAAGGTCGACACCCACGACGGATCGGTGGCGCGCGCGACCAAGATCTCGTCCGGCGCGATCCGCTGCTCCTCGGCGCCCGGGTCGACGATCAGCCGTGCGCGCCCTCGCACCACACCCGGGCTCGCGCCGATACCGGATACGACGCCATCACCCGCCACCACCGCATCATTCGCTTCGGTGGGCTGCCCGACGAAGTGCAGCGGCGGTTCGGTGGTCAGTAGACGGGCGCGGGTGAGCGCACGCGCCCGACGCACCGCCGGCGCGGGAGTTTCCGAGGCGAGCTCCGCCAGGGTGCACCAGACCGCGTCGTCGCCGATCGCGCGGGCGGCCGCGCGGGCGACGTCGAGGTCCTGGAGGATCGCGGTCTTACCCACCTCACGCGCCACCACCGCTGTGCGGGCCGCGTTGATCAGCCGCCGCAGCACCGGCCGGCGCCAGACCGGCAGGCCGACGACCAATTCGGCCTCGGCCTCCCGGCGGCGCTCGCTGCGCGCGGCGGTTCCGCTGCTCGGCCGTCGGGCGCCGTCGCCGCGCAGCTGCTCCACACTGCGCCGCACTGGTTCGGGATCTTCCCGCCACGAGCGCGCGGACAGTTCGCCCTCGGCCGGTCCGTGGAAGCCGTGCCGTCGCAGGAAGGCCGATTCCTCCAACTCTCCTTGGGCGACACGCCAGAGGTCGTCGGCCAGACGCGCTTCGCTGAGGTCGCCGTCGCCCGAGACGAGGTGCGCCGCGCGGTCGTCGGCCAGCCGCTCGACAGCCTGGTAGAGGCCCTGGCAAACGTACGTCTGCAAGGTATGCACCGTGAGCGTCTCGCGGAAGCGGGCCGCCGTCGCCCGCAGCAACCGGACCGGGTCGTCCGGCGTGCGCCAGGCATCGCGCGTCCACGCCGCTTCTGAGGCGGCGGCCGCCCGCTCGAGGCGGCGCCTCAGTTGTCGCAGCGTAGTGGGCGCATGGGTCAGGACACGCAGCGCGCTGCGGACGCGCTCCGCGCCGGGGACCGCCGCGCCGCCCGACCCCGCGCCGCCGAAGAATTGTTCTGCGAAAGCATCGGCGTCGAACCCGGGGAGGCGGCGTAGCTGACCCTCGACCAGGTCGACCGAGATCGCCGGCCAGCCGCGGGCCAGAAGGACGACCGGCGCGCTGCCGCGCTCGGTCTCGGGGACGACGCCGAGCTCGATCTGCGCCGACCACTGCGCGTGCTCGATCGCCGCACGCCAGAGCGACCACGTCAGCGGCGCGGGCACACCTGGGATCGCCTCGCCGACGTTGGCTCGCGTCCATCGGCTGTTCGCCGGCCTCGCGTGGTCGTAGAATCGGGCCGCCTCCGTTGCGGCGGCCCGGTCGCCGAGTGTGGTGATAGCACGGGCTTGGAGGATCCAGGGCGCACCATCGGCATCGAACGCCCACTCGACGTCCTGGGGGCAGCCGTAATGCGCCTCGATCGCCCGCACCAGCCCGGCCAGGATGTGGACCTGCCTGTCGTGCAGCGCGATCGAGCCGATCTCCGCATCGTCGAGCCGCCGCTCAGCCAGGCCCTGTTCGCCCGGTTCAAGCGCGACACGCTGACCTCCCGAGGTCGCCGAGACGACAGACAGCGTCGCCTTGTCGGCCAACACGCGATCCGGGGTGACCGACCCCGACACCACGGCCTCACCGTGACCACGGGCCGCCTCGATCACGATGCGCCCCGCGTCGCCGCTGCCCGGGTCGACCGAGAACGCGACGCCCGCCACCGCCGGCGCGATCTGCCGCTGGACGACGACGGCGAACTCGGTGCCGTCTCCTCCACTGGCTCGAGCCGATGTGTAGTCGCCGACGCGCGCCGCACGTGCCGACTCACAACACTTCCGAACCGCCTCAAGCACGGCCGCCACCCCGCGGACGCCGTGGACAGTTTCGTTGATCCCGGCATAGGAGGCGTCGGCGCCGTCCTCGTCGACACCCGAGGAGCGGACCGCGACGGCGACGTCCTCCCCGAGCTCGGCGAGCGCGGCGATGACATCGCCTGCCAGCTCGGCCGGCGCCCCGCCCGCCCGCAGCGCGGCGCAACTGTCGACGCCCAGGACGAACCCTGCGGGGACGGGGAGGCCGGCGGCGATCAACTCACCCAGGTTGGCACCCTTGCCACCGGCGTAGCCGGCGTCGGTGGCCCGCAGCTCGCTGAGCCATCGCAGTGTCATTTGCCCAGCTCGATTGAGCCATATCCGATTCTCGCCCCCCAGGTGACCCGGGAGTACGCGTCGTTCCACCTGCGGTCCACGCCGAAGCCGGGAAACGCGGCGCACAAATGATGCCTCGGCACATAGCGCAACCGGACCGGCTCGCGGTCGTGGGGCGTGTACGACAGGTTGACGGCGGTGTACCGACCAACCTCCGCCTCGCCTTCCACCTCGACCGAGACGTCCGACGCGACGCCGACGCCGTCCTCGTCGGCCACGAGTCCGTAGCCGAGGACGCGGTCACCGAGCTCGACCGCCACCCCGCCGACATAGGCGCGACCGCCGTCTATCGCCGTCGGCCACCACCACGACGCGCCGAACTGTGCGTATTCCCGCGCACCCCACGTGTGGTCGCGCCAGAAAACGCCGTCGAACGGTGTCGACGCGCCCTCGACCGACAGCGTTCCCGACAACCGGCCGACGGCCTCGTAATGATCGCGCTCCGAGCCGGGCAGCCCCATCGCCTCCAAGGCGGCCGCGTGGTCGATGGCCGGCAACTCGGACCGCAACGCGAGATCGAAGCCCAGGCCTTTGCCGGCCCACTCGAGCCGCAGGTGCTCGTACGGAACGATCACCTCGGGCCAGACGTCGTCGTGCGAGTCAGCCCATTGCACCGCTCCGTCCTTCTCGACGGCCGCCTTGATGTCAACGCGGTCCGCGAGCCGCTCGACGTGGAAGTACGCGCACAAGTCGCGCTCCGCGTCGTAGCCCATCACGAAGCAGTTCTCCTGCCATGTGACCGGGGCGCCGTGCGGCCGGGCGTGAAGCGACTCATCGGCGGCGGTGATGCGTCTGCTGGCAGCGCTCATCGGCGGCCCTCGCGCTGTCCGTCCGGGAAAACCAACGAAGTCAACACGGCCTGGACGGCGTCCCCGTCGCGAGCGGCGAATGTCGTTGCGGAACCGGCCAGCAACTGCTCAGCGAACAGCAACCGCGCCAACATCTCGCACCCACGCGTGAGGTCGCGCGGCCGCGCATCGTGATCGACTCGATCGGGCACCGAGCGCAACAGCAAGACAGCCATGTCGTGGCCGGACGGGTTGCCGGTCCGCCACAACTTCACCAGCGTCTCCGGTTCGGCGCGAGCAAGCCGGACGATCACCGGATGACTCGTCGCATAGTCGACGAGGCGCAGGAAGGCCGCCGCCAAGGCCCCGATCAGGTCGACGGCTTCCATGTCCTGCGGCGCGATGTGCTCGACCGCCCTCAATACCTCCCGGTGATAGAGGCGCTGCACCAACGCGTCCCTCGAACCGAACCGGCGAAAAACGGTTCTCCGACCCATCTTCGCCGTCGCCGCGACGGCATCCATGGTCAAGTGCCGCTCACCGATCTCGGCGACCAGCACCAGCGCCGCGTCCAAAATCCGCCCGTCCGGAGCCGACTCCTCCGCGGCCGGACCCGGAAGCCCGAGCGCCTCTAACAGCTTCGCCGTGGACATGGCACTGATAGCACCATATAGATGCCATTAATGCAATGGGGTCTTCCTGAAGGAACAGGGGCAGCCGGCCGGGCCATACTTCCGCGCCGCTGACCAGACCTGGCGAATCGGCGCCCCGTGAGAACTGCCAATGCCGTTGGGCAACAGCACCCTCAGACAGGGGACGGCCATTCGCGGCGAGGTTGTGGCGACCGTGCCCGAGTCGAACACGAACTCAACTGAACAACCACGCCGCATCGTCGCCGGGCTAAGGTGAGCGGACAGAAAAAGTCCGTCGAGGAGATTCGATGACCAGCACCGACTCGACCACGGATGCGCCCGGGACCCTGCCGGCCCCGGGCGCGCCGCAGCGACGCGCGTTCGGCGTCGACGTCGGTGGCAGCGGCATCAAGGGCGGCATCGTCGACCTGGCCACCGGCCTGCTGATCGGCGAGCGGATCAAGCTGCTGACCCCGCAACCGGCCACCCCGTCCGCGGTTGCCCAGACCATCGCCGAGGTGGTCAAGGGTTTCGAGTGGACCGGCCCGCTCGGGGTGACCTATCCCGGAGTGGTGACCCACGGTGTCGTCCAGACCGCGGCCAACGTGGACAAGTCCTGGATAGGGACCAACGCGCGCGACATCATCAGCGCCGAGCTGGACGGCCAGCAGGTCACGATCCTCAACGACGCCGACGCTGCCGGGCTGGCCGAGGAGCGCTACGGCGCCGGCAAGGACCAGTCCGGCCTGGTCGTGCTGCTGACGTTCGGCACGGGGATCGGCTCCGCGGTGATCCACAACGGAAGCTTGATACCCAACACCGAGTTAGGCCACCTCGAGGTCGGCGGCAAGGAGGCCGAGCAACGCGCCGCGTCCTCGGTCAAGGAGAGGAACGGCTGGAGCTACGAGAAGTGGGCCACGCAGGTGACGCGGGTGCTGGTGGCCATCGAGAACGCGATCTGGCCCGACCTGTTCATCGCCGGCGGCGGCATCAGCCGCAAGGCCGAGAAGTGGGTGCCGCTGCTGGAGAACCGGACCCCGGTGGTGGCCGCCGGCTTGCAGAACACCGCCGGGATCGTGGGTGCGGCCATGGCCGCCACGGTGGACGTGACGCACTGAATTGTGGCCGGTAAGCCGGTGCGGGCACGCGCGATCGTTACAATGGTCCTCGCCGGTCCTCGGCGCCTCGCCCAGACCGATAGCGTGCGACTGATCACGTTCAAGCCAAAGCCGACATCGACATAGCAGACACTTTCGGTTCACCATGCCCATACCCACCGGAAGTGCGTCCAAACGAAGGGGTGTAAGTGGCAGCGACCAAGGCAAACCCGGCAACCAGTGAGCCGGTGACACGCACCGCCACCAAGTCTCCATCGTCCAAGCGGCCCGCGACGGCGGCCGCCAAAGCCGCCAACGGGTCCGCCCCGGCCAAACGGGCCACCAAGGCGCCGACAGCGACCCGGGCCAGCAAGGCGCCGGCCGCGCCGGTGGCCGAGGGCACCGGGAAAGCGGATGCCCCAAAGAAGGCGCGCTCCGCGGCCAAGGCCGCCCCGGCGAAGACCCCCGCGGCCAAGGGCGCCGCCAAGGCGTCGTCGGGCCGCGGCACCAAAGCCGCCGGCAAAGCCGCCGCCGGGGAGCCGGAAGTCGAATTGGAGGCAATGGACTCCGTCGGCACGGTAGAGGATCTCGACACCGAACCCGACCTCGAAGCTGAGCCCGTCGAAGACCTCGAGATCGACGCCGCCGACCTCAGCCTCGACGACCTGGAAGAGGAGGTCGTCGCCGGAGCCGATGAGGTCGACATCGATCCCGCCGAAGCCGAGGACGTAGCCGTCGTCGTGGCCGCCCCGGCGGTGGAGGCGCCCGCCGAAGAGGACGAGGAGATCGCGGAGCCCACCGAAAAGGACAAGGCCTCCGGTGACTTCGTCTGGGACGAAGACGAATCCGAGGCGCTGCGGCAGGCCCGCAAGGACGCCGAACTCACCGCTTCGGCCGACTCGGTACGCGCCTACCTCAAGCAGATCGGCAAGGTCGCGCTGCTGAACGCCGAGGAAGAGGTGGAGCTGGCGAAGCGCATCGAGGCCGGGCTCTATGCCACACAGCTGATGACCGACTACGCGGAGAAGGGCGAGAAACTGCCCGCCGCGCAACGCCGCGACATGATGTGGATCTGCCGCGACGGGGACCGTGCCAAGAACCACCTGCTGGAAGCAAACCTGCGGCTGGTCGTGTCGCTGGCCAAGCGGTACACGGGCCGCGGCATGGCGTTTCTGGACCTGATCCAGGAAGGCAACCTCGGCCTGATCCGCGCGGTCGAGAAGTTCGACTACACCAAGGGCTACAAGTTCTCCACCTATGCGACGTGGTGGATCCGCCAGGCCATCACCCGCGCCATGGCCGACCAGGCCCGGACGATCCGCATCCCGGTGCACATGGTCGAGGTGATCAACAAGCTGGGCCGCATCCAGCGCGAGCTGCTGCAGGACCTGGGCCGCGAGCCCACGCCCGAAGAGCTGGCCAAGGAAATGGACATCACGCCCGAGAAGGTGCTCGAGATCCAGCAGTACGCCCGCGAGCCGATCTCCCTGGACCAGACCATCGGCGACGAGGGCGACAGCCAGCTGGGCGACTTCATCGAGGACAGCGAGGCCGTGGTGGCCGTCGACGCGGTCTCGTTCACGTTGCTGCAAGACCAGCTGCAGTCAGTGCTCGAGACGCTCTCGGAGCGCGAGGCCGGCGTGGTCCGGCTGCGCTTCGGTCTCACCGACGGCCAGCCCCGCACCCTCGACGAGATCGGGCAGGTCTACGGCGTGACCCGTGAGCGCATCCGCCAGATCGAGTCCAAGACCATGTCCAAGCTGCGCCACCCGAGCCGCTCGCAGGTGCTCCGCGACTACCTGGACTGACATCTCGCGATAACGCCGAGGCGGCCGGGTTCGGCTCTCCGTCCAGCCGTCGTACGGTGTCAGCCATGCCCGCCAGCCGCCGCGTCGTCTCGTCCGGTTCCGAATTCGAGTCCGCGGTCGGCTACTCGCGCGCCATCCGGGTCGGGCCACACGTCGCGGTGGCCGGGACCACCGGCGCGGGTCGTTCCGGTGATATCGCCGCCCAGACCCGAGATGCGTTGCACCGCATCGAAATTGCGCTCGAAGAGGCGGGGGCCGCGCTGACCGACGTCGTCCGCACCCGCATCTATGTGACCGACATCTCGCGCTGGCGCGAAGTGGGTGCGGTGCACTCGGAGGTCTTCGGGGACATCCGCCCGGCCGCCACGATGGTGCAGGTGTCGGCGCTCATCGCACCCGAGCTGATGGTGGAGATCGAGGCCGACGCCTACGTCGCTTCGTGACGTCCCGGGAGCGGCGGGAAGATGCCGCCGGGCCCGGGCCGGTAACCGACCACGTCGATCACGGCCCGCACCGGCAGCGTGCCGTACAGGTGCGGGAACAGCATCGACTCGGGATCCGTTGGCACCCCCGGCTCCCATAAAACGGGTGCGTCGAGCAGGTTCGGGTCGATGTGCAGCAGCACCAAATCGGTGCGGCCACGGTAGAGCCGGTTGGCGGGCAGATGCACCTGTTCGGGCGTCGACAGGTGGATGAACCGGGGGCCGGCCGGGCCGAACGGGAGCTCGATGCCTCCGCGGTCGGCGGCGCGAGCCCACTCGTCCGCGCCGCAGATGTGCACCAGCACGTCACCTGCCGAAGCCACAGTCGACCCCCTAAACGCGGGCTCAGCGGGTATCAAACGATCGGTGAGAAACGACACACCCGATAACGGTTAGGGAACAAGGCAAAAACGCCATACGTCTGAGACAGTGAATATACGCAAGAACGGAGAAGCCATGAACGCAACTCTGACCAGTCCTGAGGTCACCAGGGCGGACCGCTGCGACCGCTGCGGTGCCGCGGCTCGGGTCCGCGCCAAGCTGCCTTCCGGAGCGGAGCTTCTCTTCTGCCAGCACCACGCCAACGAGCACGAGGCCAAGCTGGTCGAGCTGGCCGCGGTGCTGGAGGTCAGCGGAAACTAGCGGGCCGAACTCGCCCGTCGCCCAATGTCGAGTGCAGGGCCAGTCATCGGTAATGCTGGACGGGTATGAGCGATCAGGTCCCAAAGCCATCCCGCCACCACGTGTGGCGCATCAGCGTAAGGACCCTGGGCAAAAGCTGGGACGATTCGATTTTCTCGGAGTCGGCGCAGGCCGGGTTCTGGTCCGCGCTGTCCCTGCCCCCGCTGTTGCTGGGGGTACTGGGCAGTTTGGCCTATGTGGCGCCGCTGTTCGGCCCGGACATGCTGCCCGCAATCGTGCGCAGGCTGATTTCGACGGCGCACAGCGTGTTCTCCCCCAGCGTGGTCAACGAGATCATCGAGCCGTCCGTCCGGGACATCGCCAACAACGCCCGCGGCGAGGTGGCGTCGCTGGGCTTTTTGATCTCGCTGTGGGCGGGTTCGTCGGCCATATCGGCGTTCGTCGACTCGGTGGTGGAGGCGCACGACCAGACGCCGCTGCGCCATCCCGTCCGGCAGCGCTTGTTCGCGCTGTTCCTGTACGTGGCGATGCTGGTTGTCGTGGTCATGACGGCGCCGCTGGTGGTGGTGGGCCCGCGCAAGATCGGCGAGCACATCCCCGTCGGGTTGGCCAACGTGCTGCGCTACGGCTACTACCCGGCCCTGATTCTCGGCCTGATGGTGGGCATCATGGTGCTCTACCGGGTGTCGCTGCCACAGCCGCTGCCGTCGCACCGGCTGGTCTTCGGCGCGATCCTGGCGACGACGGTCTTCGTGGTCGCCACGCTTGGTTTGCGGTTCTACCTCACGTGGATCACCAGCACCGGCTACACCTACGGCGCGCTGTCGACGCCGATAGCCTTCCTGCTCTTCGCCTTCTTCGGCGGATTCGCGATCATGATGGGCGCCGAACTCAACGCCGCCATCCAAGAGGAGTTCCCGGCTCCGAAGACGCACGCCCACCGGCTGCGCAACTGGGTGGTGTCGCACCTGACGACCGGCAAACCCGCCACGGCTCCGGTGCAGGCCCCGCCGCGAGCCGCAGCAGGCCAGCCCGGCCGCGGCCGAGCGGTCGGCCTGATCAGCCCTTCTTCATCCGGTCGTAGATCTGCTTGCAGTCGGGACATACCGGCGACCCGGGCTTGGCGGCCTTGGTCACCGGAAAGACCTCGCCACACAACGCGACCACATGGGTGCCCATCACCGCGCTCTCGGCGATCTTGTCCTTCTTGACGTAATGGAAGTACTTCGGCGTATCGCTGCCCGTCCCGTCGTCGACGCGTTCGTCGGCCTCGGTGCGCTCGATCGTCTGGGTATCCATGCCTAACATTGTGCACCCGTCGGACCGCTGGAAAACGGGATGAGCCGAAGTCGACCGCATGTGGGAGAGTGGAGTTATGAAGCACGGCACCGGCGAGGGGTCCGGTGACTCCACTGACTTTGACGACTTCGATGACTTCGACGCCAAGGGCCCGCCGGTGCTCATCACCGCCGCCGCGCCTTCCTACGAGGAACAGCACCGCGCGCGGGTACGTAAGTACCTGACCCTGATGGCATTCCGCATCCCCGCGCTCATCCTGGCGGCACTGGCCTATGGCGCCTGGCACAACGGTCTGATCTCGTTGGCGATCGTCGCGGTGTCGATTCCGCTGCCGTGGATGGCGGTGCTGATCGCCAATGACCGGCCGCCGCGCCGATCCGACGAGCCCCGACGGTTCGAGGACATCCCGCAACGCACCCCGCTTTTCCCGACGGCCGAGCGGTTGGCGCTGGAGCGTCCCAGCGACTGGGAGCAGCCGCCGGCGCCGCCGCGCTGGGAAGACCGGCCCTAGCCCGGTCCCGGGGAGCCGGACCCCAACCCCGACTTCTCAGGACATTCTCAGGTCGACGGCACATTTGTGCACGTCAAGGCGTGTGAGATCGCGGATCAATGGGAACTCTGAGACCGGATCTGTCGTTGAACCTCATGACAGTACAAGCCGATCGGGAGGTCGCTATGGCACAGCCCACTCCACGGGCCACAAGCAGGTTTGACAGCGATCTGGACGCTCAAAGCCCCGCGGCTGATCTCGTGCGCGTCTATCTGAACGGAATCGGCAAGACGGCGTTGCTCAACGCCGCAGGCGAGGTCGAGCTGGCCAAGCGCATCGAGGCCGGCCTCTACGCCGAGCACCTGCTCGAGACCCGGAAGCGTCTGGGCGACAACCGCAAACGTGAGCTCGAAGCCGTGGTGCGCGACGGCGCGGCGGCGCGCCGTCACCTGCTGGAAGCCAACCTGCGGCTCGTCGTGTCGCTGGCCAAGCGCTACACCGGTCGGGGAATGCCGCTGCTGGACCTGATCCAGGAGGGCAACCTCGGCCTGATCCGCGCCATGGAGAAGTTCGACTACACAAAGGGATTCAAGTTCTCGACGTACGCCACGTGGTGGATTCGTCAGGCGATCACCCGCGGCATGGCCGACCAGAGCCGCACCATCCGGCTGCCCGTGCATCTGGTCGAGCAGGTCAACAAGCTGGCGCGAATCAAGCGGGAGATGCACCAGAACCTGGGCCGCGAAGCCACCGACGAGGAACTGGCTGCCGAGTCCGGCATCCCGGTCGAGAAGATCAACGACCTGCTCGAGCACAGCCGCGACCCGGTGAGCCTCGACATGCCGGTCGGGTCCGAGGAAGAGGCCCCGCTGGGCGACTTCATCGAGGACGCCGAGGCGATGTCCGCGGAGAACGCGGTGATCGCCGAGCTGCTGCACACCGACATCCGCAGCGTGCTGGCCACCCTCGACGAGCGTGAGCACCAAGTGATCCGGCTGCGCTTCGGCCTGGACGACGGGCAGCCGCGCACGCTCGACCAGATCGGCAAGCTCTTCGGCCTGTCCCGCGAGCGGGTCCGGCAGATCGAGCGGGACGTGATGTCCAAGCTGCGCAATGGCGAGCGCGCCGACCGGCTGCGCTCCTACGCCAGCTAACCCCCGACTGGGCCCGGCAGCCGGGCCCGCAAAAACCAGGTAGCAAGACGGTATGCCCGCCGCGTCAGCGGCGGGCATACCGCTGCCGAGACGCGTTGCACCCATTTGCGCAGCTGGCCAAGTAGACTCGGCGTCGATGGAGGATGCGGGATGAACGAGCTGGTCGATACCACCGAGATGTATCTGCGGACCATCTACGACCTCGAGGAAGAGGGCGTTACGCCGTTGCGCGCCCGCATCGCCGAACGCCTCGACCAGAGCGGGCCGACCGTCAGCCAGACGGTGTCCCGCATGGAGCGCGACGGGTTGCTGCACGTGGCCGGCGACCGTCACCTGGAACTCACCGACAAGGGCCGGGCGCTGGCGATCTCCGTGATGCGCAAGCACCGCCTCGCCGAGCGGCTGCTCGTCGACGTCATCGGCGTGCCGTGGGAAGAAGTGCACGCCGAGGCATGCCGGTGGGAGCACGTGATGAGCGAGGACGTCGAGCGACGCCTGGTGAGGGTGCTCAACAACCCGACCACCTCCCCGTTCGGCAACCCGATTCCCGGCCTGCTGGACCTGGGAGTGGGGCCGGAATCCGGCGCCAACGGTGCCAACCTCGTCCGCCTGACCGAATTGCCGCCGGGCTCGCCGGTTGCGGTGGTCGTGCGCCAGCTGACCGAGCACGTCCAGGGCGACATCAACCTGATCACCCGGCTCAAGGACGCCGGCGTGGTTCCCAACGCGCGGGTGAGCGTGGAAAACGGCGCCGCCGGGGTGACGATCGTCATCCCGGGCCATGAGAACGTCACTCTGCCCCATGAGATGGCGCACGCGGTCAAGGTCGAAAAGGTCTGACAACCTCGCGGGGGCTCACCCCGCTCGCCGGCCGACGACGCGACGCGGCGGTAGCCGAACGCCGAGCCGCTTGGCGAGCCGGTAGCCGGTGGCCGCCAAGTCCCGAATCCGCTCGGGTCCCATCCCCGACTGCAGCGCGGTGTCGAGCATGCCCGCCATCCTATGGGCGGGATCGCAGCGCAGCGCGGCTTCGAGCGACACCCCGGCGAGCGGCCCGTCACCCCGGGCGTAAGCGCTGAACGCCAGCAGCACCAGCGCCTCGACCCGCCATGGCGGGGGCAGTGTCCGCGCCAGCAGCGCCCACAACGACTCGGCCTCGCCCGCGGTTTCACCGACGGCCAGGGCATAGAGGGTGTCGCGCACCTGGACGTCGCACAACGAGCAGGCCAATTCGGCCAGCTCGGCGTCGGACAGCGGCTGCCCGTTTGCGACGCGGGAGGCGGCGGCCATCGCGTTCTGCACGTCGCGCCGGCAGCACCCGGCCGGGTCCGCGCGATGCGCCAGCCGGCGGCTGACGGCACGCTGTTGGACGGCGGCGGTCAATTCGGCGCTTCGGGCAGGGTCGTCGGCCGCGATGACGGCCTGCAGGTCGGCGCGCCGCGGGTAGAGCCGCCTGCCGTCGAGCACCGCCGCGGCGGCAAGGGGCGAGGCCGACGGGTCGTCGACGGCCCCGCTGGAACCGCAGCCGTCGGCACAGTGCCAACGCCCACCCGCGGCGACGCGGTCGACCACGTGTGCGGCCCACAATTCAATGTCGCGCTCCGCCAAGGCTTCTGCGAGCGCCGCGCACAGCTGCCGGTACTCCTCGCCGCAGCTGGGGCAGTGGGCGCCCTCCGCGTCGACGATCACCGCGATGGCGGCCTCCGGCCCGGCCGCCGCCGCGACCTCCGCGAGGTGCCCCAGCCGGTCGGCGAGGTCTTCGCAGAGGTCGGCCCGCAGCACCGCCCCCAACTGGCCGTCAGTCAAAGACACCAGTACCAATGATTTTTCCGGAACGAAGCCGAGAACGGCGGGTAACGCGGCGATCAACGCCGCGGGCCGGCTGAGGGTGAAATCGGGCCGATGTGTCATGGGCATCACGCTGACCGGCGCCACCGTCAGCCGGTGCTCACCCGAGCCGGTGGCGCGGCCCGCCTGTGCACGAACTCAGCACTGTGAGTCAAGCTGCTTTACTGTTGGTACCCATGGCGTCGACGCGTGAATACGACATGGTGGTCATCGGTTCGGGACCCGGCGGCCAGAAGGCCGCCATCGCCTCGGCCAAGCTGGGCAAGTCGGTCGCGATCATCGAACGCGGCCGGATGCTCGGCGGGGTGTGCGTGAACACGGGCACGATCCCGTCAAAGACGTTGCGGGAAGCGGTGCTTTACCTCACCGGGATGAACCAGCGCGAGCTGTACGGGGCGAGCTACCGCGTCAAGGAGCGCATCACGCCGGCCGACCTGCTGGCCCGCACCCAGCACGTGATCGGCAAGGAAATCGACGTCGTGCGCAACCAGTTGATGCGCAACCGCATCGACCTGCACGTGGGCCACGGGCGGTTCCTCGGCCCGCACACCGTCCTGGTCGAGGACCATGCCCGAGGGGAAAAGTCCACCGTCACCGGCGATTACATCGTCATCGCCACCGGCACCAGGCCGGCGCGACCGTCCGGCGTCGAGTTCGACGAGGACCGGGTGCTCGACTCCGACGGGATCCTCGATCTCAAGTCGCTGCCGACGTCGATGGTGGTGGTGGGCGCCGGGGTGATCGGGATCGAGTACGCCTCGATGTTCGCCGCGTTGGGCACCAAGGTGACGGTGGTGGAGAAGCGCAACGACATGCTGGACTTCTGCGACCCCGAGGTGGTCGAGGCGCTCAAGTTCCACCTCCGCGACCTGGCCGTCACGTTCCGGTTCGGGGAGGAGGTGACCGCGGTCGACGTCGGCTCCTCGGGCACCGTCACCACGCTCGCCAGCGGCAAGCAGATTCCCGCCGAGACGGTCATGTACTCGGCTGGACGACAGGGTCAGTCCGACCATCTCGACCTGGAGAAAGCGGGGCTGGAGGTCGAAAGTCGCGGCCGGATCTTCGTCGACGACAAGTTCCAGACCAAGGTGCCCCACATCTACGCCGTCGGCGACGTCATCGGCTTCCCCGCGCTGGCCTCGACGTCGATGGAGCAGGGACGGCTGGCCGCCTACCACGCGTTCGGCGAGCCCACCGACCACATCACCGACGTGCAGCCGATCGGCATCTACTCGATCCCGGAGATCTCCTACGTCGGGGCCACCGAGGTGGAACTGACCAAGAACGCGGTCCCCTACGAGGTCGGGGTGGCCCGCTACCGGGAGTTGGCGCGCGGACAGATCGCCGGCGACTCCTACGGCATGCTCAAGCTACTGGTGTCCACCGAGGACCTCAGGCTGCTCGGCGTGCACATCTTCGGCACCAGCGCCACCGAGATGGTGCACATCGGGCAGGCCGTGATGGGGTGCGGGGGCACCGTGGAGTATCTGGTCGACGCGGTGTTCAATTACCCGACGTTCTCCGAGGCGTACAAGGTGGCCGCGCTCGACGTGATGAACAAGGTGCGCGCCCTCAACCAGTTCCGGAACTGACGTCACTGACAGAGGCTAGGGACGTCCTTGGGCACGATGTCGCCGGGACCGCCGGCGTTGGCGCGTTCCAGCAGCTCTTTGACGTGCTCGTCGAACGGCGCCGAATACGACACGTTTTCGGCGCAGCCGCCCCCTTCGAGGCCGCCGATCAACCCGGTGACCGTCGTACCGCTCACCCAGGGCGCGCCGCTGGTGCCGCCGACCAGACCTTCGCACTTCACGAAGGGGTAACCGCTGTCGGTGGTCAAGGTGATGGCCAGACAGCCGATGGGCGCGCCGCCCACGCCGGACGGATACCCCATCACGGTGACGTAGCTGCCCGTCAGCGGCGCGGTGCCCAGCGTCAAGGCCAAGCCCGTGCGGGATTCCACCGAACCGCCCGCCAGGCTGCTCACCCGGGCGATCGCATAGTCGGCGTGCGGATCCTTTGCGGCGATCCACCGCGGGTCGAGGTAGACCGCGTCGGCCATCCACACGTCGGTGGGCTGGGCATTGCCGGTGAAGCCGGGAACGAACGCGATCTTGGAAGCCCCGGCCAGGCAGTGCGCGGCGGTCAGGACCAGGCTCCCGCTGGACGAGTGCACCACCGCGCCCGTGCACACGTGAAACGTGGCGTCATCCAAGAAGATCGCGCCGACCCGCAGATCCGGATCCATCGGCGCCGCGATAGCCCCGTGCTGCGGCTCGCTGAGCTTCTGCACGGGCCCGCTGGGGCGCGGCGAGGTCACGGTGGCGACCGACGCGTGATCAGCAGGCCGGACGCACGACGTCAGCAACGTCGCCAGGCCGACCAGCGGGCACAGTACTACCATCGGTACGCGCATCGTGATCCCATGATGCCTGATGGCGGGGACCCGGGCGCACCTCACCGGCGTGCGGTGGCGGGTCGGCCGTTTGCTGACGGCCGTCGGGCCGCGGCGGGAAATTGTCCGTGCGGATTACCGGCGAGCGCGAACGCGTTTCACCAACAAAGCGGGCTGTTGTTCGCTGTTCATTCACTCCTGCCCGTTGATTTAGGAGACACTTGGTAGGGCACCCTGAGGAAACCCCCCGAGAGGAGGCAATCCCGATGGCCCACCATCCAGGCCCGCACGACGACGACTACCAGCCCGGGCAGCAGGGCATGTACGAGCTCGAGTTCCCGGCGCCGCAGCTGTCGACGTCAGACGGTCGCGGACCGGTACTGGTGCATGCCTTGCAGGGCTTCTCCGACGCGGGCCACGCGATACGCCTGGCCTCCGCGCACCTGAAGGACGCCTTGGATGCCGAGCTGGTCGCGTCCTTCGCCATCGACGAATTGCTGGACTACCGTTCGCGGCGGCCGCTCATGACGTTCAAGACCGACCACTTCACCAACTACGACGACCCCGAGCTCAGCCTTTACTCGCTGCGCGACAGCGTCGGCACCCCGTTCCTGCTGCTGGCCGGGCTGGAACCGGACCTGCGATGGGAGCGGTTCATCACCGCGGTGCGCCTGCTGGCCGAGCGTCTCGGGGTGCGCCAGACCATCGGCCTCGGCACGGTCCCGATGGCGGTCCCGCACACGCGTCCGATCACGATGACGGCACATTCCAACAACCCGGACCTGATCGCCGACTTCACTCCGTGGATCTCGGAGATCCAGGTTCCCGGCAGCGCGTCCAACCTGCTCGAGTTCCGCATGGCCCAGCACGGCCACGAGGTCGTCGGCTTCACCGTGCACGTCCCGCATTACCTGACGCAGACCGACTACCCGGCCGCCGCCCAGGCGCTGCTGGAGCAGGTGGCCAGGACGGGGGCGCTGGAGCTGCCGCTGTCGGCGCTGTCCGAAGCCGCCGCGGAGATTCGCGCCCGGATCGACGAACAGGTCCAGGCGAGCGCCGAGGTCGCTCAAGTGGTGGCCGCCCTTGAGCGACAGTACGATGCGTTCATCGACGCTCAGGAGAACAGGTCGTTACTAACTCGCGACGAGGATCTGCCGAGCGGCGACGAGCTTGGCGCAGAATTCGAACGATTCCTTGCCCAGCAGGCGGAGAAGAAATTCGACGACGACGACCAGGCGTGAGTTGCTTGCTCGACATCTATCGATGGCCATAGCCGGCCCGACAACAAGGTGGTTGGCGAGATGACCGAGCGGAAGCGCAACGGCAACCTCCGCCCGGTGCGCGAAGTGACCACGCCCAGGCTGGAATTTCGCACCATCCACGGATACCGGCGTGCCTACCGAATCGCCGGTTCGGGGCCGGCGATCCTGTTGATCCACGGCATCGGCGACAACTCCACCACCTGGAATGCCGTGCAGGCCAAGCTGGCCCAACGGTTCACCGTCATCGCTCCGGATCTATTGGGCCACGGGCAGTCCGACAAGCCGCGCGCCGACTACTCGATCGCCGCGTACGCCAACGGGATGCGTGACCTGCTCAGCGTGCTGGACGTCGAGAGGGTGACCATCATCGGTCACTCGCTCGGCGGCGGGGTGGCCATGCAATTCGCCTACCAGTTCCCGCATTTGGTCGAGCGGCTGGTCCTGGTCGGCGCCGGCGGCGTCACCAAGGACGTCAATCTGGTGTTGCGGTGCGCCTCGTTGCCGATGGGCAGCGAGGCCCTCGCTTTGTTGCGCCTGCCCCTGGTGCTGCCGGCGGTGCAGATCTTCGGGCGAATGCTCGGCACGATCTTCGGCAGCACCGGCCTGGGCCGCGACCTGCCGAACGTGCTGCGGATACTGGACGATCTGCCGGAACCGACGGCCTCGGCGGCGTTCAGCAGGACCCTGCGGGCGGTGGTGGACTGGCGCGGCCAGATCGTCACCATGCTGGATCGGTGCTACCTGACCGAGGCAATCCCGGTGCAGATCGTCTGGGGCACCAAGGACGCGGTCGTCCCGGTCCGGCACGCATGGATGGCGCACGCGGCGATGCCCGGCTCACGACTCGAGATCTTCGAGGGCTCAGGACACTTCCCGTTCCACGACGACCCGGCCCGCTTCATCGACGTCGTGCAGCGCTTCATCGACACCACGGAGCCGGGCGAGTACGACCAGGCCGCCCTTCGCGAGTTGCTGCGCACCGGCGGCGGCGAGAAGACCGTGAGCGGATCCGCGTCCACCCGCGTCGCCGTGCTGAACGCCATGGGTTCGGACGAGCGCAGCGCGACCTGAATCAGGACTGGCGGCGCAGCACCGCGGCCAGGTGGTGCTGTAGCGGTTGGCCGACCGCACCCAGCTGCACCGTGTACGACAGCTCGTCGCCGTCGACGCGGAACGAACGGCTCAGCGCCGTCACCTCTTTGGCGCTCGGGGTCAGCCCGATCGCGGTGGTGGACAGCTCCATGTCGATGCGGTCACCGGTGACCGAATAGGTGCCCACCTCGATTTCGGTGATGCCACTGGGGTGCGCCAGGACCAGTTCGATGCGACCGGGTTGCGGCACGCGGAGATAGCCCGTCTCGGCGTGCAGTGGTGCGCCGTCGGCCGCTCCTCTGGTTTTCTGCCCGTAGGCCAAAAACGGCTTGCCGACGTGGGCGAACACCGCTTCCTCGAGGTACTCGAACGGCTCGATCGTCGGATACTCGCCCGCTCCCCGACCGGCCCAGGTTCCCAGCAGCGGCGCCAGAGCTTGGAGGTCGGGATGCAGATCAGCGGGCATGCCAGGAAGCCTAGCCGGGCGTCGACACGTCCCGGTGTTGGCGCAGCGCCTGGATCTCGCGCTCGAAGTCTTCCGCCGACGAAAAGGAGCGGTACACGGACGCGAACCGCAAATAGGCGACCTCGTCCAGGTCGCGCAACGGCCCCAGGATCGCCAGGCCCACCTCGTGGCTGGGAACCTCCGGCGAGCCCGCGGCGCGCACGGTGTCCTCCACTTGCTGGGCGAGCAGGTTCAGCGCGTCGTCGTCCACCTGGCGGCCCTGGCAGGCCCGACGGACCCCACTGATCACCTTTTCCCTGCTGAAGGGTTCGGTAACGCCGCTGCGCTTGACGACGGCCAGCACGGCCGTCTCCACGGTGGTGAAACGCCGCCCGCACTCGGGGCATGACCGGCGCCGCCGGATGGCCTGGCCCTCGTCGGTTTCGCGCGAATCGATCACGCGGGAATCCGGATGGCGGCAGAACGGACAGTGCATGACCGCTCCTTCGCCGTGCTGACAACCAGGTCCCGCAGAACCCGAGCGTACCTGTGCGCTCCGATACCCGGCCAACACAGGCGCACCCCGAAGCGGTCGCCGCGCTGCGCGGTACCCGGTCAGCCGACGGGCGCGATCAGGGTTTGCCCCGCCGCCAGCGCAGGCGAATTCAGGTCGTTGAGTTCGCGGATCCGCTCGGCCACCTGACGGGCCGGCGCGTCCGGCGCAACGCGGTGGGCGACGTCCTCCAAGGACTCCCCGCCCTCGACCCGCACGACGGCCAGGCGGTCGGGTACCCGAGCCGCGGAACCCGCGGAGTCAGCGTTGAGTGTCTGCCCGAGGTTTGCGACCAAGCCGAGCCACAGCGTGATCAGCCCGGCCACGACCGCCAGACCCACCGTCGTCGCGAGAGTCACGGGCCGCCGGCGGTGTGGCGCCACGGACATGGCGACGCCGGTGCCGTAGTACCGCGGGGGCGCCACCGCCGGACGCGACGGGTCGGGCCTGCGCGGCCGGGACAGTCCCGGACGGCCATGCCAGGGCCCCGGCACCGGTCCGTTGACCGGGCGACGAACGCTGCCGGGGCGCGGCGAGAGTGTGTGGATGATTGTCATCTGCGTTCCCTCCGGTCAACTAAGTCTCGCTCAGGTGTTCGACTATATCGCTCGTGTGTTCGATACCCGAACATTTGAGCGAAGCGTGTCGGACGAGCAAAACGCTAGACCACACCACCGACATGTGCGGTGGCCCGATACCACTGCCATAGGGCACAAATACCCCGTACGCCCAAGAGTTACACCATTGTTATTCGCCCGACGGACGCCGACCACGGACACGACACGCCAGTCGAACACATGTTTGATTCTTGCTCGCCCTCCGGCTAACCTCATGCCATGAGCGACAGCAACGACACCTCGGTGGCCGCCGCGCACGGCCGGTCGCACCCATTGGATTCAACGCTGACCGAACGCCAGCGCACGATTCTCAACGTCATTCGCGCGTCGGTCACCAGCCGTGGTTACCCGCCGAGCATCCGGGAGATCGGCGACGCCGTCGGGTTGACGTCGACCTCCTCGGTGGCCCACCAACTGCGCACCCTGGAGCGCAAGGGCTACTTGCGCCGCGACCCGAACCGCCCACGCGCGGTCGACGTCCGCGGCGCGGACGACGGTGCGGCCGCCGCGCCGGTCACCGACGTCGCGGGGTCGGACGCGCTGCCGGAGCCCACCTTCGTGCCAGTCCTCGGGCGCATCGCGGCCGGCGGACCGATCCTGGCCGAGGAAGCCGTCGAAGACGTCTTCCCGCTGCCGCGCGAGCTCGTCGGTGAGGGCACGCTGTTTCTGCTCAAGGTGGTGGGCGACTCGATGGTGGAGGCGGCCATCTGCGACGGCGACTGGGTGGTCGTGCGGCAACAGAACGTCGCCGACAACGGCGACATCGTCGCGGCGATGCTCGACGGCGAGGCCACCGTCAAGACGTTCCGGCGCGCGGGCGGTCAGGTGTGGCTGATGCCGCACAACCCGGCCTACGACCCGATTCCCGGCAACGAGGCGACCGTGCTCGGCAAGGTCGTCACGGTGATCCGCAAGGTCTGACGAATTCAGTCGGCCTTGATGAAGCCGTTGGCCTGCGCGACTTCCTCGCTGGACAGCCAGATCTCGGCGAGCGTGTCGTGGTACAGCGCGCTTCCGGGCGTGTAATACAGGCCGAAGCTGGCGTTGGCCTTGATGGGGTAGCCCTCGGGCGCCTGGTACGGGTCATCCAGCGGCAGGTGGATCGTCGGCCGATGAGGTTCATCCGGGGTCGAGCCTGCGGTGCCCGGCGCCGCGTGCCGCCCCGCCCTTGGCTCGGCCGCCGCGGCGGCGGCGACGACCGGTTCCAACACGTGGGCGTGGGGGGCAGCGGCCTCCGGGGTGTCGGAGGCCGGGCGCAGAACCGCGACATCCGGATCCACCACCTCGGCCTCTTCGGCCTCTTCGGCCTCTTCGGCCTCATAGGCCCCGTCGGCCTCGTCGGCGTGTTCCTCCCCGTAACCCGCTTCCGGATAGCCGGTGTCCGCCGCGTCGAGGTAACCACCCTCGGCCTCGGCAAAGTCGTCGGCCGGATACCCGCCTTCGGCGTAGGCCGCCTCCGACCGCGCGTCGTGCCCGGCGTCATACCCGGCTTCGTCGTATCCGGAGTCGTACCCAGCCTCGTCGTACCCCGAGTCGTACCCGGCGTCGTACCCGGCCTCCCTCAGGGCCCCCGCGGAGACGACGGGGAGGGAATCGGTGTCCACGGCGTCGGGATCTTCGTCGTCGGCGCCATACCCGCCGTCGAAGTCATCCGCCTCCCCGGCCGCCTCCCCGCCACGCCGCCAGGTGACCCGAGCCGCGGGCCCTTCATCCTGATGGTGCTCAGTCCCCACCAGCGACCGCTCCGCGGCGACGTCGGTCTCGTCGTGCCCCCAGTGGCGATCCGGCGCTGCGTCGTAACCCGAGTCCGGGGCGCTGTCGGGCTGGTATGACGGGGCCGCAAACCCGGAGAGCCGACGACGCCGGCGGGATATCGCCAGCGCCGACAACCCGATCAGCAACAGCAGGCCGACGGCGACCGCCACCCACCACCAGTGCCCGTAGCCCTTCTTGCCGTGCGGCATCGTCGCACCGCTGGCCTGGTTCTGCCCGGGCACCTGCAGCCCGGACAGCAGCGGCGCCAGATTGGCAGGCTCGGTGCTGAACGTGTTCTTCGCCCGGTTCCACGAGATCTTGCCGCCGGTGAACTGCTGCGAGATCACGTCACCTTCGACGGCCTGATCGCCCACCGGCGCCCCGAGCTTGCCGGATGCACCGCGAAGCTTGTCCCAGGCCGCCTTCATGGCTCCGCGCACGACGAACGCACCGTGGTCAGGCGTCCAGAAGATCACCGGCTTGTCGGCCGCGGAGAAGGCACAGATCCGGCTGGAGGACCCGGCGCCCCCGTCGGACTCGTTGGCCACCGGGAAGCCGAGGTCGCTGCCGACCGGTCCGCCGAGCGACTCGTACTTGGCCAGAATGTCGCCTTCGACGGCGTTGGCGCCGGTGGCCGGGCTGAAGAAGACCTTCCCGCCGGCGAAGTTCTGCGCGATTCCGTCGCCGCCGATCGGATACTGGCCGCCCTGCCGGGCGCCCAGCGGACCTTTGGCGCCCCCGGCCGCCCGCCAGGCCGAGTTGATGGCGGCCGTGGGATCGATCGGTACCTGCAGCCCCTGCAACTGGTCGGCCAGGGACGCCGGTTGGGTGGCGAACTCCTTGGTCTGCCGGTTCCAAGACACCTGGCCGCCGCTGAATTTCTGCGTGGTGACCGCGCCGTCATAGGTTTCGTCGCCGACGGGGGCGCCGAGAACGCCGCCCGAACTGCCCAGCTTGTCCCACGCGGCGTTCATCGCCCCGCGCACGACGAAGGCGCCGTGGGCCGACGTCCAGAAGATCACCGGCTTGTCGCTGGCGGAGAAGGTGGCCACCCGGCTGTCCGGTCCCGCGAGCCCCGGTACTTCGTTGATCGTGGGGAATCCCAGGTCGCTGCCGGTCGGGCCGCCCAGCGACTCGTACTTGTCCAGAATCGGCCCGTACACGAACTTGGCGCCGGTGTCGGTGGTGTAGAACATCTTGCCGCTGTCGAAGTCCAGCGCGAATCCGTCGCCGACGGGGTAGACGTCTCCCTTGCGCGCGCCGAGCGGTGAAGTGTCGCCTCCGGCCTTTTCCCACGCGGCCATGATGGCCGCCTCGGCGTCACCGATCGGCGACGCCGACGCGGCAGGCGCCAGCAGCGCCGCGGCCAGCACGGTGGCCAAGGCCGTGGTCATGGCCGTGGTCAAGGCCCTGGTCGCCGAACTGACCAGCGCGCTTCCGATCAGCCTGCGCATGTGCCTCCTGTGCCCGTTCACCCAGCCTCCCAGCCGACGGATACGGCGTCGCCTGCGACCACGCCCGACCCTGCAGACCGGCCGTATCCGCAGCAACGGGAGACGCCCCCATTGCGATAAGCATTACCACCGGGCTCGCATAACTTTGCTCCAGGCGGCAAGAAATGCGTAGTCGAATTACGAATTTTACAAAAACGGATACCGCGTCGATGTCGAAATGATGCGGGGCGACAGTCGGATCGCGGTCCGGGTCGCGGCCCGGCGGGGCGGCACACGCCCGGCGCTCGGGTCGATGTGTCCACGGCCACGGGCGATGCCGTCGTTCGCGGCACCGCCCACGCACGGGCGCGACAATGCATCAACGCACCGCCGACGTACGCACACTGCATGGGCCGACGGTACGCGAAGCCCGGCACTCGACTGTGATCCACCCGACAATTCCGGTGAAACAGCCCTTGCGCGTTGGCGATCGCCGCGCCACCCGGGCGGTGGTTTCGGCCCAGCGAATTTCGGGGGCGATCAGACCCCGAGGCTGCGTCCGATGATCTCCTTCATGATCTCAGTCGTGCCGCCGTAGATCGTCTGCACGCGGGCGTCGAGATACGAACGCGCGATCGGGTATTCGCGCATGTAGCCATAGCCGCCGTGCAGCTGCAGGCAGCGGTCGATCAGGTGCACTTGCTTTTCGGTGGAATACCACTTCGCCATTGCCGCCTGTTCGGCCGTCAGCTTCTTCTCCAGGTGCAGCCGGATGAATTCATCGACCATCATGCGGACCACGGTCGCTTCGGTCGCCAACTCGGCGAGCACGAAACGGCTGTTCTGGAAACTGCCGATCGGCTTGCCAAAGGCCTTGCGCTCCTTGGTGTATTGCAGGGTGCTCTCCAGCACCTGCTCCATCGCCGCGGCCGCCATGATGGCGATCGAAATTCGTTCCTGCGGCAGGTTCTGCATGAGGTAGATGAACCCCATCCCCTCCTCGCCGAGCAGGTTTTCGGCCGGCACCTTGACATCGGTGAACGACAACTCGGCCGTGTCCTGCGCGTCCAGCCCGATCTTGTCCAGATGGCGCCCGCGTTCGAAGCCCTCCATGCCGCGCTCGACGACGAGCAGTGAAAAGCCCTGCGCCCCTTTGTCCGGATTGGTCTGCGCCACCACGATCACCAGGTCGGAGTTGATTCCGTTGGTGATGAAGGTTTTTGACCCGTTGAGGACATAGTGATCGCCCTGCTTGACCGCGCGGGTCTTGATGCCCTGCAGGTCGCTGCCGGTGCCCGGCTCGGTCATCGCGATGGCGGTGATCAGTTCCCCGGTGCAGAACTTCGGCAGCCAGCGCTGCTTCTGCTCTTCGTTGGCCAGGCCCAGCAGGTAGGGCGCGATGATGTCGTTGTGCAGGCCGAAACCGATCCCGTTAAAGCGTCCGGCGGCGGTTTCCTCGGTGACGATCGTGTTGTAGCGGAAGTCGGGGTTGCCCCCGCCGCCGTACTCTTCGGGCACCGCCATGCCCAGGAACCCCTGCTTACCCGCCTCGAGCCAGACGCCGCGGTCGACGATCTTGGCCTTCTCCCATTCGCCGTGGTACGGCGCGACGTGCCGATCGAGGAAGGCGCGGTAGGACTCGCGGAACAGTTCGTGCTCGGGCTCGAAAAGCGTGCGCTGGTACCTGATGGCGGCGCTCATGGACTGACCTCCGGCGAATGGGAAACTCTGCCGCCCAACATATACCAACCGGGTGGTTGGTAGGCGCCGGGGCGGGTGCGAGGTTGCGGCCCCCGACCGGTCAGTGCGCCGCGAATTCCCTGAGGTTGGCGGCCAGCGCGATAGGAACCAGCGCCCTGATCCGAGTGCCGGCGGCGCAGTGCTCCTCCTGCTGGACCCGCCCGTCGGCGTGCAATCGCGCCACCAGGTCACCGCGGTGGTACGGAATCATCACGTCCACCGCGGCGTCGGGGGAAGCGGCGAGCTCGCCCATCCGCCGGCGCAGCGCGTCGATGCCGTCGCCGGTGCGGGCCGAGACGAACACCGCGCCGGGCAGCGCGTGGCGCAGCTTGGCAAGTGCCAGATCGCTGGCGGCGTCGATCTTGTTCACCACCAGCAGCTCCTGCGGCGCCTCGCCGCTGTTGACACCGTGGTCGGCGACGACCTCGGAGACAACCTGGCGGACCGCGTTGATCTGGGCCAGCGGATTGACGTCGGAGCCGTCGACCACGTGGACCAGCAGGTCGGCGTCGACGACCTCCTCCAATGTGGAACGGAACGCCTCGATCAACTGGGTGGGCAGGTGCCGGACGAAGCCGACGGTGTCGGTGAGCACCAACGGCCGGCCGTCACAGAATTCTGCGCGCCTGGTGGTGGGCTCCAGCGTGGCGAACAACGCGTCCTGGACCAGCACCCCCGCGCCCGTCAGCGCGTTGAGCAGGCTCGATTTCCCGGCGTTGGTATAGCCGACGATCGCCACCGACGGCAGGTCGGAACTCAGCCGGCGGCTGCGCTGGGTGTCGCGGACCTGCTTCATGTCCTTGATCTCGCGGCGCAGCTTGGACATCCGTTCGCGGATGCGGCGGCGGTCGGTCTCGATCTTCGTCTCGCCGGGGCCGCGCAGGCCCACACCCCCGCCGCTGCCGCCCGCGCGGCCGCCGGCCTGTCGGGACATCGACTCACCCCAGCCCCGCAGCCGCGGCAGCATGTACTCCATCTGGGCCAGCGACACCTGCGCCTTGCCCTCCCGACTGGTGGCGTGCTGGGCGAAGATGTCCAGGATCAGGGCGGTGCGGTCGATGACCTTGACCTTGACGGCCTTCTCCAGGGCGGTGAGCTGCGCCGGGGACAGCTCGCCGTCGCAGATGACGGTGTCGGCGCCGGTCGCCAGCACCACCTCGCGTAGCTCGCGGGCCTTGCCCGAGCCGATGTAGGTGGCGGGGTCCGGCTTGTCGCGGCGCTGGATGAGCGCCTCGAGCACCTGGGAGCCGGCGGTTTCGGCCAGGGCCGCCAGCTCGGACATGCTGGCGCGACTGTCGGCGGCGGAGCCGTCCGTCCAGACGCCCACCAGGACCACCCGCTCCAGGCGCAGCTGGCGGTACTCGACCTCGGAGACGTCCGCGAGTTCGGTGGACAGGCCCGCGACGCGGCGCAGGGCCGATCGGTCTTCGAGGGCGAGTTCGCCGGTACTGGGTTCCGGCACGGGTCGATCGGAGAATTCAGGAAATGTCATAGGCAATAAGAGATGATGCACGCGAAATCTTCGTCGCGCACCCGATTTAACGCTGCTGTGCGCGCCACCATTCCCCGCTGACCTCCCCGTGGGCCACCAGCACCGACGGCCCCCGCAGGTAGCTGGTGGCCTCGGTGATGGTGACGACGACGTCTCCGCCGGGCACCCGCACCGTGAGCGTCCCGACGTCCGCGCCCGCACCGGCCAGCGCGGCCACCGCGGCGGCCACCGTCCCGGTGCCGCACGACCGGGTTTCGCCGACGCCCCGTTCGTGGACCCGCATCCGCACCACCCCTTCGGCCGGCGCCGTGAGGACCTCGACGTTGACGCCTTCCGGAAACTGGGCGTGGTCGAAGCTGACCGGCGCCGCCACGTCCAGCGCCGCCAGCGCCTCGGCGCTCAGGTCGCGGTCCACGCACGCCAGGTGCGGGTTGCCGACGTCGACGGCCAGGCCGGTGAAGCGCCGGCCTCCGATGCCGGCCTCCCCCGGCCCCAGCGCGTTGGCCTTACCCATGTCGACGGTGACGTCGGCGTAGGTGGCGTCGACGTCGTGGACGGCGACCGGCCGCGGTCCCGCCAGCGAGCCGACCACGAACTCGTCGCGGGCCTCCAGCCCGCTGGTGCGCAGGTAGTGCGCGAAGACGCGGACCCCGTTGCCGCACATCTGGGCGGTCGAGCCGTCGGCGTTGCGGTAGTCCATGTACCAGTCGCCGGCGCCCACCCCGTCGGGCAGGCGGTCGAGCACACCGGCCGCCAGCGCCGCGCCGGCGGTGGTGACCCGCAGCACCCCGTCGGCGCCCAGGCCGCGCCGCCGGTCGCACAGCGCGGCCACCCGGGCGGCGCTGAGCGTCAGCCCGGCGTCGAGGTCGGGCAGCAGCACGAAGTCGTTCTCGGTGCCGTGCCCCTTGGCGAAGAGCATCTGCGCCACTCCTCCGTTCCCGGCTGCGCCGGCATCATCGTCGTCGGCGCGGAACATCTGCTCAGGATACGTCGCGCCAGGCCCGCAGAGCGCCGTCGGCGAGGCCCGCTCGGTCGCCGGCATCCAACCAGTGCACCCGAGGGTCGCGGCGAAACCAGGACCGCTGTCGTCGCACGTAGCGCCGGGTTCCCACGAAGGTCTGCTCCCGCGCCTCGCGCAGCCGGTCGGGCCCGCCGCCGGCATCCAGCGCGGCGATCACCTGGGCGTAACCGAGTGCGCGCGCCGCGGTGACCCCGTCGCGCAGCCCCTCGTCGAGCAGCCGCTCGACCTCGCCGACCAGGCCCTGATCGAACATGGTGTCGGTGCGCCGGGCCAGCCGCTCGTCGAGCAGCGCGGTGTCGGCATCCAGGCCGACGATGACGGTGTCCCAACGGGCGGCCCCGATGCGCGGCGCCGACGCGGCGAACGGCTGCCCGGTGAGCTCGACGACTTCGAGCGCCCGCACCGTGCGCCGGCCGTCGGTGGGCAGGATCGCGGCGGCCGCGACCGGGTCGCGGCGGGCCAGCTCGGCGTGCAGCCGGCCGACACCCACCTCGGCGAGCCGCCGTTCCCAGCGGGCCCGCACCGCGGGATCGGTCGCGGGAAACGACCAGTCGTCGAGCAACGACTGAACGTAGAGCATCGAGCCGCCCACCACGATCGGCACCGCGCCCCGGTCAGCGATCAATTCGACGTCCGCGGCCGCGGCGCCCTGGTAGCGCGCGACGGTGGCGGTCTGGCCGACGTCCAGGACGTCGAGCTGGTGATGCGGGATGCCGCGGCGCTGTGCTACCGGCAGCTTCGCGGTGCCGATGTCCATGCCGCGATAGAGCTGCATCGCGTCGGCGTTCACGATTTCGCCGCCGAGCCGCTCGGCGACATCGAGCGCCAGCTGAGACTTGCCGGTGCCGGTCGGCCCGATGATCGCGATCGGCCTCATAACTGCCAGGCGCCGGCGAAGTAGCCCACCCCGTAGGGCGCCCCGCGGTAGAGCTCCTTGACCGAACGCGGCCCGGGCGCGGCCAATCCGGCGAGCACCTGGAACGCGACCCGTCCCAGGATTTGTCGGGGCAACCCGGCCAGCGCGGCCACGTCGCCGTTGCCCAGCGCATCATCCAGGCTCCGCTGCGCGTCGGCGTCGTCCGGGTGGTACCCGCCCGGCGCCGCGGGGGTCAGGGTGTTCGCGCCGTCGGCCACCACCAGCACCCCGGTCGGGTCGGGCTCCCGGTCGATCTCGGCACGCAGCCGCCTGCCGCGGGCCAGCGCGGTGTCGGCGTCGAGGTCGGCGCCGTACACGCGAACGCTGGCGCTCGCGTCGGGCCGGGCCTGCCCGCGCAGCCACGCGGCCAGCAGCGCACACACCGGGAGCTCGGCGGTCCGCTGGGCGCGCGGGGACAGTCGAACCGGCAGGTCGACCCCGAAACCGGCGAAGGTGCCGCGGGCGTCCGGGCCCACGACGTCGTCGGCATCACCCGTCCCGATGACCACCCACCGCGGCGGCAGCACGGCAGCCGCCGCCAGCGACGCCGTCACCACATCGGCCACCTCGCCTGCCGCGGTTCCCGCCAGCTCGGGCACGAGCACCGGCGCCGAGGGAACGATGGCAATGGCGCTGAGCACGCCACCAAAATAGTGCCTCGCGGGCGGCCCGGGGACGAACTAGGTGCCGGACTGGGTGATCGTGCGGCCGCCCTCGGAAACGGCCGGGCTCACCGGCTGCTCGGGGGCGTCGCCGGGCAAACTTTCGTGCGACCCGTTCAGGGCGAGGTCGCGCCCCACCTCGGCCGCCATGGAGGCGGCCTCGCCGCGGGCCAGTGCAACCGTGGCGACGATGACCACAGCCACCGCCGCGACCAGCACCACCGCCGCGGGGCCACGCGCCCCAAGCGTCTCGCCCAGCACGGTGACCCCTAGTACGCCGGCGACGACGGGCTTGGCCACCGTCATCGTGGGCAGAGAGGCGGTCAGCGCGCCGGCGCGGAAGGCGGATTGCTGGAAGATCATGCCGCACAACGCGACCAGCAGCCAGGGATAGAACTCGGGCGCCCGGAACACGCCCCCCGGCCCGGCTTCGGCAACCTCCACGACGCCCTTGGTGAGGACCGCGAACAGCGCCAGCGAGGAACCCGCCACCAGCGCCAGCAGGATCGCCGCGATGGCGCGGCCGGACCAGATGCGCGCCACCAGCACGCACGCCACCAACACGGGCCCCATCACCAGCGCAACGATCAGCCACGTGGACAAGGACGCTCGCTGCTGACCCGAGGCCGGGTCGCCGACGATGATGACCACCGCCAGTGCGGCCGCCAGCACCACCGCCCACATCCATTCCCAGCGGGTGACCCGGTGGTGGGTCAGCCGCGCGTAGATCGGCAGGGCGAACAGCAGCGCGGTCACCTGCAGCGCCGTCACCAGCACCACCGAACCCCACGCCAGGGCGCCGGCCTGCAGGCTGTAGTTGACGACCGCCGCGAGACCGCCCATCCACCAACGCTTGTCGCGCAACGACATGCGGAACAACTCCAGGTGACCGACGTCCTTGTCGGTGATCTCCTGCGCGGAGCGCTGCCGGATCACATCACCGATCGCGGAGGCGAGCGCCGCGCACAACGCGATCAGCGCCGCGATGTCCACTTTCGACATGGGAACCCCCTCCTCAGCGTTCCAGCCAGCGTTCCCTGCGAAAGCTGTATGTACACGTGATGTTCCATACCCGTTAAGCGACAACTTTACTGCGAGCAATCCGCGGATCCGGGACAGCGAGCCGCGGCAGCAAATTCACTTGTACTGCGCGAAGCTATGGCGTAGCTGTGTATCGCCCCAACGGTCGCTATGCAGGGAAGCCGGCGCCCGGGCACTTTCGGCTGTGCCAACGTTACCGGGCAGCACCCCCGTGCCCTACGGGCCGAGCGGCGGTGGAATCGATTTGTTACCGCCATCCGCCACGACCGTGCGCCGGGCCGGAAGCGGTTGAGGGTTGCGGCGCGCGGCTGACCAAGCTGCTTGAATACTGGAGGAACGGTTACGGCGCCGCCGCTGGCCCAGCACAGGTCGTCCGAGCCGTACGGGCGCCGCTTCGCGCGGCAGGTGCGCGGGCTCGCCCGCGCGAAAGGGTGGTGACGAGCGCATGACGGCTGACGAACCCCGCAGCGACGAGTCGGCCGGTCCGGATTCGGCGGCCGTTGCCGCGCCGGGTCCACGCCCGGGGCCGCGTCCCGGGCCACGGCCGACGCCCGGGCCGCGGCCCGCCGCCCACCCGGTGGCCCGTCTGGTTGGGGGGGCCCCGCCCAGCGACCCGCGCAGGTTCGGGCGGGTCGACGACGACGGCACGGTGTGGCTGGTGACGGCGGCCGGCGAACGCGTCGTCGGCTCCTGGCAGGCGGGCGAGCCGGAAGCCGCGTTCACTCACTTCGGTCGGCGCTTCGACGACCTGAGCACCGAAATCACGCTGATGGAGGAGCGGCTCGCGGCGGGCACCGGCGACGCGCGCAAGATCAAGGCCCACGCCGCGGAGCTGGCCGAGACCCTGCCGTCGGCGTCCGTGCTGGGCGATGTCGACGCCCTGGCCGCCAGGTTGGCAAGCCTGGCCGAGCGCGTCGACGCGACCATCGCGCAAGGCCGCGCCCGCCGCGAGGAACATCGGGCCACCCAGACCGCACGCAAGGAGGCCCTGGCCGCCGAGGCGGAGGACCTGGCCGCCAACTCGACGCAGTGGAAGGCCGCCGGCGACCGGCTGCGGGCGATTCTCGACGAGTGGAAAACCATCAGCGGCCTGGACCGCAAGGTCGACGACGCGCTGTGGAAGCGGTATTCGGCCGCCCGGGACGCCTTCAATCGGCGGCGGGGATCGCATTTCTCGGATTTGGACCGGGAGCGAACGGGCGTCAAGCAGGCGAAGGAACGGCTGTGCGAACAGGCCGAAGAGTTGTCGGATTCCACGGATTGGACCGCCACCAGCGCGGAGTTCCGCCGGCTGCTCACCGAATGGAAAGCGGCCGGGCGCGCCACCCGGGAAGTCGACGACGCGCTATGGCGCCGCTTCAAGGCCGCCCAGGACGCGTTCTTCACCGCCCGGAATGCGGCGACGGCGGAGAAGGACGCGGAGTTGCAGGCCAACGCGGCCGCCAAAGAGGCCCTGCTGGCCCAGGCGGAAAAGCTGGACACCGACAACCACGACGCCGCCAGGGCCGCGCTGCGTTCGATCGCCGAGAAATGGGACGCGATCGGCAAGGTGCCGCGGGAACGATCCGCCGAACTGGAGCGGCGCCTGCGGGCGGTCGAGAAGAAGGTTCGCGACGCCGGCGATGCCGGCTGGTCCGATCCCCAGGCGCAGGCTCGGGCCGAGCAATTCCGGAACAGGGCCGAACAGTACGAGCAGCAGGCGCAGAAGGCGGCCGCGGCGGGCCGAACCAAGGAGGCCGAAGAGGCGAAGGCCAACGCCGAGCAGTGGCGTCAGTGGGCCGACGCGGCCGCCGAGGCGCTGACCCGCAGGACCTAGCCGTCGGACGCCGGTGGTTTCGCGGGCCCTTCGTCGTCGAGGCTCTCCAGCAGCGTCCTGGACTGCTGACCTTTGACGAGCCGGCGCCGCTCCTCCTCGGCCGCGAGTTGGACGATGGTGCGCGTCCACACCACGCGGGCCCATTGGTACGTCAGCGCGACGACCGTGATCCACGCCACGATCAGCCCGACGCCGGGGCCCGGGTGCCCGGTCGCCACGGTCTGGCGCGACCACACGGCCAGCAGCCCGGCGGCACAGGCCAGCCCCGAACCCGCGAGCGCGATCCACGCCAGCGCCCAGCGCCGGGTCGTCAACGCCAGCATCGAGAAGCCGACACCGAACACCAGCGTCAGCCAGGCGAACACCCGCGAGGGCAGGGCCACCGCTGCCGCGCCGGCACCGTGGGTGCTGAACAGCACGTCCCACCCGCGCACGCTGCCCGTGTGCGGCAGGATGAACGTCGCCAGCAACACGAAGACGAGGATCGAAATCACGAAACCCCTTGTACCCGGGTCGATCTCGCTGGCCACCCGCCGTTCGGCGGCCTCGATCTCGCTGCGCAGGGCGTCCAGGCCGGTGTGTTCTTTCTTCATCGTGCACATCCTTTTTCGGGTTCTGCGGCTTCCCCGGGGCCGGCGGATGCCCCGACGGCGGGCATGCCGAGACCCACTCCGCGCGGGACCGGCCGGGCCGCGTACGTATCGCCCGCCCGGGTGCGGCGGTGGGTGAGGATGCCCGAGTCCGCGATCAGGTGGTGGGGCGCGGCCTCGGTCACCACGGCGGTGACGACGTCGCCGGGCCGCACCGGGCGGTCGGCCGCGAAGTGCACCAGACGGCCGTCGCGGGCGCGGCCGGTCATCCGCGCCGTGCGGCTGTCCTTGCGGCCCTCACCGGTGGCGACCAGCAGCTCGACGGTCCGCCCGACCAGCGCCCGGTTGCCCTCCAGCGAGATCCGCTCCTGCAGCTCCACCAGCCGCTCGTAGCGTTCCTGCACAACGGCTTTCGGCAACTGCCCGTCGAGCTCGGCGGCCGGCGTGCCGGGGCGTTTGGAGTATTGGAAGGTGAACGCGGCGGCGAACCGGGCCTGCCGCACGACGTCGAGCGTGGCCGCGAAGTCCTCTTCGGTCTCGCCGGGGAAGCCGACGATGATGTCGGTGGTGATGGCCGCGTGCGGAATGGCCTCCCGGACGCGGTCGATGATGCCGAGGTAGCGGTCCGCGCGGTAGGACCGGCGCATCGCGCGCAGCATCCGGTCGGACCCCGATTGCAGCGGCATGTGCAGGGCGGGGCAGACATTGGGTGTCTGCGCCATGGCCTCGATGACATCGTCGGTGAACTCGGCCGGATGCGGCGACGTGAACCGCACCCGCTCCAGCCCGTTGACCCGGCCGCACGCCCGCAACAGCGTGGCGAAGGCGCCGCGATCGCGGGGCAGCGCCGGGTCGGCGAACGAAACCCCGTAGGCGTTGACGTTCTGGCCGAGCAGCGTGACTTCCACCACGCCGTCGTCCACCAGGGACCGCACCTCGGCCATGACGTCGGCCGGGCTGCGATCCACCTGCTTGCCGCGCAGCGACGGGACGATGCAGAACGTGCAGGTGTTGTTGCAACCGACGGAAATGGAAACCCATGCGGCGTAAGCGGATTCGCGAGAGCTGGGCAGAGAGGACGGGAACTGCTGCAGCGACTCGGCGATCTCCACCTGGGCGAACTTGTTGTGCCGCGCCCGGTCGAGCAGCGCGGGCAGCGACCCGAGGTTGTGGGTGCCGAACACGACGTCGACCCACGGCGCCTTGCGCAGCAGCGCCTCCCGGTCCTTCTGGGCCAGGCAGCCGCCGACCGCGATCTGCATGTCGGGATTGCCGCGCTTGCGCGGCGCCAGGTGACTGAGGTTCCCGTACAGCTTGTTGTCGGCGTTCTCCCGCACGGCGCACGTGTTGAAGACCACGACGTCGGCTTCTCCAAATTGGGTCCCCTCGACCGCCCGGCGGTAGCCGGCGGCCTCCAGCAGACCGGCCAGCCGCTCGGAGTCGTGGACGTTCATCTGACAGCCGTAGGTGCGGACCTGGTACGTGCGCGCGGCGCCCGAACCCGAGACCGGCACCGCCAGAGCCTCGCCCCCGGTCCGGTTCACGGCGCCCGGCACCACCATGGAAGTCACGGGGCCATGGTACGGCGACCGGACGGCCCGCGAATAATCGCACGTCAGGGCTAGACGCGCCGACGTTCCCGTTCGGCGGCCAGCTCGGCGAGGACGACCTCGGACGCGAGGTTCTGGCTGTATCCGCGCCGCGCCAGCATCGCCACCAGCCTGCGACCCACCCGAGCGGTGTCTTTGCCGTCCTGGGCCAGTGCGGTTTCCCGCCGGAGCTTGGACCGCACCAGCTGCTCGGCCCGGTCGCGCTCGGCGCCGGCGTCGATGCCGGCCAGCGCCGCGGTGATCACCTCGTTGTCGACACCCCTGGTGTGCAATTCCGCGGCCAGCGCCCGCCTGCTCTTGCCGGCTTTTGCCCGGCGCGACGACACCCACTGCCGGGCGAAATCGGTGTCGTCCACCAGGCCGACGGCGGCGAGGCGGTCGAGCACCCGATCCCTGACGTCGTCGGGATAGCCGCGTTTGGCCAGCTGGCCGGATAACTCCGCCCGGGTGCGCGCTCTCGCGGTGAGCAGGCGCAGGCACAACGCCCGCGCCTGCTCCTCGCGGGCGGGCTCAGAAGTCGACGGGGGCGGGCAGGACGTCATCATCGGTCACGACCGCGCCAATGCCGAGCTTTTCCTTGATCTTCTTCTCGATCTCGTTGGCGATGTCGGCGTTCTCCATCAGGAAGGTGCGGGCATTCTCCTTGCCCTGGCCGAGTTGCTCGCCCTCGTAGGTGAACCAGGAACCGGACTTGCGGATGAACCCGTGATCCACCCCCATGTCGATCAGCGACCCTTCCCTGCTGATGCCCCGGCCGTACAGGATGTCGAACTCGGCCTGCTTGAAGGGCGGGCTGACCTTGTTCTTGACGACCTTGACCCGGGTGCGGTTGCCGACGGCGTTCGTGCCGTCCTTGAGCGTCTCGATCCGGCGCACGTCCATGCGGATCGACGCGTAGAACTTCAACGCCTTTCCGCCCGTGGTTGTTTCGGGACTCCCGAACATCACCCCGATCTTTTCCCGAAGCTGGTTGATGAAGATCGCCGTGGTGCCCGAATTGTTCAGGGCCCCGGTCATTTTCCGCAGTGCCTGACTCATCAGCCGGGCCTGCAGCCCGACGTGGCTGTCTCCCATCTCGCCTTCGAGTTCCGCGCGCGGCACCAGTGCCGCCACCGAGTCGATGACCAGGATGTCCAGCGCGCCGGAGCGGATCAGCATGTCGGCGATCTCCAGGGCCTGCTCACCGGTGTCGGGCTGGCTGACCAGCAGCGAATCGGTGTCGACGCCGAGCTTCTTGGCGTAATCCGGGTCCAGGGCGTGCTCGGCGTCGATGAACGCCGCGACGCCGCCGGCGGCCTGGGCGTTGGCCACCGCGTGCAGCGCGACGGTGGTCTTGCCCGAGGACTCCGGTCCGTAGATCTCCACGACCCGGCCTCGCGGCAGGCCGCCGATGCCCAGGGCCACGTCCAGGGCGATGGATCCGGTCGGGATGACCGAGATCGGCTGACGCAGCTCGTCGCCGAGGCGCATCACCGAGCCTTTGCCGTAGCTCTTTTCGATCTGGGCCATCGCCAGCTCGAGGGCCTTCTCACGGTCGGGGGCTTGCGTCATGGTGCCTCTCCTGTAGTCGCTGTGTTCGCCTGACCGGTATCGGTCGGTTGGCCGTGACACTAGAGATGGCCACCGACAAGTCGGCATTTCCGAACCCTCACCACAGTAGCCGAACACCTGTTCGACTCAAGGTGACACGCCGAGGCTCGCGGAGAGTGTGCTGTGAGGGTTTTCGGTGTGCGTGCCGGGCGGCGACACGCCGAGAACCATCACCGCTGGTGCACACTCGACGCCAAGCCGCCAAGCCGCCAAGCCGCCAAGCCACCAAGCCACCAAGCCACCAAACCGCCAAACCGCCAAGCCGTTAATCAGCGGATCACCACTGCTCGCGGGGCACGTCGAAGTCGGCGCACAGCGCCCGCCAGACGTCGCGGGGCTCGACGCCGTCGTCGATCGCCTGTGCGGCGGTCCGGTCGTTCAAACCGGCCAGCACGTGATCTACCAGCACCGATGAACCGTAGGCGGCGCCGAATCGCAGGACGACCCGCTCGTGGAACTCGGTTAGCCGCACGTCAGCCAAGATACCCAGCGAGTCAGCCCGCTAAAGCCAGCGCTTCGCGGCACACCCGGACCGGGTCGGCGACGCCGGCGACGCCGGCGCCCGCTGCCCGCGCGGCCTCCCGGTAGCCGGCCGACGACAGCACCTCGTCCACCGCGGCGACCAGCGCGTCGGCGGTCAGCGGCCGGATCAGCCGCCCGCTCCCCTGCCGCGCCACCCGGTTGGCGATCTCCCACTGGTCCCCGCCGCCGGGAACCACCACCAGCGGAACACCGGCCAGCAGGGTCTTGGCCACCATGCCGTGGCCGCCGCCGCAGATCACCAGGTCGGCCCGCGTCAACAGGTCCGCCTGGCGGCCCAGCCCCACCACCGCCCACGGTGGCACCGCCAGCTCGGGGCCGCCCAGCCGCGACACCACGAGGCGAGACCCGGCGGGCAGCGTCTTCCCCGGGATCAGGGACGCCAACGCGACCTCCGCCAGCCCCTCGGTGCCGGTCAGGGCGGTCGACGGCGCGACCACCACCAGCGGCCCCTCGCCCGGCGGGATGTCCAGCACGCGATCGGTCGGCTCGAAATGCAGCGGGCCCACCACCACCGCCTCCTCCGGCCAGTCCGGCCGCGGCACCTCCAGGGCGGGCAGCGTGGCGATCAGCCGCCGCATCGGGCCCGGATCCTTTGCGGGCAAACCGATTTCGGCCCGCACGGCCGCGCGCTGGCGCAGTCCGGCGCGCCAGGACCGGGCGGTGAGCGCGCGCATCAGCGCGTCACGCACACGGCCGCGCAGTCCGCTGCCCGGCGCCAGGCCGCTGCCGATCGGCGGCAACCCCTTCGAGGGGAGGTACAGCGGATGCGGGCTGAGCTCGATCCACGGGATCCCCAGCAGCTCGGCCGCCATCCCGCCGCCGGCGGTGATGACGTCGGACACCACCAGCTCGGGCGCCAGGTCCCGCAGGGCGGGCACGTTGAGCACGGCCATCCGCGCCGCCCGCCGGTGGATTCGCGCACCGGCGTCCAGGTCCTCGTCGGTGGCCGCGAGGCCGTCCAGCTCGACCGCGTCGATACCGGCGGAGCGCCCCGCGTCCAGCCACTCCGCACCGGTGAACAGCGTGGGCTCATCGCCCGCCTCGGCGAAACGTCGGCACAGCGCGATCGCCGGGAACGAGTGCCCGGGATCCGGCCCGGCGACGACGGCGACACGCATCGCGCCCTACCCTGCCACACCCCTGCCACAGCGCCGGTTGTCACGCTGCCTACGCTGGAAACCATGACCGAGCTGAATGGTGCTGCCAGCGACACCGGCACGACCGCCCGCATCGTCGAGGGCTTTCTGAACGCCCTGCAGGACGGCGACTACGACGCCGCCGAAGCCGCGCTGGACGACAACCTCGTCTACGAGAACGTCGGCCTGCCGACGATCCACGGCCGCGCCCGGGCGATGAAGCTGTTTCGCCAGATGGACGGCCGCGCCGCCTTCGAGGTGAAGTTCCACCGGGTCGCCGCCGACGGGTCCGCGGTGCTGACCGAGCGCACCGACGCGTTGATCTTCGGCCCGCTGCGGCTTCAGTTCTGGGTGTGCGGCGTGTTCGAGGTGCACGACGGCCGGATCACGCTGTGGCGGGACTACTTCGACTTCTTCGACATGTTCAAGGCGACGGTGCGCGGTGTGGCGGCGCTGGTGCTGCCGTCGCTCAAGGCGACGTTTTAGCCGGTCTTCGGCAACCCGCCGAGTTCGTCGAACGCCTGAGCCCAACCGACCAGGCGATCGGTCGCACCGACCAGCTCGTCGCGGTACCGCTGCTGCGCACCGCCGCCAACCACCTCGCCGCTCGCCGACGAAACCAAATGGGCTGCGGCGGTGACCATTTCGTTGTACTGCCGCACACCGGTGCTCAACTGCGCGGTGAACGCATTGATGGTGGGCGCCAGGTACGACCGCGACGCCGCCGACTCCTGCGCCGCCCGCTCCATCGACACCACCTCGGCGGCGGTGGCCGCCAACGCCGCCGACGTCCTATTGGCCGCGGCGGTCAGGTCGCGGATCTCGTCCTCGGGCAACATCGAGCCCCGCTGCAGGACGCCCAGCAGCGAGAAGAATCCTCGTTCGGAGGCGCCCAGCGCATACATCGCGGGCCGCGCCGCCGAGCCGGGCGGCGGCAGCCGGCGGGTGCTCGCCGACCGCTCCGCCGGCAGCGGCTCGGCGCGCAGCCAGCGGTAGCGCAACAGCAGCAACGTGGCGGGAATCGCCATCAGGACCGCGACCGCACCGGTGATCTCCAGCAGCAGCGCGAACCAGCCCCACGCGGCCAGCACAATCGTCACCGCCGCCCAGAACAGGCACCCGATGCCGAAGATCAGGCCCCACCGCAGCGCCCGCCGGCGTCGGCGCAACAGACGTGCACGCGGATCGGCGGCGGCGTTGATCTTTCGCGCGAGGAAGTCGAAAACGTCGGCGGCGCCGACCAACCCGCGCTGCAGCAACGCCTTCCACGGCCCGCGTCGCGCCGAGCTGACCGCCATCTGCAAACCGTCTGCTACTGGCCGAGCGGCTTCTCGGTCACCGCGCCACCGGCGGGCTGGGCGGGCGCGGGACTGGCCGCTCCAGGCGCCCCGGCGGCCGCCCCCCCGGTGGGCAACGCCTCCCCGCGCATCGACGCACGGATCTGCTCCAGCCGGGAGTGCCCGGCCATCTGCACGCCGGCCTGCTCGACCTCGAGCATGCGGCCCTGCACGGAACCCTGCGCGAGTTCGGCCGAGCCAAGCGCGTTGGCGTAGCGGCGTTCGATCTTGTCGCGCACCTCGTCGAGGCTGGGCACGTTGCCGGGCGCGGCGATCTCGCTCATCGACCGCAGCGACGCGCTGACCTGTTCCTGCATCTTCGCCTGCTCGAGCTGGCTGAGCAGCTTGGTGCGCTCCGCGATCTTCTGCTGCAACACCATCGCGTTCTGTTCGACCGCCTTCTTGGCCTGGCCCGCCGCGTTCAGGGCCTGGTCGTGCAGCGTCTTGAGGTCTTCCACGCCCTGCTCGGCGGTCACCAGCTGGGCCGCGAACGCCTCGGCGGCATTGTTGTATTCGGTGGCCTTGGCGGCGTCCCCGGCGGCGGTGGCCTGGTCGGCCAGCGTCAGCGCCTGACGGACGTTCACCTGGAGCTTTTCGATGTCGGCCAGCTGGCGGTTGAGGCGCATCTCCAGCTGCCGCTGGTTGCCGATGACCTGGGCGGCCTGCTGGGTGAGCGCCTGGTGGGTGCGCTGGGCTTCCTCGATGGCCTGCTGGATCTGCACCTTGGGGTCGGCGCGCTCGTCAATCTTCGAATTGAACAGCGCCATGAGGTATTTCCACGCTTTGACGAACGGATTGGCCATGTGTAGCTCCACCTTCGCTTGTTGTCGGGCCGCCCTGCGCCGGTTCTGCCGCTCAATTTATCGGGTCGGCGCCGATCGCCCCACCCCTGACGCCGATCCGGCAGCCCGCTCAGGCCACCGCGAGGGGCGCCACCGGCGGGATGACGACCTTGGTGCTGACGTCGATGGTGGCACCGGGCTGCGCGGCACAGGCCGCGCGTTCCTCGCCGGCCATCCGCTCGCCGGCGTCGGTGAGCACGGACGACAGCGGGACGTCCAGGGCGTCGCAGATCGCGTTAAGCAACTCGCTGGAGGGCTCCTTGCGGCCGCGCTCCACCTCGGAGAGGTAACCGAGGCTCACTCGCGCCGAATCGGACACCTCGCGCAGCGTCCGGCCCTGTGACATCCGGGCACAGCGCAACACGTCGCCGATCACCTCACGCACCAATGGCGGCATCCCGCTCTCCTTCGTCCGGTCACCCCTGCTCAGCACGCGCTCGACGCGATTTGGCAGGGCCTACAAGCTTGAACGCCGACGGCGGTCGTATTGGTTCCCGTTCGGCGGTCACAGTTGCCGGGAAACGGCCGGGCTCAGCCGCGGGGCGTCCGGCGGACTTCCCTGATCGTCGAGACCACGTAGTCGATGCCGGTGACGACCGTCAGCACTATCGCGGCGGCCAGCACGACGGAGGCGGCCACCACGAACGGTCCGGACAGGGGCAGCACGAACAAGCCGATCGCGATGGATTGGACCACGGTCTTGAGCTTGCCGCCGAAGCTGGCGGGAATGACCCCGCGGCGGATGACGGCCAGCCGCAGCAGCGTGACCCCGACCTCGCGGACCAGGATGAGCACGGTCACCCACCACGGCAGCTCGCCGAGCATCGACAGCCCGATCAGCGCCGAGCCGATCAGCGTCTTGTCGGCGATCGGGTCGACGAACGCGCCGAATTCGGTCGCCATGCCGTAGTTGCGGGCCAGCAGACCGTCCAGCCGGTCGGTGATGGCGGCGACCGCGAAGATCACGAACGCCGCGACGCGGAAGGCGATCTGGTGACCGTCACCGGCAAACAGCGCGAGCAGGAAAATGGGGACCAGCACCAGCCGGAGCAGCGTCAGGGTATTGGCCAGGTTGGCGATCCGGGCGCGGCCGTTGAGAGGACCCGTTTGCGGCTGCCCCGACACCGCAACAGAATAACCGTTGACCAGCGCGACCGTTGCCGACGCCGATACTGTTACCCGTGACCCAAACCGCACAGGACCAGCGACCGGTGGTCCGGCGCGCGCGGACGTCCGACGTGCCGGCGATCAAACACCTCGTCGACACGTACGCCGGGAAGATCCTGCTGGAGAAGAACCTCGTGACGCTCTACGAGGCGGTGCAGGAATTCTGGGTGGCCGAACTCCCCGGATCCCCGGGCACGGTGGTCGGCTGCGGCGCGCTGCACGTGTTGTGGTCGGATCTCGGCGAGATTCGCACCGTCGCCGTCGACCCGGCGATGACGGGTCACGGCATCGGCCACGCGATCGTCAACCGGCTCCTCGAGGTCGCCCGGGAGCTGCAACTCAAGCGGGTGTTCGTGCTGACCTTCGAGACGGAGTTCTTCGGCAAGCACGGGTTCACCGAGATCGAGGGCACGCCGGTGACCGCCGAGGTCTTCGAAGAGATGTGCCGCTCCTACGACATCGGTGTCGCCGAGTTCCTGGACCTCAGCTACGTCAAGCCCAACATCCTGGGCAACTCGCGCATGCTGCTGGTGCTGTAATCGCCGAACAGACGCAAAAGCCCCCGACTCGCCGACGAACTGGGGGATTTTGCGTCTGCTCGCGCTACTCGCCGCCGCCGGCGTCGCTGCCGCCGCGGATCAACGCCAGCGTCCCGGCCAGCTCGTCGGGTTTGACCAGCACCTCGCGCGCCTTGGAGCCCTCGGACGGACCGACGATGCCGCGGGTCTCCATCAGGTCCATCAGCCGACCGGCCTTGGCGAAGCCGACGCGCAGCTTGCGCTGCAGCATCGAGGTGGAGCCGAACTGGCTGGACACCACCAGCTCGACGGCCTGCAGGAACACGTCCATGTCGTCGCCGATGTCGGGGTCGACGTCGGTGCGCTCACCGGTGGGCTTGGCGGTCGTCACGCCCTCGGTGTACTCGGGTTCGGCCTGGTCCTTGCAGGCGGTGACGACGGCGTGGATCTCCTCGTCGGTGATGAAGGCGCCCTGCAGCCGGACCGTCTTGCTCGCGCCCATCGGCAGGAACAGGGCGTCACCCATCCCGATCAGCTTCTCCGCGCCGGCCTGGTCCAGGATCACCCGGCTGTCGGTGAGCGACGAGGTGGCGAACGCCAGCCGGGACGGCACGTTCGTCTTGATGAGCCCGGTGACGACGTCCACCGACGGCCGCTGCGTGGCCAGCACCAGGTGGATGCCGGCGGCCCGGGCTTTCTGCGTGATCCGCACGATGGCGTCCTCGACGTCGCGCGGCGCCGTCATCATCAGGTCGGCCAGCTCGTCGACGATCGCGACGACGTACGGATACGGCCGGTACTCGCGCTGGCTGCCCAGCGGCGCGGTGATCGCCCCGGAGCGCACCTTCTCGTTGAAGTCGTCGATGTGGCGCACCCGGGAGGCCTGCATGTCCTGGTAGCGCTGTTCCATCTCCTCGACGAGCCACGCCAGCGCGGCCGCCGCCTTCTTCGGCTGGGTGATGATCGGCGTGATCAGGTGCGGGATGCCCTCGTAGGGCGTCAGTTCCACCATCTTCGGGTCGATCAGGATCATCCTGACCTCTTCGGGGGTGGCCCGGGTCAGCAGCGACACCAGCATGGAGTTGACGAAGCTCGACTTGCCGGAGCCGGTCGAGCCGGCGACCAGCAGGTGCGGCATCTTGGCCAGGTTGGCCGAGATGAAGTCGCCCTCGATGTCCTTGCCCAGCCCGATCACCAGCGGGTGGTGGTCGCGACGGGTGGAGGGGGCGGTGAGCACGTCGGCCAGCCGCACCATCTCGCGGTCGGTGTTGGGCACCTCGATGCCCACGGCGGACTTGCCGGGGATGGGGGCCAGCATGCGCACGCTCTCGGTGGCCACCGCGTAGGCGATGTTCTTCTGCAGCGCGGTGATCTTCTCCACCTTGACCCCGGGGCCGAGCTCGACCTCGTAGCGGGTGACGGTGGGGCCGCGCGTGCAGCCGGTGACGGCGGCGTCGACCTTGAACTGGTTGAGCACCTCGGTGATGGCGTCGGCCATGACGGTGTTGGCGGCGCTGCGCTTCTTGGGCGGGTCGCCCGCGACGAGCAGACTCAGCGGCGGCAGGGCGTAGGGGCCTTCGACGACGCGGTCCACGACCGGTGTCTGCGCCTTGCGGGGCGCGCGGCGGCGGGTCTTGCCGGCTGCCGGCTCGGGGATGGTCGGAGTTTCGTCGTCGCCGGCAAACCGCGTGGCGTCGGGCGACTGCTGCGACGGCCAGGCCTGGGGCTCGCGGTCGAACGAGCCCTCGTCGTAGTAGCCGTCGGAAAAGTCTTCGCGGGCCACACCGTCCTCGGCGAACCCGTCTTCGTAGTCCCCTTCGTAGTCCCCGTAGTAGGCGTCGTAGTAATCGTCGTCGCGCTGCCCGAACCGGCTGCCGAACATGGCCCGCACGGCGTCGGGCACCTCGCGGATCGTGGTCCCGGTCAAGAGCAACAGGCCGAACATGAAGCCGAGGAACAGCAGCGGGGCTGCGATCCAGGCCGAAAGCCCGTCCGACAGCGGCCCACCGATGGCGAAGCCGATGAACCCCGCCGCGTGGCGCCGAGCCTCCGGGTCTTCCGGCGAGCCCGACCACAGGTGGCGCAGGCCGAGAACCGACAGGGCGATCAGGCTGCCGCCGAGTATCAGCCGGGGCCGCGCGTCGGGGTTGGGTTCGGTGCGCATCAGCGTCACCGCCGCCGCGGCGGTGACCAGAGGAAGGGCCAGGACCCCCGCGCCGATGAACGTGCGAATCAAGGTGTCCACCCACGCGCCGAGCGGGCGGGCCGCGTGGAACCACGAACTGGCGGCCACGACGACGGACAGGCCCAGCAGCACCAGCGCGATCCCGTCGCGGCGGTGTCCGGGCTCGATGTCGCGGGCGCGCCCGATCGACCGGGCGGCGCCGCCGGTCCCCCGCGCGGCCATCAGCCAGGTGGCGCGCATGGCCCGGCCACAGGTCAGCCCCGTGGCCACCAGGACTGACCGGTTGCGCCGTTTGGCGGGCTTGCTCCCCCGGCCGCGCGGTGCCGCTGGTCGCGCGCGACCCTGCCCACTCCGTGAAGTGGCCTTTGACCTGCTCGTTCGGGTTGCGGAGCGGGCGACGGTCTTACTAGCCATGGGAACCAGCCTAGTCGCAATCGCCTCACATTCACCATCTGCCACACTGGTCACAAAAGTGTGTCGGTTGGGTCACCGGCGGGTCCTGGCATGGGCGAAGCGAGCGAAACCACTGGTCTTGAGCTCCGGCGCGGCTCGGCGTGGCCGACACCAGCGCGCTCGCCGCGTTCGCGATCGCGGTGGCGGCGCACCAATTGGGTGGGCCCGGGATGACCGTGGCGGGCCCCCGAGCAGTGAGTAGGGTGACAGCCGTCACCCCCCACTTACCGAGGAGCCCCAGCATGCCCGTCGTCGTCGTCGCCACCATGACCGTCAAACCCGAGTCGGTCGACACCGTCCGCGACATCCTCACCACCGCGGTCCAAGAGGTGCACGACGAGCCCGGTTGCCAGCTGTATTCCCTGCACCAGTCGGGCGAGACCTTCGTCTTCGTCGAGCAATGGGCCGACGAAGACGCGCTCAAGACCCACAGCACGGCGCCGGCGATCGGCAAGATGTTCGCCGCGGTCGGCGAGCACCTGGCGGGCGCGCCGGACATCAAGATGTTGCAGCCGGTTCCGGCCGGCGACGCGGACAAGGGACGGCTGCGTCCCTGATGACCCGCGCACCCGAGGGTCCACTGAGCGGGAAGGTCGCCTTCATCACCGGCGCGGCGCGCGGGCAAGGGCGCGCGCACGCGGTGCGGCTGGCCGCCGACGGGGCGGACATCATCGCGGTCGACCTGTGCGACCAGATCGCCAGCGTCCCGTACCCGCTGGCCAGCCCCGACGATCTGGCCGCCACCGTGAAGCTGGTGGAGGACGCCGGCGCCCGCATCGTGGCCAAACAGGCCGACGTCCGCGACCGGGCCGCGCTGTCGGACGCGCTGCAGGCGGGCCTGGACGAGCTCGGCCGGCTCGACATCGTCGTGGCCAACGCCGGCATCGCGCCGATGCAATCGGGTGACGACGGCTGGCGCGACGTGATCGACGTCAACCTCACCGGCGTCTACCACACCATCAAGGCCGCGATCCCGACCATGGTCAAGCAGGGCAGCGGCGGATCGATCGTGCTGATCAGCTCGGCTGCCGGACTGGCCGGCGTCGGCAGCCCCGATGCCGGTTCGGTCGGATACGCCGCCGCCAAGCACGGGGTGGTCGGATTGATGCGGGTCTACGCGAATCTGCTCGCGGGACAGAACATCCGCGTCAACTCGATCCATCCCACCGGCGTCGAGACCCCGATGATCAACAACGAGTTCACCCGCGAGTGGCTCGCCAAGATGGCCGCCGCCACCGACACGCCCGGAGCCATGGGTAATGCGCTCCCCGTGGAGGCGCTGCAGCCCGAAGACATCGCGAACGCGGTGGCGTGGCTGGTCTCCGACCAGGCCCGCTACATCACCGGCGTCACGCTGCCAGTGGATGCGGGATTCTTGAACAAGTAGCGGCTCGGCACGAACCGGTACGGGACCCGCACGCTGTACCGCAGCGTGCGGCAGCTCTGGCGGTTCTGGCGGTTCGGCCTGCAGCCCGACGAGGTCGCCGCTTTCCTCGCCGGCTACGGCTGGCGCCTGGTGGAACAGGCCGGGCCGGACGACCTCGTGCGCCGCTATGTCGAACCCACCGGGCGCCGACTCAACGGCTCCCAGCCGGAATGGTCGGCCTACGCAGAGAAGACCTGACGGCAGACGCCGCGACACATAAATGTCTGCGACGACACGCCGAAAAGTACCGCAGCAGTTTATGTCTGGCGGTAGCTTGCGGTCAGGCCGCGCTCATACTTCCAGGACCGTCGGCACGATCATCGGCTGGCGGCGGTAGGTTTCCCCCACCCACTTGCCGACGGTGCGCCGCACGGCCTGTGCGATGCGCGCGGGATCGGTGACCTGTTGGGCAGCAAGGGCCTCCAGCTCCGCGTCCACCTTGCTCACGACAGCCTCGAGGGCCTTGGGATCCTCGGAAAAGCCCCGCGAATACAGGTGCGGCACGGCCGCCGGGCGGCCCGTGCCGCGCTTCACCACGACGGTCACCGCCACGAATCCCGACGACAAGATGAGCCGCTCGCCGAGCGTGATGTCGCCGACGTCTCCGGTGATCAGGCCGTCGACGAACATCTTGCCGACCGGCACCGCCCCCGCGATTGAGGCCCGGCCGGCGATCAGGTCGACGCTGACGCCGTTCTCGGCCAACACGATCGACTCCTCGGGCACCCCGGCGCGCGCCGCCAGCTTGGCGTTGGCCCGCAGCATCCGCCAGGTCCCGTGCACCGGCATCACGTTGCGGGGGCGCACCCCGTTGTAGAGGAAAAGCAGCTCACCCGCGTAGGCGTGACCCGAAACGTGCACGCGTACTTGCTGGTTCGTGACGACCCGGGCGCCGATCTTGGCCAGGGCATCGATCACGCCGTAGACGGCCTCCTCGTTGCCCGGTATCAGGGACGACGAGAGGATGATCAGGTCGTTCGACGTCAACGTGATGCTGCGATGCTCGCCGCGCGACATCCGCGACAACGCCGACATGGGCTCGCCTTGCGTGCCCGTGGTGATGAGCACCACCCGCTCGGGGGGCATCGTCTCGGCGGCGGCGATGTCGAGCAGGTCGGAGTCGTCCACCCGCAGGAAACCGAGTTCGCGCGCGATGCCCATGTTGCGCACCATGGACCGCCCGACGAACGACACCCGCCGACCCAGGGCCACCGCGGCGTCGATGATCTGCTGCACCCGGTCCACGTTGGAGGCGAAGCAGGCCACGATGACCCGGCCGTCGGCGCCCCGGATGAGCCGGTGCAGGGTCGGGCCGACCTCGCTCTCCGAGGGACCTACACCGGGGATCTCCGAATTGGTCGAATCGCACAGGAACAGGTCCACCCCGGCGTCGCCCAGCCGCGACATGCCGGGCAGGTCGGTGGGCCGCCCGTCGAGCGGCAGCTGGTCGAGCTTGATGTCGCCGGTGTGCAAGACCGTTCCCGCCCCGGTGTGCACGGCGATGGCCAGCGCGTCGGGGATGGAGTGGTTGACCGCGAAGTATTCGCACTGGAAGACGCCGTGCGTGGTGCGCTGGCCCTCGGCGACCTCGCGGAAGACGGGCTTGATGCGGTGCTCGCGGCATTTAGCGGCGACGAGCGCCAGCGTGAACTTCGAACCGACGACCGGGATGTCCGGTCGCAGCCGGAGCAAAAACGGGATGGCCCCGATGTGGTCCTCGTGCGCGTGCGTCAGCACCAGCGCCTCGATGTCGTCGAGCCGATCCTCGATGTGGCGCAGGTCCGGCAGGATCAGGTCGACACCGGGCTCGTCGTGCGTCGGGAACATCACCCCGCAGTCGATGATCAACAACCGGCCGAGGTGCTCGAAAACCGTCATGTTGCGGCCGATTTCGCTGATGCCACCCAACGCGGTGACCCGCAGCCCGCCCGGAGCCAGAGGACCCGGTGGGGCAAGTTCTTCGTTCACGCTCGACTCACCTGAGCACTGCAGCCGCACGCATGTCGCCGGCCAACTCGTCGAGTTGTCCGGCGGTGGCAGGCATCTGGGGAAGCCGGGGCTCGCCGGCGTCGAGCCCCTGCAGACGCAGACCCGCCTTCGACAAAGTGACCCCGCCGAGCCGCGTCATCGCGTTGCACAGCGGGGCGAGGGTGACGTTGATCTTCCTCGCGGTCGCAACGTCCCCGGAAGCGAACGCCGACAACAGATCCCGAAGCTGGCCGGCGGCCAGATGGGAGATCACGCTGATGAACCCGGTGGCGCCCATCGCCAGCCAGGGCAGGTTCAGCGCGTCGTCCCCGGAGTAGTAGGCCAGTCCGGTTTCGGCCATCAATTCCGCCCCGGCGTGCAGGTCGCCCTTGGCGTCTTTGATGCCGACGATGTTCGGGTGGGCCGCCAGGGTGCGGATGGTCTCGGGCAGGATCGGTATCACCGAGCGCGGCGGGATGTCGTAGAGCAGCACGGGCAACTCGGTCGCGTCGGCGACAGCGGTGAAATGTGCGACGAGCCCGCTCTGCGGCGGCTTGGAGTAGTACGGCGTCACCACCAGGAGCCCGTGCGCGCCCTCCGCGGCGGACGCCTTGGCCAGCCGCACGCTGTGAGCGGTGTCATAGGTACCGGCGCCGGCGACGATGCGGGCGCGGTCGCCCACGGCTTCCAGCACCACCCGCAGCAGGTCGAGCTTCTCGTCGTCGGTGGTGGTCGGCGACTCGCCGGTGGTTCCCGACACCACCAGCCCGTCGCAACCGGCGTCCACCAGGTGGTTTGCCAGCCGCGCAGCCGCGGCGGTGTCGAGAGAGCCATCGGCGCGAAACGGTGTCACCATCGCGGTCAGCAAGGTTCCCAACCGTCCGGGGGCGTCGAATCCGACGGTGCTCACGGTGTTCAGGTTACCTGGCCCCGGCAAGCCGTTTCGCAGCCGCGCGGCCTGCGAGTCCCATCCGTCACAAGAAGGTGAGGGTGTGCCGAAGTGCCCGCCTCGCAGCGACTTGCCGACGGTCTTCGTGCCGTGTCGCTCGGAGACAGGCAAAAAGCTGCCCGGTTCCCGGGCAGTGCCGGAAGGCGGTGCCCGCTCAGGCTTCGGTCGCCAACGGGCTGGTGGCGACCTCGGTGCCGTCGGCGAGGGCGACGACCTCGAAGTCGGCGAAGACCGCCGGTGCCACGCCGACGAGCTGACGCAGGCATTCGATGGCCAGGCGCCGGATCTCGACGTCGGCGTGCTCGCTGGCGCGCATCGCGATGAAGTGCCGCCACGCCCGGTAGTTTCCGGTGACGACGATGCGGGTTTCGGTCGCGTTGGGCAGCACGGCGCGGGCGGCCTGCCGGGCCTGCTTGCGCCGCAGTATCGCGTTTGGTTCGTCGGCGAACTTGGCCTCGAGCCTGGCCAGCAGGTCGTTATAGGCGGCGCGGTTGGCGTCGGCGGCCGCCACCAGGATTTGGCGCAGTTCGGGATCGTCATCGATGCCCGGTGGCACCACGATCCGCGACTCGCCCTCCGGCACGTAGCGCTGGGAGAGCTGCGAGTACGAGAAGTGCCGGTGCCGGATCAGCTCGTGGGTGCAGGACCGGGAGATGCCGGTGATGTAGAACGACACGCTCGCGTGCTCGAGCACCGAGAAGTGCCCGACGTCGATGATGTGCTTGATGTAGCCGGCGTTGGTCGCGGTCCGGGGATTCGGTTTGGACCAGCTCTGGTAGCAGGCGCGGCCGGCGAATTCGACCAGCGCCGATCCCCCGTCGGCGTCGGCGGCCCACGGCACGTCGGGTGGCGCCACGAAATCGGTCTTCGCGATCAATTGCACGCGTAGCGGCGCGGTCTCGGCCATGGCGCTCACCATAGCCCGGCGGCGGTGCGCACCGGCCGGTCGATCAACCGGCGCGCTGCAGCTCCTCCGCCAGGTCGCCGTGGCCGGACACGCTGAACCCGCCCAGGCCCAGCCATGACGCCATCGAGTCCAGTTCGCCGGCCAGCGCGGCGGCAACCCGCGCCCGGGGCGCCCCCTGCTCCGCGAAGGCGCCCACGACGCGCAGGGTGCCCGCGGCCCGGTCGGCCTTGAGGTCGGCCCGCGCGACCAGCCGCCCGTCCAGCAGCAGCGGCCACACGTAGTAGCCGTACCGGCGTTTGTGCGCCGGGGTGTAGATCTCGATGCGGTAGTGGAAGCCGAAGAGCCGCTCCACCCTGGGCCGGAAGAAGATCAGCGGGTCGAACGGGCACAGCAGGGCGGTGCCGCGGTCGGAGCGGGGCACCGCCGTGCCCGCCCTCAGGTACGCCGGCGCGGGCCAGCCGTCGACGTCGACCGGCTCGATCTCGCCGGCGGCCAGCAGGTCGGTGATGGCGGGCCTGACCTGCTGTGCCGACAGCCGGAAGTAGTCGCGGATGTCGGCCTCGGTGCCGACGCCCAGCGCGGAGGCGGCCCGCAGCGTGAGCTCGCGCACGGCCTCGTCGTCGTCGACCTCGCGGGCCAGCACGCTCGGCGGCAGCACCCGTTCGACGAGGTCGTAGTGGCGCGCAAAGCCCACCCGGGTGGCGGTGGTGAGCACCCCGGCGGCGAACAGCGCCTCGGCAACCCACTTGGTGTCGCTGCGGTTCCACCAGGCCCCCTTGGCCCGGGCCGACCCGGCGGCCAGGTGCGCCTCGATCTCCCCCGCGGTGCTCGGCCCCAATTCGGCGACGGCGGCGACGACGTCGTCGGCGAGTTTCGGGTTGGCCTTGGCGATATGGGTACGCCAGCGGCCGTGCCGGTACTGGCGCATCCGCCAGCGCAGCAGCGGCCAGTCGTCGACGGCCATCAGCGCGGCCTCGTGCGCCCAGTATTCGGCCAGCAGCCGCGACGGGCGCGGGCCCCAGGCCGCGCGGTCCAGCACGTCGCGGTCGTACGGTCCGAGCCGGCTGAACACCGGCGCGTAGTGGGCGCGCACCGCCACCGACACCGAATCCAGTTGCAGCACCTGGATTCGGGAGATGAGCCGCTTGAGGTGCCCGCCGGTGATCGTGCCCCGGGGCCGCGGCTCGCTGAACCCTTGGGCCGCAACGGCTATCCGCCGGGCCTGCGCGGCGGTCAGCCTATGCTTGCGGTTCGACACGGCGCAGAGGATACCGCCCTTGAGTCAGCGCCGGACTTACGCCGTTCTGACTTTCTGCTGTAACGGCACCACGCCATCCGCCTCACGCAGGTTCGTGCGTTCCTGCCGGGCCGACTCGAGCGCGGCCGGAACGGCTTCCAGGTCGCGGTAGGCGGCCATCAGCTGCTCGAGGATCTCGATGCGCTGCTGACTGACCTCCTCGACCGCCCGTTTCGCCTCCGCGAGCAGCCGCTCGCACTCGTGCTGCGCCTCGGCGCGCATGCCGGCCAGCTCGGCGTCGAGCTTCTCCCTGGCTTCGGCGTATTCGGCTTCTTGGCGTTTCAACTTCTCGGCCATGTCCGACAGCAGTTCCTCATGCTTTCGCTGCTCGGCCTTGGCCTGCGCTTCGGCCTCGGCGATCAGCGCATCCGCCTCGGCGCGCGCCTCGGCCCTCATCTCGGAAACCTCGTCGACCGCGCGCCGCAGCATCTTCGCCATCCGCTGCTGCACCGCGTGCGGTGAGGGCGAGGTGTCGGTGAGGACCGCGACCTCCTTCCGCAGGGCGGCCACTTCGTCGCCGGATTCCTTCAGCCGCGCCCGCAGGCTTTCGACGTCGTCGACCAGCAACTGCTGCTTGGTGGCCAACAGTTCGATGTGGGCGTCCACCGCGCCCGGGTCGTAGCCCCTGAACGTGCGCGAGAACGTCTTCGCGGGTTCGGTTATCACAGTTAATTCCCCCCTCCTGGAAACACCTGGTGGACCCGAAGAGACCGACCCCCAAGTCCGAGTATGTCAGCTTGCGGCGGGCCGAGCCTCACGGCCGACGGTAGGTGTGCAACCGGTACCGCAGCCCCGCACCGCTGACCAGCCAGTCCCCCGTCTCGCCCAACCACGTCTCGTCGAGTACGGGGGCCAGGGCGTCGTCGTCGTCGCGCGGCAGGTCGATGTCGATCTCGGTGACCTCGCACCTGGTGGCGTGCGGCAGCGCCAGCAAGTAGATCTGCTCGCCGCCGATGACCCAGACCTCCGGCTCGGTCTCACAGCCGGCCAGCGCCGCCTCCAGCGAGCCGACCACCTCGGCGCCCTCGGCGGTGAAGTCCTTGCGGCGGGAGAGCACGACGTTCCTGCGGCCCGGCAGCGGCCGCACACGCGGCCGGCAGCGACTCCCAGGTGCGCCGGCCCATGACGACGGTGTGCCCCAGGGTGAGTTCTTTGAACCGGGCCAGGTCCTCGGGCAGCCGCCACGGGATGTCGCCGCCGCGCCCGATGACGCCGGACGTCGACTGAGCCCAGACCAGGCCCACCTCGGCGCTCGTCATCGCGCGTGTCATACAGCGACGGGGGCTTTGATCGCCGGGTGCGGTTCGTAGTTCTTCACGACGACGTCGTCGTACGTGTAGTCGAAGATCGAATCTCTCTGCGCGAGTGATAGTTCCGGGTATGGCCGCGGCTCGCGGCTCAGCTGGAGGCGCACCTGTTCGACGTGGTTGTCGTAGATGTGGCAGTCGCCGCCGGTCCAGACGAATTCGCCCACCGACAGGTCAGCCTGGGCGGCCATCATGTGGGTGAGCAGCGCGTAGCTGGCGATGTTGAACGGCACGCCCAGGAACAGGTCGGCGCTGCGCTGGTAGAGCTGGCAGCTCAGCCGCCCGTCGGCGACGTAGAACTGGAAGAAGGCGTGGCACGGCGGTAGCGCCATCCGTGGGATGTCGCCGACGTTCCACGCCGAGACGATGATGCGCCGCGAGTCCGGGTCGGTACGCAGCAACTCCAGCGCGGCGCTGATCTGGTCGATGTGCTCGCCCGTCGGGGTGGGCCAGGACCGCCACTGCACGCCGTAAATCGGCCCGAGATCTCCTGTCGGGCTTGCCCATTCGTCCCAGATGGTGACGCCGTGTTCCTGCAGCCAGCCGACATTGGAGTCACCGCGCAGAAACCACAGCAACTCGTAGACCACCGATTTGAGGTGGACCTTCTTGGTGGTGAGCAGCGGGAAGCCGGCCGATAGGTCGTAGCGAATCTGCTGGCCGAACAGGCTGCGGGTGCCTGTGCCGGTGCGGTCGGATTTGGCCGCGCCCCGCTCGAGCACCAGGCGCAGCAGGTCCTCGTAGGGCGTGGGAATCGGCGCTGCGATCGGCACGCGGTCAGCTTAGCGGCGATCGCCAGCGCGGCGAAGCCGGGCGCGGCGGGTCGCCGCCAATGATCCCAGCGGCGATCGCCAGCGCGGCGAAGCCGGGCGCGGCGGGTCGCCGCCAATGATCCCGCGCGATGGCGAGGAGTACAACGGAGGCCATGACGAAAATCACCGACAGCGTCACCACCCCCGACGGCACGTGTCCCGTCAGCCTGTTCACCCCCGACGGGCCCGGATCCCGGCCCGTATCCCGGCGTTGTCATGTACTGCGACGCCGGCGGGGTGCGCGACACCTTCGACCAGATGGCCGCCAAGTTGGCCGGATTCGGTTACGCGGTGCTGCTTCCCGACGTCTACTACCGCAGCGGCGACTGGGCGCCGTTCGACATGGCGACCGTGTTCGGCGACGAACGGGAACGCAACCGGTTGTTCAAGATGATCGGCGGGATCACCCAGGAGAAGATGGTCAGCGACGCCGGCGCGTTCTTCGACTACCTGGCCGCCCGCCCCGAGGTGTCCGGCGATCGGTTCGGCGTCTGCGGGTACTGCATGGGCGGGCGGACCTCGCTGGTGGTGGCCGGCCAACTCCCGGACCGCGTCGCCGCGGCGGCGTCCTTCCACGGCGGCGGCCTGGTCACCGACACCGCGGACAGCCCGCACCTGCTGGCCGACCGCATGAGCGCCACCGTGTACGTGGGCGGCGCCGAGAATGACCCGTCGTTCACGGCCGACCACGCCGAGCAGCTGGGCAAGGCGCTCACCGCGGCCGGGGTAGCGCACACCATCGAGTGGTATTCGGCCGGACACGGGTTCGCGGTCCCGGACAATTTGCCCTACGACGAAGCCGCCGCCGAGCGGCACTGGGCGGCCATGACGGACCTGTTCGCCTCGACGCTGACGCGATAGCCCGCGACGCTGGCCCGGACGCCGACCGCCTCCGGTGGAGCGCGCCGTGTGGCAGCTTCGCCGCGGTCGCCGGCGTGGCCGCGCGCGGGCTACGCCGGCGGGAGGTCCACCAACTGCGCCAACCGCGCGCGATGGCGGTAGGGGGTGCCGAGCGCCAACTGATCGCTCTTGGCCCGCTTGAGGTAGAGATGTGCGGGATACTCCCACGTCATGCCGATGCCGCCGTGCAGCTGCACACACTCCTCGGCGGCGTGCACCGCGGCGCCGCTGCAGTAGGCCTGGGCGGTGGCCGCGGCCACGGCGGCGTCGTCGTCCCGCGCGCAGGCGTCGGCGGCGTACCGGGCGGCCGCGGTGGCCGCGCCGACCTCGAACCAGAGGTCGGCCAGGCGGTGCTTGATCGCCTGGTATGAACCGATCAGGCGGCCGAACTGCTTGCGCTGCTTGGCATATGACAACGTGGTGTCGAAGCACCACCGCGCCAGCCCGAGCTGCTCCGAGGCGAGCAGGGCGGCCCCGGTCTGCAGCGCTTCGGCGATCGGCTGCTCACCGGGACCGACCCGTGACGACGCGGCCCCCGAAAACCGCACGTTCGCAAGGGGTCTCGTCATGTCCAGCGCGGTCAGGGGTGACACCTCCACCCCGTCGGCGGTGCGGGCTACGGTGTGCAACTCGAGTCCCTCCGCCCCCGCGACGGGCACCACCAGCACGTCGGCCTGCGCCGCGCCGGCGACGCTGGTGACCGACCCGCTCAGGCCGTCGGCGCCGTGACCGAGCCCCGCGACGCGATCGCCGGGCGCGGTGGACAGGGGCATCGCCAGCGCAGCGGTCAGCTCCCCGGCCGCAAGCGCGGCCACGGTGTCGGTGTCACCGGCACGCAACAGCGCGACCGTGGCCAGGACGGCGCTGGACAGGAAGGGCACCGGCGCGACGGCCCGGCCGATCTCCTCCATGACAACCGCGGCCTCGCGCGGGCCCGCGCCAGCGCCGCCAAGCGCCTCGGGAACCAGCAGGCCGGCCACGCCGAGTTCGGCGGCCAGCGTCCGCCACACAGCCGAAAAGTCTTGCGGCTCAGGGTCGTAGGCGCGCGCCACCTGCTCCGGCGGGCAGCGGTCGGCGAACAGTTGGCGAACGCCGTCGCGCAGCGCCTCCTCGGTGTCCGAATACAGCAGGTCTGCACTGGTCATCGGTCCAGGTCCTTCCAGGCGAGGTCCTTGTCGACGCGGTGTTCACCCGGCAGGCCGAGGATCCGCTCGGAAATGGTGTTGCGCAGGATCTCCGAGGTCCCGCCCTCGATCGAATTGCCGCGGGCACGCAGATAGCGGTAGCCGGGCCCGCGCCCGATCAGGTCGACGCCTTCCGCCCTGCGCATCGTCCAGTCGTCGTACTGCAAGCCGGCTTCGGCGTGCAGCTCGATGTCGAAGCCCGAGACCGCCTGCGCCAGGCGGGCGAACGCGATCTTCATGCCGGCGCCCTCGGGGCCGGGCTGGCCGGTGGCGGCTTGCTGCCGCAGGCGTTCGCCCGCGAGGCGCAGCACCTCCGCGTCGACCCACAGCCGCATCAGCTCGTCGTGCATCGCGGGGCTGCGCAGCTCCGGCTCCTTGCGCCACGCCTCGGCCACCTTGCCGATGTGACCGCCTTCGCGCGGAGTGCCGGACTGCGCGCCGATCGCGACCCGCTCGTTGTTGAGCGTGGTGGTGGCGACGCGCCACCCGCCCCCCTCGGGGCCGAGCCGGTTCGCGTCGGGCACCCGCACGTCGGTGAGGAAAACCTCGTTGAACTCGGCCTCGCCGGTGATCTGGCGCAGCGGCCGCACGTCGACGCCGGGTTGCGTCATGTCGCACAAAAAGTACGTCAGTCCGGCGTGTTTCGGCACAGCCGGGTCGGTGCGGGCGACGAGGATGGCCATCTGGGCGTGCTGCGCCATCGACGTCCACACCTTCTGCCCGTTCACGATCCACTCGTCACCATCGCGCACCGCGCGGGTGGCCACCCCCGCCAGGTCCGATCCGGCGCCCGGCTCGCTGAACAGCTGGCAGTAGACCTGCTCGCCGGTGAACAACGGGCGCAGGAATTTTCGCTTCTGCTCGTCGGTCCCGAACGCGGCGATCGTCGGCGCCGCCATGCCCATGCCGATGAAGTTCTTCGCGGTGCCGCCCACCGGCGCGCCCGCGGCGGCCAGTCGCGCGTTGACCCGCTCCTGGGCGGTCCTTGCCAGACCCAGTCCGCCGAAACCCTCGGGCAGGTGCACCCAGGCCAGCCCCGCGTCGTACTGCGCGCCAAGGAACTCCCGGGGGTCGCTGACCGCGGGGTCGTGCTCGGCGAGCAGCGCCTCGACCCGAGCGTCCAGGTCCGCGGTGTTCATTGCGCTGCGCCCGGGCGCGACTGAAAGCCCTGTGCGGGACCCAGCAGCAGGCCGCCGTCGATCACCATCGTCTCGCCGGTGATCCAGCTCGCCGCATCGGAAACCAGGAACGCGACCGCGTTGGCCACGTCGATGGGCTCACCGATGCGCCCGAGCGCGATCGTCGACGCCAGCGGATCCTCGTTGCCCTTCCACAGCGCCTCCGCCAGCCGCGTACGCACGACACCCGGGGCGATCGCGTTGACCCGCACCTTGGGTGAAAGCTCCAGCGCGAGTTGCTTGGTCACGTGAATGAGCGCGGCCTTGGTGGCGTTGTACAGGCCCATGCCGGGCGACTGGTGCAGGCCGCCGATCGAGGCGGTGTTGACCACCGCACCGCCGTGTTCGCCCATCCACGCAGTGACGGCGAGCGAGGTCCACAGCAGCGGAGCCCACAGGTTGACGTCGAAGATCTTGGCGAACCGGGCGTGGTCCTGGTCGATCAGCGGGCCGAACGCCGGGTTGGTGCCCGCGTTGTTGACCAGGATGTCGACGCTGCCGAAGCGCTCCATCGTGAGGTCCACGCAGCGCCGCGCGGCGTCCTCGTCGACGGCGTGCGCGCCGACGCCCAGGGCCTGCGGTCCCACCTGCGCCGCGGCCTCGTCAGCGGCCTCCTGCTTGCGGGCGGTGAGGACGACGTTGGCGCCGGCGGCCGCCACCTGCTGCGCGATCGCCAACCCGATCCCGCGCGAGGCACCGGTGATGATTGCGGTGCGGCCGGTCAAATCCAGTGAGCTCATGTGCGTGCGCCTTCTCTGCAGTAGTGGCCCGGCCTCGCCGTGGATCGATGTTTACACACGTGTGTAAGTGGTACGCCACATGGATGTTAGCGAAACTAAATCCCATCAAATCAGCGGCGCTGGCCGGAGCGGTGGCCGCGGCTGTCGCGGCGGCTCCCGCCGCCGCGGCCGACGCGTCCGCGGCCGGACCTGCGCTGACGGCTGCCGCGGCGATGCCCGCGCCCACACACGTCGTCTTCAAGGACGCTCCGGGCGGCGGGGGCTGTGACGCCAACGGCAACTGCGGCTCGGGCGGGCAGTACGGCGGCCCGGGCGGCGGCCCCGGCGGCAACGGTTGTGTGCCCGGCGTCGGTTGCGGGTCCGGCGGTCAGTTCGCGGGCCCCGGCGGCGTGCCGGGCGGCCAGGGCTGCCTGCCGGGCGTCGGCTGCGGCTCCGGCCACGCGTAACGGACGCGCCCCTCAGCGGAGCCTGGTGATCCAGGCCCGGGAGTCTGCCGGGTCTATGACGTCGTCGAGTTCGAAGGTGGTGGCCGCGCGCAGGGCCTTGCCGTGGTCGTAGGCCGCCGCCACGAGCTTGTCGAAGAGCTGCTGGCGTGCGACGGGATCGGCTTCGGCGGCAAGCTCTTTGCTGAAGCCGAGTCGCACCGCGCCTTCGAGGCCCATCCCGCCGATCTCCCCGGTCGGCCAGGCCACCGTGAACCGGGGCGCGCGAAAGGAGCCGCCGGCCATCGCCATCGCGCCGAGCCCGTATCCCTTGCGCAGGATGATCATTCCCACCGGCACGGTCAGCCGCGCTCCCAGGACGAACATCCGGCCGAACCGGCGGACCGCGGCGTCCTTCTCGGCGTCCGGCCCGACCATGAAGCCGGGGGTGTCGCACAGCGAGATCACCGGCAGCCGAAACGCCTCGCACAGCTCGAGGAAGTCGCCGACCTTGTCGGCCGCCTCGGCGTCGATGGCGCCCCCGAGGTGATGAGTGCTGTTGGCGATCAACCCGTATGGCGCGCCCTCCACCCGCACGAGCGCGGTGACGATCCCGACACCGTAGTCGGGCCGCAGTTCGAGGACGGAACCCACGTCGACCACCGACTCGACTGCGCGACGCACGTCGTAGGCGCGTAACCTGTTCTGCGGCACCACATGCCGGGCCAGCCGGGGATCCGGCGCCGCCCACTCGGCCAGGCTGCCCTGGAAGTACGACAGGTACCGCCGGGCCAGTGACACCGCATGCGCCTCGTCGCGGGCGACCAGGCTGACCACGCCGTTTCTGCGCTGCACGTCGATCGGCCCGATCGCCTCGGGCGGGTAGGCCCCCAGACCGCCGCCCTCGATCATCGCCGGACCGCCCATGCCGATGTTGGCGTCCGGGGTCGCGATGATCACGTCGCACACCCCGGCCAGCGCGGCGTTGCCGGCGAAGCAGCGGCCCGAGACTATCGCCACCAGCGGCACCGTGCCGCGCAAGCGCGGCCAGCATGCGGAAGGTCGGCACGTCCAGCCCCGCATGCCCGCCGACGTCGGTGTCGCCGGGCCGGCCGCCCCCGCCCTCCGCGAACAGCACCACCGGCACGCGCTTTCGCGCCGCCAGGTCGAAGACGCGGTCGGTCTTGGCGTGGTTGCGCATGCCCTGCGTGCCGGCCAGGACGGTGTAGTCGTAGGACAGCACGACGGCCTCCGCCGCCTCGCGCCCGAAGCGGTCGGCGCCGATCGTCGCCAGCCCGGCCACCAGGCCGTCGGCCGGGGTGTTGGCGATCAGGTCGTCTTCCGAGCGCCGGCTGCGCTGCGCGGCGATGGCCAGCGCGCCGTACTCGACGAAGCTGCCGGCATCCACCAGGTCCGCGATGTTCTCCCGGGCGGTGCGGCGACCTTGCCGGTGCCGCTTGGCGACGGCGGCCTCCCGGCCGTCGTCGAGGGTGAGCCGGTGGCGCTGCCGGACCTCGTCGAGGTCGGCGCGCGGCCGGTCGAGATCCACGGTGGCACTGTCGGTTCCGCCGGCTCCGTCGGCGCCGGTGCGGGTGAAGACCAGTAGCGGGTCTCCGGTCCCGACGACCTGGCCGACCGTCACCACACTGCGCACCGTCCGCAGGGCGCCCGGCGCGACCAGCACGTGCTGCATCTTCATGGCCTCGAGGACGACCAGCTGTCCGCCGGACGCGACGTCGACGCCCTCGGGCGCCATCTCGACGACGGTGCCGGCCAGATGTGCCCGCAGCGCTTCCTCGCCCGGATAGAGCTCGATTGCGGTGACGTGAACGTCACCTTGCATGGACAGGGCCGCGGCCGCCAGCTTCGGAGCGTTCCGGTCCAGGAAGTCCGTCGTGACCCAGCCGGACTGAACCGTTCGGTCGGCCAACAGCTCTCGCAGGAACGCGGCGTTGGTGCCGACGCCTTCGACCGCGAACTCGGCCAGGGCGCTCCGCGTCTTGCGCACCGCCGCCGCGAACGACGACCCGTGCACGTGCGTGACGACCTTGGCCAGTAGTGAGTCGTACTGCGGGCTGAGCGAAAGGCCCGGCCTGCCGTAGGTGTCCACGCGCACGCCCGGACCGCTCGGCGGCGAGAACACGGTCAGGGTGCCCGCCGCGGGCACGACGGCACCGTCGGCGGCAACGGTCTCCATGTTGACCCGGGCCTGGATCGCGATTCCCCGGTGCGCGGCCGGCTCACCGATGACTTCGGTTCCGTCCGAGGCGGTTCCGGCCGGCAACCCCAGCTGGTAGTACGACGCGCCGCGGGCGATGGCGAGCTGGACGGCGACCAGGTCCAGCCCGGTGGTCTCCTCGGTGACCGTGTGCTCCACCTGGATGCGGGGGTTGACCTCGAGGAAGACGAACTTCTCATCCGAGACGAGGAATTCGACGGTGGCGAGCCCGCGCAGACCGACTCGCGCGCACAACCGGACGGCCGCCTGGTGCAGATTTCGGCGCATCGGCTCCGAAAGGCCCTGCGCCGGCGCGATTTCGATGAGCTTTTGATAGCGCCGCTGGATGCTGCAGTCACGGTCGCCGACCGCCAACGCGTGGGTTTGGTGCCCGGCCGGCGCGGCGATCACCTGCACCTCGACGTGCCTCGCGGCATCCAGGACCGCTTCGGCGAACAGCGCCGGATTGCCGAACCCGAGTCGGGCCTCGGCGGCGCACTGCTGGTAGGCGGCCTCGATCTGGTCCGCGCCGGTCACTTTCCGCAGCCCCCGGCCGCCCCCGCCGGCGAGCGCCTTGATCATGATCGCGCCGTTGCGGGCGGCGAAGAACGCGCGGACGTCTTCGACGCTGCTGGGGCCGTCCGTCGCGGGCAGCACGGGTACCTCGGCCGACGTCGCGGCGGCGCGGGCCGCGGCCTTGTCCCCCAGTAGTTCGAGCACGCCGCCGTCGGGTCCCACAAACGTGCGGCCGGCGGAACCGCAGGCGCGCGCGAACGCGGCGCTCTCGCTGAGAAATCCGTAACCCGGATGGACCAGGTCGGCGCCGGATTTCTCGGCCGCGGCGAGCAACGACGCGGAGTCGAGGTAGGCCTTCGGTCCGTCGCCGGCAAGGCCGATCGCCTCGTCGGCGGCGTGCACGTGCGGGCTGTCGGCGTCGTCGTCGGCGTAGACCGCGACCGTGCGCATGCCCAGTTCCGTTGCGGTACGGATGATCCGGAGCGCGATCTCGCCACGATTGGCGACCAGCAGAGTCGCGCTCATCGCAGCGGGTCACCCCACTGCACCTGTTCGCGGAGCTTGCCCTTGAGCAGCTTCCCGCCCGCGTTGCGCGGGAGCGCCTCGCCGACCACGGTGACGTACTGGGGAACCTTGAAGTCGGCGAGGCGCGCACGGCAGTGGTCGAGAACGGCGGCGACGTCGACGTCGTCCGCACCGCCGAACAAGACGGCCCCGACCTTTTCGCCCATGACGTCGTCCGGAACGGCCAGCACGCAGGCGTCGGCCACGTGGGGCGCGGCCAGCAGCACGGACTCCACCTCGACGCTGGAGACGTTTTCCCCGCCCCGGTTGATGATGTCCTTCAGCCGGTCGATGATGTGCACCCGGCCCGCGTCGTCGACCCGGACGACGTCGCCGGTGTGCAGCCAGCCGTCCACGATGGTGGCCGCGCTGGCCTCCGGCCGGTTCCAGTAGCCCGTCGTCACATTCGCGCCCCGCACCACCAGCTCGCCCTGCGCGCGATCCTGCCCGAACGGGATCAGGCCGAGATCCACCGACGGGACCGCGTATCCCACGGAGTCGGCATGTTCGAGGGCGTCGGAGTCGGGCAGCACCGTCATCAGCGAGGCCGTCTCGGTCATCCCGTAGCCGTTGAACACCGTGGCGTGCCCAAACGCCTCCTTGACCGCCCGTACCAGCGACGGGGCGATCGGTGCGCCGCCGTAGCCGACCCAGCGGACGCCGGACACGTCGGCATCCTGAAAGCCCTTGTGCCGCAGCAACAGCGAATATATCGCGGGCACCGTCACCATGTTGGAGATGCGCTCGCCGTGCAGCGCGGCGATCAGCGCGTCGAGGTTGAGCGCGGGCATGATCACCGAGGCGCCCCCGACGCGGGTGGCCGCCAAAAGCTGCGAGTTGCAACCCGTGACGTGAAACAGCGGCACCGAGATCAGGGTGCGCATCCCTTCGCCCACGTCGCGCGGCAGTCCGAGGCAGCGGACCGAATTCTCGGTATTCGTCAGGAACGCCTCGTGGGTGGTGGGCACGCCCTTGGGATGTCCGGTGGTGCCCGACGTGTAGAACAGCGCGGCGACGTCGGTGCGGCCGAGTCGCTCGGTCACGTATGCTCGCCCGTCGGGCAGCGGCGTGCCCGCCGCGAGATCCACGCGCGCGCCGGAGTCGTCCAGCACGAACTCGACCTCGGGTTGCGCGGAGCGGGTGTTGACCGCCACCGCGACGCCGCCGGCCAGCACGGTGCCCCAGAAGGCCAGCACCCAGTCGATTCCGGCGGGATAGCGCACGGCGACACGCTGCCCCGGTTCCAGACCGTCCGCGCGCAGGCCGCCGGCCACCCGGGCCGCCCCATCCCACAGCTGCCGATAGGTCAGTCGGCCACCGCCGATTTCGACGACGGCCTCGCTGTCTGGGCGGCGGTCGACGTGCCCGGCGAGCATGTCCAGCAGCGTGTCCGGCAACTCGTCGTAGCGGGGAACCCCGGAGGGGTCACGGGAGACGCCCGTGGTTGCGAAGGGGTTGCCCTCGCGCGGGATTTCGATCACTGGAGGCATGCCCGGCCCTCCCTGACCTATGGTGATGCGGTGACGATCGAGGATTCCGCCATCATGCCCGAGGCGTACTTCACGGTCGACGGCGACTCCTATGTCCCGGGCGCGCTGACGCGGGGTCCCTGGGGTGCGACAATGGGTGGCCAGATCGTCGGCGGCCTACTGGCGTGGGGCATCGAACAATCCGGCATCGATCCCGAGTTGCAGCCCGCTCGCCTCACCGTCGACCTGTTGCGTCCGGCGCTGCTGGAGCCGGTGCAGATCCGCACCTCGGTGCAGCGGGAAGGTCGCCGCATCAAGCTCGTCGACGGCACGCTGCTGCAGAACGGCAAGACCGTCGGGCGGGCCAGCGCGCTGTTCCTGCGCCGCGGCGAGCATCCCGACGTCCGGGTGTGGTCCGCGTCGGTGCCGATGCCGCCACTTCCGCCCGACGCCGACGGCTTCCCGCCCGACATGCCGTTCCTGATCTGGAGCTACAGCGCCGACCTTCGGGCTGGTACGCCGGGCATGGCGGAGTGGGAGCAGGGCGAATCCCAGAAGTTCGCGTGGGCGCGGGTCTTTCGCCCGATGGTGCACGGATACCCGCTCACGCCGTTCGTGCGCCTGGGGTTCATCGGCGACATCACCAGTTCCCTCACCCACTGGGGCGACCGCGGGTTGCGCTACATCAACGCCGACTACACGATCACCGCCAGCCGGCTGCCCGACGGCGAATACGTTGGGCTGGCGGCGCTAAGCCACTATGGCAATGCCGGCGTCGCCACCGGCACCGCGACCTTGTTCGATCGGCACGGGCCCTTCGGTACCGCCTCGGCGGTGGCCCTGGCCCAGCCCGCCGACGCCTTTGTGCCGTCGTATCTTTGAGTCGCTCATTCCATCAGCGTCGCGGCGACGGTGGCGCCCAGGTTCCAGCACGCCTCGAGAGCGCCCTTGTCCGGCTTGCCCGCCACGGTGACCGTTTCCGCCGCCTTCACCCAACCCAACCCGGCGGTGATGCCGTCGATGGCACGCTCCGCGCCCTCGGTGCCCTCGTTGCCGTGCAGGTACGCGCCGAACGGACGCCCCCGCGTGGTGTCGAGGAGCTGATAGTAGGCGCAGTCGAAGGCGTGCTTGAGGGCACCCGAGAGGTAGCCGAGGTTCGCGGGCGTGCCCAGCAGGTAGCCGTCGGCATTCAACATCTCCACCGGCGAGACCGTGAGCGCCGGCCGGCGCACGACCTCCACGCCCTCGATGTCGGGGTCGGTCGCGCCGGCCACCACGGCCTCAAACATCGCCTGGCAGTGCGGGCTTGGAGTGTGGTGGACGATGAGAAGCGTCTTGGTCATCGGCGCCCCTGCACCTGCACGGCCGTCTTCATCGCCTCGCGCGCGCGGCGCCGATCCCCCGCGCAGTCGTAGGCCCGGGCCAGCCGGTACCAGCCTCGCCAGTCGTCGGGGTCGGCTTCCACCTCGGAGCGCACGGCGGCGAACAGCGCGTCCGCGGCGTCGCGCCGGATGCGCCCCGAGCGCCGCCGCGGCAGTGCGGTGATGTCGAGTTCCATTCCGTCCGCGGCGATCAGGTGGGCGAGCTTCTGGTGGGCGAATCCGGCCCGCAGGGTCGCGACCATCACCCACAGACCGATCGCGGGCATGATCAGCACGGCCAACCCCAGCCCGATGGCAGCCGCCCGGCCGGAGGCGATCATCGCCAAAGCCATGCGCCCCAGCAGAACGAAGTACGCCAGCATCGCCACGCACATGAAGGCGATCAGCAACTGGATGCGCACCGTCTGGTTCATTGCAGGTCGAGCAGCGCTTCCAAACCGACCGTCAGGCCCGGGTGTTCGGAGATCCGCCGGACCGCCAGCAGCACACCCGGAACGAACGAGCTGCGGTCCAGGCTGTCGTGCCGGATCGTCAGCGTCTCCCCGGCCGTGCCGAACAGCACCTCCTGGTGGGCGACCAGTCCGGCCAGGCGGACCGAGTGCACCGGGATGCCGTCGACGTCGGCCCCTCGCGCGCCCGGCAGGCCGGAGCTGGTGGCATCGGGGTTGGGCGGCAGGCCTTGTCGGGCCTCGGCGATGAGCTTGGCCGTGCGCGCCGCCGTGCCCGACGGCGCGTCCGCCTTGTGCGGGTGGTGCAGCTCGATCACCTCCGCCGATTCGAAGAATCGCGCCGCCTGCTTGGCGAAGTGCATCGACAGCACCGCGCCGATGGCGAAGTTCGGCGCGATCAGCACGGAGGTGCTCGCGCCGGCGAGCCAGGACTCGACCTGCTCGATGCGCTGCGCGGTGAAGCCGGTGGTGCCCACCACCGCGTGAATTCCGTTGCGGATGAGGAACTCTAGGTTCCCCATCACCGCGTCGGGGTGGGTGAAGTCGATGACCACCTCGGTGTTGGCGTCGGTCAGCAGGCTGAGCGGGTCGCCGGCGTCGACTTCGGCCGACAACGTCAGGTCCTCGGCGGCCTGGACCGCCCCGACCATCGTCGACCCCACCTTGCCCTTGGAACCCAGCACGCCCACTCGCATGTTCTCACCCTAGACGGCGTGGCGTTCTGGCCCGGCTCAGAGGTTGGCCGGCTTCGTCGACCGATAACCCGCGGCGACAAGCCGGGCGCGAGCCCGGCCGAGCCGGCACTCATTGCTGAATTTCCACGACGGACCCCTCGCCGCGAGAGGCCGCCCGCGCAGCTCTTTGAAAGGGTCGGAGTCCCACCGCCGCACGCGGACCACGGTATCGAGACGGCTTATCCACAGATCAGCCTCCATCCACAGACCCCGTGGTACGTTGCGGCCCCGGTCGCCTCGAGCCAATAGTATTCGAACATGCATTCGATCGACGTCCCGCCGGAGGTGGCCGCGGCTTTCGACGCACTCGAGGCGGCCGAAGCGCGAATGCGGGCACTGAACCTGGACACTCTCAGCCCCGCCGTCCGGCTGCGCGCGCTGGAGCGGACCGAGGCCTCTCGCCGGCGGCAGCTCGCCTGGAACTACGACGTGCTCGCAAGCTTGGATCACGAGGATCCGGCCGACGTGGGAGGCCCGGTCCACAAAGTAGTCGCCGACTGGCTCCGGATCAGTCCGGCCGAGGCGGCCCGCCGACTGCGCGGCGTCAGACAACTCTCCCGGCGGTTGACGCTCACCGGCGCGGAGCTGCCGCCAGAGTTACCGGCCACCGGCGAGGTGTGGCGGGAGGGCCTGCTCGACGGTCAGCATCTGCGGGTGATTCAGGCGTTCGTGCGCGACCTGCCGGGAGACACACCCGTCGATACCGTGGCCAAGGCCGAGCGCTTTCTGGCCCGCAAGGCGACGGAGCTGCGTCCCGACCAGCTGGAGAAGGTCGCGCACCGGTGCGCGTTGCGCATCAACCCCGACGGCAAGTTCTCCGACAACGACCGCTCCCGGCAGCGCGGTTTCGCGTGGACCGGCAAGCGGGTCGACGGGATGAGCATCGGGAAGCTGGTTGCCTCGCCGGAGTTGCGGGCCAACTTCGATGCCTGGCTGGCGCGGTTCGCGGCTCCAGGCATGTGCAACCCGGAAGGCGAAAGCCCCTGCTTGGACGGCGAACCCGCGGAGGAATTCACCAGCCGGGACACGCGCAGCCATGCTCAACGGCAGCACGATGCGCTCAACGCCCTGGTCCGTGGGCAGCTGGGTGACCCGAGGCTGGGCACGCACAACGGATTGCCGGTGACCGTGATCGTGTCGACTACCCTGCAGGAGCTCACGTCGGGTGCGGGACGTGCGGTGACGGGCGGCGGGACCGAGCTACCGATGCGCGACGTGATCCGGATGGCAAGCCACGCCTACCACTATCTGGCCGTGTTCGACGAGCACTCGGGGCGCCCACTGTATCTCGGCCGGACGAAGCGTATCGCGTCACCGGATCAGCGAATCATCCTCTACGCGAAGGACCGTGGCTGCTCACACCCGGGCTGCGACACCCCGGGCTATTGGTGCCAGGTCCACCACGTCGTGGACTGGGCCACCGGCGGACCGACCGATGCCGTCAATCTCACCCTCGCCTGCGAGCCCCACCACAAGCTGGTGGACGAGGGTTGGCGGACGAGGAAACTTCCCGACGGGCGTACCGAATGGATCCCCCCGCCACCGCTGCAACGCGGCGCGCGGACCAACGACTATCACCACCCGGAGCGCCTCTTCGATGACGACGAAGCGCCTTGACGTCCAGTCACACGGTGAACGCTGCTGAATTGGCGAATTCATGCACCGGCGGGAACGCCCTCGATCAGCGATGCCGAATTTGATGCGGACAATGGTGGCCGGCGGCTGCGATTTCCGGACGCCTGATAACGAATAGCGATTCGAAATCCGAAATCTGCTGGCGGGCAGTGGATCACGAACTTGGCCAGCAGACTTTTATTGACCTCCAAGGTGTCGCACAGCATAGTGCGCTAACGTAGGCATTGTTAATTGAATCAGTCGAACAATCAAATAATTGCCTGTCTCGCGCGGGATCGGGTCCGTTCAATACAGTCCGCTACAGAGCAAAGGACAAGCGGCTATGTTTACACACCGGCGCTGTCGCCGGATAACGCGCTTAGCGCTCGCCAGCGGCCCACTTCTGGCCGCCGCAATCATGTGGGCCGGCCCCGCCAATGCCGACGCCGCCTCCTTCCTCAGTCACGTGCACGGCGCTGGAATCCACGACACCCAGGGCGGCGACGCCGCGCTGTTGCAGACCGGTCAGAAGTTGTGTACGGAAATGCGGTCCGGCGCTACTCCACTGCAACTGAGCTCCCTGGCGTTGCAACGCTCGAACAGCTCCCAGGGTGGTAATGGGCTGAGCCCCGCACAGGCCAACGCGCTCATCAGCTACGCCAGAGTCGATCTATGTCCCGGCGCCGTTGAGGCACCGGGAGAGCCGCAGTGGCCCGGGGCAGCCGGCATTCCCTGACCCGGCCTACCTGGTGAATCGTCCGGCGACGCCGCGACCACCCGCGGCCTGATCAACGCGCCGGCCGGATATCTGGAACAGTCCCGGACGAAGTCGCCCTAGCCTTGACCCCGTGACATCCGCCGACATCACGATCCGCGCAGCGACGCCGAACGACTTCCCCCGCGTCGCCCGGATGCACTACGCGGTGTGGCGCCGGTCCTGGGCCGGAATACTGATCGAGCCGTTGCTGGGCATCATGGGTCCACCGCAGCGCTGGGCCACCGAGGTCTACCCGCAAAACCTGAGCCGCCGCGGGTGGGCGATGTGGATCGCCGAATCCGGCGACCGCACCGTCGGTGTGATGATCTTCGGCCCGGACGAGGCGGAGCCGGGATCGATCCAGATCGACGCGCTGTACATCGCGGACGATCGACAACGGCGCGGCGTCGGCGGCCTCATGCTCGAGGCGGTGCTGAGCGCGCATCCCTCGGGTGACGTGATCCTGTGGGCCGCCGAGCAAAACGCGAAGGCCCGCCGCTTCTACGAAAAGAACGGATTCCGCGCCGACGGCCGCACCCTGGACTGGGAACCACTGCCCGGTATCAAGGTCGCCCACGTCGGATACCGGCTCAGCCGTCGATGACGATCCGGCCCCCACACGCCCGCGACACGCACACCAGCATCTCGCCGTCCCGCACCGCGATGCGGCCCCGGTGGTCCACTTGTCCGGCAAGGACTTTCACCTTGCAGGTCCCGCAGAATCCCTGCCGGCACGAGTGCGGCGTCGTGGGGTCCCGATCGAGCATGACGTCCAGCGCCGACCGATTCGCCGGAACGCTGAGCACCTGACGTGACCCCGCGAGTTCGACTTCGAAGGGAACGCCGTCGACGACCGGGGGCGGGCTGAACCGCTCGTAGTGCAGTGTGGCGTGGGCGTGCTCGGCGCGGGCCAGGCGTACGGCCTCCAGCATGGCGCTCGGACCGCACACGTACACCGCCGTCGCGGGACCGGCGCCGGCCAGGAGGTCGTCGACGCCGGCGAAGCCGCCGCGTTCGTCGTCGGCCCACACGGTCACCCGGTCCGCGGCCACCGCGAGCATCTCGTCCAGGAACGGCATGTATTCGCGGCCGCGACCGGCATACACTGCGCGCCAGTCGATCCCGCGTTGCTGGGCCGCGCGGATCATCGGCAAGATGGGCGTCACCCCGATCCCGCCGATCACGAACAGCACGTCGCGCTCGGCGCTGCCGAGGTAGAACGCGTTGCGCGGGCCCTCGAACGTCAGGGCGTCGCCGACGCCGAAAGCCTCGTGCATCTCGATCGAACCGCCGCGGCCGTCGGCGATGCGGCGCACGGCGATGCGATAGTCGGTGCGCCGCCCCGGCGGGCCGCACAGCGAGTACTGCCGGCGGCGCCCCGACGGCAGCGCCACGTCGACGTGCGCACCGGGCGTCCACCGCGGCAGCACGCCGCCGTCCGGGTCGGCCAGCGTCAACGCGACCACGTCGGGGGCGACGAGCTCGCGCTTGGTGATCACCGCGCTCTGCGTGCGCCGTACCGGCTCGACCCGCGACGGCTTCCACCGGGAGAGTGCGGCCAGGCCCTCGGTCACCGCGCGCAGGCCCCACAACGCCGTCCCCAGGCGATCGCGCTCGCGCCGGCCGTACAGGTCGGCGGGCCGGCTCGCCCAGATGCTTTCCCGCATGTCGCTACGTCTGCCGGATGTCGACGCGGGCGAACAGGCGAACCAGCGCAGGGCTGATGCGCCGCATCGCATACCCGATCCGGGATTCGGCGGCGACGGGCAGCACGGCGGGCCCGGTTTCGACGGCCTTGACGATCGCCTTCGCCACGGCCTCGGGCGTGAAGTTGCGGCGCCGGTAGGCCTTGTCGGCCTTCTCCCGCGCCCGCTCCTGCTGCTCGGCGGTCATGCCGGCGTAGATGGTGCTCTTGGCGATGTTGGTGTTGACGAACCCCGGGCACACGGCGGTGACGGTGATCCCCTCGTCGGCGAAGTCGGCGCGCAGCGCCTCGCTGAACCCGAGCACCGCCGCCTTGGTGGTGCTGTAGGCCACCATCGATTTCGACGGCAGGAAGGCCGCGGCCGACGAGAGGTTGATGATCGTGCCGCCCCGGCCGCGCTCGACCATCTGCGCCCCGAACGCCCTGCTGCCGGCGATCACGCCGCGGACGTTGACCCCCATGATCGCGTCCCAGTTCGCGGCGCTGGTCTCCAGGAACCGGCCGGCCATCCCGATGCCGGCGTTGTTCACCAGGATGTCCACGACGCCGTGCTCGGCGACGACCTGCGCCGCAAGGTCGTTCATGGCCGATTCGTCGCTGACGTCAACCAGGTAGACGGCCGCCTCGGCGCAGGCGGCGCGGACGGCGTCGGCCGTTTCGTTGGCCGCTCGGAGATCCCGGTCGGCAATCACGACTTTGCGGGCGCCGCGCCGGGCCAGTTCGACCGCGGTGGCCCTGCCGATCCCGGCACCCCCTCCGGTGACCAGCGCCAGCGCGCCGCGCACCTCCCGCGGGCCGGCCCGCACCGCGGGCGCGCCGGACCGCGCGACGCCGCCGGCGTGGCCGTCCACCCATTCGCTGGTCACCTGGGCGATCACGTCCGGGCGCGAGGTCACCACCCAGTGCCCGCCCTCGACCGTGACCACCCTGCCGCCGGCCGGAATGGCTCCGGTGAAGCGCTGCAGGGCCGGCGTCACGAAGATGTCGTTGCGCGGCACCACAACCTGGACGGCGACGGTGGTCTCGGGCAGCAGCGATCCGGGCGACAGCATCGGCGCCGGCATGTTCTCTCGATACAGGTTCAGCCCGTTGAGATAGTCGCCTCCGGCGCGGGGCGTCGCGCGGCGTTGGCTGCGGGCGCTCGACCGGCCGATGCGTTCGACGGCCGCGACGACCTTCGCTCCGACCCCGGAGCGAAACGCCAACTCCGGCACCCCGGGGCACAGGAAGAAGCCGATATACCCCGACGAGATCAGCTGCCGGGCAACCTGACCTACGGCGCGGGGGGTGCGGGGGGACCGCAGGAAGGCGCCGGCGTAGCGCAGGTGCGGTCCCGAGATCGACGTGAAGGACGCGACTTTCCCCTGCACCGCCTCGCCGGTGATCGCGTCCCAGGTCTGGATCGAGCCCCAGTCGTGGCCGAGTAGGTGGACCCGCCCGACGGCCAGGCTGTCGATGACCGCGCCGAGGTCCGACGCCAGCTGCGCGAAGGCGTACCCGGATCGGGTTGCCGGACGGGAGGATTCGCCCGCCCCGCGAACGTCGTAGGCCACGACGTTGTAGCGATCCTTGAGTTGCTCGGCCACGCCGTCCCACACGTGGTGGTTATCGGGCCAGCCGTGGATTGCCACGATGGTCGGGCGCTGCGGGTCGATGTCGGTGTAGCGGTGCACGGCCAGCGAGACGCCGTCGGACGCCCTGATGTGGGTTGTGGTCTGCATGGCTGCGCGCTGCGTCAGTGGGCGGCCCGCGCGGCGGGGGAGACGGCCAGGTAGTCGACCGCCAGGCCGACGCCACCCAGCTGCGAGGGGTGGAAGCCCGGCCGGTAGTAATCGGCGACCGCCCGGACGAACCGAAGCGGGCTGGGGACCAGGCCCCTGCGCGCCGCCCGGAAGTAGTACCACCAGCGTGGCTTGCTTCCCGGCGGCAGGCAGGGATCCACCGAGTAGAGGAACCGAACCCCGCGGATCCACAGCAGCACCATGGCCGGTCCGACGACCGACTGGGCACGGATCCGCCGCCAATAGCCGGCCCGCAGATGCAGCACTGTGTCGAAGGCCACCGACTTGTGCTCGACCTCTTCGGCGCCGTGCCAGCGCAGCATGTCCAGCATCACCGGATGGGTGCCGATGGCGTCGTGCGCCGGGGAGTTCAGCACCCACTCGCCCAGGACGGCGGTGTAGTGCTCGACTGCCGCCACCAACGAGAGCTGCTCGAGCAGCCAACTGTGCCGTCGGCGCCGACCCCACCCGGGCCGGGGGCCGAGCACCTGCTGAAAGATCCACCTGATCTGGTCGGTGTAGGGGGTCACGTCCACCCCTTGGGCGGCGAAGTGGGCGAGAACGTTCGCGTGGGCCTGCGAATGCACCGCCTCCTGGCCGATGAATCCCTGCACGTCCAGCCGCAGCTGGTCGTCCTTGATGAACGGCAGCGCCTCCTTGAACGCCTGGACGAAGAATTCCTCGCCGGCGGGCAACAGCAGGTGCAGGACGTTCAGGACGTGGGTGACGAACGGCTCCCCCGGCACGTAGTGAATGGGCAACGTCCCCCAGTCGAAGTCGACGTCGCGCGGCTGCAGGACGAGGCGCTCGTGGTCCAGCGAATCGTCGTGCGGACCCGCCGCCTGGTCGTCGACGGTGAACATCGCGCCCCCTCCCCATCGAGTGCTGGCAAGTATAGGCGCCGGGCTATCCGGCCTCGGCGCGCTGCTTGAGCCGCTGCAACGTCAGCCGGATGTGTTCGGCATTGGCGGCCGGCCGATCCGCCACGCCGGTGGACTTGCCGGCGACCTTGCGGAACCAGCCGGGCCTGCGGTCCCAGGTGCTCTCGGTGACCCGGCAGCCGCCGCCCGCCTCTTCGATGTCGTATTGCCACCGCGCGATCGGCAGGACGGCGTAGCGCACTTCGAAGCCGAACCGGCGGCCCGGCTCCGCGTCGGTGACCGTGCACCTGGTGTTCCAGCGGCGACTACCGTTCTGGTTGTGCCCGGTGAACTCCGCGCCGGGGCAAACGGCGTCGCCTTTGCGCCACTCCATGGCCACCGCCTCCTCGGCCAGCGAGGCCAGCGTGGGCAGGTCGGTGATCAGGCCGTAGACGACGTCCGGCGGGGCGTCGATCTCGACGGTGGCCGCGACATCGGGATCGGTCATCCGACGATCGTAGCCCGCACGCGATGCCGGCCGAGCCTACGCTGAACATGAACCTCAACCCAGGGGGCAACCATGCGAGTCGGCATTCCGACCGAGACCAAGAACAACGAGTTCAGGGTGGCCATCACCCCGGCCGGTGTCGCGGAACTGACCCACCGCGGCCACGAGGTGATCGTGCAATCGGGAGCGGGAGACGGATCGGCCATCACCGACGAGGAGTTCAAGGCGGCGGGCGCCCAGATCGCCGGCGACGCCGAACAGGTGTGGGGCGAAGCGGAACTGCTGCTCAAGGTCAAAGAGCCGATACCGCCCGAGTACGGGCTGCTGCGCGACCGCCAGGTCCTCTTCACGTATCTGCACCTGGCCGCGTCGCGCGCCTGCACAGACGCGCTGCTGGCCTCCGGCACGACATCGATCGCCTACGAGACCGTCCAGACGGCCGACGGAACCTTGCCTCTGCTGGCCCCGATGAGCGAGGTCGCCGGAAGGCTCGCCGCCCAGGTCGGCGGCTACCACCTGATGAAAACCGAAGGGGGGCGCGGCGTGCTGATGGGCGGGGTGCCCGGCGTCAAGAGCGCCGACGTGGTGGTGATCGGCGCGGGCACCGCCGGCTACAACGCCGCCCGCGTCGCCGGCGGCATGGGGGCCACCGTCATGGTCTTCGACCTCGACATCAACAAGCTCCGGCTGCTCGACGCCGAGTTCGGCGGCCACATCGGCACCCGTTATTCGTCGGCGTACGAGTTGGCCGGTGCCGTCAAGCGCGCCGACCTGGTGATCGGCGCGGTCCTGGTCCCGGGCGCCAAGGCGCCCACCCTGATATCCAATTCGCTTGTTGCGCAGATGAAGAGCGGGGCGGTGCTGGTGGACATCTCGATCGACCAGGGCGGCTGCTTCGAAGACTCCCGCCCGACCACCCACGACCGCCCCACCTTCACCGTGCACGACACGGTCTTCTATTGCGTGGCGAACATGCCCAGCGCGGTGCCCAAGACGTCGACCGTGGCGCTGACCAACGCGACCATGCCCTATGTGCTCAGGATCGCCGACCGCGGCTGGCAGGCGGCGTGCCGGTCGGATCCCGCTCTGGCGCGGGGCCTTTCAACGCACGACGGCGACCTGCTGTGTGAGCGGGTGGCCGCCGACCTGGACCTGCCGTTCACCGACCGCTCGAGCGTGTTGGCCTGAAGCTCAGGTACTTCCGATCAGCCAGGGCAGCACCGAGCGGGTGGCTTCGGCGATGAGCGGCCGCAGCGCCTCGGCATCCCGGTCCGGCGACTGCGATCGCGTCATCAGCGACAGCAGCACGCGCCGGCCGGCGGGTCCGTAGGCGACGCCCACGTCGTTGGTGCTGCCGTAGTCCCCCGTGCCCGTCTTGTCCGCGGTGGTCCAGCCGGGCGGCAGGCCCGCGCGAATGGTCGAGGTGACGTTTCCGCGCATCCAGTCCTCCAGCAGGCGGCGCTGCGGATCGCCGAGAACCGTTCCGGTGAGCAGGTTTTGGATTCCGCCGCCGAGGGCCCGCGGGGTACTGGTGTCGCGGGGGTCGCCCGGTATGGCGGTGTTCAGGTCGGTCTCCCAGCGGTCCAGCCTGGTGCGGTCGTCGCCGATGGAGCGGGCGAACTCGGTGACGGCCGGAGGGCCGCCGATCGTTTCCAGCAGCAAGTTTGCCGCGGCGTTGTCGCTGCGCTGCAGCGCCGCCGCGCACAGCTGCGCCAGCGGCATGCTCGTGCCCGCGTGCGGGGCGGTCACCGGGGAGTTGGGCGGCACCTTCCCGGGATCGACGAAAACCGGCTGCCCCAAATCCAATTCGCCGCGCTGCACCTTCTGCAGCACCGCCGCGGCGGCGTAGGCCTTGAAGGTCGAACACATGGCGAACGGGTCGCCGTCGCGGTGGGCGAAGGTGCGCCCCGTCGCGATATCAGCGGCGAAAAGCCCCACATACGCGTTGTATTGACGTTCGAGTTCGCCTATCCGGCCGACCGGGTCCGGGTCGGGCAGGGCGGCCGCGCGCCCGCGCGCGGCGAGGGAGGACCCGGACGCGGCGAGCGTCACCGCGAGCGAGAGCATCCCCCGGCGTGACACTGCGCGCACGGCCGTCAATCGACGAGACTGGCGACGATGTCGGCGGCCGGCCCGGGACACGCCTCCCGGAACGCCGTTCCCGCCCAGAGGTCCATCCCGTTGGGGTCCTCCATGGCGGCGGCCGCTTCGCGGATCGGCAGCGTCATCTGGTTGACCTCGGGGTAACCCAGGGGCGCCACGGTGTCGAGCAGTCGGACGAACTCGTTCTCCAGCCCGCGCGCGTACCGGCCCGAGAAGGCGCGGGACACGATCGTCTTGCCGAAGAGCTGGTTCTTCATGGCCGTGCGGTGCGCGGGGTTGGTGCCGGCCTCGTCGGACAGCAACAGGGCGGTGCCGACCTGCGCGGCCACCGCCCCCCTGCGCAGCACGCCGGCGACGTCCTCGGCGGTGCCGAGCCCACCCGCCGCGATGATCGGGACATCGCGATGGGCCCGGTGGATCCGGTCGATCAGCTCGTGCAGCGACTCGGTGCCGGGGTCCATGTCGGGCGCGAAGGTGCCGCGGTGCCCGCCCGCGTCCGGACCCTGGACCACCAGGCTGTCCGCGCCGGCCGCGATGGCCACCCCCGCCTCGTAGGCCGAGGTCACGGTGACCATGACGAGCAGGCCCAGGGCGCCCAGTCGCCCGATGACATCGGGCGCCGGCACCCCGAAGGTGAACGACACCAACTCGGGGCGCACGTCGGCCACCACCTCGAGCTTGCGTTCCCAGTCGTCGTCGTCGCCGTACTCCGGATGACCGACGGAGACCTGGTAGTAGTCGGCGATCTCCTCGAGTTCCTCGGCGTAGTAGTCCAACTGCACCCAGTCGGCCACGCTGGGCTGCGGCACCAACAGGTTGACACCGAGCGGGCCGGTGGTGGCCGCCCGCGCCGCGACAATATCCTCGGCGAACCGCTCCGCGCTGACAAAGCCGCCGGCGATGAACCCGAGCCCGCCCGCGTTGGACACCGCCGCGGCCAACGCGGGGGTACCCGGGCCGCCGGCCATCGGCGCACCGACGATAGGCACCGCGATGTCCCAGAAACCGAGTACCATTGGAGCTAACTTACCATCGCCCGAAGTCGTTGGGGCAGTGATCGTTTGGCGGCATAGGGCCCCAGAACGGCGGCACCGTAACGCCGGCTCGGCAACAAGCGGCGGGCCACCGCGTTCACCTCGTCGACGGTCACGTCGTCGATCCGCTGCAGGGAGTGCTCGATGCTGCGCTGGGTGCCGTAGTTGAGCTCGTTGCGGCCCAGGCGGCTCATCCGGGAACTGGAGTCCTCCAGGCCGAGGACCAGCCCGCCGCGCAGCGACCCCTTGGCGATCCGGCATTCCGCCTCGGTGATGCCGTCGCGGGCCACCGCTTCGAGCACCTCCCCGGTCACCCGCATGACTTCGTCGAACCGCTCCGGCAGGCACGCGGCATACACCGAGAGCGCGCCGCTGTCGGCGAACACGTCGACGGCGGAGTAGATGGAGTACGCCAGCCCGCGGGATTCGCGAACCTCCTGGAACAGCCGGGAACTCAGCCCACCACCCAGCGCGGTGTGCAGCACCGACAACGCCCAGCGATGCTGCCAGGAGCGCCCGGGCGTGCGCACGCCCAACAAGACGTGGGCCTGTTCGGATTCCCGGTTCGCCAGCGTCAACCCCGGCCGGCCCGGCACCCGTCCGGCGCCCTTGCGCGGAGTGGCCGTCTTACGGCCGCGGACCAGGTGCGGCCCGAAGTGCTCGCGCACCAGCGCGACCACCTCGTCGTGCTCGACGTTCCCGGCCACCGCGACGACCATCCGCTCCGGGGTGTACCGGCGCACGTGGAACGAGTGCAGCTGGGTCCGCGTCATCGCCGACACCGACTGCGAGGTGCCGATCACCGGGCGGCCGACGGGGTGGTCCCCGAACAGCGCACCCAGGAACAGGTCGCCCAGCGCATCCTCGGGGTCGTCGTCGCGCATGGCGATCTCCTCGAGGACGACGTCGCGTTCGACTTCGACGTCCTCGGCGGCGCAGCGTCCGTTGAGCACCACATCGGCGACCAGGGCGACGGCCAGTTCCAGGTCGTTGTCCAGCACGTGCGCGTAGTAGCAGGTGTGCTCTTTGGCCGTGAAGGCGTTCAGCTCGCCGCCGACGGCGTCCATCGCCTGCGCGATGTCCACGGCGGTGCGGGTCGGGGTGGACTTGAACAGGAGATGCTCCAGGAAGTGGGCCGCGCCGGCGACCGTCGCGCCCTCGTCCCGCGACCCGACGCCGACCCACACCCCGACCGACGCCGAGCGCACCGCGGGCAGGTGCTCGGTGACGACGCGCAGGCCGCCCGCCAGCGCGGTGCGGCGGACGGTCTCGTGTTCGGCTTCGACCGCCTGCTTGCCCCGGCGCAGGCCCGGCCGGGAATCGGCTGCCGATCCCCCAGGATCAGCTCGCGGCATCGGCTGGTGCTGCGGGCGCCGGCGCCTCGGGCGTGTCGGCCGAGGCGGCTGCGTCGTCTTCGGCCACCAGGATGAGGGAGATCTTCCCCCGCTTGTCGATGTCGGCGATCTCGACCCGCAGCTTGTCTCCGACGTTCACGACGTCCTCGACCTTCGCGATGCGCTTGCCCCTGCCGAGCTTGGAAATGTGCACCAGGCCGTCACGGCCGGGCAGCAGCGACACGAACGCGCCGAAATCCGTTGTCTTGACCACGGTTCCGAGGAACCGCTCGCCCACGGTCGGCAGCTGCGGGTTGGCGATGGCGTTGATCTTGTCGATCGCGGCCTGCGCCGACGGGCCGTCGGTGGCGCCGACGAACACGGTGCCGTCGTCCTCGATGGAGATCTGCGCGCCGGTCTCCTCGGTGATGGCGTTGATGACCTTGCCCTTGGGGCCGATGACCTCGCCGATCTTGTCGATCGGCACCTTGATGGTGGTCACCCGCGGCGCGTAGGGGCTCATCTCGTCGGGCGAGTCGATGGCCTCGGCCATCACCTCGAGGATGGTCAGGCGCGCATCTTTGGCCTGAGACAGCGCGCCCGCCAGCACCTTCGACGGAATCCCGTCGAGCTTGGTGTCCAGCTGCAGCGCTGTGACGAAGTCCTTGGTGCCGGCGCACTTGAAGTCCATGTCGCCGAAAGCGTCCTCGGCGCCCAGGATGTCGGTCAGGGTGACGAAGCGACGCTCGAGTGACCTCCGCTCCGACCTCGACATCGTCGGAGACCAGGCCCATCGCGATGCCGGCGACCGGCGCCTTGAGCGGCACGCCGGCGTTGAGCAGGGCCAGCGTGGACGCGCAGACCGAGCCCATCGACGTCGAGCCGTTGGAACCCAGGGCCTCGGACACCTGGCGGATGGCGTAGGGGAACTCGTCGACGGGGGGCAGCACCGGGATCAGGGCCCGCTCGGCGAGCGCGCCGTGCCCGATCTCGCGCCGCTTGGGCGACCCGACCCGGCCGGTCTCGCCGGTCGAGAACGGCGGGAAGTTGTAGTGGTGCATGTAGCGCTTGGAGGTCTCCGGTCCCAGCGAGTCGATCTGCTGGGCCATCTTGACCATGTCGAGCGTGGTCACCCCGAGGATCTGCGTCTCGCCGCGCTCGAACAGCGCGCTGCCGTGCGCCCGCGGCACGACCGCGACCTCGGCCGACAGCGCGCGGATGTCGGTGATGCCCCGGCCGTCGATGCGGAAGTGGTCGGTCAGGATGCGCTGCCGGACCAGCTTCTTGGTCAACGACCGGAACGCGGCGCCGATCTCCTTCTCGCGGCCCGCGTAGGTCGCAGAGTCCCCCGCGAGCCGCGCCAGCACCTCGGCCTTGAGCTCGTCGGTGCGCTGGTCGCGCTCGGCCTTGCCGCCGATGGCCAGCGCCTTGGCCAGCTCGTCGGTGGCCACCGAGGCGACCGAGTAGTAGACGTCTTCGCCGTACTCGGGGAAGGTCGGGTATTCGCCGGTCGGCTTCGCGGCTTTGTCGGCCAGCTCCTGCTGCGCGGTGCACAGCGCGGCGATGAACGGCTTGGCCGCCTCGAGGCCCTCGGCCACCACGCTTTCCGTCGGAGCCTGGGCGCCGCCCTCGACGAGCTCGATGACGTTCTCGGTGGCCTCGGCCTCGACCATCATGATGGCCACGTCCGCCTGGCCGTCGTGTTCGCCGACGATGCGGCCGGCCACCACCATGTCGAACACGGCCCGCTCGAGCTGCTCGACCGTGGGGAAGGCGACCCAGGTGCCGTCGATCAGCGCCACCCGGACGCCGCCGACCGGGCCGGAGAACGGCAGGCCGCTCAGCTGGGTGGAGGCCGAAGCCGCGTTGATCGCCAGCACGTCGTACAGGTCGTTGGGGTCCAGGCTCAGGATCGTCACCACGACCTGGATCTCGTTGCGCAGGCCGGCGACGAACGACGGGCGCAGCGGGCGGTCGATCAGCCGGCAGGTCAGGATCGCGTCGGTGGAGGGCCGGCCCTCACGGCGGAAGAACGAACCGGGGATGCGGCCCGCGGCATACATCCGCTCCTCGACATCGACGGTCAGCGGGAAGAAGTCGAAGTGCTCCTTCGGGCTCTTGCTGGCGGTGGTCGCCGACAACAGCATGTTCTCGTCGTCGAGGTAGGCGACGACGGCGCCGGCGGCCTGCTGGGCCAGCCGGCCGGTCTCGAAACGGACGGTGCGGGTGCCGAAGCTCCCGTTGTCGATGGTGGCGGTCGACTCGAACACGCCTTTGTCAATTTCAGATACAGACATCTGTGTCCGTACGGCCTCTCTGGTATTCGGCTGTTTCGCGGCGTCACGCGCGCCAGAGGGCTGCAAACCAACTCATCGGGCCCGACGGGCCCGCGAGCCACCCTGAGAGCTTGGAAAACAGCGAGCCTGAATACGGCTACGGCCATCGATTGAAGCGGCCGACCTGCCCCAGATCCGGGGAGCCCGGCAGCCACTACCGAGGACCGTCCGATACAGACCGGGCTGCTCTCGTCGTGACACGCTGGAACGGAACGCGCGGATCTGCGCAAACCGCACCGCTGCTCGGGCCGAAACGGCCCAGAACGCCCTCACTCTACACGGGCCGGTGCGGGCCTCGGTCAGCGGCGCAGACCAAGCCGCTCGACGAGCGAGCGGTAGCGCTCGACGTCGACCTGGGACACGTACTTGAGCAGCCGGCGCCGGCGACCCACCAGCAGCAGCAGGCCGCGCCGGGAGTGGTGGTCGTGCTTGTGCACCTTGAGGTGCTCGGTGAGGTCGGCGATCCGCCTGGTGAGCAGGGCGACCTGCGCCTCCGGGGACCCGGTGTCGGCGTCGTGCAGGCCGTAGGTGCCCAGGATTTCTTTTTTCTGCTCGGCTGTCAGAGCCACGAAAACATCTCCATCAATCGGTCCGCGATCAGTGATTCCGGGCGCGGCCACCGCGAACCGCAGCACGCGCCGATGTCGTCCGGCAGTTTAGCAGCGGTTCAGGCGCCGGGCACAAACGCCGGAGGCCTGCGGGGACGCCCCGTTTCGCCGCTTCGGTCACCTCCGGGCTTCGGTCACTGGAGGGGATGGCCGTTGTGCCCGCGCGTCGGCTCTCGCCCGGCGCGCAGACGCGCGTGACGGTGTGACGCCCGCGTCAGCCCGCGGACAACATGGCCCGCGCCCGCTCGGTGTCGTTGCCCATCGCCGCGACGAGGTCGCGCGCCGAGTCGAACTTGAGCTGTCCGCGGATCCGCCCGACGAAGTCCAGGGCCACATGCTGACCGTAGAGGTCGGCGGCGGCGTCCAGGACGAACGCCTCCACGGTGCGGGTACGCCCGGAGAAGGTCGGGTTGGTCCCGACGGACACCGCCGCCTGGTAACGCTCCCCCGGGACGACGGTCCCGGTCACCGGCCCGTGCCCCAGCACGGTGAACCACGCCGCATACACGCCGTCGGCGGGGATGGCCGAGTACATCGGCGGCGCCACGTTCGCGGTGGGAAAGCCCAGCTCGGCGCCCCGTCCGTAGCCGCGGACCACCACGCCTTCGACGCGGTGCGGGCGACCGAGCGCGTCGGCGGCGGCGACCACGTCCCCGGCGTCCACGCAGGACCGGATGTACGTCGCGGAGAACGTCACGGTCTCGTTGCTGTGGTGCTCGGACAGCAGCGACATCGACTCCACCGCGAACCCGAATCGCTCCCCGGCACGCCGCAGGGCGTCGACGTTGCCGGCCGCCTTCTTGCCGAAGGTGAAGTTCTCGCCGACCACGACCTCCACTACGTGCAGGTCCTCGACCAGCAGCTCGTGGATGTAGCGGTCCGGCGTGAGCTTCATGAAGTCGGTGGTGAACGGCATCACCAGGAAGACGTCGATGCCCATCTCTTCGACCAGCTCGGCGCGGCGGGTCAGCGTGGTCAGCTGCGCCGGGTGGCTGCCCGGGTAGACCACTTCCATCGGGTGCGGGTCGAACGTCATCAGGACGCTCGGCACGTTGCGCGCGCGGGCGGCCTTGACCGCGTGCGCGATCAGTTCGGCATGCCCGCGATGCACACCATCGAACACCCCGATGGTGAGCACGCACCTGCCCCAGTCCGTGGGGATCTCGTCCTGGCCGCGCCACCGCTGCACGATCGCAAGCCTACGGGCCGCGGGCCGTCGCCCGTGAGCGGAGCCAGATCAGGCTTGGTTTGCCTAAACTCTCTTAGGGTGTGAGGGCTGACGACGAGGCTGGCGGTCTCACCGCGGTCGGCCAGGACTATCTCAAGGTCATCTGGAATGCCCAGGAGTGGTCGCCGGAAGGCGCGCCGCACCGGGTCAGCACCAAGATGCTGGCCGAGAAGATCGGGGTGTCGGCCAGCACCGCCTCGGAATCGATCCGCAAACTGGCGGACCAGGGGCTCGTCAACCACGAGAAGTACGGTGCCGTGACGCTGACCGAGGCGGGCCGGCGGGCGGCGCTGGAGATGGTGCGCCGCCACCGGCTGCTGGAGACCTTCCTGGTCAACGAGCTGGGCTACGCCTGGGACGAGGTGCACGACGAGGCGGAGGTGCTCGAACACGCGGTGTCGGACCGGCTGGTGGCCCGCATCGACGCGAAGCTGGGGTTTCCCCGGCGCGACCCGCACGGTGACCCCATACCCGCCTCCGACGGTCAGGTTCCCGCGCCGCGGGCCCGGCAGCTCTGGGCGTGCGGCGACGGCGACGCCGCGACCGTGGCCCGCATCTCCGACGCCGACCCGCAAATGCTGCGCTATCTCGCCGGTGTCGGCATCAATCTCGACTCGAAGCTGAGGGTCCTCACCCGCCGCGAGTTCGCCGGCATGATGTCGGTGGCGATCGAGACGGCGGGCGGCGCCGACACCACGGTCGAGCTGGGCAGCCCTGCGGCGCGGGCGATCTGGGTGGTTGGCTAGCCGGCTCAGCCGGCCAACAGCCCCTTGGCGATGTGGGTGATTTGCACCTCGTTGCTGCCGGCGTAAATCATCAGCGACTTCGCGTCCCGCGCCAACTGCTCCACCCGGTATTCGGCCATGTAGCCGTTGCCGCCGAACAGCTGCACCGCCTCCATCGCGACGTCGGTGGCCGCCTCCGACGAGTACAGCTTGATCGCCGACGCCTCGGCCAGCGTCAGCGGTTTGCCGGCCCGCTGCCGCTCGATGGTGTGAAACACCATGTTCTGCACGTTCATTCGGGCGATCTCCATCTTGGCCAGCTTGAGCTGGATCAGCTGGAACTGCCCGATGTTCTTGCCCCACAGGGTGCGCGTCTTCGCGTAATCCACGCAGAGCCGGTGACATTCATTGATGATGCCCAGGGCCATCATCGCGATGCCGATCCGTTCGGCGGCGAAGTTGTCGCGCGCGCTGTCCCGGCCGTCCCCACTCGCGTGGTGTTCGTTCTCCCCCAGCAGGCGATCGGGGGTCAGGCGCACATTGTCGAAGAACAGCTCGCCGGTCGGCGAGGACATCATGCCCATCTTCTTGAACGGCTTGCCCTGCGTCAGGCCGGGCATTCCCGAGTCCAGCACGAAGATCTGCACCGGCCGGCTCCGCTTGTCCGCCGAGTCACCGTCGTCGAGCTTGGCGTAGACCACGAGCACGTCGGCGTAGGGGCCGTTGGTGATGAATGTCTTCTGCCCGTTGAGGATGTAGTTGCCGTCGCCGTCGCGTCGGACGTAGGTCTTCATCCCGCCGAACGCGTCCGAACCGGAGTCCGGCTCGGTGATGGCCCAGGCCGCAATCTTTTTCAGTGTCATCAGGTCGGGCAGCCAGCGTTCCTTCTGCGCCAGCGTGCCGCGGCTCATGATGGTCGCCGCGCCCAGGCCCAGGCTGACCGATGCGGTGCTCAGCAACCCGATGCTGACTCGGGCGATCTCGGACACCAGCACCGCGACCATCGACGCCTGCGCGCCCATGCCGCCCAGCCCGCCTGCGTCGGAAGGGGTTTCGCCAGAATGGGTTTCGCCGGAGGGGACTTCGTCGGCGGCGGCGGCGCCGTCCAGCCGGGCGCGCTCCCTGTCGAGCATCTTTGTGACCGCCTCGGCGGCCATCACGTCGAGACCGAATTGGCTGAACAGCTTGCGGGCGATCGGATACGGTGGGATGGCACCGGTTTCCAGGTCGTCCAGCTGCGGACGGATCTCCTTGTCGATGAACTGACGGACCGCGTCCCGGACCATCAGGTCGGTGTCGGACCACTCGATCACGGTGTTATCCGGACCGGCTCAGCGTTCGGCGCGCTGGTAGGCGGTGACGACGGCGGCGCCGCCCAGCCCGATGTTGTGCTGCAGCGCGGCGGTGACGCCCTGGACCTGCCGTTTGTCCGCGGCGCCCCGCAGCTGCCACGTCAGTTCGGCGCACTGCGCCAGCCCGGTGGCGCCCAGCGGGTGCCCCTTGGAGATCAGGCCGCCGGACGGATTGACCACCCAGCGCCCGCCGTAGGTGGTGTCGCCGTTGTCGATCAGCTTGCCGGCCTCGCCCGGCCCGCAGAGGCCCAGCGCCTCGTAGAGCAGCAACTCGTTGGCCGAGAAGCAGTCGTGCAGCTCGATGACTTGGAAGTCCTCCGGGCCCAGCCCCGACTGGTCGTAAACCCGCTGCGCGGCCTGAACATTCATGTCATGGCCGATCAGATTCTTGGCGCTGCCGTCGAAGGTGGACTCGAAGTCGGTGGTCATGGCCTGACCGACGATCTCGACCGCCCGGCCGGCGAGCCCGTGTCTTTCCACGAAGCCCTCCGATGCCACGATCGCCGCGCCCGAACCGTCCGAGGTCGGCGAACACTGCAGCTTGGTCAGCGGGTCGGAGATCATCCGCGCCGCCAGGATGTCGTCGAGGGTGTAGGACTCCTGGAACTGCGCGTACGGGTTGTTGACGGAGTGCTTGTGGTTCTTGTAGCCGATCTTGGCGAAGTGTTCGGCGGTGGTGCCGTACTGCTTCATGTGCTCGCGGCCGGCGGCGCCGAACATCCACGGGGCGACGGGCATCGCGAACTCGTCGATCTCGGCCATCGCCTTGACGTGCCGGCCCATCGGGGATTCGCGGTCGGTGGCGCCGCCGCCCAGCGATCCGGGTTGCATCTTCTCGAAGCCCAGGGCGATGGTGCAGTCGGCGAGGCCGCCGCGGACCGCCTGTGCCGCCAGGAACAGGGCCGTGGAGCCGGTCGAGCAGTTGTTGTTGACGTTGACGATCGGGATCCCGGTCATACCGAGCTCGTAGAGCGCCCGCTGTCCCGACGTCGAGTCGCCGGCGACATAGCCGACGTAGCCCTGCTCGACCTCGCGGTAGTCGACCCGGCGTCGGCCAGCGCGTTGGTCCCCGACTCGCGCGCCATGTCCGGGTAGTCCCAGCCCTCGCGGCGGCCCGGCTTCTCGAATTTCGTCATGCCGACGCCGATGACGTAAACCTTGTTGGCCATTGCTCGCCTCTCCTCAAGTTGCCCGGGCCAAGCCTATTACCGCAAGCGGTCGAAAGGGTACTGCCGCGAAAGTGCATTACACGACGCTTCCGCGGCGTGTCCCGTCGTGGGATTCACGTTCGGCGCAAGGGTCATGTCCCGGCCGGGCGGATCACCACCACCGACTTCGTTCGCGTCCCTCGTCGCGCAGCAGGGCGATCACCCGGCCGTCGGCGGCGCAGGCCGCGTAGACGCCGTCGATGCCGGCCGGCGTCAGCGGCCTGCCGTTGCCGGTCGCCTCGGCCTCCGCGGCGGTGAGCTCGCGGCGCGGAAACATCAGCAGGCACGCCTCGTCCAGGGTCAGGGTCAGCCGCGGGCGCCTCGGCGAGCTCGTCGAGTGGGCGCGCGTCGGCCAGGGTGAAACGCCCCACGCGGGTGCGCCGCAACGAGGTCAGGTGCCCGCCCACGCCGAGTGCGGCGCCCAGGTCGCGGGCCAGCGCCCGGATGTAGGTGCCCGACGAGCAGTCGACCTCGACGTCGAAGTCGACGAGCCGCTCGTGGGCCGCACGCAAGCAGCTCGAACCGGTCGATGCGGACCGGGCGCGGTTGGAGATCGACGTGTGGCCCTCGCGGGCCAGCCGGTAGGCGCGGCGCCCGTCGACCTTGATCGCGCTGACCGCCGACGGCACCTGCTCGATGTCGCCGCGCAGCCCGCGGCCATCGCCGCCGCAATCAGTCTCCGGCCGTCAGCTGATCGGCCGAAATGGTCTGCAGCACTTCGCCTTCGGCGTCATCGGTGGTAGTGGTCTGACCCAGCCGGATGGTCGCGGCGTACGACTTCGAGGCCCCGGAAAGCAAGCCGAGGACCTTGGTGGCCCGCTCGACGCCGACCACCAGCACGCCGGTGGCCATCGGGTCGAGCGTGCCCGCGTGGCCCACTCTTGCGGGTGGCGAAGATGCGCCGGCAGCGCGCAACCACGTCGTGACTGGTCATGCCGGCCGGTTTGTCGACGACGACAATTCGACCGGGCCCGGTCGGTGCTCATAGCACGATGGCGGTGAGCACCAGCCCGCGATCCACCGACCAGCGGCCCCGCAGCGCGGTGAGCGGCGGACCGGACAACGCTTCCCCGTCGATCAGGATCTTGGAGACGAACACGCCGGTGGTCCCCCGACCACCCGGGTCGACGTCGAACACGATGTGGGCGTCCTCGAAGCCCAACCACCGCTTCGTCAAGGGGAACCAGGCCTTGTACGTTGCTTCCTTGGCGCAGAACAGGATCCGGTCCCAATGCAGGCCGTCGGGCAGCGCACCGATCTCGTGCCGCTCCTCGGCGAGCGCGATCGCGCCGAGCACGCCGTCGGGCAACACGTCGTGCGGTTCCGCGTCGATGCCGACCGAGCGCACGCGAGGCGGCCCGTCCCACCACCGCGCCGCGGTAGCCCGTGCAGTGCGTGAGGCTGCCGACCACGCCGTCGGGCCAGCACGGTTCGCCCTTGTCGCCCTTGAGGATCGGCGCGGGCGGTACGCCGAGCTCGCTCAGCGCCTGACGGGCGCAGTGCCGGACGGTGATGAACTCGTCGCGCCGCTTGGCCACGGACTTGGCGATCAACGGCTCCTCTTCCGGCAGCGGCACCAGTTCGGGCGGGTCCGAGTACAGCTCCGAATACGCCAGGTCGTCGGACCCGGAGCCGAGCAGGGTCGCCGGCAGCACCGACGACACCAGCGTGCGCACCGTCATCGGGCCTGCCGCTGCCGCACTCGTTCCCGGAACGTGGCCGCCTGTTCGCGCATCTGGGCGGTGATCTCGAAGTGACCGCCGAAGTCGTTGAGGTAGCCGGGCGGGTACTGCGGGATCGGGCAGCACCTGGCGCAGCCAGGCGTGCGGCTTGCGGCGCCGCCACTCCCGCGGGTAGCCGACCGACACTTCCTCGAAGCGCACGTCGTCATACCAGGTGGTGCGCGGGATGTGCAGATGGCCGTAGACCGAGCACACGGCGTTGTAGCGGGTGTGCCAGTCGGCCGTCTTGGTGGTCCCGCACCACAGCGAGAATTCCGGGTAGAACAGCGCGTTGCAGGGCTCGCGCACCAGCGGGAAATGGTTCACCAGGACGGTCGGCGTCATCCAGTCGAGCTGCTCGAGGCGCGCGCGGGTGGCGGCCAGCCGCTCGCGGCACCACGCCTCGCGGGTGGCGTACGGCTCGGAGGAGAGCAGGAACTCGTCGGTGGCCACGATGTTGCGCTCCCGCGCGATGGTCAGGCCCTCGGCCTTGCTGGCCGCGCCCTCCGGCAAGAAGCTGTAGTCGTAGAGCAAAAACATCGGCACGATCGTGGCCGGCCCGCCGCGCTCGTTCCACACCGGGAAGGGATGCTCCGGGGTGACGACGCCCATCTCGTCGCACATGTTGACCAGGTAGTCGTAGCGCGCCTTGCCGAAGATCTGCATCGGATCGCGGCTGGTGGTCCACAGCTCGTGGTTGCCCGGGACCCAGATCACCTTGGCGAAGCGGCGCCGCAGCAGGTCAAGCGTCCAGCGGATCTCGTCGGTGCGCTCGGCGACGTCGCCGGCGACGATCAGCCAGTCGTCCGGCGAGGCCGGGTGCAGCGCTTCGGTGACCGCCTTGTTGCCGAGGTGTCCGGTGTGCAGGTCGGAAACGGCCCACAGTGTTGGCTGGGGGTCGGCTGCGCGCCGTTGATCGATTCCTGTCTGGCCACGAACATCCACCCTATCGATTCCCGACCGCAAGCCGCCGCGGCAGACCTGGTTACGGTTCGCGTGTGACGGCGCGCACACGACTTGTACACTCCCGGCATGAGACCGCCGAGGCGTGCCCGGCGGGGTAGGGGATGTCCATGTTCGCCAATGCGCGACTGATCGGGGCCCTCGGTGCGCTGGCCACCATGGTGGTCGGCGGGGTCATCGGGGGCACGGTCGGCTGGCGGGGCGCGCCGGCCGGCGGGGAGGGCGCCGGGCCCGTCGACCTGCGGTCGACCGCCGAGCCCCTGGAGACCACCATGAAAAGCCCCATCGTGGCCACCACGGACCCGCGCCCGTTCGACGCGTGCGAGGACATCCCGTTCGACGTCGTCCAGCGGCTCGGGTTGGCGTTCACGCCGCCCGAGCACGAGGACGGGCTGCGCTGTCACTTCGACGCGGGCAACTACCAGATGGCGGTCGAGCCCATCATCTGGCGCACGTACGAACAAACCCTGCCCGCCGACGCCGTCGAGACGACGATCCAGGGCCACCGCGCCGCGCAGTACTGGGTGTTGAAGCCGACTTACCACAACAGTTACTGGTATTACTCGTGCATGGTCGCGTTGAAGACCAGCTACGGGGTGCTCCAGCAGGCGCTGTTCTACTCGACCGTCTACTCCAACCCCGAAGTCGACTGCATGTCCACCAACCTGCAGCGCGCCAATGACCTCGCGCCCTACTACAAGTTCTAGAAGCCCGATGACCGTCCTGGCGTGGGCTCGGTGAGTACGGCGACGACCACAATCTCGTCCCCCACGCCGAGCGCCCTGAGCGGGAATGGCCGACAAGGCCCTCGGCAGGCTGCTGGGTTTGCGGGCGCACGACCACGGAGTACACCGTCAACCGCGTGGACGTGCCGATGCGCGACGGCGTCCGCCTGGTGGCCGACCACTACGCGCCACAGACGCCCACCCCCACCGGCATCCTGCTGGTCCGCGGGCCCTACGGGCGCGGGTTTCCGTTCTCGCTCGTGTACGCCAGGCTCTACGCGGCGCGCGGCTACCACGTCGTGCTGCAGAGTGTGCGCGGGACGTTCGGGTCGGGCGGGGTGTTCCAGCCGATGGTCCACGAGGCCGCCGACGGCGCCGACACCGTGGTGTGGCTGCGGGAACAGCCCTGGTTCACCGGCCGTTTCGCCACCGTCGGGGTGTCATACCTGGGATTCACCCAGTGGGCGCTGCTGCAGGACCCGCCACCGGAGCTGGCCGCCGCCGTCATCACCGCCGGCCCGCACGACTTCGCCGCCTCCGTGTGGGACACCGGGGCGTTCACCCTCAACGACTTCCTGGGCTGGTGCGACATGGTCAGCCACCAGGAGGATCCCGGGCTCATCCGGGCCGCCTGGCGCCAGCTGCAGGCTCGCCGCACCGTGCCCGAAGCCGCCCGCGCGCTGCCGGTGGGTGCCGCGGCGCGGGCCCTGCTCGGCGCCGGCGCGCCGTGGTTCGAATCGTGGCTCGAACACCCCGACATCGACGACCCGTTCTGGACCGCGACGCGCTTCAACCAGGCTTTGGACTCCGCGCGCGTGCCCGTGCTGCTGCTCGGCGGCTGGCAGGACCTCTTCGTCAACCAGACGCTGCAGCAGTACCGGCACCTGCGGGACCGGGACGTCGACGTCGCGCTCACCGTCGGGCCGTGGACGCACACGCAGCTGCTGGGCAGGGGGTTGGCCACCTCCGCCCGGGAATCGCTGGACTGGCTGGACGCCCACCTGGGCGGGGCCACGCTGCGCCGGCCCAGCCGGGTCCGCCTCCACGTCACCGGACAGGGCTGGCGCAACGTCGCCGACTGGCCGCCCGCCACCACGGCGCGGGCGCTGTACCTGAGGCCCGGCGGCTACCTGGGCGAGACGGCGCCGACCAACCTGAAGGGGTTGGCGCCGGCGAGATTTCGCTACGATCCGACGGATCCCACGCCCACCGTCGGCGGCCCGCTGCTGTCGGTCGACGGCGGTTACCGCGACGACAGCCGGCTGGCCTCGCGAGGCGACGTGCTGGCCTTCACCAGCGCCACCCTGACCCAGGATCTGGGCGTTTACGGGCACCCGGTGGTCGAGCTGACGCACAGCTCCGACACCCCCCACGTCGACCTGTTCGTCCGGGTCAGCGAGGTCGACGCCAAGGGCCGGTCCCGAAACGTCAGCGACGGCTACCGCCGACTGACCTCCCCCGCCCGGACGGTGACCCTCCAACTCGACGGCACCGCCCACCGGTTCCGCGCCGGGTCGCACATCCGTCTGCTGATCGCCGGCGGCTGGTTTCCCCGGTACGCACGCAACCCGGGCACCGGCGAACCGCTGCTCACCGCCAGCGAAACGATGCCGGCCACCCACACCGTGCGCTACGGCCGCTCGCGGCTGCTACTTCCGGTCGGCCCGGCCGACCTGTCAGCCGACCGCGGCACGGACCCGGGCGGCGACGTCGGCTAACGCCGCCTGGTCGTGCACCGGCTCACCCAGCGCCGGACGCAACGGCAGCTGAACCCAGCTGGTGCAGCCCGCGTACGCGGGGAGTCGGGGCAGCCGCACCGGCTCGATCAGCGGCATCGCGGACACCACCAGCACGGCCAGTGTGTGCTTCGGCCGGAAGTCCAGCCGGTCGGCGCGCACCGAGTCCGCCGTCCAGATGTGCAGGTCCTCGATGGCCCCGAGCCCATCCGGCCGGTTGACCGGAAGCGCGGCAACCACTTTCGCCGCGGCCCGCACCACCAGATGGTCGTCGGTGCTGTCGGCGGCCGCGGTGCCCAGCAGCGCGCGGTGCTCGGGCCGCACCCGCTCGGTGTGGCTGTGCGCGACCGTCGGGAACAACAGGAATTCGCGGGCGGCCACTTCGAACCGCTTCTCGCCGATGCCGCCCTTGCGCAGCAGTACCCGTTGCCGGCCGTCGAGCAGCGCGTGCACGACCGCGCTCCACTCCTTGAGCGCCGGCTGGGTCACCGGGCCATCCGGGCGATGACCTCGGGCCTGCGCAGCGGCGGCACCGTCTTCGGCGGCTGGCGGCGCGGCGGCAGGGCCGCGAGCAGCCGCGTCGTCGCGGCCGTCACCTCGGCGACCGCGTCCTCGAACGCGTCGTGGTTGACCGCCGACGGGCGGGCGACGCCGCTGACCTTGCGCACGTACTGGCGCGCGGCCGCCGCGATCTCCTCCGCCGTGGCCGCCGGCTGCAGGCCGCGCAGTTCGGTGATGTTCCGGCACATGCCAACCACGATAGGCGCGGCCAGTCGTCGCCAGCCGGCCGGTCCGTTACGGCGATGACGCCGGTGGTTGCGGAGACCACGGACTGACTAGCGTGGCGTCTATGACCGACGACATTCTGCTGAGCGAGACCGCCGAGCGGGTGCGAACCCTCACCCTCAACCGGCCGCAGTCCCGCAACGCGCTGTCCTCCGCGCTCCGGGATCGGTTCTTCGCGGCCCTCGCCGACGCCGATGCCGACGACGACGTCGACGTGGTGATCGTCACCGGCGCCGATCCGGTGTTCTGCGCGGGCCTGGACCTCAAGGAGCTGGGCGGCCAAACGGCGCTGCCGGACATCTCGCCGCGGTGGCCGGCGATGACCAAGCCGGTGATCGGCGCGATCAACGGCGCCGCCGTCACCGGCGGGCTCGAGCTGGCGCTGTACTGCGACGTCCTCATCGCCTCGGAGCGGGCGCGCTTCGCCGACACCCACGCCCGGGTGGGCCTGCTGCCCACCTGGGGCCTGAGCGTCCGGTTGCCGCAGAAGGTCGGCGTCGGCCTGGCCCGGCGCATGAGCCTCACCGGCGACTACCTGTCCGCGGCCGACGCGCTGCGCGCCGGCCTGGTCACCGAGGTGGTGCCGCACGACCAGTTGCTCACCGCCGCGCGGGCGGTGGCGTCGTCGATCGTCGGCAACAACCAGGACGCCGTGCGGGCCTTGCTGGCGTCCTATCACCGAATCGACGAGTCGCAGACCAGCACGGGGCTGTGGCTCGAGGCAATGGCCGCCCGGCAATTCCGGACCAGCGGCGCGGACATCGCCGCCAATCGCGAGGCCGTGCTGCGCCGAGGCCGTGCGCAGGTGCGTTAACAGGACCCCGTCATCGACGCTGTGACAAGATCCCTCCAACGAGACGACAGCGTGAGGAGGCAGCGATGCGTGCGGTCGTCGGCCCGGCCATGCGGCTTCTCCCCGGCATGAGCCTCGCGGCCGTCGTCGCGGTCGCGCCGCATGCCGCCGCGCAACCCCCGCCCGGGTTTCCGAACCTCGACGGCTTCACCCCCGTGTCGGCGGACGCCTACGTCACCACCGCGCACCCCGGCGGGCCGCCGCGCATCGGCTTCTCCACCGCGTCCGCGCTGGTGTGCGACTTCTACGGCGGCCCCCCGCCGCCCCCGCAGCCGTCGCAGGACATCAAGTGCACCGGCGACATGCCCGGCATGGACGACATCTCCTTCCCCGGCGGCGACCGCCCGAGACCGGGCGACTGCGTGGTGGGGACGGTGAGCTTCAAAGGCCCCGGCTACGAGCTGAGCCGGATGTCCTACGGCGGCTGCGACGGCAGCCCGGCCGCCCTGCCGCCCGGCGGCAAGCCGCTGGGCGTGGGCCAGAAGCTGTCGTACCTGAACGTGACGTGCGCGGTGGGGCCCGACAACCTGCTGGCGTGCCTGGACACCACCAGCGGGGAGCACGGTTTCGTGGTGCAGCGCTCGGGGAGCTGGGCCTTCTAGCGAGGCTCAGTCCAGCGCCACGCAAAGCGCCGCCACGACGTCCTCGATCGGGCCGGCGGTCGAGTAACCGGCGGCCAGCCGATGGCCGCCGCCGCCGAACGCCGAGGCGACCGAGGCCAGATCCACGTCGGCCTTGGCGCGCATGGACACCGACCACTCCCCGGGCCTGAGCTCCTTGAAGACGGCCGCGACTTCGGCCTCCTGGGTGGTGCGCACGATGTCGACGATGCTCTCGACTTCCTCGGGCCGCGAACTGACCCACTCCGGGTTTTCGACGACCGCGTACACCAGCCCGCGCCCGCCGACCGCGTCGGGCAGCAACTGCGCGGACCCGAGCACGCGCGACAACAGCGGCAGCCATCCGAACGGGTGGCTGTCCATCAGCGTCCGGCTGACGGCGGCGTTGTCGACGCCGGTCTCGACCAGGCGGGCCGCCAGCTTCAGCGCGGGCGCGCTGGCCCAGCGGAACGACCCGGTGTCCGTCGTCAGACCGGCGTAGATGCAGTGCGCGACGTCGCGGTCGATGCGCTGACCCCAGGTGTCGAGGATCTCGGCGACCATCATCGTCGTCGAATCCGCCGCGACGTCGATGAAGTTGGCGGTCCCGAACATCTCGTTGCTGGCGTGGTGGTCGATGACCAGCACCGGCCGGCTGCCGTCGACGAGATCGCTCAGCGGCCCCAATCGCCTGGCGCACGGGACGTCAACCGTCACAACCAGATCCACGTCGCGGCGCATGTCCCCCGGCCCGACCAGCAGGTGACAACCCGGCAACGACGCGAGCGACTCCGGCAGTCTCGACGGCTCCCCGAAGCCGACCTCGACGTCTTTGCCGCATCGGTCCAGCACCAGCGCCAGCGCCAGGCCGGCGCCGATGGTGTCGGCGTCGGGGTGGACGTGGGCGACCACTGCGACCGTCGCGGCGGCCGACAGCAGCTCGACGGCACCGAACACGTCGACGCGCATCCCCGAGAGCGAGGCGGGGGCCAGCTCAGTCTTCGGGTTGATCGTCGTCACCGGCGTCTCCAACGTGGAAGGTGTCGCCGGGTCGGCTCACGACCGACCCGACCTCACGATACGGATCGGGATCGCCAGCCGGCTTGGCGCCCGACCGAACCCGCGCCAGATCGGCGTCCGCGGCGCGAGCTTGAGCAAGCAACGCGTCCATCCGCTGCACGCTGTCGGCCGTGGTGTCCCGGGTGAACGTCAGCGTCGGAGTGAACCGCACCCCCGTCCCGGCCCCGACCATGGTCCGCAGCGCGCCCTTGGCCCGCTCCAGGGCGGCCGCGGCGGCCGCGTAGTCGGGCTCGTCATCGAGCGTGGGGCCCATCACCGTGTAGAACACCGTCGCATCGTGCAGGTCGGCGGTGACCTTCGTGTCGACGACGGTCACGCCGTCCAGCCCCGGGTCCTTGATCTCGAACTCGATCGCCGAGGCAACGATCGTGGAAATCCGCTTGGCCAATCTGCGCGCCCGGGCCGGGTCAGGCATTTCGATTCACCGCCTCCTCCTCATCGCTTCGGCCCCCTCGCCGCTGCGCGGCTGGGGGCACCCCCACTGCATCGTCGGCGGTGGTTCAGGCGCGCTCCTTTTGGACGAGCTCGTACGTCTCGACGACGTCGCCCTCCTTGAGGTCCGAGTAGCCCAGCGTCATACCGCACTCGAAGCCCTCGCGGACCTCGGTCACGTCGTCCTTCTCCCGCCGCAGCGAGGTCACCGTGAGGTTGTCGGCCACCACGATGTTGTCGCGGAGCAGACGGGCCTTGGCGTTGCGGCGCACCACACCCGAGCTGATCATGCAGCCCGCGATGAGGCCGACCTTGGAGGAGCGGAACAGCGCACGGATCTCGGCCCGGCCCAGCTGATTCTCTTCGTAGATCGGCTTGAGCATGCCGCGAAGGGCCTTCTCGATCTCGTCGATCGCCTGGTAGATGACCGAGTAGTAGCGGATCTCCACGCCCTCGCGGTTGGCCAGCTCGGTGGCCTTGCCCTCGGCACGCACGTTGAACCCGATGATCACCGCGTCCGACGCCGACGCCAGGTTGACGTTGGTCTCGGTGATGCCGCCGACGCCGCGGTCGATGACGCGCAGCGCCACCTCGTCGTCCACCTGGATGCCCATCAGGGCCTCCTCGAGCGCCTCGACCGTACCGGCGTTGTCGCCCTTGAGGATCAGGTTCAGCTGGCTGGTTTCCTTCAGCGCCGAGTCCAGGTCCTCCAGGCTGATCCGCTTGCGGGACCGCGCGGCCAGGGCGTTGCGCTTGCGGGCGCTGCGCCGGTCGGCGATCTGGCGGGCGATGCGGTCCTCGTCGACGACCAGGAAGTTGTCGCCGGCGCCGGGCACCGAGGTGAAGCCGATGACCTGCACGGGCCGCGACGGCAGCGCCTCTTCGACGTCGTCGCCGTGCTCGTCGACCATGCGGCGCACCCGGCCGTAGGCGTCCCCGGCGACCACCGAGTCGCCGATGCGCAGCGTGCCGCGCTGCACCAGCACGGTGGCCACCGGTCCGCGGCCGCGGTCGAGGTGCGCCTCGATGGCCACGCCCTGGGCCTCCATGTCCGGGTTGGCCCGCAGGTCCAGGGCCGCGTCGGCGGTCAGCAGCACCGCCTCCTCGAGCGCCTCGATGTTGGTGCCCTCCTTGGCGGAGATGTCGACGAACATGGTGTCGCCACCGAAATCCTCTGCGACGAGCCCGTATTCGGTGAGCTGGCCGCGGATCTTGGCCGGGTCGGCGCCCTCCTTGTCGATCTTGTTGACCGCCACCACGATCGGCACGTCTGCCGCCTGCGCGTGGTTGATGGCCTCCACGGTCTGGGGCATGACACCGTCGTCGGCGGCGACCACCAGGATCGCGATGTCGGTGGCTTTCGCGCCGCGGGCCCGCATGGCGGTGAACGCCTCGTGACCCGGGGTGTCGATGAAGGTGATCGGCCGTTCGACGCCGTCGTGCTCGACGGAGACCTGGTAGGCGCCGATGTGCTGGGTGATGCCGCCGGCCTCGCCCTCGCGGACGCTGGCGTTTCGGATGGTGTCCAGCAGCCGGGTTTTACCGTGGTCGACGTGACCCATCACGGTCACCACCGGCGGCCGGGTCTGCAGGTCCTCCTCGGTGCCCTCGTCCTCGCCGTAGGTCAGGTCGAAGGACTCCAGCAGCTCGCGGTCCTCGTCTTCCGGGCTGACGACCTGGACGACGTAGTTCATCTCGCTGCCCAGCAGCTCCAACGTCTCGTCGCCGACCGACTGCGTGGCGGTCACCATCTCGCCGAGGTTGAACAGCGCCTGCACCAGGGCGGCCGGGTTGGCGTCGATCTTGTCGGCGAAGTCGCTCAGCGACGCGCCGCGGGCCAACCGGATGGTCTCGCCGTTGCCGTGCGGGAGCCGCACGCCGCCGACGACCGGCGCCTGCATGTTCTCGTACTCGGCGCGCTTCGCCCGCTTGGACTTGCGGCCGCGCCGGGGTGCGCCGCCGGGACGCCCGAACGCGCCGGCCGCACCGCCGCGCTGCCCGGGACGGCCACCGCCGCCGCCGGGACCGCCGCCGGGACGACCCCGAAAGCCACCGGGCGCGGCGCCGACGCCGCCCGCGCCTCCGCCACGGTAGTTACCGCCGCCCCCGTCGGAGCGGCCGCCGGGGCCGCCGGGGCGCGCGCCGCCAGGCCGCGGCGCACCGGTCCGCGGCGGGCGCGGCCCACCCGCGGCGCCGCCCGGTCGGGGCGGCATGTTGCCGGGCGAGGCGCCCGGGCGCGGTGCCCCCGGCCGGGGAGCTCCGGGACGCGGCGCCATGGGACGCGGGATCGGCCGGTCGACGGGTTGCGCCGACGAGAAGGGGTTGTTGCCGACGCGCGGGGTGCGGACGCCGGGCTTGGGCATGGGACCCGGACGCGGACCCGGCACCCCCGGCTGGGCGGGCGGCTGGCCGGGGGCGGGCGCTCCGGGGGGCGGCGCCGCCGGCCGCCCGGGCACCGGGGCCGGCCGCGCGGGGGCCACCGAGGTCGCGGTCGCGCCGCCGGCGTCGCCGGCCCGGGCGGCCGCTTCGCCGTTGCCGGTGGCCTTCCCGATCGCCTGGTCGAGCGCGGTGTCGAGGGTCCGGTCAGCGCCCTTGGCGACTGCGTTCTGCGGGGCCTTCGCGGCGGCCTTCGCCGGCGCCTCCGCGGCGGGCTTCTTCCCGCCACCGAACGACTCCCGCAGCCGGCGCGCGACCGGCGCCTCTACGGTCGATGATGCCGATTTGACGAATTCGCCCTGTTCATTCAGCCGGGCGAGCACTTCCTTGCTGGTGACACCGAGTTCCTTTGCCAACTCGTGTACGCGGGCCTTACCTGCCACTACATCTCCTGTCTAAGAGGCGACAGTCGTGGGCCGCGCCTCGGGTATTAGCTGTAACGCATCGCGATGGGGGTCATCGGGACTTCACGGTGTGCTCATGTTCTTCGCTACCTGTTCTGTTGCCGGGACGATCGGGCGCGCCTGAGAGCTCGACGTGCCCGGTCACCGCGGAGGTGTCCGGTGAACCGGTGATGCGCAGCGCTCGCGCGAAGGCACGCCGCCGAATCGCCTGGTGCACGCACCCCGGTGCGGGATGCAGCCAAGCACCTCGCCCCGGCAGGTTACTGCCCGTGTCAACGACCACGGCGTGTTCGCCGTTCCCCGTCGACACAGCCACCACTCGAAGCAGTTCGCCGGCCAACTCTCGCTTTCGGCACCCCACGCACGTCCGCACGGGTCCACCCGGGTGTCTGTGCGCCCGGCTGGGTCGGGGGGCCGAAGGCTCGCGCTGGATCACGGCTCAGTCTAGCGTCACCGGACCGATGCTCCGAACCGCCCAAGGATGCGGCGCGAGGGGGCGCCCCGAGCGCGTCAGAGCTCGCGGGCCATCCCGTGGCTGGCGTCGTGTTCCGGCTGGTCCTCGGCGTGCGGCGAGTCCCCGCGGATGTCGATGCGCCACCCGGTGAGCCGGGCGGCCAGCCGCGCGTTCTGGCCCTCCTTGCCGATCGCCAGCGACAGCTGGAAATCGGGCACCACGACGCGGGCGGCGCGGCCGGCCTGGTCGATGATCGACACGGACATCACCTTCGCCGGCGACAGCGCGTTGGCGACGAACTGGGCCGGATCGTCGTCGTAGTCGATGATGTCGATCTTTTCCCCCGACAGCTCGCTCATGACGTTGCGGACCCGCTGACCCATCGGGCCGATGCAGGCGCCCTTCGCGTTCAGGCCGGCAACGTTCGACTTCACGGCGATCTTGGAGCGATGCCCCGCCTCCCGGGCCACCGCCACGATCTCCACCGACCCGTCGGCGATCTCGGGGACTTCCAGCGCGAACAGCTTCCGCACCAGGTTGGGGTGGGTGCGCGACAGCGTGATCAGCGGCTCACGCGACCCGCGGGTCACGCCGATCACGTAGCAGCGCAGCCGGTTGCCGTGCTCGTAGCCCTCGCCGGGCACCTGTTCGGCCGCCGGGATCACGCCCTCGGAGGCCTTGGTCTCGCTGCCCATCCGGACGACGACCAGGCCGCGCGCGTTGGCCCGGCTGTCCCGCTGGATCACGCCCCCGACGATCTCGCCCTCGCGGGTGGAGAACTCGCCGTAGGTCCGCTCGTTCTCCGCGTCGCGGAACCGCTGCAGCATCACCTGGCGCGCGGTGGTGGCGGCGATGCGCCCGAAGCCCTCGGGCGTGTCATCCCACTCGCTGATGAGGTTGCCGTCTTCGTCGGTCTCGCGCGCGATCACCTGAACGGCGCCCGTCTTGCGATCGATCTCGATGCGCGCGTCCTGCTGATGGCCCTCGGTGTGGCGGTAGGCGGTGAGCAGCGCGGACTTGATGGTCTCGAGCAGTTCGCTGACCGAGATGCCCCGGTCCACCTCGATCGCGTGCAGCGCCGCCATGTCGATGTTCATGCTCCGCCCTCCGTCCCAGCAGCAGCACGACCGGTCTCGGTCAACCCGGCCAGTTCCAGCTCGGCCGGCGCCGCCGGCGAAAACTCCACCTGGACGACGGCCTTGACGATGTCGGCGAGGGGAATCTCGCGCACAGCCCAGCCCCGGCCGGAGCGGACCACGAGCGCGACGGCGTCGTCGCGGGTTTCGCCGACGCGGCCGACGGCCCGGGAGCCGTCCGACAGTGCGACGTCGACCTTGCGGCCGCGGGCCCGGCGGAAGTGCTTGGCGCTGGTCAGGGGGCGGTCCACGCCCGGCGAACTGACCTCGAGCACGTAACGGTCGCGGATGCCGTCGAAAAGTTGCGAGCCGTCCAGCAAAGTCGACGCCGAGCGCGAGAGGGTGGCTATCGTGTCCAGGTCGAGCGCGGTGTCGCCGTCGGCGATCACGGTGATCCGAGGCGGGCGGGCGCGGGAATCGATGACCACGTCTTCGATCTCGTATCCGGCGTGCGCGAACGCGCCACCGAGCAGGTCGATCACCTGCGTCTGCGAAGGTAGCCCGGTGGTCACGGCGAGCTCCTCATCTTGAGTTGTCCGGTCATCTGGGGATGTCCCCGCCCTCCTGGCGGCGGGCGGCTCCGGTGTCCCGCGGAACGTGTGATTCCACGAGCCAGCTACCTACGATACGCCAGGAACCGCAGACCACGGCGGATCGCGTCCCGGCGTCCCACCGGACCAATGGCAGGATGTTGCTTGTGCCTAGCGCAGTACCCGTCACCAGCCGACGGGGTGTGCTCGCCGGTGGCGTGGCTCTGGCCGCGCTGGGGGTGGTCGGATCCGCCTGTAGCGGCGAGTCCCCACCCAAACCGCCGCCCGTAGAAGAGCTGTTGGGGCCGTTGGACCAGGCCCGGCACGACAGCGCGCTGGCGAGTGCGGCCGCCTCGGCCGTCGGCAACCCGCCGCAGGTCGCCGCCGCACTCGCGGTGGTGGCCAATCAACGGGCCGCGCACGCCCGTGCGCTGTCGACCGAGATCTCCCGGGCCACCGGCAAGATCACCTCGTCGTCGAGCGAGACCACCGCCGCCTCCACCTCCGCGGCGCAGGCCGGACCGCCACCGCCGCCGCCACCGCCGCCGCCCGTGTCGGACGTGATCGACGCGCTGCGCGCCTCCGCCGAGAGCGCCGGTCGCCTGGCCGCGAGCGCGTCGGGGTACCGGGCCGGGCTGCTCGGCTCCATCGCCGCGTCGTGCACGGCGTCCTACACGGTGGCGCTGGTGCCCGGGGGTCCGTCGATATGACCTCCGGCAAGGACGCCGACAACGCGGCGCTGTGCGACGCGCTGTCGGTCGAACACTCGACGATCTACGGCTACGGCATCGTCTCGGCGCTCTCGCCCCCAAGCGTCAACGACCTCGTGGTGGAAGCCCTGCAGCAGCATCGCCAACGCCGCGACGACGTCATCGCGATGCTGACCGCCCGGAAGGTCACCGCCCCCGTCGCGGCCGCCGGCTACCAGCTGCCGATGCTGGTGGGCAGCCCCGCGGACGCCGCGCGGCTGGCCGCGCGGATGGAGAACGACGGCGCGACGGCTTGGCGCGCGGTCATGGAGCACGCGGAGACCGCGGACGACCGCGCCTTCGCGGGGACGGCGCTGACCCAGAGCGCGGTGCTGGCCGCCAGATGGAACCGCATCCTGGGCGGCTGGCCCATCACGACCAGCTTCCCCGGCGGCAACGAGTAGCGGTGCACCGGTTCACCGCGCCGCGGGAGCGGCGAGGCCGGACTGGCGCAGCGCGGCGTCGACGAAGTCCTGGACCGGGCGAGACCGGAAGAACCCGGTGTGCGCGCCCTGGTACCAGACGATCTCGGGCCGGCCCCAGTGCTCCCACAGCCGCATCACCTGGTCTCGCGGGTTGACCAGCCGGTCGGCGAGCCCGCCGTAGATGAAGCGGCCGCCCATCGGCACCCGCGGGGTCAGCGAGAGCGGCGAGACCATCCGCCCGACGGGCCGGGCGCGCTCCAGCGTCAGCGTCCGCGGATCGTCGTCGCGCAGACCGCCGTGGCCGCCGAGCACCTCGATCAGGTCGGCCACCGGCACACCGAGCACCGCACAGGTGAGGCCCTCTTCGAGGCTGGCCACCAGCGCGGCGACGTAGCCGCCCAGCGACATGCTGTTCAGGCCGATGCGGGAGTCCGGTTCCTGGGCGCGGATCCACGAGATCAGCCGACGGATGTCCCAGACGGCCTGAGCCGCCGCATGAACGTCGTCGAGCAGGTCCTGGCCCGGGAACGCCGCGCCCTTGCTCTTCCGCGGGCCGTGCAGCGGCAGGACCGGCAGCACGACGTTCAGGCCCAGCTCCTCGTGCAGGTGCCAGGCGCGGAACAGCCTGAGATCGACTGCGCCTCGGCCCATCAGGGCGCCGTGCACGCACACCACCCAGGGCCGCGGTTCGCGGTGGCGCAGCAGCAGCGCACGCTCGCGGCGGTTGGCGGTGTAGCTCAGCCAGCGCTCGCGGCCGGGTTCGTCCGGGTGCGGTTGGTAGCCGCTGTCGAAGGCGAGGCGGTTCAGGAGCCGGCCACGGATCTTCACCGGCGCGACCGCGACGTCGGTCAGCGCCGGCGGGGCCGCGAAGAAGCCCTCCGGGTTGTCCAGCCAGCCCCGCAGCCGGTACAGCTCGAGAGCCGCGCTCACCTCGCTGTCGACCCGCTCGGCGGCGCGCGCTTCACCCACCGGCAGGAACATCCGCATGCCGAGCAGCACCAGCTCGTCGTGGAACACCTGCCGGGCCACCGCGACGGTCGGCCGCGCGATCGGCAGGTCGTCCGGCTGGTCTCGGGGGTCGTGCGGCCGGGCGAGGAACTCGCGCGCCCGCACGAAGGGCGTCGCCACGTCCGCGGGGCGGGCCAGTCGCCGCTGGCGCACCCTGCTCCTGTTGCCTGCGGCCATCGTGCGAGGTTAGCGCGCCCACGGACGGGCGCGCCCCCGCCACGTGTGATCCCCGTCACGCCGGAGTACGTTCAGCCCAGGCGTTCCGCACGGCGCCCGGACTCACCCGCGGATCGGCGCCGGAGGGCAAAGTTGAGGTGAGGACACGACCGTGGCGGTCGCGGACTTCGAGGGCCATCCGAGCTGGCCCACTCCGAGCTGGCCCACTCCGAGCTGGCCAAGTGGGATCCGGGCTCGATTCAGGCGGCGGGCAGGCTTGTCGGGCCGGTCGCCAGGTTCTGGTTCCGGGCGGAGGTGCGGGGCCTGGAACTCCTGCCGCCGACCGGCGGTGCGCTCATCGTGTGCAACCACTCCGGGGGCGCCATGACGCCGGACGTCGCCGTGTTGGCTCCGGCTTTCTACGAGAAGATGGGTTTTGACCGCCCGCTCTACACCCTGGCCCACTACGGCCTCTTCAAGACGCCGCTGGCGGGATGGCTGCGCAGGATCGGCGTCGTCGGCGCCAGCCGGGAGAACGCGGCCAGGGCGCTGCTGTCCGGAGCGGTGGTGCTGGTGTTCCCGGGCGGCGACTACGAGTCGTACCGGTCCACGTTCGCCCAGAACGTCGTCGACTTCAACGGCCGCACAGGCTACGTGCGCACCGCCGTCGAGTGCGGGGTGCCGATCGTGCCGGCGGTGTCGATCGGCGGGCAGGAAACGCAGCTTTTCCTCACCCGCGGCGCCTGGCTGGCAAAGCAGCTGCGGCTGCACCGGATTCGGCTGGACATCCTGCCGTTGACGTTCGGCTTCCCGTTCGGGCTGACCTCGACGATTCCGGCCAACTTGCCGCTGCCGTCCAAGATCGTCACCGAACTGCTCGAGCCGATCCATGTCACCGACCGATTCGGACACGATCCCGACGTCGACGAGGTCGACGCGCACGTGCGCGGCGTGATGCAGAGCGCGCTGGACCGGCTGGCACGGCAGCGACGGTTCCCCGTGCTGGGCTGATCGGCGGCTAGCCGCCGAGGGCCGCCAGCACGTCGGTGGCCAGTGACGCGCCGACCGCCAGTTCCCGGGCCTCCCCGCTGAAGCGGTCGCGCAGTTCGACGACGCCCTCCGACCAGCCCCTGCCGACCACCACGATCGACGGGACACCGAGCAGCTCGGCGTCTTTGAACTTCACCCCGGGCGATGCCTGCCGGTCGTCCAGCAGCACCTCGACGCCGAGCCGGTCCAGGTCCGCGGCCAACGTGAGGGCACCCTCGCGCGCCTGCGGGTCTTTGTTGGCGATCACCAGGTGGACGTCGAACGGCGCGACGGCCGCCGGCCAGCGCAGCCCCAGCTCGTCGTGGTGCTGCTCGGCGATGACGGCCACCATCCGCGACACCCCGAGGCCGTAGGAGCCCATGGTCAGCCGCACCGGCTTGCCGTCCTCGCCGAGCACGTCGGCGGCGAAGGCGTCGGTGTATTTGCGGCCCAGCTGGAAGATGTGGGCGATCTCGATGCCGCGGGCCGACACCAGCGGGCCGGCGCCGTCGGGCGACGGGTCGCCGTCGCGCACCTCGGCGGCCTCGATGGTGCCGTCCGGGGTGAAGTCCCGACCGGCCACCAGTCCGACCACGTGGCGGCCGGGCTCGTCGGCCCCGGTGATCCAGCTGGTGCCGTCCACCACCCGCGGGTCGACGAGATAGCGAACCCCGTTGTCCTGCAATGCCTTCGGCCCGATATACCCCTTGACCAAGAACGGGTACCTGGCGAAGTCGCCGTCGTCGAGCAGCGCGTAGTCGGCCGGCTCCAGCGCCGCCCCCAACCGCTTGTCGTCGACCTCGCGGTCGCCCGGCACGCCGATCGCCAGCAGCTCCCAGTCCCCGCCGGGCGGGCGGACTTTGAGCAGGACGTTCTTCAAGGTGTCGGCCGCGACGATGGTGCGGCCCAGGTCCGCCTGGTTGGCCCAGTCCACCAGGGTGGCGATGGTGGGAGTGTCGCCGGTGTCGTAGACCTTCGCTTCGGGCAGCCCGTCGGTCGGCCGCGCCTCCGGGCGGGCGGTCACCACCGCCTCGACGTTGGCGGCGTAGCCCGACTGCAGGCATCGCACGAAAGTGTCCTCACCGACCGGGCTTTCGGCCAGGAACTCCTCGGAGGCGCTGCCGCCCATCGCCCCGGACACCGCGGAGACGATGACGTAGCGCACCTGCAGTCGCTCGAAGATGCGCTGGTAGGCCTCCCGGTGCGCGTGATAAGCGGCCTTGAGGCCGGCGTCGTCGACGTCGAACGAGTAGGAGTCCTTCATCAGGAACTCCCGCACCCGCAGGATCCCGGCCCGCGGCCGCGCCTCGTCGCGGTATTTGTTCTGAATCTGGAAGAGCAGCAACGGGAAATCCTTGTAGGAGCTGTACTCCCCCTTGACGGTCAGGGTGAACAGCTCTTCGTGCGTGGGCCCCAGCAGGTAGTCGTGCCCCCGGCGGTCCTGCAGACGAAACACCCCGTCGCCGTATTCGGTCCACCGGTTCGTCGTCTCGTAGGGGCCGCGGGGCAGCAGCACGGGGAACAGGATTTCCTGTCCGCCGATCGCGCACATCTCTTGGCGGACAATCGATTCGATCCGGCGCAGCACCCGCAGCCCGAGGGGCAGCCAGCTGTACAGCCCGGGCGCGACGGGCCGGATGTAGCCGGCCCGGATCAGCAGCTTGTGGCTCGGCACTTCGGCGTCGGCGGGGTCGTCCCGCAGGGTGCGCAGGAACAACTCGGACATGCGGGTGATCACAGCGGGCCAGCCTAGTTGGTATGGGGGGCGGGGCCTCACGCACATGTGAACGCGGGTTGCGGTCGGGAATTTGGTGCCGGCCGTGGAGCCGCAGATGCGGGAGGTCTAGATCTCCCCGGCGTCCATCGCTTCCTTGACCTCTTGGGCGTGAGCGACCTGCTCCGGGGTGTAGCCGATCAACAGCGCCGCGGCGCCGACGATCACGGCCACTCCGGCCACCCACAGCAGACCGTAGGTGTAGCCGTGGTCGAGTGCGCCCAGTTGGGCCTCGTTCATGAACTTCACCGGTCCGGTGGTGCCGCCCAGGTACAGCGTCCGCGAGGTGATCACCGCCTGGATGACGGCCAACACCAGCGGCCCGCCCAGGCTCTGCAGCATCAGCGCGATCGCCGACACCGGGCCGATCTGGTCGAAGCCGACACCCGCGATGGCCGACAGGGTCAGCGGAACGACGCAGATGCCGATGCCGATGCCGCCGACGATGACGGGCAGCACCAGGTTGGGGAAGTAGGGCACCCCGCGGTGCATGAACGCCCAGCCGCTGAGCATCGCCCAGAACAGCAGCACCCCGCCGCCGATCGTCAGTACGCGGGGTGAAAACCGCGACACCAGCTGCGAGGAGACGCCCAGGCCGATCCCCATCGCGATGACGAACGGGATGAAGCCGACGCCCGCGCGCAGCGCGCTGTAACCCAGGATGTCCTGCACGTACAGGCCGATGCACACCGTCAAACTGAACATGAGTCCGCCCGCCAGGAAGATCGCGGCGAATGTCACCAGGCGGTTGCGGTCGCGGAACAGGTCGAACGGGACGACCGGGTTTTCGGCGGTGCGCTCGACGACGATGAAGGCCAGGGCGGCGGCGAACGCCACCACACCCGAACCGATCGTGGTGACCGAAATCCAGCCCTTTTCCGGCCCCATCGAAAAGGCGAACACGGCGGCGGTGCACGCCAGCGTGGCCAGCATGGCCCCGGTGGCGTCGAGCTTCATGCGCTCCCGGTTGGTCTCGCGCAGGGCGGTGCGGGCCAGGTAGATCATCACCAGCCCGATCGGCACGTTCACCAGGAACGCCAGCCGCCACGACACCTCGGTCAGCGCCCCGCCGACAACCAGTCCCATCACCGAGCCGACCGCCGTCATCGCGGCGAACACCGCCGTCGCGAAGTTACGCGCCGGCCCCTTGGGGAACGTGGTCGCCACCAGCGCCAGGCCGGTCGGCGAGGCGATGGCCGACCCGACGCCCTGCAGCAGCCGCGCGATGACCAGGGTCGCCTCGTCCCAGGCGACCGCGCACAGCACCGACGAGATGGTGAACAGCGCAACGCCGACGATGAAGGTGCGCTTGCGTCCGATCGTGTCGCCGAGCCGGCCGCCGAGGAGCATCAGCCCGCCGAAGGTCAGCACGTACGCGGTGATGACCCAGCTGCGGCCGGCGTCGGAAAGGCTCAGCTCGTTCTGGATCCTCGGCAGCGCGACGATGGCCACGGTGCTGTCCATGGTCGCCAGCAACTGCATTCCGCCGATCGCGACGACGGCCGCGATGAAGCGGCGCGAAGGCAGCCAGGCGGGGTAATACCTGCCGATGCGGGCCGGGGCGGTCCCGGAAGCGGTCTCCGAAGCGGTCTCCGCCGGGCGCGATGCGCGCACCGGGGCCGGACGGTCGGGGCGCGGGGACGACCATCTCTGGGCCGCGCGCTCTGCGTCGTTGAGAGCCGTCATAATGGGTTACCTTACAGTAATCTTAAGAATCGTTTAAACCCCGAACGCCGCCACAGGCCCGATCACGATGATCGCCGGAGGTCGGATACCGTCGGCGCGAATCTTCTCGGGCGTGTCGACCAGCGTGGCCCGCAAAGTCTGCTGCGCCGACGTGGTTCCATGCTGGACCACCAGGACCGGCGTATCCGCAGGTCGGCCGCCTTTTATCAGCACCTCGACGAACAGTTCGATCCGTTCGACCGCCATCAGCAAAACGATGGTGCCCGTCATCGCGGCCAGCGCATTCCAATTCACTAACGATTCCGGATGATCGGGCGGCAAATGGCCGCTGACCACCACAAACTCGTGGTTCATCGCCCGATGGGTGACCGGAACGCCCGCCAGCGCGGGCACGCCTATGGCACTCGTCACACCCGGCACCACCGTCACCGGGATCCCGGCGTCCACGCACGCCAGGACTTCCTCGTACCCCCGCGCGAACACGAACGGATCGCCACCCTTCAGGCGGACCACGAAGCGTCCCGAGCGGGCGCGGTCGATCATCACTTCGTTGATCGCGTCCTGCGCCATGGCCCGCCCGTACGGGATCTTGGCGGCGTCGATGACTTCCACGTGCGGCGGCAGCTCGGCCAGCAGTTCGGGCGGCGCGAGCCGGTCGGCGACCACCACGTCCGCCTGGGCGAGCAGCCGCCGGCCGCGCACGGTGATCAGTTCGGGGTCGCCGGGGCCGCCGCCCACCAGCGCCACCCCGCCGCGGACGACGTCCGCGCTCTCCGAACCGGCCGAGCCTTCCGGGGTGATCACCCCGGTCTGCAACGCCTCCCGGATGGCCGACCGGATGGCCGCCGACCGGCGGTGCTCGCCGCCGGCCAGCACCCCGACCGACAACCCCGCGTAGCTGAAGGAGGCCGGGGTCACCGCCGTTCCCTCGACGGCGACGTCGGCGCGCACGCAGAAGAGGTGGCGCCGCTCGGCCTCGTCGACCACGGCGGCGTTGACTTCCGGGTCGTCGGTGGCGGCGATCGCGTACCACGCCCCGTCGAGGTCGCCGTCGCGGTATTCGCGCAGCGACAACGTGATTCCACTCATCGCCTCGACGGCGGGGGTGGCGCTGCGGGTGACGACGTGGATATTCGCGCCGCTGGCGACGAGCAGCGGCAGGCGGCGCTGTGCGACGTTTCCCCCACCGACCACGACGACCTTTTTCCCGGCGAGCCGCAAACCGACCAGATAGGCGTTCTCGGTCACCTGGCAAGCCTAGACGGGCGGTGTCGGTGCGCCGCTCGCGTGTGCGACGAAGCGCACTACCGCTTCCGGTGCCGCGGCCGGATGGGTGTGCAGGTACGAGGCGTGCACGCCGCCCCGCACGGCGCCGTCCCGCACGGCCGGTTCGCCCCGGTTCGAGTCGGGGTTCGAGTGCGAGCCGCGATACACCCAGGCGGGTGGGTAGCTGTCGTCGAACGTCACCGCGGTGCGGTGGAATTCGTGCCCGACCACCGGCTGGCCCACGGCGTACAGCGGCGACTCGGCCGCGGCCACGGCGTCGCGATAGGCCAGCGTGAGGCGCGGGGTGAACCGCGCGGACCCGGCCAGCACGCCACACATCGGATGCCCGTCGAGCTCGGACACCAGGTAGACCAGCCCGGCGCACTCGGCGTGCACCGGCGCCCCCCGGGCGGCCAGTTCGCGGATCTGCCGGCGGACGACGTCGTTGGCGGACAGCTCGGCGGTGAACTGTTCGGGAAAGCCGCCGGGCAGGACGACGGCGTCCGCGCCGCCGGGCAGCGCGTCGACGAGCGGGTCGAACTCGGCCACGTCGGCGCCGGCGGCCCGGAGCAGTTCGGTGTGCTCGGCGTAGCCGAAGCTGAACGCTTTCCCGGCCGCCATCGCGACGGTGGGCCGCCGGCCCCGCACCTCCCCCGTCTCCCCCGTCGCCGCCGCCGGCTCCCATGACGGACCGGCGGGCCGGCTGGCGGCGATCGCGAAGAGGGCGGCCAGGTCGACGTGGCGGGCGACCAAGGCGGTCATCGCCTCGACCGCGGCGCGCGCCCGCCGGCCGTACTCCACGGCGGTGACCAGCCCGAGATACCTTGTCGGAAGCTCCAATTCGGCGGTGCGCGGGATCGCGCCGAGCACCGGGACGCCGACTTGCCGGCACGCCTGCCGCAGCACCTGCTCGTGCCTGCTCGATCCGACGCGGTTGAGGATGACGCCGGCGATCCGGGTCGCGGTGTCGAAGGTGGAGAACCCGTGCAACAGGGCGGCGATGCTGTGGCTCTGGCCGCGCGCGTCGACCACCAGCAGCACCGGCGCGCCCAGCAGGCCCGCGACATGCGCCGTGGAGCCGGGCGCCGGGGTGGCCGCGCCCGCGCCGATGCGGCCGTCGAAGAGGCCCATCACGCCTTCGACCACCGCGATGTCGGCGCCGGCGGCGCCGTGGGCGTACAGCGGGCCGATCAGGCGCTCCCCCACCAGCACCGGGTCGAGGTTGCGGCCGGGCCGTCCGGCGGCCAGGCCGTGGTAGCCGGGGTCGATGAAGTCGGGTCCCACCTTGAAGGGCGCGACGGTGTGGCCCGCCCGGCGCAGCGCCCCGATCAAGCCCGTTGCGACGGTGGTTTTTCCGCTGCCCGACGCGGGCGCGGCGACGATAACGGCGGGGGCGCTGGTCACCGCCTCGCCCACCTCGCGAGCGAGCGTGTCGAGATGACAGCGACACGCACGGTTGGCGTGTGCATGACGCGCACGCTCGCGGGGCCGGATCGGGGCGCTCACCATTCGATGCCCTTCTGGCCCTTGCGGCCCGCGTCCATCGGGTGCTTGACCTTGGCCATCTCGGTCACCAGGTCGGCGGCGTCGACCAATCGCCGCGGGGCGTCGCGCCCGGTGATGACGACGTGCTGGTGGCCGGGCCGCGCCGCCAGGGCCTGCGACGACCTCGTCGACGTCCACCCAACCCCAGTTGAGCGGATAGGTGAACTCATCCAGCACGTAGAAGTCGTGGCGCTGCGCGGCGAGCCGGCGCGCGATCTCCGCCCAGCCGTCCGCCGCCGCGGCCGCGTGATCGACGTCCCCGCCGGCGTTGCGCGGCTTGCGCGTCCAGGACCAGCCGGAGCCCATCTTGTGCCATTCGACGGCCCCGCCGACCCCGTGTTCGTGCAGCCGGCCGAGGTGGCCGAAGGCGGCCTCCTCGCCGACCTTCCATTTGGCGCTCTTGACGAACTGGAACACGCCGACGTCGAGCCCGGCGTTCCAGGCCCGCAACGCCATGCCGAACGCGGCCGTCGACTTGCCCTTGCCGTCGCCGGTGTGCACCGCCAGCACCGGGGTGCGGCGCCGGGCCCGAGTGGTCAGGCCGTCGTCGGGAATGCGCTGCGGTTTTCCCTGGGGCATGGACCCGTCCGTTTCCTCAGGCCGCCCGGCGCACGGCCCGGGCGAGGTGGTCGGCCTGCAGGTGTTCCAGGCGCACGGCGGGGGCGCCCAGCTGCCGGGCCAGCCGGGCGGCGAGACCGAGCCGCACATACGACGTTTCGCAGTCCACCACCACCGCGGCGGCGCCCTCGGCGGCCAGCCGCGCCGCCGCGATGCGGCTGCGGCCCAAGGGATCCGGCCCGGCGGTGGCCCGGCCGTCGGTCAGGACGACCAGCAACGACCGGCGGGTCCGGTCGCGCGCCCTCTCCCGGACGATCAGCTCGCGCGCGGCCAGCAGGCCTTCGGCCAGCGGGGTCTTGCCGCCGGTGTCGAACCGGGCCAGTCGCCGGCCGGCGATGTGCGCCGACGACGTCGGGGGCAGCAGCAGCCGGGCGGCGTCCCCGCGGAAGGTGATGACCGCGACCTTGTCGCGGCGCTGGTAGGCGTCGCGCAGCAGCGACAGGGCGGCGCCGCTCACCGCGGCCATGCGGTCCCGCGCGGCCATCGACCCGGACGCGTCGACGACGAAGATCACCAGGTTTCCTTCGCGTCCCTCGCGAACCGCACGGCGAACGTCGTCGGCCAGGGGCCGCAGCGGCCCCGCGCCGGCGCGCCCGGCGGCCGAGAGCAGGGTGGCGAACAGGTGCAGTCCCCGCGCGCCGGACGCCGTGTCGGCGCCGTCGGTCGCCGCCACCACCGCGCCGGTGCCGTTGCGGGCACGCGACCGCCGGCCCGGTGCGCCTTCGCCGAGCCCCGGCACGGTCAGCGCCCGGGCGCGGAACGTCTTCGACGGCGGGGCGCTGGGCCTACGGCTCTGGGGTTTCGACGATGAGTGCGAATTCGATTGCGGCGCCGCCTCGGTCGGGGCCTGACCGCCACCCGGCGGGTCGGGCTCCGGCTCGGGATCGCGGTCGGCTTGCGCCAGCGCCTCGTCCAGCCGGTCAGGATCGATGCCCGGATCGTCGAACGGGTCGCGCCGGCGTCGATGCGGCAGCGCCAATTCGGCCGCCACGCGGATGTCCTGCTCGTCGACGGCGTCCGACCCGCGCCAGGCGGCATGGGCGGTGGCGGTGCGGGCCATCACCAGGTCTGCCCGCATCCCGTCGACGTCGAACGCCGCACACAGCGCCGCGATACGGCGCAATTCCCTGTCGGGCAACACGACGTCGTCGACCAGTGCGCGCGCCGCGGCGATCCGGCGGGACAATTCGGCGTCGGCGTCGGCGTACCGGTCTGCGAACGCACCGGGATCCGCCTCGTAGGCCATCCGCTGCCGGATCACCTCCGCGCGCACGTCGACGTCGCGCGACGCGGACACGTCGACGGTCAGGCCGAATCGGTCCAGCAGCTGCGGGCGCAGTTCGCCCTCTTCGGGATTCATGGTGCCGATCAGGACGAACCGGGCCTCGTGCGAATGCGAGATGCCGTCGCGCTCGATGTGCACCCGGCCCATGGCCGCCGCGTCGAGCAGCACGTCGACCAGGTGGTCGTGCAGCAGGTTGACCTCGTCGACGTAGAGGACGCCGCCGTGCGCACGGGCCAGCAGCCCGGGTGAGAACGCGTGCTCGCCGTCGCGCAGCACCTTCTGCAGGTCCAGCGAGCCGATGACGCGGTCTTCGGTTGCGCCCAAGGGCATTTCGACCAGGCCGGCGCCAGAACCCGCGCCGGTCGCGGCGGACAGCAGCGCCGCGAGCCCGCGCACGGCCGTCGACTTGGCGGTGCCCTTTTCCCCGCGGATGAGCGCGCCGCCGATCTCCGGGCGCACCGCGCACAGCAGCAGGGCGAGCCGCAGTTGCTCGTGCCCGACGATGGCGCTGAACGGGTACGGCTTCACGGCTGCTCCGGCAGCCCGGAGCCGGGCCGCAGCATGGGCACGTGCGGGATGCCGTCGTCGACGAAATCGTCGCCGGCGCGGACGAACCCGTGCTGGGCGTACATGTCGGCCAGGTAGCTCTGCGCGTCGATCCGGCACGGGTAGTCGCCCACCTCGGCCAGCGCGGCGCGCAGCAGCCGAGTGGTGTGGCCCTGGCCGCGCGCGCTGCGCTTGGTGCACAGCCGGCCGATCCGGAACGCCTTTTCGCCACCGGCGTGCTCTTCCATCAACCGCAGCGTGCAGATCACCTCGCCGTCGTCCGATTCCAGCCAGAAATGCCGGGTTTCGGCCAGCAGGTCGCGTCCGTCCAGCTCCGGATACGGGCAGGCCTGCTCGACGACGAACACCTCGATGCGCAGCTTCAACAACTCGTAAAGCGTCTCGGCGGCAAGGTCTTTGGACCAGGAACGGCGCAGCGTCTCACTCATGCGGCGTCCAACTGCAAGGCCTGGGTGCCCCAGGACCACACCTCGTCGAACAGCGCGGGCTCGCGCGACAACTCGGTGCCCAGCGAGGGCACCATCTCCTTGAGCGTGGGCAGCCAGGACGGGTAGCGGTCGGCGAAGCAGCGCTGCAGGACGTCGAGCATGGCCGCGACGGCGGTCGACGCCCCCGGCGAGCCCCCGAGCAGTCCGGCGATGCTGCCGTCGGCGGACGCCAGCACGGTGGTGCTGAAGTCGAGTATCCCGCCTTTGCGCCGGTCCCGCCGGATCACCTGCACCCGCTGGCCGGCCACGGTCAGCTCCCAGTCGGAATCGGTTGCGCTGGGGGCGAACTCGCGCAGGACGCGCATCCGGTCGGATCCGGAGAGCCGCAGCTGGCCGAGCAGGTAGTTGACCAAGGTCAGCTCGGTGACGCCGACGCCGAGCATCGACACCAGGTTGTCGCACTTGACCGAGCGCGGCAGATCGGTGACGCGGCCGTGCTTCAAGAACTTCGGCGACCAGCCGGCGTACGGCCCGAACACCAGCCACGGCTTGCCGTGGACGAAGCGGAGATCCAGGTGCAGGGCCCCGAGCGGGGGCGCCCCCGGGGCCGGCGCCCCGTACACCTTGGCGCGGTGGGCGGCGGTGAGCGCCGGGTTGTCGGCGCGCAGGAACCGGCCGCCGATGGGGAACCCGGCGAATCCCCTGACGTCGGAGATGCCGGACTTCTGCAGCAGCGCAAGCGCGTGGCCACCGGCGCCGACGAAGACGAATCGGGCGTTCAGCCGGCGCTTCTTGCGGGTGCGGCGGTTGGTGATCAGCAGTGTCCAGCTGCCGTCGGATTGGCGGGTCAGGTTGGCGACCTCGTGACCGAAGAGCGCGGTGGCGCCGTGCCGCACGCAGTAGCCGACGAGCTGGCGGGCCAGCGCGCCGAAGTCGACGTCGGTGCCGTGGGCGGCCCAGTTCAGCGCGGTCGGCTCGGAGAAGTCGCGGTTGACCGCCATCAGGGGAAGCCGGCGGGCGAACTCGTCCGGGTCGTCGATCAGCTCGAGGCCGGCGAACAGCGGGTTGTGCGCCAGCGCCCGCTGCCGGCGGCGCAGGTAATCGACGCGCTGCGCGCCGCGTACGAAGCTCACGTGCGGGATCGGCGTCACGAAGCTGCGGTCGGTGAGGATGCCGTTCTCGACCGCATACGCCCAGAACTGGCGGGTGACCTGGAACTGCTCGTTGACGCGCACCGCTTTGGTGATGTCGATCGAGCCGTCGGGCCGCTGCGGGGTGTAGTTCAGCTCGCACAGCGCCGAGTGGCCGGTGCCGGCGTTGTTCCACGGGCTGCTGCTCTCGGCGCCGACGGCGTCCAGGCGCTCGACGACCGTCATCGACCAGTCTGGTTCCAGCCGGCGCAGCAACGCGCCGAGCGTGGCGCTCATGATGCCCGCGCCGACCAGCACGACGTCCGTGCGTGCGGATTGCGATCGCCCGCCTGTCACCGACACCGGATCATGGGTCCTTTCGCTGGTCTTGTCGCTGGCCGTGCCGGTCCCAGGCTATCCCGAGGCTATCCCGAGACGATGCCGCCGCTCGCGCCGTGCGCCTCCCGGTCACCGGCAAAACCTTTAAGCTGGCTTGATGACTGCCGGCGCGACTGGCTGGATGCCCGACGTCCTGCCCGGCTATTGGCAGTGCACGATCCCGCTCGGGCCGGATCCCGCCGGCGAGGGCGACGTGGTCGCCACCCTGGTACGGCGGGGGGAGCCCGGCACCGCGGAGCACGCCGTGCTAGCCGTGCACGGCTACACCGACTACTTCTTCCACACCGCGCTGGCCGACCACTTCGCCGCCCGGGGGTTCGCGTTCTACGCGCTGGACCTGCAAAAGTGCGGCCGGTCGCGGCGCGAGGGCCAGACCCCCCACTTCATCACCGACCTCGCGCACTACGACGCCGAACTCGGGCGCGCCCTGGGAATCGTCACCGGGCAGACCCGGCCGGCCCGGGTCCTGGTGTACGGCCACTCCGCCGGCGGCCTCATCGTGTCGCTGTGGCTGGACCGGTTGCGCCGCAGCGGCGTAGCGGCACACGCCGCGGTGGGCGGACTGGTACTCAACAGTCCTTTCCTGGACCTGCACGGCCCGGCCGTGCTGCGGCTGTCGCTGACCTCGTCGATGATCGGCGGCCTGTCGCGGCTGCGCGCCAAGGCCGTGATCCGCCCGCCCACCCCGGGCGGCTACGGCACCACCCTGCACCGCGACTTCGACGGCGAGTTCGACTACAACCTGCAGTGGAAGCCGGTGGGCGGCTTCCCGATCACTCTGGGCTGGTTGCACGCCGTGCGGCGCGGCCAGGCCCGGCTGCATCGCGGGCTCGACGTCGGGGTGCCGGGCCTGCTCCTGCGGTCGGACCGCAGCGTGCGGGAAGGCCCGGACCCCGCGGCGATGCACCGCGGCGACGCGGTGCTCGACGTGTCCCTGATCGCCAGGTGGGCCGGCTGCATCGGCAGCCGCATCACCGTCGTCCCGGTGGCCGACGCGAAACACGACGTGTTCCTTTCGCTCCCGCAGCCGCGCCAGGCGGCCTATCGCCAACTGGACCTGTGGCTGGATCGCTACCTCGATCACGCCGGCGCCCCGGCGTCCTCGGACCGGGGGTGACGCGGGAATGGAAACCTACGACCTCGCGATCATCGGAACCGGTTCGGGCAACAGCATTCTCGACGAACGCTACGCCGGCAAGCGGACGGCGATCTGCGAACAGGGCACCTTCGGCGGCACCTGCCTCAACGTCGGCTGCATCCCGACGAAGATGTTCGTCTACGCCGCCGAGGTGGCCACCACCATCCGGGACGCCGCCCGGCTCGGCGTCGACGCGCGCATCGACCGGGTGCGCTGGGACGACATCGTCTCGCGGGTCTTCGGGCGCATCGACCCGATAGCCCTCAGCGGCGAAGACTATCGGCGGTCGGCGCCCAACGTCGACGTGTACGACACACATACGCGGTTCGGGCCGGTCCAGTCCGACGGGCGCTACCTGTTGCGCACCGACGCCGGTGACGAGTTCACCGCCGACCAGGTCGTGATCGCGGCGGGGTCACGTCCGATGATCCCGCCCGCGATCCTGGCGTCCGACGTCGCCTATCACACCAGCGACACCATCATGCGGATCCCCGAGTTGCCCGAGCACCTCGCGATCGTCGGAAGCGGTTTCGTCGCAGCCGAATTCGCGCACATCTTCTCGGCGCTCGGCGTGCGGGTGACGCTGGTGATCAGAGGAAGCTGCATGCTGCGGCACTGTGACGACACCATCTGCGAACGGTTCACCCGCATCGCGGCCACCAAGTGGGAACTGCGCACCCATCGCAACGTCGCGCGGGCCGCCAACCGCGGCTCCGGCGTCGCGCTCGAGCTCGACGACGGCAGCACACTCAACGCCGACCTGCTGCTGGTGGCGACCGGCAGGCTGCCGAACGCCGATCTGCTCGACGCCGAGCAGGCGGGCGTCGACGTGGAAGACGGGCGGGTCGTGGTGGACGAATACCAGCGGACCTCCGCGCGCGGGGTGTTCGCCCTGGGTGATGTCTCGTCGGCCTACCAGCTCAAGCACGTCGCCAACCACGAGGCTCGCGTCGTGCAGCACAACCTGCTGTGCGACTGGGACGACACCGATTCGATGGCCGCGACCGATCATCGCTTCGTGCCGGCGGCGGTGTTCACCGATCCCCAGGTGGCCGGCGTCGGCCTCACCGAAAACCAAGCTCGCGCAAAGGGTTTTGACATCTCGGTTGCGACCTACGACTACGGCGGCGTGGCCTACGGCTGGGCGATGGAGGACACCACCGGGATCGTCAAGCTCGTTGCCGACCGCGACAGCGGACGCCTGTTGGGCGGCCATATCATGGGCCACCAGGCGTCGTCGATCATCCAGCCGCTGATCCAGGCGATGAGCTTCGGCCTGACCGCCCGCGAGATGGCCCGCGGCCAGTACTGGATCCATCCGGCGCTGCCCGAGGTGGTCGAGAACGCGCTGCTCGGTCTGCGCTGAGGTTCAGCCCTCCGAACGGGTCGGCGGGCCCGGCTCGGGTTGCCCGCCCTGGCACCGCGGGCACAGGCCGCGCAGCGTCAGCCCGGCCGCATCCGACAGCGCGAACGAACTGCCCGCCATCGCGTGCTCGAGCGCCGCGCTGAGCTGACGCGCGGGCACTTCGATCATGGCGCCGCACTGCGTGCACACCGCGTGGTGGTGCGGCGCGGTGGCCAGCCCGTACGTGCTGACCCCGCCGTCGAGGGTCAGCGCGTGCAGCACCCCCTGGTCCACCAGCGTGGTAACCGTCCGATAGATGGTCGCGACGTCCGGCGGCTGGGCGCCCGGCGGCAGGCAGGCCCGTACCCGCCGGTGGATCTCCGCTACGGGGAGGTGGCCGTCGACCGGTTCGAGCACCGCCAGGACCTGGATCCGCGACGCCATCCGGCGCAGCCCGCGGGCACGCAGGAAATCACCGAGTCGCGCGGTGACCAGCGGGTCCGACAGGGGGTCCGGCAAGGGGTCCGGCAGGGGGTCCGACGCCGACGGCTTGGGCATCACCCGTTCAGTGTCGCGCCTGACAGCCCAGATTGCCAGCGTTGCGGCCGGCCCACTTGCCCCGCGCCACGGCGTTTCGGCGAGGCGGCACGAACCGCCGCGTGCCGCGCGATCGGTCCCCGCGGCCGCCGCGATAGCTCGGCTGCGCCGCCGATACCATGAAATGCGTTGTGCCGCATGATAGGCGACAATTGGCGGTTGAACTTCGATGCAGCGCGTACGGCAGCCGATCTGGCGCACCCCAGATCCCAACCTGTTCAAAGGGCGTGAGTAACCCTCGGTTGTGACAATAGTCCCTAGGGCGCAGCCGACACCTTTTCGTACTGTCCCTGAAGACGCCTGCTCCATCCCCGCTGAGCGGGACAGGGGGGACGGCGCCGGGAGATCCGGCACGCGCACGTTCGGCCACCGGGGGACCGAGCAGGTGGGCTGACAGCCAGCGGGAGCATAAGGGGGATCTGGTGTCACATCGTCGTGCGGCGCGCAGGGTAATCATCAGGTCGGTTCACCGCCCGGTGCGGGATGCGCAGGCCGAGTCCCGCATCGAGTGGGTGTCCAAGGCGCTCTGCCGCGCCGTCGACCCTGAGGATCTGTTCGTCCGCGGCGCCGCCCAGCGGCAGGCTGCCACGATCTGCCGGCACTGCCCGGTGCGCATGGAGTGCGCCGCCGACGCGCTCGACAACCGCGTCGAATTCGGCGTCTGGGGCGGGATGACCGAACGCCAACGCCGCGCCCTGCTCAAGCGGCACCCCGAGGTGATGTCCTGGACCGACTACTTCGCCGGCGAAGGCAGCCGGCGCAGCGCGTCCTAGGCGGAAGTCGACGGCGAGGGCGCACTGCGGGCGGCCACCCGATGATCGGGTCCCGGCACCTGCACGGCGGCCGACGGCCCCGTCGCTATTGCAAGTCACTTGCATTCGCCTGACGGCCCAACCTAAAGTCGGGGTGGTTCTCCGCCCCGACGCTGGAAGGACCCCAGTGGCCCGTACCGACCTCGACCGGCGTCCGTCGTGGGCGGCCAAGATCTCCCGGGCCCTGGCCCCGGTGGAGTGGTGGCGGCTGGGGTCGATGCTGGCGGTGATCGTCGCCCTGCACGTGATCGGCTGGCTCACGCTGGTGCTGCTCGTGGCACCCGCACAATTCAGCGTGGGCGGCAAGGCCTTCGGTGTCGGGATCGGGCTGACGGCCTACACCCTGGGCATGCGCCACGCGTTCGACGCCGACCACATCGCCGCCATCGACAACACCACCCGCAAGCTGATGAACGACGGGCAACGCCCGCTGGCCGTCGGGTTCTTCTTCTCCCTGGGCCACTCCACGGTGGTCTTCGCGCTCGCGGCGCTGCTGGCCGCCGGGGTCAAGTCGATCGTCGGGTCGGTCGAGGACGACTCCTCGACCCTGCACCACTACACCGGACTCATCGGCACCAGCGTCTCCGGCGTGTTCTTGTACCTGATCGCCTTCCTCAACGTCATGATCCTGGCCAGCATCCTGCGGGTGTTCGCCCGGCTGCGCAGCGGCGAGTACGACGAGTCAGAGTTGGAGAGGCACCTGGCCAACCGGGGACTGCTCAACCGGGTCCTCGGCCGATTGACCGAGTCGATCACCAAGTCCTGGCACTCCTACCCGGTCGGGTTGCTGTTCGGGCTGGGGTTCGACACCGCCACCGAGGTCGCCCTCCTGGTGCTGGCGGGCACCAGCGCGGCCGCCGGGCTGCCCTGGTACGCCATCGTGTGCCTGCCGATCCTGTTCACCGCGGGCATGTGCCTGCTGGACACCATCGACGGCTCGTTCATGAACTTCGCCTACGGCTGGGCGTTTTCCAACCCGGTGCGCAAGGTCTACTACAACATCACCGTTACCGCACTCTCGGTCGTCGTCGCCCTCGTGATCGGCACCGTCGAACTGCTCGGCCTGCTGGCCGGGCAACTGGGTTGGCGGGGGGCGTTCTGGGAATGGGTCGGCGGGCTGAACCTGAACGCGATCGGCTACGCCGTCGTCGGTCTCTTCGTGATCACCTGGGGCGTCGCCCTGCTCGTCTGGCGGTACGGCCGATTCGAGGAAAAGTGGGCCGCCGGGCGTGAACCCGCGGCCTGACCGGATGCGTATCCGGCCCTTCTGGGTGTAGAACGGTGCTCATGAGCCCTCCGGCGCCGATGACCGGCGGTGCATGAGTTGTCGCTGTGCGCGGCCATCGCCGGCGTGGTCAAGACGCACGCCGACGGCCGGCACGTCGACGTGGTGCGGGTGCGGATCGGCGCGCTGCGCCAGGTGGTGCCCGAGTCGCTGTCGTTCTGCTGGACGCTGCTGCGGGACTCGGAGAACATGCCGGACGCCGAACTGGAACTCGAGTGCGTCCCCGCCGAGGTGATGTGCCGCCAGTGCGGCCGGCAATCGGAGATCACGTCCGCCTGGTCGATCTGGTGTCCGCGCTGCGACAGCCCCGACGTCGAGGTGCTCCGCGGCGACGAGTTCCTGGTGACGTCCCTGGACGTTTCGTGAAAGGCCCTGGCGATGAATCGGTGTGAACGTGGGTAGGTTTCATCGCCACGACGACGGGACCGTGCACAGCCATGAGCATGACCATGGCGACCACAGCCATTACGGGACGGGCGCGCAGCGCGTCGAGGTGCTGGAGTCGATCTTCGCGGAGAACGACGTGCTCGCCGACGCCAACCGGGCGGCCTTCGACAGCAACGGGATCCGCACCCTCAACCTGATGAGCTCTCCGGGGTCGGGCAAGACGACCATCCTGGGGGCGACGCTGGACGAACTGGCCGGCGAGCTGGCGATCGGTGTGATCGAGGGCGACATCGCCACCGATCTCGATGCGGCCAAGCTCGCCGGCCGCGGCGCCCAGGTGTCACTGCTGAACACCAGCAACGGGTTTGGCGGCGAATGCCACCTCGATGCGCCCATGGTCAACCGCGCAATGCCGGGCCTCGATTTGGCCGCCCTGGACCTGGTGATCATCGAGAACGTCGGCAACCTGGTCTGCCCGGCGGAGTTCGACGTGGGCGAGCACGCCAAGGCCATGGTCTACTCGGTGACCGAGGGCGAGGACAAGCCGCTGAAGTATCCGGTGATGTTCCGCGCGGTGGATGTTGTGCTGCTCAACAAGATTGACCTGGTGCCGCACCTCGACGTCGACGTCGACACCTACATCCGGCATGTGCGCGAGGTGAACGCGACGGCGGCCATCCTGCCGGTCAGCGCGCGCACCGGCGCGGGCATGGCCGCCTGGTTCGGCTGGCTGAGACGCTTCGCCGCGGGCCCGGAAGCCGGGTAGCCGGGTGGCCGGGTAGCCGGCCCGGGGTCATGCGACTTGCTCGCATGACGGCCCGGGTCGCATGCCCTCGGGGCGTCCCGGTCGGCGCCGAAAACGCTGATTCCGCAACGAAACACGGCGCCTATGCGGCGCTTGTTGAATTGGGCGGCGCCGCGGAACCGTTGACAACGCCCCACCGCGGGAGTAGACCCAGAAACAGCGCCGCGCAAGTGGGCCGACGGTCGACTCCGGTGGCGTAGGGGCCTCTCAGCCCGGCTCCGGAAAGCCTGCAGATGCCAACTGAAGCGGCAGTCAAAGCAGAAGAAACATTGATTCACGTCCTATGGATCAATGCGGGCCTTAGTTGCGACGGCGATTCGGTGGCGTTGACTGCCGCCACTCAACCCAGCGTCGAGGAGATCGCACTCGGCGCGCTCCCGGGCTTGCCGAAGGTCGCCGTGCACTGGCCCCTGATCGACTTCGAATGCGGACCCAACGGGGGGGCGGACGACTTCCTCGAGTGGTTCTTCAGAGCCGATCGCGGTGAATTGGAGCCCTTCGTCCTGGTCGTCGAGGGATCGATTCCCAACGAGAAGATCAAGGACGACGGCTACTGGTGCGGCTTCGGCAACAACCCGGCCACCGGGCAGCCGATGACCACCAGCGAATGGCTCGACCGCCTGACGCCCAAGGCCACGGCAGTCGTCGCGGTCGGCACCTGCGCCACCTACGGCGGCATCCACGCCATGGCCGGAAACCCGACCGGCGCCATGGGCGTTCCGGACTACCTCGGGTGGGAGTGGAAGAGCAAGGCCGGCATCCCGATCGTGTGTGTGCCCGGGTGCCCGATCCATCCGGACAACCTGTCCGAGACGCTGACCTATCTGCTCTACATGGCGACCGGTCAGGCGCCGATGATCCCGCTCGATGACGCCTTGCGCCCCCAGTGGTTGTTCGGCAACACCGTGCACGAAGGGTGCGACCGGGCCGGCTACTACGAGCAGGGCGACTTCGCCACCGAATACGGTTCGCCGAAATGCATTGTCAAACTTGGCTGTTGGGGCCCGGTCGTCAAGTGCAACGTGCCCAAGCGCGGCTGGATCAACGGTGTCGGCGGTTGCCCCAACGTGGGCGGGATCTGCATCGGATGCACGATGCCGGGCTTCCCGGACAAGTTCATGCCGTTCATGGACGAGCCGCCGGGCGGGAAAGTCTCGACAAACGCGGTGGGACTGTACGGAAGCGTGATCCGCAGTCTGCGCGGCATCACCGGGCGAACCGTCGACAAGGAGCCGCGGTGGCGGCACAACCGCAACGAACTCACCACCGGAGCGCGCCGGACCTGGTAGGTCACCTACCAGATCGAGGCGCGCTCCGTTCGAATCTCACAACGGAGCGACTTCTATGACAACCATCGTCCCCGAACCGACCACGACCAAGCGGGAACCCGGACAACTCGTCGACATGGCGTGGGATCCGATCACCCGGATCGTGGGCAGCCTCGGCATCTACACCAAGATCGACTTCGAGAACCGGGAGGTCGTCGAGTGCCACAGCACCTCGTCGATCTTCCGCGGCTACTCGATCTTCATGAAGGGCAAGGATCCTCGCGACGCCCATTTCATCACCAGCCGCATCTGCGGCATCTGCGGCGACAATCACGCCACGTGCTCGTGCTACGCGCAGAACATGGCGTACGGGGTCAAGCCGCCGCACCTGGGCGAGTGGATCGTCAACCTGGGCGAGGCCGCGGAGTACATGTTCGACCACAACATCTTCCAGGAGAACCTGGTCGGCGTGGACTTCTGCGAGAAGATGGTCTCCGAGACCAATCCCAGTGTGCTGTCCCTGGCGGAGAAGACGCCCGCGCCGCACGCCGACGCCCACGGGTACCGGACGATCGCCGACATCATGCGCTCGCTCAACCCGTTCAGCGGGGAGTTCTACCGCGAGGCGCTGGTGGTCAGCCGGTGGACGCGAGAGATGTTCTGCCTCATGGAGGGTCGCCACGTGCACCCGTCCACGCTGTACCCCGGCGGGGTCGGCACGGTCGCGACGATCCAGCTGATGACCGACTACATGACCCGGCTGATGCGCTACGTCGAGTTCATGAAGAAGGTCGTCCCCATGCACGACGACCTGTTCGACTTCTTCTACACCGCGCTGCCCGGCTACGAGAAGGTCGGCCTGCGCCGCACGCTGCTGGGCTGCTGGGGCTCCTTCCAGGACCCGGAGGTGTGCAACTTCGCCTACAAGGACATGGAGCGCTGGGGCAACGCCATGTTCGTCACGCCCGGTGTGGTGGTCGACGGCAAGCTGGTCACCCACTCGCTGGTGGACATCAACCTGGGCATCCGGATCCTTTTGGGCAGTTCGTATTACGACGACTGGACCGATCAGGAGATGTTCGTCAAGACCGACCCGCTGGGCAACGCGGTGGACCGCCGCCACCCATGGAACCAGCACACCAACCCGCATCCGCAGAAGCGCGACCTGGACGGCGGCAAGTACAGCTGGGTGATGTCGCCACGCTGGTTCGACGGCAAGGACCACCTGGCGCTGGACACCGGCGGCGGGCCGCTGGCCCGGTTGTGGGCCACCGCGCTGGCCGGCCTGGTCGACATCGGCTACGTCAAGGCGACCGGCAGCAGCGTCAAGATCAACCTGCCGAAGACCGCGCTCAAGGGCCCGGTCGAGTTCGAGTGGAACATCCCGCGCTACGGCAGCAACACGATCGAGCGCGACCGGGCGCGCACCTACTTCCAGGCCTATGCGGCGGCGTGCGCGCTGCACTTCGCCGAGAAGGCGTTGGAGGAGATCCGCGCCGGGCGTACCAAGACGTGGGAGCGCTTCGACGTGCCGGACGAGGCCATCGGGTGCGGCTTCACCGAGGCGGTCCGCGGCGTGCTCAGTCACCACCTGGTGATCCGGGACGGCAAGATCGCCAACTATCACCCCTACCCGCCCACGCCGTGGAACGCCAACCCGCGCGACAGCTTCGGGACGCCGGGGCCCTATGAGGACGCGGTGCAGGGCCAGCCGATCTTCGAGGAGAACGGCCGGGAGAACTTCAAGGGCATCGACGTCATGCGCACGGTGCGCAGCTTCGATCCGTGCCTGCCGTGTGGCGTGCACATGTACCTGGGGAAGGGCAAGACCCTGGACAGACTCCATACGCCGACGCAGTCACCCGTCGGGGAGTGACCCGCGAGATGACAACGCCGGATCGCCCGCAAACCCTCGACGACCAAACGCAATGGCGTACAGCGGGCGATCGGATCCAGGCCCTCCTGGACTCCTTTGCGGCGGGTGGGATGGCCGCGCAGGAACGCGCGCGGGAGCTCGTTCGCGAGGTGGTGGGCCTGTACGGCGCCGGGCTGCACAGGATCATCGAGGCCCTGGACGACCCGGTGTTGGCCGAGCGGCTGGCCACCGACGACCTGGTGGCCAGCCTGCTCCTCGTACACGGCCTGCACCCGCACGGCGTGCAGCGCCGGGTGTCCGACGCGCTGGACCGCGTCCGGCCCTATCTGGGCTCGCACGGCGGTGACGTCGACCTGATCGGGGTCACCGACGACAGCGTCCGGCTGGCGTTTCAGGGCAGCTGCAAGAGCTGCCCCTCCTCGGCGGCGACGCTGGAGCTGGCGGTCGAGGACGCGATCCGGGCGGCGGCGCCGGAAATCTCCTCGATCGAGGTGGTGGTGGCGGGCGATGCCCCGCAAAGCCTGACTCCGGGCCTGATACCCGCCGAATCGCTGCTGTCGCAAGTCCATTCGAACCCCTGGCACGCCATCCCCGGGCTGGCCGACCTGAGGCCGGGCGAGGTCGCGGGATTCGAAGTCGCCGCGGCCACGCTGCTGGCATGCCGGATCGACGGCCAGTTGTTCGCCTACCGCGATCGCTGCCCGGTGTGCGACGACACGCTGGCCGGCTCGGAGTTGGACGGAGCGCTGCTGCGCTGCCCGCGGTGCGGATCGGCCTTCGACGTCGTCCACGCGGGCGCCGGCGCCGACGGGACGCACCTCGATCCGCTGCCGCTGTTGGACCGCGAGGGCGTGCCGTCGGTGGCGCTGCCGACCCCGGCGCCGGCCGCAGTGACGGTGGTCCGGGCATGAGCACCCCGTTCGACGTGCTGTCGCGCATCCGGAGCAACCGGCCGCCCCCGGAGCCGGCCGGCGAGCGGTGCGAGATGTGCGCGGAGTCGATCGCCGACAGCCACCAGCACGTGGTGAATGTGGCTGCGCGCCAACTCATGTGCGTCTGCCGCGCCTGTTATCTGCTGTTCACCGATTCCGACGCCGAGTTGCGCTACCGGGCGGTGCCGGACCGGTACCTGGCGTTCGACGACTTCGCGCTGGACCGCCGCGCCTGGGAAGCCCTGCAGATCCCGGTCGGCGTCGCCTTCTTCTTCGTCAACTCGGCCCTGGGCCGCACCGTGGCCTTCTACCCCGGCCCCGCCGGGGCGTGCGAGTCGCAGCTGGACCTGGACGCGTGGAACGCCATCGGCCGCGCGGACTCGCGCGCCGGCCTGCTCGCCGACGACGTCGAGGCGCTGCTGGTCCGCGTGCCGTCGTGGGACGGCGCCGAAGCCGAAGCGGCCCGGCCGCAGTGCTACCTCGTTCCGATCGACGCCTGCTACGAATTCGTCGGTCGCTTGCGCATGCTGTGGCGGGGCTTCGACGGCGGCCAGCAGGCCCGCGCGTTCATCGACGAATTCTTCGCCGGCGTTGCCGCCCGCTCCACGAAAACGCCGGGGACGCCGCCGTGACGGCCGTCGACTTCGACGTCCTCGAGGTGGCGCCCGAACCGTACACCGTGAGCCCCGTGCTCACCGCCCTCGTCGGCGTCGAAGCCGACCATCCGGTGCACGCCATCGCCCTGCGCTGCCAGGTGCGGATCGAGCCGCTGCGCCGTTCGTACTCCGACGAGGAGGCGGCCGGCCTGACCGACTTGTTCGGGTCGCGCGAACGCTGGGCGAGCACCCAGCGCACCTTCCTGTGGCAGCACTGCACCGCGATGGTGCCGGGGTTCGCCGGCACCACCACGGTGGCGCTTTCGCTGGAGTGCACCTACGACTTCGAGGTCGGCGCCGCCAAGTACCTGCACGCCCTCCGCGACGGCGCGCTGCCGCTCCAATTCCTCTTCAGCGGAACGGTTTTCGTCAGGTCAGAGCGCGGCTTCTGCGTCCAGCAGGTACCGTGGGACTGCGAGTGCCGCTACGACATGCCGGTCGCGGTGTGGCGGGACCTGATGGCCCAGCACTACCCGAACAGCGGCTGGGTGCGGCTGAGCCACGAGACCATCGCCGCCCTGGCCGGCTACAAGTCCGCGCGGGGAATGCTGGACCTCGACCACGCGGTGACCGCGCTGTTGGACATCGAGCGGGAGGCGGCGCTGTGACTCCCCCCGGATCCTCGGCGTGGGACCGCGCCCGCACCGTCGCCGATGCGGTGCTCTACGAGGGCTACCTCCTCTACCCGTACCGGGGCACGTCGACCAAGAACCAGTCGCGCTGGCAGTTCGGCGTTTTGGGTCCGCCGGGTGCCGCGGACGCGGGGCTGGGCGAAGACGATGCACTCGCGGCCCAGTTCCTGGTCGAGGGCGGCTCGGATGGCACCTCGGACGGGAACTTCGGCGGGAACGAAGCGATAACCCTGGTGGTGCGGTTTCTCCAGTTGCAGCACCGCCGGGCGGAACGCGCACTGCCCGACGGCGGATTCGAACCCGTCGACGAGCTGACCACACCCGGCGGGTCGTGGCTGACCTGGGACGAGGCGGTCGAATGCGAGATGTCGTTCGGCCCGATACCTCTGGGGGACGAGCCCTCCGCGTTTCCGGTGACGGCGGGCGCCGCGACCGACATCGAGTCGCTCGACGGCGGGCGCCTGGTGCGCGAGCGCCGCGAGGTGCGGGGGGTGCTGGCGGTCAGCAGCGAGCCGGACGGCGACCTGCGCCGGGTATCGGTGCGGCTGAGCAACGTCGGCGGGCCGCCCGTCGACAAGGACGACGCCATCGCGCGGTCGCTGATCGGAACGCACCTGATCGCCGAAGCCGTTGACGGCCGGTTCGTTTCGCTCCTCGATCCGCCCCCCGCGGCGACCGCCGCGGTGTCGCGGTGCAGCCGGCACCGCTGCTTTCCCGTGCTGACCGGCCCGCCCGGCACCGCCGACATGCTGCTGATCTCCCCGATCATCCTCTACGACCACCCCGAGGTGGCCGAGCAGAGCAGCACGGCCCTCTACGACTGCACCGAAATCGACGAGATACTCACCCTGCGCGTGATGACGATGACGGACGAAGAGAAGGCGCAGGCACGCGCCACCGACCCGCGGGCCGCGCGGATCATCGACTCGGTGCGACGCCATGTCGCCGCAGGACATGGCGCGGCTGCACGGTGTGCTGCGCGACCCGCATGCCGGCACCGGCCTGGTTCCCGAGATCCCGGAGGGGGTCGACTGGTGGGATCCCCTCGCGGACAACGCCGTTCGCCCCGAGATCGACGCCGTCCTGGTGAACGGGGTGCGCGTGGCCCGGGGCAGCCGCGTGCGCCTCCGGCCCCTGCGCAACGCCGACGCGCAGGACATCTTCGTCGCGGGCAAGACGGCCCGCGTCACGTCGGTGCACGAGGACGTCGAGGGCAACAAGCACGTCGCGGTCGTCGTCGACGACGATCCCGCCGCCGACCTGCACGACTGGTACGGGCGCTACCTGTACTTCTCGCCCGACGAAATCGAGCCCCTGGAGGCTCGAGCGGCTCAACACAGTCCACCGTGAGAGGAGCTCGACATGGAGATCATGGGTTGGATATTCGTTGCCATCCTCGCCCTGGTGGCGGTGGTCGCGCTGGCGCTGGGCGTGGTGTCCCTGCCGGACGCACGCCGCTACCTGAAGCTGAGGCGGATGTAGGCCGACGCGGGGGCGCAATGACAGCGCGCATCCTGGTGGCGGGGATCGGCAACATCTTCCTGGGCGACGACGGGTTCGGCTCGGAAGTGGTCCGCAGCGCGGGCATTCCGGGCGACGGTGGCGACGTCCGGGTCACCGACTACGGCATCCGCGGCATGCACCTGGCCTACGACCTGCTCGACGGGTGGGACACCCTGGTCCTCGTCGACGCGGTACCCAGCCGTGGCAACCCGGGCGCGTTGCACGTCTTTCAGGCGGACTGCGAACGAGAGGCCGACACCTTGCCGGGTCTGGACGCGCACAGCATGGACCCGGCCGCCGTCTTCGCCAGTCTGCGAGCCCTGGGCGGCACCCCGCCCTACACGGTTGTCGTGGGATGCGAGGCGGGAAGCGTCGAGGAGGGCATCGGCCTGAGCGAACCCGTCGCGCGGGCCGTCCCGCGGGCCGCGCGCGCCGTCGCAGAGATCGTCGCCGCGCTGCGCTCGTCAACCGCGGGAGAGGAGCGCTGAGCCATGTGCCTGGGCATACCCGGCCAGGTGATCCGGATGCTGGACGGTTACGAGGGACAGCTGGCGCTGGTCGACGTCGCCGGCGAAAAGCGCAGGGTCAACGTCGGCATGCTCCCGGACGAGACGTTTGCGACCGGCGACTGGATAATCATCCACATGGGCTTCGCCGTCGAGAAGACCGACCGCACCGGCGCGGAACGGGCGATGGCGGGGCTCGAGTTGATGGGCCGGGGCCTGCCGAACTCTGCGGCCCCAGCCGATGCGGAGCCGGACGGCGGTTGACGTGACCGACTCCCCCGTGCTGCTCGACCCGATTTCAGGATCCGAACTTCCTGATCGCCCGGTCCGGCAACGCGTCACCGTGACCGGTGTCGTCCAGGGGGTGGGCTTTCGCCCCTTCGTCCACCGGGTCGCCGCCGAACTGGGGCTGGGCGGGTTCGTCGGCAACGATTCGGGCGCGGTATTCCTGGAGGTGCAGGGTGAGCGCGCGCGCGTGAGCGAATTCGTCCGCCGGTTGCGTGCCGAGGCGCCGCCGCTGGCGCGGATCAGCGCAGTCCACGTCCTCGACATCCCCGACATCCCGGCGGGCGACGGGGGCGACGGCGAGTTCCGGATCGTGGAAAGCCGGACCGTCGCCGGCGCTGCGACACCGATCCCGCCCGACGTCGCGGTGTGCGCCGACTGCGTCGCCGAGTTGTTCGACCCGCGCGACCGCCGCTATCGGCACCCGTTCGTGACGTGCACCAACTGCGGCCCGCGGTACACCATCATCAAAGGATTGCCGTACGACCGGCCGGCCACCACCATGTCGGCGTTCCCCATGTGCGAGCGCTGCGCCGCCGAATACCACGATCCGGCGGACCGCAGGTTCCACGCGCAGCCCATCGCCTGTCCCGATTGCGGCCCGTCGCTGTGGTTCTCGTCGCCGGCCGGCCGCGTCGCCGGGTCCGATGCCGCGCTGGCCGCCGCCCAGCGCGCGCTGGCGGCGGGGTCGGTGGTGGCCATCAAGGGTATCGGCGGCTACCACCTGGCATGCGCCGTCGACGACGACGCCGCGATCGGCGGGCTCCGGGCCCGAAAGGCGCGCGGCGGCAAGCCCTTTGCCATGCTGGTGCGTGACCTCCGGGTCGCGCGCCGCTACGCCCACGTGGACGACGACGAGGCCGGGGTGCTCCTCAGCCCCGCGCGCCCGATCGTCTTGCTGAGGCGACGCGCCGCGGACGACACCGCTCGGATCGCCGACGCCGTCGCGCCCGGCAGCCCCCTGCTCGGCCTGATGCTGCCCTACTCCCCCGTGCACCACCTGCTGCTGTCGCCCGTTCCCGGCGCCGCCGGGCCGGTGCCCGACGCGCTGGTGCTGACCAGCGCCAACCGCTCCGACGAGCCCATCTGCTTCACCGACCGGGACGCCGTGGAACGGCTTGGCGGACTCTGCGACGGGGTGCTCGACCACGACCGCCCCATCCACGTGCCGTGCGACGACTCGGTGGTGCGCGTCGTCCGGGACCGGCAGGGGGCCCGTGAACTGCCGATCCGGCGGTCGCGCGGCTACGCGCCGCTGCCCGTCGACCTGGGCTCGGCGGGGCCGGCCGTGCTGGCCGTCGGCGGCGAGCTGAAGAACACCTTCTGCCTGACCGACGGGCCGCGCGCCTACGTGTCCGGGCATATCGGCGACATGGCCACCTGGGAGACGCTGCGCGCGTTCGAGCGTGCGGTGGGCCAGCTCAGCGAGATACGCGGCGCCCCCGCGCGATTGGCCGCCGACCTGCATCCCGGATACCACACGCGCGACTGGGCGGAGCGCCACGCGGGCGACCGCCCGCTGGATCTGGTGCAACACCACCACGCGCACGTGGTCTCGCTGCTGGCCGAGCACGGACGCATCGGCGAGCCCATCGTCGGCGTCTCCTTCGACGGCACCGGTTATGGCTGCGACCAGACGATCTGGGGCGGGGAGATCCTCAGGCTCGGCACCGAGAGCCACCGTTTCGTCCGCGCCGGCCATCTGTTGCCGGTTCCGCTGCCCGGCGGCGACGCCGCGGTGCGCAACCCCTGGCGGATGGCGCTGTCCCAGCTGTGGATGGCCGACATCGACTGGACCCCCGACCTGGCGCCGGTCTCCGCGGCAACGCGGGACGAATTGCGCCTCACCCGTTCGCAATTGGACAGCGGTGCGGGTTGCGTGCCGTGTTCGAGCATGGGCCGGTTGTTCGACGCCGTCGCCTCCCTGCTGGGTGTCCGGCACCGGATCGATTACGAAGGCCAAGCCGCCATCGAACTCGAGGCGCTCGCCGAGTCCGCGAAAGCCCTTGGCAGACAAGGTCCGTCGCTGCCGCTGACGGTGCACGCCGACGGCGTGATCCACCCCGCCACCATGGTGCAGTCCATGGTCTCGGCCCTCTACGCCGGAACGCAGCCCGCGTTGCTGGCCCTGTCCTTCCACCACGCCGTCGCGGACGCCGTCGCCGCGGTGGTGCAGCAGGTGGCGGGCACGGTCCGGTTGGCCGGCCTGACCGGAGGGGTGTTCCAGAACGTGCTGTTGCTGCGGGCCTGCCGTGACCGCTTGGAAGCGGCCGGGTTCGAGGTGCTGACCCACCACACCGTCCCGCCGAACGACGGCGGTCTGGCGCTGGGTCAGGCGGCGGTCTCGATGCTGATCGGGCGGGCGGAGGCCGGCGGATGATCACCACCGCGATCGACCGCGGCCTGGCCGCCGAAATGGCCTCGGATCTGGCCACCGACCTGGCCGCCGCCGCTTTCACGCTGGCCCGGCGCTTCGCCGCGGGCGCCACGATGTGGTCCATCGCGCCGGGCGGCGAACCGCACGCGCTGCACATCGCCGTCGAGTTCGTGCATCCGGTGATCGTGGGCAAACGGGCGTTGCCGGCGGTCGCGCTGACCGGACCGGACCTGGTCGACCTGGTGCGGGTGTCGGCGCGCCCCGGCGACATCGTCGTCGCCGTCTCCGGGGCGGACAACCCGCAGGTGCGCTCCGTGATGCGCCGGGCCCCGGCGTGGGGCGCCACCACGGTCTGGATCGGCAGCGGCGGGCGGCCCCCGGCCGGCGCGGCCGACCATGTGCTGTGGCTCGACGACCCCGACCCGCGGGTGCCCGCCACCGGGGGCTTCGTGTTGTTCTACCACCTGCTCTGGGAGTTGACGCACGTGTGTTTCGAGCACTCCGGGTTGCTGAAAGGCGACTCCGCGGACGACGTGTGCATCACCTGCAGCGACGAGGGGCGCCTCGGTGAGGTGCTGGCCGCCTCGATCGGCGGGCAGGCCCGGGTGCGCACCGCGTGCGGTGTCGAGGACGTCGTGACGACGCTCGTCGATCCCGTCGCCCCCCGAGACCTGGTCCTGGTGCACGCCGGTACGGCGATCTCCAGGCTGGACGAGGAGCCGGGCGCATGACCCGCCCCGACGATCAGGAGCCCACCAACTTCCTCTACCCGTTCATCGACGCCCAGGAGAGCGACTCCCGGTCGCTGCTCACCGACCTCGCCGCGTCCGCGCGGGCCAAGGCCGCCGAAAGCGTGGCGCTGCGGCGCTCCACACTGGAGGCCAACGCCGGCCAAGTGGACCGGGCCGCCACCGAGATGGCGCGGCGTTTCGCGGCGGGGGGACGGTTGTTCACCTTCGGAAACGGCGGGAGCTGCACCGATGCCACCACGCTGGCCGCGTTGTTCGCCCGCCCGCCGATCGGTGACGCACTGCCCGCCTGGTCCCTGACCACGGACCAAGCCATCCTGACCGCCCTGGGCAACGACGTCGGGTTCGAGTTGGTGTTCGCCCGTCAGTTGATCGCGCGGGCGACGGCCGGGGACATCGCGATCGCGATGTCGACCAGCGGCAATTCACCGAATCTGCTGGCCGGGCTGGCCGAGGCGCGGCGGCGCGGCCTGTACACCCTCGGGTTCGCGGGCTACGACGGCGGCGCCTTCGCGACGAGCCCCGATGTGGACGCCTGCTTCGTCGTTCGCTCACAGAGCGTGCACCGGATCCAGGAGTCGCAGGCGCTGCTGGGCTATCAGCTGTGGCTGGCTGTCCACGATCGGCTGGGCGGAAAGCTGGGCGGAAAAAGGATGTGGGGGCCGCATGAGCAACTCAGCGGGCGACTATTTGTCGTCGGGTCCGCGGTTTGCCGAGGGTGAGGTGATCGAGCGGGTCGAGTCGTTTCGGCGGCGCCGGCCGCGGCTGGTGGACGAGCATGTGACGCTGGCGCACGGTGCGGGCGGGAAGGCGTCGGCGGCGTTGGTGGACGCGGTGTTCGTGGAGGCGTTCCGTAACCCGTTGCTGGAGTCGCTGGGGGACGGCGCGGTGTTGGCGCTGCCCGGCGGGGACCGGGTGGCGGTGTCAACGGATTCGTTTGTGGTGGCGCCCCGGCGTTTTCCCGGCGGCTCCATCGGCGAACTCGCCGTGCACGGCACCTGTAATGACCTGGCGATGGCCGGTGCGGTGCCGGCCTGGATCGCGGCGGCTTTCGTCCTCGAAGAGGGTTTCCCGATCGCCGAACTGCGCGAGATCGTCGCCGACATGGCGGCCGCCGCCGCGGTCGCGGGGGTGCAGATCGTCACCGGCGACACCAAAGTCGTGCCCCGGGGCGCGGCCGACGGCATGTTCGTCACCACCACCGGGGTCGGGATCATCCCCGCCGGCCGGACGCTGTCGGCGGCGTCGGTGCGGGTGGGCGACACGGTGGTGCTCTCGGGGCCGATGGGTGCCCACGGGATGGCGGTCATGCTGGCCCGCGGGGATTTGGCGATCGAGGCCGACATCGCCTCGGACACCGCGTCGGTGAGCCCGCTGGTCGAGGTGCTGCTGGCGGCCGCGCCGGCCACCCGCTGGCTGCGCGACGCCACCCGCGGCGGGGTGGGCACGGTCTGCAACGAACTCGCGCAAGCCGCCGGTGTGGGCGTCCTGCTCGAGGAGCAGCGACTGCCGGTGTCGCCGACGGTGACCGGCGCCTGCGAAATGCTGGGCATCGACCCGCTGTACGTCGCCAACGAGGGCATGTTCGTCGCAGTGCTGGCCCCCGGGGAGGCCGAGGCCGGGCTGGCCGCGCTGCGCTCGCACCCGCTGGGCGCTCACGCGGCGGTGGTCGGGCGGATCGTGGCCGAGCCGGCCGAGGCCGTGGTGCTGCGCACCGGGTTCGGCGGCACCCGCATCGTCGACATGCTCGTCGGCGACCCGCTGCCCCGGATTTGCTGAGTTCTGCTGACAGGAGGGAGCCGGACATGTGTTTGGGGATACCGGGCCGCATCGTCGAGATCACCGACGCGGCCAACTATTTGGCCAAAGTCGACGTCTCCGGCGTGCAGCGCACCATCAGCGTGCGCCTGCTCGCCGACGAGATGCCCGCGCCCGACGACTGGGTGCTGGTGCACGTCGGGTTCGCGATGGCCACCATCGACGAGACCGAAGCCCTGCTCACGTTGGCCGCCATCCAGAAACTCGGCGACGCCTACAGCGCCGAGCTGGACGCCTTCGACTCCACCGCCATCATCGAGGGGGCACCGTCATGAAATTCGTCGACGAATTCCGCGACCCCGCCGCCGCCCGCCGCCTGCTGGCCGCCATCGAGACCCTCGCCGGCCACGACGGCGAGGTGTTCAAGTTCATGGAGGTCTGCGGCGGGCACACCCACACCATCTACCGCCACGGCCTCGAACACCTCCTCCCGAACAATGTGGAGTTGGTGCACGGCCCGGGCTGCCCGGTCTGCGTCATCCCGATGGGCCGCATCGACGACGCCATGTGGCTCGCGTCCCAACCCGACGTCATCTTCACCTGCTTCGGCGACATGATGCGCGTGCCCGGCAGCCACGGCAGCCTGCTGGACGCCAAAGCCCGCGGCGCCGACGTCCGCTTCGTCTACTCCCCGCTGGACGCACTCAAGATCGCCGCCGACCACCCCGACCGGCACGTGGTGTTCTTCGCCATCGGCTTCGAGACCACCGCGCCGTCCACCGCCGTCACCCTCCTGCGCGCCCGCGAGCTCGGCCTGACCAACTTCAGCGTGTTCTGCAACCACGTCACCATCGTCCCGCCCATCAAGGCCATCCTCGACTCCCCCGACCTGCGCCTGTCCGGGTTCATCGGCCCGGGCCACGTGTCCACCGTCGTGGGCAACCGGCCCTACCGCTTCGTCCCCGAGGTCTACGGCAAACCCTTGGTGGTGGCCGGCTTCGAACCCCTCGACATCCTGGCGTCGGTGGCCATGCTGCTCACCCAAATCCGCGACGGGCGCTGCGAGGTGGAAAACCAATACAAGCGGGTCGTCCCCGAGCGCGGCAACCCCGCCGCCCTGGCCCTGATGGCCCAAGTGTTCACCCTGCGCCCGCATTTCGAATGGCGCGGCCTGGGCTTCATCTCGCACAGCGCGCTGCGCCTGCACGACGACTACGCCGACTACGACGCCGAACTTCGGTTCGCCCTGCCCGGCGTGCGGGTGGCCGACCCCAAGGCCTGTCAGTGCGGCGAGGTTCTCAAGGGCGTCCTCAAACCCTGGGAATGCAAGGTCTTCGGCACCGCCTGCACGCCGGAGACACCCATCGGCACCTGCATGGTCTCCCCCGAGGGGGCCTGCGCGGCCTACTACAACTTCGGCCGCCTCCACAAAGACGCCACCACACTCGTGAGCCGCGCTTGACCGACGACCGGGGCTCCGACAAGGGCACCGAGATGTTCGCCCGCTACGCCTACGCGCCCAACGCACTCGGATACTGCGGGCCCCCGCTCGGGGCCACGTTGCGCGACGGCTCGGTCGACGACGTGCGCAAGGCGGCGAGGACGTTCTCCGGCGCGTGGCCCTACCTGCGGGTGCTCTCCCGGCTCACCGGGATCGCCGACCCGCTGGATCATCAACTGGTGGAATCCTATTGGCTCGGCGGCGGTGTCGGCGCCGGCCTCGACCCCCACGACTTCTACGCTGCGCTGCTGGAGATCATCGGCCCGCAAGCCGGTCATTACTGGTCGCATCTGAAGCCGGACCTGGCGGGCGAGGCCGCGGGCAACCACAGCTTCCACGTGTTCGGCGTCTATCCCTGGACGCGGTTTCTGGGGCGGGGCATGGACGAACATCCGCTCGGCGTCCTCGACAACTGCCGGATCACCTGGGGCACAGTGCTTTCCGTGTCGGCCGATCAGGTCGAGGTGTCATGTCGGAAGCTGCTGTGGGACGGTCGTGCGCTCACGCTGTCCGATTCGTCGCCGCGGTTGCTCGACATCTGGGCCGACGGCTACAGCGCGGTGCCCGACGTCGCGGCGGGCGACCGGGTGGCCGTGCACTGGGGCCGGCTGTGCGGCCGGCTGTCCGCGGAGCAGGTGGGCGCGCTGAGCGAGAGCACGAACCGGCAGCTGCGGGTCACCAGTCAGCGGCTGGCGCGGGTCTAGCCTCGTCGTGCCACACTGACCGCGTGCCCGGTTCGATCTGCGACGTGCTGCCCGCCGCCGCCGCACTGCTCGGGCTCCCCGCCGCCGAGGACCGGCTGGGGCTGCGGGACGGTCTGGACGTCGAGCGGATCGACCGCGTCGCCGTCGTGCTGGTGGACGGGCTGGGCTGGCATCTGTTGCCCGAGCTGGCGGGCAGCGCGCCCCTGCTCTCCTCCGTGCTGGCCGGAGACTCCGGACGACTGTTGAAGCTCGAGTGCACCTTCCCGTCGACGACGCCGACCAGCTTGGTGTCGCTGGGCACCGGGGCGCAGCCCGGCGAGCACGGCATTCTGGGCTTTACGCTCAACGTCCCCGGCACCGACCGGGTGCTCAATCACATCCGGTGGCGGGACGATCCGCCGCACGCCGCATGGCAGCCACTTCCGACCTGGTTTCAGCGGCTCGCGCAGCGCGGGACCAGCGCGCGCGCCGTGCTGCCGGAGTGGTTCATCGGCAGCGGGCTGACCGACGCCGCGTATCGTGGCGCGCAATTCTGTCCGGCTACCCCGACCGACGACTACGCCCAGAGGGCCGCCGACGAACTTTGCGCGGCGCCGGGATTGGTGTACGGCTATACCGCCGACCTGGACACCGCTGCCCACGCGTTCGGTATCGGCTCTGCCCCGTGGCACGAGGCGGCGGCGCGCGTGGACTCGCTGCTGACCCGGCTTGTCGAGGCGCTGCCGCCGAGTGCGGTGTTGCTGGTGACCGCTGACCACGGCGGCCTCAACGTGCCGGAGGATGCCCGGGTGGACCTCGACGCCGACCCGCGGCTGAGCGCGGGCGTGCGGGTGGTGGCGGGCGAGCCGCGGGTGCGCTACCTGCACACCGAGCCGGGCGCCGCCGCGGACGTGCGGGCCGCCTGGGGTGACGTGCTGGCCGGCCGCGCCGAGGTGTACAGCCGCGAACAAGCCGTGGCATCGGGGATGTTCGGCCCGGTGAACCCGGCGTATCTGCCCCGCATCGGTGACGTCGTCGTCGTGTGCACCGGCGCCACCGCGGTGCTGGCGACGGCGCACGAACCTCCGGAAACGGCCCGCCTCATCGGCTTTCACGGCGGAGCCACCGCCGCCGAAATGGGTATTCCTCTCATCGTCTGCGCAGCTCGCGCCGTGGGCAAGTAGTCGTCGCCGCTGCTAGACTCGGGGCATTGTGCGCGTCCGCGGCACGGGTCAGCCTTCGCGATGGCAACTACTTATCGCCACCGTCGCTGTGCTGTGCCTGGTAAGCGCCCTCGTCGGAAGCTGGGCCGTGCGTTCGGCCGCAACTTTCACCTCAACGCAGCCGGCGGCCGCGTCCCAAGATGTGACAGATTCCGTCGTCGACGTCATCGATGTCGGCCGGCTCGGTGTTGACGCTGTCTCCCAGCCCGCGAACCGTCTTGACTCCGGGTCTCCGGACGGCCCGTCGTCGAACAATCAGAAGTCATTCAAAACCGCGGGGATAAAGCGTGACCGGCCACCGAGTTGGTCGCGCGGGGCGCCGCCCGAGTGGTGGTTGCCCACCCCTTCTTCACTGATCGCCCCGGCGTACCAGCCAGCCGGGTGGCATTCTCGTGTGCCCGCCAGAACCGTCTCCGGCAAAGAACTTCTGGACCAAATCTGCATCGACCGCTGCTGATCGGCTAGCGCCGGCCGCTGCGCGCGTGCCCTGTCACGCCGCCCGTTGACGCCGGCGAGCATCGGCTCGCATCAACCGCCGCTTCCGCGGTGCATCCGTGATGCGCACACACGATCGCCACAACCGCACATCGGCGCTCAAACACGCCGAGTCATCGCCGCGCTGCACCTGCCGGCGCCACCGTTCAGCCACATTTCAAGGAAAGTCTCATGCCGCTTTGCCCCGTGTCGAATCCGCCTGAACGGCCATTGAATCCGCCATTGAAACGGCCAGATTCGAAACCCGGTCCGTCCGCCCCGTCACACCCGAGGAGGGTTAGCCATGGATTACGGCGCCTTACCACCAGAAGTCAATTCCGCGCGAATGTACAGCGGTCCCGGGGCGGGGTCGATGCTCGCCGCCGCCGCGGCCTGGGATGAGCTGGCCACCGAGCTGTACTCGACAGCGACGGGCTACGGTTCGGTGACCTCCGGACTGGCCGGCGCCTGGACGGGCGCCGCTGCGACATCGATGGGCGATGCCGCGCAGCCTTTCATCACATGGCTGAGCACCACCGCCGGCCATGCCGAGCAAGCCGCCAACCAGGCCAGGGCCGCCGCGAGCGCCTACGAGGCGGCGTTCTCGGCGACGGTGCCCCCGCCGGAAATCGCCGCCAACCGCGCACAGCTGATGATGCTGGTCGCGACGAACGTCCTGGGTCAGAACAGCCCAGCGATCGCAGCCACCGAGGCCCAATACGAGCAGATGTGGGCTCAGGATGCCGCCGTCATGTACGGCTACGCGGGCGCGTCGGCGGCCGCCTCGACGGTGACACCGTTCAGCCAGACCGCCGGCGACCACCGACCCGGCGGGTCTGGCACGCCAGGGCGCCGCAACCACCCAGGCAGCCGGCGCCGCGGCCAGCACACAGGCGCAGGAGATCATCTCGAACGGGTACCAGCTGATCTCCAATACGCCCCAGGCACTGCAAGGGCTCACCGCCCCGACAACCTTCCAGTCCAGCTCCATATCCACATCGGCGAATACGGCCCTCACGTCGATGTCGAGCTACATGTCGAAACTCAACACCCTTGCCGGGCCGGCGAAATACGCGATGTACCCGATGAATTTCCTGCAAAAGGGAATGGCGATGTCGAAGGTTGCCACTGCGCCGGTCAAGGCCATGGAATCGGGCCTGGCGCACGGGATCAAAACGGGCGCAACCACGTTGGGAGCGGGCCTGGGCGCCCACCTGCCCGGACTCGGCGCCAACGGTGGCGGCGCGTTTTCTGCCGGTCTGGGCCAGGGCATCCGGATCGGCGCGCTGTCAGCCCCGCAAGGCTGGCTGACGGCGCCGGCAACCAACCCCATGGCCACAAGCCTGCCGAGCACGGCATGGACCGCCGCGCCATTGGCCGATGCACCGATGAGCGGCCATCCGGGGTTCGGGCCGAGCGGCTTGCCCATGATGCCGATGGCGCACATGGGGGGGCGCGGCTTCGCCGGCCCCGCCACCTCGCGGTTCGAGCTGCGCGGCCCCGTGGTTCCCCGCTCGCCCGCGGCCGGATAATCGGGAAGGCTGCCCGTACCGCGCGGTCGCCCATCGCCCAGGTCGGCGGCGATGCCGCGGGCCTGGTGCACGGCCGGTGCCACCGTCGGGTTCAACCCCGCCGACGCGACGGCAGGGACACGATCCGATGAAACGCACACCTGACTTCGACCGTATTCACAGCTTGCTTGAGTTGTCGGTCAAGATTTGCGTTGTACAGTCAGACCATTGTGACTTTCAGAGGCGCTGGAAAGAGTCGGCACTGGCGGTCAGCCACGGCTATCGCCGCCGCGCTCAGTGTGTTCGTCGCCCTCATCGCCGGTTCGTCGTTGCGGCCTCAGTATTCTGCGGCCGCGCTCCCGGAGCCCGCGGGATGGTCATATAACACACCCGACGTCGCCCCGTTGCACGCGACAGAAACTGTGGCACAAGCGCATTCTCCGCACTCAACACCGCTGAAGAAGCCGTTCCACAGCATGTGGATGACACGTGAGCGGCCGGCGTCATGGACCCGCTCGGCACCGCACTCCCCCTGGCCGCCGGTCCAGGCTCCGTCCACCGCGGCAGGTTTCCCGACGCGCGGCACCCATTGCGGTGCACGCACCAACCCCGTTGCGGAAGCGAATATCTTGTCCCTCCTGTGCGTTTCCCGCTGCTGACGCCTCGACGGTCGGACCGGTAGGCCTAACCCGCCTCAGTAGCGCCACGACACGACGACGATTCCGCCTCGACGGTCGCTAATCGCGCCGCTCTGTATGCATCCCCCCTGCTTACAAGGAAACACCCATGTTTTCCAGCACGACTCACACCTTGCATCCCCTCGCGGCTCGCCGGAGATAGCGGTGGACTTCGGGACACGGCCGCCCGAGGTCAATGCCGGGCTGCTGTTTTCCGGTCCCGGCCCGGGATCGATGATCTCCCTCGTCACAGCTTGGGAGGAGCTTGCCGCTTCGCTGCACGACGCGGCGGCGGCCTACCACTCGGTGACCGAGAAGACCGACGCCACCACGCCGTACCTGCAGTGGCTCGATGGCACCGCTGCGCGGGCACGGCAGGCCGCCACTCACGCCAGGGCAGCCGAAGTCGCCTTTCGGTCGGCGCTGGCGGAGGCCGTGCCCCCGCCCGTGGTCCGCGCCAACCGCGTGGCACGGGTGTCGCTGGTGCGGGCCAACTGCCTGGGCCAGTGCGCTCCTGCGATCGCAGACGATGGACGCCGACTACGAGCGGATGTGGGCGCTCAACGCCGGCGTCATGTGCGCCTATGCCCGTGCCTGCGCCGATGCAACGGCCGTCACGCCGTTCGGCTCGCCGCCCGGCGCCGAGGCACCGCAGAGCTGCGGTGGCCGCATCAACCGGACCCGGCGAGCGGCGCCGGAGATACTGTCGGCGGGCCGGCCGGTGATGTCGACCATCCCCGCTGCGCTGCGGGCGCTTTCGCGCTCGCCGCTGGCCACGTTCGATGCGTCGCTCGCCCCGGTGACCTCGTCGCTGTCGAAACTGAGTTCACTGTCCGCGCCGGCGGACTTCGCGCTGAACCACCTCAATTCGCTCAACAAGGGAGCGGCGCTGCGCAAGGCGGCGGTGCTGCGATCGGCGCTGGATACGGTCCGGTTGTGCGGCCGGCGGTACCGCGGCCGTGGGTCGCGGGAGTCGCGTCGGGACATTGTCGGTACCTCGGCGCTGGGTGACCGAGGCGACGCCCGGCAGCGGCACCGCCGAAACCCTTGGCGGCCGGCCGAGCCAAGTCGATCCGTGTGGTCCACGGGGGTAAGCCGCCGAAGCCGGCCGGCAATCAGAGCGGAGTGACGTAGGCCGAACTGATGCCGCCGTCCACCAGGAACGTCGACGCCGTGATGAACGACGCGTCGTCGCTGGCCAAAAAGGCTACGGCGGCGGCGATTTCGTCGGGCTCGGCGAAGCGTCCCACCGGCACGTGCACCAGCCGGCGGGCGGCGCGTTCGGGATCCTTGGCGAACAGCTCGCGCAGCAGCGGCGTGTTGACCGGTCCCGGGCACAGCGCGTTGACGCGGATTCCCTGCCGCGCATATTGCACGCCCAACTCGCGGGACATGGCCAGCACCCCGCCCTTGGAAGCGGTGTAGGAGATCTGCGAGGTCGCCGACCCCAGCACCGCGACGAACGACGCCGTGTTGATGATCGAACCCCCGCCCGCGGGAACCATGTGCCGCAACGCCGCCCGGCAGCACAGGTACACCGACTTCAGGTTGACGTCCTGAACCCGTTGCCACGCCGCAAGTTCGGTGTTCTCGATCAGATCATCCTCCGGCGGCGAGATGCCGGCGTTGTTGAACGCGATGTCGACGGAGCCGTAAGCCTGTGCGGTGGTGTCGAACAGCGCGTCGACCGCATGCTCGTCGGCGACGTCGGTGGGCACGAACAGCCCGTCGAGTTCCTCGGCGGCCGCGGTGCCGGCCTCGAAGTCGAGGTCGCCGACCACGATCGTCGCGCCCTCGGCGTGCATCCGCCGCGCGGCGGCCAACCCGATGCCGCTGCCGCCGCCCGTGACCACCGCCACCCGCCCCGCCAGCCGTCGGGTCAGATCCACTAGCCCTCCTCCTTCACCGCAATGAAGACGTTCTTGGTTTCGGTGAACTGCAGGGGCGCGTCGGGTCCGAGCTCGCGTCCCAGCCCGGACTGCTTGAAGCCCCCGAACGGGGTGCTGTAGCGGACCGAGGAGTGGGAGTTCACCGACAGGTTGCCGGACTCGACGGCCCGCGACACCCGCAGCGCACGCGAAAGGTTCTCGGTCCAAATGGATCCCGAGAGTCCGTAGGCGGTGTCGTTCGCCAGTGCGACGGCATCGTGCTCGTCGTCGAACGGCAGCACGGTGACGACCGGGCCGAAGATCTCCTCGGTGGCGGCGCGATCGGTCCGCTGCGGGGTCAACACCGTTGGCGGAAACCAGAACCCGGGACCAGATGGCGCCGTGCCCCGGAAGGCGACCGGGGCGCCGTCGGGCACGTAGGAAGCGACCTTGTCGCGGTGTGCGGCCGACACCAGCGGCCCCATCTCGGTGCCGCGGGAGCGCGGGTCGCCGACGACGACGCCGCGCACCGCCGGCTCCAGCAGCTCCATGAACCGGTCGTAGACGCTGCGCTGCACCAGGATCCGGCTGCGGGCGCAGCAGTCCTGCCCGGCGTTGTCGAACACCCCGGCGGGCGCCGTCGCCGCGGCGCGCTCCAGGTCGCAGTCGGCGAAGACGATGTTGGCACTCTTGCCGCCGAGTTCCAGCGTCACTCGCTTGACATGAGCCGCCGCCTTGGCCATCACCGCCTTGCCCACCGCGGTGGAGCCGGTGAACACGACCTTGCGGACGCCGGGATGCGTGACGAACCGCTCCCCCACCACCGCGCCCTCCCCGGGCAGCACCTGCAGCAGGTCCGGGTCCAACCCGGCGTCCGTGGCCAACTCGCCGAGGCGCATCGTGGTCAGCGGCGTCCACTCGGCGGGTTTGACCAGCACCGCGTTGCCCGCGGCCAGCGCCGGTGCGATACCCCAGGATGCGATCATCATCGGGAAGTTCCACGGCGTGATGACACCGACCACGCCCAACGGCTCGTGAAACGTGACATCGAGCCCCCCGGCGACGGGAATCTGCCTGCCGCACAGGCGTTCCGGGCCGGCGGCATAGAACGTCAGCACGTCGCGAACGTGGCGGGCCTCGGATTCGGCCGACGCGACCGGGTGCCCCGAGTTCGCCACCTCCAGCGCGGCGAGTTCGTCGACGTGGGCGTCCACGGCGGCGGCGAACGCGCGCAAGCCCTCCGCCCGGCCGGCCGGCGGCAACGCCGCCCACCGCCGCTGAGCCGCCCGCGCCCGCCCCACCGCGTCGTCGACGCCGGCGGCGTCGACGTGGTCGACGGACCGCAACACCTGCCCGGTCGCGGGGTTGATCAACTGCGTCGCCGTCATCGGCCATCCGCATACGACCGCGCCGCGGCGACGATCGCCGAGAACAGCCGCAGGTCGTCCAGGCGCTCCTCGGGATGCCACTGCACCGCGAGCGCAAATTTCTCCCCCGGCACCTCCAGCGCCTCGACCACCCCGTCGGCGTCCCAGGCGCTGACCACCAGGCCGTCGCCCACCCTGTCGACCGCCTGGTGGTGGTAGCAACTCGCCTCGACCGATTCGCCCAGCAGCGCGGCCAGCCGCGTACCGGCGACAATGCGCACCGGCAGCGACGTGAACACCGCGTTGCCCGCCCGATGGCCGCTGTGCCCGAGCACGTCGGGCAGGTGCTGGTGCAGCGTCCCGCCGAACGCGACGTTGAGCAACTGCGCGCCGCGGCAGATGCCCAGCACCGGCAGGCCGCGCCGCAGCGCGCCGCGCAGCAACGCGAATTCCCAGGCGTCGCGCAGCCGGCTCGGCTCGTCGGTGTCCGGGTGCGGCCGCTGGCCGTAGACGTCGGGGTCGATGTCCTTTCCGCCGGTGATGAGCAGCCCGTCGAGCCGGTCGAGCACCCTGTCGGCGTTGCCGGCGTCGGCCGGCTGCGGGGGCAACAGCACCGCAATGCCGCCGGCCGCCGTCACGCCCTGGAAGTAGTTGGCCGGCAGCACGCCGGCGCAGACGTCCCAGACGCCCATCTGCGCCCGGTCCAGGTACGTGGTCAGGCCCACCACCGGGTTTCGTGGCGATCGTGAGCGCGGCGACGCCGGGCGCTGCGGGTCGCCGCCATCGGACCTACAGCCGTTCAAAGCCCCGCATCCTCTCCCAATCCGTGACCGCCGCGTTGAACGCCGCGACCTCCACGCGCGCATTGTTCAGGTAGTGCGCGACGACGTCGTCGCCGAACGCCTCCCGCGCGAGCGCCGAGCCCTCGAACAGCGCGGCCGCCTCGGCCAGCGAGGTCGGCAGCCGCTGGACGCCGGTTGCCTCATATGCGTTGCCCGAGCAGGGATCTGGCAACTGCAGGCCCCGGTCGACACCGTGAAGGCCGCCCGCGACCAGCGCCGCCACCGACAGGTACGGGTTGACGTCTCCGCCGGGGACCCGGCATTCGACGCGGGTGTTGCGTCCGTGGCCGACCACGCGAAGCGCGCAGGTGCGATTGTCCAGCCCCCAGGCCACGGCCGTCGGCGCGAAGCTGCCGTCGGCGAATCGCTTGTACGAGTTGATGTTCGGCGCGTGGAACAGCGTCAGCTCCCGCAGCGTGGCCAGCAGGCCGGCGACGAAGCCGTCGAATATCGTCGACATGCCGTGCGGGCGGGTGCCGTCGCTGAACGCGGCGGAGCCGTCCTTGTCGCGCAGCGAAAGGTGGATGTGGCAGCTGTTGCCTTCGCGCTCATCGTATTTCGCCATGAAGGTCAGGCTTTTGCCGTGCTGGTCGGCGATCTCCTTGGCGCCGTTCTTGTAGATGGCGTGGTTGTCGCAGGTGATCAGGGCCTCGGCGTAGCGGAAACCGATCTCCTGCTGGCCCTTGTTGCACTCGCCCTTGACGGCCTCGAACTGCAGCCCGGCGCCCTGCATTCCCCGCCGGATGTCGCGCAGCAGCGGTTCCATCCGCGACGACGCCAACAGCGCGTAGTCGATGTTGTAGTCGCTGGCGGGGGTCAGCCCCCGGTAGCCGCTCGCCCACGCCTGCCGATACGGCTGGTCGAACACGAGGAACTCCAGCTCGGTCGCCACGTCGGCGACCAGACCGCGCCCGGCCAGCCGGTCGAGCTGGCGGCGCAGCACGGCGCGGGGTGACACTCCCACCGCGGCGCCGTCGGCCCAGGCGAGGTCCGCGAGGACCAGGGCGGTGCCGGGCAGCCACGGGACGAGCCGAAGGGTGGACAGGTCCGGCGTCATCACCATGTCGCCGTACCCGGTGTCCCAGCTCGACATCGCGTAACCCGCCACGGTGTTCATCTCGACGTCGACGGCCAGCAGGTAGCTGCAGCACTCGGCGCCGTGCGCGGCGACTTCGTCCACGAACAGCCGGGCCGACACCCGCTTGCCGACCAGCCTGCCCTGCATGTCGGTGAAGGCCACAATGACCGTGTCGACCTCGCCGATGCCGACCAGTTGGTCCAGTGCGGCCAGCGGCAGCGGGGTCGCAGCGCCGTCCGTGCTTTCGGTGCGAACCATGACGGCTAGTCAACCAGGAGGCGCTACCAACTGCTGGTGCGCAACACGATTTCGGCGGCCAACTGCGCGGTCGACTCCGCGGGGTTGCGCCGGCCGAGGTCCACCACGCGGTAGTCGGAGTACACCAGGCGCGCGCTGTCGCGGGCGACCTTGCGGGCGGCGGGGGAGCTGACCAGCACGGTGGTTCCGACCTCGACCGGCGGGCAGTGCTCGTCGACGACCACGCCCTCGAGGTTGGCGGCGCGCGGATGTCCCCTGTCGACGACCACCAGGCCGACGAACCGGCCCAACTTCGTCGCCGCCAGCTCCCAGGCCAGCTGCCCACCGGCACGGTCACCGACCACCACGGCCCACCCGACCCCCAGCGCGTCGAGGATGCCGACCACCGACTTGGGGGTCAACCGTGGGTCAAGCCCGATCACCACCGTCCGCAGCGAGGCGGTGTGCAACCGTTCGCACACCGCGTCGTAGGCGAGGGGCGAGCGGTGCTCGTCGCCCAGGATGAGCACGACGACGCCCTTCTCCGGACCGGAAACGGCGACCGGGACGGGGAAACCGTCGAGCGTGGTCATCATCGAGGGCACTCTCGCACGCTACAGCCACGGGGCCCGTGGCGGGGAAGTGCCTGCATCTGCGGGCGCCACCGGGGGTCGCGGTGGACCCCACCCGCGAGCGAACGGCCTACGGCCGCAGACCGATTGCAACGCACGGGCGCGGCGGTGGCGGCCCGTCCAACAAACTCAGGACGGCGGCAACGTCGAGGTGGACCGCCAGCAGGTCGGCGATCGCGTCCAGTTGCGCGTCGCGGCGCGCCGCGACGTCGGTGTCGGGGGCGACCACGAAGCCGCTCCGCCCGGCCGCGTCGGCGACGCTGGTCAGCCAGGCGCGGCGGAATCCGTCGTTGTCCAGCAGGCCGTGCCAATGCGTGCCGAAGACCGGGCCGCGCCGGATCCCGTGCGGTTCGGCGTCCGCCTGGAACCAGGCTTCCTCGGCGCACCGCGAGAGGCGGCCATGATGAATTTCGTACCCGGCGACCGGCGAGCGCCAGCGGCGCAGCGTCTTGGCGTCGGCGAAGGTGATGTCGGCGTCCAGCAGGCCGAGCCCGGCGACCTCGCCCGCCCCGGATTCCACCGGGTCGTCGATGCGTCGGCAGAGCATCTGAAATCCCCCGCAGATCCCCAGCAGCGGCTTGCCGGCCCGCGCGTGGTCGGCGATCGCGCCGGCCAGCCCGCGCTCGCGCAGCCAGCCCAGGTCGGCGACGGTGGCCTTGCTGCCCGGAACGACGATGAGGTCGGTGTCGGCCAGGTCAGCGGGGTCGGTCGCCCAGCGCACCAACACGCCGGGCTCGCAGGCCAGCGCCTCGACGTCGGTGGAGTTGGAGATCCGCGGCAGTCGGATGGCGGCGACCCGCAACCACTCGCTCCCCCGCGGCGGCGCCGGCACGCCGACGGCGCGATGCGGGACCACCGACAGCGAGTCCTCCGCGTCCAGCCAGAGCTCGTCGGCGTACGGCAGCACGCCATACGTCGGGCGGCCCGTGATGGCGTGCAGTTGCCGCAGCCCCGGTTCCAGCAGCGCCGGGTCGCCGCGGAACTTGTTGACGACGAAGCCGGCGATGAGCGCCTGGTCTTCGGGCTCGAGCACCGCGACCGTCCCGAACAGGTGCGCCAGCAGGCCGCCGCGGTCGATGTCGCCGACCACGATCACCGGCAGGTCCGCCCCGCGGGCGAGACCCAGGTTGGCCAAATCGGTGGCCCGCAGGTTGATCTCGGCCGGCGACCCGGCCCCCTCACAGATCACGGCGTCGAACTCGTCGCGCAGGGCCGCCAGCTCGTCGAGGACGATGCCGGCGAGCCGGTCGCGGTGCCGCACATAGCCGGCGGCGGTGACCGTTTCGGCGGCCCGGCCCCGGATCACCAGCTGCGACGTCCGGTCACCGCCGGGTTTGAGCAGGATCGGGTTGAACCGCACGCTGGGCTCCAGGCCCGCGGCCCGGGCCTGGACGGCCTGCGCCCGGCCGATCTCGCCGCCCTCGACGGTCACCGCGGAGTTGTTGGACATGTTCTGCGCCTTGAACGGCGCGACGCGTACCCCCTTGCGGGCCAGCAATCGGCACAGGCCGGCCACCACCACGGACTTCCCGGCGTCGGAGCTGGTGCCGGCGACCAGCAGCGCCCCGCTCACCTGGTTGCGGCGGCCCGTCGCGCAGAGAGGCTCACGGCAGCGTGAGGATCTCGACGCCGGTATCGGTGACCAGCAGGGTGTGCTCGAACTGGGCGGTCCACTTGCGGTCCTTGGTGACCACGGTCCAGCCGTCGTCCCAGATCTCGTAGTCCAGGCCGCCGAGGTTGATCATCGGTTCGATGGTGAACGTCATCCCGGGCTGCATGACCGTCGACACCGCCGGCTGGTCGTAGTGCAGGACGACCAGTCCGTTGTGGAACGTGGTCCCGATGCCGTGGCCGGTGAAGTCGCGAACGACGTTGTAGCCGAAGCGGTTTGCATAGGCCTCGATGACGCGGCCGACCACCGACAACGCCCGGCCCGGTTTGACGGCGTTGATCGCCCGCATCGTCGCCTCGTGGGTGCGCTCGACGAGCAGCCGGTGCTCCTCGGAGACGTCCCCGGCCAAAAAGGTGGCGTTGGTGTCGCCGTGCACGCCGTCGATGTAGGCGGTGACGTCGATGTTGACGATGTCGCCGTCTTCGACCACCGTCGAGTCCGGGATGCCGTGGCAGATCACCTCGTTGAGTGACGTGCAGCACGACTTGGGAAATCCCTTGTAGCCCAAGGTCGACGGGTAGGCGCCGTGGTCGACCATGTATTCGTGGGCGACGCGGTCCAGTTCGTCGGTGGTCACCCCGGGCGCGACGGCCTTGCCCGCCTCGGCGAGCGCTCCGGCCGCGATCCGGCCCGCCACGCGCATCTTCTCGATCACCTCCGGCGTCTGCACCCAGGGTTCGCTGCCCTCTTGGGCGGTCTCCTTGCCGACGTACTCCGGGCGCGGGATGCGGGCGGGCACCGCCAGCATCGGGGACAACACTCCGGGGGACAGCGCGGTGCGGGCAGGCATGGCAGCCAGCTTAATCGCGGCCGACGGCCGGCGCGCCGCGCTGCTCGCGCACCGCGCGCCACGGTGTGCACTGAGGGCGTCGAGTGTGCGCGGCGGGCGGCGTTGTCCGGCGCGTCGCCGCCGTCACAACACGCGCAACGCCTTAGCTGCACAGTCGACCGGCTAAGGACTCACCCCGCGCCGGCGCAGCAGCGAGCGGCGCGGCCCCCGGATGGTCACCGAGCCGCACACCACCCGGCCGGTCAGCACCACGTGCGGCCGGCCCTCGCCCGGTGCGCCTTTGCGGCGATCGCTGGCGCTGCCGACGTAGACCTCGACGTCGTCGATGGAGGCGCTCGCACCGTCGGGCAACCGGATCTCCACCGAGCCGAACCGCACGTCGAGCTCGATGACCACGACCGGACCGGCGAATCGGGCCTTGGTGAGGTCGAGGTCGATCGAACCCAGCCGGCGCACCAGCGCCAGGCGCGTCGGCACGGTCCACTCCCCGTGGCGCTTCAGCGGACCCGCCCAGCCGCGCAGTTCGACCCGGTCGGCGGCGGAGGTGACGATGGCACCGGGGCCCGGCAGGTCGTCGACCAGCCCCTCCAGCTCGCCCCGGGTGCGCGCGTAGGAGACCCGCGACGAGCGCTGTTCGAACTCGTCGATGTCGATCAGCCCGAGCGCGACCGCGTTGTGCAGTCGCCGCATGGTGCCGTTGCGGTCGGCGTCCGAGATCCGCAGCGACATCGGAGCCACCATGTCTCCACCGGTTTCGGTCATGGCCTTTCCTGACTCTCCCCCGTCCCAAACTTACCTTCGGGGAAAGGGGCGGCCCCGCCGAACGGCGCCGCAAGATCTAAGCCAGGAAGTCGCGCGGCAGCGACTCGAACATCACCTTGGTCATGCGGACTGCGTATTCCGAGCCGCCGCCCCCGACGATCAGTGCTGCGAAAGCCAGGTCCCCGCGGTACCCGGCGAACCAGGAATGCGATCCGCCCGGGAACTCGGCCTCCCCGGTCTTCCCGTACACCTCCCCGCAGCCGGCGATCTCCTTGGCCGTCCCGTTGGTCACCACCAGGCGCATCATCGGCCGCAGCGCGTCGATCATCTTGGGCGAGATCGGGGTGGCCGGGATGTTCGAGCTGTCGACCACCGTCGGCCGCCCGGCGATCAGCTGCGGCACCGGGGTCTTCCCGGCGGCGACGGTGGCCGCGACCAGGGCCATGCCGAACGGGCTGGCCAGCACCTTGCCCTGCCCGAAGCCGTCCTCGGTGCGCTCGGCGAGGTCCACCGTCGGCGGCACCGATCCGGTCACGGTCGTGAGGCCCTCGACCTGGTAGTCGAGCCCGATCCCGTACTGGCTGGCCGCCTGGGTCAGGCCGCGGGGCGGCATTCGGCTGCTCAGCTCGGCGAAGGTGGTGTTACAGGAACTGGCGAACGCCCGGGACATCGGCACCACCCCGAGGTCGAAGCCACCGTAGTTGGGGATGGTGCGGTGCCCGATGTCGATGTGGCCCGGGCAGCCGAGCATCGTGTTGGGCGTGGCCATGTCGCGGTCGATGGCGGCCCCGGCGGTGATCATCTTGAAGGTCGACCCGGGCGGGAACAGGCCGGTGGTGGCCAGCAGGCCGTCGGCGTCGGCGCCCGCGTTTTGCGCGATGGCCAGGATCTCCCCGGTCGACGGCTTGATCGCGACGATCATCGCCTTGCCGCCCCGGGTGTCCACCGCGCGCTGGGCGGCGTTCTGCACCGCCCGGTCCAGGGTGATCGACACCGACGGCGCCGGCGACCCTTCGACCTCGTGCAGGACGGCGACGTCGACGCCGTTCTGGTTGACGCTGACCACGCGCCAGCCGGCCTGGCCGTCGAGCTGGTCGATCACCGCCTTCTTCACCGCGCTGATCACGGCCGGCGCGAAATGGGGGTCGGTCGGCAGCATGTCCGCCTGCGGTGTGACGACGATGCCGGGCAGCCTGCCCAGCGCCGGGAACACCTTGTCGTTGTCGTCGGGATGCAGCGTCACCAGATCCACCGAATCGGTGGTGGAACTGGCCTGTTCGGCCAGCAGCTGCGGATCGTCGAGGGTGTTGTTGAACGGACGCAGGACGTCCACGATCGCGTGCGCCGTCCCGATCAGGGCGGGTCCCGCCTTGGTGGCGTCCAGCGTGTAGTGATACAGGTAGCCCGGCGCCAGCACGTCACTGCCGCCGAGTTCGTTCACCGAGGCCCGCCGCGGCTGGTCGGCCCGCAACGCGAATGTTTGGTGCTCGCCCAGCTTGGGGTGCAGCCCGTTGGCGGTCCACCGCACCTCCCAGCGCCCCTCGTCGCGCGCCATCCGCAGTTGGCCGTCGTAGGTCCACGTCCGGTTCTTGGGCAGGTGCCAGGTGAAGCGGTAGGCGACCGTGCCGGTGTCCTCGGCGTACTTGGCGTTCAGAACCTGGGCGTCCAGGTGGTTGGCCTGCAGTCCCGCCCAGGCCGCGTTGAGCGCTTCGCGGGCCTCGTTGGGGTTGTCGCTGAGTTGGGCGGCCGTCGCGGTGTCGCCGATCGCGAGGGCGCCGAAGAACTTCTCGGCGGCGGGTCCCGGCCCGTCCGGCCGCGGGGTGCAGCCCGGCAGGGCGAGCGACGCGCGCAGCGACGGCCGCCGCATGTGGTAAAGAGACTAGTGGGGTTTTAGTGACCATCGTTACAGATGTTATGAAGTGCGGGCGACCCCGGTGCGCCGACACACCGAGACCGAACCGTTATCTGGTCACTGCACCGGCCCCTCGAGGCCGAGCGCCCTGCCAGCCGGGGTTCGCCGGCCAGCGCCCGGCCAGCCGGGCGGAGAGCTCGGCCGTAGCTAGTCGAGCAGCACCGTCGCGAAGGTGCCGACTTCGGCGAAGCCGATTCGGGCGTACGCCGCGCGGGCGACCGTGTTGAAGCTGTTCACGTACAGGCTGGCGGTGCGACCGCTGCCGACGATGACGGCGGCCACGGTTGCGGTGCCGGCGGTGCCCAGGCCCAGGCCGCGCCACTCCGGGTGCACCCACACCCCCTGGATCTGACCCACCCCGGGCGACTGCGATCCCACCTCCGCCTTGAAGATCACCTCGCCGCGGTCGAACCGAGCCCAGGCCCGGCCGGCCGCGATCAGGCTGGCCACTCGCCGGCGGTAGCCGCGACCACCGTCGCCGAGGCGCGGGTCGACGCCGACCTCGCCGATGAACATGTCGACGGCGGCCACCAGGTAAGCGTCCAGCTCGTCGGGGCGGACCTGGCGCACCTCCGGATCGATGTCGCAGCTGGGGTGTCGTGACAGCGCCATCAGCGGCTGGCTGTCGCGCACGTCGCGCGCCGGGCCCCAGGCGGGCTCCAGCCGCTCCCACATCGGCATCACCAGGTCGGCCCTGCCGACCAGCGACGAACAGCGCCGCGTCGCGCTCATCGCCTCGTCGGCGAACGCGTTGAGGTCCGCCCGCGCGCCGCGCAGTGGAATGAGGTTGGCGCCGGCGAAGCACAGCGATTCGTGCACATCGCGGCGCGTCCACAGTTCCCCGCCGATGGAGTTGGGGTCGATGCCATGATCGGCGACCCGGGCCGCGACCATGCACGAGCCGACCGGGTCGTCATGGAACACGCGCCACACCGCGGCCGCATCGCGCACCACGGACACCCGTCGGTCACCGACAAGGCGGAAGACGGGCGGAGCCGACATCTGGCGAACTCTCTGTGGTGCGAACTGCGGCCCTTCAGAAGACAACTGCAAGGGCACTGGCCCTATCAGCTTACGGTGACAACCGGCGAACCGCTCGCTTCTGTTCCGCGATCGGTTCCCGTTTCTTCACCCATTTCGGAGGCGAGCCGCATGGCCTCCTCGATCAGCGTCTCGACGATCTGCGATTCGGGCACCGTCTTGATCACCTCGCCGCGAACGAAGATCTGCCCCTTGCCATTTCCCGACGCGACGCCGAGATCGGCCTCGCGGGCCTCGCCCGGCCCATTGACGACGCAGCCCATCACGGCGACCCGCAGCGGCACGTCGAGGCCGTCCAGCCCGGCGGTCACCTCGTTGGCCAGCGTGTAGACGTCGACCTGCGCGCGGCCGCACGACGGGCAGGACACGATCTCCAGCGAGCGCGGGCGCAGATTGAGCGACTCGAGAATCTGGTTGCCCACCTTGACTTCCTCGACCGGCGGCGCCGACAGCGACACGCGGATGGTGTCGCCGATGCCCTTGGACAGCAGGGCGCCGAAGGCGACGGCGGACTTGATGGTGCCCTGGAAGGCGGGGCCGGCCTCGGTGACCCCGAGGTGCAGCGGGTAGTCGCACTTGCCGGCGAGCATCTCGTAGGCGGCGACCATCACCACCGGGTCGTTGTGCTTGACGCTGATCTTGATGTCGCCGAAGCCGTGCTCCTCGAACAGCGAGGCCTCCCACAGCGCCGACTCGACGAGCGCCTCGGGCGTGGCCTTGCCGTACTTCTCCAGGAACCGCTTGTCCAGCGAGCCGGCGTTGACGCCGATGCGGATCGGGATGCCGGCCGCGGCCGCGGCCTTGGCGACCTCGCCGACCCGGCCGTCGAACTCCTTGATGTTGCCCGGATTCACCCGCACCGCCGCGCACCCGGCGTCGATGGCCGCAAAGATGTACTTCGGCTGGAAGTGGATGTCGGCGATCACCGGGATCTTGCTCTTCGAGGCGATGACGGCGAGCGCGTCGGCGTCCTCCTGACGGGGGCAGGCGACCCGGACGATGTCACAGCCGGCGGTGGTCAGCTCGGCGATCTGCTGCAGCGTCGAGTTGACGTCATGGGTCTTGGTGGTGCACATCGACTGCACCGAGATCGGATAGTCGCTGCCGACCCCCACGTCGCGCACCATCAGTTGGCGCGTGGTGCGCCGGGGGGCGAGCGTGGGCGCCGGAGCGGCCGGCATGCCCAGGCCAACGTTCACGGTCATCGGTTCCTTCGGTTGATCACTGGAAGAGCCTGATCGGGTTGACCAGATCGGCGGTCACGGTCAACAGCATGTAGCCGACCACGAGCACCAGCACCACGTAGGTCGCGGGCATCAGCTTGAGGTAGTTCACCGGCGCGGCCGCGACCATCCCGCGGGCCGACCGGACGAGGTTGCGGATCTTCTCGAACACCGCGATCGCGATGTGACCCCCATCGAAGGGCAGCAGCGGCACCAGGTTGATCGCGCCCAGGATCAGGTTCAGCTGAGCGAGGAAGAACCAGAACGCCACCCACAGCCCGTGGTCGACGGTGTCGCCGCCGATGATGCTGGCGCCGACGACGCTCATCGGTGTCTGCGGGTCGCGCTGGCCTCCGCCGATGGCGTGCACCAGGGCGCCCACCTTCGTCGGGATGGTGACGAGCGCCTTGCCCACCTCCGCGGTCAGCTCACCGGTGAACGCGAGCGTGCCCGGTATCGCCGAGAGCACGCCGTAGTGGGTGGGCGCGACCCTGGGGGCGCCGACGCCGATGGCCCCGACGGTCGCCGGTTCCGGTTGGCTCCCCTGGCCCTTGGTCAGGAAGCGCTGGGTGGGCGTGACGTCGACGTAGGTGGTGACCGGGGCGCCGTTGCGCTCGACCACCACCGGGACGGTGCCGTGCAGCTTGCGGACCGCGCCGGCCATGTCCTCGAAGCTCGACACCGGGGTGTCACCGACCTTGACGACGACGTCGCCGGGACGGATTCCGGCGAGCGCCGCCGGCCCGGGCCCGGTGCAGTTCCCAACCTTGCCCGGGCTGACTTCCGGTGCGACGCAGGCGGTTTCGCCGACCACCGCCCGGGTGTCCGGGTGCAGGTTCGGCAGCCCCCACACCAGTGCGATGCCGTAGAGCAGGACCAGGCAGATGACGAAGTTCATGCCGGGACCCGCGAAGAGCACCGCCACCCGCCGCCAGGCGGCCTGCTTGTACATGGCGCGGTCGGTCTCGTCGGGCGCGAGCTCCTCGACCGACGTCATCCCGGCGATATCGCAGAAGCCGCCCAGTGGGACGGCCTTGAGGCCGTACTCGGTTTCGCCGCGCCGGGTCGACCACAGCGTGGGGCCGAAGCCGACGAAGTATCGGCGCACCTTCATGCCGGTGGCGCGGGCGACCCACATGTGCCCGCACTCGTGCAGGGCCACCGAGATCAGGATGGCCAGCGCAAACAGCACAATGCCGACAGCGAACATCATGAGACGGCTAAAACCTTTCTAGGACCATTCCGGCGGCGTCCTGGGGAGCACCCGCGGTTGCCATGGCGCGCTGCGCGCGTTCCCGTGCCCAACGCTGCGCATCCAGTACTTCTTCCACGGTAGCGGGTATTTCGCTGAATTTGGGTGCCCACTGGTCCGCGGCGTGCAGCACGTCGGCGATGGTTCTGACGATGGCGGGAAACCCGATCCGGCGATTGAGGAATGCCCCGGCCGCCTCCTCGTTGGCCGCGTTGTAGACGGCGGTCATGCAGCCGCCCGCCTGGCCGGCGTGCCGGGCCAGTTCCACCGCGGGGAAAACGTCGCTGTCCAACGGCTCGAACTCCCAGCTGGCGGCGGCGCTGAAGTCACACGACGCGGCGGCGCCCGCCACCCGCCGCGGCCAGCCGAGGGCCAACGAGATGGGCAGTTTCATGTCCGGCGGGCTGGCCTGGGCGAGCGTGGAGCCGTCGACGAAGGTGACCATCGAATGCACGATCGACTGCGGGTGCACGACCACCTCGATGCGGTCGTAGGGAATGCCGAAGAGCAGGTGCGTCTCGATGAGCTCCAGCCCCTTGTTGACCAGCGACGCCGAGTTCAGCGTGTTCATCGGTCCCATCGCCCAGGTGGGGTGGGCGCCGGCCTGCTCGGGGGTGACGCCTTCCAGCTGGGCGGCGGTCCAGCCGCGGAAGGGCCCGCCCGAGGCCGTGAGCACCAGCTTGGCCACCTCGTCGGGCGTCCCGCCGCGCAGGCACTGGGCCAGCGCGGAGTGCTCCGAGTCGACCGGAACGATCTGACCGGGCCGCGCCGCGCGCAGCACCAGCGGGCCGCCGGCGATCAGCGACTCCTTGTTCGCCAGCGCCAGCCGCGCCCCGGACTGCAGCGCGGCCAGGGTCGGCCGCAGGCCCAACGCTCCCACCAGCGCATTGAGGACGACGTCGGCCGGGGTCTCCTCGACCAGACGGGTGACCGCGTCCGGCCCGCTGAAGGGGACGTCGCCGACGCACTGTGCGGCGCGCTCGTCGGCGACGGCGATGTTGGTGACCCCGGTCTCGGCGCGCTGACGCCGCAGCGCATCGGGGTTTGCGCCGCCGGCCGCCAGGCCCACCACCTCGAACCGGTCCGGGTTGGCGGCGATGACCTCGAGCGCCTGGGTGCCGATCGAGCCGGTGCTGCCCAGCACCAGCACGCGCAGCCGCTCCCCCGCGTCCGCTCGAGCCGTCGGGGTGGTCACTCATCCATTGTGCCGCCCGGCGCCGGCGCGGGCCATGTCCCGTGACAGCCGACACCAATCCGCAACGCCGGCGGCTCCGAATCATTTGCGTCAGAACAAACCGGCGGCCGAGGTGCCGCCGACAATCAACCAAGGAGTTGTCAGGCCATGAGGTTGCACAAATTGCCGTCCCGCAAAGCGATGACGGCGACCAGCATTGCCGCGGCCGCGGCCGTGGGTCTCGCCGTCGCGGCTGCCCCGACGGCGCCCGCAAGCCCCGCCGCCCAATTGGTGGGACCGGGCTGCGCCGCCTACGCCCAGCAGGTGCCCACCGGGCCGGGTTCGGTCGCGGGGATGGCCGCCGACCCGGTCGCGGTCGCGGCGTCGAACAACCCGATGCTGACCACGCTGACGTCGGCGCTGTCGGGCAAGCTCAACCCGCAGGTGAACCTGGTGGACACCCTCGACAACGGCCAGTTCACCGTGTTCGCGCCCACAGACCAGGCGTTCAGCAAGCTCGACCCCGCGACGATCGACTCGCTCAAGACGAACGCGCCGCTGCTCAAGAAGGTCCTGACGTACCACGTGGTGGCGGGGCAGCTCACCCCGGCGCAGGTCGCCGGCACCCACGCCACCGTTCAGGGCGCCTCCCTGACGGTGACCGGTTCGGGCGACGGCCTGAAGGTGAACAACGCGTCGGTCGTCTGCGGTGGCGTGCAGACCGCCAACGCGGTGGTGTACATGATCGACACCGTGCTGATGCCGCCGGCGTAGGCGCCGGCAAGATCCCCGAGGGGCTTTCGGATCGGATTGGTGGTCCCGCCCGAGGCGCGGGCATATGCCAGAATGACGCAGACTGTCTGAGCATCGCCAATCCGATCCGAAAGGGATTCGCCGTGGCCGGTACCGAGGTGGAGCGCTTCAACGGTGTCGACGTTGCCGAGGTGCCCTCCGCGGCGTGGGGGTGGAGCAAGATCAACTACCGCACCTGGCACGTCGCGGGCCTGATGGCCGTCGTGTTCCTGTTGGCGATGATGCGCGGCAACCACGTCGGCCACATCGAGGACTGGTACCTGATCGGGTTCGCGGTCCTCGTGCTCTTCGTGCTGGTCCGGGATCTGTGGGGCCGCCGCCACGGGTGGCTGCGGTAGCGCTTACCGCCGTCTGGCGCCGCCCGGCCGGCGTCGCACCCGCCGGGACCAGGCGCCGGCGAGCGCGCCGGAAATCAGCGCCACCAACGCCGCCGCCCAGGGCGCGACACCGTGCTGGTGCACCCAGCCGGCCAGCGGTCCCTGCAGTCGGCCGGCCCAGGTGATGACGGCGTCCCCGGGGTTCGCCCCCGCGCCCAGCAGGCGCATCTCGTAGACGCCGTAGTAGCCGACGTAGAGCCCGACCAGCACCAGCAGTGCGCCGCTGATCCGGTTGACTAACGGTAGGAGACGCCGAAGTCGGGCGACCAGGGCGGAGCTCGCCGTCGCCGCGGCGACGGCGAGGACCCCCACGACCAGCGTCAGACCTGTGACATAGGCCAGGTAGACACTGGCGCCCGTGACCACCGATCCGCCCCGGAGACCGGCCGCGGTGACCGCCAGGAACGGCCCGATCGTGCACGACAACGACGCGATCGCATAGCTGACGCCGTACCCGTACATGCCCATGAGGCGCGAGCCCCGCCGCGCGTGCGGCGCCCATCGCGGGCCAAGCGCCGGGGGCGTCAACGCCGTCAGCTCCCGGCCCGCCACGAGCCAAAGCCCAAGGGCGACAAGCGCACAGCCGATCGCCAGCGTCCCATACGGCAGGTACCGCTGGACGGTCGCGGCCGCCGATATGGTCAGCGCGCCGTACAGCCCGAACACGGTGAGAAATCCCAGCGCCATCCCGACGGTGGCCGCCAACGCGCGGACGAGGGCGGTCAGGTCCATCCGTCCGACGGATCGCTCCCCGCCCACCGCAAACACGAGATAGGCGGGCAGCATCGCAAACCCGCACGGATTCAGGGCAGCGACCAGGCCGGCGGCGAAGGCGAGCCCGATGAGACCCTGATCCACGACGTCAGTGCGTCAGCGCCGCGACCCGGCCGGACAGCTCCTGCTCCGACATGGCCGAGGTGGGATTGTTGACGAACGTCGAGCCGCCGTCGGCCCGGTAGAACACATAGGCCGGTTGCCAAGGGACGTTGTAGCGGGCCCAGATCGACCCGTCGGCGTCGTTGAGGTTGGTGAAATTCAGGTTGTATTTCGAGACGAAGCTCTGCATCGCCGCGACATCCGAGTGCGCCGCGACGCCGACGAACGTCACGTCCGGGTTCGCGGCCGCCACCCGGCCGACGCCGGGAGCCTCGGCGTTGCAGAACGGGCACCACGGCGTCCAGAACCACAGCACCGCCGGCTTGCCCTGCAGGCTGGTGCCAGTGAACGGCGCACCGCTGAGCGTGGTTGCGGTGAATTGCAGGCGATCATCGGCGGCCGGCGCGCGCGGCGGCTCGGCCAACGCGAATACCAGCGCAGCGGCCAAGACGGCCATCGCGAACAGCCTGAGCGGAGTGAACCAGCGAACAATCACGGAATGCCTCGCTTTCTGGCGACGCCTTGATAGACGTACCGGCCTGCTCCCGGGTTCAGCCTGCGCTACCGCCGCCCGCCTTCGGCGGCCAGCTGTCCGCAGGCCCCTGCCAATTCGCCCGCGCTACCGCCGCCCGCCTTCGGCGGCCAGCTGTCCGCAGGCGGCGCCGATCTCGCGGCCGCGGGTGTCGCGCACCGTGCACGACACGCCCTTCGACCGCACCCGGCGCACGAACTCCCGCTCCACCGCCTTGGGGCTGGCATCCCAGTCGCTGCCCGGCGTCGGATTGAGCGGGATGAGGTTCACGTGCACCAGCGGCCCCAGTGCGCGATGCAGCCGCTCACCCAGCAGGTCGGCCCGCCACGGCTGGTCGTTGACGTCGCGGATCAGCGCGTACTCGACGGAGACCCGCCGCCCGGTCGCGTCGGCGTAGTAGCGGGCGGCGTCGAGCGCTTCGGCGACGTTCCACCGGTTGTTGACGGGCACCAGCGTGTCGCGCAGCTCGTCGTCGGGGGCGTGCAGCGACAGCGCCAAGGTAACCCCCAGGTGCTCGTCGGCAAGCCTGCGGATCGCCGGGGCCAGACCGACCGTCGACACCGTCACCGAGCGGGCCGAGATACCGAAGCCCTGCGGCGGCGGCTCGGTGATACGCCGCACCGCCGCCAGCACCCGCGAGTAGTTGGCCAGCGGCTCACCCATCCCCATGAACACCACATTGGACAGCCGATGACCAACCGGGCCGAAGTCGTCGCGCAGGGCCGCGGCGGCGGCCCGGACCTGTTCGAGGATTTCCGCGGTGGACAGGTTGCGGGTCAGGCCGCCCTGGCCCGTCGCGCAGAACGGACAGGCCATGCCGCAGCCCGCCTGCGACGAGATGCACACCGTGTTGCGCTCCGGATAGCGCATCAGCACCGACTCGACGGTGGCGCCGGCAGTGTCGTTGACGGCCCGCCACAACGTCTTCCGGGTCTGGCCGGCGTCGCAGGTGACTTCGGAGACCGCGGTGAGCAGCGTGGGGAACAGCGCCTCGGCGACGCGCTCCCGCACCGCGGCCGGGAGGTCGGTCATCTGTCGCGGGTCGGCGACCAGCCGGCCGTAGTACTGGTGCGCGAGCTGCTTGGCGCGAAAGGCCGGCAGGCCCAATTCGGCGACCGCCGCCGCGCGGCCCGCGGCGTCGAGATCCGCCAGATGCCGCGGCGGGCGACTCGGACGGGGTTCGGCGAACACCAGTTGTTGGACCATGACCTGTCCAGTATCGGCCAAGTCGGGACGCCGCACGGCACGGCTGCGCGAGCGCGCCCCAGGGCACGGCCGCGCGAGCGCATCTCACGGCAAGAGCGTGAGCACCGTCCAGGCCGCGACCGCGGACGGCAGCACGCCGTCGAGCCGGTCCATCAGGCCGCCGTGGCCGGGTAGCAGGCGGCCCATGTCCTTGATGCCCAGATCGCGCTTGACCTGGGATTCCACCAGGTCGCCGAGCGTGCACGTCAGCACCAGGACGACGCCCAGCACCACGCCGATCCACGGTGGCTTGCCGGCCAGGAAGGTCGCGGTCAGGGTGGCCGCGGTGATCCCGAACATCAGCGAACCGACCAATCCCTCCCAGGACTTTTTCGGGCTGATCGCGGGGACCATCGGGTGCTTGCCGAACAGCACCCCCACCGCATAACCACCCACGTCGGAGGCGACGACGGTGATCATCAGGCAGAACACCCGGCCGGCACCGTCCTTCGGGTACACCAGCAAGGCGGCGAACGACGCGAACAACGGCACCCAGGCGGCCAGGAACACCGTGGCCGACGCGTCCCGCAGGTAGTTCGCCGACGGCGAACCGACGAACGGTTCCGGACGCTTGCTGTTGTCCTGCATGAACAGGCGCCAGAACAGGCAGACGACCACGGTGCCGCCGAAGCCGGCCAGCGCGCCCGCGGCGTGAAACGGCCACGTCAGCCACACGGTGACCTGCCCGCCGGCCAGCAACGGGATGACCGGGATCAGGTACCCGGCCTCGCGGAGCCGACGGACGACTTCGTGCGTGGCGACGAAGATGGCGGCGGCGACGAGGACGACCCAGTAGCGGGGGGCGAACACCAGCGTCGCGACGAGAACGCTGCCGATGCTGACGCCGACCACGATCGCCGCCGGCAGATCGCGTCCCGCCCGCGACGTCTTCCTCGCCGGCGGCGGCACCGCCGCGGGCTCACGCGCCGGCTCGCCGGACGGGGTGCCTGCGCCGGTGGTTGCCACGGGCCCGGATTGACTTCGCTGCTGAGCGGCCGTTAGACCTCCAGCAGCTCGCCCTCTTTGTGCTTGACCAGCTCGTCGATCTGGGTGACGTACTGATGGGTGGACTTGTCCAGATCCTTTTCCGCCCGGCCAACCTCGTCCTCGCCCGCCTCGCCGTCCTTGCGGATCCGGTGCAGCTCTTCCATTGCCTTGCGACGGATGTTGCGCACCGACACCCGGGCTTCTTCCCCCTTGTGTTTGGCCTGTTTGACCAGCTCGCGGCGACGCTCTTCGGTGAGCTGCGGTACGGCCACCCGGATCAGGGTCCCGTCGTTGGTGGGATTCACCCCGAGGTCGGAATTGCGGATCGCCGCTTCGATGGCGCCCAGCTGGCCGGCCTCGTAGGGCTTGATGACGACCAGCCGCGCCTCGGGAACGTTGATGCTGGCCAGCTGCGTGATGGGCGTGTTGGTGCCGTAGTAGTCGATCGTGATCCGGTTGAACATGCCGGGGTTGGCGCGGCCGGTCCGGATGGTCGACAAGTCGTCACGGGCCACCGCCACGGCCTTCTCCATCTTCTCTTCGGCATCGAAGAGAGCTTCGTCAATCATGTGCGCCGCTCCTCTCCCCGCAAGCGGGTGATACCCCCACATCGCTTCGTCCCCCGCAGGCGGGCGATACCCCCACTGCATCGTCGCGAGCGCGAATCATTGCGTCTTCCCCTCAGGTGGTGACCAGCGTCCCGATTTTCTCACCGGCGACCGCGCGGGCGATATTGCCGTTCGTCAGCAGGTTGAACACCAGGATCGGCATGCCATTGTCCATGCACAGGCTGAAAGCGGTCGCATCGGCCACCCGAAGCCCGCGGTCGATGACCTCACGGTGGCTGATGGCCGCGATCAGCTTGGCCTCGGGATTGAAGCGCGGGTCCTCGGAGAACACGCCGTCGACCGCCTTGGCCATCAGCACCACCTCGGCGCCGATCTCGAGTGCCCGTTGCGCGGCGGTGGTGTCGGTGGAGAAGTACGGCAGCCCCATGCCGGCGCCGAAAATCACCACGCGGCCCTTCTCCAGGTGCCGAACGGCGCGCAACGGCAGGTAGGGCTCGGCCACCTGCCCCATGGTGATCGCCGTCTGGACCCGGGTGACGATGCCCTCCTTCTCCAGGAAGTCCTGCAGCGCCAGGCTGTTCATCACCGTGCCGAGCATGCCCATGTAGTCCGAACGAGTGCGCTCCATGCCCCGCTGCTGCAGCTGTGCGCCGCGGAAGAAGTTGCCGCCGCCGATCACGACCGCAACCTGGACACCGTCGCGGACCACCTCGGCGATCTGCCGTGCCACCTGCGCCACCACGTCGGGGTCGAGCCCGACCTGGCCGCCGCCGAACATTTCGCCGCCGAGTTTGAGCAGCACTCGCGAGTACTTCGAGCGGCGTGCCGGCTGGCCGAGGCTGTTGGTGGTCGGCTCAGGCGTGGCAGCCGCCGGGCGGGCGACTCCGGATTCCCTGGACTCCGTCATCAAACTCCTCGCATGAGAGTGCCATCCCGGGCGGCCTCGTCCGGAACGGCATTTCACATCCTGCCTCATCGCAGCACATGTTGGCGTCGCCGGGGTGCATTATCTGCGCGGCCGCGGATTGGGTTGCGCGCCGGGCGCGACCTGTGCGGCTGAATCCGGCATGGACGCACATGTTTGAGCCGACCGCGCCAGCGGGAATCCGCACCATCGCAGTGAGCAATGGGGGTCTTGAGAAACAAGGGCCGACTCGCCGTGTCGCGGGCCGATTGCCCGCCCACGGGGAATTGCTCAACCAAGTACGCCACTGAGGGGGAATTGATCCATGGCGGACACCAACAACTCGGGACCTGCTGAAGCCGTCAAGGGCGCCGTCGAGGGCGCCAAGGGCAAGGTCAAGGAAGCCGTCGGCACGGTGGCTGGTCGTGACGACCTCGCCCGCGAGGGCCAGGCGCAGCAGGACAAGGCGCAGGCGCAGCGCAACGCCGCGAAGAAGGAAGCCGAGGCAGAGGCCGCGCGCGGCGGCGCCGAGGCGGCCGAGGAGCGCCAGAAGTCGCATCAATAGCTTGATCCAGGGATGGGTCCGGTCTGTGCAAGCGGACCGGACCCATCGATTTCTCACCAGCGCGCAACCCGCCGCGGCGATGATTCCGGCCACCCCGACCGGAGCGGGCGGGACGGCATTGCATAGATTTGCCGTGAATTGGGTATCCAGCGCTGCGCTGGAAGACATCTCCTTCGCGAGGTGCCTACGGGTCGGGGGCCGTGGCACGACCCCAACAGAGTTTTGGAGATGTCGTTGGACGTTCTGCTCCTCACCGACAAGGACGACTTCGAATCCGCCCTGCCGGCACTGCACTCCTTCGCGCAGACCACGCGTCGCGCCCCCCTCACCTACGACGGCGACGGGCAGGACGGGACCGTCGACGTCGCGATCATCGATGCACGTACCGACCTCGCGACGGCCCGCAGCCTCTGCCGACGACTGACGGCCAGCTCCCCGGCGATCGCGGTGGTGGCCGTCGTGGCGCCGACGGACTTCGTGGCAATCGATGTCGACTGGCATTTCGACGACGTGATGCCACCGGCAACCGCCGCGGACGAACTGCAGGCGCGCCTGCGACTGGCCGTCACCCGTCGGCGCAGCGCGGTGGACGGCGCCCTGAGGTTCGGCGACCTGATCCTTCACCCGGGCAGCTTTACCGCCTCACTCAACGGCCGCGACCTCGGCCTGACGCTGACGGAATTCAAACTGCTGAGCTTCCTGGTGCAGCACGCGGGCCGGGCGTTCACGCGGACTCGCCTCATGCACGAGGTGTGGGGCTATGACTGCAACGGCCGCGTCCGTACGGTCGACGTTCACGTGCGGCGGCTGCGCGCCAAGCTGGGCGCCGACCACGAGTCGATCGTGGACACGGTTCGGGGTGTGGGCTACATGACCCCCACGCCGCCGCAGCCGGAATGGATCGTCAAAGAGTCGACGATCGCGCCGCCATCCGCCCCGGTGCTGCCCGCGGAATCTGTCTCACTGTAATCTGCGGCGCCGCAACAGTTTCGCCGCTCGTCACCCAAACAGCGGAAACGCTCGTTTGCGCGCCAGGGCGTCCATGCCCTCCTGGATGGTGTCCTGCACTTCGTGGTACTTGCTGTCGACGTATGCGTCGTCCTCGGCACGCGCGGGATCGTGGTCGAGTTCCACGGCCGGCATGAATCGGGTCCGGATCTTGGCGGGGAGCGGCAACTGGGGCAGCGCCGCCGGCGCGATCCCCCAGGGCAGCGACACGGCCATCGGGAACACCTTGAGTCGCAACAGGCGATCCAGCCGTAGGGCTTTCGACAACCGGTCGCCGCGGATCAGCACCGGCATCGCGTCGGCACCGCCCACCGTCGCGATGGGCACTATCGGCACACCGGCGCGAATCGCCATCTTCACGAAGCCTTTTCGTCCCGCCAGGTTGGCGCGGTCCCGTTCGGTCCACGGTCGCAGGGAGTCGACTTCGCCGCCCGGCCACAGGGCGACGTCGCGGCCCTCGGCCAACGCCGTGGCGATCGCGTCCGGCGCGGCGGGAAGCACACCCATCGACCGGAAGTAGCGCCCGAACAGCGGGATGGCCATCAACGCGTCATGCGCGGTGCCGTGCAGCGGGCGGTCCTGGCCGAAGCGTCGCCACCACTGCAGGCCGACGGTCCATGCGTCCCAGACGAAGGGCGCGCCGGAGTGGATCCCGATCAGCAGCGCCGGCGGTCCCGGAATGTTCTCCCAGCCGTCGATTTCCATGCGGAACCAGTAGTCCACCAACACGTTCCACAGGTACTTCTGGTGCTGCAGGGCGGCTTCGTCGAAACCGCTGAGGTCCCACCGGCCGGCACGCTCGGCGATCCAGGCGCCCAACCCGCCGTCCTGCCCGTTGCGTCGCGCCGTCATGGTCGCCCGCGCTTCCTGCGCTTGCTGGCGGGCTTGTTCGCGGACGTCCGGTGGCCGGTGATCTTCGCAACTCATCTACGGCGGGTACCCGGTTCGGTCGTAGAAGATGCAGCGATCCAGCCGGCCACGTGGCCCGAACGCAAACCTCCCCGCGTCGAGCAGGACGCGGGGAGGTCTTACGGCTCAGGCGGCTACCGATCTAGACGTTGCTCGTCCAGATGAGCACGTCCTGCCCGCCGGCGTTGTAGACCACGCCGTTCGGCGGCTGGCCGGTCACGTCGAAGTACAGCATGCCGGTGCCTTCTGCGCCCTGGGCGATCGGCGTCGGCGGGATGCCGTTCGGAACCGGCACATTGTCGATCACGTGGTAGTTCTGACCGCTGGCCGAGCGGGCGTTGAAGTCAGCGACGACCGGCGTCACGGTTCCGCTGACGGCCTTGGCGGTGATGTTCGCCTGGTACAGCTTTCCTTGCGGGGTGAAGCCCGGTATCACAGCGTTGCTGGGCTCCAGGTTGGTCACCGTGTAGGAGGTGACCATCGGTCCGTCGACGAGGCGTTCGCTGGTGCCGAAGCCCTGAATGGTGGGAGGCGCGGCGGCAGCGGTTGCCGCGGTGAATACGCTCGCGGCAGCTATTCCTCCTGCGGCAATCGCGGTCTTTGCGGCGGTTGCAGTGAACTTCATGCTCTATCCTTTCTTCTCCGACATTGATTCCCCCCGGATGGGGAAAAGAGCATGCAAGCCGCATATCCGTTCGCCGGTGTATTCAAACGCGAACGGTTCGTGAATTCGGAAAGCAGCGTCCGCGCATGTGCATATTTGTCTTGCGCCCAAGCACCCTGCAACGCCACAGTTTTCACATTGGCCCCAATGCCCACGGCGGCATGGTGACGGGCCGGCCATTGGGGAGCGGAAGCCTGTGCCGACCACTGCCGCGCGGTCATCGACGGGGCGGCGCAAGAACTCCGCGGCGTCGACATCCTCGTCGACAATGCCGCCTTCCCGATACCTTCCCGATGATGCGCAAAAAGGTTCGACGAAATCGGCGGCGCCGAATGGGATTACACGTTTTGGCTCAACGTCGGTGCCTATTTCCAGCTCGCCGAGGCGGCGCGCCGCACATCAGGGGGTCCGATCATCGGCAGTTCGTCGGTCAATTCCGACACGCCCGACCGTGGCGACGCATGGGGCGACCAAGGCGGCCATTGCGAACTTCTCGGCGAGCCTCGCCCGGTTGCCGGGAGAGGGACGGTACTGCAAAAAAAACCTCGCCGCTCGGGAAGCTGGCGCCGCTCAGCGGCCACGGACCCGGCGGTTCTCCTTCTTGATCGCGTCGACCAGCTCGGACTTGTTCATGCTCGACCTGCCGCGCACGTCGAGCCGGCGCGCCACGTCGAGCAGGTGCTTCTTGCTCGCGTTGGCATCGACGCCCTCCGCCGACCTACCCGAGGCGCCGGGGCCGCCACTCTTCGCCCGGTCGTCCGACGGCCCCTTGCGTTCCTTGGGCTCCCAGTGGTCGCCGACCTTCTCGAAGCTGTGCTTGAGCGCGGAGTAGGCGACCCGGTGGGCGCGCTCCTCGCTGCCGTACTCGTCAGCGGCCGCGTCGTGCGTCTTCGCGAAAGTCCGCTGGGCTTTGCCGTCGGAACGCTCCAGCGTGCTGGGCAGTTCGCTCTTCTTCGGCTTGCCGCCCTTCGTCGTCTTCGGCATCACGACTCCTCATCGACCCGGTGCGCAACATGGCTTGCTCCCATTGCCGGTTACCCCGTCGACTGCGGGGCAATCGCCGTCCGCGTACAGACGGTATGTAAGGATCGCTGACATGGTTCCGGCCGAAGACGCCCCGCTGGGCTACCTGCTGTACCGGGTGGCCACCGTCCTGCGTCCGGAGGTTTCGGCCGCGCTGGGGCCCATCGGTTTGACCCTTCCCGAATTCGTTTGCCTGCGCCTTCTTTCGCAGTCGCCCGGGCTGTCCAGCGCCGAGTTATCTCGGCACGTGAACGTCACGCCTCAGGCCATGAACACGGTCTTGCGCAAGCTCGAGGACGTCGGGGCGGTGGCGCGGCCGGAGTCGGTGTCCTCCGGGCGCGCGCTGCCGGCCACGCTGACCGCGCACGGACGCGGGCTGCTGAAACGCGCGGAAAGCGCGGTCCACGACGCCGACGCCCGCATCCTCGGGAAGCTGACGCCCTCTCAGCAGCGAGAGTTCAAACGGATGCTGGAGAAGCTCGGATCCGACTGACTCCTCAGTCCTGAATCCGCGCCCAGGGCCGGGCCTCTTCGAGTTCGTACGCCAGCTGCAGCAGCGGCGCTTCCTGCCCTACGTCGGCCGACAGCATCATGCCCACCGGCATGCCATCCGCGGACTTGGCCAGTGGCAGCGAAATCGCCGGCTCGCCGGTGACGTTCTGCAGCGGGGTGAACGAGACCCAGTCGATCAGCCGGTCGATGACCTGGTGGTAGTCGGTGGGTGCCAGGTGCCCGATGCGGGGCGTCTCGTCGGCGAGGGTGGGGGTGAGCACCGCGTCGTAGGTACCGAAGAACCGCGCGGTGTGCCGCCGAGTCCTGCGCAGGCGCATGACCGCCAGCGGTAGCCGGTGGACGTTGCGGATGCAGTGCCGCTCCAGCCCCAGGGTCAGGCTGTCCAGCCGCGCGCGGTCGAACGTCTTGCCGAACATCAGTGGGCCGCCGCGGATCTGGGCCAGCGCCAGGAAACCCCAATAGAGCACGAAGTCGTCGACGAAGCTGGCCGGCACCGGCGGCTCGTCGATGTGTTCGACGCGGTGGCCCAGTTCCTCGAGGAGCCCGGCCGACTTGAGCGTCAGCTCCCGCACCTGGGGACTGCTCTCCCGTTGCACCGATCGGGTCAGCACGGCGATTCGCAGCCGCCGCCTGCCGGGCCCGGTGACGTCGCCGACCGGGGCCAGCTTCCGATTGCGCCAGACGCGCTCCGCCTCGCGGTAGAACGCCGCCGTGTCGCGCACCGACCGGGTCACCACGCCGTTGGCGACGACGCCCACCGGCATCCGGCGCAGGTGCGGATCCAGCGGCAACCGGCCGCGCGACGGCTTCAGCCCCACCAGTCCGTTGCAGGACGCCGGGATGCGGATCGAGCCGCCACCGTCGTTGGCGTGCGCGATCGGCACCACGCCCGCGGCGACGAACGCACCGGATCCCGACGACGAGGCGCCCGCGCTGTAGTCGGTATCCCACGGGTTGCGGACCGGGCCGAGGCGGGGGTGTTCGGCGGACGCGCTGAAGCCGAACTCCGACAACTGCGTCTTGCCCACGGGTATCAGCCCGGTGGCCAGGAACACCTTGGTGAACTCGCTGTCGGAGGTGGCGTTCCAGGGCGTCCAGGCGTCGGTGCCGTGCATCGTCGGCTGGCCCGCGATGTCGACGTTGTCCTTGAGCAACGTCGGGACGCCTGCAAAGAACCGGGAGTGGCCGTCCGCGGGGCTGCCCGCCGGGGTTATCGAGGCCGCCCTCGCCTGCTGGTAGGCCCGGTGCACCAATCCGTTGAGGGCCGGGTTGACGGCCTCGGCGCGGGCAATGGCCGCCTCGACCACTTCGCCCCGGCCGACCCTGCCGGCACGAATGGCGTCGGCCACGCCGACAGCGTCGAGGTCACCGAGGGCATCATCACCGAAAGCGTGCACGCGTCGCATAGCTCCGACGCTAGCCGCTTCGGAGTTGGAACCTAAGCCTGGCCCACCTCGAAGCGGACGAACCGCGTCACCGTGACGCCGGCCTCGTCGAGCAGCGCCTTGACGGTCTTCTTGTTGTCGGACACCGACGGCTGTTCCAGCAGCACGGCGTCCTTGAAGAAGCCGTTAAGGCGACCCTCGACGATCTTGGGCAACGCCTGCTCCGGCTTGCCCTCCGCCTTGGCCGTCTCCTCGGCGATGCGGCGCTCGCTGGCCACGACGTCCTCGGGAACCTCGTCGCGGGACAGGAAGCGCGCCTTGAGCGCCGCGATCTGCAGGGCGACCGCATGCGCGGCGTCCTTGTCTTCGCCGGTGAACTCGACCAGCACGCCGACGGCCGGTGGCAGGTCGGCGGCCCGCTTGTGCAGGTACGCCTCGACGTTGCCGTCGAAGTACTGCACGCGCCGCAGTTCCAGCTTCTCGCCGATCTTGGCCGACAGGTCCGCGATGGCCTGCTCGACGGACTTAGTGCCGACCTTGGCCGCTTTGAGGGTGTCGACGTCGGTGGCCTTGGCGGCCAGCGCCGCGTCGACCACCTGGTCGGCCAGGGCCTGGAACTCGGCGTTCTTGGCGACGAAGTCAGTCTCCGAGTTGAGTTCGACCAGCGCCCCGCCCTTGGCGGCCACCAGGCCCTCGGCGGTGGCGCGCTCGGCGCGCTTGCCGACGTCCTTGGCCCCCTTGATCCGGAGCGCCTCGACGGCCTTGTCGAAGTCGCCGTCGCTGTCGGCCAGCGCGTTCTTGCAGTCGAGCATGCCGGCGCCGGTGAGCTCCCGAAGCCGCTTGACGTCGGCAGCGGTGAAGTTCGCCAATGATCAGCCTTCCGTGGGGTTTGGTTCGGTTACGCCCGCAGCGGCTTCGGTGGGGCCAGACGATGGAGCGGTTGCAGCTGTGGCCGTCGCCGAAGCCAACAGCTCCTGCTCCCATTCGGCGAGCGGCTCGGCCGCCAGCGAGTCAGAAGCCTCGGGCTTGCCGTCTCCGCGGCCGAGCCCGGCGCGCGCCTGCAGGCCCTCGGCGACCGCCGAGGCGATCACCTTGGTGAGCAGCGCGGCCGAGCGGATCGCGTCGTCGTTACCCGGGATCGGGTAGTCGACCTCGTCGGGGTCGCAGTTGGTGTCCAGGATCGCGATCACCGGGATGCCGAGCTTGCGGGCCTCGCCGACGGCGATGTGCTCCTTGTTGGTGTCGACGACCCAGACCGCCGACGGCACCTTGTTCATGTCGCGGATTCCGCCGAGGCTGCGCTCGAGCTTGTTCTTCTCCCGGGTCAGCCCGAGGATCTCTTTCTTGGTGCGGCCCTCGAACCCGCCCGTCTGTTCCATCGCCTCGAGTTCCTTGAGGCGCTGCAGCCGCTTGTGCACCGTGGAGAAGTTGGTGAGCATGCCGCCCAGCCAGCGCTGGTTCACATACGGCATGCCGACACGCGTCGCCTCGGCCGCCACCGACTCCTGCGCCTGCTTCTTGGTGCCGACGAACAGCACCGTGCCGCCGTGGGCCACGGTCTCCTTGACGAACTCGTACGCCTTGTCGATGAACGTCAGGGTCTGCTGCAGGTCGATGATGTAGATGCCGTTGCGGTCGGTGAAGATGAACCGCTTCATCTTGGGATTCCAGCGACGGGTCTGGTGCCCGAAGTGGGTGCCGCTGTCGAGCAGCTGCTTCATGGTTACTACGGCCATGCGTGTGCCTTACTTGCGTCGGTTGTCGCCCGGCCTCGGTGAGGCCCGGCCCTGGTGCCTGCTGCGATGCCGGACCCAGCCAGGAAAAACCCGGTTGGGACCGCCCGGCATCCGGTGTGAACTCCCGGTGACACTCAGAGCCACTCGAGAGTCGACGTGCAGACACGCGAAGTCAGCCCGCGAACGAGCTGCGACCAGCAGTTTACACCGGCGCGGCGGGTGGTTATGCACAGCACCGGCGGCCGTGAGTGGTGCGGGCGCTTCGGGTGCCGCTGAACTGATCCGGTGCGACGGGTTCTGGGGCTCGCGGTGTGCTCGTGCCTGCTAGGGGTCGCACCGGCGGCGGCCGACGGCGCTCGGCTCGAGTGGCCGCTGCGGCCGCCGCCCGCCGTGGCGCGGGCTTTCGATGCGCCGTCACCCGACTGGCAACCCGGGCACCGGGGCGTGGACCTGCCGGGCTCGGCCGGCGAGGCGGTGTACGCCGCCGGGGAGGCGACGGTGGTGTTCGCCGGGCCGCTCGCCGGGCGGCCGGTGGTGGCGCTGGCCCATCCCGGCGGCCTGCACACCAGTTACGAGCCCGTCCGCGCGACCGTCCGGGCCGGTCAGCGGGTCACGGCCGACACGGTGATCGGTGCGTTGCTGCCGGGTCATGCCGGCTGCCGGGCCGCGGCGTGCCTGCACTGGGGCGCGATGTGGGGTCCGGCATCGGGCGCCCACTACGTCGATCCGCTGGGCCTGCTGAAATCCACGCCGGTCCGGCTCAAGCCGCTCAACCGGTAACTTTTCGTCACCTAGGCCCGCGGATGCGCCTGCTCGTGCACCGCCCGCAACCGGGACACCGCGACATGGGTGTACAGCTGTGTGGTCGCGAGGCTGGAATGGCCGAGCAGTTCCTGGACGACGCGCAGGTCCGCCCCGCCCTCGAGCAGGTGGGTGGCCGCGCTGTGCCGCAGGCCGTGCGGGCCCATGTCGGGGGCGCCGTCCACCGCGGCGACGGTCTGGTGCACGACGGTGCGGGCCTGGCGGACGTCGAGGCGGCGTCCGCGCGCGCCGAGCAGCAGGGCCGACCCGGACTCGGCGGTCGCCAGCGCCGGACGCCCGTCGCTCAGCCACGCGCGCAGCGCCTCGGCGGCCGGCAGCCCGAACGGCGCGGTGCGCTGCTTGTTGCCCTTGCCGAGAACCCGGACCAGCCGGTGGTGGGTGTCGACGTCGTCGATGTCCAGCCCGCACAGCTCGCTGACCCGGATGCCGGTGGCATACAGCATCTCGACGATCAGCCGGTCGCGCAGCGCCAGCGGATCACCTTGCTGCGCACCGGATTTCGCGGCGGCCATGGCGTGCAGCGCCTGGTCCTGGCGCAGCACCGCCGGCAGGGTGCGGTGCGCCTTGGGCACCTGCAGCCGGGCGGCCGGATCACCGGCCAGCAGGCCGCGCCGCACCGCCCACGCGGTGAACGCCTTGACTGCAGAGGTGCGACGGGCCAGCGTCGTGCGGGCCGCCCCGGCGGCGGCCGAAGTGGCCAGCCACGACCGCAGGACCGGCAGGCTCAGCCCGTCCAGCCCTCGCCCGTCGAGGAAGGCGAACAGCGAGCGCAGGTCGCCGAGATAGGCCCGACGGGTGTGCGCCGAGCGACCGCACTGCAGGTCGAGGTATTGATCGAACTCGTCGAGCACCGCCTCCACGGTTTCCACGTTGGCAGGCGTGGCGGGCCCGGCTCAGTCGACGCGCCGCAGCGTGTCCGGGGTGAGATCTTTGAGCGTGGGATAGCCGTCGACGGCCATGATCAGGTCCGCCTCGGCGAGCATGGTGCGCAGCACGTGCACCACGCCGTCGATGCCGCCGAGCGCCACGCCGTACGCGTACGGGCGGCCGATACCCACGGCCGTCGCGCCCAGCGCGAGGGCTTTGACGACGTCGGCGCCGCTGCGAACGCCCGAGTCGAACAGCACCGGGAGCCCGTCGGCCGCCTCGACGACCGGCGGCAGGCAGTCCAGGGCGGGCAGCCCGCCGTTGGCCTGGCGGCCGCCGTGGTTGGAGCAGTAGATGCCGTCCACGCCGCCGTCCTTGGCGCGGCGGGCGTCGTCCGGGTGGCAGATGCCCTTCACCAGCAGCGGCAGGTCGGTCAGCGAGCGCAGCCAGGGCAGGTCGTCCCAGGACAGCGCGCTGCCGAAGACCTGCACCCAGCGCAGCACCGCGCCCTGCGGGTCCTCCTCGGGTGGGCGGGCCAGGCCGGCGCGGAATACCGGGTCGCTGGTGTAGTTGGCCAGGCAGTGGCCCCGCAACTGGGGGAAGTTGGCGGTGCCGAGGTCGCGGGGCCGCCAGCCGGTGACCCACGTGTCGAGGGTCACGACGATGCCCCTGAAGCCGGCCGCCTCGGCGCGGCGCACGAAGCTGGCGGCCAGCTCGCGGTCGTTGGGGGTGTAGAGCTGGAAAAATCCCGGGGTGTCGCCCAGGGCGGCGGCGACGTCCTCCATCGGGTCGACGGACAGGGTCGAGGCCACCATCGGCACACCGGTGCGGGCGGCCGCGCGGGCGGTGGCCAGGTCGCCGTGGCCGTCCTGTGCGCAGAGGCCGATGACGCCGATCGGGGCCAGGAACACCGGCGCTGTCAGCGTCAGGCCGAAGAGGTCGACCGACAGGTCACGCTGCGCGGCGCCGGCGAACATCCGCGGGACGAGACCCCACCGCTCGAACACTTCGCAGTTGGCCCGCTGCGTGCGCTCGTCGCCGGCTCCCCCGGCGACGTACGACCAGATCGACGGCGGCAGCGCCATCTTGGCCCTGGCCTCCCAGTCGGCGAAGGCCATCGGCAGCGGCGGGACCACCCCGGCCAGGCCCTGCAGGTAGATCTCGTTCTGGTAGTCGCCGAAGTGTGCCATGCGGTAGAGCGTGCCAGCCCGGGCTAAGGCCCTGGCTGGGACCCGGCTTCCGCCTCGGCAAGCTCTTTCTTCCACTGCCGAAACGTCTCCTCGGTACGGCCGCGCCGCCAGTAGCCCGAGATGGACGACGCCCACTGCGCGTCCACGCCGCGCTCCTTGCGGATGTAGGGGCGCAGGTTGTGCATCACGGCCTGCGCCTCGCCGTGGATGAAGACGTGCACTCGACCCGGTAGCCACTGGGCGGTGGTGACGGCCTCGATCAGTGGGGCGAAGTCGCCGGCGCGGTCCTCGGGAACCAGGTCTGCGCGGCCACCGCGATATACCCAGCTCACCTCGACACCCTCCGGGGCGGTCAGCGGGATCTCGTCCTCCTGGCCCGCGACCTCGATGAACGCCTTGCCGACAGCGTTGTCGGGCAGCGCCTCCAGCGCAGCGGAGATCGCCGGCAGCGCCGATTCATCGCCGGCCAACAGATGCCAGTCGGCGGCCGGGTCGGGGGTGTAGGCGCCGCCGGGGCCCATCACGTAGATCGGCTGGCCGGTTTGGGCCGACGCGGCCCACGGGCCCGCGACACCGTGCTCGCCGTGCACCGCGATGTCCACCGCGATCTGGCGGGCCGCGACGTCGACGTGGCGGACCGTCATGGTCCGGACCGACGGCCGCTTCTCGGGGGGCAGCGCGGCGAAGCTGTCCAGCGTCAACGGCTGCGGCAACGCGGCGACGTCGACGTCGCCCGCGACAAACGCCAGCTTGACGTACGAGTCGGTGAACTTGCTGGGCACGAACGCGTCGAAGTGACTGCTGCCCAGCATCACCCGGACCATGTGCGGTGTGAGTTGTCGGGTACCGACGACTTCGAAGCTCTGCAGAGGTCGACCTGCCACTCGCGCTCCCGTCCAGTTCCGCCTGTCCCTGCCCGACCCACGCGACTATACGAGCCGCGCCGGCCGGGCGGTTCGGCCAGCAGCGATGCGGACCAGTCGCCAGCGGCCGTCGTCGCGCTGCGCCAATCCGGCCAACTCCAGCATCGCCAGCGGTCCGAGCACCCGCTCGGGCGCCAGCCCGGATGCGATCGCGATCTCGTCGACCGTGACGGCGCCCCGTCCCGGCAGGGCCTCGTACACGTGCCGCTCGGCGTCGCTCAATCCGTCCAGCGGCGTCGCCGGGTGCGGCTGCTCGGGTGCGAGCTCGCCGATGTGGCCGACCAACTCGACGACGTCGTCGGCCCGGGTGACCAGTTCCGCGCCGTTGCGCAACAGGACATGACACCCCGCCGACGCCGACGATGTCACCGGCCCGGGGACCGCGGCCACCACCCTGCCCAAGGCCCGCGCCCACGCCGCGGTGTTCGCGGCGCCGCTGCGCAGCCCCGCTTCCACCACCACCGCGGCTCCCGCGGTGGCGGCGACCAGGCGATTGCGGGTCAGGAACCGGTGCCGGGCCGGGCGAATGCCGGGCGGGTACTCGGTGACCAGCAGCCCGTGTTGCCCGATGCGGTGCAGCAGCGAGGAGTGCCCGGCGGGGTACGGGACGTCGATCCCGCCGGCCAGAACCGCCACGGTGATCCCTTCAGCGTTCAGCGCCGCTCGATGCGCCGCGCCGTCGATGCCGTAGGCGCCGCCCGACACCACCGCGACGTCGCGCTCCACCAGCCCGGCCGCCAGGTCCGCAGCCAGGTGCTCGCCGTACGCGGTCGCTGCGCGCGTGCCGACCAGCGCGGCGGCGCGCAGAGCCACCTCGTCGAGTCGCGCCGGGCCCACGGCCCACAAGGCCAGCGGCGGCCCCCCGCGAGAGCGGCCCCCGCTGCCGAAAGCCGCGAATGCGAGCGCCGGCCACTCGTCGGCGTCGGGCGTGATCAACCGGCCGCCCCGACCGGCCAGCAAGTCGAGATCCTCCGCGGCGCGGTCGAATGCACGCCTGGCTTCGGTTCGCCGCGCCAGGTCGCCGTCGACCAGCCCGCGCCGGACCCGCTCGGCCGCCTCCACCGGGCCGTCGCGGTCCACCAGCGCGGCGAGATCGGCACACGGCGGCTCGACCACCCGCGACAGGTATGCCCACGCCCGCAAGGCCCGGTCGTTCATCGCTGCGCCCCCGCCTGCCGGAAGCTCAGCGCCGTGGTGACTTCCTCGGGCCCCGGCGATCCCCGGCCGGCCAGGTCGGCCAGGCTCCACGCGACCCGCAGCGTGCGGTCGAGGCCGCGGATGCTGAGCAAACCACGGTCCAGCGCCTGACGAAGCGGTTCCATCGCCGCGCTGCCGGGGCGAAACTTCCGTCGCAACAGCGCACCGCTGACTTCGGCGTTGGTGCCGAACCCGTGCGGCCGCCACCGCTCCGCGGCGGCGTTGCGCGCCTGCGCGACCCGGCGGCGCACCTGGGCCGTCGATTCGCCGTCGGCTCCCGAGATCGCCCCGGCGCGCACGGGATGCATCTGGACCCGAAGGTCCACCCGGTCCATCAGCGGCCCGGACAACTTGCCCAGGTAGCGCCGCTTGGCCACCGCCGCGCAGATGCAGTCCTGCGGATCGGCGGGCGCGCACGGGCACAGGTTGGCGGCGAGCACCAACTGAAACCGGGCCGGGTAGCACGCCACCCCGTCGCGGCGGGCAAGGCGGATTTCGCCGTCCTCCAACGGGGTTCGCAACGCCTCCAGCGCGCGCACGCTGATCTCGGCGCATTCGTCGAGGAACAACACACCGCGATGCGCCCGGCTCACGGCGCCCGGCCGGGCCAGCCCCGATCCCCCGCCGACCAGCGCCGCGACGCTGGAGCTGTGGTGCGGCGCGACGAACGGCGGCCGGGTGATCAGCGGCGTCTCCCCCGACAACAAACCGGCCACCGAGTGGATCGCGGTGACCTCCAGCGACTCGCATTCCGTCAACGGCGGGAGCAAACCCGGAAGGCGTTGCGCCAGCATCGTTTTCCCGATTCCCGGGGGCCCGGTCAGCATCAGGTGATGGGCGCCCGCGGCGGCCACCTCGACAGCGAACCGCGCCTGCGACTGGCCGACCACGTCAGCCAGGTCGGCCGACGGCTCGGCCGCCGGGGTTGCCCCGCTGACCCGTTCGACCAGGGGCGCAGACCCGCTCAGCCACTTCTGCAGCTGCCGCAGCGTGCGCACCCCCCACACGTCGATGCCGTCGACGAGGCTGGCCTCGGCCAGGTTGTCCACCGGGACGACGACGGTCGGCCAGCCCTCGCGTTTGGCGGCCAGCACCGCGGGCAGCACTCCGCGGACCGGGCGTACCCGCCCGTCCAGCGACAGCTCTCCCAGCAGCACCGCCTTCTCCAGGCGTTCCCACGGGTTCTTCCGCTGCGCCGACAACACGGCGGCCGCCAGGGCAATGTCGTAGACGGATCCCATCTTGGGCAGGGTCGCCGGCGACAGCGCGAGCGTCAGGCGCGCCTGGGGCCACGTGTTGCCGCAGTTGGCGACCGCGGCCCGGACGCGGTCGCGGGACTCCTGCAGGGCGGCGTCGGGCAGGCCCACCAGGTGCACGCCGGGGAGGCCCGAGGTGATGTCGGCTTCGATTTCCACGATCTGCCCGTCCAGGCCCCGCACCGCGACGGAGAACGCGCGACCCAGGGCCATCAGCCGATCCCCCGCAAGTGGGTGATCTCCGGGGTGCGCCGGCGTCCGATCCGCACGCCGACCATGTCGATGCGGATCGCGGCCCAGCGTCGGTCCTGCCCGGCCAGCCACAGCCCGGCCAGCCGGCGTAGCCGGCGCACTTTGGCCTCGGTGACGGCGTGCGGCAGGCCGCCGTAGCCGTCGCCGGTGCGAGTTTTCACCTCCACGAAAACCACGGTGCGGGTGGCCTCGTCACAGGCGATCACGTCGAGTTCGCCGTAGCGGCACCGCCAGTTGCGTGTCACGACCCGCAGGCCCAGGCTGGTCAAGTGGTCCACCGCGAGCGCCTCGCCCAGCGCCCCGAGTTCACCGCGCGTCATTGTCTGTTCGGTCGTCATGTCGGCCACGCTGCACCGGGGTCCCGACACGAGTGGGCCGCCGTTCATGCGCAACGACCGCTTATCCCCAGTGCGGCGGCCGTCCACAAGCCCGTTCGGGCGGACGGCTACGCGATCCGGTCCGCCCTGGTGTAGATGTTCATCGAGTCCTCCCGCAGGAATGCGACCAGCGTCATGCCGGACTCCTCGGCCAGCGAGACCGCCAGCGACGACGGCGCGGACACGGCTGCCAGCACGGGGATCCCGGCCATCACGGCCTTCTGCGTCAACTCGAATGACGCCCGCCCGCTGACCAGCAACACCGAGGCGCGCACCGGGACCCGCCCATGTTCGAGCGCCCAGCCGATGACCTTGTCGACGGCGTTGTGCCTGCCGATGTCCTCGCGCGCGACGAGCATCGTGCCGTCCACCCCGAACAGCGCGGCCGCGTGCAGGCCGCCGGTGCTGTCGAAAAGCCTCTGCTCCGAACGCAGTTTGCCGGGCATCGCCGTCAGCGTGGCCCGGGCGACGGTTGCCGGGTCCGCGCCGGGCGAGAACCGGCTACTCAGCCGCACCGCCTCCAGCGAGGCCTTGCCGCACACCCCGCACGACGACGTGGTGTAGAAGTTGCGGGTGACGTCCAGGTCGGGAGCCGCGACACCGGGAGCCAACGTCACATCGAGAACGTTGTAGGTGTTCGCACCGCCGGCCTGCTGGCCGGGGCAGTAACGGATGGTCAGCACGTCTTCGCGGTCGCCGATCACGCCTTCGGTGAGCAGAAACCCTTGCGCCAGTTCGATATCCGACCCGGGCGTGCGCATGGTCACGGTGACCGCCGCGCCGTTGACGCGGATTTCCAACGGCTCCTCGACGACCAACGTCTCGGGCCGGGCGATCGATTCTTCGGCGGTGAGGCGCTTGACCGGCCGGCGCGCCGTTACCCGACCCACGACGTCAACCTACATCGACCGGCATCACACCGCCGACGCAAGAGCCGCCAGGGTCTCCGCCGAGGAGTGCAGGGGCCGCCACCCGAGCTGTGTCTTGGCCTTCGTGGTGTCCATCACCACCGACGTCCGTGCGGTGTGCAGCCATTCGAGCATGGACGGCACTCTCGGCACCTTGGAGATGGCCGCCGACGCCGCCGAGGCGGCCACCGCGGGGACCCGCACGGGCCGGCCGCCCAGCGCCCGCGCCACGTCACCGACCGTCACGACGCCGTCACCGGCGATGTTGTACGCCCCCGGCGGCGCCGGAGTCGTGGCCGCCAGCGCGATGGCTGTCGCGACGTCGTCGTGGTGGACCAACTGCAGCGGGAAACCCGGGTCGGGGACGACCGGCTTGATCACCGGCACCGCCTTGACGATCGCGCGCACCGGGCCGGGCAGCTGGTTCCACGGCATCGCGTCGGCCAGGGCGGTGGCGTTGGGTCCGGCGACGATGCACGGGCGCAGCACGAACACCTCGAGCGGCGAATCCCGGGTGATGTCGGCGAGCAGCGCCTCACATGCCGACTTCTGGGCCGAGTAGTAATGCTCGGTGGAGCCGCGGGTGGGCACGTCCTCGGTCAGCGGGACGGGATTGTCGGAGTGGTAGCCGTAGGCCGCCACCGACGAGGTGTAGACGAGGCGCCGCGGCCGTCCCGACGCGACGCGGGCAACCACCGCCTCGAACACGTTCTGCGTGCCCTGCAGGTTGATCCGTGCGCTTTCGTCCCGCGAGCCCATGATGACGAAGGCCAGGTGGACGACCACGTCGGCCTCCGCCACCAGCGCGTCGACGGCGTCGCGGTCCAGGATGTCGCCCTGCTGGTAGGTGGTCTTCGTCCAGCCCCGCGATGCCGGGTCGAACGGGCGACGGGCCATCCCCACGATGGCGTCGACCGCCGGTTCGCGCTCGAGGGCCGTCACCGCCGAGATCCCGATCTCCCCAGTTGGCCCGGTCACCGCGACGGTAATTCCCATCCGAGGTGCCTTCCCCGCCGCGACGCCTCGAAAACAGCAGTTGAGCAAAGTCACCGTCGGGCGCGCCCCCTGCGGGAACGCGCCGACTCTCCCCACCCGGACAGGTAGCGTGTGAGGCTCGTCGGGGGACCGATAATCTACGGCTATCCGACGTGTGTCGCATGGCACGCGGCTCAGGAGGGGCGAAGCATGGTGGACGAGCCTAATGACGGCGGATCGGCGCCGGGCGGGGAGACGGCCGACCCGGCGACGGTGTTCGCCGCCCTCGCCGAGATCATCTACCAAGGTTCGGACGCCGCCGAGATGTACTCGGCCATCTGCGTGGCCGCCACCCTGATCGTCCGCGGCTGCGACCACGCGAGCCTGCTGGTGCGCGACAACGACCGTTACGTCACCGTCGGCGCGAGCGACCGTCTCGCCGAGCGGATCGACGAGCTGGAGCGCCGCGCCAACGACGGCCCCTGCATCGACGCGATCGAGGAGGAGACGCCCCAGATCGACCCGGACCTGACCACCGCGTCGCTGTGGCCCAATCTCGCCAAGATCCTCGTCGAGGAGACCCCGGTGCGCGGCGCCATGGGTTTTCGGCTGCTGGTCGACAAGCGCAAGGGCGCCGCCCTGAACCTCTTCAGCGAAACCCCCAACACGTTCGACGCCGAGTCCGCCGGGCGCGCGGCGGTGCTCGCATCGTTCGCCAGTGTGGCCATCAACGCGGTGAACAAGGGTGACGACGCCGCGAGCCTGCGCCGGGGGCTGCTCAGCAACCGCGAGATCGGCAAGGCGGTCGGCATGTTGATGCTGCTGCACGACATGACCGAAGACCAGGCGTTCGACCTGCTGCGCCGCCACTCCCAGGCGCTCAACATCAAATTGGCCGACGTGGCGCGCGCCGTCATCGAACGGCGCGGTCAACTCCCGTCGGACGGCGAGCCCAACGCCTAGCTAAAACGTAGCTGACCTGGGCCGGTCACTCCGGCAACCGCAGCTCGGGCTTCTCGACCTCTTCGATGTTGACGTCTTTGAAGGTGACCACCCGCACCTGCTTGACGAACCGCGCAGGCCGGTACATGTCCCACACCCACGCATCGGACAGCCGCAACTCGAAGTACACCTCGCCGTCGGCGTTGCGGGGCAGCATTTCCACGCTGTTCGCCAGGTAGAAGCGCCGTTCGGTCTCGACGACGTAGCTGAACTGACCGACGATGTCCTTGTATTCGCGGTACAGCGAGAGCTCCATCTCGGTTTCGTACTTTTCGAGATCTTCCGCACTCATCTGCGACTCATCTGTTCGGACGTCCTTCTCGGAGACAACGTGCCCGGCCACGCGTTCGAGCCTGTTCCGGCACAGGCAGCCCGCGTCGTCGCCGGGTGGGAACCCGCGTCCCATCTTTCCTCACCGGTATCCGCGACTCTCGGCCGGAGGGTCGGGTTTGCACTCGGCCACCACGCGGGAGCCCGGCCCGGCCGCCACCCGCCGAACGTTGATGAACGAATAGCGGTGCTGCGTGCAGGGTCCGAGCTCCGTCAGCGCCGTGCTGTGCGCCGGCGTGCTGTAGCCCTTGTGCTCGGCGAAGCCGTAGCCGGGGTGATCGGCGTCCATGGCCACCATCAACCGGTCCCTGCTGACCTTCGCCAGCACGCTGGCCGCGGCGATGCAGGCCGCCACCGCGTCACCACCGATGACGGGCAACGACGGGACCGGCAGCCCGGGCACCCGGAACCCGTCGCTGAGCACGTAGCCGGGCCGCACGGACAGGCCGGCCACGGCACGGCGCATGCCTTCGATGTTGGCGACGTGCACGCCGCGGCGGTCCACCTCCACCGGAGGGATGTACACCACGTGGTACGCCAGCGCGTAGCGACGGATCAGCGGGAACAGCCGCTCCCGCGCCGCCTCGGTCAGCTTCTTCGAGTCATCCAGCGCGGCAAGGCTTTCCAGTCGGCCGGGCCCCAGCACGCAGGCCGCCACCACCAGCGGGCCCGCGCAGGCGCCGCGGCCCACCTCGTCCACCCCGGCCACCGGCCCCAGGCCGCTGCGATACAGGGCCGACTCCAGCGTCCGCAGACCCCCGGCCTTGCGGATCACCGTCCGCGGCGGCCACGTCCGTGTCATATTCGAGCCACGGCTACCGGCTCTGCTGGGGGTTTACCGAACTCACACCACCCCACCGCGACGGCGGCCACACGATGAACCTGGCCTTCCCGATGACGTTGGACACCGGCACGGTGCCCGAATTCGGATCGCCGGTGCACAGGATCTCCTTGAGCGCGTCGGCGGGGACGCTCTCGCAGTGGGCGCGGGAGTCGGCGGAGTGGGTCCGGTTGTCCCCCATCACCCACAGCCGTCCCGGCGGGACGTGGACGGGCCCGAACTGGCTGCCCAGGCACGGATACACCGCGGGGTCGGCCATCATGGTCGCCGGGTCCAGATACGGCTCTTTGAGCGGCTTGCCGTCGACCGTCAACCCGGTGTCCGCGCGGCACTCCACCGTCTGGCCGCCGACCGCGATCACGCGCTTGACCAGGTCGTTCTCGTCGGGCGGAACGAATCCGACGAACGACAACGCGTTTTGCACCCAGCGCAGCACCGTGTTGTTGGAGCGGATCGACTTGTATCCCCTGTTCCACGAGGGCGGTCCCTTGAAGACGATCACGTCGCCCGGATGCGGGTCGCCGAACCGGTAAATGACCTTGTCCACCATGATCCGATCGCCGACGCAGCCCGCGCACCCGTGCAGGGTGGGCTCCATGGACTCCGACGGGATCAGGTACGGGCGCGCGACGAACGTCAACATGACGTAGTAGAGGACCACCGCGATGACCGCCAGGATCGCGAGTTCGCGGAGCGTCGACTTCGTTTTGGGCTCGGGTTCGGCCGGCTGCGGGGGGTCGGATGATTCGGGGGGCGGGGCCGCCACGGAGGGCGCGGCGGGATCGGAGGCGGAGACCTTCGGCTCGGGCTGGCCTGCGTCGGATTGGGGCTCAGGCGAATCCGGGGTGTCGGTCACGAGATCAGCGTAGCCAGCACGCTGTCATGTCGCCGAGGCGACGTGGGAGCGCCGAGGCGAACGTGAGCGCCCGCCGGAGCGGGCCGGCTCAGCGCTTCTCCTTGATCTTGGCTTTCTTGCCGCGGAGTTCACGCAGGTAGTACAGCTTCGCGCGGCGGACGTCGCCACGGGTAACCACTTCGACGTGATCGATGTTGGGTGAATGCACCGGAAAGGTCCGCTCGACGCCGACGCCGTAGCTCTCCTTGCGCACGGTGAAGGTCTCCCGGATGCCGCCGCCCTGCCGGCGGATCACCACGCCCTTGAAGACCTGGATCCGCTCCTTGGCGCCCTCGATGACCTTGACGTGCACGTTGATGGTGTCACCCGGGCTGAACACCGGGATGTCGTCGCGCAGCGACGCTTGGTCGACAAAGTCCAGCCGGTTCATCTGCAGAACACTTCCTCGAGGTCGGGCTCGCGGCGTCCGCCCCCACGCGGGCGTGAGGCGGTCGCCGGGCCAATGGTTGCTTCGGCGCGTCTCGCAGCGGGCGGGAAAGCGGCCCTGCCGGCCGACATCCGCTGGAGACAACTGACCAATTGTGCCAGACGGCCCGCATCTGCAGAAAATCACATGAAAATCGCCGGGTTACGACGAGCCAAACACGCTGGTGAGTGGTACATATGTCTGGGGTCAGCACGCGCACGTCCTACCCGTATCTTCTCAGCGCGATGCCCGGGGCAGATGGCACGCGGCTCGGCTCTTTCGCACCTGCACGCCGAAGGAAGGGCTCGGAGAAATGCCGGTTCGGCCGTTGACGCTGTTCACCGCCACGGTGGCGGTGACGGTGGTGGTCGCCGCCGGCTGCGAGGCCAAAGTGCATGCGAAGGCCCAGAGCGCGCCGGTACACGTCGCACCGGTCTCCTCCCAGTCGCAGCCCCAGTCACAGCCACCGCAGCTGGCCGAACTGCTGTTCGAGGCGATGGCACCGGCCCAGGCGGCACCCGCGAGCACCTTCAGCACGCTGCAGTCGCGCGTGCAGCGGGCCACCGACGAGGCTGCCGCCAGCGGCGCGTCCCTGGCGGTGGCGGTGCTCGACCGCGCCACCAACCAGCTGGTCTCCAACGGCAACAGCCAGATCGTGGGGACCGCGTCGGTGGCCAAGCTGTTCATCGCCGACGACCTGCTGCTGCACGAGGTCCAGGGGAAGGCGCCGCTGAGCGCGGAAGACCGCCAGGCACTGGACGTCATGCTGCAGTCCTCCGACGACGGCGCGGCCGAGAAGTTCTGGGACCAGGGCGGCGGAGACGCCATCATCACCGCGGTGGCGGCCCGCTACGGGCTGACGTCGACCACCCCGCCCAGCGACGGGCGCTGGTGGAACACGATGAGCTCGGTGACCGACCTGATCCGCTACTACGAGATGCTGCTCGACGGCTCCGGCGGGCTGCCGCCGGAGCGGGCCAGGATCATCGTCAACGACCTGGCCCAGTCCACCCCCAACGGGGCCGACGGCTACCCGCAGCGGTTCGGCATTCCGGACGGCCTGTATGCCGAGCCGGTGGCGGTCAAGCAGGGCTGGATGTGCTGCATCGGCGCCGACTGGATGCACCTGTCGACCGGGGTGGTCGGCGCGGACCGCCGCTACATCATGGTGGTGGAGTCGCTGCAGCCCTCCGATGACGCGACGGCCCGGGACACCATCACCCGCGCCGTCAGGACCATGTTTCCCGACGGCCGGATCTGACGCTCCTCCGGCGGGTCGAACAGGCGCAGAAGTGCCTATTCTTTGGCGTGTCGCGGGGCCTCCGCGTCTCTTCGCCCGGGCGGGGCGAGGTCCGGGCGACGTTCCCGGGTGCGCTGCAGCGAGACGTCGCGGCGCCACGCGGTGATTCGCGCGTGATCGCCCGAAAGCAGGACCTCGGGCACGTCGAGGCCGCGCCAGCTCGGCGGCCGGGTGTAGCTCGGCCCCTCCAGCAACCGGTCCAGCGCCGGAGAGTGCGAATCATCGGACACCGACGCGGGGTTGCCCAGCACGCCGGCGAGTAGCCGCACCACCGCTTCGACCATCACCACCGCCGCCGACTCTCCGCCCGGCAGCACGTAGTCGCCGATCGACACCTCTTCGACGCGCATCCGCCGGGCCGCGTCCTCGACGACCCGCTGGTCGATGCCCTCGTAGCGGCCGCAGGCGAACACCAGGTGCGCCTCGGCGCTCCATCGTTGCGCGGTCGCCTGGGTGAACAACGAGCCCGCGGGAGTCGGGACCACCAAAAGAGTTTCGGCGGAGCAGATCTCGTCCAGCGCATCGCCCCACACCGGCGCCTTCATGACCATCCCGGGACCCCCGCCGTAGGGGGCGTCATCGACCGAGTGATGCACGTCGTGCGTCCAGTGACGCAGGTCGTGCACGCGCAGGTCGACCAGGCCCGAGTGAATCGCCTTGCCGGGCAAAGATTCTCGCAGCGGGGCCAGGCAGGCCGGGAATATCGTGACGACGTCGATTCTCATGCGAGGTCGAGCAGCCCCTCGGGCGGGTCGATCTCGATCAGCCCCGGGCCCGAGCCGTCCGCCAGCGACACCGACGTGACGATCGCGCCGACGAAGGGCACCAGGGCTTCGCTCGATCCGGGACCCGATCCGCGCCGCACCGCCAGCAACTCCCCCGCGGCGGTGTGCAACACCTCGGTCACGACGCCGACGTCCTGCCCCGTCGTCGTCCGGACCCGAAGGCCCTCGAGTTGATGGTCGTAGTAGGTGTCCGGCTCGTCGATCGGCGGCAGGTCCCCGGAGTCCACCACGAACAGGGTGCCCCGCAAGCTCTCCGCGGCGTCGCGGTCATTGATTCCGGCCAACCGCACCAGCAGCCGCCCACCGTGCTCGCGGACGCTTTCGACGACGTAGTCGCATTCCGGGCCGCCGCGAGGGGCTTTGCCGCGCAACGTGTTTCCGGGCATGAACCGATCGGCGGGATCGTCGGTGCGGATCTCCACCACAAGTTCGCCGCCGATGCCGTGCGCTTTGGCGACGCGCCCGACGGTCAACTCCAACGGAGTTCCATGAGCAGCGCTCCGCTACTGGTCGGTGTCCACCACGTCGACGCGGATGCCGCGCCCGCCGATCCCGGCGACCAGCGTGCGCAACGCGGTCGCGGTGCGTCCCCCGCGACCGATCACCTTGCCCAGGTCGTCGGGGTGGACGTGGACTTCCACCGTCCTTCCGCGCCGACTGGTCACGAGGTCGACACGGACATCGTCGGGGTTGTCCACGATGCCACGGACCAGATGCTCGACAGCGTCGACGACGACAGTGCTCATCCGGGTCAGCTTTCCGTCGACTCGGACTGCTCGGCGGCCGGGGCCTCAGGGGCAGCAGCCTCGGCGACCGGCGCCTCAGAAGCCTCGGTGGCCGGGGCCTCGGCGGCGGCTTCAGCGGCTTCCTGGGCGGCTTCGGGGGCGGCCTTGGCGGCGGCCTTCTTCGCCGGCGCCTTCTTCTTCGGCTTGGCGGCCTCGGTGGTGGGCGCGCCGTCGGCCGCGGCCAGCGCGGCGTTGAACAGCTCGAGCTTGCTGGGCTTGGGCGGGGCGACCTTCAGGCGGCCCTCGGCGCCGGGCAGCCCCTTGAACTTCTGCCAGTCACCGGTGATCTTGAGCAGCTTGAGCACGGGCTCGGTGGGCTGGGCCCCGACGGAAAGCCAGTACTGGGCGCGCTCGGAGTTAATCTCGATGAAGCTCGGGTCTTCCTTCGGGTGATACCGGCCGATGACCTCGATGGAGCGGCCGTCGCGCCGGGTGCGGGCGTCGGCGACGGCGATGCGGTACTGGGGATTGCGGATCTTGCCGAGCCGGGTGAGCTTGATCTTCACAGCCATGGTTGAGCGACTTCTCCTGTGTGTGTCACGCTGCAATTCAGCGAGCGGGCGGGATGCCCGATCCGGTTTTGCCTCGCGTGTATGACCACCGAGCGGCCGTAACCGCAGGGTGGACAGCCGCCCATTGTGCCAGAGCACCGCCTCCCGGCGGAAATTGCGGCGATCGCGAGCGCGGCGAAGCCGGGCGCTGCGGGTCGCCGCCATCAGGCTGCGGCGATCGCGAGCGCGGCGAAGCCGGGCGCTGCGGGTCGCCGCCATCAGGCTGCGGCGATCGCGAGCGCGGCGAAGCCGGGCGCTGCGGGTCGCCGCCATCAGGCTGCGGCTACATGACCTTCTGGAAGGTCTTCGTCTCCACCCGGCGGGTCATCCGCCACCCCTCGGGGGTGCGGACGAACTCGTCGTCGTACCACAGCCCGCAGAACAGCACCTGACCGCTGTCCCCGCCGAGCACCATGGGGTTGAAGCAGATCACCCGCGACGACGCGGTGTCCCCGTCGATGCGCACCGAGAAGTTGCCCAGCATGTGGGCGTACACCGGGAAGTTCGGCAACACCTCGGCCAACCACTTCTTCACCTCGGGATAACGCCCCTCGATACCACCCAGAGCGGTGTAGTCGATGTAGGCGTCCGGCGTGAACACCTTGTCGAGATCGTCGAATCGGCGCTGATCGATGGCGGTGGAATAGTCGACCAGCAGCTGCTGGATCTCCAAGCGGTCGGAAATTTCGGCCAGGCTCAACATGCGTCGATTCAACACGAGACCTGCGTCCGGTTCACCGGAAACGCGAAGCCGCTGGCCCTACGATGTGCTCATGAACGACCCCGCCGCGCGGATCGGCACGCTGGCCACCGAGGCGTTCGGGCTGCTCCTCGATGCGGTGGGGCAGGTTCCGTCCGAGGGTTGGGACCAGCCGTCCAATCTGGAGGGCTGGAGCGTGCGCGAACTGGTGGGCCACGCCATGGGCAGCGCGGCGAAGATCGTTGCGCTCGTCGAGGACCAACCGATCTGGCGCGGTCCCTCCCAGCCGTCGGACTGGATGTGCGAGGACCCCGCGGCGAGGCTTCGCGAGCTCGCGGCGCGGCTGCAGGACGCCCTGCCCGCGGCCGACCTCGACGCCGTGCGGGTGTCGCCGGAAGGCGAGGTTCCGCTGCGCCGGGCCCTGATCTATCCGGTCGCCGACCTGGCTCTGCACAGCTGGGACGTCCAGCGCTCGCAGGGTCGGCCGGTCGAGTTGCCCGACCACCTGCTGGCGCTGTGCGGTGGGCTCGTGGAGTCGCTGCCGCAGGAGATGCTGCGGCGGCCCGGCGCGTTCGGACCGGCGCGATCCGCTCCGCCGGAGGCGTCGCCGACGGCACGGCTCATGGCCTACCTCGGACGCACGGTCGACGGCCCGGGCTGAGTCTGCGCACCGGCGACCCGGTGCCCGCGGGCCGACCCGTCCCGTGGGACGGCAACGCCTGTCACGACTACGACTGGGACGGTTCCGGCATCCTCGACGCCGGGACCGGCGCCTTCTACCCGTGGAAGGCCATGCCCTGGCGGTAGCGCCCATAGCGTTTGCCTGACCACAGAAGTTAAACTCTGCGCCCATGCGCAAGCTGATGGGGGCGATCGCCGCTGCGGCTGACGATCAGCACGTGCGGAGCCACGGTCGGGGTGGCGACTTCCCGGGCCGACAGCATGCAGCCGGTCGGCTCGGTGCCCATCCCCGACGGCCCGGCCCAGACGTGGATCGTGGCCGACATGGACAGCGGCCAGGTGCTCGCCGGCCGCGACCAGGACGTCGCCCACCCGCCCGCGAGCACCATCAAGGTGCTGCTGGCGCTGGTGGCCCTGGACCAGGTGAGCCTGGACCAGACCGTCGTCGCCGACGCGGCGGACACCGAGGTCGAGTGCAACTGTGTCGGCATCAAGCCGGGCCGGACGTACACCGCGCGCCAGCTGCTCGACGGCCTGCTTCTGGTCTCGGGCAACGACGCCGCGAACACGCTGGCACACATGCTGGGCGGCGCGGACGCCACCGTGGCCAAGATGAACGCCAAGGCCGCGTCCCTGGGCGCGATGGGCACCCACGCCGCGACCCCGTCCGGGCTGGACGGCCCTGCCGGCTCCGGCGCGTCGACGGCGCACGACCTGGCCGTCATCTTCCGCGCCGCCATGGCCAACCCAATCTTTGCCCAGATCACCGCCGAGCCGTCGGCGATGTTCCCCGGCGACAACGGCGATCACCCCATCACCAACCAGGACGAACTGTTGCAGCGCTATCCCGGCGCCATCGGCGGCAAGACGGGCTTCACCGACGCCGCCCGCAAGACCTTCGTCGGAGCGGCCGCCCGCGGCGGCCGGCGCCTGGTGATCGCGATGATGTATGGGCTGGTGAAGGGGGGCGGTCCCACCTACTGGGACCAGGCCGCCAGCCTCTTCGACTGGGGTTTCGCGCTCAACCCGGAGACCGGCGTCGGCTCGCTGTAGTAGAGCGCCGGCAGACGCCGGGCCCCCTAGTCAGCCGGCATCATGCCGGTGATCAGGGCGGTCAGCAGCGCGATCCGTCGCTCTTCGATGTCGGGATCCGGCAGCACCCCCCGCACCAGCGCCGCGCCGTCGAAGACGTTCGTCAGCAGGGCGACCAGCACCGGGAACGTCTCCTCCGGAAAGCCGTCGGCGCCGGGCAACGCCCGGGCGGCCTCATAGATCTTGGCGGTGTAGGGGCCGAGCGCGTCGCGCAGGTGGGCGTTGAGCTTTGCGTCCGTGCGGGCGGCGATCATCAGTTCGTACAACACGGCGTTCGTCGGGGTGCCGGTGATGTCCCGCAGGATGGTCAGGGCGGCCTCCAGCGCCGGGCGGTCGGCGGGTATCTCGGCAACCTGCTTGGTGAACGACTCCACCTGGCGGCGCAGCACCTCGGACGCCGTCGCCGCCATGAAGTCGCTCATGGTCTCGAAGTGCCGGAACAGGGCGCCCACCGATACCCCGGCGCGCTTGGTGATCACCGCCGCGGACGCGCGGGCGTAGCCGACCTCGACGATGCTGTCGATGCAGGCCTCGAGGAGACGGCCTACGGTCTCCTCGCGGCGCTGCTGCTGGGTCCTGGCCATCTCAGGCGCCGACGGCGGCGGTCCGCCGGCCGGCCGCCCGCCGGGCACCCGCCCGCAGGTACCGGCCGGACTTCACGGTGCTTCCGTAGCCCTCGCGGAATTGCCCGCCGGAGAAGACGATTGCGCCTCCGACGGCCGTGGCGACCACGGCGTCGTCGTTGCGGTTGACCATGCGCCGCAAGCCGCCGTAGAAGGGCACCTCCGCCTCGTGGTAGGCGTCCACCGAATCGTCGAGACCGGCGGGGTCGATCACCACGAAGTCCGCCCGGTCACCCTCGCGCAGCGTGCCGGCGTCGATGCCGAACCACTCCGCCAACTCGCCGGTCAGGCGGTGCACCGCCCGTTCGGTGGACAGAAACGGCGTGCCGGCCAGGTGGGCGTCCCGGGTTCGCTTGAGCAGCTTCAGGGCGAAGTTGTAGAAGGCCATGTTGCGCAGGTGGGCGCCGGCGTCGGAGAAGCCCATGTGCACGCTCGGCTCGGCGGCCAGCTTGTTCAGCTGCCTGGGGCGGTGGTTTGCCACGATGGTCGTCCATCGCACGTTGCGCTCGCCGTTCTCGACGAGCACGTCGAGGAACGCGTCGAGCGGGTGCAAGCCGCGGTCGTCGGCGATTGCGCCAAAGCTCTTGCCGATCAACGACTTATCGGGGCATTCGACGATCACCGCGTCATGGAAGTCGCGGTGCCACAGCGACGGCCCGAGCTTGATGCGGTCGAACTCTTTGCGGAACCGCCGCCGATAGGACTCGTCGGCCAGCAGTTCGTTGCGCTCGAACTGGTCGCGCAGGTGCAGCGCCGCCGTCCCGGCGCCGAACTCCTCGAAGACCGGCAAATCGATTCCGTCGGAGTACAACTCGAACGGAACCGGCAGGTGTTGGAAACGGACGCTGGAACCCAGCAACTTGTTGAGCACACGGGTGCCGAGGCCGAAGACGTGCGCCGCCAGCGGCATCGACTTGGCGTCGGCGGACACCAGCAGACTCATCCGAACACCCTTGCCGCGATTCAGGATTCGGCTGCTGGTCAGGAAGAACATGAACCCCGACGAGGGGTTGTCGACGTCGGGCGCGCTCTGCAGCATGCGGCCCCGCTTGCGCAACACCTTGATCAGCCGGCGGCGTTCGCGCCATGTCGCGAAGGTGGACGGCAGGGCGCGGGAGCGGAAGCGGTCGCCGTCGAGCTTGTCGATCGCGGCGTCCATGCCGGACATGCCCAGCATCCCGGCGTCCAGCGCCTCGGCGAGCAGCGCCGCCATTTTCTCCAACTCGGCGTCGGTCGGCGTGACGGCGGCGTCGGTTGCGCGGTCGAGCCCGAGCACCGCGGTCCGCAGATCCGAATGCCCAAGCAGCGAGCCGACGTTCGGCCCCAACGGCAGGGCATCGATCGCGTCGACGTATTCCGCCGCCGTCGACCACGTCCTGTTCGACGCCAAGGCGCCGTGCACGTATGCGCGCGGCACCGCCTCGACCCGGCTGAACAGGTCGGCCGCGTCCTCGGAGTCGGCGTAGACGGTCGACAGCGAGCAGTTGCCCAGCAGCACGGTCGTGACGCCGTGGCGCACCGACTCGCGCAACCCCGGGTCCAGCAGCACCTCGGCGTCGTAGTGGGTGTGCACGTCGATGAAGCCCGGGACGACCCACTTGCCGGCGGCGTCGATCACCTCCGGGCAGCCGGTCTCGTCGAGTGGGCCGTCCGAAACCGTCGCCACCACGCCGTCGCGGATGCCGAGGGTTCGCGTCTGCGCCGCGCGACCGGTGCCGTCGAACCAGAGTCCGTCGCGGATGATCACGTCGTAGGCCATTGCTTCCTCCAAGCTGTCCGGTTGCGGGAACCGTAACATAGATAGCAAGCACTCGCAATCTTTTCCGGGTCCCCGGCGATCTCTGCGGCGTGTGGCGGCGGTGTCAGCGGTGCGGGCCGGAGGCCGATGGGACCGGCGAAGCGGGGCCGGCCGTCGCCGGGCCCAGCCCGCTTACGGCGGGCGGCACGTCGCCGCTGCGGCTCAGCACCGCAGGGATGCGCATCACGGCCGATCGCTGCCCACATTCGCCGGTCTGCACCGTGACGGTCTCTTCGCCGACGAACTCCCCCCGCGGCTGCGGGCGCAGCGACAGCACCACCGTCGTCGCCTGGGTCTGGGCGAGCCCGTCCGGCCCCACGCAGGCGACCTGCACCTCCTCCGGCGCGGACTGCCACCGACCGTCTTTGAACCGCATGATCAGCTCACGCCCGGCCGCCGAAGCCGCCCGCTGATGGTCTCCGTCGTCGAGCTGCACCGCGGCGGCGGTGCACGCGGCCGCGGTGCACGACGAGCGGATCGCCCACCAGGTGTTCACGTCCGGCGGCTGCGGGTCGGCGACGTAGTTGAAGGTCTGCTTGGAGCGCTGAACCTGGAGGCGGTAGCTGCCGTCGAGCGAAACGGGCGCGGCGGGCGCGGCGGCCGGCACCGGCGGCACGGCGAACGACACCGGCGACGACGTGACGGTCGCCCGGCCGGCGTTCGCGCCGGTGGTGCGGCCGATGACGAAGCCGAACGCGACCAGCATCACGCCCAGCACCGCCGCTGCGGCTCCGAACAGGACCCTGCGCGCCTGGCGCATCCTCGGCGCAACCCCAGGCGCACCGGCGGGCGGCCCCAGGGGTGCGGCGGGCGGCGAGCCGCCCGCGCGGCGAGGCGGCGACCCGGTCGAACGCGGCGCCGCGCCCCGCGCCGGCGGCTTGCGGAGCGCCGACCCTACCCTCGCGGCCGACGTGGCGCGTTTGGCGTCCCCGATCGCGGGCCGGGCGTAGGCAGGATATTCGGCGACGACGGCCGCGTCGGGCCGACCGTCGGCGACGGAGACGCCGGCGTGTTCGCCGGCGGCGGCGGCGAACTCGCGGCAGGTCGCGAAGCGGTCGGCCGGGCTGGCGGCAAGCGCTTTGGCGAACACCGAGTCCAGCCGCGCCAGTTCCGGACGCTGGTCGCTGAGCCTGCCCGCGGGCTCGGCCGGCGGCGTGCCGGTCAGCAGGTAGACCGCCGTCGCGGCCAGGCAGTACTGATCGGCCCGGCCGTCGATGTCGGCGCCGTTGCGCTCCTCGGGCGCGGCGTACCCCACCGCGGCGGCGTCGGCGGGCGGCATGCGGGCTATCCCGAAGTCGCTGAGCAGGATGCGTTGCTCGGCCTCGCCCCTACCGGCCAGCAGAATGTTGGCCGGTCTGACATCGCGATGCAGCAGCCAGCGGTCGTACGCATGGTCGAGGGCGTCGGCGACGGCGGTGACAATGGCCAGCACCTCACCGACCGGTGCAACCGCCGGGAACCGGTCGGCCATGAGCTGGGCGGCGCTGATGCCTTCGACGTACTCCATCGCCAGGTAGAGCCGGCCGCGAAACTCGCCCCGCTCCTCCACCGCGACGATGTGCGGATGACGCAGATTCACCGCGGCCGGGGTCTCCGCCTGGAATCGCCGGCGGAATGCGGCGTCGGTCGAGATGGCCGGCGTGAGAACTTTCAGCGCCCGCCACCGCTTCGACCGGGGGTCCTGCACCAGGTAGACGTCACCGCTCGCCCCGGAACCCAGCCTCCGCGCGATCACATATCCGGCAAACGTCGCGCCGCTGGCCAACGCCATCACGCGATCCTAGCCGCGATCACCCAACCGCGCCGCGCCGGCCACTCGGCCGAAACGCGTTGCCGCGCAGTATCACCAAATCGGGCCGGTTCAGCACGCCCGGACCCGACCGCGGGTCCTGCGTGTAGCACACCAGATCGGCCGGCGCCCCGTGCTCGAGGCCCGGCCGGCCCAGCCAGTGCCGGGCGTCCCAGCAGGCGGCGCCCAGCGCCTCGGTCGGGCTCATCCCGATGCCCTTGAGGGCCTCGACCTCGTCGGCGATGCGGCCATGCGCGACGGTGCTGCCGGCGTCGCTGCCGGCGTAGATGGGCACGCCCGCCTCCCGGGCCGCGGCGGTCCGCTCGTAGCAGCGGGCGTACAGGTCGCGCATGTGGGCGGCGTAGGTCGGATACTTCTGGGCGGCGTCGGCGATGCCGGGGAAGTTCTCGGTGTTGATCAGCGTCGGCACCAGCGCGGTGCGGTGCTCCAGCATCAGCGCGACGGTGTCGTCGGTCAGCCCGGTGCCGTGTTCGATGCAATCGATGCCGGCCTTGATCAGCCCGGGCAGGGCATCCTCGCCGAAGACGTGCGCGGTGACCCGGGCGCCGTGGGCGTGCGCGGCGGCGATGGCGGCCTTGAGCACCTCGTCGGACCACAGCGGCGCCAGGTCGCCGATGCCGCGGTCGATCCAGTCGCCGACGAGCTTGACCCAACCGTCGCCGCGCTTCGCCTGCTCGGCCACCGCCGCCGGCAGCCCCGACTCGTCCTCGAGCTCGACGGCGAAGCCCGCGATGTAGCGCTTGGGCCTGGCCAGGTGCCTGCCCGCCCGGATGATCCGCGGCAGGTCGTCGTGGTCGTCGAGGCTGCGGGTATCGGTGGGTGAGCCGCAGTCGCGCAAGAGCAGGGCGCCGGCGTCGCGTTCCGTCTCGGCCTGGGCCATCGCCTCGTCGAGGGGCATTTCGCCGTGCTGACCGAGCCCCACGTGGCAGTGCGCGTCGACCAGCCCGGGCAGGATCCAGCCGCCGTCAAACGCGGTGTCAGCCCCGGGGACGGGCTCGGCGCTGATGCGGCCGTCGACGATCCATAGTTCGGTTTCCGTCCCGTCGGGCAGCCCAGAAAGAGATCGGCCCCGCAGGTGCAGCCGCACGGCGCGGCTACTTTCTTCCTGGATTGCCCGGGAACTTCAGCTTGGACAGGTCGAAGTCGGCCAGGCCGGGCGGCAACTCGTCGAGGCCTTCGGGCATCTGCGACAGGTCGGGGAATCCGGCCGGCATCCCGGGCAGCCCCGCACCGAGGGGGTTCCTGGCCTTGGGCGGCGTCGGACCGCGGGCCCCCTTCTTCCCCTTCTTGCCTTTGGCGCCCTTGGCCTTTCGGGTGGCCGACTTGCGGCCCATGCCGGGGATGCCCATGCCGCCCAGCATCGACGACATCATCTTGCGGGCTTCGAAGAAGCGGTCGACGAGCTGGTTGACCTCGGACACCGTCACGCCGGAGCCGTTGGCGATGCGCAGCCGCCGCGACGCGTTGATGATCTTGGGGTCGGCGCGCTCCTCGGGCGTCATCCCCCGGATGATGGCCTGCAGCCGATCCAGTTGGCTGTCGTCGACCTGGGCGAGCGCATCCTTCATCTGGCCGGCGCCGGGCAGCATGCCGAGCAGATTGCCGATCGGCCCCATCTTGCGGATGGCCAGCATCTGCTCCAGGAAGTCCTCCAGCGTCAGCTCGCCGCTGCCGATCTTGGCGGCGGCGGCCTCGGCCTGCTGGGCGTCGAAGACCTGCTCGGCCTGTTCGATCAGGCTCAGCACGTCGCCCATGCCGAGGATGCGGCTGGCCATGCGGTCGGGATGGAAGACGTCGAAGTCCTCGAGTTTCTCGCCGGTGGAGGCGAAAAGGATCGGGACGCCGGTGACCTCGCGGACTGACAACGCGGCGCCGCCGCGGGCATCACCGTCGAGCTTGGTCAGCACCACCCCGGTGAAGCCGACGCCCTCGCGGAACGCCTCGGCGGTGGTGACCGCGTCCTGGCCGATCATCGCGTCCAGGACGAAGAGCACCTCGTCGGGGTCGATGGCGTCGCGGATGGCCGCGGCCTGCGACATCAGCTCGTCGTCGATGCCCAGTCGTCCGGCGGTGTCGACGATGACGACGTCGTGGTGCTTGGCCCGGGCCTCGACAAGGCCGGCCGCCGCGACGGCGACCGGGTCACCCGGCCCGGATCCCGGCGACTCCCCCGGATGCGGCGCGAACACCGGAACCCCGGCGCGCTGGCCGACAACCTGCAGCTGGTTCACCGCGGCGGGCCGCTGCAGGTCGCAGGCCACCAGCAGCGGCGTGTGCCCCTGGCCGCGCAGCCACGCGGCCAGCTTGCCGGCCAGCGTCGTCTTACCGGACCCCTGCAAGCCGGCGAGCATGATGACGGTCGGCGGCGTCTTCGCGAACGCCAGCTGGCGGGTCTGGCCGCCGAGGATGCCGACGAGCTCGTCGTTGACGATCTTGACGACCTGCTGCGCCGGGTTGAGCGCGCCGGACACCTCGGCGCCCTTGGCCCGCTCCTTGATCCGGCCCACGAACTCCCGCACGACGGGCAGTGAGACGTCGGCCTCGAGCAGCGCCAGCCGGATCTCGCGGGTGGTGGCCTCGATGTCGGCGTCGGTCAGTCGACCTTTGCCACGTAGTCCCGCCAGCGCACCGGTCAACCGGTCAGACAGCGATTCAAACACCCGACCAGCCTAGTGGTGTCGCAAGCGCGGCGAAGCCGGGCGCAGCCCGACCGCGGGCTGCGGCTGCGCGCGACACATAAATAGCTGCGACGACACGCCGCGGCGCGGCGCGGTACTTTATGTCTCGCGAACCTGATGTCTCGCGAACCTGCAGCCTTGTCCAGCGTGCGGCCAAACGCCCGGGCGCGGGCAGCTAATCTCAGAGTCCCAGAGGCCACAGGGGGTCAGGCTCATGCTCGAGGTGATCGCCAAGGGGTCCCGCACCGACGCGCACCCGGTACCGCTGCTGTTCGTGCACGGCGGTTGGCACGGCGCATGGTGCTGGGAGAACTTCCTGGACTACTTCGCCGACATCGGCTACCGCGCGGTCGCGGTAAGCCTCCGCGGACACGGCGCGAGCCCGACCCCCAAGCCGTTGCACAAGGTTTCCGTCGCCGACTACATCGACGACGTCCGCTCGGTGGCCAACCAGCTCGGCGGCGCGCCGGTGCTGATCGGCCATTCCCTGGGCGGCTTCGTGATCCAGCGCTACCTGGAAGACCGAACCGCCCCGGCCGCGGTGCTGGTGGGTTCCGTGCCGCCGCAGGGCGTGCTCAGCTTGGCCTTGCGCGTCTGGCGCCGCCGGCCGTCGATGACCATGGAGGCCTGGAAGGACCCCACGCTGCTGAAATTTCTCGCCACCCCGGCCCTGGCCCGCGAGTACCTTTTCTGCGCCGACACGCCCGAGGCCGTCGTCGAATCCTGCCGGCAACGCGCCGGGGCCGAGAGCGTCCGCGCCGCCATGACCGACCCGATGGTTCGCCGCGTCAAGACCAAACGGGTGACCACCCCGATCCTGGTCCTGGGCGCCCGGCGCGACGGCTTCGTCAGCGTCGGCGAAGTGCACGCCACGGCGCGCGCCTACCGGACCGAACCGCAATTCTTCGACATGGGACACAACATGATGCTCGAACCCGGCTGGCCGGACGTCGCCGACCGCATCGACGCGTGGCTGACCGCCCGCGACCTGACGGCCCCGGCGCGCTAGCCGGACACGAGTCGATGCCGCGCCGAAAAGCATTGGCGTGCTAGATTTTACCGCCATTACTGATCCGAGCTGGCCGCGCCGAACGCGCAACCACGGGGGGAGCTTTGTCGTTGCAACCGGTCAGCGGAACATCCACGCTCGCCGGCGCGCCGCTGCGGGGCTGGCAGCGCCGGGCGCTGGTGCGCTACCTCGCGGGCAGCCCGCGCGACTTCCTGGCCGTTGCCACCCCGGGATCAGGGAAGACGACGTTCGCGCTGCGGGTGGCGGCCGAACTGCTGAGCCAGCGCGCCGTCGAGCACGTGACCGTCGTGGTGCCGACGGAACACCTCAAGACCCAGTGGGCGCTGGCCGCGCAACGACACGGCCTCGCGCTGGACCCGAAGTTCTCCAACTCCAACCCGCGGACCTCCCCCGAATACCACGGCGTGATGGCCACCTACGCCCAGATCGCTTCGCATCCGACGCTGCACCGGGTGCGCACCGAGCAGCGCAAGACGCTGGTGATCTTCGACGAGATCCACCATGGCGGTGACGCCAAGACGTGGGGCGAGGCAATCCGCGAGGCCTTCGGCGACGCCACCCGCCGGCTCGCCCTGACCGGCACGCCGTTCCGCAGCGACGACAGCCCGATCCCGTTCGTCAGCTATGTGCGCGGCGCCGACGGGGTGCTGCGATCCGAAGCCGACCACACCTACGGCTACGCCGAAGCGCTGGCCGACGGCGTGGTCCGGCCGGTGGTGTTCCTCGCCTATTCGGGCGAGGCCCGCTGGCGGGACAGCGCCGGCGAAGAGCACGCCGCGCGCCTCGGCGAGCCGCTGTCGGCCGAGCAGACGGCGCGCGCCTGGCGCACGGCGCTGGACCCCGCCGGCCAGTGGATGCCCGCGGTGATCACCGCGGCCGATCAACGGCTGCGCCAGTTGCGCGAGCACGTGCCCGACGCGGGCGGCATGATCATCGCCTCCGACCAGACCGCGGCCCGCGCCTACGCGGCCCTGCTGACCAGGCTGACGTCGGAGGCACCGACGGTGGTTCTGTCGGACGACCCGGGATCCTCCGCGCGCATCAGCGAATTCTCCGGCAGCACCGCCCGCTGGCTGGTCGCGGTGCGGATGGTGTCCGAGGGCGTCGACGTGCCCCGGCTGTCGGTCGGCATCTACGCCACCAGCGCCTCGACCCCGCTGTACTTCGCGCAGGCTATCGGCCGGTTCGTGCGGTCGCGCCGACCGGGAGAAATCGCCAGCATCTTCGTGCCTTCGGTGCCCAGCCTGCTGCAGCTGGCCAGCGAACTGGAAGCCCAGCGCAACCACGTGCTCGGGGAACCGCACCGCGCGGACGGGGATCCGCTGGACGGCGACCCCGCCACCCGGACCCAGACCGAACAGGGCGACGCCGACACCGGCTTCACCGCGCTGGGCGCCGACGCCGAACTCGACCAGGTCATCTTCGACGGGTCGTCATTCGGCACCGCGACCCCGGCCGGCAGCGACGAGGAGGCCGACTACCTCGGCATCCCCGGGTTGCTCGACGCCGAGCAGATGCGCGCCCTGCTGCACCGGCGGCAGGACGAGCAGCTGCAGAAGCGCGCCGCCGTCCAGGCGCCCGCTGCGCCGATGACGACCCATGGGCAGCTACGCGAGTTGCGCCGCGAGCTCAACACTTTGGTCTCGATAGCCCACCACCGCACCGGAAAGCCGCACGGCTGGATTCACAGCGAGCTGCGTCGCCGGTGCGGTGGCCCGCCGACGGCCGCGGCGACCCGCGACCAGCTCAAGGCGCGCGATCGACGCCGTGCGGGCAGCTCTACCTGGCCGAGCGGCTACGCCGCGCTCACATCAGTCCCCTACGGGTTCGTCGAGCACCTCGACCGCCGGACCGCCCAGCACCGCCAGCAGGTGCTGCTCGACGGCGGCCCGCGCCCCCGACTCACCGTCGCCGGGCGGCACCGTCACGCAGAACACGTCGGCCGCCGTCGACCCGAACGTGTTGACCTTCGCCCACTGCACGTCCGCCTCCGCCCGCTCCAGCGCCCGCGTCAGCAGCGCGAGCAGACCCAGGCGGTCCATGGCGCGGACCTCGAGGAGCAGTTGGCCGGGTGTGGCGCTGTCCAGCCACAGGATGCGGGGCGGGGCGGTGGAGCGTGTGACGGGAACACCGACCTGTACCTCGCCGGCGCGCCCGGTCGCGCCGACGGCGTCGCTGTCGCGCTTCTCCAGCGCGCTGAGGACGTCGACGTCGCCGCCCAGGGCCCCCACGAACTGCTGACGCAGCAACCCCGCCTCCGGCGGCGAACCGAACAGCGGCGACACGACGAATTCCGTGATCGCGACGCCCTCGTGGGTGTTGGCCGTTGCCGAATGGATGCGCAGCGAGTTCAGGGCGAGCACCGCGGCGGCCTTGGAGACCAAACCCCGCTGGTCGGGCGCGACCATCACCACCTGCAAGCGCTCGCTGTCGCCGGTCGTGACCTCCACGTGGACGCCGTGGTCGGCCGCGAGCGAAAGATAATGGGGCGCAGTCGGTCCCGCCTGCGGCAGCGGCTCCCCGGCCATCACCATCCGGCAGCGGCGCACCAGCTCGTCGATCAGCGACGCCTTCCATTCGCTCCAGACCCCGGGGCCGGTGGCGTTCGAGTCCGCCTCGGACAGCGCCCGCAGCACCTCCAACAGGACGGGGTCGCCGCCCAGGGCCTGCGAGACATTCTTGATGGTTTCGGGATCGTTCAGGTCACTGCGGGTGGCCACCACCGGCAGCAGCAGGTGGTGGCGCACCACCTTCGAGAGCACCCCCGCGTCCGGGGGCGGCACCCCGATCCTGGCGGCGATCTGCAGGGCGAGCTCTTCCCCGATCGCGCTGTGGTCGCCGCCGCGCCCCTTGCCGATGTCGTGCAGCAGCGCGCCGAGCGCCAGCAGATCCGGCCGTGCCACGTGCGTCGATAACGGCGCCGCATTGACGGCCGTCTCGATCAGGTGCCGGTCCACCGTCCACTTGTGCGCGACGTCGCGCGGCGGCAGGTCGCGGACGGCATCCCATTCCGGCAGCAGCCGGCCCCACAGCCCGTTGCGGTCGAGCGCCTCGATCGTCGCCACCGCGGTGGGCCCGGCGGACAGCACCACCAGAAAGTCGTCCAGGGATTCGCCCGGCCACGGTGTCGGCATCTCGGGCGCGCTGGCGGCCAGGCGGCTCAGCGTGCCGGCGCCGATCGGCAACCCCGTGGCCGCCGACGCCGCCGCCACCCGCAGCAACAGGCCGGCGTCGGTCTCGGGGCGGGCGTCACGGGCCAGCACGATCTCGCCGGCGTACTCGACGACGCCCTCGTCCAGCGGCCGCCGCTTCGGCCGCCGCACCAACGCCGTGATGCCCCGGCGCGGCAACGCGTTCTCGGCGGTGCGCAGGCCGGTTTCGGCGTGGTAGGCGATGGTGCGCGCAATGCTGGAGAGCTTGCGCGCCAGGTCGAATCGGTCCCCGAGGTGCAGGTTCGCGCTGATCTCGTCGGCGAACTGGGCCAGCAGGGTGTCGCGTCCGCGGCGCGACACCCGGTGCAGTTCCGTGCGCACGTCGAGCAGGGTCAGGTAGGCGGCATCGAGCGATCCGCCGGGCGCATTCGGGTTCGCCATGCCGTGGCGGTCGATGAGTTGGGCAATGCCCAGCGCGTCCAGCAACTGGACGTCGCGCAGGCCGCCGCGCCCGGACTTCAGGTCCGGCTCGGCCCGTTGCGCGATCCGGCCGCACCGCGCCCAGCGCGCCTGCGTCACCTCGACGAGCTCGTCCATGCGGGAGCGAATCGCACTGCGCCACTGGCGTCGTGCGCCGGCGATCAACTCCTCGGACAGCGCGGCGTCGCCGGCGATGTGGCGGGCGTCCAGCATGCCCAGCGCGGCGATCATGTCGTTGTTGGCGACGCCCAGCGCCCCCGGCACGGTCCGCACGCTGTGATCGATCCGGACGTTGGCGTCCCACAGCGGATACCACAGCCCGTCGGCGACGCGCTGCAGCACGTCGTCGGGCTTGTCGTCGTGCAACAGCATCAGGTCCAGGTCGGAATACGGCAGCAGCTCGCGGCGGCCCAGCCCGCCGATTCCGACGATCGCGAAGCCGCTGTCGTCCGCGACCCCGATCTCCGCCGCCTTGGCGGCCAGCCAGGACTCGTGCAGCTCCAGCCAGGCCTGCCGCAGTCCGGCCGCATCCAGTCCATGGGTGTCGGACAGCAGCAAGCGCCGCGAGGCAGCCAAATCGGTTGCCCCGCAGGCGCTTCCCGTCTCCGACAGCCCGCCGGGCCCGTTGGGTGTCATAACCTCCCGGCCCGCCCGGGCTGGATCAGCAATCGGCCAGGGTCATAGAGCATCGGTTCCGCGTTCACCGGTGCGCACTCGCACAATGGTTTCCACGGGGCTCACCCAGACTTTGCCGTCGCCGATCTTGCCGGTGCGCGCCGACCGGACGATGCTGTCCACCACCTTGTCGACGATCGAGTCGTCGACGACGACCTCGACCCGCACCTTCGGGACGAAGTCGACGGAGTATTCGGCGCCCCGATAGACCTCGGTGTGGCCCTTCTGCCGCCCGTAACCCTGCACTTCGCTGACCGTCATGCCCAGGACGCCCGCTTCTTCGAGGCTGGTCTTGACGTCGTCGAGGGTGAACGGCTTCACGATCGCGGTGATCAGCTTCATGACTGCTCTGCCTCCACTTTGTCGCTCACTCGCCCCTCCAAGCCGTTCGAGCTGTCCGGCAAGCTCGCGTGAGGAAGAACCGAGCCGGTGACTACTGCGAAATCGTAGCTGCTCTCCGCGTGCTCGGACTCATCGATACCTGCCGCTTCCGCCTCGGGACTCAGGCGCAGCCCGATGGTGTACTTCAGGATCAACGCCAGGATGAGCGTGACGACGCCGGAATAGATGAGGACGCTGAACGCGCCGACCGCTTGCCGTTCCAGTTGATCCCAGCCGCCGCCGTAGAACAATCCCTTGGACACGCCCGAGACGCCGTTGATGGCCACACTCTCCGGGGCGGCCAGCAGGCCCACCAGCAGGGTGCCGGCCAGCCCTCCGACCAGGTGGACCCCGACCACGTCGAGCGAGTCATCGAAGCCGAGCTTGAATTTCAGCCCGACCGCCAGCGCACAAACCACTCCGGCGACCAAGCCGATCACCAGCGCGCCCAGGACGTTGACCGACGAGCACGACGGTGTGATGGCGACCAGCCCGGCGACGATGCCCGACGCCGCCCCCAGCGTTGTCGCCTTGCCGTCGCGGATCCGCTCGGTGAGCAGCCAGGCCAGCATGGCCGTGGCCGTCGCGATCGGTGGTGGTCATGAAGGTAGCCGCCGCGGCGCCATTGGAGCTGGTCGCCGAGCCGGCGTTGAAGCCGTACCAGCCGAACCACAGCAGCCCCGCACCGAGCATCACGAACGGCACATTGTGCGGCCGGAACAGCGTGGTGGGCCAGCCTTTGCGCTTGCCCAGCACGATCGCCAGCATCAGCCCCGCCACACCGGAGTTGATATGAACCGCCGTCCCACCGGCGAAGTCGATCGCGTGTAGCTTGTTGGCGATCCAGCCGCCCTTCTCCGACGCGAAGCCGTCGAACGCGAAGACCCAGTGCGCGACCGGGAAGTAGACCAACGTCGCCCACAGTCCGGCGAAGACCAGCCAGGCGCTGAACTTCAACCGATCGGACACCGCGCCCGAGATCAGCGCGACGGTGATGATCGCGAACATCAGCTGGAAGGCCACGAAGACGGTGGCGGGCAGCGTGCCGGCCAGCGGGATATCGACCGCCGCAGCCCCCTTGCTCGGATCGGCGGCCGCGGCATTGCCACCGATGAGGCCTTTCAGGCCCCAGTACTCGGTCGGGTCGCCCACGACGTTGCCCTTGTCGGTGCCGAACGCCATCGAGTAGCCGTAAAGCACCCACAGCACGGTCACCACGCCCATCGCGCTGATGCTCATCATGAGCATGTTCAGCACGCTCCTGGCGCGCACCATGCCGCCGTAGAAGAACGCCAAACCCGGCGTCATCAACAGCACCAGCGCGGAGCTCGCCAGCATCCAGGCGGTATCGCCGGTATCGGGCTGGCCCAGTATCGGGAATGTCACTCGGTATCACCTCCGGTCGGCCCACAGTTAGCCGTCAGACATGTGCCTGATGACCTGATCCAGAACCTTGCGAGATGGTTGTTTCTGCAATGAAGCGGCGATGTTTCGTGAGGATTAACGTCCCACGCGCCGCGTTTGGCCGTCAGCCAAGGAGCGCGTCGACGAAGGCGGCCGGCTCGAACGGCGCGAGGTCGTCGGGTCCTTCACCGAGCCCCACCAGCTTCACGGGCACCCCGAGTTCCTGCTGTACCCGGAACACGATGCCGCCCTTGGCGGTTCCGTCGAGCTTGGTCAGCACCGCGCCGGTGATGTCCACCACCTCGGCGAACACCCGGGCCTGGGCCAGCCCGTTCTGCCCGATGGTCGCGTCGAGCACCAGCAACACCTCGTCGACCTCGGCCCGCTTGCTGACCACGCGCTTGACCTTGCCGAGCTCGTCCATCAGCCCGACCTTGGTGTGCAGCCGGCCGGCGGTGTCGATGAGCACGACGTCGGCGCCCGCGGCGATGCCCTTGTCGACGGCGTCGAACGCCACCGCCGCCGGGTCGGACCCTTCCGGCCCGCGCACCACCTCGGCACCCACCCGCGATGCCCAGGTCTGCAGTTGGTCGGCGGCAGCGGCGCGGAACGTGTCGGCAGCGCCCAGCACCACGCGCCGGCCGTCGGCCACCAGTACCCGGGCCAGCTTGCCGACCGTGGTGGTCTTGCCGGTGCCGTTGACCCCGACGACCAGCAACACCGAAGGGCGCTCGGCATGCGGCAGGGCGCGGATCGAGCGATCCATGGCGGGGTGCAGCTCCTTGATCAGCACGTCGCGCAGCGCGGCCTTGGCGTCGGCCGCGGTGCGGACGTCGCTGCTGGCCAGCCGGCTGCGCAGCTGCGCCATGACCGACTCGGTGACCACGGGCCCCAGGTCGGCGATCAGCAGGGTGTCCTCGACGTCCTGCCAGGAGTCTTCGTCCAGGTCGCCGCCGCCGATCAGGCCGAGCAGGCTCTTCCCGAACGCGTTCTGCGATTTGGCCAGGCGGCCGCGGAGCCGTTCCAGACGACCTTCGGTCGGTTCGATCGCCTCGATCTCGGGCGCCGCAGGGGCTGCGGGGGGCGCTGGGGGCGGCGGCGTCGGGGCAGGAGCCGGAGCGGCGGGCGGCGGTGCGAGGGTGTCCGGCTCGGGGAGTTCGACTTCGGAGATCGGTCGTCGCGGCGCGTCCCGGGGAATGGTCGCGTCGTCGCCCACCGCGGGCAGGCCGGTGGTGTCGATCCGTTCGGCCGGCGGCGCGGTTTGGCTGAAGGTGATGCCGGAGGACGCGGTGTAGCCCCGCGTGCGGTCGAGGACGCCGGGCTCCGGCCGGGCGGACAGACGAATCTGCCGCCGCCGGTAGCGCATCAGGCCCAGGACCAGCGCGGCGATGACAACCAGGACGGCTATGACCGCTACGGCGATCCAAACACCTTGTGACACGCTGACATTCTTTCAGGCGCGCGCGGCGGGCCGGTCGGCGCGGGCCGCTAGGACGAAGGCGGCGACCCGCCGCTACAACGAGGGCGGCGAGGACGACGACGACGAGAACCAGCTGTTCCACCTGCTGCCCGCGCATCCTCTGCGAGATCACCGCGGTGATGCCGTCGCCCTGCATGGTGACACCGTAGAGCGCGTCGGCGACCTCCATCGTCGGCTTCTGGTGGGTGATGATGAGGATCTGCGATTTGGCCCGTAGCTGTTCGAACAGCCCGATCAGCCGGCGCAGGTTGGTGTCGTCGAGCGCCGCCTCCACCTCGTCCATGATGTAGAACGGCGACGGGCGCGCCCGGAAGATCGCGACCAGCATCGCCACCGCCGTCAGCGCCTTCTCGCCGCCGGACAGCAACGACAGCCGGGTCACCTTCTTGCCGGGCGGACGGGCCTCGACCTCGATGCCGGTGGTCAGCATGTCGTCCGGGTCGGTCAGCCGCAGCCGGCCCTCCCCGCCCGGGAACAGCGAGGCGAACACCTCGCGGAATTCCCGCTCCACGTCCGCGAAGGCGTCGCTGAACACCTGCAGGATGCGGGCGTCGACGTCGGCGACGACGTCGAGCAGGTCCTTGCGTGCGGCCTTGACGTCCTCGAGCTGCGTGGACAGGAAGTTGTAGCGCTCCTCCAGCGCGGCGAACTCCTCGAGCGCCAGCGGGTTGACCCGGCCCAGTTCGGCCAGCTCCCGTTCGGCCCGCTTGGCCCGCCGCTCCTGGGTGGCCCGGTCGTACGGCATCGGCGCGGGCGCGACCACTTGCTCGCCGCGCTCCCTGGCTTGCTCGAACTCGGCCATCTCGAGCTCGGTCGGCGGCAGCCCGACGTGCGGGCCGTACTCGGCGATCAAATCGGGCGGCGCCATGCCGAACTGTTCGAGCACCATCTGCTCGAGCTGCTCGATCCGCATCGCCGCCTGGGCGTTGGCCACCTCGTCGCGATGCAGCGAGTCGGTGAGGGCGGCCACCCGGGCGCTCAGCGCGTTGACCTCCTCGCGCACCGCCGACATCGCCGCCGACCGCGCCTGGCGTTCGGCAACCAGGGCGTCGCGGATGGCCGACGCTGCGCCGACGACCCCGTCAAGCCGCTGCGCCAGCAGTCGCCCGGCGTCGGCCACCGCCGCGGCCACCGCGGCCGCGCGCAGCCGGGCCTCCCGCGCCTGCTGCGCCCGCACCCGTGCCTCGCGTTCGGCGGCGGCCGCGCGGCGCAGCGAATCGGCCCGTCCGCGAACCGCGTTGGCGCGTTCCTCGGCGGTCCGCACCGTCAGCCGCGCCTCGACCTCGACGCCACGGGCGGCTTCGGCGGCGGCGGCGATGCGCTGGCGGACTTCGGCATGGCTGGGCTCTTCGGCGTGCACGTGCTGGGTCTCCTGCGCGTTGCGCAGCCGGGCTTCGAGCTCGGTGACTTCCTCGACCGTCTGCGCGCGCCCCGTTTCCAGCTCCTCGCGCTGCCGGAGCAGTCCGGTCCACTCCTCCTCGGCCGTGCGCGCCTCCTGCCCGAGGCGGCCGAGCTGCTCGTACATGGCCGAGATCGCGGTGTCAGATTCGTTGAGCGCAGCCAGGGCCTGCTCGGCGGAGTCCTGACGGGCGGCCTGCTCGGTCAGTGCGCCGGAGAGGGCCGCGGTGAGCTGGTCCACCTGCGCCTCAGCGGCGGCCAGCTCTACGCCGGCCTTGTCGATCTCCGAGGTCACCTCCAGCGTCGACAGCTTGCGGTCCGAACCGCCGCTCACCCAGCCGGCGCCCACCAGGTCGCCGTCGAGCGTGACCGCGCGCAACCGCGGGCGCGACCTCACCAGGTCGAGCGCCGCGCCCAGGTCGTCGACCACCGCGACGCCCGACAACATGGCGGTCATCGCGCCGCGCAGCCGCGCGGGCGCGTCGATCAGGTCGAGCGCCCACAGCGCACCGGCGGGCAGCGCCTCGTCCGGCAGGCTTTCGGGGGCGGGCCAGTCGCCCAACACCAGCGCGGCGCGTCCGCCGTCGGCGGCCTTGAGCGCGGCGACCGCGGAGCGTGCCGCGCCGAAGCTTTCGGCGGCCAGGGCGTCCGCGGCCGAACCGAGCACCGCGGCCAGCGCCGTCTCGTAGCCGGCGGTGACCTTGACCAGCTTGGCGATCGGCCCGAAAAGCCCCGCGCCGGAAAGATGTTGGGTGAGCCAGCCCGCGCCGTCCTTGCGTTCCAGGCCCACCGCGAGGGCGTCGATGCGGGCCCGCAGGGAAGCGACCCGGCGTTCGGCGTCCCGCTCGGCCGACTGCAGCTCGGCCACGCGCGCGGCGGCCAGCCGCAACGCGGTGACCGTCCGCTCGTGGTGCTCGTCGAGGCCCATCTCGCCCTGGTCCAACTCCCCCACGCGCACCTGCACGGTCTCGAACTCCGCCCGCGTCTGCTGTGCGCGGGCGGCGGCCTGTTCGATGCGTTCGGAAAGGCGCGCGACGCTGTCGTCGATCGACTCGACGCGGGCCCGCATCGTCTCGACCCGGCCGGCCAGGCGGGCCAGCCCCTCGCGCCGGTCGGCCTCCGCCCGGACCGCCGCCAGGTGGGCGCGGTCGGCCTCGGCGGCTTCCCGCTCGCGCTCCGCCAGGTCGGCGCGCGCGGCGTCCAGCCGGGCGCGCGCGTCGGCCAGCTCGGCGAGCAGCCTCTGCTCGGCAACCTCGACCTCCTGGGCCTCGGCCTCCAGCTCCTCGGGCTTTCTGGGGTCGTTGTCGCCGGTGGCCACCGGCTCGACGTCGAGGTGTTGGGCGCGTTCGCTGGCGATGCGCACCGTCGCACCGACGCGTTCGGCCAGCGCGGACAGTCCGAACCAGGCGTGCTGTACCGACTCGGCCCGCACGGAGAGCTCGGCCAGCGCGGTCTCGTGGGCCGTCAGTTCCTCCGACGCCACCGCCAGGCGGGCGGCGGCCTCGTCGTGCTCGCGGCGCATGGCCGTCTCGGCCTCCAGGATCGCGTCGCGCTCCACCTGCCGATTGACCAGGTCGTCGGCGGCCAGCCGCAGCCGGGCGTCGCGCAGGTCGGCCTGGATGGTCTGGGCGCGACGGGCGACCTCGGCCTGCCGGCCCAACGGTTTGAGCTGCCGGCGCAGCTCGGTGGTCAGGTCGGTGAGCCGGGCGAGGTTCGCCGACATGGCTTCGAGCTTGCGCAGCGCCTTTTCCTTGCGCTTGCGGTGCTTGAGCACGCCGGCGGCTTCCTCGATGAACGCGCGGCGATCCTCGGGCCGCGACTGCAGGATCTCGTCGAGCTTGCCCTGCCCCACGATGACGTGCATCTCGCGGCCGATGCCGGAGTCGCTCAGCAGCTCCTGGACATCCATCAAACGGCAACTGCTGCCGTTGATTTCGTATTCGCTGGCCCCGTCGCGGAACATCCGGCGGGTGATCGACACCTCGGAGTACTCGATCGGCAGCGCGTTGTCGGAGTTGTCGATGGTGACAGTCACCTCGGCGCGGCCCAGCGGTGCCCGCGACGAGGTGCCCGCGAAGATGACGTCTTCCATCTTTCCGCCGCGCAGCGTCTTTGCGCCCTGCTCGCCCATCACCCAGGCCAGGGCGTCAACGACGTTGGATTTTCCCGAGCCGTTCGGGCCGACGACGGCGGTGATGCCCGGCTCGAAACGCAGAGTCGTCGGCGAGGCGAAGGACTTGAAGCCCTTCAGCGTCAGACTCTTCAGGTACACGGCCAGCCAGACTACCGGTCAGATTGGCTCGTCCAGCCTTCCCGCGGGGGTGTCGGCGGCCCCTATATCCGCCGGTCGGCGCACTGGTCACACAGGCCACACGCGTCACCGCGGGAGCGGCGCCGGGTCCTTTCAGAACGCGATAGCGCCGGCGCTATCACGGGTCGTCATCGCGTGTCGTCAGCGCTCGACGAATCCGGTGAACTGGTCGCGCGCTTGCGACCAGTCGGCGACGACTTCGTCGACCCGACCCGGCCTGGGCGGCCACGACTCGTCGCCTTCCAGCGCCCGCAGCAGATTCTCGCAGTTCTCGCGCGGCCCCTGGGCGACCACCAGGACTCGGCCGTCGGCCTGGTTCGCCGCGTAGCCGGTCAGCCCCTGCTCCAGCGCGCGGCACCGGGTCCACCAGCGAAACCCGACGCCCTGGACGTTTCCGTGCACCCAGGCGGTGAGCCGGACGTCAGGACCCGGCATCGGCGACCTCGAATGTCACGGTGGTACCGGACTTGAGCGTGCGTCCGACGGTGCACACCTGCTCGATCGCCCGGTTGACCACCACCACGAGGCGTTCCCTGTCCTCCGCGGACAGGCCCGAGAGGTCCAGCTCCATCGTCTCTTGGAGCAGCGGATAGCGCTCCTGCTCACGGTCGGCGGCACCGGAAACCTTGATGACCGCGGTGTAGTCCTCGCCGAGGCGGCGGGCCAGCGGATGGTCGCTGGACATGCCGCTGCAGGCGGCGAGTGCGATCTTGAGCAGCTCGCCCGGGGTGAACACGCCTGCCACCTCCTCGGAGCCGATCAGCACCTGCGCCCCGCGCGAGCTGCGCCCGGTGTAGCGGCGGGTTCCCGTGCGTTCGACCCACAATTCCGTCATGGCTCAGTTGTACGCGGGGCCGGCATCGCGGGTGCATCCTGGGCGGCGCCGCTCGGCGCGTCGCGACCCTGCCCGCACACTCAAAGCCGTGTGCGCACACTCGAATTCCGCGGGCGCGGCTGGCATCTCGGGCAGTAGAACGACGACCGATTCATGAACTTCTCGCGGCGCATCACCGCCCCGCAGCGCCGGCAGTTCTGCCCCTCGCGCCCGTAGGCGTCCAGCGACCGGTCGAAGTACCCGGACTGGCCGTTCACGTTGACGTAGAGCGAGTCGAAGGACGTCCCGCCCTGTGCCAGCGCGTCGCCCATCACCTCCGCCGCGGCCTCCAGGACGGCGGCCAACTGACGCCGGCTCAGCGTGGCCGCGATCCGAGCGCCGTGCACCTTGGCCCGCCACAGCGCCTCGTCGGCGTAGATGTTGCCGATCCCGGACACGACGGTCTGGTCGAGAAGCTGCCGCTTGAGCTCGGAGTGCTTGCCGCGCAACGTCTTTACGACCGCATCGGCATTGAACCGCGGGTCCAGCGGGTCGCGCGCCAGGTGCGCGACAGGCAGCGGCACCACGCTGCCGTCCACCTCCACCAGATCGGCCAGCATCCACCCGCCGAAGGTCCGTTGGTCGGCGAAGCTGAGCACGGTCCCGTCGTCGAGCAGCGCGGAGATCCGGACATGGTCGGGCCGCGGCACGGTCCCGAGCAGCATCTGGCCGCTCATGCCGAGGTGAACGACCAGGGCGGTATCCGAACCGCCGTCCGGGCTGTCGAGCAGTAGCCAGAGGTATTTGCCGCGCCGGTCGGTGCCGGTGATCCGCGCCCCGAGCAGCCGGGCGGTCAGGTCGGCGGGCCCGGCCTCGTGACGTCGCACCGCGCGCGGGTGATGCACCCGTACCGCGGTGATCGTCTTGCCCGCAACGCGAGCCTGTAGGCCGCGGCGCACCACCTCGACCTCGGGCAGTTCCGGCATCTAGTGATGATCGCAAGCGCGGCGAAGCCGGGCGAAGCGGGTCATCACCACCTGTTCACCGATGATCGCAAGCGCGGCGAAGCCGGGCGAAGCGGGTCATCACCACCTGTTCACCGATGATCGCAAGCGCGGCGAAGCCGGGCGAAGCGGGTCATCACCACCTGTTCAGGCGGAGGTTTTCCCCGCGCCGTCCAGCACTTCCAGCGCTTTCCAGGTCACCGCCGCGGCCTTCTGCTCCGCCTCCTTCTTGGAGCGGCCGACGCCGGACCCGTATTCGGTGTCCATCACGACGACGACGGCCGTGAATTCCTTGTCGTGGTCGGGCCCGCTGGAGGTGACGACATACGACGGCGCCCCCATGCCGCGGGCCGCCGTCAGCTCCTGCAGGCTGGTCTTCCAGTCCAGGCCGGCGCCCAGGGTCGGCGCGGCGTCCAGCAACCCACCGAACAAGCGCAGGATCACCTCGCGCGCCGTCTCGATGCCGTGCTCGAGGTAGATCGCGCCCAGCAGCGACTCCATGCCGTCCGCCAGGATGCTCGACTTGTCGGCGCCACCGGTGTTCGCCTCCCCGCGCCCCAACAACAGGTGCACGCCGAGCCCCTCGTCGGCGAGGTCGCGCGCCACGTCGGCGAGCGCCTGCGTGTTGACGACGCTGGCCCGCAGCTTGGCCAGGTCCCCTTCGGAGCGGTCGGGATGCCGATGGTAGAGCTCGTCGGTGATGGTCAGGCCCAGCACGGCATCGCCCAGGAACTCCAGGCGCTCGTTGGTGGGCAGCCCGCCGTTTTCGTAGGCATAGCTGCGATGGGTCAACGCCAGCAGGAGCACCTCCTCCGGAAGGTTCACCCCGAGTGCGTCGAGCAACGCCTGGCGCGACGTCAACTCTGGCCTCGCGAAACGTCCGGGTCGCTGGGGAACATCCCGGCCAGCTTGGCCCACCGCGGGTCGATGCGGTCATGGTGATGGCCGGGCTCGGCGGCGAGCGAGACTCCGCACTCGGGGCACAGGCCGGGGCAGCCCGGCGTGCACACCGGCGAGAAGGGAAGTTCGAGCCCGACGGCGTCGATGATCGGCTGTTCGAGGTCGATGGTGTCGTCGATGACGTGCCCCACCTCGCCTTCCTCGGTGGTCGCCTCGGTGGCGCTGTCCGGGTAGGCGAACAGCTCGGTCAGCGTGACGCTTACCCGGCCGTTGATGGGTGCCAGGCAGCGGGCGCATTCGCCCACGGTGGGGGCGGTCACCGCCCCGGTCACCAGCACGCCCTCGGACACCGATTGAATCTGCAGGTCCAGCTCGAGCGGGGCGCCCGCGTCGACGCCGATCATGTCCAACCCGATGCGGGCCGGGTTGGGCACGGTCTCACGGAGGGTGACCATCGCTCCCGGGCGGCGCCCGAGCCGGGTGATGTCGACCATCAGCGGGGAGGTCCGATGCCGCTGCGCCGTGCCGCCGTGCTGCCGCCTCATACCGGAAATCCTACGGCTCCGGCAGCGCAATGCCAGGACCGAGCGAGACGCGCGGGGCGCTACCGGGTCGCGTAGTCGTGCGTGCCGGCCGCGGTGCGGAGCTGGTGGCGCCCGCGTCCGACGGACCGCAGCGTGCCGTTCAGGAATTCCTCGAACTCGGCCAGCTTGTTGTCGACGTAGATGTCGCATTCACCGCGCAGGCGGTCGGCCTCGGCGTGCGCGGTGTCGATGAGCCGCGTGGCCTCGGAGTGGGCGGCCTGCACCACCTCGTTCTGCGACACCAGGCGCTGCTGTTCCTTGATGCCCTCCTGGACGGCCTTCTCGTAGGAGATGTTGCCGTTCTCGATCAGCCGGTCGGCCTCGGCCTGGGCACGGCTGACGCTGGCCTCGTACTCGCGTTTGGCCGCCGTGGCGATGCGGATGGACTCCTCGCGCGCTTCGCCAACCATCCGCTCGCTGTGCTGGCGGGCCTCGCTCACCATGCGATCTGCCTGGGCTTTCGCGTCGGATAGGAGGCGGTCGGCCTCCGCGCGGGCGTGGTTGAGCATGGACTCGGACTCGGTGGTCGCCGACGACACCATGGAGTCGGCGTGCGCCTTGGCGTCGTGCAGCATGGAATCGCGGGCGTCGAGCACGTCCTGGGCGTCATCGAGCTCGCCGGGGATCGCGTCTTTGATGTCGTCGATCAGCTCGAGGACGTCACCGCGGGGCACCACGCAGCCGGCCGTCATCGGCACGCCACGGGCTTCTTCCACGATGGCGCCCAATTCGTCCAGCGCTTCAAAGACTCGATACACGGCCAATACCTCCTGGCGTCTGCAAACACTCCCGGCTGTTACCAGTGTGCCTGGTGTTACTTCTGTGGCAGCGGTGGCGAGACCGGTGTGTCGGATATTGCCCCTCGGCATACCCGCTGCACGTCAAACCATAGGAAAACGGCATGCGGCTGTCACCGCTGATCCAGCACCCCGTCCCGGCCCCACGTTGCCCGGGCCGGGCCGCAACCGGTCGTCAGTAATCGCTCGGGCGGGCATCGGGGACGACCGCGGGCACCCGCCGGGCCTTGACTCATACCCCCATGGGGTATATGTTGAGCGGACACGGCGCCCCCGGCCCCGCGGCGTCGGGACGGGAGGAGTCGTGACGGTGTTGGCAGCGGTTGGACACGCCTTGGCGCTGGCCGGATCGATGACCTGGGAAATCCTCTGGGCGTTGATCCTGGGCTTTGCGCTGTCGGCAGTGGTGCAGGCCGTGGTGCGCCGCTCGACGATCGTGGCCCTCCTGGGCGACGATCGGCCGCGCACCCTGGCGCTGGCGGCCGGGTTGGGCGCGGCGTCGTCATCCTGCTCGTACGCCGCGGTCGCCCTGGCCCGGTCGCTGTTCCGCAAGGGCGCCAACTTCGTGGCCGCGATGGCATTCGAGATCGGCTCCACCAACCTCGTGGTCGAGTTGGGCATCATCCTGGCCCTCTTGCTGGGGTGGCAATTCACCGCCGCCGAGTTCGTCGGCGGCCCGCTGATGATCGTGGTGCTCGCCGTGCTGTTCCGGCTGTTCGTGCGGTCCCGCCTCATCGACGCCGCTCGCGAGCAGGCCGAGCGGGGAGTCGCGGGGTCGATGGAAGGCCATGCCGCCATGGACATGTCGATCAAGGCGGAGGGCTCGTTCTGGCGGCGGCTGGTGTCGCGCGAGGGCTTCACATCCGTCTCCCACGTGTTCGTCATGGAGTGGTTGGCGATTCTGCGCGACCTCGTCCTGGGCCTGCTGATCGCGGGCGCCATCGCCGCCTGGGTACCCGAAAAGTTTTGGCAGATATTCTTTTTGGCCGATCATCCGGGCTGGTCGGCACTGTGGGGACCGGTCGTGGGACCCGTCGTGGCAATCGTGTCCTTCGTCTGCTCCATCGGCAATGTGCCCCTGGCCGCGGTGCTGTGGAACGGCGGCATCAGCTTCGGCGGCGTCATCGCATTCATCTTCGCCGACCTGCTGATCCTGCCGATCTTGAACATCTACCGCAAGTACTACGGCACCAGGATGATGCTGACCCTGCTGGGCACGTTCTACGCCGCCATGGTCGCCGCCGGATACCTGGTCGAATTGATCTTCGGCGCAACGCGTCTCATCCCGACGCAGCGCAACGCCACGGTGCTCGAAGCCGGCATCTCGTGGAACTACACCACCTGGCTCAACCTCGCCTTCCTCGTCGTCGCGGCCCTGCTGATCGCCCGCTTCCTCACCTCGGGAGGAATCCCGATGGCGCGCATGATGGGTGGTTCACCGGAGCCCGAGGACCAGCACCACGGCCACGGCGGGCATCACCACTAGTCGCGGCTTCGCTGGGCTGAATCTCTGTGCTACTGCGTTTCAGCAGCCACGTGGCGGACCTTTTGCCGATGGGCTTGGCTAGTTCGGGCCATGGGTTGTCGGCGTCGATCTGGCGGCGATCCCGAACGAGCTCCTCAACAACAATGCCGACGACGACCTGGTAGCCCAGTTGGCATGGTCCAGTCGAGGACCGCTGTCGCACAAGGTGTTCCGGGCGGCACTCAGGAGCGGCCGGAGACCTTCTCGCGCAGCCTACGATTCACCGGTTCGGGTAGGAGCTCCGACACGTCGCCGCCCAGCATCGCGACTTCCTTGGCGAGCGAAGACGATACGAAGGAATATCGCGGCGCCGTCGCAACGAAGAAGGTGTCGACGCCCGCGACGTGCTTGTTCATCTGCGCCATCTGCAACTCGTATTCGAAGTCGGTGCCCGTCCGCAGACCCTTCACGATCGCGGTCATCCCGCACGACCGGACGAAATCGACCACCAGGCCTTGGCCCACGTCCACCCGAAGGTTCGGCAGGTGGGTGGTCGACTCCTGGATCATGGCGATCCGCTCGTCGAGGTCGAAAAGGCCTTCCTTGGCGGGGTTGGTCAAGATCGCGACCACCACCTCGTCGAACTGGGCCGCCGCGCGTTCGAAGACGTCGATGTGGCCCAACGTCACCGGGTCGAACGATCCCGGGCACACCGCGCCGCTCATGACCGATGACGGTACACGCCCCGGTCAGGGCCATTCGGCCAACTCGAGCCGGGTGTCGCCGTACGCCCGCTCCGGCCACACCGACCAGCCCGCCGGCCACCTCAGCGGTGCGCTGGTGACGGGGCGCTCGATGGCCGCGATCGTCCCGTGGCGCACCCAGCCGTGATCGGTGAGAGCGGCCAGCACGACGCCGACGTCATCGGCGTCGATGCCGTAGGGCGGATCGGCGAACACCAGGTCCACCGGGGTCGGTGTGCCGCCCGCCAGGACGGCCGCCACCGGGCCGCGGCGCAGTGTCGCACCGGTCAGTTCGAGGGTGCTGATGTTGCGCGCGATGGTGGATACGGCGCGCTGATCCGATTCGACAAACAACGCGGACGCGGCCCCGCGTGACAGCGCCTCGAGGCCGAGCGCCCCGGAACCGGCGTAGAGGTCGAGCACGGCCAGCCCGGTCAGGTCGCGCCGCGCGGCCAGGATGTTGAACAGCGACTCACGCACCCGGTCGGTCGTGGGTCTGGTGCCGCGGGGTGGGACGGCGATCCGGCGCCCCCCCGCGACGCCGCCGATGATGCGCGTCACGTCGGGCCACCTAGAGCAGCGTCGACCAGTAGTTCCAGAACCGCACCATGATCAGGAGACCCACCGCCGTGAACCACAGCGCGGCAATGGACCACCGCCAGTGGTAGACGACACGCGCCGCACCGGTGTCCCGACGTTCGAGCGCCGGCCGCACCACGATGGACCCCACCACCACCAGCAACGAGATGGTCATCGCCCACACCACCATGCAGTAGGGGCACAGCGCCCCGATGCGGTACAGGCTCTGGAAGATCAGCCAGTGCACGAACACCGCGCCGGTCAGCATCCCCGCCGCCAGACCGATCCAATACCATTGGGGTAGAGGAACTTTCGCCACCGCCAGCACACCCGTGACCGCGACGACGGTGAAGCCCACGATGCCCAGCAGCGGGTTGGGGACGCCCAGCAGCGACGCCTGCGGCGTGACCATCACCGAGCCGCACGCAAGGATCGGGTTGATGTTGCACGACGGCACGTACGACGGATTGAGCAGCACCTCGATCTTCTCGTAGGTCAGCGTCAGCGACGCCAGCAAGCCGGCCGCACCGGCGAACAGCACCCACCACGCGCTGAGACTGGGTACGCGGGGCGAATCCGGTGTCAGGTCGCCGGCATCGGCGACAGGGTGGGCTGACACCGCGGTCGTCACGTCGCCGCGGGGGCGACGGCGGTGCCTATGCCCGGGACGTCGCCGACGATCTCTTTGATCTTCGCGACCAGCGCGTCGGGCGTCGACGGGTCGTAGTCGGCCCCGTTGATCTTGATGGTGGGGGTCGCGCTGATGCCCGCGACCCCGGCCTCCGCGGTCACCTTCGACAGGTACTTGCCGCTGTTGATGCAGTCCGGGACCTTGCCGACGACGCCGGCCTCGCGCGCGAGCTCGATCAGCCTGGCGTTGTCGGGGAAGCTGTTGCCACGCTCGTCGGGCTGAATGTTGGCGCTGTAGAGGGCGCTGTGGAAGCGACGGAACGCTTCGACGGACTCGTCGGCGACGCAGAGGGCGGCCGCGCCGGCCCGCGACGAATAGTCGTGATTCCTGGGGCTGTCCAGGATCGACACCATCGAGTAATCGGCCGCAATGGCCCCGATGTCGATGAGTTTGCCGACCGTCGGCCCGAACGTGCGCTCGAAGTTGCCGCAGGCGGGACACAGGAAGTCCTCGTAGAACGTGACGACGGCTTTCGGGTTGCTGGTTCCGGGCTGGGTGACCAACTTGCTCGAGGTCACCCGCACCGCGTCACCGGCGCCGCTGGGGCTGGGCTTTTTGTGCGTCATGACCCAGAAAACGACGCCGACCAGGAGGAGCACGACAAACGCGGTGGCCGCGACCGGGATGAGCCGGCTGGATTTGCCGCTGGCGGACTTCATGTCGAAGCGCTCTGGACGCTTGGGTTTGTCAGCCACAGGTTCGCTGATCCTTCGGTGCTCGGGCGGCGCTCGGACGACGGGCCTTCAGATTACCGGCGACGCGCCCGGCAAATCAGACCCGGCTCAGGTGGGCGCGCAAGGCCGAGATCAGTTCGCCCGTCCCGGCGGCGCTGCCGCCGCCCAGCTGGAACATATTGATGAAGGCGTGGCACAGCGACCCCATGCAGCGCAGATCCACCGGGACGCCGGCGGCCCGCAGCGCCTCCGCGTAGCTCTCCCCCTCGTCGCGCAGGGGGTCGAAACCCGCGACGGCGATCAGCGCCGGTGACAGCCCGGACAGCGACTCGGCCAGCAGCGGCGACACCCGCGGGTCCGTGCGGTCGACGTCGGAACGCCCCAGGTACTGGGCCTCGAACCAGTCCATGTCCCGCTTGGTCAGCAGGAATCCGTGGGCGAACAGGCCCAACGACCGCGTCAGCGTCGTGAAGTCGGTCCGCGGGTAGAGCAGCCATTGCAGCACCGGGGCGGGGCCCCCGTTATCTCGGGCCAACTGGCACACCACCGCCGCGAGGTTGCCGCCGGCACTGTCCCCGCCGACGGCCACCCGGCCCGGCGCGGCGCCGAGGTCGGCGGCGTGTTCGCAGGCCCAGGTGAACGCCGCCCAGGCGTCGTCGACCGCGGCCGGTGCCGGATGCTCCGGGGCCAGCCGGTAGTCGACCGACAACACGTGGACCTCGGCGTCCCGGCACGTCAGCCGGCAGAACGCGTCGTGGGTGTCCAGGTCGCCGATCACCCAGCCGCCGCCGTGGTAGAAGACCAGCAGGGGCGCGGGGCCGCCGTTCGGCGGGCGGTAATGCCGCGCCCGAAGTGCACCCGCGGGCCCGGGCAGCGAGATCTCGTCGACCTCGACGTGAATTTGCGGGCCCGGCATCCCGAGGGAGGTTCGGCGCGACTGAGCGCGGGAGGCCTCCACGTCGTCGTGGACAACCAGGCCGTCGATGCCGACCGCACGCGACGCCGACAGCATCAGCTGCAAGGTGGGGTCCAGCGTGTTGCCGTCGATGACGATCGAGCGGCCACCGAACAGCGCGCGCTTGGCGGGGGCGGGGATCCACGGGATGACCTTCAGGCCGCCAGCTGAGATCGTGCCCCGCAACCGGCTGGTCAGGCTCGCGGACGCGCGATTGGCTCCCAGGTGGAAGTCGGCCGCGCCGTGCAGGCTCTTGGTCATGGGAAGCCCCCTCGAAAGTAACGGCGTCAGGCTGGACGACGGCAAGACGATCCGGGCTCGGAGTCTGCCACGTCCCCCAGTGGGGTACCCAGCCGGCGGACCCGTCGCCCGGCGGCCATCGAAGCGGGGCGTGATCGGACAACTGTCCAGGTGTGTTGTTCGGGCGCCTTGTCCACCTCGGTAATATCGTGATCCCCAAGTCGGAGAACCCCCTCACGATTGCGAGTAGCCTCGACGTGTTCTTCCCGGGCTCAGCCCAACCGAGCTGGCGTCGATCTTCTCGTCCGATGACCGGAACGCGGCTTGGTCCGGATCGACACACTTTTCATAGGCAGGTGATTGGCGTTGACTGGCGACTCGGGCGTTGTCATACCGTCCGTAGCTCTCAATGATGAAAACACGATGCCCGTGCTCGGCCTGGGTGTCGCGGAGTTGTCGGACGACGACGCGGAGCGCGCGGTATCGGCGGCCCTGCAGATGGGCTGCCGGCTGATCGACACCGCGGCGGCCTACGGCAACGAGGCCGGTGTCGGGCGCGCGATCGCGGCCTCCGGGATTCCGCGCGCGGAGCTGTTCGTCACCACCAAACTGGACATCCCCGATCACGGTTTGCAGAGGGCGCAGGAGGCCTGCCTGGCCAGCCTGGAGCGACTCGGCCTCGACTACGTCGACCTGTACCTGGTGCACTGGCCCGCGCCGGCGCAGGGCAAGTACGTGGACGCCTTCGGCGGCCTGATCCAATCGCGCGGGGAGGGGCATGCCCGTTCGATCGGGGTGTCCAATTTCACCGAGGAGCACGTGTCGACCGTCATCGACCTGACCTTCGTCACGCCCGCGGTCAACCAGGTCGAATTGCATCCGCTGCTCAACCAGGCCGAACTTCGCAAGGCGAACGCGCAGCACAATGTCGTGACTCAGGCCTACACGCCGCTGGTGCTGGGCAGGTTGATGGACAACGCGACGGTGACCGCGATCGCCGGGGAATACGGCAAGACACCCGCCCAGGTGTTGCTGCGGTGGAACGTGCAATTGGGCAATTCGGTGATCTTCCGCTCGACGAAGCCCGAACACATTGCCGGCAACCTCGACGTCTTCGACTTCGAACTGGCCTCCGAGCACATGGATGCGATCGACGCGCTCAACGACGGCACCCGGCTGCGGCCCGATCCGAACACCTTCAACGGGTCCTGAGGGCGCCGGCCGCTATCCGGCCGGGCACGTCGCGGCCGCCTGCCGCAGCACACCCGCCGACGGCTGGTCCACCGGCAGCGCGTAACCGCGCAGCACCGCGATGAACTGCATGGCGTACTGACAGGCGAAGGCGCTGTTGGGCGGCATCCAATTGGCCGGCGGCGAGTCCCCCTTGTCCTGGTTGGCCTGCCCGTCGACGGCCAGCAGGTTGGCCGGATCGTTGGCGAATCGCACCCGCTCGGGCTCCGGCCAGCCGTAGGCGCCCATGTCCCAGGCATAGGCCAGCGGGACGATGTGGTCGATCTGCACTGCCTCGCCGACCTTCGGTCCGCGCTGGAAGGCGATGGTCTTGTTGGTGTAGGGGTCGTGCAGGGTGCCGGTGGCGACCGCGTCTGGGCAGCGCTTGGTCGACACATAGGTCTTGTCGACGAGGTCGCGGTTGAGGATGTCGTCGCGCGTGTCGCAACCGTTGTGCCCCAACGGGGCGTCGTTCTCGTCCGTCCAGGCCTCGCCGAACGCCGCTCGCAGGTAGTCATACCGGTGCAGGCGCAGCGGCAGCAGGGCAACGCCCGCCAGCACATCGGTGCCGGGCTGCACCGTCGGGACGTCGGCCCGCGCGGCGAATTCCTCGGCCTGCCTTGCCGCCGAGGATCCCAGCGTCTGGTAGGCAACCAGCACCGCGACAACCGCGGCCGCCGTCAACCACAGCAGCAGTTTGCGATTCACCGGCGCCGCTCCCTTCTCCGTGCCGCCCCCGCATCGTCGCCGGCGATCATGCCTTGTCCAGGTATTCGATGCGGTCGCCGGTGGTGAATTGCGCAGCCAGCAGCGCCAATCCGGCGTTCTTCGGGTCCTCTTCGTAGGTGGACGCACAGAATGCGCGCGCCGCCTCGATGACATCGAGGTGTTCGGCCAAAGACAGCAAGCGCAGATTGATCGCACGGCCAGACTGGTTGCGTCCCAACACGTCGCCTTCGCGGCGCTCCTCGAGGTCGAGGTCGGCCAGCTTGAAACCGTCCAGGGTTTCGGCGACGGCGGTCAACCGCCGCCCGGCCCGCGACCCCGGAGCAACCCAGCTGGCCAGCAGGCACAGGCTGGGATGGCGGCCGCGGCCGATCCGCCCACGCAGTTGATGCAATTGACTGATGCCGAACCGGTCGGCATCCATCACCAGCATCACGGTGGCGTTCGGAACGTCCACGCCCACCTCGATGACGGTGGTGCACACCAGCACATCGATCTCGCCCGCGCGAAACGCGGCCATCGCGGCGTCCTTCTCGTCCGCCGACAAACGGCCGTGCATCAGGCCCAGCCGTAGCGTCGCCAGCTCGCCCGAACGCAGGCTGTCGTAGAGGCCCTCGGCGGTCGCCGACGGGCGCGCGGGCTGCCCGCGTCCCTCGGCCGCGCCGTCGGCGCCCTTGTCCGCGTCGTCGCTTTCGTCGATGCGCGGCGCGACCACGTAGGCCTGCCGCCCCTGCGCGACCTCTTCGCGGATGCGCCGCCAGGCACGCTCGAGCCACGCCGGCTTGTCCTTGACGAAGATGACGTTGGTGGTGATCGGTTGGCGCCCGCGCGGAAGTTCGCGCAGCGTCGAGGTTTCCAGGTCGCCGTAGACGGTCAGCGCGACCGTGCGCGGGATCGGTGTCGCGGTCATCACCAACAAGTGCGGGGTGACGCCGGCGCGCGCCTTGGCGCGCAGCTGGTCTCGCTGTTCGACGCCGAACCGGTGCTGCTCGTCGACCACCACCATGCCCAGCTGGTGGAATTGGACCGCGTCCTGCAGCAGCGCGTGGGTCCCGACGACTATGCCGACCTCACCGGCGGCAACTTCGTCGCGAACCTGCTTCTTTTGCGCCGCGGTCATCGAGCCGGTGAGCAGCGTGACCCGGGTGGCCATCTCCGCCCCGCCCAACTGGCCGGCCATGCCGAGCGGGCCGAGCACGTCGCGAATCGACCGAAGATGTTGCGCGGCAAGGACTTCCGTCGGCGCCAGCAGCGCACACTGGTAGCCGGCATCCACCATCTGCAGCATGGCCAGCACCGCGACGATCGTCTTGCCCGACCCGACCTCGCCCTGCAGCAGGCGGTGCATCGGCCGGGTGTCCGAGAGCTCCGCCGAAAGGACCGCCAACACCTCGCGCTGACCCGACGTCAGCTCGAAGGGCAACCGCTCCAACAGTTCCGCCGCCAGGCCGTCGAGCCGCGGGGGCGCCGGCGGACCCGATTCCGACAGCTCGCCGTGCCGACGGTCCAGCAGCGCCCACTGCAGGCCGACGGCCTCGTCGAAGGTCAACCGCTCACGGGCACGCCGGCGTTCGGGCTCGCTCTCGGAGAGATGGATCGCGCGCAACGCCTCGTCCTCGGACATCAGGCCGAACTTGGCGCGCAGGTCAGCGGGCAGGGGGTCCGCCACCGGGTCGAGCACGGCGAGCACCTGGCGTACGGAAGCGAAAATGTTCCAGCTCTGCAGTTTGGCGCTCGCCGGATAGATCGGGAAGAAGTGACTTTGGAAGGCGTCGGCGAGCTCTTCGCCCGTGGTGGCGTGGGAGACGTCGGCGAAACTCTTCAGCGACACCGTGCCGCGGTTCTTCCCGTCCGCCGAGTCGACGATGAGGAACGCCGGGTGCGTGAGCTGCATGTCGTTCCGGTAGAACCCGACCTCGCCGGAGAGCATCACCTTGGCGCCCTTGACGAGGTCCTTCTTGATGAAGTTCGCGTTGAAGAACGTGGCGGTCACCCTGCCGCGCCCGGAGCCGACGGTGATGCGGTGGCAGATCTTCTTCGGGTTCTTCTTCATCGGAAACGACTTGGTCTCGACGATGGTGTCGACGATGGTGATGTGCTCGCCGGCCGGCGGCCGCTCGTCATCGGCTCCCCAGCGGCTCGCACCCTCGGTGTAGCTGCGCGGGTAGTGGCGCAGCAGCCCGTCGACGGTCGTGATGCCGAACACTTCGTCGAGCAGTTCCGCCGCCTTGGCGCCCACGACGCAATCGAGCCGGTCGCCCAGCGACACCACGGCTACTCGACCCCGATCAGCAGCGCGTCCCCGCGGTGGCCGGTGTGGTACACGACCAGCTCGGTGCCGGGGTGGTGGTCGTGGATGTGCTCCTCGAGGATGTCGCTGAGCGCCGTCGCGTCGGCATCGCTGTCCATGCCGGCGCCCACCAGCACGGTCACCAAGTCGCCGCCCGCGGCCAGCAGCAGGTCCACCAGGCCTATCGCCGCCCCGACCGCGTCGGCGGCCACGATCAGCACCTCGTCGCCCGCGATCCCCAGGCCGTCGCCCGGTTGGCAGCGACCCGCCCACGTCAGCGCGCTCTCGGTCGCGATGCGCACCGAGCCGTGCCGAGCGGCGCCCGCCGCGCGGGCCATGGTGTAACCGTCGTCGACGGCTTGCCGGTCCGTTTCGTGCACGGCGAGGGCGGCCAGCCCCTGCACCATCGACCCCGTCGGTATCGGGACCACGTCGACGCCCCAGCCGATGGCCGCCGTACAGCCGGCCACCAACTCCTCGGCGGCCACATAGCCGTTGGGTAGCACCATCACCTGTGCGGCGCCGGTGTCGACCACGGCGCGCATCAGCTGGTGGGCGCTGATGTCGGTGGCGGCATGGCCCGCGACCCGGTCGGGCCGCAGCACGGAGGCGCCCTCGTCGGCGAACAGCTGGGCGGCGCCGTCACCGTCCACGACCGCGAGCACCGCCCGTTCCCGCGTCCAGCCGCCCGGGGGAAGCCCCGAGCCACCCGAATTCAGCGCCGAGATCACGATTCGGCTGGGCCGCCCGGCCACCAGTCCCGCCTCGACGGCGGCCCCGGCGTCGTCGGTGTGCACGTGCACCGAGTAGGTGCCCTCGCCCGTGGCGGGCGCGGCCGCGAGGGCCACGGAATCCCCCAGCTCGCCGAGCCGGTCCCGCAGCCGGTCTGCCGCTGCGGGATGACAGCCGTCCAGCCGGTACATCACCTCGAATTGCGGCGCGGGGCGGACCCGGTCGGGGTGCGGTTGCGCGGCGCGCGGCGACAGCTCGTAGACCGTGCGGGCGGGCGCCTGCCCGGTGACGGTGCAACCCAGGGCGTCCAGGAGGACCAGCAGACCCCGCCCACCGGCGTCGACCGCGCCGGCGTCGGCCAGCACCTCGAGCTGCTCGGTCGTCTTCTCCAGCGCGACCACCGCGGCGTCACCGGCGGCGGTGACCGCCGAGGCCAGCCCCTCGGTCGCGCACTCGGCGACCGCATCCGCGGCGGCGCGCAGCACCGAGACGATGGTCCCCGGCACCTCCTTCCCGCCCATCGACGCAATGACCAGGTCCACGCCGCGCCGCAACCCGGCGCCCAGAACGGCGGGCTCGATGTGAGCCAGCTCACCGCCGCGCTCGGCCGCCGCCGTCGCGGTGGCGTCGGCGATGCCGCGCAGGATCTGCGACAGGATTACCCCGGAATTGCCGCGAGCGCCGTTCAGCGCACCGGCCGACAGGGCGGCCGCGGCCCTGGCGACGCACCCCGGGCCGGCGTCGGCGCCGGCTCCCGCGTTCGCTTCGGCCAAGGCGGAGCGCATGGTGAACAGCATGTTCGCGCCGGTGTCGGAATCGGCGACCGGGAAGACGTTGAGCCGGTTGATCTCGTCGATGTGCGTGATCAGGTCGCTGACGGCGGTGTGCGCCCAGTCGCGCAGCGTCACCGCGTCCAGCAGGCGGTTCCCGGCAGGCTCCCCAGCGAACCCCGAAGTGCCCAGTGTGCCCACCTCCTCCACCTCAAGGCCCTGTGCCCCGCGAGGCCAGCACCCGATGCGCGCCAGCGTAGCTCGGCGAAACCCTGCACGGCTGCCCGCAAGCCACCGCGCCGACCCCGCGAACCGGCCCGGAGAGCCTATCCAGCGGAGCCGACAAAAGCGGTGACCGTTTTGGCGGTTACCAGGACAGTCGGTATCCTGGTTGGGCCCGGTCCGCCCGGCCGTCCCAGGCTGCCGATTGTGCGAGCAGCCGGACCCCCGAGATTTGAGGAGCTAGAACCATGGCCGCTGTGTGCGACATCTGCGGGAAAGGCCCCGGCTTCGGCAAGTCGGTGTCGCACTCCCACCGCCGCACCAGCCGCCGGTGGGACCCCAACGTCCAGACTGTGCGCGCCGCGACCCGCCCCGGTGGCAACAAGCAGCGCCTCAACGTCTGCACGTCCTGCATCAAGGCCGGCAAGGTCGTCCGCGGCTGACACACGCCGCACGGCGTTTGTCTGCGATTCCTCACACCTCGCGGACGACGAGTACCGTCTTGCCCGCGCGTCGGCCCGGTCGACCCCCGCTCTCGTACGCCTCCCGCCCGCGGGCCAGCGGAAACGTCGCCGCGATCTCGACCCGCAGCCGGCCGCTGTCGGCCAGCGCCGTCAACTCGGTCAACTGCCCCCGATCGGGAACGACGACGAAGAAGATCGCCGTGACGCCGTACTCGTCTGCCCGGTGCGCCGAAGGCGGCGCCGACAGGGTGACCAGCCGGCCGCCGCGGCGCAGCGTCGGAAATGCCCGATCCGTCGCCTCTCCGCCGACGGTGTCGACGACGACGTCGTAGGCCCCCGTTTCGTCCAGCGCTTCGCGGCGGACGTCGATCACCCGCTGCGCGCCGAGGCCGCGCAGGATTTCGCCGGCATCGCTGCGGACGGTCGCGGTCACCCGCGCACCGCGCAGCGCGGCCAGTTGCACCGTCAGCGCGCCGACGCCGCCCGCGCCACCGAGCACCAGCACCGACTCCCCCGCCTGCACGGCGGCATGGTCGGCCAGGGCCTGCAGGGCGGTCAGCCCGGCCAGCGGAAGTGCGGCGGCGGCGACGTGCGTGAGGGTCGACGGCTTGGTGGCCAGGTCCGCGGCGGGGACGGCGACGTACTCGGCGGCCGCGCCGTCGCGGTCGAAGCCGATCAGTCCGTAGACCTCGTCGCCGGGCACGAAATCCGTTACCCCCGAGCCCACCTCGGCGACCACCCCCGACACCTCGTGCGACGGGATCACCGGCGTGCGACTCACGCCGGCGCGGGTCCACGTCTCCTCCCACGTCAGCTCGTCGAAGGTGATGGCGGCGGCGTGCACGGCGACCAGGACTTCGCCGGCCGCGGGATCCGGCACCGGCACGCTCTCGAGGACCAACTCCTCCGGCCCGCCCCGCCGGTGCGCCCGCAGCGCCGCCATCCCGGTCACGGCAGCCGCCAATCGATGGGATCGGCGCCCATCCCGGCCAGCAGGTCGTTGGCGCGGCTGAACGGGCGGGAACCGAAGAATCCACGGGAGGCCGACAGCGGCGAGGGATGCGGCGACTCGATCGCGACGCAATTGCCTTCGGCCAGAATCGGTTTGAGCGTTGATGCGTCGCGGCCCCACAGGATCGCGACCAGCGGTTGCGAGCGCGAAACCAAGGCCCGGATGGCGCATTCGGTGACCGCCTCCCAGCCTTTGCCGCGGTGCGACGCGGGATTGCCCGGGCGGACGGTGAGCACCCTGTTCAGCAGCATCACACCGCGCTGCGCCCACGGCGCCAGGTCGCCACATGCGGGCTGGGGATGACCCAGGTCGGCGGTGTATTCGTCGAAGATGTTGGCCAGGCTGCGGGGCAGCGGACGCACATCGGAGGCCACCGAAAAGCTTAGTCCCACAGCGTGTCCCGGCGTCGGATAGGGATCTTGGCCGACGATCAGGACGCGGACGTCGTCGAACGGAAAAGTGAAGGCCCGCAGGACATTCGGGCCCGCTGGCAAGTACCGGCGCCCCGCCGCGATCTCGTCGCGCAGGAATTGCCCCATCCGGGCGACCTGGTCGGCCACCGGTTCCAGCGCGGCCGCCCAGCCCCGCTCGACGAGTTCGCTCAACGGACGCGCGGTCACCGCGTCACCCTAACTCGTCGTAGGACTGCCACCCGGCGTAGCCGCTCCACTCGTCGCCGTCGACCAGAACCCGGGCCGGCCCCTCGACAACCCGCCCGATGACACGCCAGCCGGCCGGCGCCGAACCCGCGAAACACGCCGCCAGGGCGTGGTCCTCGCCGCCGCCGAGCACCCACGGCAGGGGATCGACACCGACGGCGGCTGCCGCCCCGGCGAGCGCGTCGGCATCGGCGGCCAGCGCGGCGGTGGACAGGTCCACGCCGACGCCGGACGCCTCGGCGATGTGCCGTACGTCCGCGACCAAACCGTCGGAGGTGTCGATCATCGCCTGGGCCCCGGCCGCCGCGGCCGCGGCGCCCTGGCCGTAGGGCGGACGCGGCACCAGGTGGCGCCGGCGCAATTCCTCGAAATCCTCGATACCGTTGCGCCACAAGGCATAGCCGGCCGCAGACCGGCCGGGTTCGCCGGCGACGGCGATCACCGAGCCGGGCTTGGCGCCGGAGCGTAACACCGGCGCGCGGCCGCCCAGGTCGCCCAGGACCGTCACCGAGATCACCCATTGCGGGCAGCTCACGAGATCACCGCCGGCGATGCCGGCGCCCACCCGGGCCGCCTCGTCCCACATCCCGTCGACCAGCGCGTCGGCCTGCGCCGCCGCCGTGTCACCGGGCGCCCCGAAGGCGACCACGAAGGCCGTGGCCCGCCCGCCCATCGCCTCGATGTCGGCGGCGTTCTGCGCGATCGCCTTGCGGCCCACGTCGTGGGGCGTCGACCAATCGAGCCGGAAATGCCGGTCCTGCACCAGCATGTCGGTCGACACCACGACGCGACCGTCCGCGGCCGAGACCACCGCGCCGTCGTCGCCGGGCCCGAGCAGCACCGCCTCCGGTTGCCGCCGGCCGCGGACCAAGCGGTCGATGACGGCGAACTCGCCGAGCCGCCGCAGCGTCGGCGGCTCCCCCGATGTGTCGTCGCGCACGCCACCTCCTCCTGCCCTCCGGCCGTGTGAGGCCACCCTACGGTCGCGCGCGCCGCGGTAGGTTGGGTCCCTCCCCGCGCTCGGGGACCGACGCATGACACAGGAGGTGCGCAGGCGGTGACGACCGACCCCGGCCCGGCCGCCGACGCCGGCGGACCGCCGCGCGTGCTGATACTCGTCGCGCTCGCGGTCGCCGTCGCGGCGATCGGGGCCGTCCTCGTCATCGCGGCGCGGCGCGAAGCGCCGCGGCCGGTCACGCTGGCCGCCGTACCCGCGCCGCGGGCCGACAGTCCCGCCTGCCGTTCCCTGGCGCCGGCGTTGCCGGAGCGGCTCGGCGACTACCAGCGCGTGGCCGTCGCGCAGCCTTCGCCCGCCGGCGTGACGGCGTGGCGGGCGGGCCCGGACGGGGACCCGGTGGTGCTGCGCTGCGGGGTCGACCGGCCGGCCGACTTCGTGGCCGGCTCGCCGATTCAGGTCGTCGACCGTGTGCAGTGGTTCGGGCCGCAGGCCGCCGGGAACCCGGCCGGATCCACCTGGTGCACGGTGGACCGGCCCGTGTATGTGGCGCTCACGCTGCCGGCGGGATCGGGGCCCACGCCGATCCAGCAACTCTCCGAGGTGATCGACCGCACCATGGCCGCGGTGCCCATCGACCCCGCGCCGCCTCGATAGCGCGTCAGCGCAAGCCGACGCCGCGGGCCAGCGCCGTTTCGACCATGGTCGCCAGCAGGGTGGGATAGTCCACGCCGCTGGCCGCCCACATCCTCGGGAACATCGAGATCGTGGTGAAGCCGGGCATCGTGTTGATTTCGTTGATCACCGGGCCGCCGTCGGTGAGAAAGAAATCGACGCGGGCCAGGCCCTGGCAGTCGATGGCCCTGAACGCGCGGACCGCCAGTTGCCGCACGGCGTCGGCGACGTCGTCGTCGACCTTGGCGGGCACGTCCAATTCGGCCGCGTCGTCTAAGTACTTGGTCGCGAAGTCGTAGAACGAATCCTCGCGTCCGCGCACACCGGCCACCCGGATCTCGCCCAGTGTGCTGGCTTCCACTGTGCCATCGGGCATTTCGAGGACTCCGCACTCCAGCTCGCGACCGCTGACCGCCGCCTCGACGATGACCTTGGGATCGTGCCGGCGAGCAGTGGCGACCGCGGCCGGCAGCTGGTCCCAGCTGGCCACCCGGCTGACCCCGATCGACGAGCCGCCACGCGCGGGCTTCACGAACACCGGCAACCCCAGGCGCTCGCGCTCCTCGGGATGCAGCGTCGGCCGCGACGGCCGCAGCACGACGTGCGCCGCGATCGGCAGTCCGTCGGCGGCAAGCAGTTTCTTGGTGAATTCCTTGTCCATCCCGGCCGCGCTGGCCAGCACACCGGCGCCCACGTAGGGCACGCCGGCGAGTTCCAGCAGTCCCTGGATCGTTCCGTCCTCGCCGTAGGGGCCGTGCAGGACCGGGAACACCACGTCGACGGACCCCAGCACCTCACCGGCTCCGTGTTGCAGCGACACCAACTGGCCGCTTCGCCGCGGATCGGCGGGCAGGGCGAGTTCGGTGCCCGACGCCGCGGTCACCTCGGGCAACTGCCGGTCGGTGATCGTCAGCGCGTCGGGGTCGCCGTCGGTGAGCACCCACGATCCCTGGGGCGTGATGCCTATCGCGGTCACCTCGAAGCGCTCGGGATCGAGGTTGCGCAGGATGCTGCCCGCGGACACGCACGAGATGGCGTGCTCGTTGCTGCGACCGCCGAAGACGACGGCGACGCGCACCCGGCTCGACCGGTCGGTGGGCTCCACAACCTTCAGAGGCTACCGGTTGTCGGTCTTTGCGGTCGGGCGACGGACCGCCACCTGCGCTTTCCGTTATCCGGGCCGTTATTCAGGCTTGGTGCTGCGACCGAGCAGCAACGCCACCGCCTCATCCACCGAAAGCCCCTTGTGGCAAACGCGGTGCACGGCGTCGGTGAGCGGCATCTCGACGTCGTAACTGGACGCCAGGGCCAGCACCGACTCGCAGGACGTCACACCCTCGACGATGTGGCCTTCCCCGGCCCGCATGGCCGCTTCCATGGTCACGCCCCGGCCGAGGCTTTCCCCGAAGGACCGGTTGCGCGAATGCGGCGAAGTGCACGTGGCGACCAGGTCGCCCACCCCCGCCAAGCCGGCCAGCGTCGCGCCCTTGGCGCCGAGCGCGATGCCCAGCCGCATGATCTCGGCCAGCCCACGGGTGATGATCGCGGCCGCGGTGTTTTCGCCGAGCCCGACGCCGGCGGCCATCCCGCACGCCAGCGCGATGACGTTCTTGCACGCGCCGCCGATCTCCGTTCCGACGACGTCGCTGTTGGTGTAGGGGCGGAAGTACCCGCTGTTCAGCATGCGCTGCAGCGCGACCGCGCGCCCGGAGTCACTGCTGGCGATGACGGTCGCGGCGGGCTGGCATTGCGCGATCTCACCGGCGAGGTTGGGCCCGGAGATCACCGCGACCTGATCCATGTCCACGCCGGTCACCGAAACGATGACCTGACTCATCCGCATCAGGGTGCCCAACTCGATGCCCTTGGCCAGGCTCACCAATGTCGCACCGCCGGCCACCAGGGGCGCCCACCGCTCGAGGTTGGTCCGCAGCGTCTGCGCCGGCACGCCGAGCAGCACCGTGGTAGCACCGCTGAGCGCCTCCCGCGCGTCGGCCGTTGCGTGCACACCCGGCGGGAGCAGCGTCCCGGGCAGATAATCGGGGTTGTAGCGGGTGGTGTTGATCTGCTCGGCGACGTCGGATCGCCGGGCCCACAAACGCACAGCCGTTTCCGGCCCCCCGGCGTCGACGAGCACCTTGGCCAGCGCGGTGCCCCACGCTCCGGCACCCATGACGGCGACGGCGCCCGATATGCCGGCCATTCACCACCCCCAGCCTGATTTCTCCCGGATGTCACCGCGTCATGCAGCCGATACACCCTAGAACAGGGTGGGCCCGCCGTCACCACCCTCGGCCCGCGGCGGTGCCCACCACCTCGCGCGGCGAGGATGAGCGGCGCTGGCAGGATTGACTTCCATGAGCGGCACACGGACCGACGCGGTGGGCGATGTGGCCCTGGTCGTCGCGGTAAAGCGGTTGGCCGCCGCCAAGAGCAGACTGGCGCCGGTCTTTTCCGCGCGCACCCGCGAAACCGTGGTGCTCGCGATGCTGGTGGACACCCTGACGGCCGCGGGCCGAGTGCCGTCGGTGGGCTCGATCACCGTCATCACCCCCGACGATGCCGCCGCCGCCGCGGCGACCGAACTCGGGGCGGTCGCGCTGGCCGATCCCACCCCCGAAGGGCATGGCGACCCACTGAACAACGCGATCGTCGTCGCCGAACAGGCGCTCGCCGAGTCGTTCGCCAACATCGTTGTGCTGCAAGGTGATCTACCGGCGCTGCAGAGCCAGGAGCTGAGCGAGGCGATCGCCGCCGCGCGCCAGCACCGACGCAGTTTCGTCGCCGACCGGCTCGCGAAGGGCACCTCCGCGCTCTGCGCGTTCGGAGCCGCGCTCGACCCACAGTTCGGGCCCGATTCGTCGGTGCGGCACCACCGTTCGGGCGCGATCGAGCTGACCGGCGCGTGGCCCGGCCTGCGGTGCGACGTCGACACCCCCGCCGACCTGACGGCCGCTCGCCGTCTCGGGGTGGGACCCGCGACCGCGCGGGCGCTCGCGCAACACTGACCGCCGGCAAACCTTTCCATGTGGTGAACGGCACACCAACGGCGAAGAGATGTCGGTCGGCCGCTAGCAGCATCAGCCGGTGATACGCAATGATCTCAGGGTGACTGAAATCGAAGCTGAGGCGCGTGCCGACGAGCACCTGTGGCATCCCGGCGACTCGGCCGTGACGGCCCCGCCCGCCGCCACCCCCGCCGCGATCGACGACCAGCTGCCGGAGGACCGCTACCTCAACCGGGAACTGAGCTGGCTTGACTTCAACGCCCGCGTTCTCGCATTGGCCGCCGACAACTCGCTGCCCCTTCTGGAGCGCGCCAAGTTCTTGGCGATCTTCGCCTCGAACCTCGACGAGTTCTACATGGTCCGCGTCGCGGGCCTCAAGCGCCGCGACGAAATGGGGCTGTCGGTCAGGTCGGCCGATGGCCTGACGCCGCGTGAACAGCTGGCGCTCATCGGCGAGCAGACTCAGCGGATCGCGACGCGGCACGCCCGGGTCTTCCTGGATTCGGTGCGCCCGGCGCTCGCCGAGGAGGGCATCTACATCATCACGTGGGCCGACCTGGATCAGGCCGAGCGCGAAGAACTGTCGACCTATTTCAACGAGCAGGTCTTCCCGGTCCTCACACCGTTGGCCGTCGATCCCGCTCACCCGTTCCCGTTCGTCAGCGGGTTGAGTCTGAACCTGGCGGTGATGGTGCGCCAGCCGGACGACGGCAGTCAGCACTTCGCCCGAGTCAAGGTGCCCAACAACGTCGACCGCTTCGTGGAACTCGGGGGGCGCGACGCGGTCCAGGAAAACGGCGACGGCGCCGAAGGGCCTGCCGTGGTCCGCTACCTGCCGATGGAAGAACTGATCGCCGCGTTCCTCCCGGCGCTGTTCCCGGGGATGGAGATCGTTCAGCATCACGCGTTCCGCATCACCCGCAACGCCGACTACGAGGTGGAAGAGGACCGCGACGAGGACCTGCTGCAAGCACTGGAGCGGGAATTGGCGCGCAGGCGGTTCGGTTCTCCGGTGCGGCTCGAGATCGCCGACGACATGACCGAAAGCATGTTGGAGTTGCTGCTGCGCGAACTCGACGTGCACCCGGGCGACGTCATCGAGGTGCCCGGGCTGCTCGACCTGTCGTCGTTGTGGCAGATCTACGGCCTGGACCGTCCGGCGCTCAAAGACCCGGCGTACGTTCCGGCGACCAGCCCCGCATTCGTCGACAGGGAAACGCCCAGGAGCATATTCGCGACGTTGCGCGAAGGCGATGTGCTGCTTCATCACCCGTATGAGTCGTTCTCCACCAGCGTGCAGCGATTCATCGAGCAGGCCGCCGCCGACCCGAACGTGCTGGCGATCAAACAGACGCTGTACCGCACCTCCGGCGACTCCCCCATCGTGCGGGCGCTGATCCAGGCCGCCGAGGCCGGGAAGCAAGTCGTGGCGATGGTGGAGATCAAGGCGCGCTTCGACGAGCAGGCCAACATCCGCTGGGCGCGGACGCTGGAGCAGGCCGGCGTGCACGTGGTGTACGGCTACGTCGGACTCAAGACGCATTGCAAGACCTGCCTGGTGGTGCGCCGCGAGGGCTCGGCGATCCGGCGGTACTGCCATATCGGAACCGGCAATTACAACGGAAAGACCGCGCGACTTTACGAGGACGTCGGTCTGCTCACGGCGTCCCCGGAAATCGGGGCAGACCTGACGGACTTGTTCAATTCGCTCACCGGCTATTCGCGTAAGGTCGCGTACCGCAATCTTCTGGTGGCACCGCACAGCATTCGCTCGGGCATCATCGAGCGCGTGGAGCGCGAGATCGCGGCCCACCGCGAGCACGGTGGCGGCCGGATCCGGCTGAAGATGAACGCTCTCGTCGACGAGCAGGTCATCGACGCGCTCTACCGCGCGTCGCAGGCGGGTGTGCGCGTCGAGGTGGTGGTGCGTGGCATCTGCGCCCTGCGGCCGGGCGCGGCGGGCTTCTCGGAGAACATCGCGGTCCGATCGATCCTCGGCCGCTTCCTCGAGCACTCGCGGATCATGCATTTCTATCGCATCAACGAATTCTGGATCGGCAGCGCCGACATGATGCACCGCAACCTCGATCGGCGCGTCGAAGCGCTCGTGCAGGTCAAGGATCCGCGGCTGACCGGATATTTGGACGACTTGTTCGAATCGGCGCTCGACCCGGCCACCCGCTGCTGGGAGCTCGGGCCCGACGGGCAGTGGACGGCGTCGCCCCAGGACGGCCACAGGGTGCGCGACCATCAGGTCTCGATGATGGAGCGGCACCGCAGCCCTTAGCCGCTCTGCGGTAACTTCTCGGTTGTCTTGCGCCACATTGACCTAGCGCGACCCCGACCGAACAGACCCGCAGGAGTTAACGTGCCCAGCAAGAGCTCGTCCGACCCTCGTAGTTCTGGAAGCCGGATCGTGTACGCGGCCGGGGCGGTCCTGTGGAGACCCGCCGATTCGGCCAACCCCGGTCTCGAGATCGCGGTGATCCACCGTCCCCGTTATGACGACTGGTCGTTACCCAAGGGCAAGGTGGACCCCGGTGAAACCGCGGCCGTGGCCGCGGTGCGCGAGGTGTGCGAGGAGACCGGTCACCACGCCATCCTGGGCAGGCGGCTGGACATGGTGAGCTATCCGATCGATCAAGGCGTCAAGAAGGTGTACTACTGGGCGGCGCGCAGCACTGGCGGTGACTTCGCACCCGGGAACGAGGTCGATGAGCTGATCTGGCTGCCGGTTGCCGAAGCGATGCGCCGACTCAACTATGCACAGGATCAAAAGATGTTGCGCCGCTTCGCCAAACACCCGGCGGACACCCAGACCGTGCTGGTGGTCCGGCACGCTACCGCCGGCCGCAAGTCACGCTTCTCCGGCAATGACACCCAACGGCCGCTGGACAAGAGGGGACGCGCGCAGGCCGAGGCGCTGGTTCCGCAGCTGCTGGCGTTCGGCGCCACCGACATCTACGCCGCCGACCGATTGCGTTGCCACCAGACGGTCCAACCGTTGGCTCAGGAGTTGGGTGTGACGGTCCACAACGAGACCGCCCTGACCGAGGAGTCCTATGCCAAGAACCGCAAACGGGGACGACAGCGGATTCTGCGCATTGCCGAACAGGGCGGCACCCCGGTGATCTGCACGCAAGGCAAGGTGATCCCGGACTTGATCGCGTGGTGGTGCGAGCGCGACGGAGTCCGACCGGACAAGTCCCGAAACCACAAGGGCAGCACCTGGGTCATGTCGCTGTCCGGCGGAAAGCTGGTGGCGGCCGACCACATCGGCGGCGCACTGGCCGCCAACGTCCGCGCGTAGCACGCGAATACCCTCCGGGGGGCATCGCTGCCACCCGGAGGGTATTCGGCTTTGAAAACTTCGGCCGCTACTTGCGGCCGCGACGCGCGGTCGCCTTCTTGGCAGGAGCCTTCTTGGCCGGCGCCTTGGTTGCGGCCTTGCGGGCGGGGGCCTTGGTCGCGGCCTTCTTGGCAGTGACCTTCTTGGCCGGAGCCTTGGTCGCCGCCTTCTTGGCCGGGGCCTTCTTGGCAGTGACCTTCTTGGCCGGAGCCTTGGTCGCCGCCTTCTTCACCGGCGCCTTCTTGGCTGCCACCTTCTTGGCCGGAGCGGCCTTCTTGGCCGGAGCCTTCTTGGCCGGAGCCTTCTTAGCCGGAGCCTTCTTGGCCACCTTCTTGGCCGCTCCCGCCCCAACACCACGTTTCACTGCGGGTCCTTCCGCTGGGAGGCGCTGTGCGCCAGATACAACCGCTTTGAATTGGGCACCCGGCCGGAACGCCGGTACCGATGTCGGCCTTACCTTTACCGTCTCGCCGGTGCGTGGGTTGCGGGCCACGCGCGCGGCACGCCGCCGCTGTTCGAACACACCGAAACCGGTAATGGTGACGCTGTCACCTTTGTGCACCGCGCGCACAATGGTGTCGACGACATTCTCGACAGCTGCAGTCGCCTGCCGACGGTCCGAGCCCAATTTCTGCGTGAGCACGTCAATGAGCTCTGCTTTGTTCATCCAATCCCTCCAGGCTAGTGGTCCTCGTGTTTTGCGAACCGACTAGTGGACACGGTAAACCCTTACCCAGCAAATTTCCAAGAGCCACGCGCAATTTCACCGCATGCGGAGTGATATCTCCGCAATCCGGTTGCCGCCCTTGATCGGTGGGGGGCGGGAAAATCGGGCCGGTTTACTTAGGCGACCAACAAGAATTCCCGTCGCGAGAGGCCACTCAGAGAGTGGTCACGGTGCGCGGTTTCCAGTCCGGACGCGCCACCTCGAATGACTCGATCTGGTCGAGTTTCCGCAGCGTAAGGCCTATATCGTCGAGGCCTTCGAGTAGTCGCCAGGCGGTATGGTCGTCAATCGTGAACGGCAGCACCGCCGTTCCCGCGGTGATATTTCGATCTTGAAGATTGACAGTGATTTCCATGCCCGGGCTCTGCTCGATCAGCTTCCAAAGGAGTTCGACACCCTCTTGGGACACTTCGGCCGCCAGCAGGCCCGCTTTGCCGGCGTTGCCGCGGAAAATGTCACCGAACCGAGACGAGATAACCACCCGGAACCCGTAGTCCATCAGCGCCCACACCGCATGCTCGCGGGACGAGCCCGTGCCGAAATCCGGGCCGGCGACCAAGACGGAGCCTCGGTCAAACGGGCTGAGGTTGAGGACGAATGACGGGTCCGTCCGCCATGTGGCGAACAATCCGTCCTCGAAACCGGTTCGGGTCACGCGCTTCAAATACACCGCCGGAATGATCTGGTCGGTATCCACATTGGACCGCCGCAACGGCACGCCGATGCCGGTATGGGTGCGAAAGGGTTCCATCGGAGTCCTCGTTTCTTTTCAGTCGGAAGTCAAGTCGGCCGGCGCGGACAAGGTCCCCCGAACCGCGGTTGCCGCAGCGACGGCTGGTGACACCAGGTGGGTGCGGCCGCCTTTACCCTGCCGCCCTTCGAAGTTGCGGTTGGACGTCGCGGCGCACCGCTCCCCGGGTGCCAGCTGATCGGGGTTCATCCCCAGGCACATCGAGCAGCCCGCCTGCCGCCATTCGGCGCCGGCGGCGGTGAAAACCTCACCGAGCCCCTCGGCTTCGGCCTGGGCGCGTACCCGCATGGAACCGGGAACGACCAGCATGCGCACCCCCGGGGCGACCTTGCGCCCCCGCAACACGTCGGCCACCACGCGCAGGTCTTCGATACGACCGTTGGTGCATGAGCCGACGAATACCGCGTCGACGCTGATGTCGCGCATCGGCGTCCCGGGTCGAAGGTCCATGTAGGCCAAAGCTTTCTCGGCGGCCTGCCGCTCGCCGTCGTCGGCGATCACATCGGGGTCCGGGACGTCCGCCGACAGCGGCACCCCTTGTCCCGGGTTCGTTCCCCACGTGACGAACGGGCTCAACGAGCTCGCGTCGAGGTATACCTCGGTGTCGAATTCGGCCCCGGGGTCGGTCCGAAGTTGTTGCCAGTACGCCATCGCCGCATCCCAGCGCGCTCCCGTCGGTACGTGCGGCCGCCCGCGCAGGTATTCGTACGTGGTGTGGTCGGGCGCGACCATGCCCGCTCGGGCGCCGGCCTCGATGCTCATGTTGCAGATCGTCATGCGGCCTTCCATGGACAGCGATTCGATGGCGCTGCCCCGGTATTCGATGACGTGGCCCTGCCCGCCGCCGGTGCCGATTTTGGCGATCAGCGCCAGGATGATGTCCTTGGCGGTCACGCCGTGGGGCAACTGCCCGTCGACCCCCCCATCCACGTTGACGGCCATCGTCTTGAACGGCCGCAGCGGCAACGTCTGCGTCGCCAGCACATGTTCCACCTCGGAGGTGCCGATTCCCATGGCCAGCGCGCCGAATGCGCCGTGGGTCGAGGTGTGACTGTCGCCGCACACGATGGTCATTCCGGGTTGGGTGAGGCCCAGTTGCGGTCCGACCACGTGGACGATGCCCTGTTCTATGTCACCCATCGGGTAGAGCCGCACGCCGAATTCGGCGCAATTGCGCCGGAGCGTCTCGACCTGCGTGCGCGATACCGGGTCAGCGATCGGCTTGTCGATGTCGAGCGTGGGCACGTTGTGGTCTTCGGTGGCCAGCGTCAGGTCGGGGCGCCGCACCCCGCGACCGGCCAACCGCAGGCCGTCGAACGCCTGGGGGCTGGTGACCTCGTGCACCAGATGCAGGTCGATGTAGATCAGATCGGGAGCCCCCGCCTGATTCAGGTCCCCGGGCACCACAACGTGGTCTGCCCAGACCTTTTCGGCCAGCGTGCGCGCCCGGCCGGCTTGGACCCCCTTGATGTCGGATGCCATCTCGAATTCGCCCCTCATCGGTCATTCCCGCTGCCATCTCATAATGCGAGACGCTAGTATCTTCTTGTGAGACAGCATAGCGGCATCGGCGTCCTCGACAAAGCCGTGGGATTGCTGCACACCGTCGCCGAATCCCCCTGCGGACTAGCCGAACTGTGCGAACGAACCGAGCTGCCCAGGGCCACCGCGTACCGGCTGGCGGCCGCGCTCGAAGTTCACCGCCTGCTGGCGCGTGACGACGAAGGGCGCTGGCGTCTTGGTCCCGCGGTCACCGAGCTGGCCGCCCAGGTGAGCGATCCGCTGCTGGCGGCCGCCGCGGCGGTGCTGCCGTTGCTGCGCGAAACCACGGGCGAGAGCGTGCAGCTGTACCGTCGCGAGGGCACGTCGCGGGTCTGTGTGGCCGCCCTGGAACCGGCTGCCGGCCTTCGCGATACCGTGCCCGTCGGGGCGCGGTTGCCGATGACGGCCGGATCGGGCGCCAAAGTGCTGCTGGCGCACAGCGACGCCGCCACCCAGAAGGCCGTGCTGCCGTCGGCGATGTTCACCGAGCGGGTACTGGCCGACGTCCGGCGGCGCGGCTGGGCGCAGAGCGTGGCGGAGCGCGAGCCGGGAGTGGCCAGCGTGTCGGCGCCGGTGCGCGACGGCCGCGGTGTCGTGATAGCCGCCATATCGGTGTCCGGACCGATCGACCGGATCGGCCGGCGCCCCGGAGCGCGCTGGGCCGCCGATCTGCTGTCCGCGTCCGAGGCAATGACTCGCCGGCTCTAGCACTGCGTCGCGCGTGCGTCCGGGGCGGTGAAGCGCTCGAATCCTCGCTCACGGCAGACACTCAACGCCGCCGGTGCAGGCTCAGCGCCACCCGTGCACACCCCACGGCGGTGACCTGACACACTGACCGCCATGGGAACCAATCAGCGCGCGAGCATCGTCATGTCGGAGGACGAGATCGCCGATTTCGTCGTCAAGAGCCGCACCGGGACGCTGGCCACCATCGGTCCCGACGGCCAGCCGCACCTCACCGCCATGTGGTACGCCGTCGTCGACGGCGAGATCTGGCTGGAGACCAAGGCGAAGTCGCAGAAGGCGGTCAACCTCGCCCGCGATCCGCGCGTGAGCTTCTTGATCGAGGACGGCGACACATACGACACGCTGCGCGGCGTGTCCTTCGAGGGCGTGGCGGAGATCGTCGACGATCCCGATGTCGCACACCGGGTGGGTGTCAGCGTGTGGGAGCGTTACACCGGCCCCTACAGCGACGAGATGAAGCCCTTCGTCGAGCAGATGATGAACAAGCGGGTGTGCGTGCGCATCGTGGCGCGTCGGGCGCGCTCGTGGGATCACCGCAAACTCGGAATGCCGCACATGCCGGTGGGCGGGTCGACCGCGCCGGCCGCACGAGGGACCGGCCAGTAAATTTTGTAGCCCCGATGGGATTCGAACCCACGCTACCGCCGTGAGAGGGCGGCGTCCTAGGCCGCTAGACGACGGGGCCAGAGAACCGATCCGAGCTGTCAGCATAGCTCACGGCGGTAGGCCCACCTAATCGCCTAGATCGCCTGCGTGAAGGGGTTTCTTGCTGGGGTACCAGGACTCGAACCTAGAATGGCTGAACCAGAATCAGCTGTGTTGCCAATTACACCATACCCCATTGGCTGCCTAAAACGGCTGGTCGGAGCGCATTCCGGGACCGCAATGAGCCACCGGACGTCGCCGCCGCCGACCGTTGTCGACCGACGTGCAGACTATCAAAGACTGCAAGCGCATTCCCGCACGCCCGGGCCGGGGTGCGTCACGCGGACGCTTCGCGGGCGGACCGCAACCGCCGCAGGCTGCGGTCGCGGCCGAGCAGCTCCAGCGACTCGAACAACGGCGGGCTGATCGTCGTCCCCGTGGCGGCAACCCGGATCGGGCCGAACGCCTTGCGCGGTTTCAGCGCCAGCCCGTCGATCAGCGCGGCCTTGAGGGCGTCCTCGATGTGCGCAGCGGTCCACTCGGTCACAGCGTCCAGCGCGGAGAGCGCCGCGTCCAGCACCGCGGCCGCGTCCGTCCCGAGTTCCTTGGCCGCCGCCTTGGGATCGATCGCGTATTCGTCGTCGTTGAGAAACTTCAGCAGGTCCCACGCGTCGCCGAGGACCACGATGCGGGTCTGCACCAGGTGGGCGGCCGCGGCGAAACCGGCGTCATCCAGACCGGTGTGGTGGCCGCGCGCGTCGAAGAAATCGCGCAGCCGGTGGGTGAACTCGGCGGCGGCGAGCATCCTGATGTGCTCGGCGTTGAGCGCGTCGGCCTTCTTCTGGTCGAACCGGGCCGGGTTGGAATTGACGTCGACGACGTCGAACGCGGCCACCATCTCGCCGAGACTGAACAGGTCGTGGTCGTCGGCGATCGCCCAACCCAGCAGCGCAAGGTAATTGAGCAAGCCCTCGGGAATGAAGCCGCGATCGCGGTGAGCGAACAGGTTGGACTGCGGGTCACGCTTGGACAGTTTCTTGGTGCCCTCCCCCAACACGGTTGGCAGGTGGGCGAATTGCGGGACCTTTTCGGCGACGCCGATCCGAATCAGCGCCTGGTACAGCGCGAGCTGGCGCGGCGTCGACGGCAGCAGGTCCTCGCCCCGCAGCACGTGGGTGATTTTCATCAGCGCGTCGTCGCACGGGTTGACCAGGGTGTACAGCGGATCTCCGTTGGCGCGGGTCAGGGCGAAATCGGGCACGCTGCCCGCGGCGAACGTGGTTGTGCCGCGCACCAGGTCGTCCCAACTGAGGTCTCCGTCGGGCATCCGCAGGCGCACCACCGGCTGTCGCCCTTCCGCCAGGAACGCAGCCCGCTGCGAATCGGTCAGTTGCCGATCGAAATTGTCGTACCCCAGCTTGGGGTTACGTCCGGCCGCGATGTGCCGGGCCTCGACTTCCTCCGGGGTGGAAAACGCGTAATACGCCTCTCCCGCCTCGAGCAGCGAGGCCACCACGTCGCGGTAGATGTCGGTGCGCTGCGACTGCCGGTAGGGGCCGTAGGGCCCGCCCACCTCGGGTCCCTCGTCCCAGTCCAGCCCCAGCCAGCGCAGCGCGTCGAGCAGCGCGAGATAGCTTTCCTCGCTGTCGCGCTGGGCGTCGGTGTCCTCGATGCGAAAGACGAAGGTGCCGCCGGTGTGTCGGGCATAGGCCCAGTTGAACAGCGCGGTACGGACCATCCCGACGTGCGGGGTGCCGGTCGGCGACGGGCAGAACCGGACCCGGACTTTGCCGGCTTGCGGTGCCGTGGTCACGAATTACCCTTGCGAAGCACGGGATTGGTGAGGGTGCCGATGCCCTCGATGGTGACCGAAACGGTGTCTCCGTCCTCGATGGGACCCACTCCGGCCGGTGTCCCGGTCAGGATCAGGTCGCCAGGCAGCAAGGTCATCACGGCCGAGATCCACTCGACGATGGCGCCGACGTCGTGAATCATCAGCGACGTGCGGCTGTTCTGCTTGACTTCGCCGTTGACCTCCGTGCGCAGTGCGAGGTCCGACGGGTCGAGTCCGGTGACGATCCACGGACCGACGGGGCAGAAGGTGTCGTGGCCCTTCGCCCGTATCCACTGGCCGTCGGCCTTCTGCTGGTCGCGCGCCGACACGTCGTTGGCGACGGTGTAGCCGAGGATGTTGTCGGCGGCGCGCTCGGCCGGGACGTCCTTGCACGGCCGGCCGATGACGGCCGCCAACTCGCCCTCGAAGTGCACGGGTGATGCGTTGGCCGGCAATTTGATCGGTACGTTCGGCCCGATGATCGCGGTGTTGGGCTTCAGGAAAATCACCGGATCGGCCGGCGTCGGCCCCGTCGCGCCGCCCATCTCGGCGATGTGGTCGGCATAGTTTTTTCCGATGCACACCACCTTGCCGGCAAGGATGGGAGCCAGCAGCCGGACATCGGCCAGCGGCCACGACCGGCCGGTGAATTTCGGGGTTCCGAATGGATGCTCGGCGATCTCGCGGGCGATCATCCCGGCGGGGTTGCCCTCTTCACCCTCGACGCTGACGAAGGCGACACCGTCGGGGCTGGCGATTCGACCAAGGCGCATTCGGATGAGCCTAGTGACGACCGCGAGCGCGGCGCAGCCGGGCGCGGCGGGTCGTCACCATCTGACCCAGTGACGACCGCGAGCGCGGCGCAGCCGGGCGCGGCGGGTCGTCACCATCGACCCAGTGACGACCGCGAGCGCGGCGCAGCCGGGCGCGGCGGGTCGGCACCATCGGACCCAGTGACGACCGCGAGCGCGCAACTTTGCTGTCCGGGCGCCGCCCGGCGCGTGTGGAAGCATGGATAGATGTCCGGGGATCGTCCGGCCACGCTCGGCGCCGGCGCGCGCTGGATGGCGATGGCCGTCTCGCTGTTGGCGACGGCGAGTTCCTTCCTGTTCATCAACGGCGTCGCGTTCCTGATCCCCTCTTTCCAGACAGCCCGCGGAATCCCGCTCGACGAAGCCGGTTTGTTGTCGTCGATGCCGAGCTGGGGCATGGTGGCCACGCTGGTGCTCTGGGGTTACGCGCTGGACCGGGTGGGCGAACGCGTCGTGATGGCCGGGGGTTCGGCGCTTACCGCCGGTGCGGCCTACGCCGCCGCGTCGGTCCACTCGATGGTGCTGACCGGCGTGTACCTGTTCCTCGGGGGGATGGCCGCCGCCAGTTGCAACACCGCCGGCGGCCGCTTGGTGGCCGCGTGGTTTCCTCCGCAGCAGCGCGGAGTTGCCATGGGCATTCGCCAGACGGCCCAACCGCTGGGGATTGCGCTGGGGGCCTTGGTGATTCCGGAGCTGGCCGAGCACGGGCCCCGCGCCGGGCTGATGTTTCCGGCGATGGCGTGCGCGGTCGGAGCGGTGGGCGAGCGCTGTCGGGATCATCGACCCGCCGCGAAAACCCCGGGAGGCCGCCAGCGACCAGGAACTCGGCAGTCCGTACCGGGGGTCGTCGGTGCTGTGGCGAATCCATGCGGTGGCGGGTCTGATGATGATGCCGCAGACCGTCACCGTGACGTTCATGCTCGTCTGGCTGATCAGGAATCTGCATTGGTCGGTCGCCGCGGCCGGCATCCTGGTCACCATCTCACAGCTGCTCGGCGCGCTGGGCCGCGTCATGGTCGGGCGGTGGTCCGACCGCGTCGGCTCGCGAATGCGGCCGGTCCGCCTCATCGCCGGGGCCGCGGCTGTAACGCTGTTCCTCTTGGCGTGGGCCGACTTTCTCAATTCTCGGTATCAGGCGCCGCTGATGGTCGCGGTCTCGGTGATCGCGGCGCTCGACAACGGTCTGGAGGCGACGGCCATCACCGAATTCGCGGGGCCCTTCTGGAGCGGGCGCGCGCTCGGCATCCAGAACACCACCCAACGAGTGATGGCGGCCGCCGGACCGCCGCTGTTCGGTGCCCTGATCAGTTCGGCCAAGTACCCGCCGGCCTGGATGCTGTGCGGCGTCTTCCCGCTCCTGGCAGTGCCGTTGGTGCCGGCCCGCTTGCTCCCGCCGGGACTGGAGACTAGAGCGCGGCGACGATCCGTTCGCCGACTTCGCTGGTGGCGAGCCGTTCGGTCCCGCGCGTTGCCAGATGGCTCGCGACGGCCCGGTCCACCCGGGCCGCAGCGTCGTCCAGACCCAGATGAGAGAGCAGCAGCGCCACGGACATGATTGCCGCGGTCGGATCCGCGATGCCCTGCCCGGCGATATCGGGTGCGCTGCCGTGGACGGGTTCGAACATCGACGGATTGGTCCGGGTGGCGTCGATGTTTCCGCTGGCGGCCAAGCCAATTCCGCCGCACACCGCCGCGGCCAGGTCGGTGACGATGTCGCCGAAGAGGTTGTCGGTGACGATCACGTCGAAGCGGCCCGGATCGGTGACCAGAAAGATGGTGGCGGCGTCGACGTGTTGGTAGGCCACCTCCACGTCGGGATAGTCTTCGCCGACCTCCGCCATGATCCGCGACCACAGCTTGCCGGCGAACGTCAGCACGTTCGTCTTGTGCACCAGCGTCAGGTGCTTTCGACGCTGCCGGGCGCGCTCGAACGCGTCGACCACCACCCGACGCACCCCGAAAGCAGTGTTCAGGCTGACCTCCGTGGCAACTTCGTGAGGCGTTCCGACGCGGATCGCGCCGCCGGTGCCGGTGTAGGGCCCTTCCGTCCCCTCCCGCACCACGACGAAGTCGATGGCCGGATTGCCTGCGAGCGGACTGCTTACGCCCGGGTACAGCCGCGCGGGACGCAGGTTGATGTGGTGATCCATCGCAAAGCGCAGGCGCAACAGCAGACCTCGCTCCAGCACGCCGCTGGGCACCGACGGATCCCCGATCGCGCCGAGCAAGATGGCGTCGTGCCCGCGCAGCTCGCCAAGCACCGAGTCGGGCAGCAGCTCGCCGGTCGCGTGGAAGCGCCGCGCGCCAAGGTCGTAATCGGTCTTCTGCACGCCGGGCAGGACCGCGTCGAGAACCTTGAGCGCTTCGGCCACCACCTCGGGACCGATCCCGTCGCCGGCGATGACGGCCAGCTTCACGACAGATCAACCACCTCAAGCTTGTTGGCGCCCACTGCGGCCGCGATCGCCGAACGCACGTCCTCGGGCACGTCCTGGCTGAGCCGCAGCAGGATCGTCGCCGCCGGCCCTTCGACGTCCTCGGACAGCTGCGCGGCTTGGATGTTGACGCCGGCCGCACCGAGCAAGGTGCCGATCTTGCCCAGCGCTCCGGGCTGGTCGAAGTAGTTGATCACCAGGTTTGTGCCCTCGGCGCGCATGTCGAAGTGGCGGCCGTTGACCTGGACGATCTTCTCTACCTGTTGCGGCCCGGAAAGCGCGCCCGCGACGGTTACGGCCGAACCGTCGGGGGCCACGGCCTGCACCTCGACGACACTGCGATAGTTAGGACTCTCGGTCGCGGTGGTGATTTCGGCGGTAACGCCGCGTTCGGCGGCCAGCGCCGGCGCGTTGACGAAGGTCACCGGACCCTCAACGACCGCCGAGAACAATCCTCGAAGCGCCGAAAGCTTCAGAATGTCAACGTCTTCCGAACTCAGCTCGCCGCGCACCTGCACCGACACCGATACCGGCGGACCGTCGGACAACGTGGCCACCAGCACTCCGAGCTTGCGCACCAGGTCCAGCCAGGGTGCCACCTCTTCGTTGACGACGCCGCCGCCGACATTGACGGCGTCGGGCACGAATTCACCGGCCAGCGCGAGCTTCACGCTTTCCGCGACGTCGGTGCCGGCACGGTCCTGGGCCTCCGCGGTGGACGCGCCCAGGTGCGGTGTGACCACTACCTGCGGCAGCTCGAAGAGCGGGCTTTCGGTGCACGGCTCTTTGCCGAACACGTCGATGCCCGCCGCGCGCACGTGGCCGCTTCGGACCGCGTCGGCCAGCGCCGCCTCGTCCACCAGTCCCCCGCGGGCGGCGTTGACGATGATGACGCCCGGCTTCGTCTTCGCCAGCGCCTCCTTGCCGATCAGGCCCGCCGTCTCGGGCGTCTTCGGCAGGTGCACGGAGATGAAGTCGGCGCGGGACAGCACCTCGTCGAGGGAGAGCAGCTCGATTCCGAGTTGCGCGGCGCGGGCCGGCGACACATACGGGTCGTAGGCGATCAGATGCGCGCCGAAGGCCGCCAGCCGCTGGGCGACCAACTGGCCGATGCGGCCCAGGCCGACCACCCCGACCGTCTTGCCGAAGATCTCGGTCCCGGAGAAGGACGAGCGCTTCCAGGTGTGCTCGCGCAGCGAGGAGTCGGCCGCGGGGATCTCGCGGGCCGCGGCCAGCAGCAGTGCAAGCGCGTGCTCGGCGGCGCTGTGGATGTTCGACGTGGGGGCGTTGACCACCAGCACACCGCGCTCCGTGGCGGCGTCCACGTCGACGTTGTCCAGCCCGACTCCGGCCCGGGCGACGATCTTGAGCTTGGGCGCCGCGGCCAGCACTTCGGCGTCGACGGTGGTGGCCGATCGCACCAGCAGCGCGTCGGCCTCACCCACCGCGGCCAACAGCTTCTCGCGGTCGGGACCATCCACCCAGCGCACCTCGACCTGGTCTCCCAGCGCGGCGACGGTTGATTGGGCGAGTTTGTCGGCGATCAATACAACAGGCAGATTCACCCGGACAGACTATCGGCTGCCGATTGCGCGCCCGCGGCGCCGTCGTCGGCGGCGCGGCTGAACCAGACTTAACGACCGCAGCGAAAATCCATCATTTCCTCGAATGGGGAGTCGGGACCAGGTTCCCGCACGGCGACCGTGGTCGCTCGTTACTATCTGGACGTGTTTGCGCCAGTGAACGCGCGCCCCACGATCTGCCTGAACATGATCGTCCGAAACGAGGCGCACATCGTCGCTGAGGTGCTCGACGCGGTCGCGCCGTACATCAGCTCCTGGGTGATCGTGGACACCGGCTCTGTTGATGGAACCCAAGACCTGATCCGCAACCACATGACCCGTCTCGGCATCCCCGGCGAGCTTCACCAACGGCCGTGGCGCGATTTCGGCCAGAATCGGACCGAGGCGCTGACTCTCGCCCAGGGCCACGGTGACTACATCTGGGTCATCGACGCCGACGACGCGGTCGTGGGCACTCTCAACTTCGACGAGCTGAGCGCTGACGCCTACCAACTGCGCTACCGACAGGGCTCCGCTGTGGGCTGGCGCCCGCAACTGTTCCGCGACGGCCTGTGCATCCGTTACGAGGGTGTGGTCCACGAGTGCGTCATGTGTGACGACCCTTTCAGCCACGCGCGCCTGGACGGGGACTACCACATCGAAGCGCGTACGCTCGGGGCCCGCGGACGAGATCCGCAGAAGTATGCGCGCGACCGCGATCTCTTGCTGGCCGAGGTCGAACGCAATCCGGAGGACACGCGGCTGGTGTACTACCTTGCCCAGAGTTACTTCGACTTGGGCGACTTCGCCAACGCGCGCAAGTGGTACGCGCACCGCGTCGAAATGGGGGGCTTTGCCGAGGAGGTTTACGATTCGCTCTTTCGGATCGCCGAGTCGATGTCCAACCAGGGCGCTTCCTGGCCGGACGTTCAGGACGCCTACCTGCGGGCCTGGGAGTTTCGACCAACCCGCGCCGAGCCGCTGCATGCCATCGCCTGGCGGTACCGCGTCGATCAGCGGTACCGACTCGGCTACCTGTTCGCCAAACGGACCGCCGAAATCCCGTTCCCCGAAGAGGACACGTCCCTCGTCTCCGCGGACGTCTACGCCTGGCGCGCCACCGACGAGCAGGCGGTGTGCGCATCCTGGATTGGCAAGCACGCCGAGGCGTTCACGCTGTGGCGGCGCCTGCTAACCCGACCCGACCTTCCCGACCAGGATCGGCAACGGATCGCAGGCAACCGGGACGTCTGTGTGCCGACGATGATCGAGGCGGCGTCGTCGTATCCCGACGCGCTTGTGCGATCCCCGGCCACCGCACCACGCGATACTGATGTGGCCGTGAGCCTCGTCGGTCACGATCTGGGCCGCACCGAGCTCACGTTGAACTCATTTCTGAACTGCTGCCTCGACCTTTCGCGGATCGGACGCCTCTTGGTGATCGATTCAGGTTTGTCGGCCGCAGACCGCGCAACCCTGTTGGCGCGCTACGGGTTCCTTGAATTCGTTGAGCCCGGCCCCCGCAACGAATCCGGCTTCCGGCTCGTAAATGTCCGCAATCAAGTCAACGGACGGTTCTGGCTAGACCTGGGCGAGGGTTGGCGGTTTTTCGCCCCCGAGAATCTCATCACCCGCCTAACGGCGGTGCTCGACGCCGAACCACAAGTGTTCCAGGTCGCGATCAACCTGGGCGACGCGAGCGAGCTGAGCGGCGCCAGCGCGCCCGAGGCGACGGTGCACCGCGCGCCTGAAGCGGGCCGCTACCTGGTCACAGAGCATGTTGCGTACGGACCGGCAATGTTCGATACCGCACGCCTGGACCGAGCCGGCATCGTGCATGACCTCGATCAGGATCCGATTGCAGCACTTGAACAGCGGGCAGCCGACGCCGGGCTGCGCACAGCCAGCCTAGACGAGGTGCTCTGCACCGCCGCGGTCGATCAATTTCACCACCGCACCATCCGAGTGACACATGCCCAGCGTTCGTTCCAGCCGGGCTCGAGCAACGAAATGACCCACAACGCGCCCACGCGGTTCGCCGTCGCTATCGTCTCACCCCGCGACTACGAGCACAGCGAAGTATTTCGCGAGGTTGCGGAGGCAATGCATTTCGCTCTTCTGGCACTCGGCCACGACTCCGTCCTGACCAATCGCTTGGATCTCGACGAACGCCACACCGTCGTGCTGGGCTCGAACCTCCTCGCCCGCTACAACATCGAACCGCCGAAGAATGCGATTCTGTACAACCTCGAGCAGGTCGACGCAGACTCGAACTGGATCACACCGGCGCTCCTCGAACTCTTCGGGCGCCACCCGGTTTGGGATTACAGCCGAGCCAACATAAAACGACTCGCCGATTGGGGGGTCCCCCGCCTGACGCACGTTCCGATTGGATACGTCCCCCAGCTCACCCGGATCAAGCCCTGTCCCGAAGACATCGACGTGCTGTTCTATGGTTCTCCCGACGAGCGCCGGGAAGCTGTCCTCGATAAGTTGCGCGCGCGAGGCCTTCACGTCAAATCGCTATTCGGTGTGTATGGCGCGGACCGCGATGCGTGGATCGGGCGCTCGAAGGTCGTCATCAACATGCATGTGGGTTATTACAAAGCGCAGGTCTTCGAAATCGCCCGTGTTTCTTATCTGCTCGCCAATAAACGCGCAGTGGTCTCCGAACGTGGCGTGCATCCCGCTGAAGACAGTGACTTGGAGTGTGGCATCGCCTTCGCGGAATACGACGAACTTGTCGACCGCTGCGTCGATCTGCTTGAGGATGATGAGGCGCGACGCGCGCTTGGCGAGCGCGGTTATCAGGCTTTCTCCGCTCGCAGCCAAGCCGCCATCCTGCGGCGCGCGCTGTCGGCAGGCCTCGACTGAAGAGCCGCGATCAGCCAGACTTTTCAACCCTTCCAGTTAATATCGGCGAGCCCGTAATGTCGCTTTCCGTGCCCTGCTGTCACATGATTGACCACGATGCGCATGATCGGTAACTCGCGGAAGTTGTCGACGTTGCGGCCCTCGCCGGGAACGGATGTATCCGACGGCCGCCGGCTCAAGCTGGCGCGCCCCCGGCAAACGCGGCTCCTGGCTTGCGATTCGCCGGTACTGCCACGACATCCGCTGTGCCGGAGCACTTCTCACGAGAAAGAGCTTCTGGCTCGACTGACATGTCGCATTCCCGGGCCACTGAAGCACCCGGGTTCACGCGGACCCTAGCCGATTTCACCGGGAATTAGTCGCTGGCTGGAGTGGTTGGAGGGGACGGCCACACAACACCGCTCACGGCCTCGGCTAACCAGCAGACCCGAAGACCTGGATTGGGGATTTGACCCCGGCATCACTCGGACTGCCCAATGGCGCAAGACATGCGTGTTACGGTTCAGAACCTAGCTGCGACGGCTTTCGCGGAGGTCATCTCACCGATGTCGGACGACACCACTCTGATCGAAAGGGTCCTGGTGGCGGCCAGTTTGCCCGAGGCGGAGATTTCCGCTCGTGTGGCCGACATCGGCGCCGATCTCGTTGCCGAGGCAATGCTGGCCGAGGTGGCCTGCCGGGTCGCGCTGCAGGACGGGCCTGCAGAGGAGTTATCGATTCAGTACGACTTCGGCTTCACCGGCAGTCGGCTGGGCTATCTTCTGGTGCTGGGCGGCCACGGCCCCCAGGTCGAGAAGGGTTGGGACGCCACGGCTCCCGCCGCAATCCGGCAGGACCTTGTGGACCTCCTGCGCGAGCTCTTTGGTCCGCCAGGACCGCACGGCGCCACCCGAGAACTCTCGATAAAGTACGACTCGCCTGACACGTGGCATGCGACGGTTGTTGCCGGGATGCGGCAGGTCGTTGGCGCAATGTCCCAGCATCCCAGCAGTTTGTCCGACCTCGCCGTCCGATTCGGCTCAGACAAATGGGGCGGGCACTGGTATACGCCTCACTACGAGAAGTACTTCGAGCCATACCGGGAGCTAGCCGTAAAGGTACTTGAGATCGGCGTGGGCGGTTACAACACGGGTAATCTCGGCGGCGGCTCCCTACACATGTGGAAGCACTATTTCCGTCGGGGACTGATCTACGGGCTGGACCTTTTTCCAAAGGTTGGCATCGCAGCGGACAGACTGCACGTGCTGCAGGGGGACCAGGGCGACGAGAGATCTCTTGACTCGATCGCCCGGCGATTCGGACCCTTCGACATCGTCATTGACGACGGCAGTCACTTCAGCCACCACGTTATTACCTCGTTTAATGCCCTCTTTCGGCACGTGCGGCCGGGTGGCATCTACGTCGTGGAGGACCTGTGCACCTCGTACTGGCCGGGGTGGGGCGGTAATGCCGACCCCGCCGCCCCGGGTACTTCGATGGCCATGGTGAAGAGCTTGCTGGACGGACTCAACCATCAGGAGCAGATGCGAGAAGACGATTACCGACCCTCCACAACCGAATTGACGGTTACGGGGGTACACGTGCATCACAACCTGGCCCTCATCGAGAAGGGACTCAACACCGAACAGGCCGCGCCAGCGTGGATCGAGCGGACGGGCAACCAGTCATCGCGCTGGTACCTCGACGAATGAGGACCCACCCCCAAGGGCTAAGCGCTGCGAAGCCCCCTGTTTCACGGCAAACGGCGAACCTTGGAGCGACGCCAAATCACCGCCTGGACCTACCCGCCGCACGGTAGCCGGTCGTCGGTACGACTACCGTATCGGCCGGTGGTCGACGCGCCAGTAAGTGCCCCATCCATCAATTGGCAGTATGGGCGAGGTGATTCCGTAACGTTCACGGAAATCGTGGACGGCCTTTGCGCAAGGCGCCATAAAATAATCATCCACGATCACAAATCCGCCATACGAAACCTTGTGATAAAGGGCGTCCATTGCATGTATTGTCGATTCATACATATCACCGTCGAGTCGCAATACAGCCAACCGATTGACCGGAGCTTCCGGTAACGTATCCTTGAACCATCCTTCAAGGAATACGACCCGGTTATCCAGCAACCCAAAACGACGGAAATTATCTTCGACATCAGCACGAGATACCTGTAGTTGCGTATAAGTGTAGTGCTGATCGCCAGCATCTTCGGGATACTTCCCGGTGTCCGGCGAAGGAAGCCCAGCAAAGCTGTCAGCAACAAATACGCGTCGCGTTTCGTCGCCATAGGCATCCAAAATGCCTTTCATCAGAATACATGCGCCGCCCCGCCAAACGCCAGTCTCTATGAAATCACCCTCCACGCCGTCCAGCAACGCCGTCTCGCAGGCGTAGCGCAAGTTACGCATACGAACACTTCCGATCATCGAGAAGGACAGTGAAGGCCAATCCCTGCCCAGCAGACGGGTATTCGGATCAAACTTGCCGCCCGACCAAAAATCGCACGGCGCATCCTCGAACAAAGTGCCTATCAGCGATGCCTCGAGGAGGTTGAGGTACCGCTGAACCAATCTACTGCGGCCATACGCTTCGCTCATTGCCTTATCGGTAGTCCCTCAAGTGCGGTCATTGATGGCGATATCAGCGATCCACACTATCGGCATATCGGCGAAACGGTACCCCGATTGGCTCAGGTCTTGGCAGTGGAACAAGCGCGTTGTCAGACAGGCCGCCGACACGGGATTGCCGGGTACGATCTGGCCGTGTCCGCTCCACGAGCCGCGCGCCCCGCGATCTGCCTGAACATGATCGTGCGAAACGAGGCGCACATCATCCTCGAGACGCTCGAGTCGGTCGAGCCTTTCATCAGCTCGTGGGTAATTGTGGACACCGGCTCCGACGACGGCACCCAGGACCTAATAACCAACCACATGGCGCATCATGGCATCCCTGGTGAACTACACGAACGGCCATGGCGCAACTTCGGATACAACCGGACCGAGGCGCTGGAACTCGCCCAAGGCCACGGTGACTACATCTGGGTCATCGACGCCGACGACAGGGTCGTCGGCACAATCGATTTCGGCCAGCTGACCGCCGACCTGTACGAACTGCGCCACAGATCCTCCTACGGCACATACTGGCTGCCGAGGTTGTTCCGCGACGGGTTGCGTGTCCGCTATCAGGGCGTCGTCCACGAATTCCTGACTTGTGACGTCCCCTATGTCGGTGCACGCCTAGCGGGCGACTACCAGATCGAGTCCCGTCGTCTCGGCTCTCGCAACCTGGATCGGCAGAAGTATGCGCGCGACCGCGATCTGTTGCTGGCCGAGGTCGAGCGAGACCCCGAGGATGCGAGGGCGGTGTTCTACCTAGCGCAAAGTTATTGCGATCTCGCCATCACCCAAGGCGATCCCGCCGACTACGTCAATGCGCGCACGTGGTACGAGCGACGAATCGAGATGGGCGGATGGGAGGAAGAGGTTTATTACGCGAAGTTCACCATCGCCGAGATAATGCCGAATCTCGGTGCTTCGTGGCCCGAGGTTCTCGATTCCTACCTCCGTGCCTGGGAGTACCGGCCGACCCGTGCGGAACCGCTGTACACCATCGCCCGGCTCTACCGCCTTGATGGGCGCTACCAACTTGGCTACCTGTTCGCGAAGTCCGCCGCCGAAATCCCCCTTCCCCAAGACGAAATTTTATATGTGCTCGCCGACGTCTACGCTTGGCGGGCATCCGACGAGCAGGCGGTGTGCGCATCGTGGATCGGCAAGCACACCGAGGCGTTCACCATGAACCGACGGCTGTTGACCCGATCCGACATCCCCGACGACGATCGGCAAAGGATTGCCGCTAACCGCGACGTCAGCGTGCCGACGATGATCGAAGCGGCATTGCCATACCCGGACGAACTGGTGCAGCGCCTCGCCGGCGCAGAGCGCCAGGGCGACGTGGCGCTGAGCCTGGTCGCCGGACCCAACCGCGACGCATGCGAACAGATGCTCAACTCGTTTGTCAACTGCTGCACCGACGTGTCGCGGATCGGGCGCTTCCTGGTTCTCGACGCCGGCCTGTCAGATCAGGACCGCGCAATCCTGCAGGAGCGCTACACATTCCTTGAGTTCGCGCAGTGTGCACCCGCCGACGGGACCGGCGCTCAGCTCGCTGCACTGCGCGCCCAGATCGACCGACGATTCTGGCTGCACCTTCCCGCAGCCTGGCGATTCTTCGCCCCCGAGAACATCATCGCGCGCCTGACCGCAGTGCTCAAGGCCGAACCACACGTCGTCCAGGTGGCAATCAACCTCGCCGACGCGTTCAACCTCACCGGCTCCAGCGCCCCCGAGGCGGTGGTGCGCCGCACACCCGATGCCGGCCGCTACGTCCTTGGCGAGCAAATCGCCTACGGACCGGCGATGTTTGATACCGCACGTCTCGACCAAGCCGGCGGCATGCACCATCGCGACCAAGACCCGATCGCAGCACTTGGAAAACGCGCCGCCCGCGCCGGGCTACGCACCGCCAGCCTCGACGAGGTGCTCTGCACCGCCGAAGTCTGACCTCACCCGGCTGGACTGCGCGCAGAGGTCGGGGACCGGCCAATCAGCTTGTCTTACTTGGCGAATGACGACGGCCACGCCTCCGTCGCGGATCGGGCCGCCATGATTTGATGTCGTACCCCGCTGCGATGATGTCGGTATGTCGTCGACTGCATCCGCTGGCGCCGCCTTGGTGACTCCTGGTGACCGTCTTGAGGTGTTGTTCGAGGAGCTGGCGGAGCTGACCGGTCAGCGCAACGCGATTGATGGGCGCATCGTGGAGATCGTCGCCGAGATCGACTGCGACGAGCTCTGCGGCGTGACAGGGGCGCGGTCGGTGCCGGCGTTGGTGGCCTGGAAGACCGGCTGCTCGCCGGCCACCGCCCACACGATCGCGACCGTCGCGTCGAGGTTGGCGGAGTTTCCGCGCTGCGCTGAGGGTCTGCGGGAGGGCCGGTTGTCGCTGGATCAGGTCGGGGTGATCGCGGCGCGAGCCGGCGAAGGATCTGATGAGCACTACGCGCAGCTGGCCCGTAGTGCCACGGTCACCCAGCTGCGCACCGCGGTCAAACTCGAGCCCCGACCCGAACCTGAACCCGAGCCCGAGCTTGAGCGCTCGATCACCAAGACCACCCACGAGCAGGGCAGCTGCTATCGGATCACCCTTGGCCACCTGGACGCGGCGAAGTTCGATGCGGCGCTGGCGTCTCACCGTGATGCGCTGGTCGCCGAGTGGAAGAGCGATCACGGTGATGGCCGGGGCGGGCCGGGTTCGCGGCCGCCGATGCCGGGCACCGTCGAGGCGTTTATGCGGCTGGTCGAGGCGGGTTGGGATGCCGAGGCGGCCCGCCGCCCGCACGGGCAGCACACCACCGTGGTCGTTCATCTCGACGTCGCCCAGCGCACGGCGGCGCTGCATCTGGGTCCGCTGCTGGGCGACGCTGATCGCCGCTACCTGAGCTGTGACGCCACCGCCGAAGTGTGGTTCGAACGGGCCGGCGAGCCCATCGGTGCCGGGCGGAGCACCCGGCTGATCAACCGGCGGCTGCGCCGGGCGCTCGAGCACCGCGACCGCACGTGCGTGGTGCCCGGCTGTGGCGCCACCCGGGGGTTGCACGCCCACCACCTGCGGCACTGGGAAGACGGCGGCCCCACCGACTTGGCCAACCTGGTGCTGGTCTGCCCGTATCACCACCGGGCCCACCACCGCGGCGTCCTCACCATCACCGGACCCGCCAACGCCCTGGTCGTCACCGACACCGACGGCCGAACGCTGAGCCCGGGATCGCTGGCGCGCCCGCCCAGGCGGCCCCCGCCCGCGGTGCCGCCCTGCCCCGGGCCCACCGGCGAGCACGCCGACTGGTGGTGGTACGACCCCTTCCAACCCCCACCACCACCAACCACCAACTGAGGTGGTGAGCAGCTTCGTATCGAAGCTGAGACTCAGGGTTGCGGCATAACGTCTTTCGTTCCCGCTACCCGCCGACTTGATACCGCTCGGCTTCGAGACGCGACATCGCTCCCAAATGCCTTGTGCGTCAGGCCGTCTCGGTGATCGGGCGGTCCACCCAGCTCATCAGGTCGCGCAGCTTCTTGCCGGTGACCTCGATGGGGTGCTCGGCGTTCTCCTTGCGCAGCTGTTCGAGTTGCTTGTTGCCGCCCTCGATGTTGGCGACCAGCTTCTTGACGAACGTGCCGTCCTGGATTTCGCGCAGGATCTCGCGCATCCGATCCTTCGTTCCGGCATCGATGATCCGCGGACCCGACAGGTAGCCACCGAATTCCGCGGTGTCGGACACCGAGTAGTTCATCCGCGCGATGCCGCCCTCGTACATCAGGTCGACGATCAGCTTCAGCTCGTGCAGCACCTCGAAGTAGGCCATCTCCGGCGGGTAGCCCGCCTCCACCATCACGTCGAAGCCGGCCTTCACCAACTCCTCTGTGCCACCGCACAACACCGCCTGCTCACCGAACAGGTCGGTCTCGGTCTCGTCTTTGAAGGTGGTCTTGATGACACCGGCCCGAGTTCCGCCGATCGCCTTGGCGTAGGACAACGCCAGCGCCTCGCCCTGCCCCGTCGGGTCCTGGTCGACGGCGATCAGGCATGGCACGCCCTTGCCGTCGACGAACTGGCGGCGCACCAGATGGCCGGGCCCCTTCGGGGCGACCATCGCCACGGTGACGTCCGACGGCGGCTTGATCAACCCGAAGTGGATGTTGAGGCCGTGCCCGAAGAACAGTGCGTCACCGGGCCGCAGGTTGGGCTCGATGTCGTTTTTGAAGATGTCCGCCTGCGCGGTGTCGGGTGCCAGCAGCATGATCACGTCGGCCCACTTGGCGACCTCGGCGGGCGTGTCGACGTCAAGCCCTTGCTCTTCCACCTTGGCCCGGGATTTCGAGCCCTCCTTGAGCCCGACGCGGACCTGCACGCCGGAGTCGCGCAGGCTCAGCGAGTGCGCGTGGCCCTGGCTGCCGTACCCGATGACGCCGACCTTGCGGCCCTGGATGATCGACAGATCCGCATCGTCGTCATAGAACATCTCTAATGCCGTGGATGGCACGTCAATATCTCCTTCGTTACTCCAGCACCTGAAAAACTTACTTGGCGGCGCCGATACCGCGGGGACCGCGGGACAGCGACACCACTCCGGATTGCACGATCTCGCGGACACCGAACGGCTCGAGAACGCGCAGCAGCGCCTCGATCTTGCCGCGGTTGCCGGTGGCCTCGATGGTCAGCGCCTCGGGCGACACGTCGATCACCTTGGCGCGGAACAGGTTCACCGCCTCGATCACCTGGCTGCGGCTGCCCGCGTCGGCGCGCACCTTGATGAGCGCCAATTCGCGCGACACCGAATTGTCCTCGTCCAGTTCGATGATCTTGATCACGTTGATCAGCTTGTTGAGCTGCTTGGTGATCTGCTCGAGCGGGGTGTCCTCGGCGGACACCACGATGGTCATCCGCGACATGTCCTTCTGCTCGGTCGGTCCGACGGCCAGGGACTGGATGTTGAAGCCGCGGCGGGAGAACAACGCGGCCACGCGCGCGAGCACGCCGGGTTTGTCCTCCACCAACACCGACAGCGTGTGCGTGTTCATCAGGCGTGGCCCTCGCTTTCGTCGTCGAAGAGCGGGCGGATGCCGCGGGCGGCCTGGATTTCGTCGTTGCTGGTGCCGGCGGCCACCATGGGCCACACCTGCGCGTCGGCGCCGACGATGAAGTCGATGACGACGGGGCGGTCGGTGACCGCGCGCGCCTGGTTGATCACGTCGACGACGTCTTCCTCCCGCTCGCAACGCAATCCGACGCAGCCCAGCGCCTCGGCCAGCTTCACGAAGTCGGGGATGCGATGCGAGTGCGTGGCCAGGTCGGTCTGCGAGTAGCGCTCCTCGTAGAACAGCGTCTGCCACTGGCGCACCATGCCCAGGTTGCCGTTGTTGATGAGCGCCACCTTGATCGGCACGCCCTCGATCGCACAGGTGGCCAGCTCCTGATTCGTCATCTGGAAGCAACCGTCCCCGTCGATCGCCCACACCTCGGCGTCGGGGCGGGCGATCTTGGCGCCCATGGCCGCCGGGATGGCGAACCCCATGGTGCCCAGCCCGCCGGAGTTCAGCCAGGTGCGCGGCTTCTCGTAGGAGACGAACTGCGCGGCCCACATCTGGTGCTGCCCGACCCCGGCGACGTACACGGCGTCCGGTCCGGCGATCTGACCCAGCTTCTCGATCACGTATTCCGGGCCGAGGCTGCCGTCGCTCTGCGGTCCGTAGCTCAGTGGGTAGGTGGACCGAACGTCGTCCAAATACTCCCACCAGTCGGACAATTCGAGCGCGGAAGGTATGTCGCGGTGCCGCAGCATGGCGATCAGCTCGGTGATGACCGCCTTGACGTCGCCGACGATCGGGACGTCGGCGTGCCGGTTCTTGCCGATCTCGGCGGGGTCGATGTCGGCGTGGATCACCTTGGCCTCGGGGGCGAAGGTGTCGAGCTTGCCGGTCACGCGGTCGTCGAAGCGGGTACCCAGCGCGATCAACAGGTCGCTGCGCTGCAGCGCCGCCACCGCGGCGACCGTGCCGTGCATCCCGGGCATGCCCAGGTGCTGGCGGTGGCTGTCCGGAAAGGCGCCGCGCGCCATCAGCGTGGTGACCACGGGGATGCCGGTCAGCTCGGCCAACTCCCGCAGTTCATCGGTCGCCTCGCCGCGGATGACACCGCCGCCGACATACAGCACCGGCTTGCGGGCGGCCGCGATCAGCTTGGCGGCCTCCCGGATCTGCCGGCTGTGCGGTTTGGTGTTCGGCTTGTAACCGGGCAGGTCCAGCTGCGGCGGCCAGGCGAACGTGCACCGGCCCTGCAGCACGTCCTTGGGGATGTCGACGAGCACCGCACCCGGGCGACCGGACGACGCGATGTGGAAGGCCTCGGCGATCACCCGGGGAATCTCGTCGCCGGAGCGGACCAGGAAGTTGTGCTTGGTGATCGGCATCGTGATGCCCGAGATGTCGGCTTCCTGGAAGGCGTCGGTCCCGATCAGGGTGCGGCCGACCTGCCCGGTGATCGCGACAACGGGTATCGAGTCCATCTGCGCGTCGGCCAGCGGGGTCACCAGGTTGGTGGCGCCGGGGCCCGAGGTCGCCATGCAGACGCCCACCTTCCCGGTGGCGTGGGCGTAACCGCTGGCGGCGTGGCCGGCGCCCTGCTCGTGGCGGACCAGCACGTGACGCAGTTTCTTCGAGTCGAACAGCGGGTCGTAGACGGGCAGTACGGCGCCGCCGGGAATGCCGAAGATGACCTCGACGTCGAGTTCCTCCAGCGACCGGATGACCGACTGGGCGCCGGTCAGCTGTTCCGGCGCAAGGCGTTTCGCGGCGGCGGTCGGCCGTTTTTCGGCAGCTTCCATCGCGTCCGAGGCGATGTCGGTCGCACGCTGCGGCTGCGGGGCGTGTGGCCTGGCGGGTGCGCTCACTCTGGGTCCTCTTGTCTCGTCATACGCAAGAAAAAACCCCCGTCAGCTCAGCTGCTGCACGAGGGTTGGCGCGTCGGTGCTGGATCGCTTCAAATGCTGAAGGGCTAGTCAGGCACCAACGCGCCGACTAAGTACTACGAGCATTCCGGGCTTTCCGGCGGTATCCATAGCGTCCGACGGTAGCCTTCGCACAGGTCAGCCGTCAAATCCGCTGCACCGAACTGACGCCGCGCCGAGTGTGCGTCCAGGGTCTCCGGTGTGCGCCGAGGGTGACGCCACGCCGGGGGCTGTCGCCGTGAGCGCACACCGGACACGGCGCATCCGGCGTCCGCGCGGTGGGATGATGCGGGGGTGGCTACTGATTCCCCCGTCGTGATCAGGGTGTCACCGATGGCGCACCTGGCCGTCGGCTACCTGACGCTCGGGCTGTTGGTGCCCGTGCTGGTGTGGCCGCTGTCCGCGCCGCTGCTGATCATCCCGGTCGTGTTGTCGGCGTCGATAGTCCGGTTACGCACCGTCGCCGACGACGAGGGCGTGACGGTTCGCACACTGCGGGGGACCCGAACCGTGCGCTGGGACGACATCGACGGGCTGCGCTTTCACCGCGGCTCCTGGGCTCGCGCCCACCTCAAAGACGGCACGGAACTGCGGCTGCCCGCCGTGACATTCGCGACGCTGCCGCTGCTGACCGAGGCCAGCTCGGGGCGCGTGCCCAACCCCTACCGATAGGCCGGCTCAGGCGATCGGATTGACCCCGTTGAGCAAGACCCACACCGCCACGCCGGCGGCGATGCCGACGAGCAAGGCCACGAACGACCCGATGAAGGGCCGATGGGCCCAGCCGCGGCCGGCGTCCAGCCCATAGCGGCCGGGTCCGCACAGGACGACGGCGACGGCCAGCACGATCAGGGTGATCTGGTACTCGTGCCCCTGCGGCAGGAAGAACGCGAACGCATGCGAACGCGAGCTCCCCGAGACGGTGGCCAACAGGCCGTTGATCAAGAACGCCAGCGCGCCCGCCGCCGCGATCGGGGTGAACAACCCCAGTATCAGCAGCACGCCGGCCACGATCTCGCCGCCGGCGCTCACATAGGCGAGGATGTCGGCGTGGTGGTAGCCCACATCGGACAGCGAGTTCTTGAACCCGGACACCCCCGACCCGCCCCACCATCCGAACAGCTTCTGCAGACCGTGGGCGCCCAGCACCACGCCGAGACCGACCCGCAACACCAGCAAACCGAGGTGCTGGGTGCCGCGGCGGCCGGCGGCGCGCACCCGATCGCTGTCGTCGTCGGCGTCGGTCCGGGCCGGCTCGGTCGCCGAGATGGGCGCCGGTTGCGCCGTCGGCTGCGGCTGGACGTATGGCAACGGCTCCTGATGGTCGAGGAGGTTGTAGCTCGACGCGCCGGGCCCGTTCGATTGACCGGGATCCTGGTACGGGATGACGGTGGTGGTGCCGAAGTCGCCCGGATACCCGACTGGGGTCAGGTCATCTTCGGGGTCGACCAGACGGGCCGAGGAGGGGTGTCCTGGAGTTGGCGCGGCCCCTTCGCCGGGCCGCTGCCAAGGTGCGTCATGAGGTTGACTGGTCACGGGTGTCAGGGTAAGGGCATTTGGTCCCGAATCGGGGATTTGAGCGGCGCTTTGGTGAGGTAATCGGTCCGACCGCGCCGAATAGGGCCAAAATGGCCCAAAATCGCCCCTCGTAACGTGCCGGCCGGCCCCGAACGGGGATTATCGGGGTGTTGAACGGGGACTTCGCCGCCGACGCGGCCGCACGCGTGTGGCGGCCAGGACGGCGGATTCCGTAGCCTGTCGGTCATGCGGATAGGGCGCTCGGTTCGGCGCGGACTGGCAGCGCTGTGTGCGGCCGTGCTGTTGGCGAGCGGCTGCGCGCGGTTCAACGACGCCCAATCCGAGCCGTTCACCACCGCTCCCGAACTCAAGCCCCAACCGAGTTCGACGCCTCCCCCGCCGCCGCCGCTGCCGCCCACGCCGTTCCCCAAGGCGTGCCCCGCACCGGGAGTGATGCAGGGCTGCCTGGAGAGCACCAGCGGGCTCATTATGGGCGCCGACAGCAAATCCGCGCTGGTCGCCGAGCGCACCACGGGCGCCGTCAAGGACATCTCCGTCAGCGCCGAGCCGAAGGTGAAGGTGGTCATCCCCGTCGACCCGTCCGGTGACGGCGGGCTGATGGACATCGTGCTGTCCCCCACGTACAACCAGGACCGCCTGATGTACGCCTACATCAGCACGCCGACCGACAACCGGGTCATCCGCATCGCCGACGGCGACATCCCGAAGGACATCCTGACCGGCATCCCCAAGGGCGCGACCGGCAACACCGGAGCGCTGATCTTCACCAGCCCCACGACCTTGGTGGTGATGACGGGCGACGCGGGCAACCCGGCGCTGGCCGCCGATCCCAAGTCGCTGGCCGGCAAGGTGCTGCGCATCGAGCAGCCCACCACCATCGGTCAGGCCCCGCCGACGACGGCGTTGTCCGGCGTCGGATCCGGCGGCGGGCTGTGCATCGATCCCGTCGACGGCTCGCTGTACGTCGCCGACCGCACCCCCACGGCGGACCGGTTGCAGCGCATCACCAAGACCTCGGAGGTCTCCACGGTGTGGACCTGGCCGGACAAACCGGGGGTGGCCGGTTGCGCGGCGATGGACGGGACCGTGCTGGTCAACCTGATCAACCCCAAGCTGACGGTGGCGGTCCGGCTCGCGCCGTCCACCGGGGCGGTGACCGGCGAACCCGACGTCGTGCGCAAGGACACCCACGCCCACGCCTGGGCGCTGCGGATGTCGCCGGACGGCAACGTGTGGGGCGCCACGGTCAACAAGACCGCCGGGGACGCCGAGAAGCTCGACGACGTCGTGTTCCCGCTCTTCCCGCAGGGCGGCGGCTTCCCGCGCAACAACGACGACAAGACGTAGCCGGGCGACGATGCGGGCCGGATCGGCCCGCTGAGGAGACGGGCAATCCGGCCCAGCGGGGTCGGGGTCAGAACCCGTCGAGCGTGAACCTCACGCCGTACTTTCGCGGCTCGGCGGCCGGCTTGTGGAGGACGAACCGCTCCGCCGCCTCGTGGCCGGGCCCCGCGTCGTCGAGGTCGGAGAGATAGAGGACGTCCTCCTCGTCCTCGGGAGCCCAGCCGGCGACGGGCTCCACGATGTAGGCCACGTGATCGCCGATGTCGATCCAGTGCGCCGTCCTGCCGACGAACCACGCGATCGCCTCGTCGAGGATCGGCATCCCGCAGGGGCCGGCGCGCCACGCGCAGCGATCGAAGGGGTTGGCCTGGTCGTCGGGTGGGCCGTCGAACAGTTCGGCCAGGCCGACTTGGCGCTGGGCCAGCACGTGCACCGCGAGATACCCGGATCGGTGCACCACCTCGCAGGTGTCGCTGCTCCGCGGCATCACGGCCATGAAACTCGACGGCTGCACGCTGGTCTGGGTGGCGAAACTGATCAGAGCGCCCGACGGTTGGCCATCGGCCTGGGTGGTCACCACGAACACCGGGCCGTCCAGCATCGCCATCACGTCCTCGAACGTTTCATCGGCCACGTCACCATCATGGACTGCGCTGGGCGGCTTGCCGCCCCCTGTTTGGCCGTCAAAGCCCTGTGAGTGTGTATCTCACGACGCGACACCGGCGCGTCGCGTCGCCATTTTCAGGGTCGCGGGGACGGTCAGCCCTGCCCGCAGGCGGCGAGGACGAGCTCGCGCACGCGGGCCGCGTCGGCCTGCCCGCGGGTGGCCTTCATCACCGCGCCGACGATCGCTCCGGCCGCGGCCACCTTGCCGCCGCGAATCTTCTCCGCCACCTCCGGATTGGCGGCCAGCGCCTCGTCGACCGCCGCCTGCGTCACCGAGTCGTCGCGCACCAGCGCAAGCCCGCGCGCGGTCATCACCTGTTCGGGCTCGCCCTCGCCGGCGAGCACACCCTGCACGACCTGGCGTGCCAGCTTGACGGAGAGCTTGCCTTCTTCGACCAGCGCGATCACCGCGGCGACCTGGGCCGGGGTGATGGGCAGCTCGTCCAGCCCGGTGTTCGCCTCGTTGGCCTTTTGCACCAGGAAGTTTCCCCACCAGGCGCGCGCCTGCTCGCTGGGCGCGCCGTGCTCGACGGTGGCGATGACCAGATCCACGGCGCCGGCGTTGACCAGGTCGCGCATGACTTCGTCGGAAACGCCCCACTCCTGTTGAATTCGCTTGCGCGTCAACCACGGTAGCTCCGGGATGGTGTGCCGTAGCTGTTCGACCAGTTCACGGCTGGGCGCGACGGGTTCCAGATCGGGCTCGGGGAAATAGCGGTAATCCTCGGCGGTCTCCTTGGTGCGGCCCGGGCTGGTGTATCCGGCCTCGTGAAAGTGCCTGGTTTCCTGCGTGATTCGGCCGCCGGACACCAGGACGGCGGCCTGGCGCTGCATCTCGTAGCGCACGGCCACCTCGACGCTGCGCAGCGAGTTGACGTTCTTGGTCTCGGTCCGGGTGCCGAACGCGGTCGCGCCCTTGGGCATCAGGGACACGTTGGCGTCGCAGCGCATCGAGCCCTGGTCCATTCGGACGTCGGAAACACCCAAGGCGCGCAACAGGTCTCGCAGGGCAGTCACGTAGGCACGGGCGATCTGCGGCGCGCGCTGCCCCGTCCCCACGATCGGCTTGGTGACGATCTCGATCAGCGGCACACCGGCGCGGTTGTAGTCGATCAAAGACGTCGTCGCGCCGTGGATGCGGCCCGTCTCGCTGCCGAGGTGGGTGAGCTTGCCGGTGTCTTCCTCCATGTGCGCGCGCTCGATCTCCACCCGCCAGGTGCTGCCGTCCTCCAGCGGCGCTTCCAGGTAGCCGTTGATGGCGATCGGCTCGTCGTACTGGGAGATCTGGTAATTCTTCGGCATGTCCGGATAGAAGTAGTTCTTGCGGGCGAAGCGGCACCAGGGGACGATCTCGCAGTTCAGCGCCAACCCGATCCGGATCGCCGACTCCACCGCCGACTGGTTCAGGACCGGCAGCGATCCGGGCAGTCCCAGACATACCGGGCACACCTGGGTGTTGGGTTCGGCGCCGAAAGTCGTGGAGCAGCCGCAGAACATCTTTGTGGCGGTCGACAACTCGACGTGCACCTCGAGGCCGAGCACGGGGTCGAAACGCGCGATGACGTCGTCGTACTCCATCAGCTCCGCGCCGGTCGCAACACTCATGAGGTCGATCGTAGTGCGGGGCCACCCCCGTCGCGGCGGCGGCGCGGGCTCAATGCCGGCGCGGCGGCCGCGAGGCAACCGGACGAAGCTCGCGCTGTGCGGGCCGGCCCGGGAACATGTCGGCGAAGGTGGCCGCCATCTCCAGGTAGCTGCGCCGGCTCTCCCGGCTCAACCGGTCCAGCGCGATTTGCTTGCCCTCGTGTATGTGCCGGTCGAACGGCAGCACCACCGTGGCGGCGACGCAGGAAGACAGCTGCTCGAGTTCCTTGGCCGCCACGTTGTCCACCTTCGCCGGCTCCACGTGATTGACCACCAGCACCGTCGACTTCAGCAACGGCCGATACCCGTTGTGCGCCAGCCATTCCAGCGACGTCCTGGTCTTGCGCACGGCGTCGACGGAGGTGCTGGTTACCACCACGAGTGCGCGAGACTCGGGCAGGACAGCGTCCATCACAGGAGAATTCAGCGCCTTGGCGCAGTCGACCAAGATTACCGAGTAGTGGTTGCGCAGCACCGAGAACGTCTTGACGACGTCGTGCCGCTCCAATCGCCAGTCGGTGCGCGCATAGTCCGGCAGGCCCAGCACCTCCAAGCCGAAGCTGTTCATGTAGGTGTGCGCGCGCACATCGCTGTACTGCGTGACGGTGTCGTCGGCGAGGAGGTCCGCCATGCTGAGCGGGTTGCGGCGACCGTGCCGCTCAGCGAGGTCCCCGGCGTCGAGATCGACGGCGATGATCCGGTCGTGGCGCACGTGGGCGAACGTCGAGCCCAGGGCCTCCACCACCGCGGTCTTGCCGACCCCGCCCTTGAGGTTCAGGACCGCGATCGGGAATGCGCCGCCCACGACCGTGCGAATGCGGGCCCGCAGTTCTTGCTCGTAGCGCCACTCCTTGCCCGGTCCGAGGTCGATCCTGGTGAGGCGGTGAATCAGCTCGCGCCAGCCGAACCGTCCCGATTCGGCGCCGTCCCCCTCGTCGACGCCGTCGAGTGGAGCGCCCCCGGGAACCCGCTCAGGGCGACCAGGTGGCGCGACCCGCCGGGCGGGGGCCGGCGCCGTGGGACCCGCCGCCGCAGCCGGCGGGGACGGCTGACGCACCGGCGGACCGGCGCGGTAGGGCTGGGGCACCGTGGGGGAGGCCGGGTCGGCCTGCACCTGCGGCACGCGGCGCTGACGGTCCGGCCGGCCCGACGGCCACGCCAGTCTTGCGAACTCGGCTCCGCGCGAACCGCGGTTGCTCATAACTCCGGTATAACCACTTCGGGTGGTGTCGGAAACCACAAATCCGCACCGACCTGGCGAAACGCCGCGGATTCGACGGCGAAATTCAGCCGCCGTTAAGTCGGCGCTACCTGTTGTTTGCCGGAGGCGGCGACTCAGCCGAAGAAAGCGGCGGCGTCGTCGTAGCGGCTCTCGGGCACCAGCTTGAGCTGGCGTACCGCGTCGGCCAGCGCCACCCGGCCGATGTCCTGTCCCCGCAGCGACACCATCTGGCCGTACTCCCCGGCGTGCGCCGCGTCGGCGGCGTTGACGCCGAACCGGGTGGCCAGCACCCGGTCGTAGGCGGTGGGGGTGCCGCCCCGCTGGACGTGACCGAGCACGGTCACCCGAACCTCTTTGTTGATCCGCTTCTCCACCTCGATGGCCAGCTGGGCGGCCACGCCGGTGAAGCGCTCGTGGCCGAACTCGTCGATCCCGCCCTCCCGCAACGCGATTGAGCCGGCGACCGGTTTCGCGCCCTCGGCCACCACGCAGATGAAGTGCGAATCCCCGCGCTGGAAGCGGCGTTTGACGAGCCGGCACACGTCCTCGATGTCGAAGGGCTGTTCGGGGATCAGCGTCATGTGTGCGCCGGACGCCAGCCCGGCGTTCAACGCGATCCAGCCCGCGTGCCTGCCCATCACCTCCACGAGCATCACCCGCTGGTGGGATTCGGCGGTGCTGTGCAGCCGGTCGATGGCGTCGGTGGCCACCGTCAACGCGGTGTCGTGGCCGAAAGTCACGTCGGTGCAATCGATGTCGTTGTCGATGGTTTTCGGCACACCGACCACCGGTACGTTCTCCTCGGAGAGCCAGTGCGCCGCCGTCAGGGTGCCTTCGCCGCCGATGGGAATGAGGACGTCGATCCCGTTGTCGTCGAGGGTCTGCTTGATCTGGCTCAACCCCGCCTTGAGTTTGTCGGGGTGCACCCGGGCGGTGCCCAGCATGGTTCCGCCCTTGGCCAGGAGGCGGTCGTTGCGGTCGTCGTTCTGCAGCTGGATGCGCCTGTTCTCCAGCAACCCGCGCCAGCCGTCCTGGAATCCGACCACCGACGAGCCGTACCGGGCGTCGCAGGTGCGCACCACCGCCCGGATGACGGCGTTGAGCCCGGGGCAGTCGCCGCCTCCCGTGAGTACTCCAATCCGCATGCCCTCATCTTGCCCGGTGTCCCGCCAGGTGGCGCGAGCAGACGCGGAATCGCCCTAAGGCGGTCTCGGGGTGCGACTCCGCGTCTGCTCGCGGTCAGATGGCGGTCGGCAGCGGGCCGCGGGCAACCTCGTAGGCGGCACCCACCCGGTACAGGCGATCGTCGGCCAGGGCCGGGGCCATGATTTGCAGGCCCACCGGCAGGTTGTCGTCCGGGGACAGCCCCGACGGCACCGACATGCCGCAGTGCCCGGCCAGGTTCAGCGGCAGCGTGCACAGGTCGAACAGGTACATCGCCAGCGGGTCGTCGACCTTCTCCCCCAGCGGGAACGCGGTGGTGGGAGTCGTGGGCGACACGACGACGTCGACGGACCGGTAGGCCGTGTCCAGGTCGCGCGCGATCAGCGTCCGGACTTTCTGCGCCTGGTTGTAGTAGGCGTCGTAGTAACCGGCCGACAGCGCGTAGGTGCCGATCATGATGCGCCGCTTGACCTCGGGCCCGAAGCCGGCAGCGCGGGTCAGCGCCATCACTTCCTCGGCGCTGTGGCTACCGTCGTCGCCGACCCGCAGGCCGTAGCGCATCGCGTCGAAGCGCGCCAGGTTGCTGGACACCTCCGAGGGCAGGATCAGGTAGTAGGCGGCCAGCGCGTAGTCGAAGTGGGGGCAGTCCACCTCGCTCACCTCGGCGCCCAGCGAAGTCAGCCGCTCGACGGCGGCCTCGAACGAGGCCAGCACGCCCGGCTGGTAGCCCTCGCCGCGCAGCTGCTTGACCACCCCGACCCGCACGCCGCGCAGGTCCCCGGTGGCGCCGGCCCGCGCGGCGCCGACCACGTCGGGGATCTCGGCCTCCACCGACGTGGAATCGCGGGTGTCGTGCCCGGCGATCACCCGGTGCAGCAGCGCGGTGTCGAGCACCGTACGCGCGCACGGGCCACCCTGGTCCAGCGACGACGCGCAGGCCACCAGCCCGTACCGGGACACCGTGCCGTAGGTGGGTTTGACCCCGACCGTCGCGGTCAGCGCGGCCGGCTGGCGGATGGAGCCCCCGGTGTCCGACCCGATGGCCAGCGGCGCCTGGAACGCGGCGAGCGCCGCCGCGCTGCCCCCGCCGGACCCGCCGGGCACCCGGTCGACGTTCCACGGGTTGCGGGTGGGGCCATAGGCGGAGTTCTCCGTCGACGAGCCCATCGCGAACTCGTCCATGTTGGTCTTGCCCAGGATCGGGATGCCGGCGGCGCGCAACCGCACGGTGAGGGTGGCGTCATAGGGCGACCGCCAGCCCTCGAGGATCTTGGACCCACACGTGGTCGGCATGTCCGTCGTGGTGAAGACGTCCTTGAGGGCCAGCGGCACCCCGGCCAGCGCGGACGGCAGGGCCTCGCCGGCGGCCACCGCCGCGTCGACGGCCGCCGCCGCCGCCAACGCCTCGTCGGCCGCCACGTGCAGGAAGGCGCGATACCGGTCGTCGGTCGCCTCGATCTGGTCCAGGCAGGCGCGGGTGACCTCGGTTGAGGACACCTCCTTGGCGGCGATCCGGGCCGCCAGGGTGGCGGCGTCCGACCGGACGAGGTCGGTCACTCGGGGTCTCCCAGGATCTGCGGTACGGCGAATCGGCCGTCGACGGCCTCGGGCGCCTCGGCCAGCGCCTCCTGCTGGGTCAGGCACGGTGTCGGCTCGTCGGGGCGGGTGACGTTGACGTCCTTGAGCGGGTTGCCGGTCGCTTCGACGCCGGTGACGTCGACCGCCTGCACCTGACTGACGTGGGTGAGGATCGCGCCGAGCTGGCCGGCGAAGCTGTCCAGTTCGCTGTCGCTGAGCGCCAGGCGGGACAGGCGGGCCAGGTGCGCCACCTCGTCGCGGGAGATCTGGGACACGAGCGAAAAGCCTAGCCCGGCCGGCGCCGCGCACGAGCAGCCGGCCGCCGAGCGCGGGCCGCTGCCGCCGTTGTCCCGCCGAGGTGCCGCGCGCGCACCGCTGTGTCACAGTGTTGCCCGTGCGGTCGTATCTGTTGCGCATATCGTTGCTTGACCGTCCGGGCAGCCTGGGCTCGCTGGCGGTCGCGCTCGGGTCGGTCGGTGCCGACATCCTGTCCCTGGACGTCGTGGAGCGCAGCGCCGGCTATGCGATCGACGACCTGGTCATCGAGCTGCCGCCGGGGGCGATGCCGGACCGGCTGATCACCGCCGCCGAGGCGCTGGCCGGTGTCCGCGTGGACAGCGTGCGACCCCACACCGGCCTGCTGGAAGCGCACCGGGAGCTCGAGCTGCTCGACCATGTCGCGGCGGCCGCCGACAACCCGGCGCGGCTGCAGGTCCTCGCCAACGAGGCGCCCAGGGTGCTGCGGGTCAGCTGGTGCACGGTTCTGACCACCTCGCACGGACAGCTGGAGCGTCTGGCCGGCAGCCCGGGTTCTCCCGAGACCAAGGCGGCGTCGGCCCCCTGGCTGCCGATCGAGCGCGCGGTCACGCTGGACAGCACCGGCGAGTGGGTGCCCCAGGCGTGGCGCGACATGGACACCACCATGGTCGCGGCGCCGCTGGGCGACCCGCACACGGCCGTGGTGCTGGGCCGGCCGGGCCCGGAATTCCGGCCGTCGGAAGTCGCCCGGCTGGGCTACCTCGCCGGAATCGTCGCGACGATGCTGCGCTGACCCGGCGTCACTCCGCGGCCTCCACCGCGGGCGGCCCCTCCGCCAACAGCCGGCGAAACCCGTCCTCGTCGAGAATCGGCACACCGAGCTCGATGGCCTTGTCGTACTTCGACCCCGGTGAATCGCCGGCGACGACATAGTCGGTCTTCTTCGACACCGACGCCGAGGCTTTGCCGCCGCGGGCGATGATCGCCTCCTTGGCCTCGTCGCGGGAGAAGCCGGTCAGGGAACCTGTCACCACCATCGTCAGCCCCGCCAACGTCCGCGGCACGCTCGAGTCGCGCTCGTCGGCCATCCGCACCCCGGCCGCCCGCCACTTGTCGACGATGGCCCGGTGCCAGTCGACGGTGAACCACTCGGTGACCGCGGCGGCGATGGTGGGACCGACGCCCTCGACCGCGGCCAACTGCTCGGTCGAGGCCGACACGATCGCGTCCAGGTCGCCGAACGCGGTGGCCAGCGCGCGTGCCGCCGTCGGCCCGACGTGTCGGATCGACAACGCCACCAGCACTCGCCACAGGGGCGCGGCTTTGGCCTTGTCCAGGTTGGCCAGCAAGCGTTTGCCGTTGGCCGACAGCGCGCCCGCCTTGGTGCGGAACAGATCTGTGCGCAGCAGATCGTCCTCGGTGAGGGTGAACAGGTCGCCCTCGTCGGCGATCACTTCGGCCTTCAGCAGCGCGATGGCGGCCTCGTACCCGAGGCCCTCGATGTCGAGGGCGCCGCGACCGGCGACGTGAAACACCCGCTCCCGCAACTGGGCCGGGCAGGACCGGGCATTGGGGCAGCGGATGTCGGCGTCGCCCTCCTTCGCCGGCGCCAGCGGGGTGCCGCACTCGGGACACGTTGTGGGCATGACGAATTCGCGTTCCGTGCCGTCCCGCAGGTCGACGACCGGACCGAGAACTTCAGGGATGACGTCGCCGGCCTTGCGGATCATCACGGTGTCACCGATCAAGACGCCCTTGCGCTTGACCTCACCGGCGTTGTGCAGGGTGGCCAGCCCGACCGTCGACCCGGCCACCTTCACCGGCGTCATGAACGCGAACGGCGTGACGCGCCCGGTGCGACCGACGTTGACCCGGATGTCGAGCAGCTTGGTCTGCGCCTCCTGCGGCGGGTATTTATAAGCGACGGCCCAGCGCGGCGCCCTCGACGTGGCGCCCAGCCGGCGTTGCAGAGCGAAATCGTCGACTTTGACCACCACGCCGTCGATCTCGTGCTCGACGTCGTAGCGGTGTTCGCCCCAGAACGTGATCCGGTCTTCGACCGCACCGAGGCCGCGCACCCGTGCCGTCTGCTCGGCCACGGGCAACCCCCAGGCGCGCAGCGCCGTGTACGCCTGGTGCAACGTGTCCGGTGCGAATCCTTCGGTGCGACCGATGCCGTGGCAGGTCATCCGCAGCTTGCGCCGAGCGGTCACGGCCGGGTTCTTCTGCCGCAGCGACCCCGCCGCGCTGTTGCGGGGATTGGCGAACGGCGCCTTGCCGTCTTCCACGAGGCTGGCGTTGAGCGCCTCGAAATCGGCGAGCATGAAAAACACCTCGCCGCGCACCTCGAGCACGGCGGGGAGCGGGAAGTCGGCGTTGTCGGTGAGCCGTTCGGGGACGTCGTCGATGGTGCGCGCGTTGAGCGTCACGTCCTCGCCGACGCGTCCGTCGCCGCGCGTGGCGGCGCGCTCCAGCCTGCCGTCGCGGTACACCAGCGAGAGCGCCACCCCGTCGATCTTCAACTCGCACAGGTAATAGGGATCGCGGCCGACCTCCGATTCGACGCGGTTGCTCCAGGCGGCGAGCTCATCGCGGTCGAACACGTCGTCGAGGCTCAGCATCCGCTCCAGATGCTCGGCCTCGGTGAAGTCGGTGGCGAAGCCGGCGCCGCCGACAAGCTGCGTCGGGGAATCGGGCACCCGCAACCCGGGGTAGCGCTCCTCGAGCGCGAGCAGCTCGTTGAACATCGTGTCGAAGTCGGCGTCGGAGATGATCGGCGCGTCCTTGATGTAGTAGCGGAACTGGTGCTCACGCACCTCTTCGGCAAGTTCCTGCCACCGGCGCCGCGCCTCGGGCGGCGCCTCATCAGCTTGTGCTGAGCTCACCTTGGCAGGCTATCGAAGCGCCACGACACCCGCCCCGGCGCGCCCGGCCGCCCAGATTGCCGTGGCGGTCGTCCGGGTCGCGCTCCCGCGACCGCCGCGGCGATCTCGGCGACCGTCAGATGGCGTCGGGATCCTCGGCGAACGCGCGGGCCGCCGTGCGGGCCAGCTCGATTGCGGCGCGGGCCCACTGCGGCGTCGCGCCGGACAGGCCGCACGCGGGTGTGACGCCGATGCGCTCGCGTAACGCCGAGCGCGCGAACCCCAGTCGGTCGGTGACCGCGACGACGGCGGCGGCCACCTCTTCGGCCGAGGGCCGCCGCTGCGGCGCGTCGGCGGGCACCACGCCGAGCATGACGGTGCGGCCCGATTCGACGAAAGCGGCGACACCGTCCAGATCGGCGGCCTGCAGCGTGCCCGCGTCCACCGACAGGGCGCTGATAGCGCTGCGCTGCAACAGCTTCCACGGCAGCCCTCGGGAGCAGCTGTGCAGCGCCACGTCGGCGCCCACCGCGGCGACGCAGGTCTCGAGCAGCTCGGCGGCCACCGCCTCGTCGAGCGGGGCGACCGGGCTCAGCGCGGTCACGCCGGTCAGCTGCCCGCTCAGCGCTGCGGGCAGCAACGGTTCGTCGAGCTGCACCGCCACCGGCGCCTGCAGCCGCCGGGCCAGCGCCGAGCGGTGCGCGGCGATACCCTCCGCCAACGAGGCCGCCAGGTCGCGCACCGCCCCGGGATCCGTGATCGCCCGGTGGCCGTTGGACAACTCGAGGCCGGCGGCCAAGGTGACGGGACCGGGCGCCTGCACTTTGACCGCGCGCCCCGCACCGCGCAGCCCGGCCACTTCCCACGCTTCCTCCAGGGCGTCGCAGTCCTCGTCGAGCAAACTGACGGCCCGGCGGGTCACCGCGCCGGGGCGCGCGGCGACGCGGTAGCCGCGCGGCACCGTGTCGATCGCGACGTCGACGAGCAGCGCGCCGGCCCGGCCCAGCATGTCGGCCCCCACTCCCCGGGCGGGCAATTCCACGAGGTGGGGCAGCGCGCCGGCCAGTTCGCCGACGACGACCTCGGCCGCCGCCCGCGGCGCTGTGCCCGGCCACGAGCCGACGCCGCTCGCGGTCGCGAAAGCACTCACCCGGCAACCGTATTCGACGCCCCGGCGGCCGCCGGTCGCGAGGGGTGCTCGCAGCGGGTAGTTTCAAGCCGAGAAGGGTGTGGGAGATGGCGAGATGGACGGGGCCGCTGCTGTTGTGCGGCGCGGTGTTGCTCACGGCGGGATGCACCCGGGTCGTCGACGGCGCGGCCCTGCCCGCGTTCGGGGCCGCCCGCAAGGCCGTGCACGGAGTCGACGTCGACACGATCCTGCTGGACCAGTCCCGGATGCGCGCGATCACCGGCGCCGGTGAGCACCTGAACATCATTCCCTCGATGGACGGCACCAGTCCGGTCGACATCGACGCGCTGGCCGAGGCCACGCCCCAGCAGTGCCGGTTCCTGTACGCCGAGACGGTGACGTTCGGGCCCGACATCGAGGAGTTCCACAAGACCACCTTCCAGGACCCACCCGACGGCGCGCTGATCTCCGAAGGCGCGGCGACCTACCGCGATGTCGACACCGCCCGGCACGCTTTCGGCGCGCTGGTGACGGCCGTGGACAACTGCGCGGGCGACTCGACCGGCCAGTCGTTGGTCGGCGGCTGGAACGCCGACGCGAAATCGCTGCACCTGGGGCCCGGCGGCTGCGGGCGCGATTACCGGGTCCTCTCGGTGGCCCTGCTGGAAGTCACGTTCTGCGGCTTCCCGCAGTCGGTGTCCGACATCGTCATGACGAACATCGCCGCCAACGTCCCGGGGTAGCCCACCGGCGCGCCGTGGTCGCCCGTCCGACGCCGTTGTCCCGGCGGCGGGAAACCCGCTGGCGCAGCCCTTGACGATTCAACCAATCCCGGGGAGGCCCGATGTCTCGGCGATGGTGGCACTTCCGAGAACCTCGTCGCCGTCGGGATCGGGCCGGTAGAGCACCAGCGTCTGGCCGCATGCCACGCCGCGCAGCGGAACCCGCAACCGCACCGCCAGCTCGCCGCCCACCAATTCGGCGATGCCGTCGACCGCCTCGCCGTGTGCGCGCACCTGGACCGCGCACTCGACCGGCCCCGCCGGAGCGACGCCGGCGGTGAAGACCGGATCCCGTCCGACGAGCCCGCGCACGTCGAGCTCGGCCGCCTGGCCGACCCGGACGGTCGCGGTCTCGGCGTCGATGGCCGTCACGTAGCGGGGGTGGCCGTCGGGCCCCGGCCCCGCAATGCCGAGCCCCTTGCGCTGACCGATGGTGAAACCGTGCACCCCGTCGTGACTGGCCAGCACGACGCCGTCCGAACCGACGACGCTGCCACGGCGCACGCCGATCCGCTCACCCAGGAAGGCCCGGGTGTCACCGGACGGGATGAAGCAGATGTCGTGGCTGTCCGGCTTGTCGGCGACAGCAAGGCCGCGACGGGCCGCCTCCTCGCGAATGCCGGGCTTCGGGGTGTCACCGATCGGGAACGCGGCGTGCCGCAACTGCTCGGCGGTCAGCACGGCCAGCACGTAGGACTGGTCCTTGTCGCGGTCGACGGCGCGGCGCAGCCGGCCATCGGACCACCTGGCGTAGTGGCCGGTGGCCACCGCGTCGAAGCCGAGCGCGCGGGCCTTGGCCGACAGCGCCGAAAACTTGATGCGCTGATTGCAGCGCACGCACGGGTTCGGCGTTTCCCCGCGGGCGTACGACGAGACGAAATCGTCGATCACGTCCGCCTGAAACCTTTCCGCGAAATCCCAGACGTAGAAAGGGATGCCGAGCACATCGGCGACGCGGCGCGCGTCCGAGGCGTCCTCCTTGGAGCAGCATCCGCGCGATCCGGTGCGCAGGGCGCCCGGCGCGGTCGACAGCGCCAGGTGCACCCCGACCACGTCGTGCCCGGCATCGACCATGCGAGCGGCGGCGACCGAGGAGTCGACGCCGCCACTCATGGCAGCGAGAACCTTCACTTCACCGCCCCCGCCGCGGCCAGGGCGGCCCCGCGGGCCCGGTCCACCGCCCCGGGCAGCACCCGCAACACGGCATCCACGTCCGCGTCGACGCTGGTGTGCCCCAACGACAGTCGCAATGAACCGCGGGCGCTGGCCGGGTCGGCGCCCATCGCCAGCAACACGTGCGACGGCTGGGCGACACCGGCGGTGCACGCCGATCCGGTGGAACACTCGATCCCGTTGGCATCCAACAGCATCAACAACGCGTCGCCTTCGCAGCCGCGAAAGGTGAAGTGCGCGTTTCCGGGAAGACGCTGCGGGTCGGGCGCGCCGTTGAGGCTGACGTCGTCGATGCCGGCCAGCACCCCGTCGACCAGGCGGTCGCGCAGCACGCGCAGCCGCGCGCCGTTGACCTCCAGCCCGTCCACCGCGATCCGGGCGGCCGCCGCCATGGCGACCGCTCCGGCCACATCTGCTGTGCCGGAGCGGATGTCGCGCTCCTGTCCGCCACCGTGCGCAAGCGCCACGCAGGCGACGTCGCGGCGCAGCAACAGCGCGCCTACACCGGCAGGCCCACCGAACTTGTGTGCGGTCAGGCTCATCGCCGACAGCCCGCTGGCCGCGAAGTCGACCGGCAACTGTCCCACCGCCTGAACGGCGTCGCTGTGCATCGGGATACCGAATTCGGCTGACACGGCGGCCAACTCGGCGATCGGCAGCACGGTGCCGACCTCGTTGTTGGCCCACATCACCGATACCAGCGCAACGTCGTCGTGACTCTCCAGCGCCTCGCGCAGCGCGGCCGGCGACACCGAGCCGTCCGCGGCTGTCGGCAGCCAGGTCACTTCGGCGCCTTCGTGCTCGACCAGCCAGTTCACCGAGTCCAGCACGGCATGGTGCTCAACCTCGCTGGTCACGATGCGCCGCAGGCGTGGCTCGGCGTCGCGGCGCGCCCAATAGATGCCCTTGACGGCCAGGTTGTCGCTTTCGGTGCCGCCACCGGTGAAGATCACCTCCGACGGCCGCGCGCCCAGTTTGGCCGCGATCAGCTCGCGGGATTCCTCGATTCGCCGGCGCGCCGCCCGGCCGCTGGTGTGCAGGGAGGAGGCGTTGCCGACGGTGCCGAGCGCGGCGACCATCGCCTCGATGGCGGCGGGGTGCATCGGGGTGGTGGCGGCGTGATCCAGGTAGATCATGACGCGACCCACGATACCGGCAGGTCAGTTCGGCCCCCGGACCCAGTGGCGATCGCAAGCGCGGCGTAGCCGGGCGCCGCGGGTCGCCACGATTCGGCCAGTGGCGATCGCAAGCGCGGCGTAGCCGGGCGCCGCGGGTCGCCACGATTCGGCCAGTGGCGATCGCAAGGCGCGTACGGGCGCAGAGGTCGCCACATTCAGCTAGGAGGCGACCAGCACCGACCCGTGGCCGTGCTGCCGCCGCAGGTACCCGGTGGCACCCGAAAGGACCGCGGACTGGCAGCGGCGAGCCAGGTCACGCCGGTCGCTGCCCGGCAGTTGGAGGGACTCGACGCGCACCCACGCGACTGTGCGCCGCACGGCGAGCAGCCGGCACACCGACCGCCCCAGTGTGTCGTCGCCCACAAAGGCCGGGGCGGTGGAGACGCTGCCGTCGGTGTGGTGATAGCTGAGCCGAAGCGGCTGCACGGGGCGCCCGGCATCGATCGCAGCCTGGAACATCGCCGGATAAAAGGACCCGCGCCCGCGGTGGGACTGTCCGGGTTGCCCGTCGGCGGGCCCGCGGCCGGCCGCGTCCCCGGGTGCGCCGCACCAGGTGGTGCCCTCGGGGAAGGCCACCACCGTCTGGCCGGCCCGCAGCCGGCGCGCGACGGCGTCCACCACGACGGGCAGCCGCCGCAGACTGGCCCGCTCGATGGGGATGATCTTCAGGACGCGGGCCACGACGCCGATCGCCGGGCCGGTAAACATGTCGGCGCGCGCCACGAACGACCCGGGCAACACCGAACCGACGACGAAGACGTCCAGCCACGATATGTGGCCGCTGACCACGAGCACCCCGCGCAGGTTTCGTATCGGGTTGCCGGACAAAGTGATCCGCACGCCGAAGCACCGCAGCACCAATCGGCAGTAGACGCGCCGCACCCACGTCCGGCCGGGCAGCGGCATCGCGATCAACGGCAGACCCGGCAGCAGGACCAGCGCCAGCAGGACGCGCGCCGTCACCCGGATGATCAGCCGCAGCCGCGACTGCGTCGGGGCGCCGACCCCGACGCAACCGGCGTCGCATGTGGTTCGGGGCAGCCAGGCGTGGCCGATGGCGGCCGGAGCGGGGGCGCTCACTGGGCGCCGCCCACCAGTTGAGAGGCCGCCGACACGGACCGCAGCCTCTTGAGATACCGCGTGTCGGCCCGGCGCTTGTCCAGCAGCACGCAGAAGTCGCCCACGCCGAAGTCCGGGTCGTGCGCGGGTTCGCCGCAGACCTGGGCGCCCAGCCGCAGGTAGCCGCGCATCAGCGGGGGAACCGCGGGCCGCGGCGGGGCGGGAATCTCGTCGAGGGAAAGCCCGGCGACGCGCACCGGCCGGTACGGGCGCACCCGGTACTCCGGGGGCGCCGCGTGCCGGGCGAGGATGAAGTCGCGCACACCGCGGAGCCCGCTGCCCGGGCATCCGCCGTCCGACTCGCCGCCGATCGGCACCGACACGCAGCCGGCCACGTAGTCGTAGCCGTAGCGGTCCAGGTAGGCGAGGATCCCCGCCCACATCAGCAGCACCACGCCGCCGTTGCGGTGGCCGTCGCGCACCACCGCGCGCCCCATCTCCACCACCGACGGTCTCAGCGGGTCGAACGCGCGCAGGTCGAATTCGGTCTCGCTGTACAGCCCGCCCGCCGCGATGGCTCCCGCCGGCGCCAGCATGCGGTAGCAGCCAACCAGTTCGCCGGTGTCGTCGTCGCGGACCAGCAGGTGGTCGCAGTATTCGTCGAAGCGGTCTATCGACCGTCGCGTCGTTCGTCGCCGGCCGCGGGCAAGCTAGCGGGCAGGGTGAAGCCGGGTGTGCTGCTGAACACGTCGTATCGCAGCCGTTGCGCCGCCTCGATCATGCCGGGATCGGTGGACAGCAACAGGGAGTAGCGGGGGCTTTCGGGAGAGCTGATCGCGGGGTTGTCCGGTTTGTCGCTGGCTATGAGGACAGAGGCAATGCTCATGAGGACCAACGTTGCGCAGTCGATGAGCTAATCGGCATCGACGCTGTGACGTGTCGGTGCACGTCAGGTGACGAAATGTGGCACCCGCGAAGTCAGGGCCGCTGGAGCACCCCGCCGGCTTTGCGGCGAAATCTACGATGCAGGCATGACCGTCGTCGTCCGCCTCCCCCGTCGGCTCGCCGATGGCCCACCGGCCACGCCGCGCCCATGACACTGCAGATCGACCCCCATGTACTCGCCGGGCTCGCACCCGTGCTGGCCGCCGCGGCCGACCGCGAGCCGCCGCCGGTCGGCGACGTCGCCACGCGTCGGGCCAACACCCGCGAGCTGTTCGAGCGGCTGGGCAGCGCCCGGGTCACCCCGGCGGGGGTCGAGGTGCAGAGGTTCACCGTCGATTCGGGTGACGGCACCGCACTGGCGTTGAGCTGGTATCGGCCGGCGGCCGTCGAACCCTCCGGCGGTGCGGTGCTCTACCTGCACGGCGGCGGAATGATCTGCGGCATGGGCGAACTGGGCTCCCTGTACGACGGGTTGGCGCGTGTTTACGTCGCGGAGTCGCAGGTGCCTCTCCTGCTCGCGGACTATCGGACGGCCCCGGAGTTTCCGCACCCGGTGCCGGTGCAGGACTGCTTTGCGGCGCTGGTGTGGCTGACCGAACACGCCGACGAGCTGGGTGTCGATCCGGCGCGCGTGGCGGTGATGGGCGACAGTGCGGGCGGTGGCCTGGCCGCGGCCGTGTGCCTGATGGCCCGGGACCGCGGCGGGCCGGCGGTCGCCCTGCAGGTACTGGTCTATCCGATGCTCGACGACCGGACCACGGTGCCCGACCCCGCGTTGGAGCCGTTTTTGACCTGGACTTACGCCGACAATGCCACCGGGTGGGGGGCCCTGCTGGGTGAGAGCGCCGGTGGCGACGGCGTCGGGGCCTACGCGGCCGCGGCGCGGGCGACCGATCTGTCGCTGCTGCCCCCGACGTACATCGACGTGGGCGACCTGGACATCTTCCGCGACGAAGACGTCGTCTACGCCAGGCGCCTGGCGGCGGCGGGCGTCGCGACCGAGCTGCACGTGCATCCCGGGTGCCCGCATGCCTTCGAAGGGCTGGCCCCCGACGCCCCGGTGTCCCGGCGGGCCATCGCCGACCGCGTCCGGCGCCTGCGCGATCTTTAATTTCAAGAAAGGTTTCTGGCCGCAATTATTCCTATAGCATCCGGTCATGGCAGCAAGCCAACTGCGCTGCTGGGAGTGCGGCACGGCCTTCTACGGTCGCGCCGACGCGCACTATTGCGGCGGCGCGTGCCGCCAGAAGGCGCACCGCGCCCGCGGCAGAACCGATGGGGCCGTTGACGGGCCGACCGCGACCCGCGCCGCGATCATTCGCTCGGACATTGGTCACGAGCGGTCTCGGTGGCCATCCGTCGCACGCGCGGCCGATTGACACCGTCCCCTCGAGGGTTACGTTGGTGCACAGACCAACGGGTAGGTGCGGTCAAGCCGCGGCCGTTCTCCGCCGACCTTGCACGGTGATTCGGATTCTGCGTGGGCACCACATCGGCTGAACCGGGCGCGGCGGACCGTCGCTGGTGCTTCGCCGACCAACTCGGCCCGCATTTCCTGGACCATCGCGACCAGCCGGTCTTGCTGATCGAGTCGCGCGCGGTGTTCGAACGTCGCCGGTTCCACCGCCGCAAGGCCCATTTGGTGCTGTCCGCGCTGCGGCACCGCGCCGCCGAGCTGGGCGATCAGTGCACGTTCCTGCAGACCCGCACCTACCGCCAGGCCCTGGAAAGGGTCACCGGGAAGATCAGCGTGTGCCGGCCCACATCCTGGGCCGCCGACCGGTTCGTGCGCACCATCCCGGCGGTGCGGGTCGTCCCCGAGCGCGGATTCTGCACCGGCCGAACGGAATTCGAGGAGTGGGCGCGGCGGCAGCGGACCCTGCGGCTGGAGAATTTCTACCGCGACGCGCGCCGCCGCCTCGACTTGTTGATGGACGGCGACCAACCCGTCGAGGGCCGCTGGAATCTTGACGCCGACAACCGCGAACCGGCGCCGAGGAACGCCGACACCGGCCCGTCGTGGTTCACCGACCTCGACGCCGACGCCGTCGACGCGCGCTGCCTCTCCGACGTGCTGGCCCAGGTGCGCGATCACGGCTGGGTGCACCACATCCCGCGGCTCATGGTGCTGTCCAACTATGCCTTGCAACGGGGCTGGGATCCCGCCGCGGTCACCGACTGGTTCCAGCGCAGCTTCGTCGACGGCTACGACTGGGTGATGGTCGCCAACGTCGTGGGCATGTCGCAGCACGCCGACGGCGGCCTGATGGCGACCAAGCCGTATGCGGCGGGCGGGGCGTACATCAATCGCATGAGCGACTATTGCGGCTCGTGCCCGTATCAACCCGGCGAGCGGGTGGGTGCGCGCGCCTGCCCTTTTACCGGCGGCTACTGGTGGTTTTTGAGCCGCAACCGGGAATACCTGGAGGGCAACCGGCGGATGAGCCGGCCGCTGGCCGGCCTGCGCCGGCTCGCCGATCTGGACGAGGTCGTCGAGCAGCAGCGCCGGCTCGGCAACTCGGCGCCGTAGGGAGGACGATGAACGGCGGATTCATGCTCACCGTCGACCGCGAGATCGGGGCGCCGGCGGCGGCGGTCTGGGAGCTGCTGGTGGATCTCGACGCCTGGCCCCAATGGGGCCCGACGATCCGCCGCGCCGAGCTGGACGCGCCGCAGACCGGTCTGGCGCTGGGCGCGACGGGGACGGTGCAGACGTCGCTGCTGGTCTCGGTGCCGTTCGTCGTCACGGAGTTCGATCCCGGGCGGCTCTGGGCCTGGCGGGTGGCCGGCGTGCCCGCCACCCGCCACTGGGTGGACCCGGTGGGCGACCGCGCGCGGGTGGGCATGGCCGTTCCGTGGTGGTCGGCGCCCTACGTGGCGGTGTGCTCGATTGCGTTGCGCCGCATCGACGCCATGCTGACCGGCGTCCCCGTAGCCGCAGTAGCCGCGAGCCCTAGCCCTTGCGGGTCTTGACCGCGTCGGTCAGCTGCGGGGCGACCTTGAACAGGTCGCCGACCACGCCGTAGTCGGCGACCTCGAAAATCGGCGCCTCTTCGTCCTTGTTGACCGCGACGATCGTTTTGGACGTCTGCATGCCCGCGCGGTGCTGAATCGCCCCGGAGATCCCCAGCGCGATGTAGAGCTGGGGCGACACCGTCTTGCCGGTCTGGCCCACCTGGAACTGGCCCGGGTAGTAACCGGAGTCGACCGCCGCGCGCGACGCCCCCACGGCAGCGCCCAGCGAGTCGGCGAGCGCCTCAACCACGTTGAAGTTCTCCGCGCTGCCGACACCGCGGCCGCCGGACACGACGATCGAGGCCTCGGTCAGTTCGGGGCGGTCCCCGGCGACGGCGGGTTCCCGCTTGGTGATCTTCGTGGCGTTCTCGGCGGGCGCCGGCACCTCGACGGTGACCTGCTCCCCCGCGCCCGCCTGCGGCTCGGCGTCGATGGCACCGCCGCGCACCGTGATCACGGGCGTGTCGCCGTTGACCTGCGACTCGACGGTGAAGGCCCCGCCGAAGATGGAGTGCACCGCCTTGTTGCCCTCGTTGACGCCGACGACGTCGACCAGCAGGCCGGAGCCGATGCGCGCCGCCAGCCGGCCCGCCACCTCTTTGCCGTCGGCGTTGGCGGCCAGCAACACCGCGGCCGGCGTGTTCGCCTCGGCCAGCGACGCGAGGACGTCGACCACGGGGGTGATCAGATAATTCTCGGCGTCGTCGGACTCCGCCACGTAGATCTTCTCGGCACCGGCCTCCTTCAGCCCGTCGACCAACGGTGCGGCCGTCCCGGGCTTGCCGACCACGACGGCGGCCGGTTCGCCCAGCGTGCGTGCGGCGGTGATCAGTTCGGACGTGACCTTTTTCAGTGCGCCTTCGGAGTGCTCGACGAGCACCAGTACTTCAGCCATGGTTGTATCGCTCTTCTCGTCTGTTGGTCCGTGCTCAGATGATCTTCTGGCCCACCAGGTACTGCGCGACCTGGTTGCCGCCTTCGCCTTCGTCGGTGACCTTCTCGCCCGCTGTCTTGGGCGGCTTCGGCGTCGACGACAACACCGTCGACCCGGCGTTCGCCAGGCCCACCTCGTCGGCCTCGACCCCGATCTCGGCCAGGGTGAGCACCGTCACCTCTTTCTTCTTGGCGGCCATGATGCCCTTGAAGGAGGGGAAGCGCGGTTCGTTGATCTTCTCGGTGACGCTGACCACCGCGGGCAGGGCGGCCTCGAGGGTGAAGACGCCCTCGTCGGTCTCGCGCTCGCCGGTGACCTTGCCCCCCTCGAGGGACAGCTTGCGCAGGTGGGTCAGCTGCGGAAGGCCCAGGTACTCGGCGATGATCGCCGGAACCGCGCCACCGGAGCCGTCGGTGGATTCGTTGCCGGCGATCACCAGTTCGGTGCCCTCGATGGTGCCCAGCGCGCGGGCCAGCGCCCATGCCGTCTGGACGACGCAGGAGCCGTGCATGCCGTCGTCCTTGAGGTGGACGGCCTTGTCGGCGCCCATGGACAGGGCCTTGCGGATCGCCTCGGTGGCCCGCTCGGGTCCCGCCGTCAGCACGGTCACAGTGCCCTCAGCGCCGCTCCCCGCCTCTTTCTCGCGGATCTGCAGCGCCTCCTCGACGGCGCGCTCGTTGATCTCGTCCAGGACCGCGTCGGCGGCCTCGCGGTCCAGCGTGTAATCGCCGTCGGTCAGCTTGCGCTCCGACCAGGTGTCTGGGACCTGCTTGATCAGGACCACGATGTTCGTCATGAGTGTGGTTCGACCTCCTCGAACGAGGCCCGCAGTCGCCGACTGCGAGACCTTGGCTTCACGTTTGGCACGCACAACAATGTCACCGATCGGTAACTTTGCGCGGTCTGCCTTCACACCATAGCGGGTGGTCCTGCCCGTTCTTGCAGCCTGTCCGCCACCTCGAAAACGAGGATGCCCACTTCGCGGTTCGCGAATCCGACACTTCGCGTTAGCCTGCCTATGCAATGAGCGCATTCGTCCCCGACGTTCCGCACCACATTCCCGGCGGCGCCCCGCCGGCGGCCGACGCGGTGCTGACGCTGACCGGCGAGCGCACCATCCCCGGCCTGGACCTCGAAAATTACTGGTTTCGCCGTCACGAGGTGGTCTACCGCCGGCTGGCACCGCGCTGCACCGGACGCGACGTGCTCGAGGCCGGCTGTGGCGAAGGTTACGGCGCCGATCTGATCGCCGACGTCGCCCGCCGCGTCGTCGCGGTGGACTACGACGCGGCGGCGGTGGCCCACGTCCGTGCCCGCTATCCCCGGGCGGAGGCGCTCCAGGCCAACCTCGCCGAGCTGCCCCTGCCCGACGCGTCGGTGGATGTCGTGGTGAACTTTCAGGTCATCGAGCACCTGTGGGACCAGGGCCAGTTCGTGGCCGAGTGCGCCCGAGTGCTGCGGCCGTCGGGGCTGCTGATGGTCTCCACCCCCAACCGGATCACCTTCTCGCCCGGGCGTGACACACCCGTCAACCCGTTTCACACCCGCGAACTGAACGCCGCGGAGCTGACCGAGTTGCTGGTGGGCGGCGGATTTCGCGAGGTCGTCGATCAGCGGGGTGTTCCACGGTCACCGCCTGCGTGAGATGGACGCCCGCCACGGGGGCTCGATCATCGACGCGCAGATCGCGCGGGCGGTGGCCGACGCACCGTGGCCGCCGGAACTGGCGGCCGACGTCGCCGCGGTCACCATCGACGACTTCGACATCGTCGGCAGCGACGATGCGAGCCGGGACATCGACGACAGCCTCGATCTGATCGCGATCGCGGTGCGCGCGTGACCGTGTCCGGAGACCGGGTGCCGGGTCTGTTCACCCTGGTGCTGCACACGCACCTGCCCTGGCTGGCCCATCACGGCCGCTGGCCGGTGGGCGAGGAATGGCTCTACCAGTCGTGGGCGGCCTCCTACCTGCCGCTGCTGCGGGTGCTGCGCGCGCTGGCCGACGAGGGGCGCCGCGGGTTGCTGACGCTGGGCGTCACCCCGGTGGTCAACGCGCAGCTGGACGACCCGTACTGCCTCGACGGCATGCATCACTGGCTGGCCAACTGGCGACTGCGGGCCGAAGAGGCCGCCAGCGTGCGGTCGATTCCGCGGTCGAAGTCGGCCGGCTACGAGTCGTGCACCCCGGAAGCGTTGCGCGCCTTCGGCGGTCGCGAATGCGCCGAGGCCGGCCAGGCGCTGGACGACTTCGCCACCCTGTGGCGGCACGGCGGCAGCCCCCTGCTGCGCGGCCTGGTCGGCGCCGGCACGGTCGAGTTGCTCGGCGGGCCCCTCGCCCACCCGTTCCAGCCGCTGCTCACGCCGCGGCTGCGCGAGTTCGCGCTGCGCGAGGGCCTTGCCGACGCGCACGCGCGCCTGGGGGCGCGCAAACGGGCAGGGCCCGACCGGGATCTGGGCGCCCGAGTGCGCCTACGCCCCCGGCCTCGAGCGCGACTACGCCGCCGCGGGGGTCACCCACTTCATGGTCGACGGCCCGTCGCTGCACGGCGACACCGCGCTCGGCCGGCCCGTCGGGGACACCGACGTGGTCGCGTTCGGGCGAGACCTGCAGGTCAGCTATCGGGTGTGGTCGCCGAAATCCGGTTACCCGGGCCACGCCGCCTACCGCGACTTCCACACCTACGACCACCTCACCGGGCTCAAGCCCGCGCGGGTGACCGGCCGCAACGTGCCGTCGGAGGGCAAGGCGCCCTACGATCCCGAACGCGCGGACCGCGCCGTCGACGTGCACGTCGCCGACTTCGTCGACGTGGTCCGCGCACGGCTGCGCTCGGAGTCCGAGCGCATCGGCCGGCCCGCCCACGTGGTTGCCGCCTTCGACACCGAGCTGTTCGGCCACTGGTGGTACGAGGGGCCGACGTGGCTGCAGCGGGTGTTGCGGGCGCTGCCCGCCGCCGGCGTGCGGGTCGGGACGCTCACCGACGCGATCGACGGCGGCTTCGTCGGCGCGCCGGTCGCGCTACCGCCGGGCTCCTGGGGTTCCGGCAAGGACTGGCAGGTGTGGGCGGGCGACCAGGTGGCGGACCTGGTCCGGCTGAACGCGGAGGTGGTGGACACGGCGCTGACCACGGTCGACAAGGCCCTGTCGCAGACGGCGTCGCTGAATGGGCCGCTCCCCCGCGATCACGTCGCGGACCAGATCCTGCGGGAGACGCTGCTCACCGTCTCCAGCGACTGGCCGTTCATGGTCAGCAAGGACTCCGCCGCCGACTACGCCCGCTACCGGGCCCACCTGCACGCGCACGCCACCCGCGAGATCGCCGGCGCGCTGGCGTCGGGCCGGCGCGACACCGCTGGGCGGCTGGCCGCCGGCTGGAACCGCGCCGACGGCCTGTTCGGCGCGCTTGACGCACGCCGGCTGCCGCGATGAGGGCTCCCGCTCCCCGCGAGCGACCGTGTCAGTACGGCGACACGCCGTGCCGGGTGGCATTTTGCGCGCGCTCGCGCTCGAGAGAACGAACGTGAAGATCCTGATGGTGTCGTGGGAGTACCCGCCGGTGGTGATCGGCGGGCTGGGCCGCCACGTGCATCACCTGGCGACCGCCCTGGCCGCGGCCGGTCACGAGGTCGTCGTGCTGTCCCGCCGCCCGGCGGGCACCGACGCCAGCACCCACCCGCCCACCGACGAGGTCCATGAAGGCGTGCGGGTGATCGCGGCCGCACACGACCCGCACGAGTTCACCTTCGGCGCCGACATGATGGCGTGGACGCTGGCGATGGGCCATTCCATGATCCGCGCCGGGCTGTCGCTGAAGAAGCCCCGCAGCAACCGCCCCTGGCGCCCCGACGTCGTGCACGCACACGACTGGCTGGTCGCCCACCCGGCAATCACATTGGCCGAATTCTACGACGCGCCAATGGTTTCCACCATCCACGCCACCGAGGCGGGCCGCCATTCCGGCTGGGTCAGCGGGACGATCAGCCGCCAGGTGCATGCGGTCGAGTCGTGGCTGGTCCGTGAATCCGACTCGCTCATCGCCTGCTCGGCATCGATGGCCGACGAGATCACCGAACTGTTCGGGCCCGGGCTGGCCGGAATCACGGTGATCCGCAACGGCATCGACGCGGCCCGCTGGCCGTTCGCGCCGCGCCGGCCGCGAACCGGGCCGGCGGAGCTGCTCTACCTCGGGCGCCTGGAGTACGAGAAGGGCGTGCACGACGTCATCGCCGCGCTGCCCCGGATCAGGCGGACGCATCCGGGCACCACCCTGACGATCGCCGGGGAGGGCACCCAGCAGGAGTGGCTCGTCGAGCAGGCCCGTAAACACAAGGTGCTCAAGGCCGTCCGGTTCGTCGGTCACCTCGACCACGCCGAGCTGCTGGAGGCGCTGCAGCGCGCCGACGCGGCGGTGCTGCCCAGCCACTACGAACCGTTCGGGATCGTCGCCCTGGAGGCCGCCGCGGCCGGAACACCGTTGGTGACGTCGAACATCGGCGGCCTGGGCGAGGCGGTGCTCAACGGGCAGACCGGGGTGTCGTTCCCGACGCGCGACGTGGCGGGCCTGGCATCGGCGGTGCGCACCGTGCTCGACGATCCGGACGCCGCGCAGCGGCGCGCCCGCGCGGCCCGGGAACGGCTCACGTCGGACTTCGACTGGCGGACGGTGGCCGCGGAGACCGCACAGGTGTACGTGGCGGCAAAGCGCGGGGAGCGGCAGCCGCTGCCGCGGCTGCCCATCGTGGAGCAAGCGCTGCCGAATCGCTAACGTCTAGACATGGGACTGGAATATTCGAGCGTGGTCGACGCGCCGATCGCCGACGTCTTCGACTGGCACACCCGGCCGGGAGCCTTCACCCGACTGTCGCCGCCGTGGCAGCCCATGCGGCTGGTCAGCGAGGCCACGTCACTGCGGGACGGGCGCGCCACGCTCGCGCTGCCCGGCGGCTTGCGGTGGGTCGCCGTCCATCAGCCGGACGGCTACGACCCCCCTCGGCGTTTCGTGGACACGATCGGCGGCGACGGCGCAGCCACCCTGCCGGCGCGAATCGCCATGCGCTGGCGCCACACCCACGACTTCGAGGACGTCGGCGGCGACCGGACGAAGGTGACCGACCGGGTCGACACGCCCGTGCCGGGCTCGATGCTGCGTCCGATGTTCGTCTACCGGCACCGCCAGCTGGCCGACGACCTGGCCGCGCACCGGCTGGCGGCCGACAACGGTCTCACCGCCTCGACGATCGCCGTCACGGGATCGTCGGGACTGGTCGGCTCGGCGCTGTCGGCGTTTCTGAGCACCGGCGGGCACCGCGTCATCCGGCTGGTCCGCGGGCCCGCCCGCGGCAGCGACGAGCGCTCGTGGCGCCCCGACGACCCCGACCCGCAGTTGCTGGACGGGGTGGACGCGGTGATCCACCTGGCCGGCGCCTCGATCGCGGGCCGGTTCACCGACAAGCACCGGCGGGCGATCCGCGAAAGCAGAATCGGGCCGACCCGCCGGCTCGCCGAACTGCTGGCGCGCAAGGGTTCCCGGCCCACCACACTGGTCTGCGCCTCGGCGGTCGGCTTCTACGGTTACGACCGCGGCGACGAGACCCTCACCGAGGACAGCGCCCGCGGCGACGGATTCCTGGCCGACGTGGTCGCCGAGTGGGAAGAGGCCGCCGCTCCCGCGCAGGCCGCCGGCGCGCGGCTCGTGCTGGTACGCACCGGCATCGTCCAATCCCCGCGCGGCGGCACGCTGAGGCTGATGCGCCCGCTGTTCAGCGCCGGCCTCGGCGGCCGGCTGGGCGACGGCCGGCAGTGGCTGTCCTGGATCGGAATCGACGACCTCGTCGACGTCTATCACCGCGCCCTGTGGGACACCGCTCTGTCCGGCCCGGTGAACGCCGTTGCGCCGCAACCCGTGCGCAACAGCGACTACACCCACACCCTGTCGCGCGTGCTGGGCCGGCCCGCGGTGTTGCCGGTGCCGTCGCTGGGACCCAGGCTATTGCTGGGCGCGCAGGGCGCCCGCGAACTCGCGTGCGCCAGTCAGCGGGTGGCACCGCAGAAGCTCGCCGCAGCCGGGCACCGGTTCCGCCAGCCGCGGCTCGAACAGGCGTTGCGTCACCTGCTCGGCAAGCAAACCTGAGCGCCGCGAAAGAGGTCTTGCAGGTCCATCCCCCCCGCGGTCCCGACGTTGCCGCTTGCCCCGGTGATCGCGATGCGCTTGGGCACCGGTCGCCTTCTCTCAGCGGTCAATCCGCGTCTCTGCCCCGCCGGCTGCGCTGATACGCGTGGGCCCGCAGGCCGGCGAGCCACCACGGATGCAGCCGCAACCCCGGGGCGGTGTTGAGGACCGGATCGAATGAGACGTCCTCGCCCCGTTCGGCATCGAGCACCCGCGTCATGGTGAGCCGGCCCAGCGGGGTGAATTCGCCGCTGCCGCGAGCTTGGTCGAGCTCCACCTCGATGCCGCCCCGCGCGATCGCGTTTCGGATGCCGGCCAAAGACAGGCCGGCGCCGCCGATGTCGGTCACCATTCGCCCTCGCAGCCACCAGTTGCGTCCCCCGTAGTGCAGGGGCATAAGGGTGGTCATGGCGTGCCCGGTCCACGAGGTGACCGGCCGCAGCGCCACCGCCCGCGACAGCACCCCCGAGCCCGCGGACACCAGCAGGGTGTCCCACGGGGTGGTCGCCTGCGGCGGTGTGACCCGGATGGCCAGGCCGATCAAGTCGGGCAGTGCCGCCGGCGTCCCGGTGGCCTTGGACACCCGCACCACGGCCGCCCCCGAGGGCAGCGGCAGGCCCTCGCCGGCCGGTGCGACCCGCTCGACAGCCCCTTCGGCCAGCACGCCGAGCGGGTGGAAGAATCGCTTGCCGCGAAGCGCGGACCCCCACTCGAAGGGCACCGCGACGATATCCGAAACCTTCACCCGCGGCGGGTTCCCCCTCGCGATGCGCTCAAACGGCGCGCGGGTCGCGTGACGAAACGGCCATGGCCGCTTGCGTTCCCGCCCCACCGGTGCGGGATAAACGCCGGTCGACCACCCGCGCCCCGGACGGCGGTTGTTGTCCCGCTTGCGAGTCGAGGTAGACCTGCCGCATGACCGCCTGCCAGGACTCGATCTGCGGCACCGATCTCCACGTGCCCTCGACGAGCCCGACGATGACGGCCTCGTCGCCGTCGCTAAGGGAGTAGACGGGACCACCCGGCTCGCCACTGGAGCGACCATGTCCGCGCCCGGCCGACACTCACGCCGGGGCGGCGCCCAATTCACCCTGAAAACCCCGCATCGCGGCGATCAGGGCGGTGAGAACCCGGTGGGCGGCCACCAAATCCGTGTCGGGCAGGTCCTCGAGGGCTACCCGGGTATGCGTACCGAGCGGACTGAAGAACGACCGCGCGGTGGCGACGGCGGAGTCGCCGTGGCGCAAGATCACCTTCCGCCGGTCGTGGGGATGCGAGTCGCGCCGGATGTGACCGGAGTCGATCAGCCGGTCCACCAGGTAGGTGATGGCCGAGCCGGACAGTCCCATCCGGTTGCTGAGGTCACCGGAGGTCATCGGCCTGCCCGCGGTCTCCGCGACCATGATGTGCAGGATGGCGCGGAAATCGTTGGGTCGCAGGTCTTGTGATGACGCGAAAAGCCGGCCGATCTGGTCGGATTCGGTGGAGATCTCCCGCAGATCGGCCGTGATCAGCGACTCCAGCGCCTCCCGACCCGGGAGCTGCTCCACGGCGTCCATAACCACGTCAGCATAACTCGCCGCGGCCAATCATTTCAGTTGGTTAACGTTTAATTTGCTGAAAGGCAGTCCGGTGCGGCAATGCGCTCGCCGCCGCGCCGGTAGGGCGGCGGGACGCCCCGTCGCGCACCGCTCGGCTGGCGGACGGGCAGTATGTTCAGTAAATTAACGTTTAAGAAATTGAAACTAGGTCCCGGAAAGCGGCAGGTGGAGCGGTTATTCGAACCAACCACCTGGGTGTGACGTTTATCGGGGAGGTAACGACCGCGTGGGTTTGAGCCGTCCACGGCTGAAGATCCCGAGCCACTCGGAGGGAGCACGAGGGCAGATGAGTACGTTGGTGACGCCAGCCACGGAAGCCCTGCCGGAAACCGCGCCTGCGCCGACCGAAGGCGGCTTTGACGACTGGCGCTCGCGGCTCCGGCGGGCAGTGCTCGCCGAGGTCGCCGAGTTCGCCGCCCTGCGGGCCGCCGAGCTGGACGGGACGGGTGTCGACGCGGCAGGCCGCGTGCTCGCCGAATTCGTGTTGGACGGCAAATGCCTGCGGTCGACCTTCCTGTATCTGGGCTGGCTGTGCGGCGCGGCGCCGAGCCGGGCGGCGTTGCGGGCGGCGGCCAGCCTGGAGTTCTTGCAGGCCTTCGCGCTCATTCAGGACGACGTGATGGACGATTCGGCCGAACGGCGCGGCCGGCCGGCCGCGCACGTCCAGTTCGCGCGATGGCACCGCCGACGCGGCTTGTCCGGCTCCTCCCGGCGCTTCGGCGAATCCTCGGCCGTCCTCCTGGGCGACCTGTGCCTGATCTGGGCCTCGCAGATGATGCGCGAAAGCGGCGTCGAACCTCGGCGCCTCCTTGCGGTGTGGCCCCGCTACGACGAGATGCGCACCGAACTGGCGTTGGGCCAGTTCGCCGACCTGGCCAACGACATCCGCACACTGCCGTCGCTGGAGGCGGTGCTCGACGTGGCGCGGCGGAAGTCGGGAAACTACACGGTGCGCCGGCCGCTGGAGATCGGCGCCGCGATGGCGGAGTGCGACCACCGGACCCTCGCCCAGCTCGGCCGATACGGCGCCGCCATCGGCGAAGCGTTCCAGCTTCGCGACGATGTCCTGGGGGTGTTCGGCTCGCCGGCGACAACGGGTAAACCCAATGGAGGAGACTTGTTGGAACGCAAGGCGACGAGCCTGGTGGTCGCCGCCCACCAGCTGGCCGACGCCGCGACCCGACGGGAGCTCACCGAACTGATGAACAGCGACCGCCTCGACGACGCAGCGCTGGAACGCTGGAAGGCGCTCATCGCGGCCACCGGCGCGCTGCAACTGATCGAGGGGATGATCGACGACCGCGTCGCCGACGCCCGCGGCCAGCTCGGCGCCATGACGATCGACGAGACGCTGCGCGGCACGCTGGACAGCATGGCGGCCGCCTGCACCGACCGGGCCGTGTAGATGACGAAAACGCAGATGGGAGCGCGGTGAGCATGCGGACCGTCGAGGGACGAAGCGACCACGTCGTGGTGGTCGGCGCCGGCCTGTCCGGCCTTTCCGCCGCGCTGTACCTGGCCGGTCGCGGGCGCAAGGTCACGGTCGTCGAGCGGTACCCGTGGCCGGGCGGACGGGCCGGGCGGCTCGACGCCGGCGGCTACCGGGTCGACACCGGTCCCACGGTGCTGACCATGCCGGACATCATCGACGACGTCTTCGCGGCGGTCGGGGAGGACCGATCCAGCCGCCTGGAATTGCTGCCGGTCGATCCGGCCTACCGGGCGGTCTTCCGCGACGGCAGCGCGATCGACGTGCATGCCGACGCGGACCGGATGACCGCCGCGATCGAGGAGTTCGCCGGCTCCGGGCAGGCGGCGGGCTACCTGCGGCTGCGCGAGTGGCTCGAACGCTTGTACCGCATCGAGTTCGACGGCTTCATCTCCGCCAATTTCGACTCCCCGCTGTCGCTGCTCACCCCCCAACTGGCGCGGCTGGCCGCGATCGGCGGCTTCCGCAAGTGGGAGCGCATGGTCTCCCGCCACATCACCGACCCGCGGCTGCTGCGGGTCTTCACCTTCCAGTCGCTGTACGCCGGCGTCGCGCCGCGCGACGCCCTGGCCGCGTACGCCGTGATCGCCTACATGGACACCATCTCGGGCGTGGTGTTTCCCGCGGGGCGGCGTGCGCGCGCTCCCCGACGCGCTGGCCGCAGCGGCCGCCGACGCCGGCGTGCAATTCTGTTACGGGGCAACGGTGACCGGGCTGGAACGCGTCGGCGGCAGGGTCAGCGCCGTGCGGACGGCCGAGTCCGGCCGCTTCCCCTGCGACGCCGTGGTGCTGACGACCGAACTGCCGCAGACCTATGCCCTGCTGGGCCGGACGCCGCGGCGCGCCGTGCCGCTTCGGCCGTCGCCGTCGGCCGTGGTGGCCCACCTCGGATGCCGGTCCGTCACCCCGCAGACGCTGCACCACACCATCTTGTTCGGCGACGCGTGGGATCAGACGTTCACCGACATCATCCGCGACGGGCGGCTCATGCGGGACCCGTCCCTGCTGGTCACGCGGCCGACGGCCACCGACCCGGCGCTGGCTCCCGCCGGCCGCGACCTGCTGTACGTGCTCGCCCCGGCGCCGAACCTCGATCGCGGGACCGTCGACTGGGCCGGCGTCCGCGGGGCCTATACCCAAACCCTCATCGACGACGTCACCGAGCGGCTGCTGCCCGGCCTGAGCGACGATGTCGAGGTGCTCGACGTCGTGACACCCGCCGACTGGGCTCGCCAGGGCATGGCGGCCGGCAGCCCGTTCGCGCTGGCCCACACGTTCGCGCAGACCGGCCCGTTCCGCCCGGCGAACCTGGTCCGCGGCGTCGAAAACGCGGTGCTCGCCGGGTCGTCGACGGTGCCGGGGGTGGGCGTGCCGACCGCGCTGATCTCCGGTCGGCTGGCCGCGGACCGCATCACCGGGATCGGTCACGGCCAGGCCCGCCGATCCGCGACGCACATCGACACGAAAGCCGGAACGCCATGATCCGCAGTGAGTTGGACGCAGCCCGGATCGACGAACCGCGGCTGCGCGAGGGGTATCGCCGCTGCCGCGAACTCAACGCCGCGCACGGCCGGACCTTCTTCTTGGCGACCCGGCTGCTGGCGCCCGACCAGCGGCCCGCGATCCACGCGCTGTACGGCTTCGCCCGCTACGCCGACGACATCCTCGACGACCTGGATCCCTCGGTGGGGACCGACGTGCGGGCCGAGCGGTTGCAGCAGCTTTCCGACCAGTTTTTCGCCGGGGGCGACCACGGCGGAGATCCCGTCCTGGCGGCGGTGACCCACACCGCACGGCGTTACCGGATCGACCCGCGGTTGTTCGAGGACTTCCTGGCGTCGATGCGGATGGATCTGACGGTCACGGACTATCCCGACCGCGACGCGGTCAATCTCTACATGCGCGGCTCCGCCGAAGCGATCGGCCTGCAAGTGCTGCCCGTACTGGGCACCGTGGTGCCCGTCGAGGAGGCCGCACCGTACGCCGCGGCGCTGGGCCGGGCGTTCCAGCTGACGAATTTCCTGCGCGACGTCGACGAGGACCTGCTGCGCGGGCGGGTCTACCTGCCGGCCGACGAGCTGGCGGCGCACGGCGTCGACCGCGACCTGCTGATGTGGTGCCACGAGCACCGCCGCACCGATCCCCGGGTGCGCGAGGCCCTGGCGGCCCAGCACGAGATCACCCGGCGCACTTACCAGTTCGCCGACGCCGGCATCGCCACGCTCGCAGCCCGCTCGCGACCCTGCGTGGCGACCGCGTCGCAGCTCTACGGGGAGATCCTGGACCGCATCGAGGCGAGCGACTTCGCGGTGTTCACGCACCGCGCCACCGTCGGCAAGGCTCGACGACTGCGGGTGGCCGGTGTCGGACTGATACGGTCGTGGCGGGCCCGCAACAGCGCGGGGAAAGTTCCTGATCGTCCGGGAGCCGCATGAGCGATCGGTGGCAGTACCTCCTGGTTCTGGCCGCGTGCCTGGCGATCACCGCCCCCCTGGAAGTGTTCGGTCCCGGCGTCTACCGCCAGTGGCGCCGGGTCGCCCGCTCCGTCCTGCCGGTGGCCTTTGCCTTCCTCGTTTGGGACGAGATCGCGGTCGCCGCGCGCGTGTGGAGGTACAACGGCGCCTACATCACCGGCCTGAACGTGCCCTTTCGGGTGCCGATCGAAGAGGTGCTGTTCTTCGTCGTCATTCCGGTGTGCGGGCTGCTGACCTACAACGCCGTCACCACCATTCTGGACAAGGTCGCCCGCCGATGACCGGCCTGGGTTACACCGTGCCCGCCCTGCTGGCCGTCGCGGCCGTCTGCGTCCTGGAGTTGGCGGTGCTGCGCACCGGCCTCTTCCGGCGGCCCGCCTACTGGGTGTCCATGCTGATCGTGCTCGGGTTTCAGATACCGGTCGACGGCTGGCTGACCAAGCTCAGCTGCCCCATCGTGATCTACGACGAGCACCAGACCACCGGCCTGCGGTTCCCCTTCGACATTCCGGTCGAGGATTTCCTGTTCGGCTTCGCCCTGGTCACCGCGGTGCTGCTGTTGTGGGAACGGCAACGTGCGCGCGGGTGAACCCGGCCTCGCCCTCAGCGACCTGCCGGCCGCATTCGACGCGGGGGCCGCGGCATACGACCGGCTCGTCGGCGCCAACCCCTGGTATCACCCCCATCTGCTGCTGTCGGCGCGCCGCATGCGAATCCCGAACCGCGGTAAGGGATTACGGCTGCTCGACGCCGGATGCGGCACCGGCGCATCGACGGCCGCGCTGCTCGCCGTCGCGCCCGAGGCCGAGATCGTCGGCGTGGACGCGTCGCGCGGCATGCTCGACGCGGCCCGCGCGAAAGACTGGCCCGCGTCGGTGCGCTTCGTGCACGCCCCCATCGAGCGGCTGGCCGAGGAGGGCATCACCGGACCCTTCGACGGCATTCTGGCCGCCTACCTGATCCGCAACCTGGCGGACCCGGACGGCCAGCTGCGCAGGTTCCGCAAGCTGCTGCGCCCCGGCGGCACCCTGGCCGTGCACGAATATTCCGTGCGCGATTCCGCTGCCGCCAGACGGGTCTGGCGCGCCGCGTGCTGGGGCATCATCATCCCCGCCGGGTGGTGGCGCACCCGCGACACCACGCTGTATCGCTACCTGTGCCGCAGCGTGCTGGCCTTCGACGGCGCGTCCCGGTTCCGGCAGCGCCTCACCGACGCCGGCTTCACCGCGGTGCACAGCGAAACCGTGCCCGGGTGGGAGGCCAACATCGTGCACACCTTCCTCGCGGACGCGCCGCTATGACAGATTTCCGGACCGCTCTGGGGACCGACCGCCGTCGCGAAACCATCTCCGCCGCAGGGGGATTGCCCGACGCCGGCGCGCTGCCGGCGCGCCCCCGCGTGGTCGTCGTCGGCGGGGGCATCGCGGGACTGAGCGCCGCGACCGGCCTGGCCGAGCGCGGGGTGGCCGTCGAGGTGATCGAGCGCGAAACGTACCTCGGCGGCCGGGTCGGCGGCTGGACCGAGCAGCAGGACGGATCCGGCCCGTTGGCCATGAATCGCGGCTTCCACGCATTCTTCCGCCAGTACTACAACCTGCGCACCCTGCTCGCCCGGATCGACCCGCAGTTGCGGATGCTCACGCCCGTCGACGACTATCCGCTCATCGACGGCGAGGGCCGGCGCGACACCTTCCGCGGGCTGCCGCAGAGCCCGCCCTGGAACGCCGTGGTGTTCGCCGCACGCAGTCCCACCTTCCGCCTCAGAGACTTCCTGCAACTCGACGCCGGGGCCGCCGCGCCACTGGCCGCGGTCTCGGTGCCCGGCATCTACGAGCGGCTCGATCACATCGACGCCGCAACCTTCTTGGCGAACATCCGGTTCCCCGAAGCCGCCAGACACCTGGCGTTCGAGGTCTTTTCGCGCAGCTTCTTCGCCGACCCGTCGCGGCTGTCCGCGGCCGAGTTGGCCACCATGTTCCACATCTACTTCCTGGGTTCCAGCGAGGGGCTCATCTTCGACGTGCCGACCGCGAACTACGACAAGGCCCTGTGGCAGCCCCTGCAGCGGTACCTCGAGGCGCGCGACGTGCGGTTCCGGCTCGGCACGAGCGTGTCGCGCGTCGAGACGGGTTCCGCCGCACCCTTCCGGGTGCACACCGACGGCGGCGGCCACCTGGACGCGGACGCGGTGGTGCTGGCCACCGACGTCGCCGCGCTGCAGCGGATCGTCGACGCGTCGAGCGACCTCGCCGGCGAACAGTGGCGCGGCCAGATAGCGCAGATGGGCGTCGCCCCGCCGTTCGCGGTGCACCGGCTGTGGCTCGACCGACCCGTCGCGGCGGACCGGCCGCCGTTCCTGGGCACCGCCGGCCACAAGCCCCTGGACAACATCAGCGTGCTGGAGCGCTACGAACGCGAGGCCGGCGAGTGGGCGCGCACGCACGGCGGTTCCGTCGTCGAACTGCACGCCTACGCGCTCGACGGCGCAGCGTCCACCCCGGCCGCGGTGCGCCAGCTCAACCGGATCTACCCGGAAACCGCTGCGGCCCAGGCGATTCACGAGCGGTCGCTGGAACGCTGCGACTGCCCGCTCTTCCCGCCCGGCTCCTATCGGCGCCGGCCGACGGTCGGCACGCCCCACCCCGGCCTCCTGCTGGCGGGCGACGCCATCCGCATCGATTTGCCGGTGGCGCTGATGGAACGTGCCGCGACCACCGGGTGGTCCGCCGCCAACCGCTTGTTGACATCATGGGGGCTGGCCGGACACCCGCTGCACACCGTACCCACCACAGGCCGCTCGCCGCTGCTGCGGTGGCTGGCCACCCGTGAAAGAGCCGCCCGATCGTGACCATCCGCGAACAACTTCGGCGATTGTTGCCCAAAGACATGCCGGTGCAGGCCATCCCGCGCACCCCCTGGGCCGGTCAACACCCGACCTACCGGGACGCCGAGCCCGCCGTCATAGAAGCCGCGCTGCGTCGCTCCCAGCGCCGGCCCACCGGCAACTGGTACGCCTTCGCCACCAGCCGCGAGGTGCGCGCCGGGCGGCCGTTCGGCGCGCGCGTCGCCGGGGTCGAGGTGGTCGCCTGGCGCGACCGGCTGGGCCGCCTGCGCGTCGGACCGCGCAGTTGCCCGCACCTGGGCGCCGACCTCGCCACCGGCATCGTGCACGACGGCGCGCTGATCTGCCGCTGGCATGGCCTGGCGCTCGGCGGCGCCGAGCGCGAATTCGGCTGGTGCCCGTTTCCCGGCCACGACGACGGCACCCTGGTGTGGGTGCGGCTGGACAAGGCCGGCGGCGAGGAACCGTCGGACGAGCCGGTGATTCCGGTCAGGCCCACCGGCGGCACGCTGACCGCGGTCACGCGCATGGTCGGCGTCTGCGAGCCGACGGACATCATCGCCAACCGGCTCGATCCCTGGCACGGCGCATGGTTTCACCCGTACTCGTTCACCGCGCTGGAGGTACTCACCACTCCCACCGAACAAAACGACCGCTTCCTGGTCGCGGTCACCTTCCGGATGGGCCGCTTCGGCGCACCGGTCGTCGCGGAGTTCACCTCCCCGGAGGCGCGCACCATCGTGATGCGCATCGTCGACGGCGAGGGGGTCGGCAGCACGGTCGAAACCCACGCCACGCCAATGGGTTTGGACGCCGACGGGCGCCCCCGGACCGCGGTGCTGGAAGCCAGCTTCGCGCACTCCGAACGCCGTGGATTCAAGCTTGCGACCCGGGTGTCGCCGGTGATCTCACCGTTGATGCGCTATGCGGCCGACCGCTTGTGGCGCGACGACCTCGCCTACGCCGAGCGCCGGTACCAGGTGCGCGCCTCGCGATCGTGAGATGTCCGCCATGAGGAAGTTGTATTCCGCCACCGTCGTGGCGACCGTCGTCGCCCACTTCGCCTACCTGCTGTACCTTCCGGTCGGCGGATTCCTCGCGCTGCGGTGGCCGCGGACCATGGTGTTGCACGTGCCCGCGGTGGCCTGGGGGGTCGCGGTGGTCAGTTCGGAACTGCCCTGCCCGTTGACGTCGCTGGAGTCGTGGGCGCGCCGCGGCGCGCGGCTGGAACCATTGCCGGCGACGGGATTCATCGACCGCTACGTCGCGGGGACCTGTTACCCCACCGGACGCACCGGTCCCGCACAAGCCCTGGCGTTCGTCGCGGTGGCCGTATCCTGGGCGGCGCTGGCGGCGCGTCGCGCCCGGGTCCGCTAGCGCCCGGCCGCCGGCTCCGGCGCGTCGAGCGGCTGCGGTGCGTCGACCGGCGGCGGCGCGGCGGTGAAGGTACCGGTGTGACGGTCGCGCGACGTGCGCCGCCACAGCAGCCACGCCCCGGCCGACACCGAGACGGCCATGAGGATCCCCGTCGGCCACAGGGCCAACTCCGCCAGCCACAGACGCCGCTGGAGGACCAGCGCCTTCCGCTGGCCCTCTCGAATACCGCGCAAGCCGGCTTTGATGCCCATCGCGGTGCTGATACCCGAGCGCGGCGCCGCCAAAACGTTTGGCCGACGGCTCCCCTGGCTAGTCACCAGCATGGCCACCGATCGATCCCCCGCCCCACCGCCCACGCCCCCGACCGCGGAGGGCCCGCGTTCGTTCACCAGGCTGGCGGCGGCGTGGTGGGCGCTCGTCGTCGGCCTGCTGATCCTGATCGTGTTGCTCATCTTCGTCGCCCAGAACACCGACTCGGTCACGGCGCACTTCCTGGTGTTCCACTGGAGCCTGCCGGTGGGCGTGGGATACCTGCTGTCCGCGGTGGCCGGTGCGGCCACCACCGTGCTGGTCGGCGCCGCCCGCATGCTGCAGCTGAGGCGGGCAGCCAAGAAGGGCAGCGCCGCGCCGTGACTCACGCGAAACGGCTTGGCCGGCAAGACGCGCACCCGTTGGCCCCATTGACTGAACTTTTCAGTTACTTAACGGGCTGATCGCCGCGACCGCGGTTGAGCCGCCTGCCCAGCGGGAAGCCATAGCCCTGTGGGAAGAGAACCGGTGGATGACGGCGATGCGGTCGCCGAAGCGGTGGGCAAGCTCACCGAGGCGCTGGAAACTGTCGAACGGGCCCGCGGGCACTTGTACTCCTTCCATCAGTTGACCGGCCACGCCGACCTGCAACTCGACGCGGCGGTGGCCCGATTGCGCGAAGTCGGACACGCCGAGCTGGCGGAGCTGATCAGCCGTGAACTCCTCGGGCGCAACGTATTACCGGGCCGATGGACCTTCCAGGTGGTCGAGGACTACGACGCCGGCTACTACCGCTGCTTCCGGGAGATCGAAGGGCTGGTGCGGAGCCGGCTCACCGACGGCCGCCGGCACGCCCACGAGGCGCAACTCAAGGAGCGCCGGCGGACGCACGGCCACCCGGCCCACACCGCGACGCCCGGGACCACGACGACTCGGAGGGGTGATCGATGCGCTGCGTCGTGTTCGGCGCCACCGGCTACCTGGGTACGCGGCTGATCCCGGAGCTGCTGTCGGCCGGGCACACCGTGCGCGTCCTGGCTCGCACCCCGGCGAAGCTGGACGGCGTCCCCTGGCGCGACGAGGTCGACGTCCTCGGTGGCGACGTCGACGACGCCGCCACGGTGCGCCGTGCGCTCGACGGCCAGGAGGTCGGGTGGAGCATGTCGAGGAGCCCCGGCTGTTGCGGCTGCGCGCCGACCTGCCGCTGCCGGGCCGCCTGTGGCTCGAGCTGTCCGCGGCCGCGGACGGCAATGGCGGGTCCCGCTACCGTCAGCGTGCCGTGTTTCAGCCATACGGGATTGCCGGACAACTGTTTTGGACCGCCGCGGCGCCCTCACGCGACGCAGTCTTCGGCGGCATCGCGCGCGACATCACCGCCACCGCGCGTCAGGGCGCCTAACCCTTGCACCGACCCACTGAAAGGTGAACCGGCATGAGCGACAAGAAATTTCACCGGGGGGACACGGTCGAGTGGAAAAGCCACGGCGCTACGGTGCGGGGCACGGTCGAGGACGAGATCACCTCGGACACCGAGGCCGCCGGCCGCACGGTGCGCGCCTCGAAAGACGATCCGCAGTACCACGTCCGCAGCAGCAAGACCGGCGCGGACGCGGTGCACAAGCCCGGCGCGCTGCGGCACGCCGACTGACTTCGCTTACGGCGTAAGGACCACCGATGCCGACGACGACGACGACGCGACCTACGGGCGCTTCCGCGAGATCGTCAACATGACCGCGCGCGAGCTGGAAAAGTGGCTCTCGACCGAAAATCCCGAAGCGTGGGGCAAAAGCGAGGCGATGACGAGGCGACCGGTTACGCCAGCGGTCGGCGCATCGTCGATATTTTGCGCACCAGGCGCGGCGACCTCAGCACGGACGACTACGCCCACCCGCGCAAGGTCGTCGGCTACGCGAAGCGCCACTTGGCGCAACGGCCGAGCGGCGACATCGACGAGAACGCGTGGCGATACTCGCTGATGAACTGGGGCACGACCCGAAGGAGCCCTGAACCCGGGTCGATCAGCGAGGTCACCGGCCCGACTTTCGGCCGTCCGTTCGGTGCGGAGGGGAAACGCCCGGCGGCGTTCGTCGACAGCGACTCGCGGTGCCCGATACGCTTCGGCGTATCGTCTACGAAGGATGCGGGTAAGTGACTAAGCGCGGTGCTGCTGATCGGCGACCAGACCGGGCCGAACTAGAGAAGCTCATGTCTTCGGACATGCGGGCCGTAACTGCGCAATCCGACCGGATCGGGCGTCACTTTGCGCGCCAGAACCACGTCGGCGGCAGCGACTTCCACGCCTTGCTGCACATCATGGTCGCCGAGACCGCGGGCGAGCCGCTCACGCTGGCCAATCTGCGCCAGCGGATGGACGTGTCACCGGCGGCGATCACCTACCTCGTGGATCGGATGATCGAGGCCGGCCATATCCGGCGCGAGGCCGACCCCGACGACCGGCGCAAGTCGCTGCTTCGCTACGAAAAGCCCGGCATGGCCTTGGCGCGTTCCTTCTTCAGCCCGCTGGGCGACGAAGTGCGCGCGGCGCTCGCGAAGCTACCGGATCGGGATCTGATTGCGGCACACAAGGTTTTCACGGCGCTGATCGACGCGATGGCGAACTTCGAGTCACAGCTCGCCGCCCCCACCGCCAAAACACCTGCCGCACAATCGAAAACGGCCAAGGGCCGGCGGCGCGCGGTGCGGTAGCCCGCAGCCAGCCGGTCGTCGGCCTACCGGTGCTGGTGCGCGCCCAGCATGCGCTGCTCGATCAGGTCAGCGCCGTAAGCCACGCCGCCGGTCGCGGCGAAACCGTCGGCCACCCGGCGTGCGCCGTCCGCCATCGTCATCGCCCTGCGCACGTGCGCCCGCAGCCGCGCCGGCGTCAGGCGCTTGGCCGGCAGGCGGGTGCCGCAGCGGGAAACCTCCACCCGCCGGGCGACTTCGGCCTGGTCCCGCGCGAAAGGCACCACGACCACGGGCACGCCGCGGTCCAGGGCCTTGAGCGTCGTCCCCATCCCACCATGGGTGATCGCGCAACTGGCCCGCTCGAGGATCGCCGCGTGCGGGACGAATCGGCACACCGTCGCGTTGGCCGGCCGGGGCAGGTCCGCGGGGACGCCGGACGGGAACGTCGCCACCACGTGGACGTCCTCACCGGCGAGCGCCTCCAACGCCGTTCGGCCCAACAAGGTGTCGCGCTGCCGCAGCGACGAGGTGTTGACCAGGACCAGCGGCCGGTCGATGGCGTCGACCCAATCCGGTGTGGTCGTCGCCGGCGGTTCGAAGACGCACGCCCCGATGTGGTGCACCAGGTCACCCCAGCCGGGGTGCGGATACTCGAAGGGCTCCCCTCCGACGGTCAGCAGCAGGGGCGCGCGGCGCATGAGGTCGTCGACAGACGTCACCCGCGCAAGGCCGAGCCCGGCGCGAACGGCGTTGACCCGGGGCAGCATTGGCCGATCGAACAGGTAGCGCACCACGGGACGGACCGATGCGTCGCGGACGTCTCCCAGGATGCCGGGCAGCGGCCGCATCCCCGGCCCGAACGGCGGCACGCCGCGGGACCGCAGGTAGGGCGTGAACGGCGAAAAGACCAGCCACGGAATCGCCCCGGCCTCGGCTGCCGACATCGCACCCCAGCAGTTCGCGTCGACGATGATCGCGTCGGGGCGAACCGTCGCCACGGCCCCCCGCAAGTCGTCCACCTCCAAAGCCGCGCGCCGACACAGCACGTCGATCGACAGCTTCAGCACTCCCAGCGCGTTTCGGGCGCGCCAGTCCTCGCCGACGATCGCCTCGATCCGAGGGTCGACGGGCTCGGCATTCAGCCCGGCCGCGCGCAGCATCGGCACCGCGGCGGCCATGGTGCGGACGTGCACGTCGTGACCCCGCCGGGCAAGCTCGTCCAGCAGCGCGCCGACGGGCAGCACGTGGCCCAGCCCGGGCGAGCCGTACGCCAAGATCACAGACATGTCGGCAGCATTATGGGCCCGACGTCAGCGTGACGCCAGACAAACCCCGAATATCCGCTACACCGCACCCGTGCAGGCAGACCCGAAGCTCGTCGATGACGGGCTGCAGGCAATCCACCACGGCGGAGGGGGATTCGATGGCCGCGGCCAGCAGCGGCCGCGCCATCGCCACGACATTGGCGCCCAGCGCGATCGCCTTGGCGGCGTCCGTGCCCGTACGTATCCCACCGGAGGCCACCAAAGGGATGTGCGGCAGCGCGGCGCGCACCTCGACGATCGCGCGTGCCGTGGGGATGCCCCAGTCGGCCAGCTGCGGGTAGCGCAGCTCGCCGTAGCGGACGAACTGTTCGACGCGCGACCACGAGGTCCCGCCGGCGCCGGCGACGTCGATCCCCGCGACGGGCGGCTCGCCTTGCGCGCCAAGCAAATCCGCCACCGCCGTGGCGCCGATCCCGTGACCGACCTCCTTGAGCAGCACCGGGTAATCCAGCGCGGCGGCCACCTCGCGCAGCCTGCCCAGCGATCCCGAGAAGTCGGTGTCGCCATCGCGCTGCATGGCCTCCTGCAGCGGATTGGTGTGTACCGCGAGCACGTTCGCGCCGACCCGCTCGAGCAGCTTCGTCAGGTCGCGGACCGTCACCTTGGTCAACTGAGCCAAACCGATGTTGCCGAACAACAACACGTCCGGAGCCACCTCACGAACGGCGAAGCTGGGGGCCGCGAGTTCCCCGAGCGCGCTGTCCAACATGATGCGCTGCGAGCCGAGCATCATCCCGACGCCGAGCTGCTGGGCCGCCGCGGCGAGATTGCGGTTGATCGTTCCCGACAGCTCGGCACCGCCGGTCATCGCGCCGATCAGGATCGGCGCGCGCAGGCCGACGCCGAAAAACTCGGTGCCCAGGTCGATGTCGCTCAGGTTGGTCTGCGTGCACGCGTTGTAGGGCAGTTGATACCGGTCCAGACCGGTGGTCAGGGCGGCGTAGTTGACCGGCTCGGTGAGGCAGACGTCGATGTGCCGCCGCTTGCGGTTCGTCATCGCGCGCGGATCGCTCGTCATGGCAGCAGCGTCTCCGCACCGCTTGCGATGACGGGCCAACGCGACGTCTGCATGGTTCCCATCTTGCCTCCTGTGCCACACCGGGGGACTTCGAGGTGGGGACAGCATTTCAGTTGATTAATGTTTAAGCAACTGAAATAATCTCCGGGTGCTGTGGGATGGGGTGGCCGGCGCCGCCACCGGGCGACGGTCGTGGCTGCTGGGATTGGCCGTGGCGGCGCTGGGCATCGGCTTCATGGTGCTCATCGGCGGGAACGCGGCGGCGGGACAGTCGCCGCTGTCCGTGCCGCCCGGCTCCGATTCGGCCAAGGTCGACGCGCTGGCCCGCCAGTTCCCCGGAGGCGACCGCGCCCCGCTGCTCCTGGTGGTCACGCGGGCCGACGGCGCCGCCCTGGGTTCCGGCGACGTCGCGGCCGCGCAGGCCGCCCAGGACCGAATGCGGCGCGCGCCCGATGTGGGCGGCAGCGTCGCCGTCCCGCCGACGATGGTCTCCCCCGACGGGAGGGCCGCCATCGGCGTGGTCCCGGTGAGCGCCGACCTTTCGGGGCTGGCGCTCAACGACCAGGTCGCCGACCTCCGCAAAGCCGCCCACAGCGGGCTGCCGGGTGACCTGCGGGCACATGTCACCGGGGGTCCGGCGTTCGGGGCGGACATCGCGAACGCGTTCACCGACGCCAACGTCACCCTGCTGGTGGTGACGGCGTCGGTGGTGGCGCTGCTGCTGATCGCCACCTACCGCTCGCCGGTGCTGTGGCTGGTGCCACTGATGGTCATCGGATTCGCCGATCGGGTCGCCGCGGCGGTCGGCACCGCGGTCGCGTCGCTGACCGGGCTCAGCTTCGACGGCGCCACCTCCGGCATCACCAGCGTGCTGGTGTTCGGCGCGGGCACCAACTACGCCCTGCTGCTGATCTCGCGCTACCGGCAGGAACTGTCGCGCCAACCCGAACACCGTGCAGCCCTGCGCCGGGCCGTGCGCATGGCGGGCCCGGCCATCGTCGCCAGCAACGCCACCGTGGTGCTGGCGCTGCTCACCCTGCTGTTCGCCGCCACCCCCAGCACCCGCAGCCTGGGCGCGCTGGCGGCGTGCGGCCTGGTGGTCGCCGCGATATCCGTGCTGTGCGTGCTGCCGCCGCTGCTTGCGGTGTTCGGCCGCCGGTTGTTCTGGCCGTTCGTCCCGCGCCCGGGCGACGGCGCGCGCGTCGACGCCGGTCCGTGGCATCGGGTGGCCGCCTGGGTGGGCAGGCATCCGGCCGTCGTCGCGACGGTCGCCGTCGCGGCCCTGGCGGCCCTGGCCACCGGTCTGCTGGGAACCCGCATCGGCTTGTCGCAGACCGAGCAGTTCCGGGTGCGCGCCGACTCGGTGACCGGTTACGACATCGTGGCCGCGCACTTCCCCGCCGGCCTGGCCAATCCCACTGTGGTGGTCGCGTCCACCGCCGCGGCGCCAGACGTGGCGCGCGCCGTCGGCTCGACCCCCGGGGTGATCTCGGTGACCGAATCGGGTCAGTCCCCGACCGGCCTGACGAAATGGTCCGTGGTGATCGACGCCCCGCCGTCCTCCGCCCGGGCGTTCAGTGACATTGCGGCGCTGCGACAGTCGACCCGCGCCGTCGACCCCGGCGCGCTGGTGGGCGGGCCCGACGCGCAAGCTCTCGACGTCCGCGACGCCGCCATCCACGACCGTCTGCTGTTGATCCCCGCCATCCTCGGCGTGATCCTGGTCGTCCTGTTCGCGCTGCTGCGCTCGGCGCTGGCACCACCGATCCTGCTGGCGGCCACCATCCTCGGCGCGCTGGCCGCCCTGGGACTCGGCGGCTGGTCCAGCATCCATGTCTTCGGTTTCCCGGCGCTGGACAACAGCACCCCGTTGTTCGCCTTCCTGTTCCTGGCCGCGCTCGGGGTGGACTACACCATCTTTCTGGTCACCCGGGCCCGGGAGGAGGCGGCGCGGCACGGCGCCCGCGCCGGCATGGTCCGCGCCGTCTCGGCCACCGGCGGGGTCATCACCAGTGCGGGCATCGTTTTGGCCGCGGTCTTCTGTGTGCTGGGAGTCCTGCCGTTGATCGTGCTGACCCAGCTGGGCATCATCGTGGGCCTGGGCATCCTGCTCGACACGTTCGTGGTGCGGACGCTGGTGATTCCCGCGCTGTTCGCACTCCTCGGCGACCGGGTCTGGTGGCCGACCGAACCCGCGCACGCGAAAGGCCGTCATGCCAAGTGAAACTCGGCCCGACAGGAAGGGAACACCGTGAAGAAGTCAATACTGGCCGCGACATCGATCGCCGTGGCGGCGGCCGCGAGCACAGGAAGCGTCGCCAGCGCCGCCAGTGTTCCGGTGTGGTTCGCGCGGCTGCGCAAGCCGCCCTACCAGCCGCCCAACTTCGCCTTCCCGGTGGTGTGGACCACGCTGTACGCCGACATCGCCACGTCCTCAGCGGTGGCGATCGACCGCCTGCACGCGGCCGGTAGGGACGACGAGGCGCGCCGCTACGCCGCGGCGCTGGGCGCGAACCTGGTGCTCAACGCCGGGTGGAGCTGGCTGTTCTTCCGGTTCCACAAGCTGGGCGCGTCCGCGCTCGGGGCCGCGGTGCTCGCGGCCAGCAGCGCCGACCTGGTGCGCCGCACCGCGCAAGCCGACCGTCGCGCCGGCCTGGCGATGTCGCCGTACGCGTTGTGGACCTCGTTTGCCACCGTCCTGGCGACCCACGTGTGGCGGCTCAACCGCTGAGGTACTCCCCGGGCATGCCGACGCTGTTGTGGTTTCGCCGCGACCTGCGGCTGGGTGACCACCCGGCTCTCGCCGCGGCCGCCCGCGAGCAGGACGTGCTGGCGTGCTTCGTGCTCGATCCGCGGCTGGAGGCTTCCTCGGGCCGGCGCCGGCTGCAATTCCTCGGCGATTCGCTGCGCCAGTTGCGCGACGACCTCGACGGCCGCCTGCTGGTGACACGGGGAAAGCCCGAGCGGCAGATCCCGCGCATTGCCCGGGAGATCGGTGCCGCGTCGGTGCACATCTCGGAGGATTTCGCGCCGTTCGGCAAGCGCCGCGACGAACGAGTGCGTGCGGCGCTGGGCTCGGTGCCGTTGGTGGCGACGGGGTCGCCGTACCTGGTCTCGCCCGGTCGCGTCGTCAAGAAGGACGGCTCGCCGTATCGGGTGTTCACACCGTTCCTGCGGCAGTGGCGCGACGTGGGCTGGCGGGCGCCCGCGGAGTCGGGGGCCGGGTCGGCGCGCTGGCTCGACCCGGCCGGGCTGCGGATCGCGCAGTGCGAGATCCCCGATCCGGGGGTTGCGCTCGACGTCGCCGCCGGTGAGCGCGCGGCGCTCGCCCAATGGAGTTCGTTCGTCGGGGACGGGCTGGCACGCTACGGCGACGACCGCAACAGGCCCGATGTCAAGGGCACCAGCCGGATGTCGGCGCACCTGAAGTTCGGCACCATCCATCCCCGCACCATGGTCGCCGACCTCGACGCGCGGGGCCCCGGCGCGCAGGCCTACCTGCGGGAGCTGGCGTTCCGGGACTTCTACGCCGACGTGCTGCATCACTGGCCGGCCAGTTCGTGGCGCAACTGGAACAGCGATTTCGACGCCATCCAAACCGACACCGGAGCCGACGCGAAGCGGCGCTTCGAGTCCTGGAAAGCCGGCGAGACCGGGTTCCCCTTCGTCGACGCGGGGATGCGCCAGCTGCGCGAGACCGGCTTCATGCACAACCGGGTCCGGATGATCGTGGCGTCCTTCTTGGTCAAGGACCTGCATTTGCCGTGGCAGTGGGGCGCCGAATGGTTCCTGGAGCAACTGGTGGACGGCGACATGGCCAACAACCAGCACGGCTGGCAATGGTGCGCGGGCTGCGGCACCGACGCCGCGCCGTACTTCCGCATCTTCAACCCGACCACGCAGGGCGAGAAATTCGACCCCTCCGGCGATTACATCCGGCGCTGGATACCGGAACTGCGCTCGGCCGACGACGTCCATCTCCGCAAAGGCGAACGGCCGCAAGGGTATCCGGCGCCCATCGTCGACCACGGCGCAGAACGGGCCGAGGCGCTTCGGCGCTACCAGAGCATCTGACCGTCATTCGAGCGGGAACCCGGTAGGCGCTCTCCCGACGATATCTGCCGAGCGTATTTACTCCAAGCGGATTGGCATGTAATCATCAGCTGATTCACAGTTGACAATCCGCCCGGGAGGCGATGATGGCTGACTCGAAGGCTCACTCGATCGTTCGCACCGCGTTGGCGTCGGCCGCCGCCGTCGGCCTGATGGCCACGGCCGGCGCGTGTTCCTGTTCGGTCGGCACGGGGCCGCACGCGGTGAGCAAGGGTGACGTCGCCGGCCAGATCACCTCCAAAATGACCGACGCCGCGGGCAACAAGCCCGATTCGGTCAACTGCCCGGGCGACCTGCCCGCCAAGGTCGGGTCGCAACTGAACTGCGAGATGAAGGTCAAGAACAAGACCTTCAACGTCAACGTGACGGTCACGAGCGTCGAGGGCGACAACGTCAAGTTCGACATGGTCGAGACCGTCGACAAGAACCAGGTCGCGAGCATCATCAGCGACAAGCTGACCCAGCAGGTGGGCCAGAGGCCCGATTCGGTGACCTGCCCCGACAACCTGAAGGGCGTCGAGGGCGCGACGTTAAGGTGTCATCTCGCCGACGGCAGCGACAAGTACGGGGTCAACGTCACCGTCACCAACGTCGACGCCGGCGACGTCCATTTCGACTTCAAGGTCGACGACCACGCCGAGCCGGCCCCGTAGCCCTGCGCTCAATGGCCGACCGCCGCGACGTAGCCGGCGGCGATGACCAGCAGCACGACGGACACGGCGGCACGTCCCACCCGGGACGCGCCGGCTTGGGGCCCGGTGCCCGAAGGTCAGCGGTCAGTGGGCCGCCTTCTTGCGTTCGATGTCGGCCAGGGCCGCAGCCAGCTCGGCGCGCTGCGCGGCCGAATTCTCCCAGGACAATTGCCTGTTCTTGACCACCTTGGCCGGCGCGCCGACCGCGATCGAGTAGTCCGGGATCTCGCCGCGCACGACCGCATGCGACCCCAGCACGCAGCCGCGTCCGATGGAGGTGCCGCGCAGCACCGTCACCTTCACCCCGACCCAGGTGTCGGGTCCGATCCGGACCGGGGACTTGATGATGCCCTGGTCCTTGATCGGGACGTTGATGTCGTCCATGCGGTGGTCGAAATCGCAGACGTAGCACCAGTCGGCCATCAGGGCCGAATCACCGAGCTCGATGTCGAGGTAGCAGTTGATGACGTTGTCGCGGCCCAGCACCACCTTGTCCCCGAAGCGCAACGAGCCCTCGTGCGCGCGGATGGTGTTCTTGTCCCCGATGTGGACCCAGCGGCCGATCTCCAGCTGCGCCAGTTCGGGTGTGGCGTGGATCTCCACGCCCTTGCCCAGGAACACCATGCCGCGGGTGATGATGTGCGGGTTGGCCAGCTTGAACTTCAGCAGCCGCCAATACCGCACCAGATACCAAGGCGTATAGGCGCGGTTGGCCAGCACCCACTTGAGCGAGGCCAGGGTGAGGAACTTGGCCTGGCGCGGGTCCCGCAGGTTCGATCCACGCCAGCGGCGGTGAAGCGGCGCGCCCCACATCGTCGTCATGGCCGGAAAGCCTAACCGAATCGATGCGCGCCAGAACGGCGGCCGGGGACCGGGCGATCCACCGGAACGGACCACCCACGGGTTACCCTCACCTGTACCCGATCACTGCTCACGCCGACGCCCGCGGAAGGATTTGGGAAACCGAGGTGCTTGCCCGACATCTCCCGCGTGGCCTTCGGAGCGGGCGTGAATCGGCGCGTCGCGTGTGTAATGCCAGAGCGAGAAAACCGGCCGATTCTCGCCGTGGCGTGACGCTCGCGCAAGGTCGCGCCCCCGGACTCCGGCCGTGGTCATCCGCGATCCTGGCGACCGTCGTTGGGCTGGGGCTCGGCGGATGCGCCAACACCGACTCCTGGGTCGAGGCGTCCGCCGCCCAAGGATGGCCCGCACAGTACGGCGACGCCGCCAACAGCGGCTACACCACGACAAGCGGCGCCGCCAAGCTGTCGTTGACGTGGACGCGGTCGGTCAAGGGCAGCCTGGCGGCCGGTCCCGCGCTCAGCGGTCGCGGCTATCTCGCCCTCAACGCTCAGACCCCCGCGGGATGCTCGCTGATGGAATGGGAGAACGCCGACAATGGCCGGCAACGCTGGTGTGTCCGGCTGTTCCAGGGCGGCGGCTTCGCCGGACCGCTGTTCGACGGCTTCGACAACCTGTACGTCGGTCAGCCCGGGGCCTTCCTGTCGTTTCCGGTGACGCAGTGGACGCGGTGGCGCCGGCCCGTGATCGGTATGCCCACCACGCCGCGATTTCTGGGGCACGGCCAGCTGTTGGTCGCCACCCACCTGGGCCAGGTACTGGTGTTCGACGCCCACCGCGGCGAGGTGGTCGGCAGTCCGCTGGACCTGGTGGACGGCGTCGACCCCACCGATGCGACGCGCGGGCTGGCCGATTGCGCACCCGCCCGGCAGGGCTGCCCGGTCGCGGCCGCCCCCGCCTACGCGCCGGTCACCGGGGCGGTGGTGCTGGGCGTCTGGCAGCCGGGCGCGCCGGTCGCCGGCCTGGTCGGGCTGAAGTACCACGCGGGCCAGACCCCGCTGTTGAGCCGCGAGTGGACCAGCGATGCGGTGGCCGCCGGTGTCGTGGCCAGCCCGGTGCTGTCCGCCGACGGGGCGACGGTGTACGTCAACGGGCGCGACCAAAGGCTGTGGGCGCTGCACGCCGCCGACGGCAAGGTGAAATGGTCGGTCCCGCTGGGCTTCCTGGCGCAGACGCCCCCGGCGGTCACGCCGCAGGGGCTGATCGTGTCGGGCGGCGGCCCCGAAACCCGGCTGGCCGCGTTCAAGGACGCCGGTGACCACGCCGAGGCGGCCTGGCGCCGCGACGACGCCCTCCCGCTCTCGTCGTCGAGCGTCGCCGGCCCAGGGGTCGGCTACACCGTGGTCAGCGGGCCGCCCGCGAACGGCACGCCGGGGATGTCGGTGCTGGTCTTCGATCCGGCCACCGGCCACACGCTGAGCAGCTATCCGCTACCGGCGGCCACCGGCTATCCCGTCGGGGTGTCCGTCGGCAAGGATCGGCGGGTGGTGGCCGCGACCAGCGACGGTCAGGTCTACGGCTTCGCGCCGGCCTGAAGCCCGCTAGCCGGGCATCGAAACGCGCTCAGTCAGTGGCCGTCAGACCGCCAGGGGCGGGATCGCGTTGCGCGGAACCTCCGCCTGCGCCGGTCCGGCGAAAGCCGGCAATATCTCGCCCGGGGCGAAGTAGAAGATCAGCTGGTCGTCGGTGATGGCGAAGTTCTGGTAGTGCGACGGGTCATGCCCGATCGAGGGCAGGATGGCCGCGCCGAGCGGATTCTGGCGCTCGAGATCCTGCTGGACGATCGGAAAAATGCTGTCCAGGGGCGTCACGCCGGGTGCGAACAGGGTGTCGAAGGTGATCGGCTGTTTGGTCCCGAGGTTGTAGTTGAAGGCCTTGTACCAGGTGGACGGGTGCGCTCCCCCGAGTTCCTGGAAGAACTTGAGCACGACGCTGCGGGTGTTGTGCGGCGGCTGCCCGGAGCTGTGTTGCTCGGTGGTGGTCTCCATCTCGTAGGGCTGGTCGCGGCTCCCGGAGGTCTGGGCGACGTTCACGAACCCGTCGCGGTTCTGGGTGATGTAGTCGGTGAGCGCCTGCTCGTCGGGGTAGTCCGTGGGAAACGCCATGTTGATCGTGTAGGTGGGGGCGGTGGCGCGCACGCGACACATCTGTCCGGCCTCGGCCACGCCGCCCAGCGCGGCGCACGACGGTGGCGCGGCGAAGGCCGGCGCCGGCGCCGGCCCGCCCATCAGGACCGCCGCTGCCAGCACAGCGGCAGCCGGCAGGTTACGCATCGTGGCAATGTCCTCGCAGATAAAAAGGGGCCGTGCGCCCGGAGAAGTACCCGCCAGGGTACCCGGCGCTACCGGGAGGGCCGGCAGACGAACGCCGCCGCATGGCCCGCGGCCCCCCTGCCGATGCGGGTGATCACGACCGACAGGGGCCGGCCGCCGCGCGCCCGCAGCCGGCGCCGCAGCGCGTCGGGGTCCACCTGCACACCCCGGACCAGTATCTCCAGCGCCCCGCAGTCCAGCGCGGACAACGCCTGCCGCAACCGCCGCTCGTCGAACGCCAACCGCTCCAGCACCTCGAAGCCCCGGACCCCCGGCGGCAACCGGTCGCCGGACAGGTACGCGATGTCCGGGTCGAGTTGCCACAGCCCGTGCCGCGCGGCGTAGTGGCGCACCAGGCCGGACCGGACGACGGCGCCGTCGGGGTCGACGATCCACCGTCCCGGCGGCCGCACGGGGCAGTCGTCCGGTTCGGCGTCCGTGATCTGTTCGTCGCGATCCAGGACGCTGGCCCGTCGCCGAACGCCCGGCTGCGCCAACCCGGCGGACCACAGGCACGCCTCCCGGACCGAGCCGCGGTAGGACGTCACCTCGATCTCACCGTCGAAGCCGAGGTCCCCGACTTGGTCGAAATCGATTCCGGGCGAACATTTCACGACGAGATTCCGGCCCCGGTAGGTGTCGATCAATTGGGCCAGGCCGGGCCGGTAGTCGCCGATGCCAAAGCGCCGCCGCCCGTTCGTCCGGCGCGCCGGGTCGACGAGCACCACGGCCGTGCGCGTCACCGGGTGCAGGGCGTCGGCGCGGCAGAGGTGCGCGCCCTCCCCCAAGTTGTTGCGCGCCATCGCCAGCCGCACCGGGTCGATGTCGCTTCCCACCGTCCGGACCCCCGCACCGCGCAACGCGGCCACCTCCGTGCCGATCGAACAGGTCGCGTCGTGCACGACGACGTCGGGGTCCCCGGACCCCGCCGCCAGGCGCTCCGCCCGGTGGACGGCCACCGGCGCCGCCGTGGCCTGCTGCAGCGCCTCCTCGGTGAACAGCCACCCCGAAACGTCACCGAGCGCGCCCAGCTTGCCGGCGGCGCGCCGGCGCAACAGCGTCGTCTCCACCAACACCGCGGCCTTGTCGCCGAAACGCGACCGCGCGGCGGCGACGTCGGCCACCCGGGTGGCGTCCGTCAGCTCGAGTTCGGCGACCGCCGCCAGCGCCGCTGCCCCCGACGCGGACCGCAGGTAACCGACGTCGTCGGTGCTGAAGGCGAGCCCACCGGTCAGGAGGGTTTGACCCCGGTGACCATCACGTTGTAGAACCAGCCCTTCGGCACCACGTGCCGCCACATGTTGGCGTCCACCCAGCTCAACGCCTTCCAGCTGGTGAACGCGAACCGCGCCCAGCCCCAGCCCAGCCGCCCGGGCGGCACCGACGCCTCGAACGTGCGGATCGGCCAGCCCAGCATCGCGGCGGTGAGCTCCTCGCTGGCGGTCCGCACGTCCACGGCGCCCGCGTTGGTCGCCATCTCCTCCAGGTCCGCTGGCGTGAAGGTGTGCAGGTCGACGATGGCCTCCAGCGCGGCGACGCGCGACGATTCGTCGAGCTCGGCCTGCGGCCGCCGCCAGCCGCCCAGCCCGGGCAGCTTGGTGACGTTGGTGGCGACTCGCCAGGTCAGCGTCGACAGCGTGCGCGCGTAGACGTCGCCCGCGGAGGTCGGCTCGCCGGCGAAGACGAACCGGCCGCCCGGCCGCAGCACCCGGATCACCTCGCGCAGGGACAGTTCCACATCGGGGATGTGGTGCAGCACCGCGTGGCCGACCACCAGGTCGAAGGTGTCGTCGTCGTACGGGATGCCCTCGGCGTCGGCGACCCGCCCGTCGATGTCCAGGCCCAGCGCCTGCCCGTTGCGGGTCGCGACCTTCACCATGCCGGGCGACAGGTCGGTGACCGATCCGCGCCGCGCGACGCCGGACTGAATCAGGTTCAGCAGGAAAAACCCTGTGCCACAGCCCAATTCCAGAGCCCGGTCGTAGGGCAGCTCCCGCTGGACCTCGTCGGGCACGATCGCGTCGAACCGGCCGCGGGCATAGTCGACGCAGCGCTGGTCGTAGGAGATCGACCACTTCTCGTCGTAGGTCTCGGCTTCCCAGTCGTGGTAGAGCACCTGGGCGAGCTTGCTGTCGTGGCGGGCGGCTTCCACCTGCTCGGCTGTGACTCGCGGCGTCGGGCTCGCGTCGGTCGAACTCGTGGTCATGTAGGGCAGCCTAACCGCCGCCGGGACCCGGGGCGCCCGGCCCGCGGTCGAACACCTCGTTGATGCCGGCTTTCGCGGCGGCCAGCGCCGCCGGCGGTCCGCCGAGAAAGCGCCGCGCCCAGGCCGCCGCCGCGTCGTACACGTCGTCGGGTGCCACCATTTCGTCGATCAGCCCCAGGGCCAGCGCCTCCTCGGCCGCGACGAAGCGCCCGCTGAACGCCAGCTCCTTGGCCCTGCTCACCCCGGCCGCGTGGGTCAGGCGGGCCAGGCCGCCCGGGACGACGCCGGCCAGGATCTCGGTCGCGCCGACCTTGGCGTTGTCGCCGCTGACCCGCCAATCGGCCGCCAGCGCGAGCGTGAGGCCGGCGCCCAGCGCGTAGCCGGTGATCGCGGCGACGGTCGGCTTGGGGATGGCGGCCACGGCCGCGACGGCCTGCCGCCGGACCCGCGCCGCGACCTCGGCCTCCGCGGCCGTCAGGGTCCGCAATTCCGGCAGGTCGTCGCCTGCGGAGAAAATCTCCTGCCCCCCGAACAGGATCACCGCGGAGACGTCGTCGCGGCGGCCCAGTTCGTCGGCCGCGGCGGCGATCTCCCGGTAGACCTGGCGGGTCATGGCGTTGGTCGGCGGTCGCGACAGCAGCAACATGGCCAGGCCCGCGTCCTGGGAGCCGTCGCTGACGACCACGCTGACGAACTCGCGCGGCGGAGCGGTCACCGATCCGGTCACAACGGCCACCCCTGCCCGCCCGCCTTGCGTGCCTGGTGGTAGCGATCCGAGTCGAAGAACTCGAAAACCCAGTTGTCGCCGGTGATCTCGAGGTTCGGTTGCACCGTGACGATCTGGCGGTCGACGGATAGCACGTCGGCGACGGTGCGACCGACGAGCGAGTCCAGCTGTGTCCACGTCGGCGGCAGCAGGAAGCTGCGGCCCGCGGCGAAGTCGTCGATGGCGGCCTGCGGCGTCGTCCAGCCGGCGCTGTCTGATTCGGTGTTCTCCCCGTCGGCCCGCTGGCCCTCCGGCAGGGCGCCGACGAAGAAGTAGGTGTCGTAGCGGCGGGTGCGCTCGGCCTCCGGGGTGACCCAGTTGGCCCAGGGCCGCAGCAGGTCGGAGCGCAACACCAGGTTCTCCCGGCGCAGGAACTCGCCGAACGACAGCGCGCCGTCGGCCAGGGCGTGGCGCGAGTCGCGGTACACCGAAGCGTCGCCGACGATCCCGTCCGGGTCATCGGCCGGCCCCGCAAACAGCACCCCGGACTCCTCGAACGTCTCGCGGGCGGCCGCGCACACCAGCGCCTCGGCCAGGTCGGGCTCGATGCCGAACCGCTGCGCCCACCAGTCCGGCGCCGGGCCCGCCCACGCCCCCCGCCGTCTCCAAAGCGGCGTTTTGGTCGCGCTCGTCGACCCCACCGCCCGGGAACACCATCGTCCCGGCGGCGAAGTGCATCTTGGCGTGCCGGCGCATGAGGAAGACGGCGATACCGTCCGCCGTGTCGCGGACCAGCATCACCGTGGCGGCCGGCCGGGGAACGAGACGGTTGGTCGTTCAGATGTGGTCATGAGCCCTCCGGTGGGCGGCGCGGGTGCGAACACGCCGGGCGAAATAGCGCCCGTCGACGACTTCCAGGGCGATCGACTGGCCGAACGCGACGGACAGGTTCTCGCCGGTCAACACGTCCGGCAGCAAACCCGCCGCGACCACCCTGCCTTCGGACAGCAGCATGCAGTGGCTGAACCCGGGCGGTATCTCCTCGACGTGGTGGGTGACGAGCACCAGGGCGGGCGCATCGGGGTCGGCGGCCAGGTCGGTCAACCTGGCCACCAATTCCTCTCGTCCGCCCAGGTCGAGGCCGGCGGCCGGTTCGTCGAGCAGCAGCAGCTCCGGGTCGGTCATCAGCGCGCGGGCGATGAGGACCCGCTTGCGCTCCCCTTCCGACAGCGTCCCGTAGGTGCGGTCCGCCAGGTGCTCGGCGCCGAGGCTTTCCAGCATGTCGACCGCCCGGCGGTAGTCGATCTCCTCGTAGCGTTCCCGCCACCGGCCCAGCACCGCGTAGCCGGCCGAGACGACCAGGTCGCGCACCAGCTCGTCGTCGGGCACCCGCTGCGCCAGCGCCGACGAGCTCAGCCCGATCCGCGCCCGCAGCTCCGACACGTCGACGCGGCCCAGCCGCTCCCCCAGCACGAAGGCCACCCCCGACGACGGGTGTTCGGCCGCCGCGGCGATCCGCAGCAGCGACGTCTTGCCCGCACCGTTGGGGCCGACGATCACCCAGCGCTCGTCGAGCTCGACGGACCAATCCAGCGGCCCGACCAGGACGCGCCCGCCGCGGCGCAGCGTGACGTCGTGAAAGTCGATCAGCAGATCAGGGTCGGCTGCGTCGCGAGTCTGGTCGGCACCCTCGGATTCTCGCGAATCCTCGGGTTTCACCTCCGGCTTCCGTTTTCGGGCACCCGCCCATCGTGCCGTACTGCGACCCCCGAATGGGTGCCGGGTCGCCCACCGCCACCCGCAATTAGTCCGGCGGGATTTCCACCCGGCGCACCTCGCCGTCGACCGCGTCGGCGGCCTCGATCTCGCCCCGGGTGACACCGAGCAGGAACAGCACCGTGTCCAGGTAGGGGTGGCTCAGTGACGCGTCGGCGACCTCCCGCAACGCCGGTTTCGCGTTGAACGCCACGCCCAGCCCGGCGGCGGCCAGCATGTCGATGTCGTTGGCGCCGTCGCCGACGGCGATGGTCTGCGCCATGGGCACACCGGCCTGTTGCGCGAAGCGGCGCAGCGCCTCGGCCTTGCCGGCGCGGTCGACGATGGGGCCGACGACGCGGCCGGTGAGGGTCCCGTCGAGCACCTCCAGCTCGTTGGCGGCGACGAAGTCCAACATCAGCTCCTCCGCCAGCGGCTCGATGATCTGGCGAAACCCTCCCGACACCACGCCGCAGTGATAGCCCAACCGCCGCAGCGTCCGCAGGGTGGTGCGCGCGCCGGGCATCAGCTCCAACTGCTCGGCGACCTCGTCGATCACCGTCGCGGGCAAACCTGCCAGGGTCGCCACCCGCTGCCGCAGCGACTCCGCGAAATCCAGCTCGCCGCGCATCGCGGCCTCGGTGATGGCGGCGACCGCGCCCTCGGCGCCGGCATGGGCCGCCAGCATCTCGATCACCTCGCCCTGAACCAGGGTGGAGTCCACGTCGAACACGATGAGCCGCTTGGCGCGCCGTTCCAGGCTGTAGTCCTCGACCGCCACGTCGACGCATTCGTCCGAGGAAACCCGGTTCAGCGCGGTCCGCAGCGCGGCTTCGGCGCCCGGCGGCACCGACACCCGCAACTCCAGGCCGGTGACCGGGTAGTCGGACACCCCGCGGATGAGATCGATGTTGACGCCCAGCTTCGCCGCCTCGCGGGCCACCGCGCTGAACGCGCCGGCGGTGATCGGCCGGCCCAGCACGAAGATGGTGTGCGTCGACGGGTCCCGGATGATCGGCACGTCGTCGCTGCGCTCGATGCTGACGTCGAGACCCAGGCCGCGGATGGCGGATTCGACGTCATGGCCCAACTGCGTGCCATCGGCGACGTCGGGCGGGCAGCAGACCAGGACACCGAGCGTCAGCCGGTTACGCACCACCACCTGCTCGACGTTGAGCAACTCGACGCCGTGCCGTGACAGCACGTCGAACAGCGCCGAGGTCACGCCCGGTTGGTCCACGCCGGTGACGGTGATGAGCACCGACACCTTGGGCGGTGAAGTCACCCGCGGCTGCCGCCGCTACTGCGCATCAGTCCCGCGATCGGCTTCCGTCCGCGGTCCGTATCCTTTGGGCGACTCCAACGCGGTCGCGTGGCGCCCCACATGCGCCTCGGTGCGCATCCGCTCCACCATGTGCGGGTAGTGCAGCTCGAAAGCCGGCCGCTCCGAACGGATTCGGGGCAGCTCGGTGAAGTTGTGCCGCGGCGGCGGGCAACTGGTCGCCCATTCCAGCGAGTTGCCGTAGCCCCACGGGTCGTCGACCGTGACGACCTCGCCGTAGCGCCAGCTCTTGAAGACGTTCCACACGAACGGGAACATCGACACGCCCAGGATGAACGCCCCCACGGTCGAGACGATGTTGTACGGCTGGAACCCGTCGGTGGGCAGGTAGTCGGCGTAGCGGCGCGGCATCCCCAGGTCGCCAAGCCAGTGCTGCACCAGGAAGGTGGTGTGGAAGCCGATGAACGTCAGCCAGAAGTGCAGCTTGCCGAGCCGCTCGTCGAGCAGGCGGCCGGTCATCTTCGGGAACCAGAAGTAGACGCCCGCGAACGTGGCGAACACGATCGTGCCGAACAACACGTAATGGAAGTGGGCCACCACGAAATAGGTGTCCGTCACGTGGAAGTCCAGCGGCGGGCTGGCCAGCAGCACACCGGTCAGGCCGCCGAGCAGGAAGGTCACCAGGAAGCCCACCGAGAACAGCATCGGGGTCTGGAAGGTCAACTGCCCCTTCCACATCGTGCCGATCCAGTTGAAGAACTTGATGCCGGTGGGCACCGCGATCAGGTACGTCATGAACGAGAAGAACGGCAGCAGCACGGCTCCCGTGGCGAACATGTGGTGGGCCCAGACCGCGACCGACAGCGCGGCGATCGACAGCGTGGCGTAAACCAGTGTGGTGTAACCGAACACCGGCTTACGCGAGAACACCGGGAAGATCTCGGTGACAATGCCGAAGAACGGCAGCGCGACGATGTAGACCTCGGGGTGGCCGAAGAACCAGAACAGGTGCTGCCACAGCAGGGCCCCGCCGTTGGACGGGTCGAAGACGTGGGCCCCGAGGTGGCGGTCGGCGGCCAGCCCGAACAGCGCCGCGGTCAGAATCGGGAACGCGATCAGCACCAGAATCGACGTGACGAGGATGTTCCAGGTGAAGATCGGCATCCGGAACATCGTCATCCCGGGGGCACGCATGCACACCACGGTGGTGATCATGTTGACCGCGCCCAGGATGGTGCCCAGGCCGGCCACGATCAGTCCGGTGATCCACAGGTCGCCGCCGGCTCCGGGCGAGTGGATGGCGTCAGACAGCGGCGTGTAGGCGGTCCAGCCGAAGTCCGCCGCCCCGCCGGGGGTGATGAACCCGCTCATCGCGACGAGCCCGCCGAACAGGAACAACCAGAACGAGAAGGCATTCAGCCGCGGGAACGCCACGTCGGGCGCGCCGATCTGCAGCGGCATCACCAGGTTGGCGAACCCGAACACCACAGGGGTCGCGTACAGCAGCAGCATGATCGTGCCGTGCATGGTGAACAGCTGGTTGTACTGCTCGTTGGACAGGAACTGCAGCCCCGGCGCGGCCAACTCGGTGCGCATCAGCAGGGCCATCAGCCCGCCGATGAAGAAGAACACGAAGCAGGTGACCACGTACATGATGCCGATCAATTTGTGATCGGTGGTGGTGATCAGCTTGTAGACGAGGTTGCCGCGCGGGCCGGTCCGCGCCGGATACGGACGGGTGGCCTCGAGTGTTTGCAACGGGGGCGCTTCGGCTGTCAACAGCTTCTCCAAACATCCGTCCCGGACAGTGTCATTGAGCAATCTTAACCTTCGATCATGTGCGCGGCAGGGTTGGTCCTACAAACTGTCGTATATGGGGTATCCGGTGCGGCGGGTCGTCCTGGGAAAGCTTCGGCAGGTCGGCCGGGTGTTAGCGTCGGAGCCGTGTTGTCCGGCGCTCCCCGACCCGCTCGGCCGCTGACCGCCGGCGCGCTGGTGGGGGTGTTGGCCGTGGTGGCCCTGTGCTGCGGCGGCTGCGGTTCGGCGCAGCGGACCGCGGGGCCGAGTCGCTCCGTGGTGACCTCCACCACCCAGATCGGCGGGGCCGGCGTGCTGGGGAACGATCGCCGGCCGGACGAGGCGTGCGCCCGCGATGCCGCGCCGGCCGACCCGGGGCCGCCGACGCGCCAGGCCCGCAACGCGCCCGGAGTGACCCCGGACGTCGCGCGCGTGCCCGCCGAGGCACAGCGCATCGTGGTGCTGTCCGGCGACCAGCTCGACGCGCTGTGCGCGCTCGGCCTGCAGTCGCGGGTGGTGGCCGCGGCTTTGCCGGACGGCTCCATGAGTCAGCCGTCCTACCTGGGTGCCGCGCTGCACGGCGTGGCCGCCGTCGGAACCCGGAGCAATCCCGATCCGGGCAGCATCGCGGCGGCCCACCCCGACCTGATCCTGGGATCGCAGGCATTGACCCCGAAGCTGTACGGGGTGCTGGCCGGCATAGCGCCCACGGTTTTCACGGGCGCACCGGGCGCGGGGTGGGAAGACAACCTGCGCGGGGTGGGCGACGCCACCGCCCGCGGCGCCGCCGCGGAAGGGCTCGTCAGCGCGTTCGAGCAACGCGCCACCCAGATCGGGGCCAGGCACGATGCCGCGCACTTCCAGGCGTCCATCGTTCAGCTGACCGCCACCACCATCCGGATCTACGGGGCGGACAATTTTCCGGCCAGCGTGCTCGCCGCGGCCGGGGTGGACCGGCCGGCCGCCCAGCGCTTCACCGACAAGCCCTACATCGAGATCGGCGCCACCGATGCCGACCTGGCCAAGGCGCCGGACCTGTCGGGGCTTTCCGCCGCCGACGCGGACGTCATCTACGTGTCGTGTGCCTCACCCGCCGCCGCCCAACGCGCCGCCGCCGTCTTGGACAGCGACGCCTGGCGCAAGCTGTCCGCCAACCGCGACAACCGGGTCTACGTCGTCAACGACGAGATCTGGCAGACCGGCGAGGGATTGGTCGCGGCCCGCGGCATCCTCGACGACCTGCGGCTGCTCAACGCACCGATCAATTAGCCGCCGCGCCGAAGGTGGCCGGCCGTTCATAGAATCTGGTGGTCGCGCGCCACCCGCGCGAGTGGCCGGGAAACGTTACCTTAGCTAAACTTTCTACGACGCAACCGTAAAGAGGGATTTCCGATGAGCACAGTTTCGGCGTACGCGGCCACGTCGGCCACCGAGCCACTGACCAAGACCACCATCGACCGCCGAGAGCCGGGTCCGCACGACGTCGCGATCGACATCAAGTTCGCCGGGATCTGCCACTCCGACATCCACACCGTCAAAGCCGAGTGGGGCACGCCGAACTACCCGGTGGTTCCCGGTCACGAGATTGCCGGCGTGGTGAGCGCGGTCGGCTCCGAGGTCACCAAGCACAAGGTGGGCGACCACGTCGGGGTGGGTTGCATGGTGAACTCCTGCGGCGAGTGCAGCTGCTGCGTCGCGGGACTGCAGCAGTACTGCAAGCGGGGCGCGACGTTCACCTACAACTCGATCGACAAAGACGGCACCCCGACGATGGGCGGCTACAGCCAGGCGATCGTCGTCGACGAGAACTTCGTCGTGCGGATCCCCGACTCGCTGCCGCTCGACAAGGCGGCGCCGCTGCTGTGCGCCGGCATCACGCTCTACTCACCGCTGCGGCACTGGAAAGCCGGGGAGGGCACGCGCCTGGCGATCATCGGCCTCGGCGGGCTGGGCCACATGGGCGTCAAGCTGGGGGCGGCGATGGGCGCCACGGTGACCGTGCTGTCCCAGTCCTTGAAGAAGATGGAAGACGGCCTTCGGTTGGGCGCCAGCAACTACTACGCGACATCCGACCGCGACACCTTCCGCAACTTGCGCGGCAGCTTCGACCTGATCCTGAACACCGTGTCGGCCAACCTGGACCTCGGTGACTACCTGAGCCTGTTGGACGTCGACGGCACGCTGGTCGAGCTGGGCATTCCGGAGCACCCGATGCCGGTGCCGGCGTTCGCGCTGGCGCTGGCGCGACGCAGCCTGTCGGGCTCGAACATCGGCGGCATCCCCGAGACCCAGGAGATGCTGGACTTCTGTGCCGAGCACGGCGTGACGCCCGAGATCGAGGTCATCGAACCGGGTTACGTCAACGAGGCCTACGAGCGGATGCTCGCCAGCGACGTGCGCTACCGCTTCGTGATCGACATCTCGAAATTATGAGGCGACGCCCGAGGGTGTTTCTTCGGCCTTGAAGCCGCGTGCCGCCATCTCGGCGGATTCCGCGTCCTCGTCACCCGGAATCACCTCGCTGACGTCGATGCCTGCCAGCGGCCACCCGGCCGCGGCCAGCCGGGTCGCCACCCGCACGACGTTTTCGGGCCCCGCGGCGTAATGGGTCATGCCGGAGATGAATTCGGCGATCTCGTCGCGGTCGATCACGCCGTCGGCGGTCTCCGGAGACCCTTCCTTGGTGATGCCGCGAACCACCTCTCTGATCTGCTCTTCGGTCAGCGGCGTGCTCCGCAGCAGTGCCATCAGGGGAACCCGGTCGGGCCCCGGGACCCCGTCGGGATATCCGGCCGTCAGCCAGCGCACGACCGAGCGGCAAAAGTGGTGCTTAGGTGCGTGAGAGTGGGCGGTGTTCGTCACGCAGTCAGTGTCACGGCAGGCGCGTCACCGGCGCTACCGCGGCGTCGTGCGATCCGGACAATTCATGCTCTGTTCACGGTCTGATCAGAAGGCCCGTCGCGGTGACGGCCTCGCATCGAAATCGGGGCAAGCGCCGCCGACGTGGTAGGTGAAGCCGGGTCGGTGCCGAGAAGCCCGCGGTGCCGCGCCGCCAACGAAGGCTTGGTGGAAACACCGGATGCGGTGGGTGGGATCCCGCTACGCTGAGTCTTCCCGGGGGGCCGCGGTGACCGGAATGGAGGACGGCCTTGTCATATCTGGTGGCGGCCCCGCAGATGCTGGCTTCAGCGGCGGCAGATGTGGCGGGCATCGGCTCGTCGTTGAGCGCGGCCAATATGGCGGCCGCGGGCCCGACCGGCGCGGTGGTGGCCGCCGCGGGCGACGAGGTGTCGGCGGCGATCGCGTCGGTGTTTTCGCGCCACGCCCAGGACTACCAGACGCTGAGCGCGCAGGCGGCGGCGTTTCATACCGAGTTTGTGCAGGCCTTGACCGGCGCCGGCGGTTCGTATGCGGCCGCGGAGGCGGCTAACGCATCGCCCTTGCAGGCCGCCCAGAGCTTGGCTTTCTTCTCGCCCATCAAGGCGCTGACGGGGCGCCCACTGGCGGGCGACGGCGCCAATGGGGCGCCGGGCACGGGGCAGGCCGGCGGGGCCGGCGGGTGGATTTTCGGCAACGGCGGCAACGGCGGGTCGGGTGCGCCCGGCCAGGCCGGTGGGGCCGGCGGCAGCGCCTTCCTGTTCGGCAACGGCGGGGCCGGCGGGGCGGGCGGTACCGGCACCACCGGCGGCACCGGCGCGGCGGGGGGAACCGGCGGGGCCGGCGGGGCCGGCGGGGCCGCCGGGCTGCTAGTCGGGCGCGTGGCGGGGCCGGCGGGGCCGGCGGGATCGGCGGCGCCGGCGGCGCCGGGCGCGCCACGGCCCAACCGGCGGCAGCGGCGGCCTGGGCGGGGCGGGCGGAGCCGGCGGCGCTGCCCGCGGGCTGTTCACGGGCACCGGCGGGGCGGGTGGCGTCGGCGGGGCCGGCGGGGCCATGGCGGAACGGGCAGCACCGGCGCTGGGTCGACGGCGGCAACGGCGGTGTCGGCGGCAACGGCGGGGCCGGCGGCAGCGCGGGTAGCGGCTCGCTGTTCGCAGGCGCGGGCGCCAACGGCACCGGCGGGGCCGGCGGGACCGGCGGGACCGGCGGTGCCGGCGCCACGGGCGCCACCGTCACCAACGGCGGCGCCGGCGGCATCGGCGGGGTCGGCGGCCCCGGTGGCCTTCCCAGGGCTCGCCAACAGCGGCGGCGCCGGCGGCATCGGCGGTGTTGGCGGGACCGGCGGGGCCGGCGGATCGCCACCGCCGGCGACGGCGGCACCGGTGGCAACGGCGGCACACGGCGGGGCCGCCGGGGCCGGCGGAGCCGGCACGTCGGGCGGCAACGGCGGCGCCACCGGCGTCGGTGGCGGCGGTGGCACCGGCGGCACGGGCGGCAACGCCAGCGTCACCGGCGGCGCGTCGGCGGCACCGGCGGCAACGGCGGCGTCGGGGGCACCGGCAGCCACCGGCGGCGCCGGCGGCAACGGCGGCGCCGGCGGCGATGGTCTCCTCACCGCCACAAGCGGCGTCATCGCCGGTGGCGGCGGTGGAGGAGGCGGCGCCGGGGGCGCCGGCGTCACGGGCGGGGGTGGCGGGGCCGGCGGCGCGGGCGGAAGCGCCGAATTGATCAACCCCGGCAACGTGCGTGACCAGCACCGGCGGCGGCGGCGGGCAAGGCGGCGGCGCACAACTTTGTCGACTCTTGGCGGTGACGGCGGTGGCGGCGGCGGCGGTGGCGCCGTCAACGTCGGTGATCGGCACGATCACCGGCGGCACACGGCGGCAACGGCGCGAGCGGCCTTGCCGGCAACACCGGCGGCAACGGCGGCGCCGGCGGCACCGTCACCGGGACGGCGACCACCGCCGTCGACGCCGCCGGCGGCGGTGGTGGCGGTGGTGGCACCGGCCAGTTGAGCGGCGGCGGCACCGGCGGCGCCGGCGGCAGCGCCAATGCGATCATCGGCGGTGCCGGGGGCGCCGGCGGCGCCGGCGGCATCTTTGGCACGGTCGGCGCTCCCGGTACCACTGGCACCGCGAGCGGCGTCGGCAGCACCGCTGGCACCGGCGGCCCAGGCGCGCCCTTTATCGGCGGAGGCGGCGGCGGCGGCGGCGGCAGCGCCGAAGTCTTGAGCCCAGGAGACGGCACCGCCACCGGCGGCAACGGCGGCCAGGGCCTCTAGCGCCCGGCTGATACCAGCGGATCAGAAGTCCCAGTCCTCGTCCTCGGTGACGACGGCCTTGCCGATCACGTAGCTCGAGCCCGAGCCGGAGAAGAAGTCGTGGTTCTCGTCGGCGTTGGGTGACAGCGCCGACAGGATGGCCGGGTTCACGTCGGTCTCGTCGCGCGGGAAGAGCGCCTCGTAGCCGAGGTTCATCAGAGCCTTGTTCGCGTTGTAGCGCAAGAACTTTTTGACGTCCTCGGTCAGGCCGACCTCGTCGTAGAGATCCTGGGTGTACTCCACCTCGTTGTCGTAGAGCTCGAAGAGCAGCTCGTAGGTGTAGTCCTTCAGCTCGGCGCGCTTGGCGTCGTCGACCAGCGCCAGGCCGCGCTGGAACTTGTAGCCGATGTAGTAGCCGTGCACGGCCTCGTCGCGGATGATGAGGCGGATCATGTCGGCGGTGTTGGTCAGCTTGGCCCGGCTCGACCAGTACATCGGCAGGTAGAACCCGGAGTAGAACAGGAAGCTCTCCAGCAGCGTGGAGGCCACCTTGCGCTTGAGCGGCTCGTCGCCGCGGTAGTACTGCATGACGATCTCGGCCTTGCGCTGCAGGTTGGGGTTCTCCTCCGACCAGCGGAAGGCGTCGTCGATCTCGGCTGTCGAGCACAGCGTCGAGAAGATCGAGCTGTAGCTCTTGGCGTGCACCGACTCCATGAAGGCGATGTTGGTGTAGACGGCTTCCTCGTGCGGGGTCAGCGCGTCGGGAATCAGGCTCACCGCCCCCACGGTGCCCTGGATGGTGTCCAGCAGCGTCAGCCCGGTGAACACCCGCATGGTCAGCTGCTTCTCGGCGGCGTTCAGACGTTCCCCACGACGGGAGGTCGTTGGACACCGGCACCTTCTCCGGCAGCCAGAAGTTGCCGGTGAGCCGGTCCCAGACCTCGGCGTCCTTCTCGTCTTGCACACGGTTCCAGTTGATCGCCGAGACGCGGTCGATCAGCTTCATGTTTTCGGTCACCAGAACCCCACTTCACGCGGCCTATTTGGTTGACGGTATGCGTGCCAACATTCAGGCTTCAAACACTACCCCTGGGGTCCGACAAGCCGGTGCAACACAACACGTTGTGTTTGCGTGTCGCCAGGCCCGGCCCTCCCGGCCCGGCTCAGTCCAGTCCGGCCTGCCGCAGGGTGTGGGTGAGGCCGTCTTCCAGCGCACTCAGGGCGGTGTCGGTCAGGCGGCTCAGCTCGTCGATGTCGTCGCCGCCGTCGGCCATCCAGGCCTCCAGGGCGGCGAACACCGCGGTGGCCAGGCTGTGGGCCGCGATGTCGGCGATCATGGCCCCGTCGGACGCGGTGACGGATCGCTGGTCGATGAAACGCCGGATCTCGCCGGCGAGCTGATCGCGAAGCCGGCGGATGTTGTCGGTGATGATGTCCTGGTCGATGTCGCGCGACCGGATGGTCGCCGCCTCGCGGACCATCCGGAAGTCAAAAGGGAAGGCGTCCACGGCTTTACGCACCGATTGCGTGATCGGCTCCCCGTGCGGGCGCAGCGCCAGGGCGCGCGCGAACCACTCGAAGCCGATGTCGTAGTCGGCGAAGATCACCGCATGCTTGGACGGGAAGTGCCGGTAGAAGGTGCGCTCGGTGACGCCGACGTCGGCGGCGATGTCGGCCACGCTGGTGCGGTGCACGCCGTCGGCGACGAAGCGCCGCATCGCCGCCTCCTGCAGCGCCCGGCGCGTGCGTTCGCTGCGGGGCACGGCGACCATTCGGTCACGGTACTCGCCGACGGCGGCTCTCACGGCACCCGCATTCCCATAAATGTCAGTATTGACGCCAATATGTCATGTATGACATTGTGCCGTCAAGCGAAGGGACACACCGGATTCGGAAGGCTGGGCACCATGGCGGACTACGACGCGATCGTCATCGGGGCGGGTCACAACGGCCTGGTCGCCGCCAACGTCCTGGCCAAGAACGGCGCCAAAGTCCTTGTCCTGGAACGGGCGAACTTCCTGGGCGGGATGGCCGCGACCCGCGAACTGTTCGACGGGTACAAGCACAGCGTCGGCGCCTGGGCGGTGCTGATCTGGCGCAAAGAGATGACCGAGCGCCTCGAGCTGACCAAATGGGGCTTCGAGCTGATGGATCAGTGGACCTCGACCTGCACGTTCGGCGCGGCCGAGGACACCCCGTTCGTGATGTACAACGACCTCGAACGCATGGGCCGCCACCTGCTCGAGGACCACGGGCCGGACACCGCGGCCGCCCTCGGCGGCCTGTTCGCGCACATCGGGCGGTATGCACCCTATTTCGTGGACTCGGCGTTCGGTCCGCCGCCCGACATCATCGAGGTGATCGCGGCGCAGCCCACCCCCGAGGACCGGCACGACTTCGCCCAGATGTGGTACGGCAGCACGATGGACACGGTCCGCCGGTTCCTGGCGCCCGACCAGGCCCGCTGCATCCAGGGTTCCCTGGCGGCGATGTCCATCGACGCCTTCGACGGCGGCCCCTGGACCCCGGGCTCGAACGCGTCGACGCTGTACCACTACCTGATCGGCGGCGGCAGCGTCGAATACATCATGCCGCGCGGCGGCATCGGCGCGCTGAGCGCGGCCCTGTGCCGCCGCGCGGAATCTCTGGGCGCCGAAGTCAAGCTCAAGCACCACGTCAGGCGCATCCTGGTGACCGACGGGCGCGCCACCGGCGTCGAACTGCGCGACGGCACAACCATTTCCGCCGACGCCGTGCTCTCGTCGCTCGACCCCTACACCACTTTCGTCAATCTGGCCGGCGCGCAACACTTCCCGGGCGACTACATCCGTAAGGTCAAGGAGATCAATTTCAACCTTGGGTACATCCAGGCCCACCTCACCATCGACGCGGCGCCGCAGTGGATCGAACGTCTGCAGCCGTACATGGAGGACCAAGGGCATCGGTGTCCCACCGTGGCCTACGCGCCCTCGCCGGAATACATCAGCGACGCGTGGGACCAGTACCGCAAGGGCGCACTCCCCGACGCGCCCCCGACCTACCTGTACGTGCCGAGCATGGTGGACTCGTCGTTGGCCCCGGAGGGCAAGCACAGCGCGACGATCTTCACCCCCTACTTCCCCACCGGCCTGGACGCGGACGAAAACCGAAGCTGGAAAGAGCAATACGCGGACACCTGCGTGCGCATCTTCGACACGTTCGCACCGGGGTTCGCCGACTCCGTCACCAACCGCGTGGTGTTCTCCAACCGCTATTTCGGCAGCACCTTCAGCGCGCACGCCGGCGACTACTCGCACGGGCTACTGCAGCCGAACCAGCTGTGGACCGGCCGGGTCGTGGAGGGGGCCGACAAGTTCGCCACCCCGCTCGACGGTCTGTACCTCTGCGGCCAATGCACCCACCCGGGGCCGGGCGTGACCGGGATCCCCGGCTGGAATGGCGCCGAGGCGGCCCTGCGGCATCTCAACGCGCGAGTCCGGGCCTAGTCATACCCCTGACCGATGTGTACCATTTGGTACATGTTCAACGAAGACAGCGTCGAGATCGACGCACCGGCGTCCCTGGTGTGGGACGTCTTCAGCGATGTGGAGCGCTGGCCGGACTGGACCGCCTCGGTGACGTCACTGACCGGGCTGGACGGACGCGCGCTGGACGTGGGCAAGCGGTTCGCAATCAAGCAGCCCGGCATGGCGAGGCTGGTCTGGAAGGTCACCGAGATCGACCCGGGCTCGTCGTGGACGTGGGAGCAACGCTCCCCCGGCGTGCTGGTCATCGCCCGCCATCACGTCATCGCACAACCCGGTGGCCGCACCCTGGTGCGCCAGCAACTCGACCAGCGCGGTGCGCTCGGCGCGCTGGTCGGGCGGCTGATGGCCAAGAAGACCAAGCACTTTCTCGCGCTGGAGGCCCAAGGCCTCAAGGCCCGATCGGAGCAGCTCAGCCGCGCCCATGGTCCGCACCCCTGACCTGCAACGGCGTAGACAGCTTCTCGACGCACTCATCGAGGAGTTCGCCGACGGCGGCATCGGAGATCGCTCACTGCGTGAGGTGGCCGGCGCCGTAGGCACCAGCCATCGAATGCTGCTGCATCACTTCGGATCTCGAGAGGATCTGCTGCTGGCGGTCGTCGAAGAGGTCGAACGCCGACAGATGCGCCTGCTCTCCGACATGCCCAGAAGCGCAGCCGACGGCTTTGCCACCATGTGGGCCGACGTGCGCCGCCCCGGGCTACGCGGGCTGGAGCGTCTCTTCTTCGAGTGCTACGCCCGCGCCGCGCAGGGCGAAAAGGCTTTCACCCGAATGATTCCCGGCGCTGTCGACGACTGGCTGGCCGCGGTCGACTCCGCGGCTCCCGGTGCGACAGACCCCGCGATGGCCCGCCTTGGGCTGGCCGTCACCCGCGGGCTGCTGCTCGACCTCGTCGCCACCAACGACGACGCCGGCGTCGACGCGGCCGCGAAGGCCTTCGTCAGCCTTTTGGAGCGCTGGTCCTAAACGGACGCGCCTCACAAACTCCGCGACCCCGACCGAACGCTGTGTCGCCCCATTACGACAGAGTTGACGACATTCCAGCTGATCAGGGTGCCCAGCGCGATCGAGAACACGGTCGCGACCGCACTGATCAACGTTGAAAGATCGGCGGGTCCGCCGGTGGCGGCTTGCGACAGCGTCTCAAAGCTCAACGCCCCGGGCACCAGCGACCAAAACGCCGCCAGCACCATCACCAGCGCCGGCGGTGCGTGTTTGAGACGTGCGGCGATGAGCGCAAACGGTAGGACGAGTGCGGCTCCGAGCGCGCCCGCGTGCGCCGGGGTCAGAAACAAACTGCCGAGCTTCTGCCCGATCAGCGCCGCCGCGACCGCCAGGGTCAACCAGACCAGCGATCCGCGCGGCGCGGACAGATAGACGTACAGCCCCACGCCGATTACCAGGATCGCCACATAAAAACCCCAGGGGCCGATTTGCGGCGAGGGTTGCTGGGGTGCGACTTTGCCCGCCAGGGCCATGCCGAGCGCCACCCCGAACGCCAGCAACATCAACTGGACGATGCCGTAGATCAGGCGGCTCGCGCCGGCAATGATCTCCGACCCCGCCAGCTCCATCGCACCGACGGTCAGCGCCAGCCCGGGCAGCATCGCCACCAACGAGGGCGCGATCACCCGCATCAGGCCGTCATTGGCGGCATCGGCGACAAACCAGGTCGCCAGCACCGTCACGACCATCGCCGCCAGGGTCGGCGCGATGGCGTTCAACGTCGGAATCGACCGTGCCGCAAGCAGAATCACGCCCACGACCATCCCGAGAAACGCGTGTCCCCACAGCGACGCCCACGTCGGGTTCATGATCATGCCGAAGCCCAGTGTGGTGATCACGTAACCGGCTACCGTCAGTAACGGGTTGAAGCGCGGTGGCATCGCGCGGGCCTCGGCCAGAGCCGCGACCGCGTCCGCGGGGGCGATGGCGCCGAGTGTGGCCAGGCGGGTGATCCCGTCGATGCGTCCGGCCAGATCCAATCGGAAGCTCGCCGGCCTCGTAACGTCGATCTCGTAGCTCTCATTGCCCACCTGGATCAGCATGACCGTCGGCAACACCACGATCCGCACGTCTTTGGTGGTGTAACGGGCGATGATGCGCCGCAGGCGCCCGTGCACCAGATGCGTCGGGTGCATCATCTCGATCATCGCGAGACCGAGTTCGCGGAGCATCGCGGCTATCTCGCCATCGTCGAATGTGTCGGGCGGGGCGATCGGCGGGGGCAATTCGTCGCCGCGTGCGAGCCTCTTCCGGATGGCCTCACTTCTCCACATAGCGCTCTGATTGTGTCGCACCGGCGCCTCAGCGTGCGGCGCGACGCCCCCGGATTACGCGCGCCAATGTCATGTCACTTGGTGGCGGCCACCGCCGGGCGGTCGACACGCGAGCCGGTGCCCACCCCGTAGAACCGGTACTCGGCGGGTTTGATCGAGCGGGTCGCCATCCAGTACTGCCAGGTGTAGCCGCCCCACAACACGGTGTTCTTGCCGTGCTCGTCGAGGTACCAACTGCTGCAGCCGCCGCTGTTCCACACCGAGTGCGCGAGCCTGCGTTGCAACTCGTCGTTGAAGCGGTCCTGGGCCTCGCGGGTGGGGGCCAACGCCTGCGCCCCCATTCGGTCGCACCTGGCGATCGCGTCGGCGACGTAGTGGATCTGCGATTCGATCATGAAGACCACCGAGTTGTGCCCCAGCCCGGTGTTGGGTCCCAGCAGGAAGAACAGGTTGGGCACGTCGGCCACGGTGATCCCGCGGTGCGCGCCGATTCCCTCGCGGTTCCAGCGGTCCACCAGGTCCTCGCCGTGGCTCCCCTTGATCTGGACGTACGTGTAGGAGTCGGTGACGTGGAAGCCGGTGGCGTAGACGATGACGTCCACTTGGTGTTCCGTGCCGTCGGCGGTGACGATCCCGGTGGGCGTGATCCGGGTGATGCGGTCGGTGATCAGTTGTGTCTTCGGGTCCGCGACCGCCCGATAGTAGGTGGAGGAGTTCAGGATCCGTTTGCACCCGAGTCGGTAGTGCGGGGTCAGCTTGCGGCGCAGCTCGCGGTCCTTGACCGAGCGGCGGATGTTGTATTTGGCATAGGCCTCGATGAACCTGAGCATGTCGGGCCGCTTGGTCATGCCGAACGCCAGCGCCTCTTGCGCCCAGTAAATCCCGAGACGGACCAGCGCGCGCATCCCCGGGACGTTCGCCATGGCGCTACGCAGCGGCACGGGCAACTCGGGGTTGGAGCGCGGCACCACCCACGCCGGAGTTCGTTGGTAGAGCTGCAGTTCGGCGACCTGCCCGACGATCTCGGGGACGATCTGGATCGCGCTGGCGCCGGTGCCGATGATGGCGACCCGTTTGCCGGTCAGGTCGACGCTGTGGTCCCACTGCGCGGAGTGGAAAGCGGGCCCGGCGAATTCGTCGCGGCCCTCGATTTCGGGGATGGACGGGATGTGCAACGCGCCCGCGCCCGAGATCAGGAACTGGGCCACGTACTCCCGCCCGTCGGCGGTGAAGACGTGCCAGCGGTGTTCGTCGTCGTCCCAGTGGGCCCGGTCCACCAGCGAGTCGAACTCGATGAAGCGGCGCAGCCCGTATTTGTCGGTGACGCCTTTCAGGTAGTCCCAGATCTCGGGCTGGTAGGAGAACGGGTTCTTCCAGTCCGGCTTCGGCTCGAACGAGAACGAATACAGATGCGACGGGATGTCGCACGCGCAGCCGGGGTAGCTGTTGTCCCGCCAGGTGCCGCCGATGTCGTCGGCCTTCTCGAGGATGACGAAGTCCACGCCCTGCTGCTGGAGCTTGATGGCCATCCCGAGGCCGGAGAATCCGGTCCCGATGATCAGGGCGCGGGTGTGCACCGGCCGCTGGGACCGGACCGCCGGCCCCGATTCGGCACCTGGTTCGGCACAGGCTTCGGCAATGGTCATTCTGCGATCCTTCCTGGGAACGCCGGTACCGGGTACTTGTTGACCCCAGTCTGTCCGCCCGGCAGGGGGCTGTCAACGCGGACCGGGGGCGCCGCCGCGCTCAGCGGCCCTCGGTCAGCAACGCGATCGAGCGGCGCAACTGCCGCTCGGGCGGCGCCGGCGGCAAGGGCGTCGCCGGCCCCGCCCGAAACGCGTCGACCATCAGCGCCGCGAACCGGCGCCACGCGTCCGGCGCCGATTCGCCAGTGGCGCGGAGCACGCCGGCGTTGGCCAGCAACATCACCACGACGTCCGCCGCCACCACGTCCGACCGTAGCGCGCCCTCCGCCTGCGCACGTGCGATCAGGACCCTGACCTTCTCGACGGCCTCGTTGGTGCGCTGTTCCACGGCACTACTGGCGGGAAACGCCGTCGTCAGCAGGTCGCGCAGGCCGGCGTCGCCCGCCTGCAGCCCGCACAACTCGAAGACCAGGCCCTCGAACCCGTCCCAGGCACGCGGGGCGGCGAGCGCCCGGTCCACCGCCTCGGTGTAGCGGGAGATGTTGCGCTCGAACGCCGCGGCAGCCAGGTCGGCGCGGGTCGGGAAGCGCCGGTAGAGCGTGGCCACCCCCACCCCGGCGCGGTGGGCGATCTCCTCCAGCGGCACGGACAGCCCCCGTTCGGCGAACAACTCGGCGGCGGCCGACAGTATCCGGTCGCGGTTGAGTTGCGCGTCGGCCCGGAGTGGCCTGGGTCCCGTTGCGCGGGGCGTTGCGCTGGAAATCACACGCCGAGCATACCCACACAAGTGGAGGTTGACATCCACTTGTGCCTATCGTCGTGACATAAGTGGTAACCACCCTCCACATACGGACGGAGCGCATATGTCAGTCACAGTGGCCGCCCCTCAGCTGTCGGGCGAACGCCGCCATCGGGCCCCGAGCCCCCGCGGGATACGGGGAAATCCCTGGTGGACGTTGGTCGCCGCCTCGATCGGCGTGATCATGGTCGGCCTCGACGCGTCGGTCGTGGCGATCGCCAATCCCCGCATCGCCATCGACCTGCACGCGTCGCTGTCCGACCTGCAGTGGATCACCGACGCCTACATGCTGGCGTTGGCGTCCCTGTTGATCTTCGGCGGGAAGCTCGCCGACCGGTTCGGGCGGCGCCGGGCGTTCGTCGTCGGGGTGATCGGCTTCGCCGTGACCTCGGTGGGCATCGGCGTGGTCGGCAGCGTCGGCGGCGTGATCGCGCTGCGCGGCCTGCAGGGCGTATTCGGAGCGCTGTTGATGCCGAGCACGCTGGCGATCGTCCGCGCCGTGTTCCCGCCCGAGAAGCTCAACACCGCCATCGGCGTCTGGGGCGGCGCGTCGGGCGTGTCGATCGCCGCCGGGCCCATCGTCGGCGGCCTGCTCGTCGAGCACGTCAACTGGCAATCGGTCTTCTACATCAACGCGCCCATCGCGGCGCTCGCGCTGCTGGCCGGCGGGCTGGCGGTCGTGGAGAGCCGCAGCGCGGGCGGGCGCCGCCTCGACATTCCGGGGACCGCAACACTGTCCGGCGGGTTGTTCCTGATCGTCTTCGGACTGATCAAGGCCCAAACCTGGGGCTGGCTGGCCCCCCGGACGCTGGGCCTGCTGCTGGCCGGCCTGGCGGCGGTGGCGGTGTTCGTGCTGATCGAGCTGCGCACCGCCGAGCCGCTGCTGCCGATGCGGCTGTTCGCCAACCGGTCGCTGTCGATCGGCACCGCGGTGGTCGTGATCGACTTCTTCGCGCTGTTCGGCGCCGTCTTCTTCCTGTCCCTGTACTTGCAGAACGTGCTGGGCTTCAGCCCCGTCGAAACCGGTGTGCGCACGTTGCCGCTGAGCCTGACGCTGATGGTCACGGCGCCGCTGAGCGGGTTCTTGACGGAGCGATTCGGGCCGCGGCCATCCATGGTTTTCGGGCTGGCCTCCGTCGCGGTCGCGTTGTTCTCGCTGAACTTCCTGCGCGCGGACTCCGGCTACCAGGCGCTCTGGCCCGCCTTCATGCTGCTGGGCGCCGGCATCGGCCTGGTCCTGACCGCCAGTTCGGACGCCATCATGGGCAATGCCGGCGTCGACGACGCGGGGGTGGCCGGGGGGCTGCAGAGCACGGCCATCCAGTTGGGCGGGGTGCTCGGCACCACGATCCTCGGTTCGGTGCTGTCCAGCCGCGTCGGCTCGGTACTCGCCGGCCGGCTCACGGGCGCCGGCGTCCCAGCGCCCCTGGCCACCAAGCTTGTCGGCGCCAAAGAGCTTGTGGCACAGGGGGTCAGCCCCACCGTCCCGGGCATGCCGGCCCCGATGGCGCACGCGGTGGCCCACGGCAGCCACGGCGCTTTCATGGCCGGGCTGCACGCCTCGATGGTCGTCGCCGCCTTCGCGGCCGCCGTCGGAGCGGTGCTGGCGGTGTTCGTTGGGCGCGACCGTAACTCCGCCTAGCTGTAGCGGCTCCCGATAGGGCCCGGCGCTCAGCCGGCCGCGGAGTCGTGCGGAACGACGCTGTGGATCGGTAGGTCGGGATCCATTGCAATGCCGAGCACTTCGGCCGTGCCGAGGATGACCCCCATCATGATCGTCGTCAGGTGCGCGACGAACTGCTCGCGCGGCATGCGCCGGGGCGTGTCCGGGTCGGGCCCGAGCCACCAGTCGGTGGCCGACGCCGCCGATCCGAACGCGGCGTGCGCCGCCAATTCGATGGCCGCGTGGTCGAGTTCCATCTCGCGCAGCTCGTCGTCGAACATCTCGGCCACCGCCAACGTGATGCCGCGGCCTTCGTTGAGGATCTGCACGCTGGTTTGCGGGGTGGCGGCCGAGCGGCCCTGAATGAAGACCCGCAACACGTTGGGGTGCTGGTTGACGAGGTTGACGTACTCCTCGACGGCGCGGCCGATCACCACCCGGGCCGAGTCGGTTTTCAGGTCGATGGACGGGAAGATCGCCGCCCACAACATGTCGCGCAGGCGCTCCCCGATCGCCTGGAACAGGTCGGACTTGTCGTGGAAATGCCGGTAGATCTTGGGCTTGGCGGTGCCGGCCTCTTCGGCGATCTCCCGCACGCTCAGTTCCGGCCCCAGCCGGTCGATGGCCCGAAACGCCGCGTCGACGATGTCCCCGCGCACCTTCTTGCGGTGCTCGCGCCAACGCTCGCTGCGCGCGTCGACCTTCACCCCGGGCTTGACGCTCGGGTGCGGCCTGGCAGGTCGAGGCATTCTCACCACGTCAAGCACCATACCGCGAGCGTGCGCCCTGACCTGGGCAGACCGCGTAAGCGGCGGCACGCGGATATGTGCCGCGCGACGCGCCACACCGCGGGGCGGTCGCCAGGCCCCGCTGCGCGAGCGGCTACAGCATGCAGGACACGCAGCCCTCGACCTCGGTTCCCTCCAGCGCCATCTGCCGCAACCGGATGTAGTACAGCGTCTTGATCCCCTTGCGCCAGGCGTAGATCTGCGCCTTGTTCACGTCGCGGGTGGTGGCGGTGTCCTTGAAGAACAGCGTCAGGCTCAGCCCCTGGTCCACATGCTGGGTGGCCGCGGCGTAGGTGTCGATGATCTTCTCGTAGCCGATCTCGTAGGCGTCCTGGTAGTACTCCAGGTTGTCGTTGGTCAGGTAGGGCGCCGGGTAGTAGACCCGGCCGATCTTGCCCTCCTTGCGGATCTCGATCTTGCTCGCCACCGGGTGGATCGAGCTGGTCGAGTGGTTGATGTAGGAGATCGACCCGGTCGGCGGGACCGCCTGCAGGTTCTGGTTGTAGATGCCGTTGGCCCGCACCGACTCCTTGAGGCGCTGCCAATCCTCTTGTGTCGGAATGCGAATGCCGGCATCGGCGAACAGCTGGCGGACCTTGTCGGTCTTCGGCTCCCACGCCTGCTCGGTGTACTTGTCGAAGAACTCTCCCGACGCGTACTTGGACTTCTCGAAGCCCTTGAACTTCTGCCCCCGCTCGATGGCGATCTTGTTCGACGCGCGCAGCGCGTGGTAGAGCACCGTGTAGAAGTAGATGTTGGTGAAGTCGATGCCCTCTTCGGATCCGTAGAAAATCCGTTCGCGCGCCAGGTATCCGTGCAGGTTCATCTGGCCCAGCCCGATCGCGTGGGCTTCGTTGTTGCCCTGCTCGATCGAGGGCACCGAGGTGATGTGCGTCTGGTCGCTCACGGCCGTCAGTGCGCGGATCGCCACCTCGATCGTCTGGGCGAAGTCCGGCGAGTCCATCGTCTTGGCGATGTTCATCGAGCCCAGGTTGCACGAGATGTCCTTGCCCACTTTGGCGTACGACAAGTCCTCGTTGAACAGCGACGGCGTGGAGACCTGCAGGATCTCCGAGCACAGGTTCGAGTGCGTGATCTTGCCCTCGATGGGGTTGGCCCGGTTCACCGTGTCCTCGTACATGATGTACGGGTAGCCGGACTCGAACTGCAGCTCGGCCAGCGTCTGGAAGAACTCGCGGGCCTTGATCTTGGTCTTGCGGATGCGCGCGTCGTCGACCATCTCGTAGTACTTCTCGGTCACCGAGATGTCGGCGAACGGGAGGCCGTAGACGCGCTCGACGTCGTACGGCGAGAACAGGTACATGTCCTCGTTCTTTTTCGCCAGTTCGAAGGTGATGTCGGGAATCACCACGCCCAGGCTCAGCGTCTTGATCCGGATTTTCTCGTCGGCGTTCTCCCGCTTGGTGTCCAGGAAGCGGTAGATGTCCGGGTGGTGGGCGTGCAGGTAGACCGCGCCCGCGCCCTGGCGCGCGCCCAGCTGGTTGGCGTAGGAGAACGAGTCCTCCAGCAGCTTCATGATCGGGATGACGCCCGAGGACTGGTTCTCGATGTTCTTGATCGGGGCGCCGTGTTCACGAATGTTGCTCAGCAGCAACGCAACTCCCCCGCCGCGCTTGGACAGCTGCAGCGCGGAGTTGATCGACCGCCCGATGGACTCCATGTTGTCCTCGATACGAAGCAAAAAACATGAAACCGGCTCTCCGCGTTGCTTTTTCCCTGAATTGAGGAACGTCGGGGTGGCCGGCTGGAAGCGGCCGTCGATGATCTCGTCGACCAGCTTCTCGGCGAGGTCGGTGTCGCCGGCCGCCAACGTCAGCGCGACCATGCACACCCGGTCCTCGAACCGCTCGAGATAGCGCTTCCCGTCGAAGGTCTTCAGCGTGTAGGAGGTGTAGTACTTGAACGCGCCCAGGAACGTCGGAAAACGAAACTTCTTGGCGTAGGCGCGATCCAGCAGCGTCTTGACGAAGTTGCGCGAGTACTGGTCGAGCACCTCGCGCTCGTAGTAGTTCTCGCGGATCAGGTAATCGAGCTTCTCGTCCTGATTGTGGAAGAAGACGGTGTTCTGGTTGACGTGCTGCAAGAAGTACTCGCGCGCCGCGAGCACGTCCTTGTCGAACTGGATTTTGCCGTCCGCGTCATACAGATTGAGCATGGCGTTGAGCGCGTGATAGTCCGTCTCACCCGGTAGCGCGTGAGCGGCGGACGTTACAGGCTCTGCAGCGACGGTTGGTGGCACGTCTGTTCCTTCCAGAATTCAGCCCAAAAATTTTCCAGGCCCGCGCGGACGGTCTCCACGTCGTCCGGGGTGCCCATCAGTTCGAAGCGGTACAGATACGGAACGTCGCATTTGCGGGAGATGACGTCGCCCGCATAGGCGAACTCGGGACCGAAGTTGTTGTTGCCCGCGGCGATGACGCCGCGGATCAACGACCGGTTGTGTTCGTTGTTCAAGAAGGCGATGACCTGTTTGGGGACATAGCCGCCGGCGTTCAGGTCCGGGGTGGCCCGCCCGCCCCCATAGGTGGGCAGGATCAGCACATACGGCCGGTCCACCTCGATGCGACCGTGCAGCGGTATGCGGATGGCGGGCACACCCAGCTTCTGCACGAAGCGGTGGGTGTTCTCCGACACGCTGGAGAAATAGACCAGTGACGATCGCAAGCGCGGCGGGTCGTCACTCGTCCGACCCAGGTTGCGCCCGCGCGACTTCCCGGATATCCATGGCGCCGCAACCCCTTACCTGTTGTCTCCCGCGCTACGCGCTCAGCACGGCCCCGGCGAGCGCCTTGATGCGGTCCGGCCGGAAGCCCGACCAGTGATCGTTGCCGGCCACCACCACCGGGGCCTGCAGGTAGCCGAGCGCCATCACGTAGTCGCGCGCCTCCGAGTCCAGCGTGATGTCCACCGTGTCGTAGGCGATGCCCTGCTTGTCCAGCGCCTTATAGGTGGCGTTGCACTGTACGCACGCGGGCTTGGTGTAGACGGTGATGCTCATGAATGCCGCTCCTTTGCGGAAAGTGGGACGTAGGGACTGGCAACTACCTGGTTACTGCGTCATTGCGATGTCTAAGCGATGTCTTCGTGATGTTCAGCGGCCCGCCAAGCCCCCAGATTCCCGTCGTGCGGCCGTCAGGGGGAAGGGCTGGCCTTCGGCCTTTCGGGCGACTCCGGGACACACACACCAGGTCGGACTGGCTTGGCGTGCGGGGATCTGCCGGTGCTCGAAACACTACACCTAGTGGCTGACAAGATCGCGAGCTACAAGATGTTCTGAATAACAATTTTGAAATTCCCTGGTCGTGTGCCCTCTGGTCCAAAAATATCGAGACCGGCCCGGCGTGTCGCAGATCACAACACGCCGGTGCGGCACCGATGGCTCATGGTTTACCACCGGGCACCGACAAACCCGCGGGGCCGCGGCCGCGCCCCCCGCCCACAGCAAAGCCGCACGCCGCGGTCCGACCCCTCCCGCGGGCGACGCCGGCGGCGGCGCTCAACCCACCTCGGCGGCCAGTTTGCCGACCACGTCGCGCACATTCTGCGTCAGCTCGGCGTGCTCGGCGGGCGCCTTGCCCTCCAGGGTCTGAAACGGCACCGAGAGCTTGAGGCCCTCGACCACCCGGGCACCGGCGATTCCGAACGACTTGCGGGTTTCGTCGTGCGCCCATACGCCGCCGTAGCGACCGAACGCTCCGCCGACGACGGCCAGCGGCTTGCCCTTCAAGGCGCCGTCGCCGAAGGGACGGGACAGCCAGTCGATCGCATTCTTGAGGACCGCCGGGATGCTGCCGTTGTATTCCGGTGTCACGACGAGCGCGGCGTCGGCCCGTTCGGCCGCGGCGCGGAGCGCGGCGACCGGGGCTGGCGGTTGCCGGACGTCGGTATCGACCGCGGGGTCGATTTCCTCGTTGTAGAAGGGCAGCTCGCCCAGCCCTTCGAAAACCTGCACCGTGACGCCGTCCGGGGCGACGGCCGCCGCGAGTTCGGCGATTTTGCGGTTGATCGACGCGGCCCGCAGGCTTCCCACGAGCGCCAGAATCGTGATGTCGGCCTCGTTCCCTGGCATGGTTTCTGGCACGGTTCGTCCCTCCCGGGTGTCGGTTCCCATTCTTGCACCGTCTAACCGGACTCGGGTCCGATTTTATTCCGCCCGCGCTACAGTACATGGGGTGAGCGATGCCGAGCGGTCCGGCGACGCGCCGCTGTGCGCTCCGCGGGTGGACCAACGCGAGCGGGGCGACGCGGCCCGCAACCGCGCGCTGTTGCTCGAGGCGGCCCACGCGCTGGTGGCCGAGCGGGGCGCGGAAGCGGTCACCATGGACGACATCGCCGCGGCCGCGGGCGTCGGCAAGGGCACGCTGTTCCGCCGGTTCGGCAGCCGGGCCGGCCTGATGATGGTGCTGCTCGACGAGGACGAGCGGGCCAGTCAGCAGGCATTCCTGTTCGGGCCGCCGCCGCTCGGACCCGGCGCGCCCCCGCTGGATCGCCTGGTGGCCTTCGGCCGCGAGCGGATCCGTTTCGTCCACGCCCACCGGGCGCTGCTGTCGGCGGTCAACAGCGATCCGCAGAACCGCTACAACGCTCCGGCCATGGTGCAGCGCACGCACGTGCGCGTGCTTGCTACGGGACGCCCACACCACCGGCGACCTGGACGCCCAGAGCGAGGCGCTGCTCGCGCTGCTCGACGTGGGCTACGTGGAGCACCAGCTCGCCGAACGCGGCCGGACCCTCCAGTCGCTGGGCGACGCGTGGGAAAGCGTCGCGCGCAAGCTGTGCGGGCGGTGATGGACCCGGCGTGGGTGCTGCACGTAGACCTCGACCAGTTTCTGGCTTCGGTGGAACTGCGCCGCCATCCGGAACTGGCCGGGTTGCCGGTCATCGTCGGCGGCAGCGGTGATCCCACCGAACCGCGCAAGGTCGTCACGTGCGCGTCGTACGAGGCCCGGGTTTTCGGTGTGCACGCCGGCATGCCGTTGCGCGCCGCCGCCCGCCGCTGCCCGGAAGCCGCGTTTCTGCCGTCGGATCCGGCGGCATACGACGAAGCCTCCGCCCAGGTGATGGGCTTGTTGCGCGACCTGGGACACCCGGTCGAAGTCTGGGGCTGGGACGAGGCATACGTCGCGGTAGCGACGGCGGACCCCGTGGCGGCGGCCGAACGGATTCGCGCCGTCGTCGAATCGCAGACCGGACTGTCCTGTTCGGTCGGCGTCAGCGACAACAAGCAGCGCGCCAAGGTCGCCACCGGGTTCGCCAAGCCGGGCGGCGTCTTCATGCTCACCGACGCGAACTGGATGGCGCTGATGGGCGATCGCCCCGTCGACGCGCTGTGGGGCGTGGGCCCCAAGACGACGAAGAAGCTTGCCGCGCTGGGGATCACCACGGTGTGGGAGCTGGCGCAAGCCGACGCCGAGCTGCTGACGTCGGCGTTCGGAAAGCGCACCGGCCTGTGGCTGTTGCTGCTCGCCAAGGGCGGCGGTGACACCGATGTCAGCGCCGAGCCGTGGGTTCCCCGCTCTCGCAGCCACGTCGTCACCTTTCCGCGCGACCTCACAGACCGGGCCGAGATGAGCTCGGCGGTCAGCGGATTGGCCCGCCAGGCGTTGGATGACGTTGTCGCGTCCGGACGGATCGTCACCCGGGTGGCGGTGACCGTTCGAACCGCGACGTTCTACACGCGCACCAAAATCCGCAAACTGGACGCGCCCAGCACCGACCCGGGCACCATCGTCGCCGCGGCCCTGCGGGTTCTGGACCTATTCGACCTCGACCGCCCGGTCCGGCTGCTCGGGGTGCGCCTCGAGCTGGCCATGCCGGACTAGCGGCGCCGGGCTAGAAGCGATCGCCCGCCTCCTCCTCAGGCCGCTGCACGGCCTGCATCGTCGCGGGCTAAACCGATCGCCCGCCTCCTCCTCAGGCCGCTGCACGGCCTGCATCGTCGCCGGGCTGGGGCGAAGCGCCCGCGTGAAGATCACGTTCACCTGACGCATCGCCACGCTGTAGGGCCACCACGCCAAGCGTTTGAAGGCGTACAGCGCCCAGATGTCCGCGGACGTATAGATCAGGTACCGGTTCTTGGCGACCCCGGCCAGAATTTTGCGGGCCGCCGCTTCCGGCGAGACGGCATGCCCGGTGAAGCGGTTCACCCAGCGGGCCACCCGCGGGTCCTCGCGGTCGACGCCGGCGATCTCGACCGTGTTCACCAGCGGGGTGTTCACCGCGCCCGGCACCACCAGTGACACCCCGATCCGGTGCCGGGCCAGGTCGAAGCGCAGCACCTCGGAAAGACCGCGCAATCCGAATTTGCTGGCGCTGTAGGCGGCATGCCAGGGCAGCGCGACCAGCCCGGCCGCCGATGACACGTTGACCAAGCGCCCGCCCCGGTCGGCCGCCACCATCGGCGGAACGAAGGCCTCGATGACGTGGATCGGACCCATCAGGTTGATGGCGATCATCTTGCTCCACTGCTCGTGGGTCAGCCGGTCGACGGTGCCCCAGGCCGAGACGCCGGCGATGTTGAACACGGCGTCCATGCTGGGGTGCTTGGCGTGGATGTCGGCGGCGAACCGCGCCACCGCGTCATGGTCGGCGATGTCGAGGGCCCGATGCTCGGGCACCCGGGCGCCCAGCGCGCGGACGTCGGCCACGGTCAGCTCGAGGCCGTCGCCGTTACGGTCGGTCAGATAGAGCTCGGCTCCTTGGCCGGCGAGCCGCAATGCCGTCGCCCGCCCGATGCCGCTGGCCGCGCCGGTGACCAGGCACCGCTTCCCCGCGAAGTACCGCTCGGATGCCTTCTGCGCCACGGCCGCAACGATACCGGCGCCGGCACGTCACCCGTGACTGCCGCCCCAGAGGGAGTGCAGCCATAACTGCTCGAGCACCCGCACGCGCCGCTCCCGATCCCCTTGCCCACCCTGGTCGCCGACCAGGACGGGATCACCGGTCAGCACCAGCGCCGTCGTTCCCGCCAGAGTGCGGATCAGCGTCGGGAGGTCGTCGCTGATCGGGTGTGCCGTCCCCGCCTTCATCTCGGCCTCCACGATGGCCACGATCTGGCGCAGCACCACCTCGAACTGTTGATCCAGAATGTTGCGGATCTCGACGTCGGTGTGGCGGGCGTGGTTGCATGCGGTCATCACGGGATCGTTGTGCGCGTAGACGGCCGCGGCGCTGCCGACCATCCGCTGCGCGAACTGCTCTGGCGACTCGCCCGGCTGGCGCGGCGCGAAATACTGGGTCAGCTCTTCGAGTTCCTCGGCCGCCTCGGCCAGCAGCTGCGCGAGCGCCGCGTACTTGGAATCGAAATAAAAGTAGAAGCCCGACCGGGCCACCCCGGCCCGAAGGCTGATGGTGCTGACCGACAAGTCCGCGAAGGGCTTTTCCACCAGCAGTTCGCGCACCGCCTGCAGGATCGCCTGCCGCTGCCTGTCACCGCGCCGCAGGGTGGCCGGCTCCGGGTTGACGGCATGCTTGTTCACCCTCCTGACCTTGCACCACGCCGGGCGAAAAGCAAACTTGACAGCCGTCAACTTTGTCGCGAAGGATACGGATCAGTGACCGCCGTCACCTCGCACGGGAGGGCAGAGGAATTCCATGACCGCCACCATCAGCACCCCGCACTACCTGCTGGACCAGGCGCGCCGCCGGTTCACCCCGTCGTTCAACAACTTTCCCGGCATGGGTCTGGTCGAACGGCGCCTGCTCAACACCCAATTCCCGGAGCGCAAGCTCGCCGACCCCCCGCCGGGCAGCGGCCTCAAGCCGGTCGTCGGCGACGCGGGACTGCCCGTCATCGGCCACATCATCGAGATGCTGCGGGGCGGCCCGGACTATTTGATGTTCATGTACCGGACCAAGGGTCCGGTGATCTTCGGGGACTCACCGGTGATGCCGGCCGTCGCGGCGCTGGGCCCGGACGCCGCCCAGACCATCTACTCCAACCGCAACAAGGACTACTCCCAGCAGGGCTGGGTGCCGGTGATCGGGCCGTTCTTCAACCGCGGGCTGATGTTGCTCGACTTCGAAGAGCACCTTTACCACCGCCGCATCATGCAGGAGGCGTTCACCCGCGCCCGGCTGGTCAGCTACGTCGAGCAGATGGACAAGGTCGTCTCGCAGGTGGTCGCCGACGACTGGGTGGTCAACGACGCGCGCTTCCTGCTGTATCCGGCGATGAAGGAGCTCACCCTCAACATCGCCTCGATGGTGTTCATGGGCCACGAGCCGGGCACCGACCACGACCTCGTCACCAAGGTGAACAGGGCGTTCGCGGTGACGACGCGCGCGGGCAACGCGATCATCCGCACTCCCGTTCCGCCGTTCACCTGGTGGCGGGGGCTCAAGGCGCGGGAACTGCTGGAGAACTACTTCCGCGAGCGCGTCACCGAGCAACGCGGGAAGGACGGCAGCGACCTGTTGTCGGTGCTGTGCCACAGCGAGGACGAGGACGGCAACAAGTTCAGCGACGAGGACATCGTCAACCACATGATCTTCCTGATGATGGCCGCGCACGACACGTCGACGTCCAGCGCGACGACGATGATCTACCACCTGGCCGGAAACCCTGAGTGGCAGGAACGCTGCCGCGACGAATCGAACCGGCTCGGCGACGGACCACTCGACATCGAGTCGCTGGAGAAGCTGGAATCGCTGGACTTGGTGATGAACGAGTCGATCCGGTTGGTCACGCCCGTCCAGTGGGCCATGCGCAGGACCGTCCGCGACACCGAGCTGCTGGGCTACTACATCCCCGAGGGCACCAACGTGATCGCCTACCCGGGCCTGAACCACCGGCTGCCCGAGTTGTGGACGGACCCAATGACATTCGACCCGGCGCGCTTCACCGAGCCGCGCAACGAACACAAGCGGCACCGCTACGCGTTCGCGCCGTTCGGCGGCGGTGCGCACAAGTGCATCGGGTCGGTGTTCGGAACGCTGGAGATCAAGACGATCCTGCACCGCCTGCTGCGCCGCTACCGGCTCGAGCTGCCCCGGCCCGGCTACCGGGCCGAGTGGGACTACGGCGGCATGCCGGTGCCGAAGGACGGCATGCCGATCGTGCTACGCCCGCTCTGAACGCCTCAGGCAACCAGCCGATCGGCGCACCCGATCACCGCGGGACAGTTCCGCTCAACGACCTCCGGTCAACGTCACCCGTCGGCGACCGGTGACGGATCCATCCGCAGGTATGCCTGAATCGTCGTACCGGTCGCCGTGGTATGGATGCGAACGAGGTCGGATATCGCATTGACCAGAAAGAGCCCGCGGCTCGCGGGCCCGCTGGAGCCCGGGTCCAGCCGTCCCGCCAGTGGATCGTCGAGGCGTCCGTTGTCGCGGGCCTCGCAGACCAGATGTTGATCGTCCCGCCAGAAGGCGAGCCGGCAGGCGCCGTCGGTGTACATCAGGCTGTTGGTGGCCAGCTCCGTGGCGATCAGTTGCAGGTCGTCGATCCCGTCCTGCGACAGCCCGGCCCAGCCGGCGTACCGGACCGCGAACGACCGCGCGGGGCTGAGGTCCGCGGACCGGCGGACCACGTACGTGACGGCGCCCGGCTTCGCCGTCAACGGCCGGTTGCAGCGTTCCAGCACCTCGTCCGGCGCGTAGTCGCCGTTGCGGTGCAGACCACCGCCGCTCCACAGCAGGGGGTGGGTGGCACGGGCATCGGAAAGCACCGCATCGCCCAGTCGGCGCGCGTCGTAGAGACACACGCCCGTCGCGGGGTAACCCTCGAGCGCCCCGTTGACCAGCGCTTCGTGCTCGACGCACGCGACGAACTCGTCGTCCGTGCGGCCCGGCCACGCGAGCTGGCTGACGATCCGCACCCGGCGACCGGGGTGTTCGTCGGCGAACGAACCCTGCACGGCCATGAACCGGCCGGGGTTGCGGGCGACGTCGGTGATGTCGGCCATGCGGACTTCGGGCGGGAGCCGATCGCCCCCGCTGCGCAGGGCGTCGCGCAGTACCGACAATTCGTCGGCGGGCACCGCGACGAGAACCGCCTCGCCCATCGCCAGGCCGTCGGCGACGAAGCCTTGCACGAAGTCGAGATACTCACGCTGGGAGTGGTAGAACAGGGCGGAGTGAACGAACCCGGGCTCCTCGATTCGGGCGCCCGCGGTCCTCATAGCAGCCCCCCGCTCTCGAACTCCGCTGGCCGACCCCCTGCTGGATCTGCCGCATTCCGTATGCATCCCCATACCCGCGGGACATCCCCGCTATACGCGTGACGACGCTCACGCGGGCGCAGCGAGGCATCACAGGAACCAGGAGGCGGCCGCATCCAGATGACGACGAAGGCGGTGGCGGGCCAGGCTGTCGTCGCCCGCCTCGATTGCCTCGACGATCCGCGCGTGCGCATTCTCGACGGCCAGCACGTCGTCCGGGGTAGGCGGCGCCTGCCCGGTGCTGGTCCAGTGCCGGCGGAACAGCTCGACGATGATCCGCAGGAACAGGTCGAGGAGGCCGTTGCCGGCCAGTTGGGCCAGGCCGACGTGGAACCGGAACTCGTCGACGACGGACCGATTGGTCTCGAGGAAGGCCGCCACCCCGGGTTCGCCCCGCCGCCTGACGACCTTGGCGACGTTGTCGATTTCGATGGCGTCACGTACGCAGCGCAGATCTTCGCGACTCGGCCCGCGGTACTGCAGGTACAGGGCGATGGTGTCGATGCTGGCCTGCGCCTCGGGTGCGGTCACCACCAGGCCGCCACCGGGTCCGCGCCGCATGTGGGCGATAGCGTGGTATTCGAGCAGGCGCACCGCCTCCCGGAATACCGCGCGGCTCACTCGGTATCGCTCGAGCAGCGCCGTCTCGGTCCCGAACACCGAACCGATCTGCCACCCGTCGGCGGCGATGTCGTCGCCGATGGTGGCCGCCAGCATCTCCGCGAGTTTGCCACGGGGCGCGTCGATGTCGAGGCGCCGGGGCGCACGCTGCCCGCGCGCCCGGCCGCCCCGATGGTGCTCCTGCAGCCAGGCGGTGACGCCTTCGACGTGCCGTTGGCTGAGCGTCTTGGCCCGGGCCGCGTCTCCCGCGGTCACCGCCGCGAGCATCTCGGTGTGGGCGGTGTGCATCAGGTCGACCGCCTCGACGGCCTCGGTCGCCGAGTCCGCCCGCGACTGCAGGGCATATCGCTTGGTCAGACGCATCGAAATGTCGATGAACAATTGCAGGACAGGGTTTTTCGACTGCTGCGCCAGCGCGATGTGGAACTCGTCGCGCGGCGCCGGTAACCCCGGTCGCCACTGCCCCTCCGCCCGCAGCACCGCACGCAGACGCTCGATGCCGGCTTCGTCGATGCGCTCCGCGGCCAGCGAGGCCGCCAGCGGCTCGAGGACCAGGCGCGCGTTGAGCAGGTCGGCCAGGGTGGTGCCCAGATACTCGAGATAGATGACGACGGCGCGGGTGGCGGGACCCGCATCGGGCTCGCAGATGAGCAGCCCGCCGCCCGGTCCGCGGCGCATCCGGGCGACCTGGTGGTGTTCCACCAGGCGGACGGCCTCGCGCAGCACCGACCGGCTGACGCCATAGCGTTGCTGCAGCGTGCCCTCGGAACCCAGCGATTCGCCGACGGTCCAGCCGCGGCGGACGATGTCCGCCTCGATGCGCCCCGCGACCGTCGACGCCAGCGTCGTTCGGCCGGCCTCCGGCTCAGCGCTCGTCACGGATTCACCCGGTGCCGCGGCCAGTCTCAACATGTGAGCAGCATGCAGCCGGCGACCGGGCCGCCGCCCACCGAGACGACGCCGACCCGCGGGCGGTCGGACACCTGCCGCTCACCCGCATCGCCGCGCAGCTGCAGGCACCCTTCGTGCAGCGCCCAGTAGCCGTGCATGCGCCCGGCCGAGAGCTGCCCGCCGTAGGTGTTCAGCGGCAGCGCGCCGTCGCGGGCGATGCGCGCGCCGCCTTCGACGAACGGGCCGCCCTCGCCGTCCGCGCAGATGCCGAGTGCCTCCAGCCAGGCAACGGTGAGAAACGTGAAGCCGTCGTACAATTCGGCCACCCCGAGATCGGCGGGCTTGAGATCGGTTCGCGACCACATCTGTGCCGCCGCGTCCGACATCGCCATCTTGGGATAGTCGTCGCGGTGAAACCAGCCGCCGGCGCCGTCGGACCCGCCGATCGCCTCGACGGCCACCGCCCGATGCGGACAGTCACCGGCATATTCCGCATGCGACACCACCACCGCTATCGAGCCGTCGATCGGCACGTCACAGTCCAGCAACCCGAACGGCGTCGACACCGGGCGCGCGCCGAGATAGTCGGCCATCGTCATCGGATCGCGATAGACCGCAAGGGGATTCAGCGCGGCGTTACGCCTGCCATTGAGGGCCACCCAGCCCAGTTGCTCTTTGGTGGTGCCGTAGAGCTCCATGTGACGGCGGCAGTTCAGGGCCAGCCAGTTCGCGGCCGAATACCCATGCGCCGCAACCAGGTCGTTCACGTCGTCCATCGCACCCACCGCCGGGCGCGGCTCGCCTTCGGGCGTCTCGAACATGCGAGCCAGCGGCGGGGCGGGCGCGTTCTCTTCCTTTTTCACCGGGACGGTGCCGCCGAGCATCTGTATGGTCCGGTACACGACCACGTGGCGCGCGCGTCGTTCGGCGACCGCGCGGCAGGCCGACATGACCGGGCTGAGCAACCCACCCGTGCCGAAGCCCGACCCGCAGTCCGCGGCGGCGATGCCGAGTTCGGCGTTGACGTCCTGAGCGGGCGTGTCGCCCAGCGTCGCGATGCCGTCGATGTCGGCCGCGGCGAGGCCCGCGTCGCCGATGGCGGCGCGCACCGCCTCCATGGTCAACTGCAGGCCCGGAATGCCGGTGCGACGGCCGATCCGCGAGATGCCGACGCCGGAAAGAATCGCGTCCTTTTCGAAAAGGGTCATAGACACCCGCCCGTCCACCGAGACCCGGCGCTCGCCGAGAACCAATAGAGTGTACTGTATTGCCCGTGCCAGCCGAGCCGACGCCCGAGTTGCTCATCGAGCACTGCGACCAATGCGCGCGCTGGGTGCATCCGCCGGCCGGGCAGTGCCGCGACTGCGGCGGGCCGCTGGTCGCGCGTCCGGTCTCCGGGCGCGGCACGGTGTTCACCTACACGGTGAACTACCACCCGTACAACCCGGAGATCCCGGTCCCCTACGTCATCGCGCTGGTGGAACTGGCGGAACAGAGCGGGCTGCGGATCGCCGCCAATGTCATTGGCTGCCAGCCGGAGTCGGTGACCTGCGGGATGGCCGTCGGTCTGCGGCCGGAGCGCGGCAGCGGCGGGGCCCCCCAATTCGCACCGGCTTGATCGAGCCGGGGGCGCTCCCCCGCAGGCGAGCCCTGGGTCAGTTGATCAGCGGGTCACGCGGCATGCCGAGAATCCGCTCGGCGATCTGGTTACGGGTCACCTCCGAGGTACCGCCGGCGATCGCCATGCCGCGGGCGCCCATCATCATCCTGCCTGCCAGCGCACCGGGACCGTCGATTAGCGCAACCTCGGGGCCCAGCAGCGCCGCGGTGATCGCGGCGCCCTCGATCATGTGATCGGCCAGCTTGAGCTTGGTGACGTTGCCTTCCGGGCCCGGGCCCGTCCCCTCGACGCTGCGGGCCACCCGGCGCAGATTGAGCAGCCGCAGCGCGGTTTCGTTGGCGAGGTAGGTCCCGACGCGGACATCCGCGCCCGCCAACCGGTCCGCATGCTGCTGGGCCAGCTGGACCAGCCCGGCCGCCAGCCCCTCGTAGAACGACCCGCTGCCGCCGATGCTGACACGCTCGTTGCCCAGCGTCGCCCGCGCGACCGTCCACCCTGAGTTGGGCGCCCCGACGACGTCTTCGTCGGGCACGAAGAGATCGTTGAAAAACACCTCGTTGAAGTCCGCGCCGCCGGTGATCTGCCGCAGCGGCCGCACCTCGACCTCGGGCGCCTTCATGTCGACGATCACCGTGGTGATGCCGGCGTGCTTCGGGGCGTCGGGGTCGGTGCGCACGGTCGCCAGGCCGCGCGCGCAGTAGTGGGCGCCGCTGGTCCACACCTTTTGGCCGTTGATCTTCCAGCCTCCGTCGACCCTGGTGGCCCGGGTCCGGATGGAGGCTGCGTCCGAGCCGGCCTCCGGTTCGGAGAACAGCTGGCACCAGATCTCGTCCTTGCGCAGCGCCTTCTCGACGAATCGTTCTATCTGCCAAGGTGTTCCGTGCTGGATCAGGGTCAGGATCACCCATCCGGTGATGCCGTAGTCGGGGCGCTTGATGCCGGCCGCCCGGAACTCCTCCTCGATCACCAGCTGCTCGACGGCGTCGGCCGCGCGACCCCACGGTTTGGGCCAGTGCGGCATCACGTAGCCGGTCTCGATCAGCTTGTCGCGCTGGGCGTCTTTGTCCAGCGCGGCGATCTCCGCGGCGTCGGCGTGAATCCGGGTGCGCAGCTGCTCGGCCTCGGGCGGCAGGTCCAGGCTGTTGTCCCGGGTGGCGCCGGCCGCGGTCCGGTCGAAGACGTCCCGGGCCGGGGCGTCCCCGCCGAACAAAGCCGCGAGCACCACCGCGCGGCGCAGGTGCAGGTGCGCGTCGTGCTCCCAGGTGAAGCCGATCCCGCCGTGTACCTGGATGTTGAGTTCGGCGTTGCGCGCATAGGCCGGCAATGCCAGCGCCGCGGCGACCGCGGCGACGAGACGGAACTGCGCCTCGTCCTCTGACGAGTCCTCGGCCGCCGCACGAGACGCGTCCCAGACGGCGGCCACCGCCGACTCGGCGGCCACCAGCATGTTCGCGCAATGGTGTTTCACCGCTTGGAAAGTCGCGATCGTGCGGCCGAACTGCTGGCGCACCTTGGCGTACTCGACCGCCGAGTCCACGCAGTCGGCGGCGCCGCCGACGGCCTCGGCGGCCAGCAGCGTCCGCGCCCGGGCCAACGCCGATTCCCGCGCCCGCGGCAAGATGTCGTCGGCGGAGATGCGCACGCCCTGCAGGCGCACGCGTCCGGAGCGCCGGGTCGGATCGAGGTTCTCCGGCACGTCCACCGACACACCGGCGCGGCCGCGTTCCAGCAGCAAGACGTCGTCGCCCGCGGCGATCATCAACAGGTCGGCGAGCCCGGCGCCCAGGACGATCCCGGCCTCACCGTCGGCGATTCCATCCTTGACCAGGACTTCGCCGGCCAGTCCGACGCCCGCGGCGGCGGTTCCGTCCGTGAGCCCCGGCAGCAGCCGCGACTTCTGTTCCGCGGAACCGTTTTTGGCGATCACCGCCGAGGCGATCACCGTCGGCACGAACGGGCCGGGAGCCACCGCGCGGCCGAGCTCCTCGACCACGACCACGAGTTCGGGCAACCCATAGCCCGAACCGCCGTGCTCTTCGTCGATGTGCAATCCCAGCCAACCGAGCTCGACCAGGTTCTGCCAGAAGCCGGGCCGCGCCTCGTCGGGAGCGTCGAGCAGCGAGCGCGCCGCCCAGCGAGCCTTCTGCGAGGTCAGGAACGAGCGGGCCACCTCGGCGAGTTCGCGATGGTCGTCGGTCAGTGCGATACCCACCAGGGCCTCCTCGCGCTGCAGTCTGGGCTGACCGCCAGCCCCGCTCCGAGGGGGAGCGGGGCGGCTGCCTAAAGAGTGTACTCAATGCCGGGCGGGCGCCGGCGTGGGTCCCTACTTGGTCTCTACTTGGGCGCGAACCGCTGCCCGGCATCCAGGCGGATGCACTGGCCGTTGAGCATCGGGTTGTCGACGATCGCCGCCGCCAGCTTGGCGTACTCGATCGGCCGGCCCATCCGCTTCGGGAAAGCGGCATCCCTGGTGAGCGCGGCCGCCATCTCGTCGGGAACCATCGCGGTGATCCCGGTCAGGAACAGGCTGGGCGCGATCGCGAGCACCCGGATCCCCATCGACCCCAGATCACGAGCCATCGTGAGGCACATGCCGGCGATCCCGGCTTTGGCGGCCGTGTAGGCGATCTGACCGATCTGCCCCTCGAAGGCGGCGATCGACGCCGTGTTGATGATGACGCCGCGCTCCTCATCCTCGGGCTCGTTCTTGGCCATGTGCGCGGCCGCCAGCCGGCTGATGTTGAAGGTGGCGATGAGGTTGAGATCGACGACCGATCGGAAGGATTCGAGGTCGTGCGGGCCGTTCTTGGTCAGGGTGCGCATGGCGATGCCGCCCCCGGCCGTGGTCACCACGACGTGCAGGCCGCCCAGCTTGTCGACCGCCGCCTGCAGGGTCTCCTCGGTGCCGGTGAAGTCGGTGACGTCGACCGGGTAGAACGCGCCGCCGATCCCCTGCGCGACGGTCTTGCCGTCGGAGTTTTCCCGGTCCAGCACCGCGACGTCCGCGCCGCGTTCCGCCAGCAGTTCGGCGGTGGCCCGACCCATCCCCGACGCGCCGCCGATGACGACGGCCTTCTTCCCGTTGATCTCCATCCGGACCTCTCCTTCGTGGCTTGTCAGAATCCCTGGAAACTGTAACGTTACGTAGGCACGCTAGCCTGTCCGTCGCCGACGGTTGTCGGCGAGCCATGCCAAGCTGATCAACGTGCTCCTTCTCGACGTGGCGACCGCGTCGCTCGACGTGGGCGGCACCTCGTCGCGGTTGGCCAAGGTCGCCCGCATCGCCGACCTGCTGCGGCGCGCCGCGCCCGAACCGGAATCGGTCGGCATCATCGTGTCGTGGCTCTCCGGTGAGCTGCGCCAACGTCAGATCGGGGTCGGCTGGGCGGCGCTGCGGTCGCGTCCACCGCCGGCACCGCATCCCGTGCTCACGATCGCCGGCGTCGACGCCACCTTCGCCGACATCGGCGCCGTCGCCGGCAAAGGTTCGCAGGCCCGGCGCGCCGAACTCCTGGCGGGGCTGTTCGCGGCCGCAACCGAATCCGAGCAGACCTTTCTGCTGCGGCTGCTGAGCGGCGAACTTCGCCAGGGCGCGCTGGCCGGCGTCATGGCCGACGCGGTGGCCAGGGCCGCCGGAATCTCCGCCGCCGCGGTGCAGCGCGCCGCGATGCTGGGCGGGGACCTGCCCGCGGTCGCCGCCGCCGCGTTGTCCGGCGGGGCGGCGGCGCTGGACGCCTTCACGATGCGGGTGGGCCGGCCCGTGGGCCCGATGCTGGCGCAGACCGCGGCCAGCGTGTCCGATGCGCTCGAACGCCATGGTGGCACCGCCATATTCGAGGCGAAGCTGGATGGCGCCCGGGTGCAGATCCACCGGGCCGGCGACGACGTGACGGTCTACACCCGCAGCCTGGACGACGTCACGGCGCGGCTGCCCGAGGTGGCGGAGGCGACGCTGGCGCTCCCGGTCGACCACCTGATCGCCGATGGCGAGGCGATCGCGCTGCGGCCGGATGGGCGGCCACACCGCTTCCAGGTCACTGCGTCCCGATTCGGCCGTTCCGTGGACGTCGCGGCAGCCCGTGCAACACAGTCGCTTTCGGTGTTCTTCTTCGACATCTTGCACCGCGACGGCATCGACCTGCTCGACGCGCCGGCCACCGACCGGCTGGCCGCCCTGGATGCACTGGTGCCGCCCGTGCACCGCGTCGACCGGCTGATGACGTCCGACCCTGCGGAGGCCGCCGGCTTCCTGGACGCCACCCTGGCCGCCGGCCACGAAGGGGTGATGGCCAAGGCCCCCGATGCGCCGTATCAAGCGGGCCGGCGCGGGGCGGGCTGGCTGAAGGTCAAGCCCGTGCACACGCTGGACCTGGTGGTGCTCGCCGTGGAGTGGGGATCGGGGCGGCGCCGCGGGAAGCTTTCCAACATTCACCTGGGCGCGCGCGATCCGGCCACCGGTGAATTCATCATGGTGGGCAAGACTTTCAAAGGCATGACCGACGCCATGCTGGACTGGCAGACCGTCCGGTTCACCGAACTCGCGGCCGACGGAACCCACGATTATGTCGTCACGCTGCGGCCGGAGCAGGTGGTCGAGGTGGCCCTGGACGGCGTGCAGAAATCCTCGCGGTACCCGGGCGGCGTGGCGTTGCGGTTCGCCCGCGTGCTGCGCTACCGCGACGACAAGGGTCCGGCGGAAGCCGACACCATCGACGCCGTGCGGGCGCTGTATTGACCTGGGCGCGACAGTGATTTTTTCGACGCGACACCCTCTTACTACGCTGGCCACGCGTCGGTACATTCACACTCGCGCAAAGAAAGGGAGGCCCCGTGGTCCGCGACGTGACCTACATCCGGACCGACGAGAATCTGCCTCCCGTCGCGATCGTCGACCGGTCCCCCATCACGGTGCGGCACCGGATCGTCTTCGGGACCATCGCGGTGATCGGGGCGGTCGCCTGGGCGACCGTCGCGTTCGCCCGCGGCGAGGCGGTCAACGCGGTCTGGCTGGTCGTCGCCGCGATCTGCACCTACGTCATCGGGTTCCGGTTCTACGCGCGGTTGATCGAGACGAAGATCGTTCGACCGCGCGACGATCACGCCACGCCGGCCGAGGTCCTCGACAACGGCACCGACTACCTGCCGACCGACCGGCGCATGGTGTTCGGTCACCATTTCGCCGCCATCGCCGGGGCGGGGCCACTCGTCGGCCCGGTGCTGGCCGCGCAGATGGGCTATCTGCCGTGCACCATCTGGATCGTCGTCGGCGCGGTGCTCGCCGGCGGCGTCCAGGACTACCTGGTGCTGTGGCTTTCCACCCGGCGGCGGGGCCGCTCCCTGGGGCAGATGGCCCGCGACGAACTCGGCATCGTCGGCGGGGCGGCCGCGCTCGTCGGGGTGCTCGTCATCATGGTGATCATCATCGCGGTGCTGGCGCTGGTAGTTGTGCGGGCGCTGGCGCAGAGCCCCTGGGGTGTGTTCTCCATCGCCATGACCATCCCCATCGCCCTCTTCATGGGCTGCTACGTGCGGTTCCTACGGCCCGGGCGGGTGGGCGAAGTGTCGCTCATCGGCTTCGTGTTACTGCTGGTCGCGGTGGCCGCGGGCAGTTGGGTCGCCGAAACACCTTGGGGCACATCGTGGTTGAACCTTTCGCCGGTCACGGTGTCCTGGTTGATCATCGTCTACGGCTTCGTGGCGTCGGTACTGCCGGTGTGGCTGTTGCTTGCGCCGCGCGACTACCTGTCGACGTTCATGAAGGTCGGCGCCATCGCCTTACTGGCGATCGGCATCTGCCTCTCCCGGCCGTTGATGGAGGCGCCCGCCGTCTCGCGGTTTGCCGCCGGCGGCGACGGGCCGGTGTTCCCCGGGTCGCTGTTCCCGTTCCTGTTCATCACCATCGCCTGCGGGGCGCTGTCGGGTTTTCACGCGCTGATCTCGTCGGGGACAACGCCCAAAATGCTGGAGAAGGAAAGCCAGATGCGGCTGATCGGCTACGGCGGCATGCTCACCGAGTCGTTCGTCGCGGTCACGGCGCTGATCAGCGCGTCGATCCTGGACCAGCACCTGTACTTCACGCTCAACGCCCCGGCCGCCCGGACCGGCGGCACCGCGGCCACGGCCGCGCACTACGTCAACGGACTCGGCCTCCCCGGCGCGCCGACGACCGCGGACCAGCTCACTCAGGCCGCCGCGGGCGTGGGCGAGAAGTCGATCGTGTCGCGCACCGGCGGTGCGCCGACGCTGGCGGTCGGCATGTCCGAGGTACTGCAGCGGGCTTTCGGCGGCGCGGGCCTCAAGGCGTTCTGGTACCACTTCGCCATCATGTTCGAGGCGCTGTTCATCCTGACCGCCGTCGATGCCGGCACTCGCGTCGCGCGGTTCATGCTGTCGGACACGCTCGGCAACCTCGGTGGTTCGCTGGCCACGCTGCGAAACCCCAGCTGGCGCCCGGGCGTGTGGATCTGCAGCCTCGCTGTGGCCGCCGCATGGGGCAGCATCCTGCTGATGGGTGTGACCGATCCGCTGGGCGGCATCAACACGCTGTTCCCGCTGTTCGGTATCGCCAACCAGCTACTCGCGGCCATCGCGCTGACGGTCGTCACCGTCGTCGTCGTCAAGAAGGGCCTGCTGAGGTGGGCGTGGATTCCGGGAATTGCCCTCCTGTGGGATCTGACGGTCACGCTGACCGCGTCGTGGCAGAAGGTCTTCTCCACGGATCCCGCCGTCGGCTACTGGACCCAGCACGCCCGGTACCTGGCGGCGCAGAAACGCGGGAAAGACTTCGTTCGGTTCGGCCGAGAACGCCCATCAGATCAATGACGTCATCAGGAACACCGTCATCCAAGGCACGCTGTCGATTCTCTTCGCGGTGGCGGTCGGGATCGTGGTCGTCGCCGGAATTGTCGTTGTGCTCAGGGCAATCCGCGGCGGCGGAAGGCCGCTCACCGAGGACGATCCGGTGCCGTCGAAGATGTTCGCGCCGTCCGGTCTGGTTCCGACGGCCGGCGAGCGCGCACTGCAAAAACGGTGGGACGCCTGGACCGAAGCGGCGCAGCGCAACTGAACCGTCGCTTCATACCTCGTTCGCTGCGGGTAGTCAGCCGCCGTCTGCGACTCGCGCGAGCGTCGGCTCGGGATCGCACGTCTGCACACTCACGTGCTCGGCCGCGATCCGTCCGGCGAGCCGGTGCTGCCGGAACGTCCTCAGGGCGAGCGAAATGGGCAGGTTGTGAGCCTGGTCGCCGCTGTCAGCTCCGCTGCCGTGAGCGCGAAGCTCGCAACGCGGATTGCCCCTCGGCACCGGGCGGCGTCGGCCGCGGCCGGCGCGCCGCGTCAAGGTTGTGCCGAAACCGGTGGCCCGGTCCTAAAATCGGGCGATGCGAGTCGGTATCGACTTTGGCACCACCCACACCGTCGTTGCCGCCGTCGACAGAGGCAACTACCCGGTCGTTTCGTTCGACGGAGCCGATACCTGGCCGTCGCTGATCGCGGCCAACGCCGCCGGTGAGTTGCGGTTCGGTGTGGACGCCGCCGCCGTCCGCCACGAGCCGGGATGGTCGGTACTGCGATCGTTCAAGCGTCTCCTCAACGAAGCCGGGCCGCAGACCGAGGTGAACCTGGCCGGTCGTGACTACCGACTGAGCGAACTTCTCACCGGCTTTTTCGCCCAGCTCAAAAGCGACCTGGCGCGCCGCTCGAACGCCGGCCTGACGGCGGGCGAACCGATCGAGGCCGCGATCAGCGTGCCGGCCAATGCCTCCAGCGCCCAGCGCCTGCTGACCCTGGACGCCTTCGTGGCGGCGGGTTTCCAGGTCGCCGCGCTGCTGAACGAGCCGTCGGCCGCCAGCCTGGAATACGCCCATCGCTACCGCTCCAGCATCAGCGCCAAGCGCGAGTACGTGCTCATCTACGACCTCGGCGGCGGCACCTTCGACGCGTCCCTGCTGAAAATGACCGGTCACGCGCACGAGGTGGTGGTCAGCGAGGGCATCCAACGCCTCGGCGGTGACGACTTCGACGACGCCATCCTCGGCCTGGTCCTGAGCCGCTCGAACCTGGCCGGGCTGGACGCCGCGGCGCGCGACCTACTCGGAGAGGAGTGCGCCGCCCGGAAGGAGGCCGTCGGGCCGCAGACCCGCCGCTTCCTGGTGGATCTCACCGGAATTGACGGGGCGGATCGGCCGCCGTTCTCCTGCCCCATCGACGACGTCTACGCGATATGTGCGCCGCTCGTCGGGGAGACCATGGCGTTGCTCGACCGCGTCCTGCACAACCCGGCGGCGGGGGGCAAGGACGTGGCGTGGTCGGAGGTCGCGGGCATCTACGTGGTGGGCGGGGCGGGGAGCTTTCCCCTGGTTTCGCGGATGCTGCGCACCACCTTCGGCGACAAGCGCGTCAAACGCTCCCCGCATCCCTTCGCCGCCACGGCCATCGGACTCGCCGTCTTCCTCGACAAGGAGGCGGGTTTCGCGCTGTCGGAACGCTTCTCGCGCAACTTCGGGGTCTTCCGAGAGGCCGAGGCCGGCGCCGATGTGGTCTTCGATCCGATCGTGTGCAAGGACGTCGCGCTGCCCGCCGACGGGCAGCCGCCGCTGGTGGTCAAGCGGACCTACCGGGCGGCGCACAACATCGGACACTTCCGGTTCGTGGAGTGCAGCCGGCTGGTCGACGGCCGCCCCGACGGGGATATCACGCCCTACGACCCGGTCCTGTTCCCTTTCGACCCCTCCCTGCGTGACAGCGACGACCTCGGGCTGCAGGCGGTCGGCCGCTGGCGTGACGGACCCGACGTCGAGGAGCGCTACGTGATCGCGCCCAGCGGAGCGGTGGAAGTCACCCTGACCACGCAGCCGGCCGGCTTCAAGCGCACCTTCCACCTGGAGCGCTGCGTGTCCAAGACGGCGTGAGACGGCCATGGATCTCTACGACGTCATGCGCACGACCTTCGCCGCCCGCGAGTTCACCGATGACCCCCTGCCCGACGACGTGTTGTCGCGCATCTTCGACAACGCCCGGTTCGCACCCAGCGGCGGCAACCGACAAGGCGCCCACATCACCGTGGTCCGCGACCCCGAGGCCCGCCGCCGGCTCGCGGAACTCGGCGCTCCCGCGGCCCGGCGCTACTTCGCCCAACTGCAGGCGGGCGAAAACCCCTGGAACTCAGTTCATCCCAGCGGCCTGCCGCAAGAGGCCATCGACAACACCGAAATCCCCGACACGTTCGTCGCACCGATCGCCAAAGCGCCGGTCGTGCTCGTCGTCTCGGTCGACCTCGGAGTGGTCGCCGCACTCGATCAGCACCTGGACCGTGTCGGCCTGGCGGGCGGGGCGTCGGTCTATCCGCTGGTATGGAACATCCTGCTGGCCGCCCGCAACGAGGGCTTCGGCGGCACCCTCACGACCATGGCCATCGCCGCCGAGGATCAGGTCCGCCAACTGGTGGGCATTCCCGAGCGCCACGCGGTCGCCGCGATCGTGCCCCTCGGCAAGCCGGTGCGGCAGTTGACCAAGCTGCGCCGCCGCCCGGTCGCCGAGTTCGTCACCCGGCATCGCTTCGACGGCCCCGCGTTCGACGGTTGAGTCGGCGCGCCCGCCTATTCGATGGCGTCCGCGTAGACGTCCAACAACCGGAACCGCGTCGCATCGAGATACTGCCCGAGGACGGCAATAACGCGCTTCTGCAACTCGTAGCCCAGCTCGTGGTCCTCTTCGCACTTGCCCCGCAGGCACTTGCCGTCGAATGCGATCGCTCGCGTGACCTCCGCCGAGCGGGCATCGAACCGCGAGGTGTACGGCGGAACCAGCCACGACCAGCCCAGGATGTCGCCGTCTGCGAGCGTCTGCACCGTCACCCCGCCACGCCCGGGAATGTGGGTTTCGATCGCGATCCGGCCGGTGCGAATGAGATAGAAGTGGTCGGCCGGTTCTCCCTCACGGAATATCAACTCGCCCGAGGAAAAGCGCACGTTCGCGGCGCAGCCCAGCACCAACGGCAAATAGCGCGAATCTATCCCGCCGAAGAACGGGTGCCCGGCCAGAACGCCTTCTAGGGTCCTCACTGCGGTCCCCTTTCGCCGGTCGCCGATGCTTGAGATGGACGATAGTTCACGCGCGTGTCTGCGACCGCAAAAGGGGTGCACCTCGATCCCGTACTTTTTGCCCCGATAGCGAAAGGAAACCAATCGGATGTCCACCTGGCTCATCACCGGCTGCTCGACGGGACTCGGCCGGGCGCTGGCCGAAGCCGTCCTCGCGGCCGGTCACAACGCGGTCGTCACCGCACGCGACGTCGCCAACCTCGCCGACCTGGCCGATTCCACACCCGAGCGGGTGCTGGCCGTGGCCCTCGACGTCACCAACCCTGCCCAGGTCACCTCCGCCGTTCGGCAGGCGCACGACCGGTTCGGCGCCGTGGACGTGCTGGTCAACAACGCCGGCTACGGTTATCGCGCCGCGGTCGAGGAGGGTGATGACGCCGAAGTCCGGGCTCTTTTCGAGACGCACTTCTTCGGTACCGTCGCGATGATCAAGGCCGTGCTGCCCGGGATGCGGTCGCGCCGCAGTGGCGCGATCGTGAACATCTCCTCGATCGGCGCAACTGTGCACCCGGTGGGGTCCGGCTACTACGCGGCGGCCAAGGCCGCGATCGAAGGGATGAGCGGGGCCCTGCGCGGTGAGCTCGCGCCGCTGGGTATTTCGGTGACGGTCGTCGAGCCGGGCGCGTTCCGCACCGACTTCGCCGGACGCTCGCTGGTGCAGTCGGCCACGGTCATCGACGACTACGCCGACACCGCCGGGAAGCGGCGCAAGGAGAACGACACCATGCACGGCAACCAGGCCGGCGACCCGGCCAAGGCCGGCGCCGCGATCATCGCGGCGGTCGAGTCACCCGAGCCGCCCGCGTTCTTGCTGCTCGGCGCCGACGCCCTGGCCATCTACCGCCACGTTGCGGAAGCGCGTGCGAACGAGATCGCGAAATGGGAAGGGCTCACCGGCGGCACCAACTTGGGCCGTAAGCTGTTGCTGCAGATCGTTTTTGGTGAGTTTGCCGGTGCGGCTTCACCCTTGTCATCGGCTCCGCCGGCGCCACCGTGCGAAGCCCTCCCACACCTCGGCGGCGTGGTGCAGGGCGCTGACCCCGGCTGGGATGCCCACCGGGGCCGCGAAAATGCAGGCAATGGTGATGAGGCTGATCATGCGACGGTTCAAAACCGAATCAGCCCGCGCAGATTCACCCGGCGTGCATGTCGTCGTAGCCTTGGTTGATCTCCTCGAGGGTGTATTCGCGGGTGACGAGCTCGTCGAGCTTCAGCCGTCCGGCGTGATAGAGGTCGAGCATGCGAGGGATGTCGTGCGGGGATTCGACGATCCGAACAGCGATCCGCGGACCTGCTTCTCATAGAGGGTCAAGTCGAACAGCGACATGTCGACGCACGTGTCGGTGGGGTGCGGGATCGCCGTCATCACCACCCGGCCGCGCTTGCCAACCAGGCTCAGCGCCTGCGCCACATACGCGCCCTCGGCCGAGTCGGTGCTGACCACGCACACGTCGGCCATCTGGCCGCGCGTCAGGTCGGTGACCAGCGCTTGCGCCTCCTCGACCGTCGCCGCGGTGTGGGTCGCACCGAACTCGAGGGAGCGGCCGCGTTTGTACTCGACGGGATCGAGCGCGACGATGATGCGGGCGCCCGCAACCCGTGCGCCCTGCACCGCGTTCACGCCGATCCCGCCTACACCCATGACCACCACGGTGTCGCCGTCTCGCGCTTCGCCGGTGCGCACCATGCTGCCGTAGCCGGTGGTGACTCCGCACCCGACCAGGGCGGCGGTGTCCAGCGCGGTGGACGGGTCCACCTTGATCACCGACGCCAGTGGCACCACCGTGTACTCGGAGAAGGTCCCCAGCACGCACATTTGGCCCAGGCCCTGGCCTTTGACGTGAAACCGGAAGGTGCCGTCGAGTTGCGGCCCGGCGATGATGGCGGCGCCGAGCACGCACAGGTTGCTCATGCCGCGCGAACACGGTTGGCACCGACCGCAGGCCGGAATGAAACTCAACGCCACCGAATCGCCCTCGGCGACGTCGGTGACACCCGGGCCGACCTCGACGACGACGCCGGCGCCCTCATGGCCGCCGACCACCGGCAACTGCATCGGCATGTCGCCGGTGATCAGGTGATCGTCGGAGTGACACAGGCCCGCGGCCGCCACCTTGACCAGGACCTCGTTCTCCTTGGGCCCGTCGAGGTCGACCTCTTCGACTTCCCACTTCTGGTGCAGCCCCCACAGCACCGCTGCTTTGGTCTTCATTGCAAACTCCTTGAGGTCAGCGCTTCTCGGGCGTCCAGGTCGCCGGCAGACTGTTGACGCCATTGATGAAGTTGGCGAGGGCGTAATTGGGCTCTGGTGCCGAGATGTCCGGAATGCGCGTGTAGACCTCGGTGAGCAGCGCCTTGAGCATCGTGCGGGCCAGCGCCGCGCCCAGGCAGAAGTGCGGGCCGCCACCACCGAAGGCGATGTGCGGGTTCGGGTTTCGCAGGATGCTGAACGAATGCGGATCTTCGAAGGCGTCCTCGTCGCGGTTGCCCGAGTAGTACCAGAGCACGACCTTGTCGCCGGCCTTGATCTCCGAGCCGCGCACCGTGATGTCCTGGGTGGCGGTGCGGCGCATGTGCAGCAACGGCGATCCCCAGCGCAGCACCTCCTCGACGGCGGTGCCGACCCGGCCCTCGACGTCCTCGACGAGCAGCGCGCGTTGGTCGGGGAACTTCGAGAGGGCGGCAATGGCGTGGGCCGAGGCGTGCCGCGTGGTGTCGTTGGACGCGACGCCCATCAACACGAAGAAGGCCTTCAGCTCGTCGTCGGTCATCTTCTTGCCGTCGAACTCGGCCTGCACCATCCAGGTCATCAGGTCGTCACCGGGATCGGCCCGCCGCTCGGGGATCAACACGGTTGCCACCTCGTGCAGATCCATGACGGCGCCCATGAACAGCTCCAGTTCGCTCTGCTCGCCGCGGATGTTCGGGTCGGTCCAGCCCACCAGCCGCTGGGCGGCGCTGACGGCCTTGTCGCGCAGCTCGCCTTCGGGCAGCCCGAAGAAGCTGCCGAAGATGCGGCCGGGCAGTTTCACCGACACGAGTTGGACGAAGTCCCCTTCACCCAGGTGCGCCATCTCGCTGACCAGGTCGTGGGCGTGGCCGCGGATCCACCCTTCCAAGCGGCGCACGTTCTTGGGCTTGAAGGCTTCCGTCGTGATCCCGCGGAGCTGGGTGTGCCGCGGAGCGTCCATCGCGATGAACGACTGCGCGATCTCCACCGCTTCCGGGGCGAAGTCCTCCATCGTGATGCCCTGGGCCGACGAGAAAATCTCCGGATGCCGGCTGGCCATGCGGATGTCCTCCTGCTTGGTCAGCGACCAGAACCCCTTGGTGTTGAGCTCGGGGGGCAGTAGATCCGACTCCGCGGGGCGGCTCCACGGCACCGGGTTCTCCGCGCGCAGGACCGCGAACGCGGCATCGCGCTCTTCGGGAGGTTTCGCCCAGAAGGCGCGTGCGCTCAAATCGATGTCTTTGTGGGTGGGCGCGGTCGTGGGTGCGGTCATCAGGGGCCCTTTCTGGCGGTGTGCTGTGGTGCGCGTCACCGCGGCATGGTTCCCATGCTGGCCGGCGCGATCGCGGCCCGGGACAGACGCGCGTGCCAATCACTGGCCTGCACGGGCCAGGGCGTGGAACGGTCGATCAGGCGATCGGTGCGCGGAAGGTGGCCGCCAATCCGCCGCCGTCGCGCGCACTGAAGTCCACTCGGCCGCCCATTGCTTCGGCGATCTGCTGCACGATCCACAGGCCCAGCCCAGCGGTTCCGCGCTGCCCGCCGACGCTGACGTACTTGGTGGTCAGCTCGCCGAGGCTCTCGGCCGGGATACCGGGACCGCGGTCGAGCACCATGACGACGAACTCGTCGCCGTCGCGCGAGCACGTGACGTCGACCGGTTGCCCTCGGCCATGCCGGGAGGCGTTCTCCAGCAGATTGGTCAGCACCCGGCGCAGCCCCTGGGCGTTCACGGCCACGGCTCCGACGTTGCCGCCGACGGCCAGCCGCAACCGCGGTGGCGCCAGGCCAACAGCATCGGCGGCGGCGACAACGAGGTCGCCCACGTCGACGCGGCGAATCCGGCCCGCCGAGAACGTCGGGCGGCGACTCAGCGCGACGTCGGACAACGCGTCAAGCATGTCGGCTAGGTGGTGCACATGCCGGGCCACCAGCCGCAGACTCGTATCCCGGTCGGCCCGCGACATCGGATGGGTTGAAGTCAGCGCCTCCGTCAGCGCCTCCAAAGACGTTACCGGCGTGCGGAATTCATGCACCAGCACCTGTAGCCCATCCTGTTGCGACTGATAGGAGCGCAGCAGGCGGGCCCGCAGGTCGCGTTCCTCCTCCGCGGCGGCATGTTCGGCCTCGGCCTCTACCAGCGCCCGCAGGCGGGAACGGTGTTCGCGTTCGGCGAGCGCGGACAGCCCCGCGGTGATGATCGCGACGAAGATCAAATACAGCGCCGACCAGCTTGCCTGTAGCGCCGGAGCCTCAGTGACCGGAAGCCTCGGCGACGACATCAGCGCCACGGGAATGTAGGCGGCGCCCAGAAGGGTCGCTACGAGCAAGGTTTCCTTGAACGACAGCCGCGCCGCCGAGGCGATGACCGCCAACGCCAACACCGCGACCACAGGACTGTAGACCCCTCCACTCAGCGCGATGAGCGCCAGCGTGAACGCCGAGTCGAACCCGGTGACCAGCCACGAGTACCGAGTGCGACGGACCTCCAGCTGCGGATAGGCCATCAGCACGGCCGCGTAGAGCATCGCGGCGGCCAGAACGCGCGACGGTGGCCGCGGCGTGCTGACGCAGCCAGTGCGGTCCGATCGCGAGCAGGACACCGATCGAGATGACCACGGCGACCCTTACCGCGACGACGATGCGGGCGAGCCCGTAGTCCTCCCCGTCGAAGTCCACCGTGGTGCTGAGCTGATCGAGCGGTCTCACCCGGCTGACCATAGAGTTAGGGCTAGCATCGCGGCAATGACCCGCTCGCCGTATGTCGTGGTGATCGTGGACGACCACGAGCTGTTCGCACAGGGCCTGGCCCTGCTGCTCACCCGCGAATGGGGCGACTTGTTCACGGTCGGCGGTCAGACGACATATGTCGAGGAGGCCGCCGACCTGGTAGCCCGTTGCCGTGCCGATGTCGCGATCATCGACCTGTCGATGCCGCCACTGGGCGGGGTGGCCGCCATCCGGCACATCAAGGCGCGCCACCCGAAGACGCGGATCCTGGCGCTGTCGGGAACGGACGATTTGAGGCTGGCCGAAGAGGCGTTGCGGGCCGGTGCCGACGGTTTTCTGCCCAAGACCGCGCGCCCCGAGGCGCTGGCCGGCCCGCTGTGGACCCTCGCCGAGGGACTGCGGGTCATCGACGGCGCGCTGCTCGACGCGCTGCTGAGCAACATTCGCAAGCCGCCGTCGGAGCTGCTGGACAGTCTGTCCGCCCAGGACCTTCAACTGTGGACCCTGCTGGCGACCGGAATGGAGACCGGCGACATCGCCCGCCGGATGCTGGTGTCGGAGCGCACCGCCAAACGCATGGTCGCCGCGCTACTGCACAAACTCGGCGTCAGCAACCGCATTGCGGCTGCCGCGTTGGCCGGCCGCTACCGCTTGCTTGACGACGTTGCCGAAACCGACCGAATCAGTTGAGGATTCGGATCGCCTGCGCGGGACACATCGCGGCAGCACGAATCACACGTTCACGGTCGGCTTCCGGCGGGTCGGGCTCGAGCACCACCACTTGTTCGGCACCGTCCGGAATATCGAATACGTCTGGCGCGGCCAGCAAGCACTGCCCGTGTCCCTCACACAGGTCGTAGTCGACGGTGATGTGCATGAGCGCCAGTGTCGGCGAGGGCCGCGCACGGCGGGCGGTCCGCACGCGCCAGATGTGGCCTGCCCGGGCCAGATCGTCGAGGGCCTTTCAGCCCTACTTTGCCTCGAGGCGGTCGGCGTAGCATCTGCTCATTCTGGAGACCCCCGGTGTCCCTTCCTGAGTCGAGAAACGCGATCATGACCACTACGCAAACCGAGCCCACCTCCTCCCTCGAAGCACCCGCGGTTGACGAGCAGCGCAGACACGAAGTCGACGCGATCGTCGACACCGCGGCCGAGGCGGCACGGGCATTCCGCAAGCTTGACCAGCAGCAGGTCGATGCGATCGTCGAGGCGATGGTGCGCGCCGGGGTCCGCGCAGCGGCGGAACTCGCGAGTGTGGCTATCGAGGAAACCGGATTTGGCGTTTTCGAGGACAAGGTCGTCAAGAACTATGTGGCCACCGAATTCCTCCACGACTATCTGCGCGGCAAGAAATCGGTCGGAGTAATCGACGAGGACGTCGAGAACAACATTGTGCACGTGGCCGAGCCGATCGGGGTGGTGCTCGCCATCACCCCCGTGACCAATCCGACCTCGACGGTGCTGTTCAAGGCGATCGTGGCCGCCAAGACCCGCAACGCGATTCTCTTTCGACCGTCGCCAGTTGCGGTGCGCTCGTGCGAACGCAGCCTGGAGATCCTCCGCACGGCGGCCGAAGCCGCCGGGATGCCACCTGGCGCGCTGCAGGTGATCCCGGACGCGGCACACGAGGTGACGCACTACCTGTTCAAACACCCAAAAGTTGACTTCATCTGGGTGACCGGCGGACCGAAGATCGTTGCGCTGGCGAATTCGGCCGGAAAGCCGGGGCTCAGTCCGTTGGTCCCGGCAACGCCCCGATCTACATTCACAAGACCGCGGACCTCAAGGGCGCCGTCGTCGACATCCTGATCTCGAAAACCTTTGACTCGTCAGTCATCTGCCCTGCCGAGCAAACCTGCGTCATCGACGACGAGGTATACGACGAGGTGATGGCCGAGTTCGAGCGGATGGGCGCCCGGTTGCTCACCCCCGACGAGGCCCAGGCGGTGGCGGAGTTCGCGTTTGGCTGCGGCGACAAGATCTCGCTCGAGGCGGTCGGACAGAAGGCGTCGGAACTGGCCGCCCGGGCCGGCTTCAGCGTGTCACCGACCGTGAAGGTGCTGCTGGCGCCGCTGCCGGCCGACCTGGACGAACTCGCCGCGCACCCGTTGGTGCAGGAGAAGCTGATGCCCGTGCTGGGGGTGGTGCGCGCGCGCAGCGTCCAGCACGGCATCGACGTCGCCGTCCTGGTCACCGAGCACGGTGGATTGGGCCATACCTCGGCGGTCTACGCCAACGACGAGGACGTCATCCGGGCCTACGGCCTGGCGGTTCGCACCGGACGCATCCTGGTCAACGCGCCCACTGCGGTCGGCGCTCTCGGCGGGGTCTACAACAACCTGACCCCCACGTTCTCGCTGGGTTGCGGCACTTGGGGCGGGTCGAGCACGACGGAGAACGTCAACTACCGGCAGCTGCTGAACATCAAGACCGTCTCGCGCCGCCGTACCCCGCCGCAATGGTTCCGCGTCCCGTCCAACACCTACTTCAACGAAGGTGCAATCGACAACTTGCGCGAGCTCGACTGCGAGATCGTCGTGGTGATCACCGATGCTCTGACCGAAGAGCGCGGCGTGGTCGACCTGCTGCGCGGCAGGTTGCGCACCAAACACGTGCAGGTGTTCAGCGAGGTGACACCGGAGCCCGACGAGGCGACGATCCGCCGTGGCGTCGCGCTGCTGCAGCGGGTCCAACCCGACCTGTTGATCGCAGTTGGCGGCGGCTCGGTGCTTGACGCCGGCAAGGCGATCCGCCTGTTCTACGAACACCCGGAGAAGAGACCTCGACGAGTTGACGATGCCGTTCCTGGACCCCCGCAAGCGCGTTGCCGACTACCCGACCGACCGTCATCGTGTCCAATTGGTCGCTGTCCCAACGACATCGGGCACCGGATCGGAAGTGTCGCCGGCGGCCGTGTTGACGGTGCGCGGGAAGAAGGAGACGCTCGTCGACTACAGCCTGGTGCCAGACCTCGCGATCGTCGACCCGGTCCTGACCTCGTCGATGCCGCAGAAACTGACCGCCGACACCGGCATCGACGCACTGACCCACGCGCTGGAGGCGATCGTCTCGATCTTCGCCTCGCCGTACACAGACGCGTTGTGCGCCCAGGCGGCACGACTGATCTTCGACGCGCTGCCGAGGGCATACGATGACCCCGACGACCTATCCGCGCGAACGGACATGTCCAATGCGGCAACCCTTGCCGGGCTTGCCTTTTCGAATGCGTTCGTCGGGACGAATCACGCGCTCGCCCATGCCGTCGGCGCGAGGTTCGGGATCGCGCATGGCCGGGCGAACGGGATCTTCCTGCCGCATGTGCTGCGTTACAACGCAAGTCTGCCAAGCAAGTTCATGCCCGCGCCGGGATATTCCGCCTACGTGGCGCCGGACAAATACGCGCAGCTCGGCCAGCTGATCTTCGGTGGCCATGAGCCCGACGAATGCCGCAGTCGGCTGTTTCACGGGGTTGACGATCTGCTGGACCGACTGGACATGCCGCGATCGCTGCGGGAGTACGGCGTCGAGGAGGAGCAATTCCTTGCGGCGCTGCCCGCGTTGGCGATGACGGCATTCGAGGATCTCAGCAACCGCACCAATCCGCGGATGCCCTTGGTCAGCGAGATCACCGGTTTGCTCCGGGTGGGCTACTACGGCGATGCCGGTCTCGGACAGGCACTCCCGCCGGAACGCGTGGAGCCGTCTCAGGGCTGAAACTCACGCCCGCAGTTGAGGCAGCACGCCTCGTTCCCACGCCGCGAGCAAACCCTCCATGTCGGGGCCGATCTGCTGCACGTAACCTCGTCGATGTCGGCATCGATGTAGTTGCGCACCTGTGCGGCGTGCTTGTCCGCGTCCGGCCCGCATGCGACGCTCTCGGCGACCTTCTCCGGCGGGACCAGCGGCATGAGGGCGGCGCAGTCCTTGGGGCGCGGCAATATCTGTGAGGTCAGCCCGGGCAACCCCTCGTTGCCCCACAGCCGGTGCGCCGTCTCGAGCGCGACCTCGGGATCCTCGTCCCAGCAGACCTTCGTCCCCGCATGCACCGGCCTGTCACCCCCCGCCCGAGTTCCGGAAGGCCTTGACCAGGTCAGCTTCCTCCAGCATCTCCTGGCGCACACCAGTCACGCCGCCGGAGGACTGGGCTGTAGCCCGCCTCGTAGCGACAGCGCGGCTGCGCGATGCGGGCATCGCGCATTGTCGCTGCAAGTCGGGCAAACCGTCGATTCCGTCCACCCCGAGGCCCGTGTGGCAGACGTGACCAGAGATGCCGCGTCCTGCACGTTGCGAGAATAGCTTCGCCAATTTAGAGAAGACGGTTCTCCAATGCCGAGAGACGAATTACGATCGCTGGTGATTGAAGGAGATCGCGATGACGACAACGCCGACCGCTGGTCAGCGCCGAATGGGAGCCTGACATCGACGCCTGGATCGTTGACGCGGTACGCACGCCCCGTGGGCGGGGCCGCCCCGACGGGGCCCTGCACCGCGTTCATCCGCAAGCGTTGCTGGCCGGCTGCCTGACCGCGCTGGCCGAGCGGGTCGGTTTCGATCCGGTGGACGTCGACGACGTGATCGCCGGCAACGGCATCCTCAGCGGTGACCACGGCGACGACATCGCGCGGCTGTCGGTTCTGCTGGCCGGCTGGCCCCAGACGGTTCCGGGCATGACGCTGAACCGCTTCTGTGGGTCGGGCCAACAGGCCGTTACGGTCGCGGCCACCGCCGTCGCCGCCGGCGCCGAGGATCTGGTGATCGCCGGCGGGGTCGAATCAATGTCCCGATGGGGCGTGACGGCCGGAATCCCCACCATCGACGGGCAAAACCCCGACTTACGCGCCCGCTATCCCACTGTGCCACAGGGTGTTTCGGCTGACCTCATCGCCACTCTCGAGGGTTTCACCCGCGAGGTAGTCGATGCCTATGCCGCGCAGAGCCAGAACCGGGCCGCCGCGGCCATCACCGAGGGACGGTTCGATCGTTCCCTGATCGAGGTCGACACGCCCGAAGGCCCGGTCGCGCGGGACGAGCATCCCCGCCCCGGCACATCGACGGAGACATTGGCCCGCCTCAAGCCGGCCTTCGCCGCGATGGGCACGACCCGAGCCGACGGCGAAGACAAGACGTTCGACGAGATCTGCCTCGAGCGCTATGCCGGCATCGAACGCGTCGACCACGTTCACCATGCGGGCAATTCATCGGGCGTCGTCGACGGGGCCGCGGCGGTGGTCGTCGCGTCGTCGAATTGGATGCGGGTCCAAGGCATCTCGCCGCGCGCGCAGATCCGCGCCACCGCCGCCATCGGCAGCGAACCGATCATCATGCTCACCGCGCCCGGACCCGCGGCCCAGCGCTGCCTGGATCGCGCGGGCATGAGCGTGGCCGACATCGACCTCTGGGAGATCAACGAGGCCTTCGCCGCCGTCCCGCTCAAAGCGATGCGCGATCTGGACATCGACCCGGACCGGGTCAACGTCAACGGCGGCGCGATCGCCCTCGGGCACCCCATCGGCGCCACCGGGGCCATGCTCCTCGGCACCGTCCTGGACGAGCTGGAACGGCGCGACCTGGCGACGGGACTGGTCACCATGTGCACCGGCGGAGGGATGGGTACCGCGACGATCATCGAGCGGGTCTGATCATGCCTCGCACCCTCGAACTCGAACACCCCGGCGAGGCCCTCGCCGTGATACGGCTGAATCGCCCGGAGCGGCTCAACGCCATCAACGAGGCGATGCACACCGAATTGGGCGAAGCCCTGCGCGATCTCGCCGCCGACCGCTCCGTGCATGCCGTCGTGCTGACGGGTGCGGGGCGTGGGTTCTGCGCCGGAATCGACATGCGCGATTTCGGACCGTCGATACCGGAAGCCACCGCGCCCGCCCTGGACCGGATGCGCTTCCAGGAAAAGATGGCAGCGCTGGCGGAGGCGGTCCGCGCGTTGCCGCAGCCCGTCATCGCGGCGGTCAACGGCCCGTGCGTGGGAGCCGGACTGGCGCTGTGCCTGGCGGCCGACATCCGGATCTGTTCGCGGGCCGCATCGTTCGGCAACGCCGCCATCCTGCTCGGGCTCTCGGGCGCCGAGATGGGCATGAGCTACCACCTGCCGCGCATCGTCGGCACCAGCGTGGCCGCCGACTGGATGCTCACCGGCCGCACGGTATCGGCCGCCGAAGCCGATCGCCGTGGTCTGGTCAGCGAGGTCGTCGAACCCGATCGCCTGACCGAACGCGCCGTGGAGTTGGGTGCGCTGATCGCCGGCCATTCGCCGCTGGGCGCGCAACTGACCAAGCGTGCCCTCCAGGTCAACACCGACGCCGCGAGCTTCGCCTCGGCGCTGGAACTGGAGAACCGCAACCAGGTGCTCTCCCACGCCACGGACGAGGCGGCCGAACGCCGCAAGAAGTGGTCTTCATGACCGGCCCCCTGCGGGGCGTGCGCATCGTCATGATGGGCGGCCTCGGCCCGGCCCCCTTCTGCGGAATGTTGTTGGGCGACTTGGGCGCCGACGTCATTCGCGTCGATGGCCTCCCGGCTGTGGACGGTCCGCTGCCCATCGACTACGCGGTGCGCCGCGGCCAGCGGTCGCTGGCCGCCGACGTGAAGGACCCCCGCGGCAGGGACCTGGTGCACCGCCTGGCCGCCGAGGCCGACGCCTTCGTCGACGTCTACCGGCCCGGCGTGGCCGAACGCCTGGGCATCGGCCCGGATGCGCTGCTGCAGCGCAACCCTCGCCTGGTCTATGCCCGGATGACCGGATACGGCCAGGACGGGCCGCTGGCCGGCCACGCCGGGCACGACATCAACTACATCGCCCTGGCCGGCGCCCTGCACGGGATCGGCACGGCGGAAACGCCGATACCGCCGCTGAACCTGGTGGGCGACTACGGCGGTGGCGGGATGCTGCTGGCGGTCGGCTTGCTGAGCGCGATACTCGAGGCCCGCCAGTCGGGACAGGGCCAGGTCCTCGACGTCGCGATGGTCGACGGCGTCGCCACCCTGCTGGCGCCCTACTTCGGGATGGTCGCCGCCGGCACCTGGCGCGACCGCCGCGAGGACAACCTCCTCGACGGCGCCGCCCACTTCTACGGCGTCTACGCCACCGCCGACGGCGGCCACCTCGCGGTCGGCGCGATGGAGCGCAAGTTCTACGCGGAATTGTGCGACCGCCTCGGCGTCGACGTGCCGCACGACGACGACGAGCCGGCGACGTGGGCCGAACACCGGGGCGCCCTGGCCGCGCGCTTCGCCGAGAAGCCCCGCGACGAGTGGGAACGGATCCTCGATTCGCCGGGCTGCTGCGTGACACCGGTGCTTTCGCTGGCCGAGGCGCCGCACCACCCGCACCTCGTCGCGCGGCGCACCTTTCTCGACGTCGACGGCGTGACGCAGCCGGCCCCGGCGCCGCGCTTCTCCCGCAGCAAGCCGGGCGCGCCCTCCTCTCCCGCGCTGCCGGGCGATCACACCCGCGTGCTGCTGCGCGAAATGGGGCTGGACGCCGAAGCCGTCAGGGCGCTGGAGGAGGACCGCGTGGTGGCACAGAGCAAGCCGCAGTAACCGGAAGGGATCAAAGATGGCGTGGGACTTCTCCACCGACCCGGATTGGGCGCACCAGCTGAAATGGGTCGAGGACTTCGTGCGCGAAGAGTGCGAACCGATCGACCTGATCGTCAAGGAGTCCCACGACCTGAACGACCCGGTGCGCCAGGCGCTGATCCCCCCGCTGCAGGAGATCGTCAAGGAGCGCGGGCTGTGGGCCACCCACCTCGGCCCGCAGCTGGGCGGCCCGGGTTACGGCCAGATGAAACTGGCGCTGCTCAACGAGATCCTGGGCCGCTCGGAGTGCGCGCCGATCGTCTTCGGCTCCCAGGCACCCGATTCCGGCAACAGCGAAATCCTCGCCCACTACGGGACTCCCGAACTCAAGGCGCGCTACCTCGAGCCGCTGCTGGACAACCGGATCGTGTCCTGCTTCTCGATGACCGAGCCGCAGGGCGGCGCCGACCCGAAGGTGTTCCGCACGACCGCGGTACAAGACGGCGATCACTGGGTCATCAATGGGGAGAAGTGGTTCTCGTCGTTCGCGTCGATGGCGTCGTTCATCATCGTGATGGCCATGACCGATCCCGATGCGCCGCCGTACGAGCGTTATTCGATGTTCGTGGTGCCGGGCGACACTGCGGGGATCAACGTGCTGCGTGACGTCGGCCTGGGTTACCAGCCGCTGGGGGGCGGGCGTGAAGGGTACGTCCGCTACGAGGACGTGCGCGTCCCCGCCGACCACATGCTGGGCCCCCGGGGCGGGGCCTTCGTCGTCGCGCAGACCCGCCTGGGCGGCGGACGTATCCACCACGCGATGCGCACGGTCGGTCTGGTCCGCCGGATCTTCGACATGATCTGTGAGCGGGCGGTGTCGCGCTACACCCAGGGCGAGGCGCTGGCCAACAAGCAGCTCGTGCAGGAGATGGTCGCCGACTCGTGGATGGAGATCGAGGCCTTCCGGCTGCTTACCCTGCAAACCGCGTGGAAGATCGATCAACTCAACGATTATCACGCGGTGCGAGCCGACATCTCGGCGGTGAAGGCCATGATGCAGAAAGTGCTGCACGACGTATCGTCGCGGGCGCTGCAGCTGCACGGATCCTTGGGCACCACCCATGAGATGCCGTTCGTGCAGTACCTCGTGGAGTCGTTCGTGCTCGGCCTGGCCGACGGTCCCACCGAAGTGCACAAGGTGACCCTGGCCCGCCTGCTGCTCAAAGACCGCTCCCCCGCGCCCGACCTGTTTCCCTCCGAGCACCTGCTGCGCTTGAGAGCGGCCGCGGAGGCGAAGTTCGCGGACAAGCTGGCGGGAATCCCCCGCGGTTAGCCGCCTGTGATTAGACGGCTTTGGTGACGCCGACGTAGGACAGCACCACATCGGATTGATCGGTCTCGCGGGTCAGCGTCGCGTAGGAGCGGATGAACGACTGCCCCACGCATCCGTCGATCTTGACGTGGAAGTTGCTGATCATGACCCAGGGACTCGGCACCCTTGAACTGCTTCTTGACCACCGGCACCACGATCACGAGGCCGGGCTTGAGTCCCACGGTGATGCACGCCGTTGACCGGCGCGGTGATCAACGGCACGAAAACCACCGTGCCGGAACGCGCCCACCAGGCCGAGCGCCCGGGGTTGAAGCCGGCGCTACCGGCCATTGTGACGCCGTTGGACGTGCTCATATCGATTCCGCAGCCGATCTCGTAGCCGACCTCGAGGACGCCCCGGGGCGGCTCCGGTCCGATCAGCGAGCCGACGAATATTCCACTGGCGAGGTATTCGCGAGACGAGACGGCGGTGGTCAGCGGCGCCACCGGAGATCTGCGATCTCGTCCTTCGCGCCGAGGCCCAGGGTCCAGCCGTCGGGCGTTTGAGGATTGCCGGCGGCGTTGGAGGGCACCGACCGTCCGGCCGGGCGCCGTCGCGGCGGAACGGCGACGTCGACGTCCGGGATCGGCGCTGGTCGCTGGCGCAGTGGTGACCGACATGACGAAACAAACCGCGAAGAGCCGCAGCGCGACGAACGACCACGGCTATCGGCCTCACGCGCGACACCGTAGGCGCGGTCCGATCGAAGTTGCGAAATTTGCCGAGCACACCGGCCGAAGTCGTTGTGCGTTCGTGACTGTAATGCGATCCCGGTGCAGAACGAAGGCCTGCCGACCGAACGCTGGTGCATAGCTGCGTTTACCGGTTCGATTTGATCGTACCTGGTACGACATGCGGCGGCAAGAGCCGAGAGGGCAGCGATGAAGCGTCACGTGCTCGCTCTGGGGACTCTGGCCGGTGCGATGAGCGTGATCGGCTCTCGTCGGGCGGCACCGGCGTAGCGCAGGCGGATCCAGACCCCTTCGTGCCCGGGCACCCGGGATAATCGACCAAATATTGACGGAGACTCCAGACGCTATTCGTGGATCCGCGCGATGAGGGTGGTCCATCAGTCGGCTGGGGTGGCACCGGAATGTATTGCGAAAACCTGTATGTGCGGTGCCGCTGAGTGGGAAACGGTCCACCGGCGTTAGTCCAGCATTGACCGGGCCCGCTCCAGCAACCTCGGCAGCGTGGAGGCCATGGCCTCCAATTCGGCTGCGCGGAGAACGTCTTCGGCGGTTGTGCTTGACGATCAGCGACCACGTCGCCGCCGACTTGAAGCACGCCAGCGCGCGTGAACCAGCCCAGGTCGGCGACGTCGCTGCCCAACTCCTGTTGGTAGATCTCGGCGAGCTCGGCTGTCGGCGGCGCGATCCCGGCGGGGGCCGCGACCCGCCGGTAGGTCTCCGGGTCGGCGTTGATCAGAAACCAGCCCGCATCGATGCGCGGATCGCCGATCGTCCAGATCTCCCAGTCGATCACCGCGTTGATGCGGGACTCCGGCGGCCATGCAGGTTGCCCAGCCGGAAGTCACCGTGCACCACGCTCGGGCCCCATCGCCGTCGGTGCGCTGGCCAGCAGCGCGTCGCGCACGTCCCGCCACTGCGGCACCAACGCCGCGTCGACGGTCTGCAGCGTGTCGCACCAGCGCCGGACCTCTGCGACCGGATCGACAACCGGCTCACCGGCCAGACCGCAATCGCTCGGTGACAGACGGTGCAGGGCGGCCATGACGCGGCACGCGTTGCGGTAGCGGCCGGCCAGATCGGCATTCGACGGGCAGCCGTCGAAAAGCGGCTCCACGCACTCGCCTTCGATGTGGGACATCACGAACAGCGGCGGGCGTGTGCGGCGGGCTTCCCGGGTCCTCGCACAGCACCTGGGGAACGGGAACCCGGCTTCCGGCAAGCCTTTTCATGATGCGCGCCTGGCGCAGCACGTCGCGGTGCGCCACCGGCTCGACCCCCGGCGGCGCAACCTTGATCACCACCGCACCGCCGTCGCGCCGACCGCGAAAGGTCAGGCTGGACGCGCCCCCGCCGAGCGCGGCGACGTCGGTGACGCCGACGCCGGCGAGCCGCCCGTGCAGCTCCTCGATGTCGAGCTCGACCATGCTCATTCAGGGTCATCCAGTCTGGGGGCCGCTTCGTCGACCAGCCGACCTCGGCCAGGAAGGGCTGGGTATGGGCGATGCGCCCGGTCATGGTCTTCGGGTCCCCCGTGCACAACCGGAACGCGGTCTCGGTGATGAGCTCGATGTCCTCGGTGTCGGTCTTGGCCAGGTCCAGCGCGCCCGCGCCCGGGGTCGCCACCGGATTGGACGGCGCGGCGGCGTTGACGGCGATGCCGTCGTCGTAGAGTTCGGCGGCAAGGCTTTTGGTGAGCCGGTTGAGGGCGGCTTTGACGGTCCCGTAGATGCCGAAGCCCGCCGTGCGGTCGAATTCGGAGAACGGCGGACCGGGCGGCAGGTCACCGCCCACCGACGTCAGGTTGAGGATCCAGCCCCGCCCACGATCGCGCATCGCGGGAATCGCCAACTGGCTGAGGTGCAGTGGCGCGACGACATGCATTTCCATCATCAATCGCGCCCGGCGCTCCGGGAATCCGTCCAGCGGCCGAAGAAAGGTGACCGCGGCGTTGTTGACCAGGATGTCGGGTGCGCCCACCGCGCTCACCACCTCGGCGAAAAGCCTATCCCGGTCCTCGGACCGGGACAGGTCCGCCGGCACCGCGACCGCCCGACCGCCCGCGGCCAGGATCTCGTCGCGGGTCTCGGTGAGCGACCCCCGGTATTTGGGATCCGGATCCATCGTGCGGGCGGTCAACGCCACCGTGGCGCCATTGGCGGCGAATCGGGTGGCAATTGCTTTCCCCAATCCTCGACTGCTTCCGGTGACCAGGGCAACCAATCCCTCGCACGCTCTGTCGGCGCCCATCCTCCAGCTCCTTCCGTGCGGAAATGGCCTCTCCGGAGACGAGAACGCCATTATCGCCCCGTCGCAGTATAGGCACCGCGACCGGCGAGCCAAGGCCACGGCAGCTGGTGTCCCGAACCCGCCAAACGGGAATGCCTTCGGGCATGGCGACACCACGCAAAGTCATGGAGTTGATCGACGCTCTCGCCGAGGACATTTACAACGCCTACGACAACCCGCGCCTCTATCCGGCGCCGGAGAAGGGCAGAGCCGTGATGGCCGCCCGGTACCTCGCCAGAAAGCTGATCAGGACGGGGTGGCGCAGAGGCGGCGACGCAACCCTGCCCCGGTGCCCGTACGGGACCGTGACGTGTTACGACCCCGCGCCGCACTCCCAGTGTGAACTGTGACGGGACGGCCGGCCGCCAGAGCTACGACAGCTCGCGCCGACAACGGTTCCGGCCCACGTGAGCACCCGCCTCCACATCCGGTCCCGGCTCGACGCCATGTTGTGGCAGTGCGCGCACCCGGGCATGACGACGGTGGTGATATCGGGGCTGTGGGCGTAAAAGCCGGCCTCGGCACGCGGTTCCGGCGACACGTCGACGACGCCGTAGCCGATCAGCACCGGGACATCTATCCGTGCGGCGTGCTCAGCCACGACACCGGGGATCATGGCGGTGCCGAATATGCGCGGTACGACCGACTTTGCGGTGGCCGAATCGGCCGCCAACACGTCGGCCGGGACGTCGGGCAGGTGAAACCAGCTCTGCAGGTAGTCGCGCGGTCCCTCGAAATAGGGGTCGGGCAGGGCGCCCAGAATCTGCCGGGCCAGCTCCGCACGACCTTCCGGCGTTGCGGATTGGGCGACGAATGCGGGATCCAGTTTCAGCGGCGCGACATGCTGGTTGGTGCATCCGAGGAGCGCCAGGCCGGCGTAACTGTGGTGCAGCGCTTGTTGCGTGATCGCCAGGTAGCCGCCCAGTGAATGGGCGACCGCAACCGGACGCCCGCCGTCTCCGGTGGGGAGCTGGCGGACGGCGCTCGCCAGCGCGGCGGCGATGTCGGCGAAGCCGAAATCACCTGCGGGCTTGAAGCTTTCGCCCGTGCCCAGCGGGTCGATCGTCACGACCGGATAGCCCTGACCCGTGGCGAACTCGGCGAAACTGTAGCCCGGCACGTCGAGCTCCCAGTATTGGCGGCTGTAGGTGCCGCCCGGCAAGCAAACGAGCACCACGCCGGGCGCGACGTCGCCGCACGCCGGGTGATACGTCGCGGCCAGGTAAGCGCTCTCCCCGACGGCGTCGCTGACGTCGAAACGGAACTGCTGCGCGGGAACGGGCAGGGGAAAGTCCATGGGCCCCGGCTCCTTCCCAGTGATCGTTCGCCAGACCTTGCCACGTATCGACTCGATGTCAAACTGCGCGCTAGATTGACGACCCACCGCCCGAAGGAGACGTCGTTGACCTACTTGCTGCTGTTGTGCGCGATCTTCGCGGAGGTGGTGGCGACCAGCCTGCTGAAAAGCACCGAGGGGTTCACCCGGCTGTGGCCCACGGTGATCTGCCTGGCCGGCTACGCGGCATCGTTCACGCTGCTGGCGGTGTCGATCTCGCGTGGCATGCAGACCGACGTCGCCTACGCGTTGTGGTCGGCGATCGGGACGGCCGCCATCGTGCTGATCGCCGTCGTGTTTCTCGGCTCGCCGATATCGACGGCGAAGGTCGCCGGCATCGGGCTGATCATCGCCGGCGTCGTCACGTTGAATCTGTCCGGCACGCATTAGGTAACGCGCTACCGATGGCCAGGCTGGTCGACGGAACCCTTGGGATAGCGCCAATCCCGATGTCAGCACCCGGCCAGGTGGGGCGCCGCGGCCCTCACCCATTTCTGGCCACGCTCGGCTGATGGAAACAGTGCAATGTACGACATTCACAGCGAGCGCACCGCATAAACACAACAAACACCTAAGACCAAAGTCACGCATTCCGTGTTGGTCATCATTAATGTTATTCCATCAAGCGCTGATCAGTTCCGACAGCAATTCAAATTGCGGCAGCTGCAGGAGGTTTTCCATGTCGTTTGTATCCACCGTGCCGCCGATTCTGGCGACGGCAGCGTCAGACTTGGCGAGCATCGGTTCGGCGATCGATGCCGCCAACGCCTCGGCGACCGCCCCGACAACCGCGATACTGGCGGCCGGCGCCGATGAGGTGTCGGCGGCCGTGCAGCAGGTGTTTTCCGCGCACGCCCAGGCATTTCAGGAGGTGAGCGCGCAGGCGGCCCAGTTCCACGCCGAGTTTGTGCAGTCGTTGACCGGTGCCGGCGGTGCCTATGCGGCGGCTGAGGCGGCCAACGTCTCACCGTTGCAGGGCATGGTCCAAGCCGTCGTGGCGCAGGCCTCGCCCAACGTCGGCTACGGCAACGTCGGCTACGGCAACGTCGGCACCGGCAATGTCGGGTTCTTCAACACCGGCGACTACAACTTCGGGATCAGCAACACCGGCAGCCTCAATATTGGGATCGCCAACGTCAGCCCCAACTTCGCCGTCGACCTCAACAACATCAGCATTTTTGGCGGAATCGGCCTGTTCAACAACGGCATCGACAACATCGGCGCCTTCAACACCGGCAACATCAACATCGGCATCGGCAACGTCAGCCCGAATTTCACCTTCGACCCCGCCAACATCACCGCCTTCGGCAATCTCGGGCTGTTCAACAACGGCATCGACAACGTGGGTATCGGCAATGTCGGCACCGGCAACACCGGCTTTCCGCTCAGCCTCGTGGGCCTCCTGGGTGTGGGCAACCACGGCGACTACAACCAGGGCCTGTTCAACTACGGCAACTACGACCTGGGCATCGGCCTCGTCGGTGACCACAAGATCGGTGTCGGCCCCTTCTATGTCGTCAAGTAGGTAGCGTCCTACGTCGATGTTCGGGGCGGACGGGCGTGCGTTCCATCGGCCGCTGGCAATCAGCGCGGCCGCGCTCATTCTCGTCGGAGTCGGACTGGCCGTCACCGCGTTCGTCCTCGCCGTCGCGCACCGCGAAACCGGCCAGGCGCTGGCCTACGTCCCGGTCGCGATCGGCCTGACCGCCATCGCGGTGCTGGTGCTGCGGGGCAGCCGCTGGGTGACGGCGGTCGTCATCGTCGCGTTCGCAGGACAACTCGCCGCGATCGCCGGAACCGCATGGGAACTCGGCCACGGCATCGACGGCCGCAAGGCCGCCCAGTTACGTCGCCTCGGATTCGATCCGACGGCGGGGTTCGTCATCAACCTGGTTTATTCGAGCGTCGGGTTCGCGCTGTTCTGCTGGTTCGCGACACGCTGGTTCGCGGCACGGCGGCGCAGGTAATCACCCTCGCCCCCGACGCAGAGCCGGCAATACATGCACGCGCTCACCTCACCCGCCACGAGTTCCACTACTCACGAGTTCCACTACTGAGGTAGCGTTTCAAAAAGCCTTCGACGGCGCGGCGGAGCAGGGGACGGGCGCAATGAGTGAAAGTTTGTGGGGCATTCTGACAGTGCTTGCCCTTGGGTTCGCGTTGGTGTTCGCCACCGTCGCCGCCGTATATGTGAAACAGTTAGGCGACCGAACACCGACTCCGACAAGCGACGAAATAGGAAGCGCCAAAGCGGTTGTGAATAAAGTGCGCAGACGCGAAGCCATGTCGAAGGACGAGTTGGAATATGCCAAGCAAATCATTGCTGATCGTAGCGCCTTGATGGCCTTCTGCATCCCGGGTGCTCTATTCATGGTGGGCTGCTTCTACGTGTTCGGCAGTCTTTACCACTTGCATGGTGCGACGCCCTCCGAGCGGACATTTCTCGGGGTGTTTCCCATGTTGGCCGCCACGAACCTCACCACGCAGATTCTCCGCAGCGCGAGGTTGAAACGGCGTCTGCGGAAGATGTCCTGAACCGGCCCAAGGCATCTGGTGCGTTCACCGACAGTCGGGCACGCCCATGAATTTTTGCGCTCGCATTCCGGCCGCCGTGCCGATAGGCTCTATCTCCATTGGGTACATGAGCGTCTACTATCTGCACTGACATGACGGAACAACGGAGGTCTGAGCCCGGCTTCGGGGAGGTGGTCTAGTGAGCCCTCGTTCTGTCGGCAGAACCGTCCTGGCGCGGGTCTGGATGCCGTTGGTTGCCGTCATTGTGGTCAGTGTCGGTGCGGTAGGCATGTGGAAGGTGCACGAGTTCTCCAATCCCCCGCCCGTCATCACCGTCAATGAGCCGGCAGCACCTCCGGAGTTCAGTATCAAACGACTCACCTATGAGTTGTTCGGCTCCGTCGGGCAAGGGGGGATGCTCGTCTGGGTAGACGTCAACGGGCATCCGCATCGAGTTGATCTCACGACCTTGCCCTGGTCGCACACGGAAGCGACGACACTCACCGTGGTGTCCGGCAGCATCTCGGCGCAGGTTCATGGTGGTCAAGTCGGCTGCCGGCTGCGGGTGAACGGCGTTGTCCGCACTGAACAGTCCGATGACCACGAGGATGCGCACGTTTTTTGCCTGGTGAAATCCGCATGAGCGAACATCAGGCGGAGCCTCGGGCGAGACGACCCTTCGTCCCGCGAATGGTCCGCGTCTTCGCGATACCGATCATCGCCTTCTGGGGCCTTCTCGCCGTGTCTACCAACACCTTCATGCCGCAGGTAGAGAGGGTCGCCGAAGAGCTCGCAGGGCCGGTGGTCCCGCACTATGCGCCGTCGCAGCGGGCGCTGCTGGCCATCGGTGCGAAGTTCCACGAGTCCAATTCGACCAGCTTGGCCATGATCGTGCTGGAAGGCGACCGGCCGCTGGGCGACGCGGATCATCAGTACTACGACGATTTGGTGCGCCGGTTCAAGCAAGATCCCAGGCATGTGCAGTACGTGATGGATCTGTGGGGGAAGCCGATCACCGCGGCCGGGGCGCAGAGCCTCGACGGCAAGTGCGCCTACGTGCTGTTGCGTCTGGCGGGCGACATCGGCCAGATGCAGGCGAATGAGTCCGTTGCTGCCGTTCGGGATATCGTCGCGAGGGACACGCCACCGCCCGGGCTCAAGGTCTACGTCAGCGGCGCGGCCCCGCTCGCCAAAGATACTGTGGCCATTGCGAATTCAAGCTTGAACGACATCACGATCGTGACGATCTTCCTGATCATCGGGATGTTGCTGCTGGTGTACCGCTCCATCGTTACCCTGTTTGTGCCCTTGGCCGGAGTCTTGTTCGAGATGCTGGTCGCCAAGGGGGTTATCGCAACCCTCGGGCATCTCGGATACATCGAGCTCTCGTCGTTCGCTGTGAACATCGTCGTTGCGCTGACCCTGGGAGCGGGGACGGATTACGGCATCTTCTTGATGGGCCGCTATCACGAGGCGCGACACGACGGCGAAGGCAGGGAGGAGGCGTTTTACACCGCCTACAAGAGTGTCACGCCCGTCATCCTCGGCTCGGGGCTGACGATCGCGGGGGCGTGTTACTGCCTGACTTTCGCGCGACTGAACTACTTCCACACCATGGGGCCGGCCGTTGCGATCAGCATGCTGTTTACCATCGCGGCGGCGCTGACGCTCGGGCCGGCCTTCTTGACCGTGGGCAGCCTTTTCGGGCTCTTCGACCCGAAAAGCAAGGCCAAGGCGCAGCTGTATCGGCGGATCGGGACGAGCGTGGTCAGGTGGCCGGTGCCAATCCTCTTCGCCAGTTCCGCTGCCGTCGTGCTTGGGGCGATCTTTGTGCCGACGTACCGGCAGAACTACGACGACCGTCAGTACCAGCCCCGTAATTCCCCCGCCAATCAGGGTTTCCAGGCGGCCGATCGGCACTTCCCGAAGAGCAAGCTGTTCTCCGAGATGCTGATGATCGAGTCGGATCATGACTTGCGAAACTCGGGTGACTTCATCTCGTTGGACCGCGCGGCCAAGGCTCTCGAACGCCTTCCCGGCGTCGCGATGGTGCAGAGCATCACCAGGCCCATGGGCCGAGCTTTGGAGCATGCCACGATTCCCTACCTGTTCACCACCCAAGGCAGCGGCAGCGGGCAACAGCTCCCGTTCAACCAGCGGCAAAATGCCAATACCAACCAGCAGGCACAGATCACGACGCACACCGTGGAAGTTTTGCGCAAGGAGATCGGCTTCTTCCAGACGATGTCGGACGAGATGCACAAGACGGTCCTCACGATGGAGGACATGCAACAGGTCACCGACGAGTTGCGGTCGAACCTTGCCAACCTCGAAGACTTCTTCCGGCCGATCCGCAGCTATTTCTATTGGGAGAGACACTGTTTCGACATTCCGGTGTGTTGGGCATTCAGGTCGCTGTTCGAGTCGCTCGACGGCCTCGACAAGATGGCCGACGACATCAAGGACGCCGTAACCTCCCTTGAGGTCATCGACAAGACCTTGCCGCAAATCATCACACAACTGCAGCTCACGGCCGACGACTCGGAGGCTTTGGCCAAACTTCTCGTCAGCACCTACGGCCAGTCGTCGTTGCAGACCACACAGACCGACCAGACATTCGACGACCAGATCAATGTGGGACTCGACTTCGACCAGTCCCGCAGCGATGACTTCTTCTACATCCCGCACGAGGGTTTCGAGAACGAAGACGTCAAAACCGGTATGCAGCTGCTGATGTCGCCGGATGGCAAGGCTGCGCGGATCATCGTCACCCACGAGGGGGACGCCAATGGCCCGGAAGGCGTCCAGCACGTCGAACACTTCCCCACAGCGATAACCTCGGCGCTCAAAGAGACCTCGCTGGCCGGCGCGAAAGTTTACATCGGTGGTTCCGGAGCGACCAACAAGGACATCAAGGAGTACGCCGCGTCCGATCTGCTGATCGTGGCGATCGCCGCCTTCGTGCTGATCTTCTTGATCATGTTGTTCCTGACGAAAAGTCTGATGGCCGCCGTGGTCATCCCCAGCACGGTGGCCTTCTCCTACGCCGGAGCGTTCGGGCTCTCGATACTCGTCTGGCAGCACCTCATCGGCCTGCCCCTGCACTGGCTGATCTTGCCGCTTACCTTCATCATCCTGGTGGCGGTCGGTTCCGACTACAACCTGCTGTTGGTCCTGCGTGTCAAGGAGGAGCTGCACGCCGGAATTCACACCGGCCTCATCCGCGCACTCGGGAGCACCGGTGGTGTCGTGACGTCCGCGGGTCTGGTGTTCGCCTTCACCATGCTGGCGATGCTCACCAGCGATCTGCGCACCGTCGGTCAGGTGGGTTCGACCGTCTGCATCGGCCTGCTGCTCGACACGCTGATCGTGCGCTCCTTCGTCGTGCCGTGCATCATGCGGATCCTCGGGCCGTGGTTCTGGTGGCCGACACTGGTGCGTTCCCGCCCGCTGCGGCAGGGCTGATGGGTGGCGCCCGCGAAACGCTCGCGAAACATAAACTACGGCGACGCTTTTCGGCGTGTCGTGTGCGTGGTTTAAGTGTCGTGGCAGCAGAGCCGGGTCAGCCACGCCTCCGCACCCGCTCAGCCAATCATTGACGCGTTGAACACACCTCGTTAATGTGTTCAAATGCCGACGATGCCGCGCGAGACGATCCGCGCGGTGTCGCCGTTGCTGCTCTCGGCCACCACCGACACCTTGCGTCAACTCGGTCCTAAGCAGTTCAACTTGACGGCGGTGGCCGAAGTCGCCGGCGTATCCCGCGGCACGGTCCACAACGCGTTCGGGAACCGGGAAACCGCGCTGAAGACCGCGCTGGACGAACTCGCCAACGGGTTCATCGCCACCATCGCCGCCGAGATCGAGGACCAACCCAGCCTCGCCGAGCAGGTCGCCGCCGCGGCCAATGTCATCTGCGAACACCGCCGGACTTCGGACCCGTTGGGTCCCAAGGGCTTCAAAGAGAGCCTCGTCGTGCTCCTGCTGAAGAATTTCGGCGAGGAGTTGATCCAGCGTTCGGTCGGCCTGTGGGCGCCGCTGGTCCGGGCCGCGCAACAACGCGGCGAAATCGGCGCCGCCGTCAACCCGCGCCACGGCGCGGAATGGATCGTCCGCGTGCTGTTCAGCTTCGAGCTGCTACCCCCCATCGTGGTGAACCTGGACAGCCCGCGGCTGGTCCGCAACTTTGTCTGCGACCACATCGTGGCGGGACTGACCGGCGACGGCGGCCGCGATGGCTGATTACGAGGTCGCGGTGATCGGAGCCGGACCCGGCGGCATCGCCGCCGGGCACCTGTTGCGCCGGAAGGGGATAGTCGACTTCGTCATCCTGGAAAGGGGCGACGACGTCGGCGGGACTTGGCGCGACAATCACTACCCCGGGCTGTGCGTGGACATTCCGAGCTTGTGGTATCAGCTCTCCTTCGCGCCGAACCCGAACTGGTCACGCCTCTTTGCGCCCGGCCCCGAGCTCTACGGCTACCTGCGTGACACCGCCCGCTCGCTGAACCTTTACGACAACCTCAGAACGGGCTGCAACGTCGTCCGGCAGTCCTGGGACGAACACGCCCAACAGTGGGATCTCGAGATCGACGGCCAACCCGCCATCACGGCACGATTCGTCATCAGCTCGGTCGGCGGCTACGTCAACGCCAGGCAAAGCGTCGACATCGACGGCGCCGAGGACTTCACCGGCACGATACTGAGACCCAACGCCTGGGACGACGGCTACGACCCCGACGGCAAACGCATTGCCGTGATCGGCACCGGCTCCAGCGGTGTGCAGATCACGGCCGCGCTCTCCACTCGCGCCGCCACGCTCGAGGTCTACCAGCGCACACCGGCGTGGGTCCTGCCCAAGATCGACTTCGACATACCGCCGCTGATGCGGCGCTTCCTCCGCCTGCCCGGGGCGTTCAGGGCCATCAACGCGGCCGGCCGGTGGGGGATGGACATCGCGATGATCGGGCCGATCGTCCACATCCTGTCGCGGCTGCCCGATCGGGTGCTGGTGCGGGCGATGCCGCTGTACGACGCGTACTGCCGGGCGCTCTACCGGTTGCTGCTGCGGGCGGTGGTGCACGACCCGGCCACCCGTGCCGCACTGGTCCCGCGCTACGGCATCCTCGCCAAACGCCCGGTCATCTCCAGCAGCTTCCTGCCGGCGCTCAACAACCCGAACACCCACCTGATCACGACCGCCATCGACCGGATCACCCCCAGCGGCGTCCGCACCGTCGACGGCGTCGAGCACCCCGCAGACCTCATCGTGCTGGCGACCGGCTACGAACTGTGGACGGATCCCGAAACCTACCGGCCCGGAACCGTGCTCGGCGCTGACGGCTTCGACCTGGCCGCGTACTACCGGACGCACGGCCTGAACGCCTACGCCGGCACGGCGCATCCGCAACTGCCCAATCGCTGGGAAATCGTCGGGCCCCTGGGCTTCGTCGGAGTCGCCTGGACGGACTTCGTGGAAACCATGGCCGCGCACGCGGTCCGGGTCATCGACGTCGCGCGCCACCGGGGCGCGGGCGTGGTGCGGGTCACCCCCGAAGCGTTCGGGCGGTGGAACGCGCTGATGCGCCGCCGGGGAAGGACGGCCCACCTCTACTTCACCGAGTGCAATCCGGGGCTCTCCACCTATTTCATCAACTCCCAGCGCGACACCGTCTACCACCGGCCGCAAACGATCGCCGCGTCGCGCCGCTTCGCCCGCAAGTCACCGTTGTCCGACTACGAATTCTCCCGCGCCGCGGCACCATCCACCGCGTCCCCGACAGTGAAGGCCGAAATCGCATGACAACCAACGAGACACCGCTGGCCGGCCGCGTCGCCTTCGTCACCGGCGCAGCGCGCGGGCAAGGTCGCTCACATTGCGTCCGACTGGCCCGGGCCGGGGCCGACATCGTCGCCATCGACGCGTGCGGCCCGGTGGCGGTGCACAACGGGTACCCCGCCTCGACGCCGCAGGACCTGGCCGAGACGACGACGTTGGTGGAAAGCGAAGGCCGCAAGATGCTGGCCGGCCAAGTCGACGTACGCGACGCCGCGGGGCAACAGCACATCGTCGACGAGGCGATGACGCAATTCGGCCGCCTGGACATCGTCGTCGCCAATGCCGGAGTCCTCAATTGGGGACGATTATGGGAGATTTCGGCGCAACAGTGGCAGGACGTCCTCGACGTCAACCTGACCGGTCTGTGGAACACGATCAAAGCCGCGGTGCCCGCGATGATCCAGGCGGGCAACGGCGGATCCATCATCACCATCAGCTCAGCCGCCGGCGTGAAGGCCGTGCCGGGCTGCGGTCACTACTGCGCCAGCAAGTTCGGTGTGGTCGGGCTGACCAACTCACTGGCTGTCGAGCTCGGCGGATACGGGATTCGGGTGAACTCCGTCCACCCGTACGGCACGGATACCCCGATGGGGAACGACCCTTCGATGTGGAGCGTTCGCCGACAATCAGACCTACATTCACAGCTTCTCCCCCGGCGCTCTGCCCACCGATTCGCTCGCCGACCCCAACCTGGTCTCCGACATCGTGCTGTGGCTGGCCAGCGACGCGTCCTCGTTGGTGACGGCGGCGCAGATACCCGCCGACAAGGGGGACCTGAAGATCTAGCCGGCGCCCTTGCCGTTGTCGACGCGATAAACGGCGCCGTGGACCGCGGCCGCGGCGTCGCTGGCCAGGAACGCGATCACGTTGGCGACGTCCACGGGCTGCATCATGCCGCGGGGCGCGGCGGTGCGCATGATCAGGTCGTAGTTCGGGTCGTCGGGTGCGCTGAAGTGTTCGATTTGCGGGGTCAGCATGCCGCCCGGGCATACGGCGTTGACGCGCAGGCGATCGGCCGTGTACTCCACCGCGAGGGCGCGGGTGAGGCCGACGAGGCCATGCTTGGCGGCGAACAATAGCCGGCCGAGTAGGCCTGGCCTTCGACGCCGGCAATGGAGGCGACGTTGACGATGTTGCCGCCTCGCGCCAAGAGATGGGGCAGCGCGGCCCTGCAGAGGTAGAACGGGCCGCTCACGTTGACCGCGAGATCGTCGGCCCAGTCGTCGTCGGTCATCGACTCGGTGCGGCGCATCTGGTGTCGCCCTGCGACATTGACCAGGACGTCCAGCCCGCCGAACTCGCGAACGCACTGCTCGACCGCGTCGGTGCACGCCCGCGCCGAGGCAACGTCCACCGAAGCGTAGGCACCGCTGTTTGACGTCGGCGAACACCTCGGCCAAGCGTCCGGCGTCCCGGGCTACGCCGAAAACCGTTGCGCCCCGCCGGGAGACCGCCGGGCCGTCTCGGCGCCGAGGCCCGACGACGCCCCGGTCACCAGGATGACCTTCCCCTCGAGAGCTGTCA
>CAWGPS010000019.1:0-167644 GCA_963824505.1 uncultured Actinomycetota bacterium
GGGCTGACAGGATTTGAACCTGCGACCACTTGACCCCCAGTCAAGTGCGCTACCAAACTGCGCCACAGCCCGGTTGCCGCCACGATCATCGGCAGCAGGTCGAAAGCGTACCGCAGGTGCGGCGGCCATCCGCGACGGCCCGACCTAAGGCGTTCGCACCGAGGCATGATCGGCGAACCAGGCGTTCACCTTCTCCGCCCACGTCAGCAGGGCTCGAGCGAGTTCGGCCTCGCGGCCATAGAACCGCTGCGCCGGAACCGGCACGCTGACGGCCACCCGCTGGTCGGTCATGCCGCCGAGCGCCACACCGACAGCGCAGATGCCTTCGCTCTGCTCCTCACGGTCGTAGGCGACGCCTTCTGTTCGGACGCGCTCCAACTCGTGACGCAGCGCCGTCGGCGTCGTGATGGTGTTCGCGGTGAGTTCGACGAGCCGACTGGGCACCACCTGCGCCCGCTGCGCGGGCGTGAGGCTGGCCAGCAGCGCCTTGCCGTTGGCGCAGCAGTGCAGCGGAAACGACTCCCCGACCGCGCTGATCGCCCGCAATCGGTGCGGCGAGACCACCTGGTCGACGAAGGTCGCGCGGTCGCCGTCCAGAATCGACAGGTCGACCGTCTCACCCAGCTCCCGCGCCAGTTCCTCCATGAACGGGTGCACGTCCATGATGACGCCCAGTCGCAGGCTTTCGGCCATCCGCGCGATCTCGGGACCTAAGCGGTACGGACCCCGCGCCCCGCGCGCGGCCACCAATCCCTCGTCTTCCAGAGCGTTGAGAATCCGACTGACGGTCGACCGCGCCATGCCCAGCCGCTCCCCGATCTCAGCCTGGCTGATCCCAGCGGGGTGGGCCTGCAGCAGCCGCAGGATGTCGGCGGCGCGCGCGATCACCTGGATGCCGCCGCTGCGGGCGTCGCCTTCGTCGATGCTCATGACGCCGAGTCTTCCGAATGCGCCACGGCCACCAAGAGCAGCGCCTCGCGGTCGGAAAGGTTGCGGATCGACCGCACCTCGCCCCCAGAGAAGTGCACGCTGTCCAGGCGGTTCAACACCGTTTCGATCCCGTCTGCGTCGATCACCAGTTCACCGTCGAGGACCACATAAATCGTCTCCTCGCTCACCGGTGCCCGCTCGGCCTTGCCGCCTGGCCGGTAGAGGGAGACCCCCACCCAGAACCGCTCGGTGCGGCCCGCTTCGTGGCCCTGCAGCCGCATCGTGCAGACGCCGTGGTGCAGGGGCGCGGTGTAGGGAGCCGCTTCGGACGCGCGCGTGACGTTCATCGTCACGCCGCCCGCCCGGTCTCGATGCGGTAGCCACCGGTGGGATCGATGATCGCCACGAGCCGCACGATGCAGCCGTCGCCGCCGACCCAACGCCACGGGAACGCGGCGAAGGTCACCCGCTTGCCGGTGACCTTGTCCAGGTCACCGCCGACGTTCTCGAACCCGTAGATGCCCTTCGACAGGATCGCGCGGTGGCACGGCTCCCATTCCGGGAAATCGTCGAGCACCTTGCGGCCCGTCTCCTGCTCGTATTCCTTGACGGCCCAGGGCAAGAGGCCGCCCGAGTGTTCGGCGGGGCCGTGCGGGCCGATCGACGTGGCGAGCGGGTGGTCCAGCGCCTGGGTGTCGGTGCCGACGGCCTTGACGCGCTTGGCGGCGAACCATTCACCGGCTTCCTTGTAGAAGCCGGGCGAGTAGGCGTAGTACTGGGCGCTGTCGGCGTAGGTATGGTGCCAACCGGTGTTGACGATGACGATGTCGCCCGGACGGATCTGCGGTGTGGCGTTCTCCAGATCCTCGGCCGTGACGACCTCCCACCTCTTCTTCGGGATCGATACGACGACGCCGGTGCCGAAGAATGCGCTCAGCGGGATCTCGTGCAGGAACGGTGTGCCCTCGACGACGTGGGCGGGGGCATCGATGTGCGTGCCCGAATGCATGACGGTGGTGATCTTTTGGGTCAGCACGCGGCTGCGCGCCATGTTGTGCAGGCGTTCGATCTTGACGTCCTCGAAGTACGGCCACGCCGGCACGCCGTGACCCCACGGATGCGACAAGTCGTAGAACTCCAAATGCGATTCGGCGTCGCCCAGCGGCCAGGTGATACTCATCTATTTCCTTTCAGCATGCCGTGTAGCCCCCGTCCAGATACATGACCTGGCCGGTGAAGAAGCGGGAAGCGTCACTGAGCAGGTAGATCAGCGCACCGACGAAGTCATCCGGTTCGGCGAAGCGGCGCAACGGGATACGGGCGAACATCGCCTCACGCGTGGCGCGGGCCTTCTCGTCGTCGGCATACATCCACTCGGTGAGCTCGGAGCGGAAAACGGTCGGCGCCAGCGCGTTCACGCGGATGCCGTCGGGGCCCCATTCGGCTGCCAGGGATTTGGCGAGCAAATCGGTGGCCGCCTTGGACGGGCAATAGGCGCTGTAGCCGGCGGGATGACCGAGTGACCCGCGCACCGACGAGACGAGCACGACGCTGCCGCCGGCCCGCTGTTCGAGCATGACCCGTCCGGCCGCCTGGCACACCAGCCACGCACCCCGAGCGTTCGCGGCCATCACGTTGTCGAAGTCCTGAACACCCATCTCGGTGATGGGCGCGACGTGGTTCATGCCCGAGGCCACCAGGACCCCGTCGAGCCGACCGTGGCGGGCGATTGCGGCCTCGACCATCGCCCGGGCGTCGGCAGGAGTGTCGGGTCGGCGGGTTACCACCGCGGCGTCCTCAATGCCCGCCTCGTCCACGAGCCGGGACAGGCCCGCGGCATTACCGCCGCCCAGCGTCAGCCGGGCCCCGGCGTCGGCGAGCGCGCGGGCCGCGACGCAACCGAGCGCGCCGGTGGCCCCGGTGATCAGGATGGACTTGCCCTCGACGCTGAACCGCTCCACCGCTATCACACCTCGCCCTACTCCCACGATACGGATATATAAACCCGCTATACGAGAGATTTAAGGCGCATCCCGGCCGGAAGTCAACGCGATTTCCTGTGATACAGCTTTCATTGACCGCATTGCGGGATGAACCGCCATCGATGGGTACTGAAATGCACAGCGCTCAGCGGCGCTTGGGTCCCCGCTTCTCGCGCACGCGCACATTGATCCGGATCGGGCTGCCCTCGAACCCGAAGGTCTCGCGCAGGCGCCGTTCCAAGAAGCGTCGATAACCGGCCTCCAGAAATCCGGTCGTGAACAGCACGAACGTCGGTGGGCGAGCGGTGGCCTGAGTGGCGAACAGGATGCGCGGCTGCTTGCCGCCGCGCACCGGCGGCGGCGTGGCCGCCACCACCTCCTTGACCCAGGCGTTCAGCGGGCCGGTCGCGATCCGCGCGTCCCACGAGGCCAGCGCGGTCTCCATCGCCGGCACCAGCTTCTGCACCGCACGGCCGGTCTTGGCGGAGACGTTCACCCGCTGCGCCCACCGCAGCTGCACCAGCTCCCGGTCGATCTCGCGCTCCAGCAGCTCGCGGCGATCCTCGTCGACCAAATCCCACTTGTTGAATGCCAGCACCAACGCCCGCCCGGACTCGATCACCATGGACAGCACCCGCTGGTCCTGTTCCGTCAGCGGCTGCGAGGCGTCGATCAACACGATCACCACCTCGGCCGAGTCGATCGCCGAGTGGGTGCGCACCGAGGCGTAGAACTCGTGCCCGCTGGCCTGGCCGACCTTGCGCCGCAGGCCCGCCGTGTCGACGAACCGCCACATCTTGCCGCCCAATTCGATCAGCGAGTCCACCGGATCCACCGTCGTCCCGGCGACCTCGTGCACGACCGACCGCATGTCGCCCGCCAGCTTGTTCAGCAGCGAACTCTTGCCCACGTTGGGCTTGCCCACGAGCGCCACCCGCCGGGGGCCGCCCTCCGCCGGTGCGGCCTCGGACACCTCGGGGACCGCCGCCAGCACCTCGTCGAGCAGGTCGGCCACCCCGCGACCGTGCATCGCGCTGACCGCGTGCGGCTCGCCGAGTCCCAGCGACCACAACGCGGCCACGTCCGCCTCGGCCTTCTCGCTGTCGACCTTGTTGGCGGCCAGGAAGACCGGCTTGCCCGATCGAAGCAGGATGCGGGCGGCGGCCTCGTCGGCCGTGGTGGCGCCGACGGTGGCGTCGACCACCAGGATCACCGCATCCGCGGTGCGCATCGCCACCGACGCCTGTTCGGCGACCAGTTGCTGCAGGCCCTTGGCGTCGGGTTCCCACCCCCCGGTGTCCTGCACGACGAACCGGCGCCCCGACCACAGTGCGTCGTAGGACACCCGGTCCCGCGTGACTCCGGGGATGTCCTGAACCACCGCCTCCCGTCGGCCCAAGATGCGGTTGACCAGCGTCGACTTTCCGACGTTCGGCCGGCCCACCACCGCGACGACGGGCGCGGGGCCGGCCTGCTCAAGCTCGGCATCGATTGCGTCCCAGTCGCTTTCATCGGCCCAGGTGCCGTCCTGCGTCACCGGACCGCCCCGCTTCGCTGCTCGACCAAGTCCAGCACGTGGGCGATCACCTGTTCCTCGGACATGTCGCTGGTATCGACGACCACCGCGTCCGGCGCGGCGCGCAGCGGAGACACCGTGCGGGTCGAGTCCAGGTGGTCGCGGCGGCGGACGTCGGCAAGCACCGCGTCGTAGTCGTCGGTCAGGCCGGCGGCGACGTTCTGGTCGTTGCGGCGTCGCGCGCGGGTTTCGGCCGACGCGGTCAAGAAGATCTTCACCGGCGCGTCGGGCAACACGACCGTTCCGATGTCCCTGCCCTCGACGACGACGCTGCCCGGGCCCTCGGCCATGGCCCGCTGCAGCGTGACCAACCGGGTGCGGACCGCGGGAACCGACGACACCGCGGACACCGCGCGTGTCACCTCGTCACCGCGAATCTCGGCCGAAACATCCTCTCCGGCAAGGAAATAGCTGTCCCCCGCGGGATCGTAGTCCACCGACATTCGTACCGTCGAGGCGACCGATCCGACCGCCGCGGGATCGGCGGGGTCGACACCCGCGCGCAGCACCGCCAGCGTCACCATCCGGTACATCGCCCCGGTGTCCAGATAGCGGGCACCCAACGCACGCGCCACTCTTCGGGATACCGACGACTTTCCGGTGCCGGCCGGGCCGTCGATGGCGACGATGACGCCGCTCACCCGTTGATGGTTCGCTTCACTCGCGTCACTCGCTGCGCTCGTTCCGCTCACACCCTCATGGTTCGCTTCACTCCCGTCACTCACTGGGTTCGTTCCGCTCGTTCCGCTCACAGGCCCACCGCTTTGTACAGTTGCCCGATCTCGTCATGACGCAGCGCCCGAATGCTTCCGGGCCGCTGCTCTCCGAGCGACACCGACCCGATGTCGGTGCGCACCAGCGCCTCCACCGGAAATCCCGCGGCCGCCAGCAGTCGGCGGACGATGCGGTTGCGTCCCTCGTGCAGTGTCACCCGCACCAGCGTCTTGCCCGGGATCGCGTCCACCACAGCGAAACCGTCGACCCTGGCCGGGCCGTCCTCCAATTGGATGCCCTCGCGCAGCCTCTTGCCCAGGCCGCGCGGCACCGATCCGGCCACCGTCGCCAGATACGTCTTGGGCACCTCGTGGGAGGGGTGCATCAACCGGTGCGCCAGTTCGCCGTCGTTGGTCAGCAGGATCAGGCCCTCGGTGTCGGCGTCCAGCCTTCCGACGTGAAACAGCTTCTTGTTGCCGCGGACTTTCCGTTCGATCAGGTCGCCGATGCACGGCCGGCCACGATCGTCCGACATGGTCGAGTGCACGCCGCGCGGCTTGTTGAGCGCCAGGTACACCAGGGATTCGTCGAGGACCACCCGGGCGCCGTCGACGCGTACCACCGAGGCGTGCGGGTCGACCCGGGTGCCCAACTCGGTCACCACCTGCCCGTCCACTTCGACGCGGCCGTCGATGATCAGCTTCTCGGCGGCCCGGCGCGACGCAATTCCGGCCTGGGACAGCACTTTTTGCAGCCGCACCCCTTGGGTTTCGGCCATCAATCGTGGTCCACGTCGAACGTCAGCGCCTGCTCGGGCTCCGGCCTGCCCGAAAGTTTGATGAAACGTGGCTCGCTGTCCAAAGATTCGCTGAGGTCCTCGATCGTGTCCACGTCGGGCAGCAGCGGCGCGATGTCGGGGAGATCGGTCAGGGAAGTCAACCCGAGGCGCTCCAGGAACAGTTCGGTGGTCGCGAACGTCACCGCGCCGCTGTCCGAGTCGACGCCGGCCTCGGTGATCAGGCCGCGCGCCAGCAGGGTGCGCATGACGGCGTCCACATTGACCCCGCGCACGGCGCTGACCCGCGCCCGCGTCACGGGCTGACGGTAGGCGACCACGGCGAGCGTCTCCAGCGCGGCGCGGGTGAGTTTGGAGCGCGCGCCATCCAGCAGCAGCTTTTCGACGTACGGCGCGAAGCGTGCGCGCGTGTACATCCGCCAGCCCTCGCTGTTCTGCCGCAGATCGATCCCGCTGTCGCGTTCGGCCAGTTCGTCGGCCATCTGCTGCAGCTTCGCCGCGACACGGTAGACGGGCTGCTGCGTGGCCGCGGCCAGTGCCTCGGCGGTGACCGGGGTATCCACCACCAGCAGCAGCGCCTCGAGCACCGCCTGGAGTTCGTCGCCGTCCATGGGCGCCGCCTCGGCGATGTCCGGAATGTCTGCGATGTCCATGTCAACATCGTCGTCAGTCATCTATTGGTCCCGCACTTCCACCAAGGCGTCGCTTGTCGACCCTTCCCCGGTCCACGAAATCTGAAGCACGCCAAGCGGCTCTGCCTGGTCGAATGCTACCGTCCGGGTCCGATAGAGCTCGAGCAGCGCCAGGAAGCGCCCGACCACCTCCATCGGCGCCGCACAGTCGGCGACCAACTCGGAGAACGTGGCCCACTGGCCGCTGCCGCGGGACTCCAGGATCTCCAGCAGCTTCTTGGCCTGCTCGGGAACCGAGACCTGCAGCTCGTGCAGGTGCCCGATGGACACCGTCGGGACGGGTCGCGGCGTGAAGGCGATCGCCGCGATCTGGGCGAACCGCTCGGCGTCGACGCCCAGCATCACCTCGGGGAGCAGTTCGGTGAACCGATCCTCCAGCGATACGGCGCGCGGGTAGCTGCGCAACGCGGTCGCCTCCAGTTCGGCGAACATCTCGGCGACGTGCTTGAACGCGCGGTACTGCAGCAGGCGGGCGAACAAGAGGTCCCGCACCTCCAGCAGCGCCAAATCCTCTTCGTCGTCGACCTGCCCGGCCGGCAGCAGCCGGGCGGCTTTGAGATCGAGCAGGGTCGCCGCGATCACGAGGAACGCGGTGGTCTCCTCCAGCTCCAGCTGGGAACCGATCTCGCGGGTGTAGGCGATGAACTCGTCGGTGACCTGGTGCAGCGCTACCTCGGTGACGTCGAGGCGGTGGGCGAAGATGAGCTGCAGCAGCAGATCGAACGGCCCCTCGAAGTTTGTCAGCCGGACTTGGAAACCAGCTCCGGAGCCGTTCTTGGCTGGCGCCTCACCGGTCACGCTGCCTGTCACGCGCCGAAACGGTCGATGAACTCGCGGGCCAGCGCGCGATAGGCAATGGCGCCAGCCGATTTCGGGGCCCAGGTGGTGATGGGCTCGCCGGCCACACTGGTCTCCGGGAAGCGGACGGTCCGGGTGATCACGGTGTCGAACACCAGGTCGCCGAAGCGCCCCACGACGCGGGCCATCACCTCGCGGGCGTTGACGGTGCGCGGGTCGTAGCGGGTGAGCAGGATGCCGCTGATTTCCAGCTTCGGGTTGAGGCGGTCGCGCACCTTGTCGACGGTGTCGGTGAGCAGCGCCAGGCCGCGCAGCGAAAAGAATTCGCACTCCGTGGGGATCACCACACCGTCGGCGCAGGCGAGGCCGTTGACCGTCAGCAGTCCCAGCGAGGGCTGACAGTCGATCAACACGTAGTCGTAGCGGTCCAGCACCGGGTGCAGGGCGCGGCCCAGCGTCTGCTCGCGGCCCACCTCGTTGACCAACTGGATCTCCGCGGCCGACAGGTCGATGTTGCTGGGCACCAGGTCCAGGTTCTTGATGCGCGAGTGGATCAGCACGTCGTCGATCGACACCCGCGGCTCCACCAGCACGTTGTGGATCGTCTTCTCCAGCTCGTAGTGCGGGACGCCCAGACCCGCGGACAGCGCGCCCTGCGGGTCCATGTCGACCAGCAGCACCCGCCGGCCGTACTCGGCCAGCGCCGCCCCCAGGTTGATGGTCGACGTGGTCTTGCCGACGCCGCCCTTCTGGTTGCACATCGCCACGACCTTCGCCGGGCCGTGCGCGGTGCGCGGCTGCGGCTCGGGGATCGCCCGCGGCGGGCGCCCCGTCAGGCCGACCTCGACAATCGGCTGGTCGGTCGTCATGCCCGCAGGGTTCGGGAGGTGGACATCGGGGGCAAGTCTAACGGCTCGGCGCGCTCAAACCGGGCGACCCGCAGCGCGTTTCACCAGCGAATATGGGCCCCGACCTGCGCGGAGTCACACCCGTCACACCAGCACCAGCAGTAGCCTCCGAGTCGGCCTATCGTGGGGCCTCATGGACCTGAAGCGGCGCATTCCCCTCCTGCGGTGGTCGGTGTGGCGGATGGCGGCCGGCGTGCGCAACATCACCACCACGGGCCAGATCGGTGACGGACGCGAAGCCGCGGCGGTCGACTACGTCCTGCAGAACGCCCGGGCCGGCGACATCGACGACGTGCTGGCCACCATCGACAGGTTCGCCTACGAGAAGTCGATGTTGATCAACGTCGGCGACGAGAAGGGGCTGATCCTCGACGCCGCGGTCCGCCGCGCCGAGCCGGAAGTCGCCCTCGAGCTGGGCACCTACTGCGGGTATGGGGCGCTGCGGATCGCCAGGGCCGCTCCGGGCGCCAGGGTCTTCTCGGTCGAGCTGGCCGAGGCCAACGCCGCCAACGCCCGCCGGATCTGGGCGCACGCCGGGGTCGGCGACCGGGTCACCTGCGTCGTCGGGACCATCGGCGACGGCGGGCGCACCCTGAACGCGCTGGCTGAGCACGGATTCGCTTCGGGCACAGTCGGTTTCGTGTTTCTCGACCACGACAAGGACGCCTACCTCGACGACCTGATGAGCATCGTGGACCGGGGCTGGTTGCGGCCGGGCGCCGTCGTCGTCGCCGACAACGTGCGAATTCCGGGAGCGCCGAAGTACCGCGAATACATGCGCCGGCAGCAGGGCACGGTGTGGAACACGGTCGAGCACAAGGCCCACCTGGAATACCAGTCACTGGTGTCCGACCTGGTGCTGGAGTCGGAATATCTCGGACCAGCGTCGACTTGATGTCGCCGTTCGGCGCGCGATCGCCCGTCCACGTTTGCCCACGTCTCCCCCGCCGGCCGATTTTCGCCCGAGTGTCGATAGAACCGGTGTTTCGCTGACCGTCTCGCGGATGGACGCATAGGACCACACCGCGTGGGTAGCCAGGACAAGAAGCGCACACGGTGAACAGCAGAGGTTCCTTCGAAATGACGGCGGTAATTCCGCGCACCGCGACCCGGATAGGCCACGCGTCCGGCGACGTCATTCACGGTGACACCAGGGTGGCCCGTTGTAGTGACCGACAGGCGCGCTGGTTCTGCCGCAAACCGCCGCACCCGGCGGGTGAGCGATGACGAACTTCATCGGAGAAGTCCGCCGGACCGGCAACGGCCTGCTGCTTCGGGTGTGCATCATCGCCGCAATCGGCGGCTTGTTGTTCGGCTACGACACCGGCGTCATCTCCGGAGCCTTGCTCTACATCAAAAAAGATCTGGATGCCAACGACTTCCAACAGGAAGCCATCGTTGCGGCCGTACTGCTGGGCGCGATGTTGGGAGCGGCCTGCTCGGGCTATCTCGCAGACCGCATCAGCCGCAAGTGGACGAAGGTGATCTCGGGGTCCGTGTACTTCGTCGGCGCAATCGGTTGCGCCTTGGCGGTCAACGCGCCCATGCTGATCGGCTTCCGGTTACTGCTCGGTTTCGCGGTTGGCACCGCGTCGTTCGTGTCGCCCCTTTACATCTCCGAAATGGCGCCGCCACGCATCCGCGGCGGCCTGGTGTCGTTCAACCAGCTCGCCGTCACTTCCGGCATCCTGGTCGCTTACCTGACCAATTACGCGTTCCAAGACCTCGCCGGTAACTGGCGATGGATGCTGGGCGTCGCGGCCATCCCCGGCGCGGCGCTCGCGGTCGGGATGCTGTCGGTGCCGCACACCCCACGGTGGCTGGTCAGCGCTGATGCCCCGCGGAAGGCGCGGGAAGTGCTGGCGCGGTTGCGGTCGGGCGACCCCGATGCCGACGTCGACGCCGAGCTGCGTGACATCGAGGAGGCCAATGACGAGGAACACCGGGCATCGCCGCGTGACCTGTTGCGGCCAAGCCTGCGCCCGGTGCTGATCGTCGGTGTGGTTCTCGCCCTGGCGCAACAGTTCGTCGGCGTCAACACGGTCATCTACTACGCACCGAGTGTGCGCAGCGTCGCCATGTCCGCCTGCACCATTACTAACTGGGGCGCGAATTTCGTTGTGGCGCAGACATTCTTGACTCTCGGCAATCTCATCACTCGGCAGGGCGTGTTCTATCTGTACGCCGGGCTGGCCGTCGCGTCGTCGGTGTTCTTCATGCTCAAGGTGCCCGAGACACGCGGTCGTTCGCTAGAGGATGTTCAGCGCGAACTGACCGGGGCGCAGGTTCGGAACTGACGCCGGTGCAGATCGCTCGCCTCGGAATCGGGTTCGGAGCGAGAATCCGACGCTGGGGCTAGCGCTACCTCGCCCGGGGGTGGGCCCCGGCCCACACCTCGCGCAGCGCGTGCACGGTCACCAGCGTGTAGATCTGCGTCGTCGTCACCGAGGCGTGCCCCAGTAACTCCTGCACGACGCGCACGTCGGCGCCGCCCTCGAGCAGATGCGTGGCGAAGGAGTGCCGCAGCATGTGCGGCGACACCCCCGACGTGATGCCCGCGCGCTCGGCGGCGTCCTGCAGCACTTGCCAGGCGCTCTGCCGCGACAACCGCCCGCCGCGCACGTTGAGGAAGATGGCCGGCGTTCCGCGGCCCCGGCGCGCCAACTCCGGGCGGCCCCGCACCAGGTAGGCCTCCAGCGCCTGCACGGCCGGACGCCCGATCGGCACGAGTCGCTGCTTGCCGCCCTTGCCGCGCAGCAGCACCGTCCTGGCCTCGGTGTCGACGTCGTCCACGTCCAGGCCGACGGCTTCGGAGATCCGCGCCCCGGTCGAATACAACAGTTCCAGCAGCGTGCGGTTGCGCAGCGTCAGCGGACCGTCGGAGGGGCTGTCGCCCCCCGCCGCCTCCAGCAACGCCAGCACCTCGTCGATGGTCAGGCTCTTGGGCAACCGGCGGCCCGGCGTGGGCGGCCGCACGGCGCGCGCCACGTCGAGTTCGGTGAGACCCTCGGCGGCGGCGAACCGGTGCAGGCCGCGCACGGCGATCAGGGCCCGCGCCGCCGACACCGCGGACAGCGCGACGGCACCCGAATCGGGATCGCCGCGGCGCAGTGCCACCAAGAACTCGCTGACATCGTCCTCGCCGACCTTCGCCAGATCGTGAATTCCCCGCTCCGACAAATGCTTGCTGTAACGCAGCAGGTCGCGGCGGTAGGAGCTCAGGGTGTTCTTGGCCACACCGCGTTCGATGGTCAGGTGGTCGAGGTAGCCCTGCAGCTGCGACTCCAGCGGCGCCGCCATCGTCATTGCGGGCCCTGTCGCGCGACGAACGAGGTCGGCTTGTCGGTCCACGGGCTGTCCACCGGGCGCGGCTGCGCCAGGCCGTGAGTCACGGCCTGCGCCGCCAGAATTCCGGCGACGGCGATGGCGTTGACGATCTCGCCGCTGAACACCATCCGGGTGGCCTCCGCCAGGGAATACCACTGGATGGTCAGGTCGGCCTCTTCGTGATGCCCGGCGGGCCTGGCAATCTCGCGCAGCCCGGTGGCCAGATAGAGCCGCACCGACTCGTCGCTGAAGCCCGGGGTGGAGTCCAGGTCGACCAGCACCTGCCAGGTGCTCGCCTGCAGGCCGGCCTCCTCCTGCAACTCCCGGGCGGCCGTGTGATGCGGCGGTTCGCCCGACACGTCGAGCAGCCCGGCGGGCAGCTCCCACAGGCGCCGACCGAGCGGGTGCCGGTACTGGTAGATCATCGGGATGTTGCCCTCGTCGTCCATCGCGAGGATGGCCACCGCGCCGTAGTGCTCGACCACTTCGCGGATCGCGGTGGTGTCGCCGGGCATCCGGACATGATCGCGCCGCAGCGCGAAAATCTTTCCCGTATAGAGGGTTTCGGACGACGTCGTCTCGAAGAAGTGCTCAGCCACGGGACGCGGTCTGAGGTAGCGGCCGCTCAGCGCTGTCTTGATGGTTGCCGTTGGTCGAGTGCTCGGAGATGTCCATCGGCAACAGCTCCCCGGCCTTGTAGTCCAGGGCCGCGCCGACGAACGCGACGAACAGCGGGTGCGGTCGGGTGGGCCGGCTCTTCAACTCCGGATGGGCCTGGGTGCCGACGACGAACGGGTGCACGTCGGGAGGGTATTCGACGAATTCCACCAGGTGACCGTCGGGGGAAGTGCCGGAGAACCGCAGGCCGCTCTCGGCGATCTTGTCGCGGTAGGCGTTGTTGACCTCGTAGCGGTGCCGGTGGCGCTCGGACACCTCCGTCGTCTCATACGCCTGTGCCACAACGGAACCGGGCTGCAGCACCGCCGGATAGGCGCCCAGCCGCATGGTGCCGCCGAGATCGGCTTGACCGGCCACGATGTCGAGTTGGTCGGCCATCGTGGAGATGACGGGATGGGGCGTCTCGGGCTCGAACTCGGCCGAGTTGGCCTCGGCGAGTCCCGCCGAGCGCGCCGCCTCGATGACGATGCACTGCAGGCCCAGGCACAGCCCCAGCACCGGCAACCCGCGCGCACGGGCGTACCGGATGGCGCCGATCTTGCCCTCGATTCCGCGGATGCCGAACCCGCCGGGAATGAGCACGCCGTGCACGTCGGCGAGCGCCGCCGCCGCGCCGGCCGCGGTTTCACAGTCGTCGGAGGCCACCCAGTGCATTTCGACCTTGGCGTGGTGCTTGAAGCCGCCGGCGCGCAGCGCCTCGGTGACCGACAGATAGGCGTCGGAAAGCTCAACGTACTTGCCCACCAAGGCGATACGCACGGTCTCATGCGGCTCGTGCACTCGGCGCAGCAGGTCGTCCCATTCGGTCCAGTCGACGTCGCGGAAGGGCAGATTGAGCCGCCGCACCACGTAGGCATCGAGCTCCTCGCGGTGCAGCACCTTGGGGATGTCATAGATCGACGGCGCGTCCGGGGTGGAGATGACGCCGTCGATGTCGACGTCGCACATCAGCGCGATCTTGTTCTTCAGCGCCTCGGGGACGGGTCGGTCGCAGCGCAGGATCAGCGCGTCCGGGGTGATACCGATGCTGCGCAACGCCGCCACCGAATGCTGGGTGGGCTTGGTCTTCAGCTCGCCGGACGGCGCCAGGTAGGGCACCAGCGAAACGTGCAGGAAGAACACGTTTTCGCGGCCCAGGTCGTGCCGGACCTGGCGCGCGGCCTCGAGGAACGGCTGCGACTCGATGTCGCCCACGGTGCCGCCGATCTCGGTGATGACGACGTCCGGGCGGTGTCCGTCGGGGTCCGGCTGGGCCATGGCCATGATGCGCCGTTTGATCTCGTCGGTGATGTGCGGGATCACCTGGACGGTGTCACCCAGGTACTCGCCGCGCCGCTCCTTGGCGATGACGGTCGAATAGACCTGCCCGGTCGTCACATTCGCCGATCCGGACAGGTCACGATCGAGGAAGCGCTCGTAATGGCCGACGTCGAGGTCGGTCTCCGCGCCGTCCTCGGTGACGAAGACCTCGCCGTGCTGGAACGGGTTCATGGTGCCGGGGTCGACGTTGAGGTACGGGTCGAGCTTTTGCATCGTGACGTGCAACCCGCGCGCGGTGAGCAGCTGCCCGAGACTGCTGGCGGTCAATCCCTTACCAAGAGAGGAGACGACCCCGCCGCTGACGAAGAGGTGCTTGGTGACGGCTTGCGGGTGCCTGCGCAATGAGCAACCTCCGTGAAGACGGGCAGGGCGTGACGTTTGTGGCCTGTACCACCTGGGCCTGCCGACCCACGGAAACCCACCCTAACACCCGGCAGGCGGTGCTGCCGGGAACACGCCCGAGGGCCCTCGGTGTTACGGCCGCCCCTATTGCGGAACGGTGACCGAGGTGGCGCCGTGACCGGTGCCGTACTGGCCTACGTGACCGCCGTTGATCAGGTCGTGCAGCCCGAGCACCGCGGTGATCCGACCGGCGGCGGCGTCGACGTCGTCGACGGTGCTGATTGCGGAGGACATGGCGGCGTCGGCCCGGGCGACCGCCACCGCGGCGCCGCCGGTGGCGCAGCCGTCGCGGCCGGCGAGCAGGGCGCCGGAACCGTGCGGCGCCAGCGCCGCGGAGAACCGGGCCACGCTGACCCCCTGGTTCCCGGCGTCCTGCGGCAGCGCCCCCCCGGTGACGATCAGCGCGGCGTTCGCCGCCTGCATGTGGTCGGCCGGCTGGTAGGTGATGAAGCCGGTGTCGCGCAGCGCGGCCAGCACGGTGTCGCGCGCACCCTCGTCGACCGGCGGGACGGCAGGGTTGGCGTTGATCATCAAAGCGATGCCCATCAGGTCGCCCGCCTGCGAGCCCTGATCGACCAACTTGGTGCTCAGCTGCTGACCCGCGGGCAAGATCGACGAGTTCACCACGGTCTGCAGCTTCTCGGCGGAGTTCGCGTCGACGAACTCCTGGGTCAGCGAGACCGTCCCGGTCAGGGTGCCGCCGGCCTGGCCGATGAACTTCGACACCGCTGCGACGTCGTCGTCTTTGGCGTCCGGTGTGCGAAACACGACCACCGACTTACCGGCGAGCGCGTCGTGCACGATCCTGCCGACCAGTTGGTTGTCGAAATTGTTTGCCGCGGTGATCTTTTGGTTCAACGCGTTCTTCTGGTCGTTGAGACCGCTGATCTGCGAGTACAGGTCCCGCTTCTCGGCGCGCAGACTGGACAGGAGGGTGTCGGACAGAAAGCCGGAACCCAGCACGACTCCCACGGCCAGCGCCAGGAAGACGGCGGCCAGCGAAATGGCGTGTTGGCGTAGCGAGATCATGAAAGGCCCCGTCCTCGATCTTTAGGTGAGCAGGTGCTGCACCCATTGGGAGAAGCGGTTCCAGTAGTCGACGATGAAGTGCAGCACCGTGGTGTCGGTGCGGGACACCCACAACGCGACGATGACGGCGATCAGCATGGTCAGCGCCAGCAACGCGATGGCACCCGCCGAGATGTGGTTGCGGTACAGCGTGGCGACCGCCTTGGCGTCCACCACCTTCTCCCCCACCCGCAGCCTGGTGAGGAAGGTCGACGGGTTGCTCTGCGCGCGGGTCCGGTCGAAGAAGGTCTCGATGTTGGCGGTGTGCCCGGCGGTCACAAGCAGCGCGGCCCCGTGGTGATCGGCCAGCAGCAGCGCCAGGTCCATCGCCGAGCCCGCGGCGGGGAATGTCATCGCCCCGACGCCGAGGTCCTGGATCCGCTCCAGGCCCGGGGCGTGCCCGTCGGCGTCGGCGGGCAGGACGACGTGTGCGCCGCACTTGAGCGCTTCGGTGCTGATGTGGTCGGGGTCGCCGACGATGATCTGCGGGCGGTAACCCGCCTTGCGCAGCACGTCGGCGCCACTGTCCACCCCGATGAGCACCGGCTGGTACTCCTTGATGAACGGCTTGAGTGAGCGCAGGTCGTCAGCGGCGCTGTACTCGTCGCCCACCAGCACTACGTGGCGACGGCGCAGGTCGACGTCGATGTCGGGAATGCCGATGCCGTCGATCAGCAACGGGCTCTCGCTCTTGATGAACTCGATGGTGTTGCCGGCGAACGCCTCGAGGTGGGCGGCCAGCCCGCTCTTGGCCTCGCGCATCAGGTCGGCGATGTCGTGGTCGGTGCGCTCGGTGCCGAGGACCAGCCTGCGGTCGCCGGAGTAGACGCCGCCCTCGTACAGGCGGATCTTGGAGCCGTCCTTGACCTTCTTGAAGATCTCGGGCCCGGCCTCGTCGATCAGCGTGACCCCGTTGTTGACCAGGACCTCCGGGCCCATGTTCGGATACCGCCCCGACACCGACGGCGACGCGTTGACGACGGCGGCGATGTCGGCTTCCACCAACGCGTCGGCGGTGATGCGGTCCAGGTCCAGGATGTCGAGCACCACGATGTCGCCGGGGCAGACCCTGCGCAGCAATCGGTCGATATTCCGGTCGACGCGAGCGGTGCCGACCAGGCCCGGCCGGGACGTGTTACGGGACAGTAGACCTGACATCTTCATGGGCCTCGATTCTGTCGGGGACGGCCCGCCAAGGCGGGGAGGCGCGCCGTAACACCAGCCTCATAAGTTATCTAGAACCTCACCAGTAACAGGTCGGTCAAAGGTTCGCATCGCTTCGGTGGCGCGAGGGTCCGCAAATGCACGGGTGTTGCGGCGTGTCTCTGTACAGACACGCGCGCTCGCCGGTTAGAGGGTGTCCTGCTGGGCGGCGTCGAGCAGCTCGCGGGCGTGCGCGCGGCCGCTGTCGGACTCGCCCAGCCCCGCCAGCATCCTGGCCAGTTCGGCGACCCTCTCCTCGCCGTTGACCGCCCGCACCCCGCTGGCGCCCCGGTCGCTGTGCACCACCAGGTGGACGTCGGCATACGCCGCGACCTGGGGTAGATGCGTCACCACGATGACCTGATGGGTGCGGGCCAGCCGGGCCAGCCGCCGCCCGATCTGCACCGCCGCCCAGCCGCCGACGCCGGCGTCGATCTCGTCGAACACCATCGTGGTCCCGGCGGCCTGCTTGCGCGACGTGGCGAGCACCACCTCCAGCGCCAGCATCACCCGCGACAGCTCGCCGCCGGACGCGCTTTTGGCCAGCGGCAGCACGGTCATGCCGCGGTGCGCCGCGAACCCGAACTCGACCTGGTCGACGCCGTCGGCCCCGGCCCGGGCCACCTCGCCGGTGGGCAGAGTGAGGGTGAGGTGATCGTCGCCCGCGGCGTCGGCGCTCACGTCGATGGTGAACTCCGCGTCCGCCATCGCAAGGCCCGACAGCTCGGCGGTGACCTCCTTGGCCAGCCGCTTGGCGGCCTTTCGGCGCGCCTTGCCGAGATCGGCTGCGACATCGGCCAATTGGTGTGCCAGGTCGTCGACCCGCCGCGCCAGCACCGCCAGCCCCTCTTCGGAGACGTCGAGGTGCGCGAGCCGTTCCCGCGATTGCGCGGCCCACTGCAGCACCCCGTCGATGTCCGCGGCGTACTTGCGGGTGAGCGTGCGCAGCTCCGCCTGCCGGGCCAGCTTGGACTCCAGCGCGCTCGCGTCGACGGGAAGTCCGTCCAGGAATCCGCCGAGTTCCCGACCCACCTCGACGACCACCGTCAGCGCCTCGTCGAGCTGCGCGGCGAGCCCTCGCAGCGTCGCGTCGTCGGTGGATTCCAGGGCGGTCCTGGCATGCCCCAGGCTGTCCGTGGCGCTGACGCCGCTGCCGTCCGACTCGACTGAGTCGTCGGCCGACAGGGCGTCGCGGGCGGTGGCCGCCGCCTCGCGCACGGTGTCGAGCTCGGAGAGCCGCACGATGTCGGCCACCAGCGCGTCGTCCTCCCCCGGTCGCGGGTCGACGGCGTCGATCTCCTCGAGCGCGAACTTCAACCGGTCGGCCTCCTGGGCCAGTTCTCGGGCGCGGTTGCGGCGGTCGGTCAGGTCGCGCCGCGCCGACAGCCAGGCGTCGCGCAGCTTCCGGTAGCGCTCGAGGGTGGCACCGGTGCCGGCGAAGCGGTCCAGCGCGCCACGCTGTTCCTCGGGTCGCATCAGCCGCAGCTGGTCGTTCTGCCCGTGCAGGGTGAGCAGTTCGGTGGTGAAGCCGCTGAGCGACTTCGCCGGCACGCTGCGGCCCCCGAGGAAGGCGCGGGAGGGCCCGTCGCGGCTGACGGTCCGCAACGCGATGACGCTGCCGTCCTCGTCCCGCTCCGCCCCGGCGGAGTCCAGTAGCTCATCGAGATGGGCGACGTCATCGAGATCCGTTGTGGTGAAACGGCCTTCGACCACCGCTCGTTCGGCGCCGGACCGAACCCTGGTGGCGTCCGCGCGGGCACCGCCGAGCAGGTGCAGCCCGGTCACCAGCATGGTCTTGCCGGTACCGGTCTCACCGGTGAGCACCGTCAGGCCCCGGCCGAACTCGGCGGTCGCGACGCTGATGGCGCCCAGCGACTCGATCCGTATCTCGGTGAGCACCAGCGTCGTTAGTTTCCGCGCCAACCGGTCACGGGCAACCGGAATTTGCGCACCAGGCGGTCGGTGAACGGCGCGCTGTCCAGCCGCGCCCATTTCACCGGCGTGCTGCAACGCTTCACCTCGAGCCGCCCACCGGCGGGCAACAGCATTTCGCGGCGGCCGTCACAGAACACCAGTGCGTCGTGGCCGTCTCCTTCGATCTCGATGGCGATCGTGGCATCGGGACTGGTCACCATCGGTCGGCCGAACAGCGCGTGAGCGTTGTTGGGCACCACCAGGATTGCCTCGAGGTCGGGCCACAGGACCGGGCCGCCCGCGGAGAACGCATACGCCGTCGACCCGGTCGGAGTCGAGACGAGCACCCCGTCGCAGCCGAACGACGACACGGGCCGCCCTTCGATCTCGACGACGACGCCGAGCACGCCCAATCGCGGACCCTTTTCCAGGCTGGCTTCGTTGAGCGCCCAGCCTTCCTGGATGACGACGCCGTCCTTGCTCACGATCACGTCGAGGGTCAGGCGGTCCTCCACCCGGTAGTCCTGCGCGACGACGCGCTCCAGCACGCGGTCGATGGCCTCTGCCTCGGCCTCGGCCAGAAAGCCGATCCGGCCCAGGTTGACGCCGAGCACCGGGATGCCGACGTTGCGGGCCAGCTCGGCGGCCCGCAGGAAGGTTCCGTCGCCGCCGAGCACCAGCACCAGTTCGCAGCCCTCCGCCGCGTGCGGGTCGGCGTCGACCACCTCGATTTCTACGCCCATGGCGCGCACATCGTCGGGAGACATCGGCAGCGGCCCGCGATCGACCGCTTCGGCCGACAGCACCCTTAGCCCAATGCCGTTGTCGCAGAGCATCTTTTGCACGCGGCGAGCGGTCTCGGTGGCTTCGTCGCGGCCGGTGTGGACCACCATCAGGACGGTGCGGGTCTCGCTTTGCGTCACTGCGGGCCCCGTTCTACCGCGCCGTGCACGGCGCGCTCCAGCTCTTCATCCGACAGCCCCCGATCGGCTCGTAGCCACAGGAAGTATTCGACATTGCCCGACGGTCCCGGCAGCGGGCTGGCGGTGACGTCGACGGTGCGCCAGCCCAACTCCCCCGCACGGCGCGCCACGGTGAGCACCGCGCCGGCACGCAGTTCGGGGTCGTGGACCACCCCACCGGCGCCGACCTGCCCCTTCCCCACTTCGAACTGCGGCTTCACCATGGGCACGATATCGGCGCTCGGGCAAGCACATCCAATCAGCGCCGGCAACACCGCGGTCAGGGAGATGAACGACAGATCGGCCACCACCAAGCCGACCGGCCCGCCGATCGCCTCGGGCGAGAGGTGGCGCGCGTTCGTGCGCTCGACGACCGTCACCCGCGGGTCGGTGCGCAGCGGCCAGGCCAGCTGGCCGTACCCCACGTCGGCGGCGACCACCTCGGCGGCCCCCCGGTCCAACAGCACCTCGGTGAACCCGCCCGTCGATGCGCCGGCGTCCAGGCAGCGGCGGCCCGCGACCTCGATCCCGAAGGCGTCCAGCGCGCCGATCAGCTTGTGGGCGCCGCGCGAGACCCAGCCGCGTTCGCGGTCGTCGGCGACCGTCAGGGCGGCGCCGGTGGCGACGGCGGTGCCGGGCTTGACCGCGGGCATGCCGTCGATGCGCACCTTCCCGGCGCCGATCAGCTCCGCGGCCTGCTGGCGGGACCGCGCCAGGCCGCGCCGAACCAGCTCGGCGTCAACGCGGGCACGTCGTGCCATGCGCGCACTCAGCCCTTCTCCGCCGACTCCAGCGCCTGCAGCAACACGTCGTGCGCCTCGGAGAGGCGCCGCGCTATGTCTTCGAGCTCGGCGAGCGACGGCCCCTCCGCCGGATCGTCGGGGCTGCCCGGGGCGGGCAGCTGGGCCAGCAGGGCGTCGATTTCAGCGCGAAGTTGATCGGGATCGATATTCATTGCGTTCCTACGGTAGTCACCCGTCAGTCGGTCTGCACCAGAGACCAGCGCCGCAGCGCGTCACGCGCCGGGTCGTCGGCGGCCTCGATGCGCAGCGCCGGTCCGGTCGATCCGGCGCCCCAGACCGCGCTGGCGACCGCGCGGACGACGGACAGCCCGTCGCCGTCCTCGGCGCCCTCGCCGGTATCACTGCCGCGGACCGTGACGGCCCGGGCCCTGACCTCGACATGCCAGCCGGGCTGCGGACCCACCGCGAGCAGCCCGCCGTCCGCGTGCAGAGCGCGCAGGTCCTGGCCGATATAGGTGGGCCGGTGGGCGGGTTCGGCGAAGACCGCGTCCAGGGCGGTGTTGACCCCCGTGAGCACCATCAGGCTGGGCAGCTCCGCGGCGTTGGCGCCCTCGATGTCGGTGTCGAGCCTGTCGCCGATCACCAGTGGCGCCCGGAAGTCACCCCTGGACACGGCATCGGTCAGCAATTGCGGAGCCGGCTTGCCCGCGACGCGGGGTTCGGCGCCGGTGGCCGCCCGCAGCGCCGCGACCATGGAGCCGTTGCCCGGCAGCAGGCCGCGCTCGGTGGGCAAGGTGGGGTCGACGTTGGCCGCGACCCATAGCGCGCCGGCCCGGATCGCCAGCGCCGCCTCGGCGAGATCGGGCCAGCCGATCGTCGTGGACAGCCCCTGCACCACGGCGGCCGGGTTGTCGTCATAGCGGCGCACCGGGCGCAGCCCGACGGCGGCGACCTCGTTGGCCAGGGCGTCGGTGCCGAGGATCAGCACCGGTGCATCCGCCGGCAGCAGGCTCGCCAGCAGGTGGGCCGCGCTCTGCGCGCTGGTGACGACGTCGTCGCCCGTGGCCGCGAAGCCGAGGTCACGCAGGTGCGCCGCCACCTCGTCGGCGCTGCGGGAGGCGTTGTTGGTGACGTACAACTTGCGGGTGCGCACCTCGTCCAGGGTCTGCACCGCGCCCGTCGTCGGCGCCGCGCCGCGGAACACCGTCCCGTCCAAATCGATCAGCAGGCAATCATATTGCTGCGCAAGGCTTTTCATGTCAGCCCAGCTCGTCTACCCGGTCCTCGGCGTCCGTGACACCGTCGACGTCGGCGGCAGCCGAACGCAGGAACCATTGCAGCGCTTCGTCGTTGCGGCCGAGCGCCAGCAGCGTGTCCGCGTAGGCGTAGAACAGCCGCGCCGCCGTGGTGCCCGTGCGGCCCGGATCCAGCTGGGGCGTCGACAGGATCATCAGCGCCTGCTCCAGTTGCCCCAGGTCCGCTCGCGCGCCGGCCGCGACGATGCGCAACTCGTCGGCCTCGTCACCGCTGAGCTCAGCCGCTTCGGGACCGCGGGCCAGTTCGATCGCCCGCTCCGGGCGGCCAAGCCCCCGTTCGCAATCCGCGATCAGCGCCAGCAGGGGCGATTTGCTGCCCATCCTGCGGGCGGCACGGAATTCGGCCAGCGCCTGGGCCCAGTCGCCGCACCGATAGGCCGCGATTCCGACGGCTTCCCGCACCGCGGCGATCCGGCTGGACCGGGCCCGGGCGGCGCGCGCGTGAGTGAGGGCGGCTTCGGGATCCTCGTCGAGCAACTCGCCGGCGGCGACCAGGTGGCGGGCCACCGCGTCGGCGGTGGCCCGGTCCAGGGTGCTCAGTTCGCCCCGGACGTCGGGTGCCAGCTGCCGGGCCTCCACGTCGGACGGTATCGCCGGGGCGTCCGGCGGCGGCCGCCGGACGTCGGTGGTGTTGCGCGGCTGGACCGGTCGCGCGCGGCCCGCCCCCGACCACTTGCCGGAGGCCGGTCGGGGTCGGCGTTCCCCGTTTCGCCCGCGCCTGTCGTCGACCACGCTGCCGACAATACGGGGGCGCCGGCGGCGCCTGCGAGGGCGGCGTTGGGGCCGATGTCGTGCGTTGTCGCGCTTCGGGTGTGCGCTGACGGCGTTCGGTGTGTCGCGGGGGCGGTGTCCCTCGGCGTGTCGCCGCCCGGATGGCACCCGCGACGACCGCCGCCGTCACGACTAGGCGGGAAGCCGATTGGTCAGCAGCGGCGCCAACACCGCCGGGCAATACGTCGCGATCGCGACGACGGTGAACACGCCCGCCTCCTCGGGCGACATCCCGTCGGCCTCGGTCGTTGCGGCGACGGCCCCATCGAACGACCCACCGGGCGCGACGAGGATCGGGCACAGCGACTGCCCCAGCGCCACCGTGCTGTCCGGTTGCGAAAAGGGGACGCCGGCATTGGTCAGCGCCCGCAAGAAGGCGCTGCCCATCAGGTCGGCGTGCACGGGCGCGGCGGTCAGGCCGGCCACCCCCGCGGTCGCGGCCAGCAGCCGTAGCGGGGTCCAGGTCGTGATCATCGTGACCACGGTGGTCGCCACGGGTCACGCCGACGACACGGCGCGGTAAAGCTTTGCGCACTAAGCGCGGCGGGCGGCCGCCTACACGCGCTCGATGCCGGCGATGTTGCGTTTGCCGCGGCGCAGCACCAGCCACCGGCCGTGCAGGAAGTCCGAGGCCCGCGGCGCCCATTCGTCGGTCTGAATGCGCACGTTGTTGACCGAGACGCCGCCCTCGCCGATGGTGCGCCGCGCGGCCTTCTTGCTTTCGGACAGGCCGCTGGCCACCAGCAGATCGACGATCCCGTCCGGCCCGCCGGGCGTGAGCTCGGCGACCGACGTCTCGCGCAGCGCGGCCGCGAGCGTCGCCTCGTCCAGCCGATCCAGCTCGCCCTGCCCGAAGAGCGCGCGGCTGGCGTGCTCGACGGCCTCGGTGGCCGCCTCGCCGTGCACCAGCACCGTCAGCTCGCGGGCCAGCCGCCGCTGCGCGGCGCGTTGCTGCGGGCGCTCGGCCGTGGCCTGTTCCAGCTCGGCCAGCTCGTCGGCGGACAAGAAGGTGAACCAGCGCAGGTAGCGGATCACGTCGGCGTCGGCGGTGTTGACGAAGTACTGATACCAGGCGTACGGGGTCGTCATCCGTGGGTCGAGCCACAGGCTGCCGCCGCCGGTGGACTTGCCGAACTTGGTGCCGTCGGCGGCGGTCACCAGCGGGACGGTGAGCGCGTGCACGGTCGCGCCGAGCTTCTGGCGGACCAGGCGCACGCCGGCGATGATGTTGCCCCACTGGTCGGAGCCGCCGATCTGCAGCGTGCAGCCGTGGCGGCGGTGCAGCTCGACATAGTCGTTGGCCTGCAACAACATGTAGCTGAACTCGGTGTAGGAGATGCCCTCGCCCTCGAGCCGGCGCCGGACGGTGTCGCGGTCCAGCATCACGTTGACCGAGAAGTGTTTGCCGATGTCGCGCAGGAACTCGACCGCCGACAGCGCGGCCCGTCCAGTCGAGGTTGTTGACGACGATCGGCGCCGGTCGGGGAGTCGTCGAAGTCGACGAAGCGCTCCAGCTGTCCCCGGATCTTCTCGGTCCAGTCGGCGACGGTGTCCGCCTCGTTGAGGCTGCGCTCGCCGACGTCGCGCGGGTCACCGATCAAGCCGGTGGCGCCCCCGGCCAGCACGATCGGGCGATGCCCCGCGCGCTGGAAGCGGCGCAGCGCCAGCAGCGGCACCAGGTGCCCGGCATGCAGGCTCGGCGCAGTGGGGTCGAAGCCGGCGTACACCGTCATCGGCCCGCGCTGCGCCTCGGCCGCCAGCGCGTCGAGGTCGGTGGACTGCGCGATCAACCCGCGCCAGCCGAGCTCGTCGAGAATTGATCTCAGATGAGCGTGGCGAACGACTTTAGTCGCTGGCACCCGGCGCCGGGGCCCGCGGACTTCGCCGGTATGCCGACACCTCCGGTCGCCCGGCGACCCACAGGCGCCACGGCCGGTCGGCGGCCTGGCTGACCCCGACCCGCGGACCGGAGACCGCGGTGAGCGGGTCGTTGAGCGTCAAGGTCACCGGGCTGCCGGGGTCGAAGAGGTCGATCCCGTTGTCGTCCATCGTGATTCCCAGCGCCGAGCACAGGTTGCCCGGACCGCGGGCCAACGCGACCGGCCGGATCGCCTCGCCGCGCCGCGCCCGCGCGACGTCGGCGCCCTCCTCGAGGGCGGCGGCCCTGAGCAACACCGCGGCGGCCGTGCCGTCGGGCCCGCACGAGACGTTGGCGCAGACGTGGATGCCGTGGCTGCGGTAGGTGTAGAGCCGCCCCGGCGGGCCGAACATCACCGCGTTGCGGCCGCTGCGCCCGCGATAGGAGTGGGCCGCCGCATCCGGCCAGGGCCCGTCGGGCACCCCGCCATAGGCCTCGACCTCCACGACGACGGCGCGGACGGCCCGTCCGACGAGCGTCGCGCCGAGCAGCTTGCGCGCGGCGGCTACCGGGTCGCCGACCAGCTGAGCCGCGGCCCCGACCGCACCCACCCCGACCTCGACCACCCACCGAACCTACCGAGGCCACGACCATGGCAATATCCCGGTGCCGGGGGCCGACTGTTCGGAGGAGCCGCAACAATGCACGGGATCGACCCTGCCGCGACCGCGTGGCTGCTGGCCAGTACGGCGCTGGTCCTGCTGATGACGCCGGGGCTGGCGATCTTCTACGGCGGGATGGTGCGCTCCACCGGCGTTCTCAACATGATCATGATGAGCTTCATCTCCATTCCGCTGGTCACCGTGGCGTGGCTGTTGGCCGGCTACTCGCTGGCGTTCTCCGAGGACGGGGCGGGCGGGTTCGTCGGGAATCTGCGGCATGCCGGGATGCTCGGCATCACCCCCGACACCGTGCACGGCGCGGTTCCCGAACTGCTGTATGCCACCTTCCAGTTGACTTTCGCGATCATCACGGCCGCGTTGGTCAGCGGCGCGATCGCCGACCGCGCCAAGTTCGTCGCGTGGATCGTGTTCGTCCCGGTGTGGGCGATCGTCGTGTATTCGGTCGTCGCGCACTGGGTATGGGGTCCGGGCGGCTGGCTGAACAAGCTCGGCGTGCTGGACTACGCGGGCGGCCTCGTCGTCGAGATCGTCTCGGGCTCGTCCGCTCTGGCCCTGGCACTGGTCGTCGGACCGCGCATCGGCTTCAAAAAGGAGGCCATGCGGCCGCACAACCTGCCGCTCGTCCTGCTGGGTGTCGGGCTGCTGTGGTTCGGCTGGTTCGGGTTCAACGCCGGTTCCGCCCTCGCCGCCAACGGGACCGCGGCCGCGATCTTCCTCAACACGCTCGTCGCCGGCTGCCTCGGCATGCTCGGCTGGCTCACCGTCGAACAGATCCGCGACGGCAGGCCCACGACGTTCGGCGCGGCATCCGGTGTGGTCGCGGGCCTGGTTGCCATCACCCCGTCGTGCGGCACCGTCAACACGCTCGGCTCGGCGGTCGTCGGCCTGGCAGCGGGTGTCGTCTGCTCGTTCGCGGTGGCCGTGAAGTTCCGGCTCAACTATGACGATTCGCTCGACGTCGTCGGCGTGCACTTCGTCGGCGGCGTGGTCGGCGTGTCGCTGATCGGGCTGCTCGCCACGGCGGTGATGACGTCGGGCCCGCAGGGCCTCTTCTTCGGCGGCGGATTCGCCCAGCTGGGCAAGCAGGCGCTGGCGATCGTCGTCGTCACCCTCTATGCATTCACCGTCACCTACGTGCTCGCGAAGTTGATCGACCGGATCTTCGGCTTCCGGCTGAGCACCGAGGACGAGACCACCGGCGTCGACCTCACCCAGCACGCCGAGACCGCCTACGACGAAGGGGTGCACGGCCACCTGCCGTTGCGCTGAGCGCACCGGGCCCAACGGCGCCGTCAGGGTGAAATCCACGGCGCCGCGGCGGCATGGATTCAAGGGCGTGTCGCGCCGTCAAATGCACACTGCGATTGACAGGCGCGGATCGCGAGCGGATATTCATCCTATGATGAGTTCATCGAGTGATGAATTACTTCGCCACGGCGCGGAACCGGCCATCACCATCGAGAGTCTGCGCGTGGTGCGCGGCAAGACGCCCGCGGTGCAAGACATCTCGGTTCAGATCGCCCGGGGGACCATCACCGGCGTGCTCGGCCCGTCCGGATCCGGCAAGACGACGCTGATGCGCTGCATCGTCGGGACCCAGATCGTCGCCGGCGGCACCATGACGGTGCTCGGCCACCCCGCCGGATCGGCCGCGCTGCGACGGCGGGTCGGCTACATGCCCCAGGACGCCACCATCTACGAGGACCTGAAGGTGATCGACAACATCCGCTACTTCGCCTCGCTGTACGGGATGGACGGAAGCGCCGCCGAGGAGGCCATCGACACCGTCGACCTGCAGGACCAGCGCAGCGCCTACTGCGCCAACCTGTCCGGCGGGCAGCGCGCCCGGGTGTCGTTGGCCTGCGCGCTGGTCGGCCACCCCGACCTGCTCGTCCTCGACGAGCCGACCGTCGGGCTCGATCCCGTCCTGCGCTTCGACCTTTGGGAGAAGTTCACCGCACTCGCAGCGGCCGGCACCACACTGCTGGTGTCCAGCCACGTGATGGACGAGGCCGACCGCTGCGCCGACCTGCTGCTGATGCGCGAGGGGCGATTGCTGGCCCACACCACGCCGAGCCGACTACGAGAGGACACCGGATGCACGTCACTGGAGGAAGCGTTCCTGTCCATCATCCGGCGCAGCACCGTGCCCGCCGGGCGCTGACGCTGCAGGGTTACGTCGCCACGACGGTCCGGATCCTGCGCCAGCTGGCCGCCGATCGGCGTAGCTCTGCCTTGATCCTGCTGGTGCCGGTCGTCGTCATCACGCTGATGTACTTCATGTTCGAAAAGATCCCGCACCGTCCCGGCACGCCGGCGCCGTTCAACAACGCCTGCCTGATCCTGGTGGGTCTTTTCCCGTTTTTCGTGATGTTCATCCTCACCTCGATCACGATGCAGCGCGAACGCGCCTCGGGAACCCTGGAGCGCATCCTGGCCACCCCGCTGCGCCGACTGGACCTGCTGGGCGCCTATGGGACCGCGTTCTCGCTGGCGGCCGCGGTCCAGGCCAGCCTCATGTGCGTGGTGTCGTTCTGGTTCCTGCACTTCACGACGGCCGCCAGCCCGGTGTGGGTATTTCTGGCCGCGATCGTCAACGCCGTCCTGGGCGTCGCGCTCGGCCTGCTGTTCAGCGCCTTCGCGCGCACGGAGTTTCAGGCCCTGCAGTTCATCCCGCTGGCGATCGTGCCGCAGCTGCTGCTGGCCGGCATCCTGGTGCCCCGGGCGATGATGCCGCACTGGCTGCAGTGGATCAGCAATGCCCTGCCGGCGAGCTACGCGCTGGAGGCCCTGCAGCAGCTGGGGGCGCATCCGCAGCTGACCGGCGTCGCGGTGCGCGACATCATCGCCGTGTTGGCCTTTGCGCTGGCGGCCCTGTGCCTGGCGGCGGCGACGTTGCGGCGACGGACGCCCTAGCGTGACGGCGACCAACGCCGGGCGCCGGCGGCCGGGACGACCGGCCGGCAGTTCGGACACCCGAAACCGAATCCTGGATTGCGCTCGAGAACTATTTGCCAGCAAAGGGATTCGCAACACGTCAGTACGCGCGGTGGCGGCCGCGGCGGGTGTCGATTCGGCGCTGGTGCATCACTACTTCGGCACCAAGGAAAAGCTCTTCGCCGCCGCCGTTCACATCCCGGTCGACCCGATGGACATCATCGGCCCGTTGCGCGAGGTTCCCATCGAAGAGATCGGCTACCGGCTGCCGTCAATGTTGTTGCCGCTCTGGGATTCCGACTTGGGGACGGGGTTCATCGCCATGCTGCGGTCCATTCTCGCCGGATCGGAGGTCAACCTGTTCCGTACGTTCATCGAGGACGTGATCGCGGTCGAAGTCGGCCCCCGGGTGGACCACCCGCCGGGCAGCGGCATCGTGCGCATCCAGTTCGTGGCCTCGCAACTGGTCGGCGTGGTGATGGCGCGCTACATCCTGCGATTAGAGCCGTTCGCGTCGCTGCCGCCCGAGCGGGTCGCCGCGACCATCGCGCCCAATCTGCAGCGCTACCTCACCGGGGATCTGCCGGACGGCCTGGCGCCGTGAGCCGCGCGTGCTCGTCGTCGTCGACGTCGCGGGCCTCCTCGATCAACAGCACCGGAATGCCGTCCTCGATGCGGTAGGCCCGCCGCAGCCGCGGGTTGTACAGCTCGTCACCGACGAGGATCAGCGGTCCCCGGTCGGCCGGGCACACCAGGATGCCCAGCAGTGACTCGTCAACCATCAGCACGCCCGCCCAGCTTGGCACGCACCCCCGGCGTCAACCGCCGGAACTCGTTGCCGTCCGGGTCGAAATACCACGCCTGCTTTCCGGCCTTGGGAATCCCGGCCGCGCGCAGGGCGCTGACGGTCGGGCGGTAGGTGGCACTCAGCGTCATTTCCGGGCACACATGCACGATATCCGGACCCGGGCCGACGGGGATCTTGGCGACGGCCTCGGTCAGGTCGGCCGCGGTGATGGTGGCGCCGGGCAGCAGCGTCACCGCCGCCACCGCCGCCTGCTGATCGCCCACCGGCACGTTGTAGGTCACCGCCAGGTCGACGCCGGTGATGCAGCCCAGCGCATCGGTCACCGGCTCGGGGTAGACCAGGCCGCGGGCGGTGCGGATCACCGCGCCCCGCCTGCCCGTCAGCCAGTAGTCGCCGTCCTCGTCGCGGCGGAACAGGTACTCGGTCGAGATCCAGGTGTCGCCGGGGGCGAAGACGCCCCGTTTGACCGAGGCGGTCGGATCGACGGGGCCGTTGGACGCCGCCAGCAGCACCCCGACCTGGTTGGGCTCCGCGACCTGGACGAAACCGCGGTCGTTCTCCAGGATTCGGTCGAGCTCGGCGTCGTACGCGCCCAGCTCGATGCGACCGGCGCCCGGCAGCGGACGACCCTTGCTGCCGATCTTGGCGCCCGACACGTTGGCCAGCACCGCCTGCCCGTCGGCGGTGGCGAAGAACTCGACGACACGCGCCGGCGCGAACGCGTCGACGACGCGCGCCCACAGTCCGGTCGGCATGCCCGAGCCGATGAACAACCGCACCGGATGGTTGCCGTGCAACACGAACGCGGGGTCGTCCACGATCTCGCGCAGCATGGACCAGGTGTAGGACACCACGGTGACGCCGTACTGCCGCACCTCCCGGACGAACCGGTTGCCGTCCAGGCCGCGGGACAGGGCGATGCGGGCCCCGCCGACCACCGACCCGCCCAGGCTGACCAGCAGCGCCGACTCGTGGTGCAGCGGCGTCAGGCAGTAGACGGTGTCGCGCCGGTCCAGGGCGGCCGTCGACGCGGTCCCGAAAGCCGACACCGCCCAGCGGTAGTTGGTGATCTGTTTGGCCGCCAGCTCACCGCCGGCGGCGCTGAACACGACGAAAGCCAAGTCCCGGGCCAGCCCGGGGTTCGGCCGGTACCACGCCGGCAGCTCCACCGCGTCGGGGTCGATTCGCTCCATGTCGATGACGTCGCTGTCCTGCGGCAGGTGCAGGTCGCGCGACTCGCCGCCACCCAGGACCAGGATCTGCCCGGGCAGGTCGCGCGCCGCGTCGAGGTTGGTGGGGTCGGTCAGGATCTCGTTGACTCCCCCGAGCCGGACCGCCGCAACCAGGTCGGTGTCCGGCTTCATCATCACCGCGACGGCGCCCAGGCGCGACAGCGCGGCGATGGCGACCAGCGCGCTGGGCCGGGTCTCCATCAACACGCCGACGCGGTCGCCCTGCCGCACCCCGACCTCGATCAGGCCGCGCACGACGTTGTCGATGCGGCGGTTGACGGCCTCGTAGGTGTGCACGCGCCCGTCGAACAGCAGGAATTCGCCCTGCGGTGCGTCGTGCGCCTGTTCCTCGATGATGCGGCCCAGCGAGATGCGGGTGTGGTCGTTGATCTGCCCCAGCCGGACCAGTCGCGGCAGCGTCCGGGCCGTCTCCACCGCCAGGGTGCGCATGGACTTGTTGGCCGCGACGACCGCGTCGGCCGTGCCGCGCACCAGACCCAGCGCCGCACCGGACACCTCGCCGATCCCGTGCACCAGACGCGAGCTGAGCGCCACGCCGCTGTCGCTGTGCTCCTCGGGCTGATCGGCCATGAGGTCGATCCCGCCTGGCTTGTCGCCGCCGGTGGAAAGCCACTTCACCCATTCGGCGACGGTGGGCCAGCTGTGTTGCGCGGCTTTGGAACCGACCACCAAACCGAAATGGCCTGTGCGGATGATGGATTCGTAGACCTCGGCGTTCGGCGCCGCGCGCCGGATGCCGCGCACCGACGCGGGCTGGCCGATGTCGTCCACCTCGCCGACGAAGGCCAGCACCGGGCAGGTGATGTCGGTCAGCGTGACCAACTGTCCGTTGATGGCAAAGCCGCCGGTCATCATGCGGTTGTGCGCGATGAACTGCTTGAGCAGCTCCGAGACCGCCGGTCCCGACCAAGCGATCCAGCCTTCGCGCTCGAGGAACCTGCGCTGCTGCTCGCGGGGCAGGAGCGCCTCCCGGTCGTGGAGCTGGCGCACGAAGTCCACCCGTGCTTTTGCGGTCTTCAGCGGGTCCAGCATCTGAAAGCCGGTGCGCGCCAACCAACTCGGGATGTCCAGCCAGTTGAAGACGTGATCGGCCATGAAACCGGCCGCGGCGGCGCCGAGGTTGGGCGGGATTCCCATGGGCAGCGCGGCGAGGGTGTCCACCGGAGAGCCGAACGCCACGATGCTGGCGATGTTCTTCGATCGGCGGTATGCGGCGGTCTGGTAGCAGAACATCCCGCCCTGCGAGTACCCGACGAGGTGCACGTCTTCGCCGGTGGTTTTCTTCACGGTGTCGATGGCCTGGCTGAGCGCGACGATGTGGTCGGCCAGGGTGCGGCGCATGCCGCCCTCGATCTTGTCGGGCGAGCCGAAGTCGATGACCCACGGGTCCAGCCCGCTGGCGTGCAGGATGCCCACCGCGCCCTCCTCGCGGGTGACGTCCCACATGTCCGCCGACATCATCATCGGGTGGACCATCAACACGGGTGGACCCACCAGCGGCTGTCCGGGCCGGCTGTCCGGCGGGAAATACCGTCGGAGCTTGTACATCGGCACGCTCTCGACGATCTGGGACGGCGACGGGACGCTCCCCGTTTCCAGGCCCCCCAGCCGCAACACCTCCAGTCCGTTCTGCGCCGTAGCAAGCAGACGTTCGACCGGTCTTGTGACCACCGCAAAATTGAGATCCACCGCTGCTCCCTGACTCTTGACAGCTTCGTCATCATGGCACACCGGGGCCTGCCGGGGTTCTGGTCAGGCGGTTTGCGCGCGCGGACCCGAGGGGCCGGTCAGGGATCGGGCATCGACGCCACCGCCGGCAAGCGAACCCGCGCCCTTCCAAGAGGGCGGGCCACCGCCGTCCCCGCAGCCTCGTTGCGGCCGGACCCGCGAAGCCAACCTCTTCGCACGGCATTCGAAAGAACCGGACCCAGGGCCACATCCATTCTGATGAGGCGAAAGTACGGGCCGCGCGACGGTCGGCGTTTAGCGAAGACCAAACCGGGTAAGCCCCCGATGCGCATCGGTCGCGACTGATCGTCGCCACCGCTTCGGTTGAAACACCCAGCTGGGCGCTCAACGTTCTCTGGCCGGCCCCGCAGCTCGTCGTGCGGTGGCCCCCGGAGCTTGTTTTCCCGCGCGCACGCCGCCAAGTACTTCGCCGCGGGATTCAACCCCGGCCGGCCCCAGGCACAAAACGGCAGGAAGGACAAGGCAATGTTCTTGTTAGGCAACTCAACCCGGCGCGCCGCCAGGCCCGGGAAGGGGCTCCGCAAGACCGAGCACCTGGTCGACCGCGCGCTGTACGACGTCTCCCACGGCCGGTTCGAACGCTCGCTGGCCGCGCTGACCGCGGTCGGGGCTTTGGTCACGACCGTCGAGATCTACTTCGAGCACTACAAGGCCAGTTTCGGCAACAAGTGGATGTGGAGCCCGATAGTGGTGACGCCGCCGGTGGTGGTCGCCGGGATCGGCGGCGTCTTCTCCCGCCGGTGGGCCAAACTGTGGCTGCCGATCACCGCCGGCATCTACACGGCCAACGGCCTGCTCGGCGAGTACCTGCACGCCCGCGGCGTCGGCCGCAAGCCGGGCGGATGGAAGAACGCCGCGTACAACGTCCCGATGGGGCCGCCCATCGCGGCGCCCGGGCTGATGTGCATCGTCGGGGGGATGGGCCTGCTGGCGGCGGTACTGCGCCGCGAACGGTGACCGGGACAACCACGATGGCGGACACCTCACGCCCCGACCACCTGCCCAATCTGCGCCGGGATGGCCAGCCGCCGCACCCGTCGTGGCTCCCCAAGCAGCGCCGCGGCACCACCCCGCAGATGATCGGCCGCTACCCCGACTTCGATGTGCTCGAGACGGTCGACTCGTGGGACGAGGCCACCAAGAAGGTCGTGCTGGCCCGTCTGGAACCGCCCGGCCCGCTGGAGTTTTTCACCGCGGCCGAAGAACCGTGCCTGCGCGCGTTCTGTGACACCGTGCTGGCTCAGGACACCGAACCGCGGGTTCCCGTCGCCGAGGCCGTCGACGGCAAGCTTGCCGCCGGGAGACTGGACGGCTACCAGTACGCCGACATGCCCGACGACCGCGACACATGGCGGCTGGTGCTGCGCGGGCTCGACGAAACCGCGCAGACACGCTACGGCAAGGAGTCGTTCGCGGCGGCCGAACCCGAAGCGCGTGAGGCGATCATCGACCAATTCTCCAAGAGCCAGCTGGAAGGCGGCACCTGGGCGCGGCTCAATGTCAAGCACGCGTGGTCGGTCTGCATGCGAATGGTGTTGTCGGGCTTCTATTCACACCCCTGGGCGTGGAACGAAATCGGGTTCGGCGGACCGGCCTATCCGCGCGGGTACATGCGGCTCGGCGGCGGCTCCGGCCCCGCCGCGGTGCGCGAGCCGTTCGAAACCCCCGGCGCCACCGACGAGGACCCGGTCCGGGTGGTCAAAGGCGGTGAGCTGTGATGGGCGACCTGCTGCGTGGCCTGCTCAAGGGCGCGAAAGGCCCATCCGACAACGACTCTCGCTTCCTGATCGACGTGCATTCACGCGAACTGCCGGGCGAGAAGACCATGCGCCGCTATCACGACGACGACGAGGTCGACCTGGTCGTCGTCGGGGCCGGCGCGGGCGGTTCGGTGCTCGCGCAACGCCTGGCGCGGGCGGGCTGGCGGGTGGTGATCCTGGAGGCCGGACCGTTCTGGCACCCCGACGAGGACTGGGTATCCGACGAGGCCGGCTCCCACTCCCTGTACTGGACGCAGAAGCGCATCATCGGCGGCGACGACCCGATCGAGATGGGCAAGAACAACTCCGGGCGCGGGGTGGGCGGGTCGATGGTCCACTACGCCGGTTACTGCCCGCGGTTTCATCCCAGCGACTTCCAGACCTACACCCTGGACGGCGTGGGCGCCGACTGGCCGATCGGCTACGACGACATCCGCGGCCACTACGAGCGGCTGGAAGCCGAGCTGCCGGTGGCCGGGCAGAACTGGCCGTGGGGCTTTCCGCATCGTTACCCCCAATCGCCACATCCCATTTCGGGCGCAGCGGCGAAGTTGTGGCGGGGCGCGATGCAGCTGGGGATCGAGATGCGGGTCGGGCCCGTCGGCATCGTGAACGGCACGTTCGGCAACCGCCCGCACTGCATTTATCGGGGCTACTGCCTACAGGGCTGCAAGGTCAACGCCAAAGCCAGCCCCTACGTCACGCACCTGCCGGACGCGCTGGCGCACGGCGTGGAGATCCGCGCGAACTGCATGGCCGCCCGCGTCGAACTGGACGACACCGGCGCCGCGCGCGGGGTGGTGTACTACGACGAGGTCGGCGGACGCGAACGGCTGCAACGGGCGAAGACGGTCGCGGTCGCCGGGTATTCCATCGAAACCCCACGGCTGCTGCTGAACTCGACCAGCGATCGCTTCCCGAACGGGTTGGGCAACAACGAGGACCAGGTCGGGCGCTATGTGATGGTCCAGGGCGCGACGCAGTCGGCGGGCCGATGGCCCGAGGAGCTGCGCATGTACAAGGCGCCGCCGCCCGAGGTGTCTTCCGAGCAGTTCTACGAGACCGATGAATCCCGGGGGTTCGCCCGCGGCTTCTCCATCCAAACCGTTTCGCCGCTGCCGATCGGATGGGCCGAACACGTTCTTGCCGAAGGGCATTGGGGCCGGGCCCTGCGGGAGTACATGCGCGACTACAACCACTGGGCCACCGTCGGCGTGCTCAACGAGCTGTTGGCGCTTCCCGACAACCGCGTCACGCTGGCGGACGCGACGGACCCGTACGGCATCCCGGTCGCCAGGTTCGACTACACGCGGTGCGACAACGACAAGGCCAACATGGCGTACTCCGCCGGCCTGATCAAGGACCTGCTGCACGCGGCGGGCGCCCAGGACGTGCTCACCATTCAGCGCTACGCCCATCTCATCGGCGGCGCCCGGATGGGTACGGCTCCCGACAATTCGGTCGTCGACTCCGACCACCGGGTCTGGGGTGTGCCGAACCTGTTCCTCGCCGACGGCTCGGTGTGCCCGACGCAGGGGTCGGCGAACCCCGCGCTGACGATCATGGCGCTGGCGTCACGGCTGGCCGAACGACTGGCCACCGGCAAGGTCAGCACCGAGGGCTCCGGCGCCGTCGGCACCGCGGCGGAGGCGCACGCCGGTGGCTGACGAGATCATCGACCTGGAGGCGACCTTCCCGCCGCGGGTGCTGCGCGAGTACGCGTTGCTGGCCGACGGTGAACGCGGCGCGATGATCGGGCCGCAGGGCGAGGTCACCTGGATGTGTGCGCCGCGCTGGGATTCCGACGCCGTATTCTCCAGTCTGATCGGCGGCGGGGGGATGTACGCCGTCACTCCCACCGACGTGCGCCACGTATGGGGCGGCTTCTACGAGCCGGAAACCCTGATCTGGCACAGCCGATGGATCACGCGCGGTGGCACCGTGGAATGCCGCGAGGCCCTCGCCTTCCCCGGCGACCCCGACAAAGTGGTGCTGCTGCGCCGCATCATGGGCTGCCGCGGGAAGGGACGCGTGCGGGTGCTGCTGCAGCCGCGCGCCGGATTCGGCCGCCACGGCCCGGGCCGGCTCAGCTGTCACGAGGGGGTCTGGAGCGGCAGGTCGGGACCGCTGCACTGGCGATGGTCGGGAGCATGCGACGCGCGGACCGCGCGGTCGGCAGACGGCAAGAAAGAGTTGATCACCTGCGACATCACGGTCGACGAGGGCGACCACCACGACCTCGTGCTGGAGTTGTCCGAGAACCCGCTGCCCGACCAGCCACCCGACCCGGACATCACCTGGGACGCCACCGCCGACGCCTGGCACCGCAGCGTGCCCGAACTGAACTGCCTCATCGCCCCCCGCGACGGGCATCACTCCTACGCGGTGTTGCGAGGGCTGACCAGCGCCGCCGGGGGCATGGTCGCCGCCGCCACGATGAGCCTGCCCGAACGGGCCCACACCAACCAGAACTACGACTACCGCTACGCCTGGATCCGCGACCAGAGCTACGCCGGGATCGCCGCCGCGGCGACCGGTGCAACCGAGCTGCTCGACCGTGCGGTCGAATTCGTCGGCGCCCGGCTGCTCCAGGACGGCCCCAACCTCAAACCCGCCTACACCGTCTCCGGCGGATACGTGCCCAGCGAGCAGACCCTGGATCTGCCCGGCTACCCCGGCGGCGCCGACAAGCTGGGCAACTGGGTGAATCAGCAATTCCAGCTCGACGTCTTCGGTGAGGCGCTGCAGTTGCTGGCCGCGGCCGGACGCGCCGACCGGCTCGACGCCGAGGGCTGGCGCGCCGCGCAGGCCGCGATTGCCGCTATCGAAAAGCGTTGGCAGGAACCAGAAGCCGGGATGTGGGAAATCGACAACCGGCACTGGACGCAGTCCCGGCTGGCCTGCGTCGCCGGGCTTCGTCGCATCTCCGAGTTGGCCGGCTCTGGCGGCGAGGTCGCCGCGTGGACGTCCTTGGCTGACGCGATCCTGGCCGAAACCGCCGCCAGCAGCCTGCATCCGCAGTGGGGATACTGGCAACGCAGCCCACACCTGGCCACGGTCGACGCGTCGCTACTGCTGCCGCCCGTGCGGGGCGCCTTGCCCGGCCCCGACCCCCGTACCCGCGCCACCCTGGACGCCGTGCGCAGCCAACTCACCGACGACGGGTTCGTCTACCGCTTCCGCCACGACGAACGCGACCTCGGTGACGCGGAGGGAGCCTTCGTGCTGTGCGGCTTCATGATGGCGCTGGCCGAACACCAGCAGGGCCACGGTCCTTGCGCGATGCGGTGGTTCGAACGCAATCGCGCGGCCTGCGGCCCGCCGGGACTGTTCTGCGAGGAGTACGACGTCGCCCAACGGCAGCTTCGCGGCAACCTGCCCCAGGCGTTCGCCCACGCCTTGCTGCTCGAGTGCACGGCCACCCTGGCCGGCGATGCCGGCCACGACGACTGAACGAAAGGAAGATCTGATGACACAGCACGTGGTGATCACCGGAGCAAGCGCCGGCATCGGCCGCGCCACCGCACAGTTGTTCGGCAAGCGCGGCGCGAACGTCACACTCTTGGCGCGCGGGGCCGCCGGCCTGCAGGGGGCGGCGGACGACATCGAGGCCGCCGGGGGCAAGGCGCTGGCCATCCCGACCGACGTCGCGGACTACTCTGCCGTCGCGTCCGCCGCCGACGAGGCAGAGGCCGCGTTCGGGCCCATCGACGTCTGGGTGAACGTCGCGTTCACCTCGGTGTTCGCGCCGTTCAGCGAGATCAGCGCCGAGGAGTTCAAGCGCGTGACCGAGGTGTCCTACCTGGGTTACGTCCACGGCACCATGGCGGCGCTGGCGAAGATGCGCTCGCGCGACCGGGGCGCCATCGTCCAGGTCGGCTCGGCGCTCAGCCAGCGGTCGATCCCGCTGCAGTCGGCGTACTGCGGGGCCAAGCACGCCATCAACGGCTTCACCGAGTCGGTGCGCTGCGAACTGCTGCACGAGGGATCCAAGGTGCGGATCACCGTGGTCCAGATGCCCGCGGTGAACACCCCGCAGTTCTCCTGGGTGCTGTCCCGGCTGCCACGGCATCCGCAGCCGGTCCCGCCGATCTACCAGCCCGAAGTCGCCGCCCGCGGCGTCGTGTACGCCGCGGACCATCCGGAGCGCAAACAGTACTGGGTCGGCGACAGCACCGCGGTGACACTCCTCGGCCAGAAGTTCATCGCGCCGCTGCTGGATCGCTACCTGGGCCGCACGGGATACGACTCGCAGCAGACCAAGGAACGCGTCAACGGCCAACAGCCGCACAACCTTTGGCAGCCGCTCGACCAGGAACCCGGGACCGACCACGGCGCGCACGGCGAATTCGACGGCAAGTCACACGCGCACAGCCCGGAACTGTGGGCGTCGCAGCATCCCGTGGTCAGCGCCGTCGGCGGCACGGGAGCCCTGAGCGCCGCGATCGGCGCGCTGTTCGCGGCCCGTGCCGCCCGCCGGCGGGCACGATGAGCCCGGACGTCCCGATCGAGGGGGTCACCGCCCGGGCGTACGAGATCCCCACCGACGAACCGGAAGGCGACGGCACCCTGTCCTGGTCGTCCACGACATTGGTGCTGGCCGAAGTCACGGCCGGCGGACACCGGGGAATCGGCTACACCTACGCCACCGGCGCTTGCCGCGAATTGATCACCGGGCCGCTGGCCGGCGCCGTCACCGGGCGCAGCGCCCTCGACATCACGGCGCTGTGGCAATCGATGGTCATCGCCATGCGCAACAACGGGCGTCCGGGGCTGGCGTCGTGCGCGATCTCGGCGGTCGACACCGCGCTGTGGGACCTCAAGGGCAAGCTCCTGGACCTGCCGGTCTGCCGAGTGCTGGGCATGGCGCACGCCGAAGTGCCGATCTACGGCAGCGGCGGCTTCACCACGTACGACGACCGCACGACCCGGACCCAACTCGAACGCTGGGTCGACGAGTGGAAGATCCCGCGCGTCAAGATCAAGATCGGCGAGTCGTGGGGTTCCGAGGTGGGGCGCGACCTGGCCCGGATTGCCTTGGCCCGCAACGTGATCGGCCCCGACACCGAACTGTATGTCGACGCCAACGGGGCGTACCGCCGCAAGCAGGCCATCCGGGTGGCCCACGCCATGGCCGAGCACGACGTCACCTGGTTCGAAGAGCCCGTCTCTTCCGACGACCTGGCCGGCCTGCACGAGGTGCGAGACCAGGTGGCCCCCGACGTCACGGCCGGCGAGTACGGCTACGACCTCGCGTATTTCCGCCGGATGATCGCGGCCGGGGCGGTCGACTGCCTGCAGATCGACGTCACCCGCTGCGGCGGCATCACCGACTGGGTACGGGCCGCGGCCGTCGCCGCCGCGCACAACGTCGACGTTTCCGGACACTGCGCCCCCAACCTGCACGCGCACGTCGCCGCCGCGGTACCCAACCTGCGCCACCTGGAGTACTTCCACGACCATCACCGCATCGAGCACATGCTGTTCGACGGCGCCCTCGCTCCGGATGGGGGCGCGTTGCGGCCCGATCAGCGTCGGCCCGGGCTGGGTCTGGAGTTCAAAGGCGCCGACGCCGAGCAGTACCGCGTGAGCTGATCGGCCCGCGTTGCCGCTGTGAGGCCGGACCGTGGCGGCCGGTTCCCGGAGGCGCCTTCTGCCCCGCATGGACGAGCCCGAAAGTGGGCATTGTAAAAGTAATCGGGGGGACCAAGCGGTCGAGGCAAAAGGTGAGGAACGTAGCGCGATGGCAGTGGACTTCGACGACGAAACTGTCGAGACTGCGAACGACCCCTCGGACGGCGACGCGATGTCGGCGTGCGAAGCGTTCGTGTCCAAGGCGGCCGAGGATGACGACCTCAGTGCCGTCGACCTGGTGCTCGGGCTCGGCGAGCCGCAGACGGTCGGCAGGTTCCGGTTCTTTTTCGGTGACCAGCGCTGGGAGTGGTCGGATGCGGTGGCGCGGATGCACGGCTACGAGCCCGGGCAAGTCGAACCCACGACGGATCTGCTGCTCAAACACAAGCATCCCGAGGACCGCGAGCGCGCCGCGGCCGTGGTGGACCACGTGGTCAACGGCCGGCCCTTCAGCAGCAGGCACCGCATCGTCGACACCACCGGGTGCACCCGCTGCGTCGTCGTCGTCGGGGACAAGATGCTCGACGACGACGGGAGGCTCGTCGGAACCTCCGGCTTCTACGTGGACGTCACCGACTCGCTGAGTTCCGACATCACCAACGTCCTCTCGTCGGTCGCCGAGGCACGCGCCCGCATCGAGCAGGCCAAAGGGGTCCTCATGGCCGCCTACGGCATCACCGCGCAGCGGGCGTTCGAGATCCTGGTCTGGCGCTCTCAGGAAATGAATCTCAAAGTGCGCGAGCTCGCCACCCGGTTCCTGGACGCCGTCACCGGCACCGGGTCGCCCGAGACGCGAAGCCAGGTCGACCAGGCCCTGCTGACCCTCGAATAGTGTCGGGCAGGTGGCGCACCTGTTGGGGGCCGAGGCCGTACACCTGCAATACCCGACCCAAGTGGTCTTCGAATCGGTCACGCTCGGGGTCAACGACGGCGCACGCATCGGCATCGTGGGGCGCAACGGCGACGGCAAGTCGAGCCTCCTGGGCCTGCTGACCGGGCGGCTGCAACCGGACTCCGGGCGGGTCACCCGGCGAACCGGCTTGCGGGCGGGCGCGCTGAGCCAAGCCGACACGCTGGACCCGGACCGCACCGTGGGGTGGACGCTCGTCGGAGACCAGCCCGAACACCAGTGGGCGGGGGACGCGCGGGTCCGCGACGTGGTGGGCGGCCTGGTATCCGACATCGCCTGGGATGCGACGGTTGGCACACTCAGCGGCGGCCAGCGCCGCCGGGTGCAGCTGGCCAGGCTGTTGGCGGGCGAATGGGACGTCATCGCCCTCGACGAGCCCACCAACCATCTGGACATCGAGGGCATCACCTGGCTGGCCGGCCACCTCACGCAACGCTGGGCGCGTAACAGCGGAGGGCTGCTGCTGGTGACCCACGACCGCTGGTTCCTCGACGAGGTGGCCACCACCACCTGGGAGGTGCACGACGGGATCGTCGAGCCGTTCGAGGGCGGGTACGCGGCGTACGTGCTGCAGCGCGTGGAACGCGACCGGATGGCCGCCGCCACCGAGGCCAAGCGGCAGAACCTGATGCGCAAGGAGCTGGCCTGGCTGCGCCGCGGCGCGCCCGCGCGGACCTCCAAGCCGAAATTTCGTATCGAGGCCGCCAACCAGCTGATCGCCGACGTGCCACCGCTGCGCAACAGCGTCGAGCTGGCCAAGCTCGCGACCGCGCGGCTGGGCAAGGACGTCATCGACCTGCTGGACGTCTCGGTTTCGTTTGCCGGTCGCCCGGTGCTGCGCGACGTCGAATGGCGGATTGCTCCCGGTGAACGCACCGGCATCGTCGGGGCGAACGGCGCCGGCAAGTCCACCCTGCTGGGCTTGATCGCCGGCACCATCGCGCCGGACTCCGGGCGCGTCAAGCGCGGAAAAACGGTCCGGCTGGCGGTGCTGGACCAGCAGGGCGAGAGCCTGGCGGCGACGGCCGACGACCGGATCGCCGACCTGCTGGGCGGGCTGCGCGGCGGCTACCGGGTCGAAGACCGCGAGGTGACCCCCACCCAGCTGCTGGAGCGACTCGGGTTCGCCCGCGAGCTGCTGTCGGCGCGCGTGAGCGACCTCTCCGGCGGCCAGCGACGGCGGTTGCAGCTCATGCTCACCGTGCTGGCCGAGCCCAACGTGTTGTTGCTCGACGAGCCGACCAACGACGTCGACACCGACATGCTGACCGCGATGGAGGACCTGCTCGACTCCTGGCCCGGCACGTTGATCGTCGTCTCCCACGACCGGTACCTGCTCGAGCGCGTCACCGACCAGCAGTACGCGGTGCTCGACGGCCGGCTGCGACATCTGCCCGGCGGCGTCGACGAATACCTGCGGCTGGCCGCTCACCGGCCGACCACGGCAACCGCCGAGGCATCGCCCGGTGCACCGCAGGCCATGTCGGGAGCGGAGCGCCGCGCCGCCGAGAAGGAGCTCGCCGCCGTCGACCGCCAACTCGCCCGGCTGGCCGAGCGGATCAAGGCCAAACACCTCGACATGGCCGCGCATGACCAGTCCGACCACGTCGGCATCACGCGGCTCGGCCAAGAGTTGCGAGCGCTCGAAGAGGAGGTCGCCACGACGGAGGGCCGCTGGCTGGAGCTGTCGGAGACCCTCGAATGATCGGATCGTCGTTCGCCAGAAGATCGCCGGATCGGCCGGTGCCGTACCGTCCCGGCGAGCTTCTGCTGGCGCTCTATCGCCGCCGGGGGCCGGTCATCAATTCCGGCGTCGGGCGACACGGCATCGTCTACCTGTTGGGGCCCGAGGCGAACAAGTTCGTGTTCGCCAACGCCGACGCGTTCAGCTGGCGCGAGACGTTCGAGAACCTGGCCCTGGTCGACGGGCCCACCGCGCTGATCGTCAGCGACGGGGAGGACCACCGGCGCCGGCGCAGTGTCGTGGCGCCCGGGCTGCGGCACCGGCAGGTTCAGGAGTACGTGCAGACCATGGTCTCCGCCATCGACACGGTTATCGACGGCTGGCGGCCCGGGCAGCGGCTGGACGTCTACCAACACTGCCGGTCGGCGGTACGGCGCAGCACGGTCGAGAGTCTGTTCGGTCCCCGGCTTGCGGCGCACTCGGACGTCCTCGGCGAGCAACTGCAGCCGTTGCTGGAACTGGTTGAAGAGAAAAAGCAAAAAGGTGAGCAGCTGCCTCGGGTAGTGCGACTGCAGGCGCGGGTCAACGCCCCGGCCTGGCGGCGGGCGATGGCCGCCCGCAGACGCATCGACGACCTCGTCGATACCCAGATCGCTTCGGCCCGCGCCGACCCCCGGCCCGAGGACCACATGTTGGGCATGCTGATCACCGGCCGTGGCGACGAGGACTATTCGTTGAGCAACAACGAGATTCGTGATCAAATCGTCTCGCTCATCTCCGCCGGCTACGAGACCACCAGCGGCGCGCTGGCGTGGGCGCTCTTCACGCTGCTGTCGCTGCCGGGCGCCTGGGATGCCGCCGCCGAGGAAGTGCGCCGCGTGCTCGGCGGGAGGCCGCCCACCGCGGCGGACCTGGACCGGCTGACCTACCTCAACGGCGTCGTCCACGAGACGCTCCGCCTGTACCCGCCGGGCGTCATCTCCGCGCGCAGGGTGATGCGTGACCTGTCGTTCGACGGGCACACCATCCGAGCCGGCCGGCTGCTGGTCTTCAGCCCGTACGTCACGCACCGGCTACCTGAATTATGGCCTGAGCCAACGGAATTTCGCCCACAGCGGTGGGACGCCGGCGCGGTCGACTACCGCAGACCGGCACCGCACGAGTTCATCCCGTTCAGCGGGGGGATGCATCGGTGCATCGGATCGGTGATGGCCATCACCGAGATGACCGTCATGCTGGCGCGGCTGGTCGCCAGGACCACGTTGCGGCTGGCGGCTCAGCGGATCCGGGCCGGCAACGTCGCCGCGCTACGCCCCAAGCCCGGGCTGACGGTCGACGTCGTCGACTCAGCGCCAGCGCAGCAGCACCGATTCGGAGCAGAACCCGGGACCGATCGCGAGCATTAGGCCCGGACTGCCGCTGGGTGGCGGCTTGGCGATGGTGTCCCGCAGGATGTGCAGCACGGAGGCGGACGAGAGATTGCCGATCTCACCCAGCGAGCGCCAGGTCAACTCGAGCGCATCGGGAGGCAGCTCGAGGCTGCCGGCAATCGCGTTGATGACCTTCGGACCCCCGGGATGGCACACCCACGCGCCGATGTCGTCCTTGGCCAGCCCGCGCGCGGCCAGGAAACCGTTGACGTCGTCGGCCAGGTATCGGTCGACGAAGTCCGTCAGTTCCGGGGAGAGTACGGGCTGCGGGCCCGCGGAGCCGACGTTCCAGCCCATGATGTGCAGCGAGTCGGGGTAGAGGCGGCTGTGCGAGTCGAGGATTTCCGGGCCACCGGCACGCATCTGCTCGGCGCGTCGTTCGCCGACCGCCACCACCGCGGCCGCGCCGTCCCCGAACATGGCGCTGCCCACCAGCCCGGAGACGGTCGGCTTGGCCATCGGGAACGTGAGCGAACACAGTTCCACCGAGATCAGGACGGCGACGCCGTCGGGGTCGCCCTGCAGATAGTCGTGCAGGCGGGCCACCCCGGCCGCACCCGCCACACAGCCGAGGCCGTACAACGGCATCCGGCGGACATCCGGTCGCAGACCCAGCCGCCCGGCGATCCGGGCGTCCAGCGACGGCACCGCGATGCCGGTGACCGTCGTCGTGGTGATCATGTCGACGTCCTGCAGCCGCAGGCCAGCCTCTTCGAGCGCGCCCACCAGCGCATCGCAGCCAAGGTTCACCGCGCTCTCGACGAAGATCTCGTTGGCCTCGCCGAAGTCGGTCAGCGACGTATAGCGCTCCAGGGGCAGGACGAAGTGGCGACTGTTGACCTTCGCCGCGGCATGCAGGCGCCGAACGATCTCTTCGTGCGGCTTGAGTTCGGGAAATTCGACGAACTGATCGGTGATCTCAGTTTGGCTGTGGCGGTGCGGCGGCAACACACCGAATACGCTCGCGATGACGCTCATGAATCCACTCTCTTACGTTTCGCTCTCGCCGAAAAAGCAAGTTCGGTCTGCGTCTCGGAACGTGCTCTTCAATACCGATAAAAGTTTAGAGACGCCGGCGCCGCGCCGCAAAGTCGTTGGCATTCAACATATGTATAATTAGGGACGCGCCGGCTGTCGCGTACTCCCCCTGCAGCCCCCGGCGTTCGTCATTCCGCCGCGTCGGCCTCACCCGGGTCGAGGGCCATCGCGATCAACGCATCGGGGCTCAGCGAATCGATCGTGTCGTCGCTGACCGTCGAATCGTTGAGCGTCGTGTCCTCGCCCGCCAGCAACAACAATTGGTCGAGCAATCCCGTTCTGCGCAGTTCGTGAATGGAAATTTTTGCCAGGAACGATCGGATCTTTTCGTCGTCGGCCGCTTTGCCGGCGCCGTGCAGCAGTTGGTCGCCGAGATGGTCGGCGAGCGCCATGGGAGTCGGGTAGTCGAAAATGGCCGTGCGGGAAACGGCCGCCCCCGTCTCCGCCGAAAGACGGTCGCGCAATTCGACCCCGGTCAACGAGTCGAACCCGAGGTCCGCGAATGCACGTTCGGGGTCCACGACCCCGGGGTCGGGGTGACCGAGTACGGCCGCCGCGTGCCCGGATACCAGTTCGACCAGTTGCCGGCGCCGTTCGGCGGGCTCCAATAGTCGCAGACGCTCGGCGAAGTCGTCGGGCTTCGTTACGGCCGGGGGCGACGGGTCCCAGGTGACGTCCAGCCAGAACCGTTGGCGCTCAAAGGCATACGTCGGCAGTGGGATGCGCCGCCCGCCGCCCAATACCTTTGCCCAGTCGACACTGGCGCCGTCCGCGAACAGGCGGCCCGCCGCCCTCAGCGCCGAGTCGGCTTCGGGGCGGTCTGTGGCCATCGTGACCACCGACGCCGGCCCCTGCGTCGTCAGGGACTGCTCCACGGCGGCGCTGAGTCCGCTCGGGCCGACCTCGACGAACCGCAAGACGCCCAACGCCTCGGCTGCCCGCACCCCGTCGGCGAAACGCACCGGGGCGAGCACGTGCTCGGCCCAGTATTGCGCCGATCCATATCCCGGTCCGGCCTGCTGTCCAGATATGTTGGCTATGAGGGGAATCCGCGGCTCGGCAACTGTTACTTCGGCCGCGAGGGTCGCGAAATCGGCGATCATCGGCTCCATCAGCGGTGAATGGAACGCGTGCGAGACCGCCAATCGGTGCACCCTCCTGCCCCGCTGCCGGAAAGACTGCGCGAGGGCGCCCACCGGGCCCTCGGCCCCGGAGATCACCACCGCATTGGGACCGTTCACCGCCGCGATGCTGACCCCCTCGGTCAGCTCGGCCACCACCTCGGCTTCTCCGGCGGCCACCGCGACCATCATCCCGCCCGTCGGCAACGCGGCCATCAACCGGCCCCGCGCCGCGACCAGCTTCGCCGCATCGGCCAGCGACAGCACGCCCGACCGATACGCGGCGGTGAGTTCGCCGACCGAATGGCCCATCACCACATCCGGGGTGACGCCCCAGTCTCCCAACAAGGCGGCCAACGCCACCTCGACGGCGAACAGCGCCGGCTGCGCAAACTCCGTGCTGTGCAAGGCTGTTGCGTCATCGATCGCTTGCGCGAGCGGGAACCGCAGGTGGTCGTCCAGCGCCTCGGCGGCTTCGTCGAACGCGCGGGCGAAGGCGGGAAAGCGGGCATACAGATCGGCCCCCATCCGCTGCCGCTGCGACCCCTGGCCGGGAAACACGAACGCGGTCCGCGGCGGCGGGCCGGCCCGGCCCACCACGACGTCGGCACCCGGCTGCCCGGCGCCCAGCCCCGCCAGCCCGGCCTCGAGCGTTGCACGGTCGGCGCCGACCAGCACCGCTCGGTGCCCGAAGTGGGTTCGCGTGGTCGCCAACGACCACGCCACGTCGCCCACGGTGCGGTCGGCGATGGCGTTTCGCAACCGGGCGGCCTGATATGCCAGCGCCCGCTCCGAGCGAGCGGTCACCACCCACGCCACCGGCCCGGACGCCGTTGATGCGTCCTCCGGTTGGGGGGGCGGCTCCTCGACGATCACGTGCGCGTTCGTGCCACCCATCCCGAACGAGGACACCCCGGCACGCCGCGGCCGGCCCCCCGACGGCCACCGCGTCGGCGCCGTATTCACACGCAGCCCAAGGCGTTCCAGGTCGATGCTGGGTGTGAGGTGATTGAGAGTCGGCGGGATCACGGCGTTCTCGACCGCCAGGACGGCCTTCAGCAGGCCGGCGATGCCCGCCGCGCTGCCGGTGTGGCCGATGTTCGTCTTGACCGACCCGAGGATGACGGGGCGATCCCGGCGGCCGGCGTAGACCTCCCCCAGGGCCTTCGCCTCGACCGGATCGCCGACAGGGGTGCCGGTGCCGTGGGCCTCGACGTAGTCGATGTCGTCGCTGTCCAGGCCGGCGTTCGCCATGGCGCGCCGGACGACGTCGGCTTGCGCGGACTGGGAGGGCACGGTCGGCCCGGCGCCGCCGTGTCCGGCATTGCCGACCGCGCTGCCCCGGATGACGGCGCGAATCCGGTCGCCGTCGTCCACGGCGGCCCGTAACGGCTTCAACAACACCAGGCCGGCGCCCTGGCTGCGCACGTAACCGTCCGCTCGTGCGTCGAAGGCGTAGGTGTGGCCCGAAGTCGACCTCGCACCGAACTCGTCCTCGAGCAAGCCGGTTTCGGTTGCCGCGTTGAGGTGCACCCCGCCGGCGATCGCGAGCCGGGACTCACCCGACCGCAGGCTCTCGCAGGCCAAGTGGACCGCAACCAAGGACGACGATTGGCCGGAATCGACGGCCATGCTGGGACCCTCGAGGCCGAAGGCATACGAGACCCGGTTGGCGATCATGGCGCGGCTGATGCCGGTGAACGAGTGGTGGTCGAGGGTGGCGGCGGTCCCGCGGAGCGTCAGGAGGGCATAGTCGTCGGTCATCGCACCGAGGTAAACGGCGACCTGTTGGCCCCGTAGCGCGTCGGGCACCACGAACGCGTCCTCGAGTAGCTCCCAGGTCAGTTCGAGCGCGAGCCGCTGCCTGGGGTCCATTGCGCGGGCTTCGCGGGGCGACACGTGAAAGAAGTCGGCATCGAACGCGGCGATGTCACCGAGCAACCCTTCCCGACTTGTCGGATCGGCTTCCCGGGTCGGCCCGGTGACTTCCTCTCCGTCGCTAACGACGCGCCAGAATTCCGCCGGGCTGTCGGCGGCCGGAAACCTGCAGGCGAGCCCGATAACCGCTACGTCCGCCACGTGCACGCCATCCTCCTCACCATCGGGTCTAGCACGACCGGCTCAGCGCGCACCCGGGTGCGTCCCGGTCGCAACCAACGAAACCCTATCCGGGCAACGAGGGTGGCCAAGGGGCGCCGGCGGCCCGATGGCAGCCCGGGCCAACCCGGTCAGAACGGCTCGCCCGGGCAGGCCGCGTTAGGGGCCGACCTCTTCGTCGAGAATGGCGAACAATTCGCTTTCGGTGGCGGAGCCGATGTCGTCGTAGGGTTCGTCCGGCGCAAGCTCCCCCTCCGCCGTGATCAACGAGCCGAGCAGCGCCTGGACGCGGGTGTTCATCCGCATCTTCTCGTCGGCGCCGACACCGGGTTGGTCGATCAGCGTTTGGAGTTCGCGCGCGACGTCGTTGAAACGAGCCATGCGGTCGGACGCGTCCGCGGCGGCCGCCGGGACCGACGCGGCCAGTTGCGTCTCGAGGTGAGCACCGAGGGCGTCCGGTGTGGGGTGGTCGAAGATCACCGTCGGGGAAAGCGTCAGTCCGGTCGCCGCTTTGAGGCGGTTGCGCAGTTCCACCGCGGTCAGCGAGTCGAACCCGAGGTCCTGGAAGGCACTGTCGGCGTCGACATCCGACGTGCCATGGCCCAGCACGGTGGCGGCGTTGCTGCACACCAAGTCGACGAGCTCGCGATGCCGCTGCTCGGCGGTGAGGCCTTGCATGCGCGCCCGCAGACCCGATGTCGAGGCCGCCGAGCCGGCATCGGCGATCACCCGGCGCGCGCGGCGGGTGGCCAATTCGTTGAGTATCGGGGGCAATTGAGCTTCGTCGCGGGCCAGCCCCGCCGGGTCCAACCGCGCGGCGACCAGCATCGAGCGATCGGTGAGCATTGCGCCGTCGAGCAGTGCCAACGCCCGCCGGGTGGGCAAGGGCGCCAGCCCGACGCGACTCATGCGGGCCCGGTCCCGGTCCTCCAGGTGCCGTGTCATCCCGGACGGTTGTTCCCACAGGCCCCACGCGACCGACAATCCGGGCAGGCCGCGGGCGCGGCGGAACGCCGCCAACCCGTCGAGGAAGCTGTTCGCCGCCGCGTAATTGCCCTGGCCGGGCGCGCCCACGATTCCTGCCATCGACGAAAACATGACGAACGCGGACAGATTCACATGTTCGGTCAGCTCGTGCAGGTTCCAGGCCCCGTCGACCTTGGCCCGCAGCACCGTGTCCACCCGGTCGGGGGTCAACGACGCGATCAGCCCGTCGTCGAGCACCCCCGCGGCATGGAAGACCCCCCGGAGCGGATAGCGCGAAGGCACTCCTGCGAGCGCCGCGGCCAGCGCATCACGATCGCCGGCGTCGCAGGCCACCACCGACACCAGGGCCCCGGCGTCCCGCAGCTCGGCGACGAGACCCGCGATCCCCTCCGCCCCCTCGCCGCGGCGGCTGACCAGCATCACGTGCGGCACCGCGTACCGGTCGACAAGGTGCCGCGCCAGGGCGGAACCCACCATTCCCGACCCGCCGGTGATCACAGCCGTGCCCCCGGCCAGCCCGCCCGGCCCGTCGGGCAGGGTGAGCACGACCTTGCCGACGTGACGGGCCTGGCTCACGAATCGGTAAGCCTCGATGGCTCGCCGGACGTCGAACACCTTGGTGGGCAATGGCTTCAGCACACCGCTGTCGAACAGGTCCATCAGCTCGCGCAACATCATGGCGATCCGGTCCGGGCCGGCCTCCATCAGATCGAACGCCCGATACGTCACCCCCGGATAATCGGCCGCTATCGACCGCGGATCCCGCAGGTCGGTCTTGCCCATCTCGATGAAGTGCCCGCCCCCGGGCAGCAACCGCAACGACGCGTCGGTGAATTCGCCCGCCAACGAGTTGAGCACCACGTCGACGCCGGTCCCCCCGGTCACCGCCAGAAACCTGTCCTCGAACTCCAAGGTCCGCGAGTCACCGATGTGGTCGTCGTCGAGGCCCATGGCGCGTAGGACTTCCCACTTGCCGCGGCTGGCCGTGGCGAAAACCTCTGCACCCCAATGCCGGGCCAGCTGCACCGCCGCCATGCCCACCCCGCCGGCCCCGGCGTGCACCAACACCCGCTGCCCGGCCCGCAACCCGGCCAACGCCGACAACCCGTAGAGTGCCGTCAGGAACACCACCGGCACGCCCGCGGCGTCCGTAAGCGACCAATCCTTCGGCACGCGCACCAGGAAACGTCGATCCACCGCCGCTTCCGAACCCGCCAGTCCCAGAATGCCCATCACCGCGTCGCCGACGGCGAGGCCGGTCACCTCCGGGCCGACCTCGACAACCACGCCGGCTCCTTCGGCGCCCAACTCCGCGAAACCCGGATACATGCCCAGCGCGACCAACACGTCACGGAAGTTCACCCCGACGGCGGCGACGGCCACCCGAACCTGACCGGCGGCCAGCTCGACCTTCGGGCAGGGCCGCACCGCCAAATCCTCCAACGTTCCTGAGTCGCCCGCGGCCAACCGCCATGCCGACGCCCGGTCCGGTAGCTGCAACACCGGGGCCGAATCGCCCGCCCTCATGCGGGGGCGGTAAACGACACCTCCGCGGACGACCAATTGCGGTTCATTGCAACCGATCACCGAACGAATGTCGACCGATTCATCGGAATCCACCAGCACCACGCGCCCAGGGTGCTCGGCCTGCGCCGAGCGCACCAATCCCCACACCGCGGCGCCGGCCAGATCCGTCACCTCCTCGTCGGACAGTCCCACCGCGCCGCGGGTCACCACCACCAGCGGGCCGGGCCGGTCGGCCGCGAGCGAGGATTGGAGGACACCCAACGCCTCGTTCACCGCCGCGTGCACGGATCCGGCCGCCGCGGAGTTCGGCCGCCACACCACCGGGTCGGCGTCTGAGGCACTGTCGTCCAGGGTGATCGGCGACCACGCGACCTCGAAGAGTCCGCCGCCGCCGGCTCCGGCCGCGGCCGACAGCTGCTCCACCGACACCGGCCGCGTCACCAATTCACGCACCGAAAGCACCGGCGCCCCGGCCGGATCGGCGATGTCAACGGACACGGCGCCCGGTCCGGTCGGCGTCAATCTGACCCGGACGCGGGACGCCCCCGCCGCATGCAGACACACCCCCTGCCAGGAGAACGGCAGCACGGCCTGCGACCACTGGTCGGCCACCCCCAGCGCATGCAGTGCCGCGTCCAACACCACCGGATGGATTCCGAACCCCGAAACCGTCACCCCGGCCGGGGCCTCGACCTCGGCGAAAACCTCGCTCCCCCGGCGCCACACGGCGCGCAGCCCCCGAAATGCCGGGCCATACCCGTACCCTCGCTGCGCCAGCTCGTCGTAGGCGCCGGTCACATCGACCGCCTCCGCGCCCGCCGGCGGCCACACCGCGAGATCCGCCGCCGCCGGCGCCGGTCCGCCCCGCAACAGGCCTTCGGCATGCAACACCCATTCCGAATCCGTCTGGGCGGCACGGGAATACACGGCAACCTGGCGCGGGCCGCTCGAAGGGTCGTCCGTTGCGGCGTGCTCCTGCGCGCCCACCACGACCTGAATTTGCACCGCACCGGTTGTCGGCAGCACCAACGGCGCGGCCAGCGTCAGTTCCTCGATCTGCGAACAGCCGACCTCGTCGGCGGCCCGAACCACGAGTTCGACGAAGGCGGCCCCGGGGAGCAGCACCATCCCGGCCACGGCGTGGTCGGCCAGCCACGGCTGGACGGTGGTCGACAACCGGCCGGTCAGCACCACCCCGCCCGAATCGGGCCGCTCCACCACCGCGCCCAGCAGCGGGTGCTCAGCCCCCACCAAGCCGGCACCGCCGACGTCCCGGCCGCCCACCGCATCGGGCGACAGCCAATACCGGCGTGGCTGAAAAGCATATGTCGGCAGGTCCACCCGGCGGGCGGCCAAGCCGTCGAACGCGGCGGCCCAGTCCACGTCGATGCCGGTCGTGAACACTCGCCCTGCCGCCAGCAGCAGCGAGTCGACCTCGTCGCGGCCCTTGGGCATCGTCACCACCGCGGTCGTCTCGAGCGCCTGCTCGACGGACGACGTCAGCGCCGCGCCCGGACCGACCTCCACGAACAGGCCGGCCCCCAACGCCTCCGCCGATAGCACGCCCTCGAGAAAGCGCACGGGCCGGCGCACATGCTCGACCCAGTACCCCGGTGCGCCGTAGCCCGCTCCGGCTTGCTGCCCCGACACGTTGTCCACCAACGTGATTCGCGGATCAGCGGCGGAAATCCCAGCCGTCATGGCGGAGAACTCACGCAGCATCGGATCCATCAGCGACGAGTGGAACGCGTGCGAGACGGCCAAGCGATGCACGCGGCGACCCGACACGGCGAGCCGCTCCACGGTCGCGTCGACGGCTGAACTCTCACCCGAAAGCACAACCGCCCGCGGGCCGTTGACCGCCGCCACCTCGACACCGTCGCCGAGCAGCGGCAGCACCTCGGCCTCACCGGCAGCCACCGCCACCATCACGCCGCCGTCCGGCAGCCCCGCCATCAACCGGCCGCGGGCGGCCACCAGACGCGCCGCATCGGCCAGCGACAACACCCCCGCCACGTGCGCGGCGGCGATCTCGCCCACCGAATGACCCAGCACCACGTCGGGCACGACGCCCCACGACCGCCACAACGCGGCCAGCGCGATCTCCACGGCGAACAAGGCGGGTTGGGCGAATTCCGTGCTCTGCAACAACTCCGCGTCGCTGCCCCACATCACCTTTCGCAGCGGCAACCGCAGATGGCCGTCGAGCGCCTCGGCGGCCTCGTCGAGGGCGTGCGCGAACACCGGAAAGCGTTCATACAGCGCCTCGCCCATCCCGAGGAATTGCGACCCCTGCCCGGGGAACATGAACACGGTCTTGCCGGTCGACCGCGCCCGCCCCGCCGGCCCAGGCTCTCCCGACGCCAGTTCGGCCAGCCCCGCGATCAACTGTTCGCGGTCGCCACCCACCAGCACCGCACGATGCTCGAAGACCGACCGGGTGGCCGCCAGCGACCACCCCACATCCACGACGTCGCAATCGGCGTCCAGGTGGGCCGACAGGCGGCCGGCCTGAGCCGACAGCGCGTCAGCCGACCGGGCACAGAGCACCCACGGCACCACCGGCACGGGGTCGCGTCGCTGCGGGCCGACGTGCTCGGCGGGAACGTCCGCGGGCGCCTCCTCGACGATGACGTGGGCGTTGGTCCCGCTGATCCCGAACGACGACACCCCGGCGCGCCGGGGCGCGTCCCCGGCCGGCCAAGGCTGCGCCTCGGTCAACAGGCGGACGGCGCCCGCCGACCAATCCACTTTCGGCGTCGGCGAATCGACGTGCAACGTCTTCGGCAACAAGCCGTGCCGCATGGCCTGCACCATCTTGATGACGCCTGCAACGCCCGCACCCGCGGAGGTATGCCCGATGTTGGATTTGATCGAGCCCAACCACAACGGCCTGTCCGCCGGCCGGCCCTGGCCGTAGGTGGCCAAAAGGGCCTGCGCCTCGATCGGGTCGCCCAAAACCGTCCCGGTTCCGTGCCCCTCGACCACGTCGACGTCGGCCGCGGCCAGCCCGGCGTTCTCCAGCGCCGCCCGGATCACGCGTTGCTGCGACGGGCCGTTCGGCGCGGTCAACCCGTTTGACGCCCCGTCCTGATTGACCGCCGATGCGCGCAGCACCGCCAGCACCGGATGCCCCATTCGGCGGGCGTCGGCCAACCGCTCCAGCACCAGCACGCCGGCGCCCTCCGACCACGACGTGCCGTCCGCGGCCGCGGCATACACTTTGCAGCGCCCGTCGGCCGCCAGCGCACGCTGACGGCTGAACTCGACGAAAGCGGCGGGGGTCGCCATGACGGTCACACCGCCGGCGAGCGCCAAATCGCTCTCCCCCGAACGCAACGACTGCGCCGCCAGATGCATCGCCACCAACGACGACGAGCACGCCGTGTCCACCGACACCGCCGGCCCCTCCAGGCCCAACACGTAGGACACCCGCCCCGACGTCACGCTCAGCGTCGACCCCGTCAGGCCGTAGCCCTCCAGCTCGCCCTTGACCTCGCCCCCGTATCCGGCGTGGATGACGCCCGCGAACACTCCGGTCGCCGAGCCGCGCAGCCGCGCCGGGTCAATCCCGGCCCGCTCCAACGCTTCCCAGGAAATCTCCAGCATCAGCCGCTGCTGGGGATCCATGGCCAGCGCCTCGCTCGGCCCGATCCCGAAAAACGCGGCGTCGAACTCGGCCGCGTCCTGCACGAAGCTGCCCCGGCGGGTGTAGGTCTTGCCCGGCGCGTCGGGGTCCGGATCGTACAACGCGTCGATGTCCCAGCCACGGTCGGTGGGAAATTCCGAAACCGCGTCACGCTCCCCGACCACCATGTCCCACAGGGCTTCCGGTGAATCCACCCCGCCCGCGTAGCGGCAGGCCATGCCGACCACCGCCACCGGTTCGGACAGCTTGCCCTCCAGTTCGGAGAGGCGCCGCCGCGTCCGCCTCAAGTCCGCCGTCAGGCGTTTGAGGTAATCGACGTGCTTTTCGGTGCCGGACATCTCAGTGCCCGAGTTCTTCGTCCAGGATCGCGAAGAGTTCGCTTTCGGTGGCCGCCTGAAGGTCGTCGTCCAGAATTCCCGGCCCGGGCTGATCCGCGGCAAAAGTGCCGAGTAGGTTCTGAATCCGGGCGTCCAGCAACGCTTTGTCTTCCGGCGTCCAATCCGATCGGCTCAGCAGGGCTGCCAATTCGCGGGTGATGTCGTCGAATCGGGCCATGGCGCCGGATTGGCCGTCGGTGTCGACCAGCTGACTGCCGAGGTGCTCGGCCAGGACGACGGGCGTCGGGTAGTCGAAGATCAGTGTCGGCGAAAGTGTGAGTCCCGTCGCGTTTTTGAGCCGGTTGCGCAGTTCGACGGCCGTCAGCGAGTCGAAACCCAGGCCTTGGAACGCCCGGCCGGAGTCGATGTCGGCGGGGTTGGGCAGTCCCAACACCGTGGCCGCGCTGGCGCGCACCAGGTCCACCAGTTCGCGCTGGCGCGCCTCGGGGCTCAACCCGGCCAACCGGGCGGCCAATCCGGCCGTCGACGGCGCGCTCGAGGCGTCGACGACGACGCGTCGGGTCGGGCGCCCCGCCAGCTCGCGCAGCAGCGGCGGTAGCGCCGCGCCGTTGTCGGCGAGCGCGGTTCGGTCCACGCGCGCGGCGACCAGCACGGGATCATCCACCAGCATGGCGGCATCGAACGCTTCCAGGGCCTGCTCGGTCGAGAGGGGCGCCAGCCCGATCCGGCTCATCCGGGCCTTGTCCCGGTCGCCCAGGTGGGCCGTCATCGCCGACGCCTGCTCCCACAGCCCCCATGCCAGCGACAACCCCGGCAGCCCGTGGGCGCGTCGGTAGGTCATCAGGCCGTCGAGGAAGCTGTTGGCCGCGGCGTAGTTGGCCTGGCCGGGCGTGCCGACGATCCCCGCCATCGAGGAAAACACCACGAAAGCCGACAGCATCCAGGTCCCGGGTCAGCTCGTGCAGGGTCCAGGCGCCGTCGACCTTGGCCCGCAGTACCGCGTCCACCCGTTCCGGCGTCAACGAGGAGATGAGCCCGTCGTCGAGGATCCCCGCGGCGTGGATCACCGCCCGCAGCGGGTACTCCGCCGGTATCTGGGCGAGCATGGCGGCGACGGCGTCCCGGTCGGCGACGTCACAACCCACCACGGACACCCCGGCACCGGCCCGGTTCAGTTGCTCGACCAGCCCCGAAACCCCCACGGCGTCGGCGCCGGAACGGCTCAGGAGGACCACATGGCCGACCGCGTAACGGTCGACCAGATGGCACGCAAGCGCCGAACCCGCCATGCCGGTGCCCCCGGTGATCACCACGCTGCCGGCGGCCAGCCCGCCGCCCCCGCCGCTGAGCACCCCGCCCGGGCCGTCCGGCACGGTCAGCACCACCTTCCCGATGTGGCGGGCCGAGCTGACGTAGCGGTAAGCCGTGGCCGCACACCGAACGTCGAAAGCCTGCTGCGGCAGCGGTCGTATCGCACCGTCGTCCAGCAACCGCATGATCTCGGCCAGCATCGCCGCGGTGCGCTCCGGCCCCACCTCGATCAGGTCGAAGGCCCGATACCGCACCCCCGGATAGTGTTCGGCGATGTCCTGCGGGTCGCGTGGGTCGGTCTTGCCCATCTCGATGAAACGCCCGCCGCGGGTCAACAGCCGAAGCGACGCATCCGTGAAGTCGCCGGCCAACGAGTTCAGCACGACGTCGACGCCGGCTCCCCCGGTCGTCGACAGGAACTTCTGCTCGAACTCCAACGTGCGCGAGTCGCCGATGTGGTCGTCGTCAAAGCCCATGCCCCGCAGGGTGTCCCACTTGCCGCGGCTGGCGGTGGCGAAAACCTCCGCTCCCCGGTGCCGGGCCAGCTGCACTGCCGCCATGCCGACCCCGCCGGTGGCGGCATGCACCAATACCCGCTGCCCGGAGCGCAATTCGCCCAACTCGGACAATCCGTACAGCGCGGTCAGAAACACCACGGGTACCCCGGCGGCCCGAGCCGCCGACCAGCCCGCCGGCACCCGCACCAGCAAGCGCTCGTCCACCACCGCTTCGGAACCGACGACGCCGAGCAATCCCATCACCGCGTCGCCAACCGCCAAGTGGGTCACTTCCGGACCGACCTCGACGACCACTCCCGCGCCCTCGGCCCCCAACCGGCCGCCGCCGGGATACATGCCCAACGCCACCAACACGTCGCGGAAGTTGACGCCGACCGCAGCCACCGCGACCCGCACCTGCCCGGCCTGCAGATCCGCAGGGGGGCAGGGCGCCACCACCAAGTCCTCGAAGGTGCCGCCGGCGCCGGCATCCAGCCGCCAGGCCCGGGATGGCAACCGCAGCACCGACTCCGCGGCGACCGGCGCCAGGCGGGCGGCATACACCTCGCCCGCACGCACGATCAGTTGCGGCTCGCCGCAGCCGATCACCGCGCTGGGCTCCATCGAGCCGTCGGTATCAAGCAGGACGACCCGTCCGGGATGTTCGGCCTGCGCGGACCGCACCAGGCCCCACACCGCGGCGCCGGCCAGGTCCGAGACGTCTTCACCGGGCAACGCGACCGCCCCCCGCGTCAGCACCGCCAGCGTTCCGGACCCGTCGCCGTCCAGCCGAGATTGCAGGAACTGCAACGCCTCGGTGGCGGCAGCATGCACCGACCCCACGAGGTCCGGGCCGGCCGGTCGGGCATCCCACGCGACGACCGCGTCGCCCGAACCGCCGGCTTCCGGCGTGATCGGAGTCCACCGCACCCCCAGCAGGCCGCTGAAGGCGTCGTGGGGCGCCGCGGCGGCGGCCACCTGCCCGGGCGACACGGGACGCATCACCATCGAGCGGACCGAGAGCACGGGAAGACCGGCCACGTCGGCCATCTCGACCGACACCGCGCCGGCACCCGCGGGAGCAATCCGGACCCGTGCCCGCACGGCCCCTGCCGCGTGCAACGCCGCTCCCTGCCAGGAGAACGGCAGTAGCGTCCGCTCCCGCTCGCCGGCCAGACCCAACGCGTGCAGTGCCGCGTCCAGCAACACCGGGTGGATGCCGAAGCCGCCGGCCGGCGCCCCGCCGTCTTGCGGGACGGCGACTTCGGCGAACACCTCCTCGCCCCGCCGCCACATGGCGCGGAGGCCCTGGAAGCCGGGACCGTACTCGTAGCCGCGCTCCGCGAGTCGTTCATAGGCCCCGTCGACGTCCACCGCCGAGGCGCCCACCGGCGGCCACACCGTCAGGTCGGTGTCGGGCGCGACCCGTCCCCCGCCCAGCACGCCCTGCGCATGCAGCACCCAGCCCGAATCCGATTGCGCGGCTGCCGAATACACCGAGATTGCCCGATGGCCCGACCCGTCGTCGGCGCCGACGACCACCTGGACCTGCACGCCACCGGCCGCCGGCAGCACCAACGGCGCCGACAACGTCAGCTCCTCCACGACGGCGCACCCCACCTCGTCGCCCGCCCGCAGGGCCAACTCGACGAAAGCCGCACCCGGCAGCAGCACCGTCCCGGCCACCGCATGATCCGCCAACCACGGTTGGGTGGCCGTCGAGAGCCGGCCCGTCAGCACCACCCCGCCGGAGTCCGGCCGGGCCAGCACCGCGCCCAACAGACCGTGTTCGGCCGCCGCCAGCCCCATGCTCGTGACGTCCCCCGACCCGGTGTAGCCGCCGGGCAACCAAAATCGTTGCCGGCCAAACGCGTAGGTCGGCAAGGGCACACGACGGCCGCCGGCGCCGGCCAGGGCGGATTGCCAATCCACCGGGACACCCGCCGCGTGGGCCTGACCGGCCGACAGCCAGAAGCGCTGCAGCCCACCGTCGTCGCGACCCAGGGAGGGAACGACGATCGCGTCGTCGTGAGGCCGGCAATCGGCGAAGACTTCCTCGACGCCGGCGGCCAAGATCGGGTGCGGACTGGATTCGACGAACACCCGGTACCCCGCCGCGCACGCGCTGCGCAGCGCGGACTCGAATTGCACGGTCTCCCGGATGTTCCGGAACCAGTAGTCGGCGGTCAGGCCGGCGGTATCCATCGGCTCACCGGTCACGGTGGAGAAGAACGCCACCGAGGACGCCAGCGGGGCGATGCCGGCCAACAGTTCGGCCAGCGGTTCGCGAATCGCGTCGACCTGCGCGGAGTGGGAGGCATAGTCGACATCGATCACGCGGGCGCGCACACCGTCAGCCTCACACCGGCGCAGCAGCTCCGCCAGCGCTTCCACCTCACCGGACACCGCGACCGCCGAGACACCGTTGACCGCGGCGACGTTCAGCCGATCACCCCAGGGGGCCAGTAACTCTCGGGCCCGCGCCAACCCGCAGGCCAGGGACACCATGCCGCCCGCGGCCGGCAAATCCAGCAACAACCGACTGCGCAGCGCCACTACCAGAGCGGCGTCTTCGAGCGACAGCGCCCCCGCCACACACGCCGCGGCGATCTCACCCTGCGAATGGCCGATCACCGCGTCGGGGACCACCCCCACCGAGCGCCACAGCTCGGCCAGCGACACCATCACGGCCCACAGCGCCGGCTGCACCACATCCACCCGGTCCAGCCCCGGGGCGCCCGGCACCTGGCGCAGCACATCGATCAGCGACCACTCGACGTGGTCGGCGAGCGCCTTCTCGCACCGATGCATCTGGTCGGCGAATACCGTTGACGTCTCGAGCAACTCAGCGCCCATACCCGCCCACTGGGAGCCCTGGCCGGGGAACACGAACACCGTCTTGCCCACCGGCTGCGCGCGACCGACCACCACGCCGGCACCGGGCTCACCGGTGGCCACACCCGCCAGGCCGGCCCGCAACTGGTCGCGGTCGCTGCCCACCACCACCGCGCGATAGTCGAACAGCGACCGGGTGGACACGAGCGACCACCCCACGTCGACCATGCGCAGGTCCGCGTCGTCGTCCAGCCGCGCCAGCAGCCGCGCCGCCTGGCGGGCCAGCGCCTCCGCCGAACGGGCGGACAGCACCCACGGCACCGCCACGTCGTCGCCCTGCGCCGCGGCGTCTTCGGAGGGCACCTCCTCGACGATGACGTGCGCGTTGGTGCCGCTGATCCCGAACGACGACACTCCCGCCCGGCGCGGACGGTCCGTTGCGGCCCACGGCCGCGCCTCGGTCAGCAACGACACGGCACCGGCGGACCAGTCCACGTGCGGCGTGGGCACATCGACGTGCAGCGTCTTCGGCATCACGCCGTGCCGCATCGCCTGCACCACCTTGATCACGCCGCCGGCGCCGGCCGCGGCCGAGGTGTGTCCCATGTTCGACTTGACCGAACCCAGCCACAGCGGCCGGTCGGCGGGCCGGTCCTGCCCGTACGTCGCCAGAAGTGCTTGCGCCTCAATGGGATCGCCCAACATGGTCCCCGTGCCGTGGCCCTCCACCAGGTCCACGTCCGCCGCGGTCAACCGGGCGTTGGACAGCGCCGCGCGGATAACCCGTTGCTGCGACGGCCCGTTCGGCGTCGCCAGCCCGTTGGAGGCGCCGTCCTGGTTCACCGCGGACCCGCGCAGCACCGCCAACACCGGATGCCCCAGGCGCCGCGCGTCCGACAGCCGCTCCAGCACCAAGACGCCGGCGCCCTCGGAAAAGCCGGTCCCGTCGGCGGAGCCGGCGTACGCCTTGCAACGACCGTCGGCGGACAGGGCGCGCTGGCGGCTGAACTCCACGAACATCGCCGGTGTGGCCATCACGGTCACCCCGCCGGCCAGCGCCAGATCGCATTCCCGCGAGCGCAACGCCTGGGCGGCCAGGTGCATCGCGACCAGGGACGACGAGCACGCCGTATCCACCGACACCGCGGGGCCTTCCAGCCCAAGGACATAGGCGACGCGTCCCGACGCCACACTCAACGTCGAACCGCGCATGCCGTACCGCTCGAGGTCCCCCGGCACCCGACCCTGCCCGCCGTACGAACCGTGGAAGATGCCGGCGAAAACACCGGTCGGCGATCCGCGCAAGGTCAGCGGGTCAATCCCCGCCCGCTCCAAGGCTTCCCAGGACACCTCCAGCAGGAGACGCTGCTGAGGGTCCATCGCCAGCGCCTCGCTGGGCGCGATGTTGAAGAAAGCGGCGTCGAAATCGGCCACGTTGTTCACGAAGCCGCCGCCGCGCGAGTAGGACTTGCCCACCGCGTCGGGGTCGGGGTCGAACAGCGTCGCGAGTTCCCAGCCGCGGTCCGTAGGGAACTCCGACACCACGTCGCGGCCTTCGCTCACCATCTGCCACAGGGCTTCCGGCGAATCGATCCCGCCGGGATACCGGCAGCCCATCCCCACCACCGCCACGGGCTCGGTGGCCGCGGCGAGCAATTGCAGGTTCTCGCGCTTGAGCCGTTCGTTCTCCTTCAGCGTCTTACGCAGCGCCCTGACGAGCTCGTCCTGGCCGCCGTTCATCGGTGGCGGCCTTTCGTGTCACACATCCTCGGGCCCAAAGAGCAACGCCTTACGCTATGCGGGCTGTCCAAAGCCCGCATCAGTGCCAGCGCAGCAAGACGAGTTCGGAACAGAAGCCGGGGCCCAGCGCCAGCATCAAGCCGGGGCTGCCGCTGGGCGGGGGTTTGGCGATGGTGTCGCGCAGCACGTGCAAGACCGAAGCCGACGACAGATTGCCGATCTCGCCGAGCGAGCGCCACGTCAGTTCCAGGGCCTCCGGCGGCAGGCTCAGGCTGGCGCTGATCGCCTCGATCACCTTGGGGCCTCCGGGATGGCTGACCCACGCATCGATGTCCGTCGTCTCCAGGCCGTGGTCGGCCAGAAAGCCGGTGACGTCGTCGTACAGGTACTGCTCGACGACGCCCGCCACATCCTTGGACAGCACCAGCTCGAAGCCGGTGGCGCCGACGTCGAAGCCCATGGTGCGGAGCGAGTCCGGATACAGGCGGCTGCGAGAGTCGACGATGCCCGGCCCGCCGGCGTGCACCTGTTCGGCGCGGCGGTCGCCGACGGCCACCACGGCCCCGGCTCCGTCGGCGAACAGCGCGCTGCCGACCAGGCCGGCCAGCGACGGCTGATATCCCGGATAGGTCAGTGAGCAAAGCTCCACCGACACCAGGGCCGCGACCTCGTCGGGATGGCCCCGCAGGTAGTCGTGCAGGCGGCCAACGCCGGCCGCGCCGGCCACGCAGCCCAGCCCGAACAACGGCACCCGGCGCACGTCGTCGCGCAGCCCGAGCCGCCCCGCGATGCGGGCGGCCAGCGTCGGTGACGTGAGACCGGTGACCGTCGTGGTGATCAGCACGTCCACGTCCGCGGGGCGCAAGCCCGCCTCCTCCAACGCCCCCGACAGCGCCTCGCAGCCCAGCTCGACAGCGTGTTCGGTGAAGATGCGGTTGGCCGCCCCGAAGTCGGTCAGCGCCGGGTAGCGCTCCAGCGGCATCACCAGGTGGCGGCCGTTGACTTTGGCGCTGGCGTGCAGCTGCCGGACGATGTCCTCGTAGCCCTCGAACTTGGGGACGCTGAGGAAGAATTCGGTGAGCTCGCGCTGGGAATACCGGTACGGCGGCAACGCGCCGTACGTTCCGGCGATGACGCTCATTGGCCCCACCCTTTGGTTACGAAGATCCGGGGCGAAGGGTTCACCCGGACACTCAAGACTCAAAGTTTAGTCTGCCCGCGATTCTCCGCCATGGAGACTTAAGTCACTTAAGCTTTTCGCGAAGATTCTCGCAGGTCGCCAGCACGGCGGTCAGCTGCTCGGCGACCCTGCTCGGGGCGGTGCCGCCCCGCCCGTCGCGCGACGAGACCGAGCCCTCGATGGTCAGCACCTCCCGCACCTGCGGCGTCAGCTCGGGGTTGATGGCGGCCAGCTCGTCGTCGGTCAGCTCGTCGAGCCCGACGCCGCGCCCCTCGGCGGTCCGGACGGCGGCCCCGGCCGCCTCGTGCGCGGTCCGGAACGGCACGCCCTGGCGGACCAGCCACTCCGCGATGTCGGTGGCCAGCGTGTAGCCGGCCGGGGCCAGCGCCGCCATCCGCTCGACGTCGAACGTCAGGCTGGCAACCAGCCCCGCCATCGCCGGCAGCAGCAACTCCAACTGGGCCGCGGAGTCGAACACCGGCTCCTTGTCTTCCTGCAGGTCCCGGTTGTAGGCCAGCGGCTGGGCCTTCAGCGTCGCCAGCAGCCCGGTCAGGTTCCCGATCAGCCGCCCGGACTTGCCGCGGGCCAGTTCGGCGATGTCCGGGTTCTTCTTCTGCGGCATGATCGAGCTGCCGGTGGACCAGGAATCGTGCAGCCTGACGTAGCCGAATTCCGTCGAGCTCCAGATGATGATGTCCTCGGCGAGCCGCGACAGGTCGACGGCGATCATCGCGAAGACGAACGCGGCCTCGGCGGCGAAATCCCGGGCGGCGGTCGCGTCGACGGAGTTCTCGGCGGCCGCACCGAACCCCAGCTCCCGCGCGATCCGGTCGGGATCCAGGCCGAGCGACGATCCGGCCAGCGCCCCCGAACCGTACGGGGAGACCGCCGCGCGCTTGTCGAAGTCGAGGATGCGGTCGACGTCGCGCAGCAAGGGGTGGGCGTGCGCGAGCAGGTGGTGGGCCAGCAGGATCGGCTGGGCCGACTGCAGGTGCGTCTTGCCGGGCATGATCGCCGTCGGGTGCGCGGCGGCCTGCGCGGCCAGCGCGCCGACGACGTCGAGCGCCCCGGCCGCGACGCGCCGGACCGCGTCGCGCAGCCACATCCGGAACAGGGTGGCGATCTGGTCGTTGCGGGACCGGCCGGCCCGCAGGCGGCCGCCCAGGTCGGGGCCCACGCGGTCGATCAGCCCGCGCTCCAGCGCGGCGTGCACGTCCTCGTCGCCGGCCAGTGGGCCGAAGGTGCCGTCGGCGACGTCCCGGGCGAGACTGTCCAGCCCGGCCAGCAGCCCGTCACGCTGGTCTTCGGTGAGCAGCCCCGCGCGGAACAACACCACGGTGTGTGCGCGGGAGGCCACGATGTCGTACGGGGCCAGCGCCCAGTCGAAATGGGTGGACTTGCTCAGCGCGACCAGCGCCTCGGACGGACCGTCGGCGAACCGCCCGCCCCACAGGGACCCCTCGCGAGTGCTCACGCGGCTCTCATCCCGGCGCGAGCGACCGGGTTTGTGCGCACATTGCGGCGTGTCGTTGTACAGACACGGTCGCTCGCGGTCATGTGGCGAGGTCCCGGCGGGCCGCGATCTTCGACGACAGCCCGTGGACGTAGACGAAGCCCTTGGCGGCCGACTGGTCGAAGCTGTCGCCCTCGTCGTAGGTGGCCAGGTTGAAGTCGTAGAGGGATTCGGCGCTGCGCCGCCCGTTGACGGCGATGTGGCCGCCGTGCAACACCATGCGGATTTCTCCGGAGACGTGCTCCTGGGTCTTGGCCACGAAACTCTCCAGCGCGGTCTTCAGCGGGGAGTACCACAGCCCGTCGTACACCAGCTCGGCCCAGCGCTGGTCGGTGTGCCGCTTGAACCGGGCCAGCTCGCGTTCCAGGGTGACATGCTCGAGTTCGGCGTGCGCGGTGATCAGCACCATCGCGCCCGGCGCCTCGTAGATCTCGCGGCTCTTGATGCCCACCAGCCGGTCCTCGACGACGTCGAGGCGCCCCACCCCCTGAGCGCCGGCGCGGCGGTTGAGTTCCTCGATGGCCTGCAGCACCGATACTGCCTTGCCGTCGACGGACACCGGCACCCCGCGCTCGAACCCGACGATCACCTCGTCGGGCGTGCTCCAGTTCGTTGTCGGGTCCTCGGTGTAGGCGTAGACGTCCTTGGTGGGCGCGTTCCACAGGTGTTCCAAAAAGCCGGTCTCCACCGCGCGGCCCCACGCATTCTGGTCGATCGAGAACGGCGAACGCTTGGTGACGCTGATCGGGATGGCGTTCTCCTCGGCGAACGCGATCGCCTTCTCCCGTGTCCACGCGTAGTCCCGGACCGGCGCCAGTACCTCCAAATCCGGTGCCAGCGAAGCGAAGCCGACCTCGAAGCGGACCTGGTCATTGCCCTTGCCCGTGCAGCCGTGCGCGACGACGCTGCCGCCGTGCGCGCGCGCGGCCGCCACCAGATGCTTGACGATCAGTGGCCGGCTGATCGCCGACACCAACGGGTAGCGGTCCATGTAGAGCGCGTTGTTCTGCACCGTGGGCAAGCAGTATTCGTCGGCGAACTCGTCGCGGGCGTCGACGACGACCGCCTCCACGGCGCCGCAGTCCAGCGCGCGCTGGCGGACGACCTCCATGTCTTCGCCGCCCTGGCCGAGGTCGATCGCCACGGCGACGACCTCGCGGCCGGTCTCCTTGCCGATCCAGCTGATCGCCACCGAGGTGTCCAGGCCGCCGGAATACGCAAGGATGACGCGTTCTGACATGAACCAATCTCCTTAACTAGGTCAGGCTTTCGAGGGTGCGGGCCAACTCGGCGCCGGTCATCGGGTCGCGAGCGGCCACGAACACCGTGTCGTCGCCGGCGATGGTGCCGACGACGTACGGTAGCGCCGCGCGGTCGATCGCGCTGGCCAAATAGTTGGCGCCGCCCGGCGGGGTGCGCAGCACCGCGAGGTTGGCGCTGGCGTCCGCGGACACCAGCAGTTCGTTGAGCAGCCGGGACAACCGCGCCGTTCCCCCCGACACTCCCCGCACCGGGCTGCCGTCCTCGGGAACGATGTAGACCCCGACGCCGCCGTCGGCGCCGCGCAGCTTGACCGCGCCCAGTTCCTCGAGGTCGCGCGACAGGGTGGCCTGAGTGACGTCGATGCCCTCGTCGGCCAAACGGGCCGCCAGTTCGCTCTGGCTGCTGATCGACGCCGACGACAGGATGGCGACGATGCGGTCCTGCCGCCCGGCGCGGGTGGTCTCGGAGGCGGCCTTGCTGCGGGTCATCGCGATCGCTCCAGCAGCCACACCAGCAGCGCCTTCTGCGCGTGCAGCCGGTTCTCGGCCTCGTCCCACACCGCGCTCGCCGGACCGTCCATCACCTCGTCGGTGATCTCGTACCCGCGGTGGGCCGGAAGACAATGCAAAACAACGGCTTCCGAATCCGCCAGCTCCAGCATCCGCTGGTTGACCTGGAACGGCCGGAACGGCTTGACGCGGTCAAGCCCGTCGCCTTCTTGGCCCATCGACGTCCAGGTGTCGGTCACCAGGACGTCCGCGCCCGACGCGGCCGCGTCGGCGTCGGCGGTCAGCGTGACCGAGGCCCCGGTGGCCTGGGCGCGTCGCTGGGCGGCGGCCACATGCGCTGGGGCCGGCGCGAATCCGTCGGGGGCCGCGACGGTGACGTGGACGCCTGCGGTCACCCCGCCGAGCATCAGCGAATGGGCCATGTTGTTGGCGCCGTCCCCGAAGTAGGCCAGCCGCAAGCCTTTCAGTGAGCCCTTGCGCTCGGCGACGGTCTGTAGGTCGGCGAGCACCTGGCAGGGATGGAAGTCGTCGGAGAGCGCATTGACCACCGGGACCGTGGCGGTCGAGGCCATCGCCTCGAGCCGGTCCTGTCCGAAGGTCCGCCACACGATGGCATCGACGTAGCGGGACAACACCTGCGCGGTGTCCTGCAGGGTTTCGTCGCGGCCCAGCTGGGTGCTGCGGGCGTCGACGACGACGGCGTGGCCGCCGAGCTGGGCGATGCCCAATTCGAACGAGAACCGGGTGCGGGTCGAGTTCTTGTCGAAGATGACCGCGACGCCGCGCGGCCCGTCGAGCGGGCGGCAGCTCAGTGGGTCCTTCTTCAACTCTGCGGCCAGCTGGAGAACTTCGGCCTGTTCATCGGGCGTCAGGTCGTCGTCGCGCAGAAAATGCCGAGTCATGCTGCCTGCCCGGCGCGGTCGAGGATCCCCGGGAAGGCGGCGATGAACTCGTCGATCTGCGCTTCGGTGACGATCAGCGGCGGAGCGAGCCGGATGACGTCGGGCGCGGGCGCGTTGATGAGGAACCCGGCGTCCCGGGCGGCCGCCTCGGCCTCCTTGGCCAGCGGCGCGGTCAGCGCAATACCCCAAAGCAATCCGCGGCCGCGCACATGATCGATCAGCGGGTGGCCGAGCGTCTCGATGCCGTGGCGCACCGTCTTGCCCAGCACCTCGGCGTGCCGGACCAAGTCCTCGGCCGCCAGCACTCGCAGCACCGCCAGCGCCGCAGCTGTGCAGATCGGGTTGCCGCCGAAGGTGCTGCCGTGCAGACCGGGCGTCAGCAGCTCGGCAGCGCGCCCGACGGCCAGGCACGCGCCGATGGGCAGCCCGCCGCCGAGCCCCTTGGCCATGGTGACCACGTCGGGGGTGATGCCGTGGTGCTGATGGGCGAAAAAGGCACCGGTGCGGCCCATTCCGGTCTGCACCTCGTCGAGCACCAGCAGCGCGCCGTGTCGCGCGGTGATGTCCCGTGCGGCGGCCAGGTAGCGCTCGGGCGGGACGACCACGCCGCCCTCCCCCATGATCGGCTCGAGGAACACCGCGGCGGTGTCGTCACCGACGGCGGCGGCCAGGGCATCGGCGTCCCCGTAGGGCACGTGCGTGACGTAACCCGGCAGCGGCTCGAACGGCGCCTGCTTGCTGGGCTGCCCGGTGAGCGCGAGGGATCCCATGGTGCGGCCGTGAAACGCGCCTTGTGCGGCTACCAGTTTGGTGCGTCCGGTGAGCCGGGAGATCTTGAACGCCGCCTCGTTGGCCTCGGCGCCGGAGTTGCAGAAGAAGACTCGCGTCGCCCCGGCCTCTTCGGGCGCACCCAGCAGTGCGACCAGTTCCTCGGCCAGGGCAACTCCTGGCTCGGTGGCATACAGGTTGGAGGTATGGCCCAGCGTCGACATCTGCTGCGTGACCGCCTCGAGGATGGCGGGGTGGCGGTGGCCGAGAACGTTGACCGCGATGCCACCGAGCAAGTCGAGGTAGGTTTTGCCGTCGACGTCGGTGACCACCGCACCGTCGCCGCCGGCGAGCGCCACCGGCGGCGTGCCGTAGTTGTTCATCATCACGGCTTCCCACCGCTGCCTGAGCGCCTCGCCGTTGGTCATGCGCCCACCACCTTGGTGCCGGTCCCGGCGTGGGTGAAAAGCTCAACCAGCACACAGTGTTTGACCCGTCCATCGATGACGTGCGCGCTCGGTACGCCCGCCGTGACGGCGCGCAGGCAGGCTTCGACCTTGGGAATCATCCCGGCCTCCAGCGTGGGCAGCAGTTGCGACAACGTGGCCGAATCGATTTCGCTGACCAGCGAGCCTCGGTCCGGCCAGCTGGTGTACAAGCCTTCGACGTCGGTGAGCATCAGCAGCTTCTCGGCCTGCAGAGCCTCGGCCAGGGCCGCTGCGGCGGTGTCGGCGTTGATGTTGTGCACCACGCCCTCCGCGTCCGGCGCCAGCGTTGAGACCACCGGGATTCGCCCTGCGGCAATGAGGTCCAGCACCGCGACGGTGTTCACCTTGTCGACGTCGCCGACCAGGCCGATGTCGGTGGCCACCCCGTCCACGGTGACGCTGCGGCGCACGGCGGTGAACAGCTGGGCGTCTTCACCGGTGATACCGACGGCGTAGGGACCGTGGGCGTTGATCAGGTTCACCAGTTCGCGACCAACCTGCCCGAACAGCACCATCCGCGCCACGTCGAGCACTTCCGGTGTGGTAACCCTGAATCCGCCTTTGAAGTCGCCCTCGATGCCGAGTCGGCGCAGCATCGCGGTGATCTGCGGACCGCCGCCGTGCACGACGACCGGATGGATCCCGCAGTTGCGCAGGAACGCCATGTCGGCCGCGAAGGCTTGCCGCAGCGCGTCGTCCGTCATGGCGTTGCCGCCGTATTTGATGACGACAACCTTGCCGTGCAGCTGTTTGAGCCACGGCAGGGCCTCGGCCAGCACCTGGGCCTTGACCCCGGTGGGCAGTGCGTCGGTGTCGATGGTCATGAGCTGTAGGCCGAGTTCTCTTCGACGTAGCCGTGCGACAGGTCGGTGGTCCGGATGGCGGCAGTGGCATCGCCGACGCGCAGGTCGACGGTGATGTCGATGTCGGGTGCCGACAGGTCCACCTCGCGCGCTCCCGGAGCGCCGACACCGTCGGCGAACACACTGAATCCGTTGAATGACACCATGATTCGTTCGGGATCGAGGGATACCGGCGCCATGCCGACGGCGGCCAGGACGCGGCCCCAGTTCGGGTCGGACCCGAACACGGCGGTCTTGACCAGGCTGTCGCGAGCGATCATCCGTGCGGCGATCACCGCGTCGTCCTCGGAAGCCGCGCCCGTCACGGTGACGGTGACCCTCTTGGTGACGCCCTCGGCGTCGGCCTGTAGCTGTGCGCACAGGTCGTCACACACTCGCAGCACGGCCTCGTCGAGTTCGTCCTGCGGTGGCGCAATCTCGCTCGCGCCCGACGCGATCAGCAGGACGGTGTCGTTGGTCGAGCACGAACCGTCGACGTCAAGGCGGTCGAAGGTGCGGGCGGCGGCGTGCCGCAGCGCCCGCTCCAGCGCCGCGGGCTGAACGACGGCATCAGTGGTGAGCACACACAGCATCGTGGCCAGCGACGGGGCCAGCATGCCCGCACCCTTCGCCATCCCGCCGACTGTCCAGTTGTTGGGATGATGCAGCGCAACCTGTTTGGGCACCGTATCGGTGGTCATGATCGCCTGCGCGGCTTCGTCGCCACCGCTGAGGCCGCCGGCCATCTGCTGGACGACTTCGCGCACTCCGGCGAGCACTTTGTCCATCGGCAGCCGGTCGCCGATCAAGCCGGTGGAGCACACCGCGACCTCGATCGGCCCGGTCTCGGTCCCCCAGGCCGACAAGGCGGCTGCAACGGCCTCCGCGGTGGCGTGGGTGTCCTGGAAGCCTCCGGGCCCCGTGCAGGCGTTCGCGCCGCCGGAGTTGAGAATCACCGCGCGCAGCCGCCCGGTGGCCAGTACCTGCTGGGTCCACAACACCGGCGCGGCTTTGATCTTGTTACGGGTGAACACTCCCGCGGCGGCGTAGTCGGGGCCTTCGTTGAAAACCAGGGCGAGGTCACGCTTGCCGGACGCCTTGATGCCGGCGGCAATACCGGCGGCACGGAATCCGGCAGGGGCCGTGACACCTTGCTCGCGCAGTAGCCTCGCCGCAGCCGTCGTCTCGGTCATGGCGCAATGCCGATCACCGAAAGGCCGTTGGTCTCGGGCCACCCCAGCGCGAGGTTCATCGACTGCACGGCGGCACCGGCCGTTCCCTTGACCAGGTTGTCGATCGCGCAGACCGCCACGAAGGTTCCGGCGGCTTCGTCCACCGCGACGGCGATCTGGGCTGCGTTGCTGCCGATCACCGCGCCGGTTCGGGGTAGCTGGCCATCGGGCATCAGGTAGACGAAAGGTTCGGCGTCGTAGGCCTTTTCGTATGCCGCACGCAGCTGAGACAACGGCGACCGGGTGCGCGCGGTACAGGTGGCCAGGATGCCGCGCGACGTCGGGATGAGCACGGGAGTGAACGACACCGTCACGTCCCCGTCGGTGAGTGCCTGCAGCCCTTGGGCGATCTCGGGCGTGTGCCGATGAGCGCCGGCGATGTTGTAGGCCCGCGCAGAACCGATTACCTCCGAGCCGAGCAGGTCGGTCTTGGCGGCGCGCCCGGCACCTGAGGTGCCGCTGACCGCAACCACGGTGACGGCGGGATCGATGAGGTCCTCGGCCACCGCCGGCCATAACGCGAGCAGCGCCGCGGTCGGGTAGCACCCGGGAACCGCGATGCGCCGCGCGTCGCGCAGCCTCTCCCGACCGCCGGGGAGTTCGGGCAGTCCGTAGGGCCAGCTGCCCGCATGCGGTGATCCGTAGTACCGCTGCCAGGCATCGGCATCGGTGAGCCGGAAGTCCGCGCCGCAGTCGATGATCACAGTTTCGTCGTCAAGCTGTTCGGCCAGCGCCGCCGAGTTCCCGTGCGGCAGGGCCAAGAACACCACTTGGTGGTCCGCGAGCACGGACACGTCCGTGGGCTCGACTACGCGCTGCGCCAAAGGCATGAGGTGTGGATGGTGCTCACCGAGGGTGCTGCCGGCGCTTGCCGCGGCGGTTACCGCGCCGATCGCGAGTCGGCCCTCCGCGTAAGCCGGATGCCCGAGCAGCAGCCGTAGGATTTCACCACCCGCATAGCCGCTGGCCCCGGCAACCGCCACCTTGATCACGTCGGCCATTTTGTCGATTTTGCATGGTTATGCAGCAGTTTGCAAATCCATGCTTTTGGCCCGTACGCACACGGCGGCGCCCGGGGGCCGTGTCGGCTCGCCGACACATCCCCCGGGGCGCTCGGGAGCTACGCGGTTACCCCGATGCCCACGCTCGCGTTCAAGGCGGTCTGAAGCGAGAGGCCCAGATCGTTCAAGGCCAGCTGCAGCGAGGTGATGAGAGAACCACCCGTCTGCCCGATTCCCGACAACACGCCCGAGATCCCCGCGGCGAGGGACTCGCCGGTTTGGAAGACCCCCGGGAACGCAACCCCGACGGTCGCGGACAGACCGCCGGCGAGCGCATCCGCCACTGCGTGAGTGGTGTTCGCCCAGATTGTCGCTAGTGCGACGCCGGTCTGCGCCAGCCCATTGAGGCTCGCGTTCAGGCTGCCCCCGAGCGCTTCGACCGAACCGACCACGCCTGCGAGGCCGCCGGTGAGACCGCCCGCCAGGACCCCGCCGGCCTGGACAGGCCGTTCAGCGCTCCACCCGGCCGAGCGACAACGCCGCATCGACCGACAGCGTCCGGGTCTTCAGGGTCAGGGAATGAACGCGTCCGCCAGCACTTCGGGCACATAGTCCACCAACGCGGGAATCAGGCCGCCCACCGGTGGACCCGTCACTGTGACGCTACTGAACAGTGGTGAAAGCGGCGCATTCACCGTCACATCCAGGGGCCGTAACGGAACCAGGAGGCCCGTGAAGGGTACGTTCGCGGTCACCGATAACCCGGGAAGGGGCAGGCTCAACGCCACCGTCTGGTCCCCATTGAGCAACGCGTTGGCGATGTTGGCCGGTGCGGCGAAAACCGCGGTGGCCGCAGCGAGTGGGTCGCCGGCCGCCAACGCGCCCCAAATTTGTGCATTGGCGGCCGTGACCGCGCTGCTGACGTTGACTTCTGCGCCCAAAGCGTCGAAGGCCAGCAGTTCCGGCAGTCCGAAACCAAGTGCAAGCGATATGCCCGACGAGTTCACCGACGTAACTGATAGCGATATCGGATTGTTGAGCGCCAAAGCCACCTTCGCGAAGCTAAGCCCGAGTTGTCCGGGGACGCCCAAAAGCGACGACACGTTTCCAGTCGCCAACGACGTGGCGATCAACTGGGGGTAGCCGGTGGCGGCCCGCAGCATCGCCGGCGCCGTCTGTTGCATCCAGGTGGTGGCCATGCTTTCCACGTTGGCGACAGTATTCGCGGCGAGTGCTTGATACGCGCCGCCGATGCTGCCGCCGGTAGCGGCCGCCGCAGCGCTGGTGATTGCCGTCCCGCGGCCTAACAGCGTCTGTGCGGGCGTGTCCAATGCGTTGGCCACCGTCTGCTGCACGTTGGCGGCCTCGGTGCCGGCATACGCGGCCGCGGCGCCGTTGAGCAGATTGACGAATTGCGCGTGAAACGCCGCCGCGTGCGCGCTAACGGCTTGGTATTCCTGACCGAAGGCCCCAAAGAGCGCGGCGACCTCCGCCGATATCTCGTCCCCGGCCGCCGCCATTACCGACGTTGTGGGACCGGCAGCCGCCGCGGCGGCCTCGCTCAGTGACGAATGAATGCCGGCCAGATTTTGCGCAGCGCTCGTCACCACGTCCGGTGTCGCCATGACAAAAGACACATCTACCTCCCGCCGAGTTGCCACCGCATCGCGCGAAGACCCGTTACGTCAAAAGCGAGCGTAAGGCGAATTAGCCTCAGCGCGTGGAAATCGGTCTTTTTGTTATCTCGTGTCGGGAAAAGTTATCGCGCGAGATTAGGCGCTCAAAAGAATTTGGCAGGGTCGGATAGGCGATCACGGCGGTCCGCGTCGAACTATCCTTTACGAAATTGCGTTCGCCAGCTGTTCGGGCGCGTAGACGAACAAGCCCCTAGCAAGGCCGCTGATGGGCGTGCCGCCGACGGGAACCGTTAGCGATCCGACGAGAGGTAAGCCGGATATGGATGCGGTATATGGAGTTTCGGGGGCGAGGAGTCCGTCCACCGGAAGGTTCACCACGGCGGGATAGCCGTCGATATCGAAGCTCAGCGGCAGCGTCGATTAGCCGTTGAGGAAGGCGTTGGTGATATAAGCCGGGCTATCGGCGAGCGTTGTGATAGCTCCGATCGGGTCGCCCGTTTGCAGTTGGCCGATGAACTGCGTCAGGCTGGCGGTCGTTGCGTCAAGCGCATTGAGCGGCCCCCCAGCGCCTCGATGCCAAGCACTGTCGGCAACCCAGCGTAGGCATCGACCGAGGCGTTTACAAAGAACGGCGGTGTGAACGGAACCCCTGTATTAGGAGTGAACGTCACTAACGCCTGCGCGGTCAAAGGCGTATCGCTGAGCGTATTGAGCATGTTGGTGGTGTTATGCAAAATCTGCGCCGGGATAGAGCCGGACGGCGGCAGGTTGGTGAGGTATTGAGCCCTTAATCCCGGAACGGTGAGTATCGGGTTTAAATCAGCCAACGTGCCCGTCAAGCCCACATTGGCGGTAACCCGGGGGCCACCAACACATTGCCCGTGGCAGTGACATCCACATCCATTGACAAACAACCCCAGGAATCCGCCGGTAACGTCGCCGAACGCGCCGCCGATATTGCCCGCCTGCAGCTGCTGCCACGCGGATTGGAAGGCCGCCGGTAACTGTTGCAAGCCGGCGAGGAAGTCGTGGCCCGCGTTCTGCAACGAGGTGGCCCAGATGTTCGCGTAGGCGATCTGGTTGTTGATGAATTGCTGTGCGTAGAGCGCTGGATCGAAGGCCAGCAATCCCTGGATTCCCGTCTGGATGCTTGCCGGCAAGCCGGCGAGAATGGCGGGGAAGTTCTGGGCGACATATCCGAGCTGGCCCGCGATCGTGTTGAAGTAGCCCGTCGTGTTGGTGAGGATTTGCTGTAAGAACGGCGCCGGGTTGGCGGATATGCCGGTACCCAGCGTTTGCAGGTTAGCGATCGTGTCTTCAAAAAGCGTTTGGTAAGGCCCGCCGGTGCTGCCGGTGCTCGCGCCGGCGTGCAGCAGTCCGGGCCCGAGCGCACCCCCATACGACTGGAGCGTCGTCGGCAGCGCGGCGATGTCCCGGTAAAGAGCCTGCAACCCCGTCCCTATCGGGCCGCCAACCAGCGATAATGCATTGCCGTTCCCCAAAGCGGCGACCACGCCGTTGAGGCTAGGGACCAACGGAGCGCCACCCAGACTCCCCAGGACGGAGCCCACGGGCGTCCCACCAGCAAGACCGCCCACAAGGGAGCCCACGGTCCCGCCCCCGACACCGCCCAAGATCGGGGCCGGCGGTGCCCCGCCCCCGAGCCCGCCGAGGATCGGGAGCGCAGCCGGTTGCGCAGCGCCGACAGTCGAGGCGACGGCCGAGGCAGCGCCGCTTCCGGCACCGCTGACCGCGCCCAGCAGCCCCTGAGCCGGCGAACCCGCGGCTTCTGCTACCGCCTGCTGAGCGTTGGCGATCTCGGTGCTGAGATAGGCGCCGGCGCCAGCACTCAACTGAGCGACGAACTGTGCGTGAAACGACTGCGCCTGGGCGCTCAGGACCTGGTACTCCTGGCCGAACGAGTTGAACAACGAGGCGACCCCCGCGGACACCTGGTCCTCGGCCGCCGCCGCCACTGCCGTGGTGGGCGCCGCAACGCTTGAACTGGCATCTTCCAGCGTCGAATGGATATTCGTCAGGTTCTGGGCCGCCGACTGGACCGCGTCCGGCGACACCTGAAACGACATGTCCCTCTCCCATCGAGCTGCGCGACGGTCACTGCGTTAACACCCAGGAAAACAGAGCTTAATAGCGGCATCGTGCCCGCGAGCGAGAACCGAAAATTCTTGTTCTCGCCTTAAGTATAAGCCCTGGCGAACTGCAGCATCGCAACAGATTTGCCGGGCGGTCCTCGAAACTGGAAGCACCGCAACGTCCAGCCGGTGCGACTCCCCGGTGAGGGGGTAACCACCGACGCCGGCTCAGCTCCACGGCTCGGCAGGCCCCCGATTATCCCCGCTGACGTGGGATCCCGGGAATCGCCCCACGCAGTCGCTCATCGCCGGAAGCGAGGGGCCGCCAGGCCCCGGTGGGCGCGCGAAGGCCACGTCAGCGGCATCCGCCTGTTGCAAGCCGTTCGCAGCTTCGCCGTGGCGAGTCAGGGTGCCGTAACCGCGCGGGACGCGTCCAGGCCTCGAGTGCGCCAGCAAACGAAGCGGCTGGAATTGGAGGCGCGATCCGTCCAAAAGGACCTGCAGCCCCAACCGGAGAGGAATACCGAACTATTGCGTATCGACACCGAGCCGAAATTGGTGGGTGCTTTCACGACGCTGCGCCAATCGGTCGGCGACAATTAGGTGCGCAGTTCGGCACCCACCGTCTCGGCGGCACGTCGCACCGCCGAGTCCCGCGCCTCGCTGGCGTCGTCCTCGGTCAAGGTCCGGTCGGGTGCGCGGAACCGCAGTGCGAACGTCAGCGATTTGCGGTCCTCGCCAATCTGTGGCCCGGTGAATACGTCGAACAGTTGGAGGTCTTCGAGCAGTTCACCGGCGCCCTCCCGGACGGCGTCCGCCACGGCTTGGGACGGGACGTGCGCGGCCACCACCAAGCTGACGTCCTGGAAGACGGCGGGAAACGGCGAAACTTTCGGGGCGGGAAGCACTTCGACGATGGGTATGGCATCGAGGTTGAGCTCCATTGCGCAGGTGCCCTTAGGCAGGCCTGATCGCTCGATCACCGCCGGATGCAACTGACCCGCGTATCCGACAGTCGTGTCGCCGATAAGCACCTCGGCGCACCGTCCGGGATGCCACGGCAGGTGCCGCGCAGCGCGCAGCGTGACGTCCACGCCGCTGGTGCGCGCCACGATTCGCGCCGCCTCGACAGCATCGAAGGCGTCGACCGGGCGTCCGGGACCCCAGTGCCCGCGGGGTTCCCTCAGACCGGCCAGCACGGTGGCGACGTGCTGCGGTTGGTGGGGCAACGACGCGTCGAGCAAGGCGATCTCGCCGTCGGTGGGTCGCCGGTGGATGGGGATGAGTTCGACGGCACGGGTTTCCTCGGTCGGCTGGACCACCTGCGCCAGCGAATACAGTGCGACATCGACGAGCCCGCGAGACACGTTGCGGCACAACGCCTCCAGCAATGCCGGCAGCAAAGTGGTCGCCAGGTGAGGTCGGTCGGCCTCCAACGGGTTGAGCACGTGGGTGGTGCTGCGCCGGGGATCATCGGCTGGGCAGTCCCCACAGATCGAAGACCCCGGCGGGCAAAAACGGTGTCGGCAAGATCTCCACGTAGCCGGACTGCGCGAGCGACTTTCCGATGGCGCGGCGCCGCTTTTGCACGGCGCTCAGCCCCCGGCCGGCCGGAGCAGCCGGCAGCACCGACGGGATCTCCTCCAGCCCCTCGAGCCGCAGGACCTCCTCGACGAGGTCTGCAGGCTGCAGGAGATCCGGTCGCCAGCTCGGCGGCGTCACCGTCAGCGCGCTGCCCTCGTCGGCGACCAGCGCCCCGATCTGAGCCAGTCGCTTGGCGGTGGTGCCCGGCGGGTACGCCACTCCGGCAATGCGATCCGGCAGGTCGGCCGCGATCCGGATCGGCGGCAGTGACCAGTCATCACCCGGCGGATCGCCCCGCCAGTCCGTAAGGCGTTCCGACACCGCGCCCCCGGCGATGTCGACCAGCAGCGCCGCGCAGCGGTCCAGTGCGGCGACCGAAATGGCCGGGTCCACTCCACGTTCGTATCGACGGGCGGCCTCGCTGGGCAGGTGCAGCCTGCGCTGCGTGCGCGATATCGCGGCCGGATCCCACACCGCCGCCTCCAACAGCACGTTGGTGGAATCGGCCCGCACCTCGGTGCTCGCCGCCCCCATCACGCCACCGATCGCTGCGGTTGCCGCGTCGTCGACGATCAACACATCGGCCGGATCGAGTCGGCGCTCGACATCATCCAGGGTGACGACTCTCTCTCCCGGTTCCGCGAAGCGCACGCCGAGGTCCCCGGTGATGCGGTCACAGTCGTGAGCATGCATGGGGTGTCCCAGTTCCAGCATCACGTAATTGGTCACGTCGACCGCCGGGGAGGTGGCGCGGATGCCGCAGAGCAGCAACCGCCGCTGCAACCACCATGGCGACACGGCCGTCGGATCGATGCTCATGACCGGGCGCAACGCGAACCGGCGGACGCCCGTCTCGGCCTGCACGTGTAGCGGCCAGGCCTCGCCCGCGACCGGCAGCGGCTTGACGTCGGCAGGGTCGACGAAGTTCAGATCGTAGGCGCAGGCGATCTCGCGGGCAAGGCCGCGCACCGACATGCAGTAACCGCGGTCGGGGGTGATCGCCAGGTGAAACACCACTTCGTCGAGCCCGAGCAACGCGGCCGCGCCGGCGCCCGGTTCGGCTGCGCCCGGGGGCAGTACCAGGATCCCCGAATGGTCTGCGCCCAAACCGAGTTCGGCCGCCGAGCAGATCATGCCGTCGGATTTGCGGCCGTAGGTCTTGCGCGCGGTGATGGCGAATCCGCCGGGCAGCGTGGTCCCGGGCAGCGCCGCCACCACCAGATCCCCTGCAACGAAATTGGTCGCACCGCAGATGATTTCACGCTGTTGATCCGCGCCGACGTCGACAAGGCAGGCGCGGATCGGCTTCTTGAAACCGGTGAGCTCCTCGATGTCGGTCACCCGCGCGACGGTCAGCGGGCCGTCGACCGGACCGAGGGTCTGCACCTCTTCGACCTCGTGGCCGATCCGCACGAGCGTCTGCGCCAGGTCACCGGGGGCGACGTCCCAGTCCGGGGCACCGGCGCTCACGACTTCGCGCAGCCAGCTGTAGGGGACGCGCATCAGGCTCCCACCCCGAAGGGCAGCGAAAACCTGACATCGCCCTCCACCATGTCGCGCATGTCGGGAATTCCGTTGCGGAACTGCAAGGTCCGTTCCAGGCCCATGCCGAAGGCGAAGCCCGAGTACACGTCGGGGTCAATTCCCGCGGCACGCAGGACGTTTGGGTGAACCATGCCGCAGCCGCCCCACTCAACCCAGTCGGCGCCGCCCTTTTTGTTGTCGAACCAGACGTCGACCTCTGCGGACGGCTCGGTGAAGGGGAAGAAGTGGGGGCGAATCCGGGTGCGCGCCGACGGGCCGAACTCGGCGCGTGCGAACGCATCCAGCGTCCCGCGCAGGTGCGCCATCGACAGAGCACGGTCCACCGCCAAACCTTCCACCTGATGGAAGACGGGGGTGTGGGTGGCATCGAGTTCGTCGGTGCGGAATGTGCGGCCGATGGAGATGATGTAGACCGGCAGTTCGTGGGCCAGCAGCGTGCGCACCTGCACCGGCGAGGTGTGGGTGCGCAGCAGCTGACGAGAATCCTCCGGCGCGATGTAGAAGGTGTCCTGCTCGCTGCGCGCGGGGTGGTCGGCGGGGAAGTTGAGCGCGTCGAAGTTGAACTGCTCGGTTTCGACCTCCGGACCCTCCGCCACTTCCCAGCCCATGGCGATGAACGTGTCGGCGATGTGCTCAGCCAGGATCGTGATCGGGTGGCGCGCACCCGCCGGCTGGCGGGTCGACGGCAACGTCACGTCGATGCCCTCGGCAATCAGGACCGCGGCGTCGCGCTCCGCGCGCAGTGCCGCCAGCCGTTCGTCGTAGCTCCGCTGGACCTGCGCCCGCGCGAAGTTGACGCGCTTGCCCGCGTCGGCTCGCTGCTCCTTGGCAAGGGAGCCCAGCGCTTGCCGCGCCAGCGCCAGCGGCGAGCGGTCGCCCACGTGCTCGGTCCTGACGCGCGCCAGGCCGTCCAGGTCGCCGGCGCGCGCGATAGCCTGCTCGGCGGCGCTGACAGCGTCGGCCAAGGCCTCCGGCGACAGGTCGAAGGGTTGATCACCCACGCGGCGGCACTCTCCTTGCTCACGAGGCGGATGCGACTGGCTGGACGTGCCGATCATAGTGACCCGGCCAATGCGGCTCGGCGCGTGCCGCGGCCAAAGCGTGACGCCGGGAAGGGACGCTTAGCCCGCCACCACCGGCTCGACACCGGCCAGCGGCGCATCCGCCGCCAAGGGAAGCGGGAGCGACCGGCGGGCCGCGGTGAATTGAGCCACTTTGTAGGCGACGACCGCGCCGAGCAACCCGAAGGCCGGCGCGGCCGCCATGGTGCCCCAGTGATGAGCCAGCATCAGGAAGCCGAAGCCCGAGGATGCCGCCAGCATCAGACAACGCACCGGCGTCCAATGGATCGGCTGGCGGAATCGGGCGGATACCAGGACGCCCAGGATGACGGCGACGGTGTGGCCGGCGTCGGTGAAGTCGCTGCCGATGATCGCCGCGGCGAGGCCCGCCGCTACCCACCAGCCGACCCAGGCCGCGCGCCAGCGCTGGGGAATCACCGCCGTCATCGCTCCGAGCACCGCCAGCGCTCCGTAGCTCATCCCCACATCGCTGGCCCGCGTGATCGACAAGGGCAGCCAGCCGAACTCGACCGCAGCTGCGAGCGCCGCCGCCACTACCAAGGTCGCGCCGATGTGGCCTACGACGAACGCCACGATCAGCCGTATGGTGCGTAAATGCAGCTCGGCGAGGGCTAGCAGGCACGTCAGGAAGGGCAGCCAGAAGTAGAGCGGGCCTGCGTCGACCACCAGCGCGCTGCCCAACAGGGTGCCCAGGTGTCCGTGCGCCAGGTTGTGCAGGTTCGTGCTGGCCCGCTGGACGATCACGTCGTGCGCGTGCGGGCCGAGCGCGAGGATGATGCAGCTGATCGCGAGCAGCGCAGCCGCGTACCCCAACGTGAACCGGACCCGGGCAAGCCGGGACAAGATGCCCCCAATCATTGGCACCAATTATGGCTACGGTTTTGTTTCGGCGGTGTCATCGGAGGCTGTCAACTCCTTAAGAGTCTTGAGGCGATATATCGCCAGGTCCGGCGGGATGCCGGCGGTTTTGTGGGAAAACATCGGCTTACGTGCGCGTTTGGCGGCGATGCCCAACCCGTCCAGTTGGCTTTGCGGTATCAAGTCCAACGTCGAGCTGGACACCATGATTCCGCCCTTGGTGGCTCGTTCCATCACCCGGGCGGCCACATTGACATCCACACCCAGCCAATCCGCCGCAAGGCGCTGCGGCCGCCCCGTGTGGATCCCGACCCGCATGCGGGGGGCGTACCCCGCCACTTCGACGGATTTAAGGGCCTCTTTGGCCTCCAACACCGCGCGCACCGCGACCACCGGGTCGCGAAATACCGCCATGACGCCGTCCCCCATGCGTTTGACGATCTGCCCGCCGGCGTCCAGGAGGGGCGGTTCGATGGCGCGCGCCACCTGCCGCAGCAGAGCAAGCGCGGCCTCGTCGCCGGCCTGCAGCGACCAGCTCGAGAAACCGACCAGATCGGTGAAGACCAGCGTCACCTCGGGATTGGCCGGTCGTCGCGAGACGGCCTCGGTCAACGCCTGCCACATCTGCAACACACCGAGGCTCACCTCGCGCGAGACCGCATCGCGGTCGCCCAGCAGCCGGTCGGCGGCTCGCGCGGCAGCGCGCGGACCACCGTCGCCCGCCGTGGACAGCGGATCGCCGAACTCGGGGTCGCCGGGCAGCAGCCGTCGCGCGCGCCGGATGAACGCCACCGCCCCAGGGCTGTGATTTCTGGATCTCAACCAGTGCGTCGCCGTGTGCATCGACACCGGAGAACGCTCTCCCGGCCCGGGTGGCGCCATCGTGTTCACGGTCTGCTCGGACTCGCCGGGCTCCCGGTCGCGACGTGCGAGTTCCACGTTGCCAGGTTATTGGCTTTCGTCGAATGCAGGCAATTAGGGCCGCGCCGTTTGCGTCACACCTCGCGCCGACGGCCTGATCACCGCGTTGCCATGCCGGGACGCACGCGGTCGCTGCCCCGCCGAGTCGTGGATTCGCCAGGCGATACGGATTTCGAAGGCCCCGCTCCTTACTCCACGGCGTTAACGATGCCGCCGAACTCCGTACCGCTCAGAGTCACAACAGTTGGCGACCCGGTGGGCGGCACCAATGTGACCGTGAGGGGCCGAACGGGAGAAAGGATTCCGCCCATGGGGACGGTGGCATACGCCTCCGCGTATCCGGTTGGCGCCGGCAATGCCTCGGTTATCGATGTTTGGCCGTAGAGGTAGGCGTGCGCCACGTCGCTCGGTGTACGGAGTAGTGCATCGACGGCCGCGACCGGGTGCCCCGTCTGCACCGCGGCAGTAAACGCTGAGACATCGGTGTGCAGCGCGGACGTCGCGCTGGCCTGAGCGCCCAGCGCATCAACCGCGCCGACCAACTCCCGCGGCATGGACACCGATCCTGACCACGCGGTCGTGCCATCTGCCAATACCGAATGATCCAGCGTTACCTGAACCGGGCCGAACGGAGTTTTCATATCCACTTCGGTCACGGGTGGGGAGCTGCTGACGTTGAGCCGCTGCCGGTCGTCGTCACCGTCCCGTCGCCGCTGCCGGTGCCGGTCGTCACCGTCCCGTCGCCGCTGCCGGTCGTCGTCACCGTCCCGTTGCCCGCGACAGTCGTGGCGGTGCCGTCGCCCGCGACAGCCGTCGCGGTGGCCGTCGTCGCCGTACGTCGCGGTGGCCTTCGTGTCGATGGCGGTGACGGGGGCCGACGTGCCTGCAGCGGTGGTGAGGGTCGCCCCCGCGGCGATGCCCGAGAGTGGACGCTGTCGCCGGCGACAGTCGCGTTGGTGGCCGACATCGCCGCACCGGAGCCGATAGCGGCTTTTGCAGGCGCCATGGAGGCGTTGCCAACGCTGGCGGACTGGCTATTACCGTCTGCAGGGGGCGTAGACCTGGCGTTGCACCGCGGAGCTGGCCGTTGTTACCGCCGGAGCCCTGGCCGGTGTCGGTGCCGGTGGTCGTGGTGTTGCCGCCGGAGCCAGGGCCGGACCCACCGCCCGTCGTCCCGGTGGTTTTCCCGTTGCCGATCAACGGGCGCCCGACCAACGCCTTCGCGGTGGCGTTCACCATGCCCACCACATCCTGCCTGGCAACGGCGACGTCGGCCCTCGCAACCCGCCGCGCGGCGACGACGTCAGCTCGCACGGCCTCACGGGCGGCCGCGGCGCCGGACCTCATCGCCTGCCCGGCGGCGGTGACGTCGGCGCCCATCGCCTGCTGCGCGGTGGCGACGTCGGCACCCATGGCCTGGCGGACGTTGGCGATCTCTGCCTCTGCGTAGGCAACCGCACCACCCTTCATCAATGCCACTAATCGGGAGTGGTACGCCGCCGCTTGTGCGCTGACGGTTTGGTACCCCTGGGCGTATGTCGCGAATGCCGACTGGACGGCTGCCGAGACCTCATCAGCCGCCATGGGCGCAGCGCCCGTCGTAGGGGCGGCCGCCGCCGCGTGGGCTGCGCTCAGCGCCGAACCGATGGATTCCAGATTGCCGGCTGCGGACGTCACGGCCTCGGGTGTCACGTTCAGAAACGACATATCCCCGATCTCCCCTCGAGTCAAGATTGAAATCTTCGTGTGATCATCGAGAAATCGAGCGTATAGCTATTAGATAGATGTCAAGTTGAAATCTATCTGGCGCTTTCGCGAACACTTTCGCGTAATCGACCCAACTGTCACGGCGCCTATTCCGCGCCGAATGTGAATCAGCTAACCGCTGCGCAGATACGGGCAAACCCGGTCGGGATTATCAGTACGGGACGAGACGCATGACCGTCGGTCGCAGCGAAATGGCCGGCGAATCGACCGCTGGGTATCGCCCTGCTGGTCGGGGCCACGGCCTTCCTGCAACGCGCCAACGGTGCGTTCCCCGCCAGGTGGCGTAGGCACGCCAAACCGCGTGGTCACGGCCTTACGACGCCGGGGTGGAAACTCGATAACAACCGCCGGAATCGTAGACAACACGTGTTGTCAAAGCTTATCGTGAGCCTCATCGGAGGAGGCTGCGATGACCGCCACATCGACCACACCGGCTGAGCCGCTCGGCCCAGATTCCCTCACCTGGAAATACTTTGGTGATCTGCGCACCGGGATGATGGGCGTATGGATCGGCGCGCTGCAAAACATGTACCCGGAACTGGGAGCGGCCGTCCAGGAGCATTCGATCCTGCTGCGCGAACCCTTGCAGCGAGTGGCCCGATCGGTGTACCCGATCATGGGCGTGGTCTACGACGGCGACCGGGCTGCCCAGACGGGTCAGCAGATCAAGGGCTACCACAACACCATCAAGGGAGTCGATACCGCCGGACGCCGCTATCACGCGCTGAATCCGGAGACCTTCTACTGGGCGCATGCGACTTTCTTTATGTTGGTCATAAAAGTCGCCGAGTACTTTTGCGGCGGTTTAACTGAGGCCGAGAAGAGGCAACTATTCGACGAGCATGTCCAGTGGTATCGAATGTATGGGATGAGCATGCGGTCGGTACCAAAATCGTGGGAGGAATTCCAGGAGTATTGGGACCGCGTGTGCCGCGACAAGCTGGAAATCAACCAGGCGACCCTGGACATCTTCCAAATACGCATTCCGAAGCCAAAGTTTGTTTTGATGCCCACACCGGTGTGGGACCAATTCTTCAAACCGTTGGTCGCCGGCCAGCGCTGGATCGCGGCGGGCCTGTTCGAGGCCGCGGTTCGCGAGAAGGCGGGCATGCATTGGACACCGGGCGACGAGGTCCTGCTGCGCCTGTTCGGCAAGGCGGTCGAGCTGGCCTTCCTGGCGGTTCCCGACGAAATCCGTTTACATCCAAGGGCGTTGGCCGCCTACCGGCGCGCCGAAGGACGGATCCCCAGCGACGCGCCGTTGGTGGAGGCCCCGACGTTCATGGCGCCGCCGCGTGATCGCCGCGGGCTACCGATGCATTACTTTCCTCCCCGGCCCAGATCCGCTCTGGACCCCGCGAAGGTGCTGATGGAACGCGCCGGCTCCCTGGTGCACACGACGCTCTCGCTGGCCGCCCTGCGGCCGCCCCGGGGCCGGGCCAAGAAAGCCGCTTGAGACGCATCGAATCTGCGGAGAGGGCGCGATTCCGCGAGTTCGGGTGGTCCTGGACGCAGCGTCGAAGCCCTCAGCGCAGACTCGGCGGCGGGCGCTGTTCGAAGAGAGTGGGTACAGCAGCTCAGCGCAAGCGGCCCAGCGCCTGTGCGCTCTGGTAGAGGCAGATGGCGGCCGCGGCGGCCACGTTCAAGCTCTCGGCGCCACCGGACATCGGGATCCGCACGCGGTGGTCGGCTTCGTCCGCCAGCGCCGCCGGCAAGCCGTGGGCTTCGGGCCCGAACAGCCAGGCCGTCGGCGCGCCGAGGCCGACCTCGTCCAGGCGCGCCTCCCCGTCCACCGTCGAGGCCAGCAGCTGCAATCCGGTGGCGCGCACCGCGACGACGGCGGCATGTGCGTCGGGTTCGACGACGACCGGAAGCGAGAAGATGCTGCCGGCCGAGGCGCGCAAACACTTGCCGTTGTACGGGTCGACGGTGTGCCCGGCCAAGACCACCGCGCTGGCCCCCATGGCGTCGGCGATGCGGATGAGCGTGCCCGCGTTGCCCGGCTCGCTGATCTCGACGGCGACCGCGACCAGCCGGGGTGAGCCCGCCAGCGCGTCCGCCAGACCGATCGAGGGCATGTCGCACACGGCGACCAAACCCGCAGGCGTAACGGTGTCCGACAGCGCCTTGGCGGCCCGTTCGCTGACCGGATGGATCGGGCTCCGCAGCGTGGCCAACAGGGACGCGTGGCGCTGCTCGGCGACCTCGGTGACGAACACATCCCGGACCAAGTTGCGGGCCGACGCGGCCGCGACCAGGTTGGGGCCTTCGGCGAGGAATAGACGCGCCCGCCGACGGCCGACGTGGCGGTGCAACTTGACCGCGGCCGCCACCTTCGCCGAACGTTCGGTCAGCACGGCCTGGCGGCTAGGCAGCCTCTCCGGAATCAGACGGAGCGTTGACGTCGTCGGGCAGTGCCGCCCGCGCGACGTCGACGAGCGCGCTGAACGCCGCCGGGTCGCTGACCGCGATGTCGGCAAGGTTCTTGCGGTCCACTTCCACACCGGCGGCCTTGAGGCCCTGGATCAGCCGGTTGTAAGTGATGTCGTTGGCGCGGGCAGCCGCGTTGATCCGGGAAATCCACAACTTGCGGAACTCGCCCTTGCGTGCACGGCGGTCACGGAAGGCGTAGTTGAGCGAATGCAGCTGCTGCTCTTTGGCTTTGCGGTAGAGCCGGGACCGCTGGCCGCGATAGCCCTTCGAGGCCTTCAGGATGCTGCGCCTCTTCTTGTGGGCGTTTACCGCCCGCTTCACGCGTGCCATGGTTGTTCCTACTCTCGTTCAGGCAGTGAATGTTCTCAGGGTCTGGTGCCGGTGATCCGGCGTGGTGATCAGCCGTTCAGCAGCGATTTGACGCGCTTGGTGTCGTTGGCTGCAACCGTCGTGCGGCCGGCCAGCCGCCGGGTTCGCTTGGTCGCCTTGTGCTCCAACAGGTGCCGGCGATTGGCTTTCTCGCGGAGGATCTTTCCGGTCCCGGTGCGCCGGAACCGCTTCGAGGCCCCGCTATGCGTCTTGGCCTTTGGCATGTTTCCTCAATTCTCAGATTGTCGTTAGTTCGGTAGTGGCGTGCTGTCGCCCGTCGCCTCGGCATCGGGCGCCGATCCTTCGGGGTGCCGCGCCCTCGCTCGGGTCTTCGCGCCGCGATGCGGTGCCAGCACCATCGTCATGTTGCGGCCGTCCTGCTTGGCGGACGTTTCGACGAATCCGTAGTCGGCGACGTCTGTCCCCAGCCGCTGGAGCAGTCGATAGCCCAGCTCGGGCCGGGACTGCTCGCGTCCGCGAAACATGATGGTGACCTTCACCTTCGATCCCGCCTCCAAGAAGCGGATGACGTGGCCCTTCTTGGTCTCGTAGTCGTGATCGTCGATCTTGGGCCGCAGCTTCTGCTCTTTGACGACCGTCTGCTGCTGGTTCCGGCGGGATTCGCGCGCCTTCTGCGCCGCCTCGTATTTGAACTTGCCGTAGTCCATGATCTTGCAGACCGGCGGCCTGGCATTTGGAGCTACTTCGACGAGGTCGAGATCGGCGTCCGCGGCAACGCGCAGCGCGTCCTCGATGCGCACGATGCCTACCTGCTCACCCCCTGGGCCAATCAATCGGACTTCAGGTACGCGGATGCGCTCGTTGACGCGGGTCTCAGTGCTGATGGGGCCTCCTTGTTGGGCTTTCTGTACCGGTGACGACTAACGCCTCGGAAGGTCCGGATCAAGTCGGTGGAAACACCACACCACCAGCAAAAAAGCCCTGCACCAGCAGGGCCCAATGCCGACCGATCACGGCCCGAGACAACTCAAGCCGCCCGCTGCGCGCGGAACAGGCGTGCATGCCGCCTGTGACCGGACCGCTTAGCCTGAGTGTGCTCGCGGCTAGCGGTGGGAGTGGGACTCCACTTAACTGTTCCTGGCCTTCGCCGGGATGGTCGCGCACAACAGTTTAGCAGCCACGGGCCGCCTTTCCGCACTTCGCCGGCGGGAGGCTTGGGAGATCCGGCCGGCAGGATTGCGCTGCCGCCGCACGATGCGGTTAAACATGACAAAGCCCACCCCGCGACTCTGGGCGCATCATCAGGACTTTCTAGGTTTGAGCGCATATCCTCGCGGTCTGTGACACTCGCTACTCCACGTTCGGGCAACCGGTCGCACTCCCGGTTCCGGTGGGTGCCGGCGGCGGCGGGTTGGACGGTGGGCGTCATCGCCACCCTGTCCTTGCTGGCCAGCGTGTCACCGCTGATCCGGTGGCTGATCAAGGTCCCGCGGGAGTTCATCAACGACTACCTCTTCAACTTCCCGGATACCAGCATCGCCTGGTCGTTCGTGCTCGCACTGCTTGCCGCGGCGCTGACGGCCCGCAAGCGCGTTGCCTGGGTGGTGTTGCTGGGCAACATGGTCCTCGCCGCCGTGCTGAATGCCGCGGAGATCGCCGCGGGCGACAACACGGCCGCGGAAACGTTCGGGGAGAACCTCGGGTTCGCGGTGCACGTCGTCGCCGTCGTTCTTCTCCTGCTGGCTTACCGGGAGTTCTGGGCCAAGGTCCGCCAGGCGGCGCTGTTCAAAGCGGCGGCGGTGCTGGTTGTCGGGGACATCATCGGGATCCTGGCGTCGTGGGGCCTGGTGGAGATGTTCCCGGGCACGCTGGCACCCGGACTCCCGCTTCTGGTACGTGGTCAACCGGGTGGTCGGGTTCGCCATCGTCGACCCCGATCAGTTCACCGGTCGGCCGCACGTCTTCCTCAACGCGATCTTCGGGTTGTTCGGCGCGCTCGCACTCATCGCGGCGACGATCGTGCTGTTCCAGTCGCAGCGCGCCGACAACGCCCTCACGGGTGAGGACGAGTCCGCGATCCGCGGGCTGCTCGAGTTGTTCGGCAAGAACGACTCCCTGGGCTATTTTGCGACCCGCCGCGACAAGTCGGTGGTGTTTGCGCAGAGCGGCCGCGCCGCCATCACCTACCGCGTCGAGATAGGCGTCTGCCTGGCCAGCGGCGACCCGGTGGGCGACCCGAGGGCATGGCCGCAGGCCATCGACGCGTGGCTGGCGCTGTCCCAGACGTACGGCTGGGCGCCCGGCGTCATGGGTGCCAGTTCGCAGGGTGCGCAGGCGTATCGCGAAGCCGGGCTCAATGCCCTGGAACTGGGTGACGAGGCGATCCTGCGGACCGCCGATTTCAAACTGTCCGGGCCGGACATGCGCGGCGTGCGCCAAGCCGTCACCCGAGCGCGCCGCGCCGGCCTCACCGTGCGGATCCGCCGACACCGCGACATCTCGCCCGAGGAGATGGCCGCCACGATTTCCCGCGCCGACGCCTGGCGCGACACCCAAACCGAGCGCGGCTTTTCCATGGCGCTGGGCCGACTCGGCGACCCCGCCGACGGGGACTGCCTGCTGGTCGAAGCGTTGGACCACGGCGGCGACGTGGTCGCAATGCTTTCGCTGGTCCCGTGGGGCACCACCGGCGTCTCCCTGGACTTGATGCGTCGCTCCCCCAAGTCACCCAACGGCACGATCGAACTGATGGTCAGCGAGCTCGCGCTGAACGCGGAAAGCCAGGGCATCACCCGGATTTCCCTGAACTTCGCGATGTTTCGGTCGGCCTTCGAGCAGGGCGCCCAGCTCGGTGCGGGACCGGTCGCCCGGCTGTGGCGCGGGTTCCTGCTCTTCTTCTCCCGGTGGTGGCAGCTGGAGACGCTGTACCGCTCGAACATGAAGTACCAACCCGAGTGGATCCCTCGCTACGCCTGCTACGAGGACGCCCGGCTGATCCCACGAGTTGGTGTCGCGTCGGTCATCGCCGAAGGCTTCCTGGTGTTGCCGTTCAGCCGGCGCGACAAGGTGCATACCGGTCACCACCCCGCGGTGCCGGCCAGGCTGGCCGAGTCCGGGCTGCTGCACCCCGATGGTTCGGCGCCCGACGTGAGCGACCTGCAGCGGCGGGAGGGCGCCGCCGAAGCGGAAGAGTCGAGAGCGCGCCTGCCCGAGCAGGTGCGGGTGCGGCTGACCAAGCTGAAGGCGTTGCAGCGCAGCGGCGTCGACGCCTATCCGGCGGGAGCTCCGCCCAGTCACACGATCGCCCGGGCGCTGGACGCCGACGACCGGGAATCCGTCTCGGTGGCGGGCCGGATCCTGCGGATACGCGACTACGGTGGGGTGCTGTTCGCCCAGTTGCGCGACTGGTCCGGCGAGATTCAGGTGCTGCTGGACGATTCGCGCCTCAAGCACGGTCGAATCGCGGATTTCACCGCGGCCATCGACCTCGGCGACCTGGTCGAGATGACCGGGCACATGGGCTTTTCCAGGAACGGCACCCGCTCGTTGATCGTGTACGACTGGCGGATCATCGGTAAATGCCTGCGGCCGTTGCCGAACAAGTGGAAGGGGCTCACCGATCCCGAAGCCCGGGTGCGGTCCCGGTACGTCGACCTGGCCGTCAACCCGGAGTCGCGTGAGCTGATCAAGGCCCGCAGCGAGGTGTTGCGGTCGGTCCGGGAGACGCTGTTCGCCAAGGGATTCATCGAAGTCGAAACGCCGATGCTGCAGCAGATCCACGGCGGGGCCACAGCCCGGCCGTTTCTCACCCACATCAACGCCTACGACATGGACCTGTTCCTGCGCATCGCGCCGGAGCTCTACTTGAAGCGGCTGTGCGTCGGAGGTGTGGAGCGGGTCTTCGAACTGGGCCGGGCCTTCCGCAACGAGGGGGCGGATTTCAGCCACAACCCGGAGTTCACCCTGCTGGAGGCCTACCAGGCGCACGCCGACTACAGGGTGTGGATCGACGGATGCCGCGAGCTGATCCAGAACGCCGCCCAGGCCGCGCACGGCGAGCAGATCGTGCTGCGGCACCGCAAAGGCAGCGACGGCCCCGACGTCCGTTTGGAGCCCATCGACATTTCCGGCACCTGGCCGGTGAAGACGGTGCACGACGCCGTCTCCGAGGCACTCGGCGAGCGCATCGATCCCGACACCTCGCTGACCGCCCTGCGCAAGCTGTCTGAGGCGGCACACATTCCTTACCGGGCGCAGTGGGACGCGGGTGCGGTAGTGCTCGAACTGTATGAGCACCTGGTGGAGGACCGGACCGAGCAACCGACGTTCTACATCGACTTCCCGACGTCCGTGTCGCCGCTGACCCGGCCGCATCGCAGCGTGCGCGGCGTCGCCGAGCGGTGGGACCTGGTGGCGTGGGGCGTCGAGTTGGGCACCGCATACAGCGAGCTGACTGACCCGGTGGAGCAGCGACGGCGGCTGCAGGAACAGTCGCTGTTGGCCGCCGGCGGGGACCCCGAGGCGATGCAACTCGACGAGGATTTCCTGCAGGCAATGGAATACGCGATGCCGCCGACCGGCGGCCTCGGAATGGGCATCGACAGGGTCGTCATGCTGATAACCGGGCGCAGCATTCGCGAAACGCTGCCGTTCCCGCTGGCAAAGCCGCATTAACGGCGGATTCCCGGCCCGTGGGGCCTCCGCGAGCCCAGGTGAAACAACGGGTGAAGTTATTCCACGCCGGTTAACAATGGCTCACAATGAACTTTGTGACAGCCTCCACGCCCCTTGCCGCGGCGCATGTGCTGGCAAGCGGCCACATCTCGCTCATGCACGGCTGGCTGCCCACCACAATGCAGGTCGCCACGGCCGTGGTCCTGGCCCTGGCGGTCGGCTGGCGGTCGCGGCGCTGGCGGACGCGGTGGCTGCCCGCGGCCGCCTTCATCGGCGCCGGCACGGCCTATCTGACGCACTGGTACGTCGTCGACCGGGGACTGTCCGAGGACCCCGCACCGCCCACTTTGTCGCTGTGGATCGCGCTGGCCGGCACGGCGGCGGCGGTGCTGATCCTGGGGTGGCGGACCGCCCGCCCGTGGCGGCGCGGCGCGAGCCTACTGGCCGTGCCGATGTGTCTGATGTGCGCCGGGTTGGTGCTCAACCTCTGGGTCGGCTACTTCCCGACGGTGCAGGCCGCGTGGAGTCAGCTCACTTCGGGCCCGTTGCCGGACCAGACCGACCAGGCCACCGTCATCGTGATGGCGGCCAAACGGACCCGCCCGCCGCACGGCAGTGTGGTACCGGTCAAGATTCCATCGGACGCATCGCATTTCAAGCATCGCGGCGAACTGGTGTATCTGCCGCCCGCGTGGTTCACCGCGAGCCCACCACCGGCGTTGCCGACGGTCATGATGATCGGCGGGCAGTTCAACACGCCGGCGGACTGGACGCGGGCGGGCAACGCAGTCAAGACCATCGACGATTTCGCGGCCGCGCACGACGGCAAGGCGCCGGTGTTGGTGTTCGCGGACTCCGGAGGCGCCTTCAACAACGACACCGAATGCGTCAACGGGGTGCGGGGTAATGCGGCCGACCATCTCACCAAAGACGTTGTTCCCTATATGGTCTCGACGTTCGGTGTCAGTCCCGAGCGGTCCAACTGGGGGGTCGCCGGCTGGTCGACGGGCGGGACGTGCGCCCTCGACCTGACGGTGATGCATCCCGAGATCTTCAGCGCGTTCGTCGACATCGCCGGCGACTTCTTCCCGAACGCGGGCAATAGGGCGCAGACCATCGCCCGCCTGTTCGGTGGAAACGCCGACGCCTGGGCGGCGTTCGACCCCACCACGGTGATCACCCGGCACGGCCCGTACCACGACGTTGCCGGGTGGCTCACCATCTCGTCGGACGGCCCACCAGCACCCCGCCGCAACTTCGCCACGGGCGACGCTGCCGCGATGCGGCTGGCCGGCGCGGAAGCGGCCGCCAACCCCGGGAACCAAACGGCGGCCGCGTTCTCCCTCTGCGCGCTCGGCCGCGCCAACGGGATCGACTGCGCGGTGGTCCCCCAGCCGGGCAAGCACGACTGGCCGTTCGCCGATCGGGCGTTCGCCGCCGCGCTGCCGTGGCTGGCCGGCCGGCTGGGCACGCCCGGAGTACCGCGGATTTCGCTGCCCGCCGCATCGCCGTCGACCGCCGTGGGCGGCACCGCAGTGTTCCCGGCGGAGCACACCAGCACCGCTGGCCGATAGCGCTCACGCTCGCAGGATTCCGGCGGGCGACCTTGCCCGGCACCGCAACCCGTGGTGAGCCGGGTTTGGCGGGCATGCTCGACCGGCCCGCTACAGCTCAACCGCGCGTTGACGACGCCGTCGGTTCGATCCTGACCGGGACGGAGCCCTCGGCCAGGAGCCGCTCGGTCTCATCCGCGGGGATGGGCCGTGAGAACATGTATCCCTGCGCGCGAGAACACCCTTCGCGAAGCAGGACCTGCGCCGCACCAACGGATTCGACGCCCTCGGCAACGACCACGAGATCGAGCGCCCGGGCCAGGCCGATGATGGCGCGCACGATGGCTAAGTCGTCACCGCTGGTGGCCAGGTCCGTCACGAATCCGCGGTCGATTTTCAACGTGCCCACCGGCAACGTCCTCAGCAGGCCCATCCCGCTGAAACCGGTGCCGAAGTCGTCGACGGCGATGTCGACTCCCAGCTGCCTGAGCTCCATGAGGGTGGCTCTCGTATTTTCCACGTCCCGGATGACGACGGTCTCGGTGATTTCCAGACCTAACGACGAGCCGTCGATACCGAACTCGTGCATGGTGCGCTCCACCGTTTTGACCAGATCGTGGGCGACAAGCTGTGCCGGCGAGACGTTTACCCGCAGCATGACGTCGCGCGCTATCCCGCGGGCCCGCCACTCCGCCAAGTGGGCGCACGCCGCACGCAACATCCAGTCGCCGAGTTCGCCTGCGAGGTTGATCGATTCGGCCACCGGAACGAATTCCTCCGGCAACAACAGCCCGCGGGTGGGATGGTTCCAGCGCACCAGCGCCTCGACCGCCAAGACCTTTCCCGTGAGCATCTCAACCTCGGGGAGGAAGAACACGACGAGGTCGCCCGACTCGATGCCGGCTTGCAAGTGCATTTCGATGTCATTGCGCAACTCCCGGCGCGTCAGAATCTCGGCGGAGAAGATGCCGATCCGGTCGGCCCCGGGTTTCTTGACGGACAAGAGCGCTTCCTCAGCGTGCCGCAGCAGATCCACGCTCGAATCGATGCCCGGCATACCGATCGCGACTCCGACGCTGACGGTCCGGTTGAGGACCTGGCCACCGATGTCGACGTTGTCGGTCACTTGCTCGCTCAGGCGCTCGGCAAGCGCTGTCGCGGATTGCAGTTCCATCGCAGATTTGGGGACCACGACGAATTTGTCGCCGCCGAGGCGGGCGATCAAACCTTGCCCCTGCATCGCTTCGGTTGTCTTGGTGGCGAAGTCCCGAATGAACTGATCACCGGCAGCGTGGCCGAGATAGTCGTTGATCGGCTTGAGCCGGTTGAGGTTGAAGAGCAGCGCGGCGACCGGGCCTGGATTACCTTCCCCGAGGCGAAAATCCAGGTGTTGCACGAGCGTTCGGCGATTTGGCAACGAGGTGAGGTCATCGTGATCGGCTTGGTGGCGCAGCCGGCCTTCGACACTCACGCGCGTCTGCACCTGGGCGAACATCGAGGCGACGACGGTCAGCGTATTGAGCTCGTCCTCGGTCCACTCGCGATCGCCGAACTTGATGAAACCCAGCGTTCCCGTGGTGACTCCGTTGGCCAACAGCGGGACCGACGCCAGCGAGACGGCCGGGATCCCACTGGCCTCCGAAACCGTGCGTTGGTACTCCTCGTTGGACGATTCGGGGCGGATGACAAGGGGCTCCTTGGCATGCTCGGCCACCGCGAAAATCGGGTCCGCGTCCGCGAAATAGATGGTCTGGAGCGGGTCAGGGTCGGGTTTTTCGGGCCGTTGCGGCCATTCTGCCACCAGGACCGTGGCATGGATGGTGTGGTCGTTATAGCGCAGGAAGCTGACGTCCACTCCGAGGATTTCGACCAAGTCGGCGAGAATGTTCGTGCTGATCTCCGCGGAAGTACTCGCGTGTGGCGCCCATGAGCTTGGTCGCCACAGAGGTGACGATGGTCGCGAGGCCACCGGCGGCGGCTTTGTTCGACATGATCGCGCCTATCTCGACACACACAGAGCGGCACTGAGCGTACGGCGTCTGCTCGGCACCGACGATGACGGCGCGGCGACGAGGCGCACCAGCAGCGTCTCGCATTTCCCCCCTGAAACTCCCACGAGCGTGCGAAACGATCGTTGCAGCGCACGTAGTTCGTCGGCGTGACTCGCCGACAGAGTGAGCAGGTCGTTGTCGTCGTTCGCGTACAGGAAGACGGGCGACACGGGATGCACACCAAGGCCACATTGCTCGGCGGCGATCCACATCGCTTCCAGAGCCATCCCGCCACGGGCGTAGTCGGTCAGAGTAGATCCCTCCGTGATGATGACCGCAAGCCCCGCGCTGCCCGTAGCTCGCCGGCGGATCATGTCGCCCAGCGCCGCGCCCGCACCCCAACTCGCCAGTTCGACCATGACGTCGGGGCGCCGGACGAGCTCCAAAGCCGCCTGCTCACCGGATTCGAGTTCCAGCCCACGCACGTCGATGCCCGTCTCCGGCGACGGATCGTCCGGCCACCTCAACTCAGACACCATTTCCCGATGCAGGTGGGGCGTCAGGTATCGAATGCGGTCGGTGTCGGCCAGGATGTCTGCGACCGCGGCGATTTCCTGGCGATCGGTGATGAGCCGCAGTCGCGCACCCTCCCGTGCCGTAACGGATTCCATCAAAGCCGCCGCGGCCGCATCGATCGGCGCCGGATCGCCACGGTGACGATTTGTCTGCCTCGCCAGCATCGGCTCGTAGAGCCTGGCGAGCTCGGGGTCATCACCGGTGCCCCACACCATCGCCCCGCGCAGCGGAGTCTCTCCACTGCCTTCCTCGAACGTGATCGGACCCAACATCGCGTGGGCCGCCGCCGCGACACGCACGTTGAACATCGCGGCGCCGAGCGCCACAGCGCTGGCCCGGAACTCGACGTCCATCGTGGACGAGTCCTCGGGCGCCAGGAGGATCTCGATGGAATCCTTGTTCACGGCGATACGCCACGGTTGGCAGTTACCGCCGGAAGGCGCGCGGATAGCCGCGGCGGCAACAACTTCGGCGATCTGTGGCGCCGTTTTCCCCGGGGCGGGCACCGCGTCCACGCCGCCGACCGGTTCCGGCGCATCGTCGGCGCGGATCACGGGCGCCCTGACGTGGTCGAGGGCGTCTGCAATGTCGATCTGCACCCGGCCGGACGCGAGCGGCTCACCCAGGCCGATCCGGCGCACCGCTTCGGCTACGGTGGCGGCTCCCATCCAGATCTCGCTCGCCAGCTGGGGCCATCCGCTCAGCGTCTGTCCGACCTCGACCAGCGACGCCGCCCCGCGCGCCGTAATCCCCTGCACATCGAGGAGACGCAACAGGTAGGGAAGCTTGTCTTGCGTCGACAATCCGCGCAGGACCGCGGTGTCGACATCACCCAGTACGCCGTGCATGATCGGCCGGTCCGGCTCGAGATCAAACCGCTCGATATCGAGCTGACCCCGGTCGCTGGTGGCCATGATCACCGGAATGCGGCGGTTGCGCGCCGCCTCGCGGAGGGTGATCTTCACGTCGAGTGAATCAGCTTGGTCTATGACGATGTCCAGGCCATCCAGGAAGCGATCCAGCAGTTCGGCGGTCACCGCGGCGGTGAAGACCTCCACGCTCAGATAGGGATCGAGTTCCGCGATTCGACGCGCCGCCACGGTCGCCTTATTGGTGCCCAGATCGAGAACACCGGCCGGCACGCGGTTCAGGTTGGATAGCTCAAGGGTGTCCCCGTCGGCCAATCGCAAGGCTCCGCAAAGTCCCTGCGCGGCCAGACAATACGCAATCGCGTGGCCCGAACTCAAGCCGACGACACCGATGCGCTGACGTGCCAGCCGTTGCTGCTCGGAGGACGTGATCAGGTGCCTGTTGCGATCGAAACGGGCGGCTCTGAATGCCTGCGGGCCAGGAATGCGCACCACTGACTTCCGCCAGGGGTAATAGGCCCATCGCCGGTCGTGTGCCGCCTGCGCGCCGTTCCCCGGAAGGTCGGTGACGTCGATGCCCGGGGTTTCCCGAAGGCGCTCCAGCACCTCGCGATCGGTGGCGACATCGTCAGCCAGAATCACTGCAACACAGGCGTCGCCGTGATTGTGGCTGTTTTCCATCCCCGACTTCCCTTGACGTGAACCGAGCTCGCTTAAGCCGGAATTTGTTGAAGAATATCGGATGTCGCGGCACACATCAGCTTATATTGTTCGGGTTCCGCCGTGGTGGCAAGGGTGCGGCGGTCCCACCACATCACCTTGGTCCGGTAGTTCTCGTCCGGGTAGGCCGTGGCCGGAATCCGTGATGCCACGACGCCGCCGCCCGATCGCCACTGCTCCAACACATGAGCCGCCGACGTGGCCATGATGAACTGAACATCCAGCAGCGTCATGATCGGTAACCCCGTGCGGGCCAAGACGCTGGAGAGCGCTCGGCTGCCGTACGCACGCGAGTCGGTCCATGCGCTTTTGACTTCCACTACACCGAAGGGAATTCGGTTGGCAATCATTTCGCGCAGGGCGTCGCCGCCCGGGTTGCCCTCCCACTCCACCAAAGAGTGGGATTCCTCGGGTGAGCGCAGGGGCCCGACCACCCGGGTACCGCCCACCACCCGACCCTCTGGGTCGACCGCCGCGAAGAACAGGGCCGTGTCGGCGCCATCCTGTATCGCGTCGGCGTCGAGAACCCATTCCAGTCCATGCTCTCGGTAACTGCGTCGCGCACCTTCGAGATACTTATCCCATAGCTCCGGGTCCGAACCTGGCGTGCACGTCGCGATCCAGCATCCGGTCGCCTGGTCTCGCCACCCCGTGCCGCGGTCGAGCCAAGGTCCGTGAAGCACTGTGGCCGCTGTTAGCACTGCTTCCATGAGTATCCCTTCATTTGATATCGCATTTGCTGCCCATTGTTACTGGCGCGTACGTAGTTTTTTCGGATTGTCCGCGCATAATGATTAAACGCGGAATTGCGTAAAAATGCATCAATCCATTCGGCGAGCCCTCGATCTAGGGGACGGTCATTATACCTCCTCGATCGCGGCTAGGAGCCGACGACCTGCGCCTTCTCGCCGAAGTGATTTAACAGGATGCCGCCGATCGCTTCCACCGTCGGGCATGGACGGGCCGGATGCAGGGCGATTCCGTGTTCGCCGTTGGCTGCTCGCGGGCCACGGGGCGATTTTGGCCGCAACAGCCAAGCAGATGAATGTGGCGGGAAACTGGCGATGCCCACCGGCCGAGGGCGCGACAACAAATGCCAGTCGAAGTAGCGTTGGCGGCATGCCCGGCGACCAAACAACTTCCGACCCTGGTTACGACAGCGAAGGCGTCCCCACATTCGAATTCGTCCGCGAGAAAATCGAAACCCGCTTCGGCGCCGCACAGGGGGCCACAGAACTCGACGCGGAGTCGCTGGAGGGCCGGTCCGTCGAAAGCGAGTTCGAGCAGCGTCAGCGGGCCGCGGCCGAGCGCCTGGCCCAGATCCGCGAGTCAATGCAGTCCGAAGACCGGTGAGGCCCCGGCCCGCTCAGGCGGTGACCTTGCTGCGCCGACCGGTGCGCCGGGGCGCGCGTGCCGGTCTCTCGGCGCGGCCGACCACGTCGACGAGGAACTTGCCGGTGTAGCTCTCCGGCACCGCGGCGACGTCCTCCGGCGTTCCCTCGGCGACGACGGTTCCGCCCTCCGCGCCCCCCTCCGGGCCCATATCGACGATCCAGTCCGACGTTTTGATGACATCGAGGTTGTGCTCGATGACGATGACGGTATTGCCCTTGTCGACGAGGCCGTTGATGACCTTCAGCAGTTTGCGAATGTCGTCGAAATGCAGCCCGGTGGTGGGTTCGTCGAGGATGTAGATCGTCCGGCCCGTCGAGCGCTTCTGCAATTCCGCGGCCAGTTTCACCCGCTGCGCTTCCCCACCGGACAACGTCGGCGCGGGCTGGCCGAGCCGGACATAACCCAGACCCACGTCGACCAGCGTGCGCAAGTAGCGGTGAATCCCGGTGATCGGCTCGAAGAACTCCGCCGCCTCCTCGATGGACATGTCGAGGACTTCGGCGATGGTCTTGCCCTTGTAGTGCACCTCGAGGGTCTCCCGGTTGTAGCGGGCGCCGTGGCACACCTCGCACGGCACGTACACGTCGGGCAGGAAATTCATCTCGATCTTGATGGTGCCGTCGCCCGTGCACGCCTCGCAGCGGCCGCCCTTGACGTTGAACGAGAACCGGCCGGGTTGGTAGCCGCGGACCTTGGCCTCGGTGGTGGCCGCGAACAGCGTGCGGATCTTGTCGAACACACCGGTGTAGGTGGCCGGGTTGGAGCGCGGCGTGCGGCCGATCGGCGACTGGTCGACCCGCACCAGCTTGTCCAGGTGGTCGAGCCCGGTGACCCGCGTGTGCCGGCCCGGGACTTGCCGGGCGCCGTTGAGCCGATTGGCCAGCACCGCGGCCAGGATGTCGTTGACGAGGGTGGACTTCCCGGAGCCGGACACGCCGGTCACCGACGTGAGGACGCCGAGCGGGAACGACACGTCGATGCCGCGCAGGTTGTGCTCGCGGGCGCCCACCACCGTAAGCTGGCGACGCCGGTCGAGAGGACGCCGGATCGCGGGAAGCTCGATGCTCTCCCGGCCGGACAGGTAGGCGCCGGTGATCGAGTCCGTGTTGGCCAGCAGCTCGCTGTAGGTTCCGCTGTGCACGATCCGGCCGCCGTGTTCGCCGGCCCGGGGCCCGATGTCGACGATCCAGTCCGCATGCTCGATGGTGTCCTCGTCGTGCTCGACGACGATCAGGGTGTTCCCCAGATCCCGCAGGCGCGTGAGGGTTTCGATGAGACGACGGTTGTCGCGCTGGTGCAGCCCGATCGACGGCTCGTCCAGCACGTAGAGCACGCCCACCAGACCGGAGCCGATCTGGGTGGCCAGCCGGATACGTTGCGCCTCACCGCCGGACAGCGTGGCCGCCGCCCGGGACAGCGACAGGTATTCGAGGCCGACATCGAGCAGGAAACCCAGCCGTGACTGGATCTCCTTGAGCACCTGCCCGGCGATCGCCTGTTCGCGCGGGCCCAGCGTCAGGGCGTTGAGGAAATCCGCGCAGTCAGAGATGGACAGCTCGCAGACCTCGGCGATGGACTTCGTGCCGTGCTCCCCCCCCGCGGCCAGCGTCACGGCCAGGATCTCGGGCTTGAGGCGGGTGCCCTCGCAGACCGGGCAGGGCACGTCGCGCATGAAGCCCTCGTAGCGCTCCTTCATCTGCTCGGATTCGGTCTGGGACATCTTGCGCTGCAGGAACGCGAGCACGCCTTCGAAGTCGGCGTAGTAGGACCGGGTGCGGCCGTACCGGTTGCGGTACCGCACGTGCACCTGGTGGTCGGATCCCTCGAGGATCGCCTTGCGCGCCTTGGCCGGCAGCTTGCGCCAGGGGGTGTCGACGTCGAAGCCCATCTCCTCGCCGAGCCCGGCCATCATGCGGATGAAGTACTCGGCCGTGTGGCCCGTCGACCACGGCGCCACCGCGCCCTCGGCCAGCGTGCGATCGGGGTCGGGCACCACCAGGTCGGGGTCCACCTCCTTGCGGATGCCCAGGCCGCTGCACTCCGGACACGCCCCGTAGGGCGAGTTGAACGAGAACGACCGCGGTTCCAGGTCGTCGACGGCCAGCGAGTGACCGTTGGGGCAGGCCAGCTTCTCGGAGAACCGCTGCTCGCGGTGCGGCGCCCCCGGCTCGTGATCAACGAACTCGAGCACCACGATGCCGTCGGCGAGGCTCAGGGCGGTTTCCACCGAATCGGTGAGCCGCTGCTTGGCGGTGGCCTTGACGGTCAGGCGGTCCACCACCACCTCGATGTCGTGTTTCTCCTGCTTCTTCAGCTTGGGCGGGTCGGTCAGCGTGTGCACGACGCCGTCGACCCGGACCCGGCTGTAGCCCTGGGCGTTGAGTTTCTCGAAGAGGTCGGCGAACTCACCCTTGCGCGTGCGCACCACCGGGGCCAGCACCTGGAACCGGGTGCCCTCCGGCATCGCCAGCACCTGGTCGACGATTTGCTGCGGCGTCTGGCGGGCGATCCTCTTGCCGCAGATCGGGCAGTGCGGCGTCCCGGCCCGCGCGTAGAGCAGCCGGAGGTAGTCGTAGACCTCGGTGATGGTTCCGACGGTGGATCGCGGGTTGCGGTTGGTCGACTTCTGGTCGATCGACACCGCCGGGGACAGGCCCTCGATGAAGTCGACGTCGGGCTTGTCCATCTGGCCCAGGAACTGGCGGGCGTACGCCGACAGCGACTCCACGTAGCGGCGCTGCCCCTCGGCGAAAATCGTGTCGAAGGCCAGCGACGATTTGCCCGACCCCGACAGCCCGGTGAAGACGATCAGCGAGTCACGGGGCAGGTCGAGGTCGACGCCCTGCAGATTGTGCTCGCGGGCGCCCTTGACGATCAGGCGGTCGGCCAACGGTGTACCTCTCGAGTGACGCTGTTGCCGGTAGCGCAAAGCGGTTCCAAAACGACATGGCGCGCGGCGCACTCCATGCTATGTGCCGGTACCGACAAGCATTGTTCGACCAGTAACGTGACGCACATGACTGCCGTGCAGGACAACTACACCGGACACGTCGACCCTGGTACTGCGGCCCGCCGGACCCTACCCGGCGCCACGATCCTAAAGGCATCGGTGGGCCCGATGGACAACAACGCGTACCTGGTGACGTGTTCCGCCACCGGCGAAACCCTGCTGATCGACGCCGCGAACGACGCCGACGTCCTGATCGAGCTGATCCGGGAGCATGCGCCGAAGGTGTCGCTGATCGTGACCAGCCACCAGCACTTCGATCACTGGCAGGCGCTGCAAGCCGTCACCGAGGCCACCGGCGCGCCGACCGCCGCCAACGAGATCGACGCCGGCCCGCTGCCGGTCGAACCTGAGCGTTTGCTGGCCGGTGGCGACACCGTGCATGTCGGCCAGCTCACCTTCGAGGTCATCCACCTGCGCGGACACACGCCCGGCTCGATCGCGCTAGCCCTCGACGGACCCGCGACCGGCGGGGTCACCCAGCTGTTCACCGGCGACTGCCTGTTCCCGGGCGGTCTGGGGCGAACGGGCAAGCCGGAGGAGTTCGACTCCCTGTACCAAGACGTCAAGACCCGGGTGTTCGACCGGTTCGGCGACGACACGGTGGTCTACCCCGGCCACGGCGACGACACCACGCTGGGCGCCGAGCGGCCCCATCTCGACGAGTGGCGCGCACGACGGTGGTGACCACGTGGCGTCACATCGCCTGGGGTCGGTGCCAGGACCGCAGTCGGGTTGCCGCGTACCGCCTGATACGCCGAATGCGTTGTGCGACAACAGCTACCGGCCCGGCGCCGACCACCGCAGCCACGACGGCCGCCGCCGCCTGGCCGTAGCCCGTCAGGCGCGCTAGCTGGTGGTGTGCACGATCAGCACGTCGACCTTGGCCCGACGCGAGACGTTGGCGGGCACCGATCCCAGCAGCCGGCCGGCGATCGTGCTGAGGCCGACATTCCCGACGACCAGCAGGTCCGCGTTCTCGTCCTCGGCCAGCTTGACCAGCGCGTCGACCGGAGCGCCGACGACCGCCCGTTCTTCCACGTTCTTCGCGCCAGCCACGTGCGCGCGCTCCTTGGCGTCCTGCAGGATCGCGTAGATCGGTGCGGTGCCCGACACCTTGTAGCTCTCCTGCCCCAGCGCGTCTGCGGCCCGGGTGTCCTCATGCTGGGGTAAGTACGCCGAGGCGATGAGCAACTTCGCGTCCGAACCGGCAATCTCCGCTGCCCGGTCCACCGCGCGGAACGACGAATCCGAGCCGTCGGTTCCTACCACCACCGTCCGATAGGCGCCCATGTACCCTCCCAGTTTCGGTTGGTCAGCCAATCCAAGACAGTATCGCGTTTGCCGGATGCAGTGGAGTAGCTGAGTAAAACAGCGTGGCGTGGGCGCAATACAGCATTTGCGCGCGTACGACGCAGCACCGGACAATATTTCCGCTGACCGCAGCACCGAATTCTCCGCCCGGACCCGGAATATGTTGCCGCATGGATGCTTTCGCGACACGCGGGCGCGAGACCGAAGGGACCGGATCGATTTCCCCCGCGGCAGCGGCCGCTAGACGCTCCACGCGACCGGAATCGTCTGGCCCGCTCTACAGTGACAAGCATCATGCCTATTACCGCTGACCAGGGCACCGCGGACGCCGTCGACGAGGCCGCGCCCGCGCGCGCCCGCGGCAGGCTGCTGGACCCGTGGGCAATCGCGCTGTCGGCCACCGCGATCAGCGCCGCCTGGGCCTGCAGGCCGTCGCTGTGGTTCGACGAGGGCGCCACCATCTCCGCCGCGGCCAGCCGGACCCTGCCCGAGCTGTGGCGGCTGCTGGGTCACATCGACGCGGTGCACGGCCTGTACTACCTGCTGATGCACGGCTGGTTCGCGATCTTTCCGCCGACCGAATTCTGGTCCCGGTTTCCCAGCGCCCTGGCGATAGGGGCCGCGGGCGCCGGGGTCACGGTGTTCAGCAGGCAATTCTCGACGCGGGCGACCGCGGTGTGCGCGGGCGCGATGTTTGCCGTGCTCCCCCGCATCACCTGGGCGGGCATGGAAGCGCGCTCCTACGCCTTCGCGGTGGCCGCGTCCATCTGGCTGACGGTGTTGCTGTTGGCCACCGTCCGGCGCAACGCGGCGCGACTGTGGGTGTGCTACGCCCTGGCGCTCGCGCTGGCGATTTTGCTCAATATCAACCTGGTGCTGTTGGTGCCGGTCTACGGCGTGCTGGTGCCGCTGACGGCGTCCGGTGATCGCCGCCGCACCGCCGTGCTGTGGTGGGTGGGGGCGTCGGCCGTGGCCATCGGTGCCATGACCCCGTTCATGCTGTTCGCCCACGGCCAGGTATTCCAGGTCAACTGGATTTATCCGGTCAGCTGGCATTACGCCTTCGACATCGTCCAGCGGCAGTACTTCGACCACAGCATCCCGTTCGCGATCCTCTCCGCCGCCGTCATCGTCGCGGCGATCGCAGCCCGGCTGGCCGGAGCGCCGGCCCCGGCCGGCGACATGCGTCGGCTGATGATCCTGTGCGTCGTGTGGGTGGTCGTCCCCACGGCCCTCGTCGTCATCTACTCCGCGATCAGCGAACCGATCTACTACCCGCGCTACCTGATCTTCACCACCCCGGCGGCGGCCGTCGTGCTCGCGGTGTGCATCGTGACCCTCGCCCGCAAACCGTGGCCGATCGCTGTCGGGGTGCTCCTGTTCGCCGCCGCCGCGCTGCCCAATTACCTGTTCACGCAGCGTTGGCCGTACGCCAAAGAAGGCTGGGACTACAGCCAGGTGGCCGACCTGGTCAGTTCGCACGCGGCCCCGGGGGACTGCCTGATGGTGGACAACACCGTGCCGTGGCGGCCCGGGCCGATCCGCGCCCTGCTGGCGACCCGGCCGGCGGCATTCCGCTCGCTGATCGACGTCGAACGCGGCGCCTACGGTCCGAAGGTTGGCTGGCTCTGGGACGGCCATGTCGCCGTGTGGCTGACGACGGCCAAGATCAACAAGTGCACGACCATCTGGACCATCACCGACAAGGACAAGTCACTGCCCGATCACCAGGCCGGGCAATCGTTGCCGCCCGGCGTGTTCGGGCGAACCCCGGCATATCGATTCCCGAGTTACCTCGGGTTCCACATTGTCGAGCGCTGGCAATTCCATCACTCGCAGGTGGTGAAATCCACGCGGTAGCCGCAACGGCGCGTTGACCGAGGTCGACGGGATGGTGGCTGTGGTTCGGGCCGACGACGAACCCGACTTCAGTTCAGGCCGGGGTGTCCCGCCCGCGGGTTGCGTGGTAGCCCGCCCGGTAGCTGGAGAAGACGCCGGCGGCGCTCAAGGCGGTGAACACCGCGAACAGCCAGCGGGCCGCGACCGCATCGCCGCCGTGGGTGGCGTTGACCACCACGCCCGCCAGACCGGCTCCGAACGCCGCGGAGATCAGCTGCACGGTGTTGATCGCCGCGGCCGCCGCGCCGCCTTCGACGGGGTCGTCGACGGAGCCCATGGCGCGGGCCGACAGGTGCGGCCACGCCATCCCGATGCCGATCCCGTCGAGCAGCAGCGCCAGCGCCCAGATCGCGACCGTGACGGCCGAGGCGTTGTCACGCTGGCTGAGGGCGCCCAACGACAGACCACACGAGACGACCAACGGCGCCGCGACGATTACCCGTCCGATCGCCCGCGGGTTCCGCAGCGAGGCGCTGACGATCTCGCTGACCGTCCAACCGACCGCCACCGCCGCCCCCAGAAACCCGGCGGCCACCGGCTGCAGGTGGGCCAGCTGCTGACCGAACAGCGGCACGTAGATGTCCACCATCGCCCCGGCCATCAGCACCCCCATGGTCAGGTAGATCCATTTCAAGGGTCCGGGGCCAAAGACGCTGGGCGGCAACACCGCTGCATGCATCCGCCAGTCGACGATCACGAAGAGTCCGACCAGCGCCACTCCGCCGGCCAGCAGTCCGACGGTGGCGACGACGTTGTGCGGGATCTGCGCGGCGCTGACCGCCAGCGCCGCGAGACCGACCAGCGCCAGCGACCAGACCGGCACCTTCATGACCGTCGGAGCGGCCGTCGCGTCGGCCCCGCCCGCCGGCAGGGCGATCGGAACCAGCACGGCCATCAGCGCCGACAGCGCCGCCATAGCGACGAACGCCCACCGCCAGAGGCCGAACTGCGCGAACAAGCCTCCCGTCGCCGGGCCGGCCACCGTCGCGACGCCCCACATCGCCGACACCAGCGCCGATCCGCGCGTCCACAGCGATGGCGGCAACGCGGCGTTGATGACCGCATAGCCGAGGCCGGCGAGCAGGCCGCCGGCCACGCCCTGCAGAGTGCGCCCGGCGATCAGCATCTCCATGCTGGGGGCCGCGCCGCACAGCAGGCTGGAGACGCCGAACATCCCCAGCCCCGCCAGGTACGACACCCGCGCCCCGACGCGCAGCAGGATCGGGTTGACCAGCGTTGCCGCGACCACCGAACCCACGAGGTACAAGGTGGTCACCCACGCGTAGAGGCGGCTGCCCCCGATGTCGGCGACCGTGTTCGGCAGCAGGCTGCTGGTCAGGAACTCGTTGGTGGCGTACAAGGCGACGCCGCCGGCCAGGACGACCGATGCGCCGAGGTATTCGCCCCCCAGCAGTTCCCGCCAGTTCGCGGTCGTGTCGGCGGTGCGCGTCACTTGAGCCCGGCGGCGTCCATCCCCCGCAGCTCCTTCTTCAGGTCGGCGATCTCGTCGCGGAACCGGGCGGCCAGCTCGAACTGCAGATCGCGGGCCGCGGCCATCATCTGCTCGGTGAGGTCTTTGATCAGGTCGGCCAGTTCGGCGCGCGGCATGCTGGTCGTGTCACGCCCCTCGAACACCCCCGCGCTGACCGCGCGTCCCGGCTCGCCCTGGGCGCGGCGGCCGCGGGAGGCGTTGCGGCCGGAACCGCCGATCCCGACGGTCTCCGTGTCATCCGCCTCGCGGTAGACCTGGTCGAGGATGTCGGCGATCTTCTTGCGGAGCGGCTGCGGGTCGATGCCGTGCGCCTCGTTGTAGGCGACCTGCTTCGCGCGCCGCCGCTCGGTCTCGTCGATGGCCTCTTTCATCGAGTCGGTCATCGTGTCGGCGTACATGTGCACCTCGCCCGAGACGTTGCGGGCGGCCCGGCCGATGGTCTGGATCAGGCTCCGGGTCGACCGCAGGAACCCCTCCTTGTCGGCGTCGAGGATCGACACCAGCGACACCTCGGGCAGGTCCAGCCCCTCGCGCAGCAGGTTGATCCCGACCAGCACGTCGTACTCGCCGAGCCGCAGCTGGCGCAGCAGTTCCACGCGGCGCAACGTGTCGACCTCGGAGTGCAGGTAGCGCACCCGGATGCCCATCTCCAACAGGTAGTCGGTGAGGTCTTCGGCCATCTTCTTGGTCAGCGTCGTCACCAGCACCCGCTCGTCGGCCTCGGTGCGTTTGCGGATCTCGCCGATCAGGTCGTCGATCTGGCCCTTCGTCGGCTTGACGACCACCTTCGGGTCCACCAGGCCGGTGGGCCGGATCACCTGCTCGACGAACTCGCCGCCGGTCTGGCTGAGCTCGTAGGGCCCCGGGGTGGCGGACAGGTACACCGTCTGCCCGATCCGGTCGGCGAACTCCTCCCAGGTGAGCGGCCGGTTGTCACACGCCGACGGCAACCGGAACCCGTACTCCACCAGGTTGCGTTTGCGCGACATGTCACCCTCGTACATGCCGCCGATCTGCGGCACCGTGACGTGTGATTCGTCGATGACCAGCAGGAAGTCTTCCGGGAAGTAGTCCAGCAGCGTCGCCGGCGGCGAGCCGGGACCGCGGCCGTCGATGTGCCGCGAGTAATTCTCGATGCCCGAGCAGAACCCGACCTGCCGCATCATCTCGATGTCGTAGTTGGTGCGCATCCGCAGCCGCTGCGCTTCCAGCAGCTTGCCCTGGCCCTCCAATTCGGCGAGCCGTTCGGCGAGTTCCTCCTCGATGGTGGAGATGGCGTGCGCCATCCGCTCGGGACCGGCGACGTAGTGGGTGGCGGGGAAGATCCGCAACGAGTCGACCTGGCGGATCACCTCGCCGGTCAGCGGGTGCAGGTAGTACAGGGCCTCGACCTCGTCACCGAAGAACTCGATGCGCACCGCGAGCTCCTCGTAGGAGGGGATGATCTCGACGGTGTCGCCGCGGACCCGGAACGAGCCGCGGGTGAAAGACAGGTCGTTGCGGGCGTACTGCACGTCGACCAGCAGCCGCAGCAGCCCGTCGCGCGGGACCTCGGTGCCCACCTGCAGCTCCACCGAGCGGTCCAGGTAGGACTGCGGGGTGCCCAGGCCGTAGATGCACGACACCGACGCCACCACGACCACGTCGCGGCGCGACAGCAGCGCCGACGTCGCCGAGTGCCGCAGGCGCTCCACGTCGTCGTTGATCGAGCTGTCCTTCTCGATGTAGGTGTCGGTCTGGGCGATGTAGGCCTCGGGCTGGTAGTAGTCGTAGTACGACACGAAATACTCAACGGCGTTGTGCGGCAGCATCTCCCGCAGCTCGTTGGCCAGCTGGGCGGCCAGCGTCTTGTTGGGGGCCATCACCAGGGTGGGCCGCTGGACCCGCTCGATCAGCCACGCCGTGGTGGCCGACTTCCCGGTGCCCGTCGCGCCCAGCAGCACAACGTCGCGCTCCCCCGCCCTGATCCGCCGCTCGAGCTCGTCGATGGCGGCCGGCTGGTCACCGGCGGGCGCGTGCGGGCTGACGACCTCGAAGCGGCCGCCGACGCGCACGACCTCGTCGACCGCGCGGTATTCCGAGTGCGCGACGACCGGATGTTCGGTGGCGAAGGCCATGCCACCAGGGTAGAGCGGGCCACCGACAGGTGTCTTGGCGCTGGCGGTCGACGAGTGGGAGTGGGCTCCACTGAGATGTCAGTGGGCCATGGCCGCGAGGGTGCGCAGAATGACAGCCCACTCGGCGTGTCGCTGTGCAGACACGCACGCTCGCGGCCGAAAGGTGAGCCCCCGCTACCCCGCCGGGCGGGTCCAGGTCCGCGTGACCGGATTGCACTCGAGCAGGTGCCCGTCGTTGGAGGTGGTCATCGCGAACACCGGGAGTCCGGGTTTGTCGCACGAGCTGCCGGAGGCATGCACCCCGGCCGTAATCGGCGCCCTGCCCCAGGTGTTGCCTTCGCACACGATCTGCTCGTTGTTGGTCGGGTCGTAGGCGAGCTTGTCGATATCGCCGCAAGCCGCGCCCAGGACGGGCGGCGACGCCAGGGCGGACGGCGGGTTGGTGCTGCTGGCGACCTGGGCGGGGTCGGCGATGTTCACCCCGGCGGGCACGTCACCGATTCGGGTGGCCACCACGGGCACCCGTACCACCGCCCCCTGGGCGGCGCACTCGTTGCTGAGCACGGCCTCGGTCACCGTGCCGCGCAGGGTGCCATCGGACTGCGGGGCCAGCGTCCACGCGATGGTCTCCTGCTGAGTGGCGCCCGCCTGCCCGTTCGGCTGCGTGCAGGGCACCCGCTCCTGCTGCGGGGTGCCCTGCCAGTAGCCGCCGACGAAACGCAGCGTGTCGGTGTGACCGCCGTCGTCCGTCTGATGGGTGGCGTCGTCAAGCTGGGTTCCGGCGGCGGTGCAGCCGTTGGTGGTGCACACCGACCGGAACGCCCACCAGTTGGCGTTCGCCGCGGCGTCACGGATCGGAATGCCGTTGGTGATCTGCTTGCTGTGGTCGTAGGCGAACTGGTAGGCGCCGCTCAGCGACGGCCCGCCGGGTCTCAGCGGGGCGGCGCTGGGCGCCGACGCCGACGGTTTGGATGCGAGCGCGGGTGTGCTCGGTGCGGACGCGTCGGGCTGGAACGAGTAGAGGATCGACCAGGTCGCCGCCACGGCGATCAGCACCGCGCACACCAGCGCGGTCGCCCATCGCGTCCGCGACGAGTACCTGCGCTTCAGCGCGGCTACGGCGCCACCGGGACCGCGAACCTCCCGGCGTCACGGACGACCCGGAGACCGCGCCTCGCTTCGATCCGCTCGCTGACGGCGGCGGCGAACGCCCGACACCGGTCGAACCTGTCCGCGGGTTGCTTCGCCAGCGCTTTGCAGAACACGTCGTCCAGGTCCGCCAGATCGGGGCGGTAATCGCTGAGCCGGGGCGGGTCCTCGTGCAGGTGCTGGCTGATCACCGCGATCGGATTGGAGTTGCGAAACGGTGGCGCGCCCGTCAGCAGGTGGAAAGCCGTTGCCGCCAGGGCGTATTGGTCGGCCCGCCCGTCGATCTTTCCGCCGGTCAGCTGTTCGGGCGCGGCATAGGCCACCGTTCCCACGGCGACGTTGGTTTCGGTGATCCCGCTGATGTCGCCGAGGTGACGCGCGACACCGAAGTCCGCCAACACGATTCGGCGTTCCCCGCTCTCGGGATGGGTGAGCAGGATGTTCGCGGGTTTGACGTCGCGGTGCAGAAGTCCGCGGTCGTGGGCATAGTCGAGGGCCCCGGCGACCGCCTGCAGGATGTCGCACACCTCCTGGATCGGCATCCCGTCCTGGTAGCGCTCCTTCACCAGCCCGAGCCGCGTCGGTCCCCTCGACGTAGTCCATGGAAATCCAGAGCTGACCGTCGAACTCCCCGCGGTCGTGCACGCCGACGATGTGCGGATGCCACAGCGTTGCCGCCAAATCGGCCTCGCGATTGAACCTTTCGCGGAACTCGGCATCGGCCGTGACAGCTGCGGCGAGGACTTTGATGACGTCGCGGCGCGGCAGCCGGGGATGCAGCGCCAGGTACACCTCGGCCATGCCGCCGGCGCCCAGCTGCCGAAGAATCGTGTAGCCCGCGAATGGCGCACCGCTGGTCACCGCGAGGCGCGACCCGCTGACTTCGCTCTGCTGCGGCGCGGCAGCGGGCTCCGCGCTCGGGGTGGAACTGACTGGCGGGATGCGGCGGAACAGGTGCGCGACGGTCGCGGAGGGCAGCGAGTTGAATCCCGCCCGCAGCGCCTCACGGGCCGCACGCGGGTTGCTCAGCAGCCGACGCCCGCCGTCCAGGCGCCGGGTCGTCCCCCTGTGGTCGTCGAAGGCGTCCATCTCTGCTTGCCCCCTCATTCTCGGCGACACCTGCCGGCATCGCCGTGGCCCGATGCAGAGCGTCGGCCCCGCGCGGTGGCGTGATCGCCCCGCCCGAAAACAGTCCTCCTTGCAGTCCCCACGTTCGAATGATGCCGGATCGGCGTGGGTGATTGGGCGGCCGCAAGCTATGAGGTAGCTATGAGTGGCCGAACCGAGACAAAGCCAAATCACAGGCGAGTCCGACGGGGAGCACGCTCGGCGGCGACCGATACTTGAATAGTGACCCGCCCCGCCCCGCCCCTCCTGACGATTCGGCACGACGGGTCCCAACGTTCCTTCGCCGCCGGCGACGAAGTGGTCGTCGGGCGCGACGCCCAGTCCGACGTGCGCATCCCGGATCCCCGAATCTCGCGGGCGCACCTGATCTTGCGCTTCGATCAGGGCCGGTGGCTGGCAATCGACAACGGTTCGCTCAACGGGACCTACCTGAACGGCTACCGGATGCCCGTCATCGACATTCACGATGGCCAGAGCATCAACGTCGGCAATCCGCGGGGACCGCGGCTGACCTTTGCCATCGGCCCGCAACGGGGTGAAAGCAACCGGCCGCGCCAGACGCGGCCGACGCGGGACTCCGGGCCGCCCACCCTGGCGTGGTCCGCGCTGCCCGAGCAAACGAATCCCCTTCAGCCGCAGATGTCCCCGCGCGGGCACTCCGGCGGTGCGCGGCCGCGCAGCCCCACCCGGGACGGTCCCCAACCGGCACCGCCTCGCCCGGCGCCGCGCAGCAGCCGACCCGGCCGCCGAATGCGGCGGCAGGCAGCCGGTTTCGCCGCCCCGCCAGGCGCCTGCCGCGCCCCCGCCGGCGTCGTCGCCACCGTTGCCACCTCAGCGCCGAACGCCGCCCGACCAGATCACCGTGGTGGACGCCGATTCCGCGCCCATGACATACGCCACACCGCCCGACGAAGGTGGGGCGCGCGCACCGGACTTGACGCCGGCCGCCGAATTCACCGTCATCGACGCGAAGACCGCGGACGTTTCCAACCTGGCCACCCGAATGGTGAAGTTCCTCTCACCCCGGTCGGGAGTCGACGAATCCGGCGCCATCACCATCGGTCGTGCCGCCGACAACGACATCGTCGTCTCCGACGTGTTGGCCTCGCGCGAACACGCGACATTGGTACCAACGCGGCTGGGTACGGAGATCCGCGACAAGAGCGTCAACGGCACGTTCGTCAACGGCACCAGGGTGGGATCGGCGATCCTGTCCGAGGACGACGTGGTGACCATCGGCAACGTCGACCTGATATTCCGCAAGGGCACCCTGGTCCCGCTCAGCCGAGCCGCATCGCGCACCGGCGGGCTGGACGTGCGCAACGTCAAATACGTCGTCGACAATGGCAAATCCAGTGGCAAGCAGCTGCTGGACAACATCTCGCTGACCGCCAGGCCGGGCACACTGACGGCGGTGATCGGCGGGTCGGGCGCCGGCAAGAGCACACTCGCCCGGCTCATCGCCGGCTACGCCCGTCCCACGTCGGGCTCGGTCAGCTTCGAGGGCCACGACGTCCACGCCGAATACGCCTCGTTGCGCAGCAGGATAGGCATGGTCCCGCAGGACGACGTGGTGCACCGGCAGCTGACGGTCAACCAGGCACTGGGCTACGCCGCCGAACTGCGGCTGCCGCCCGACACCAGCAAGGCGGACCGGGCGAAGGTGGTCGCCAAGGTGCTCGATGAACTCGACCTCACCAAGCACGCGGAAACCCGCGTCGACAAGCTGTCCGGCGGTCAGCGCAAACGCGCGTCCGTCGCGCTGGAACTGCTCACCGGGCCGTCGTTGCTCATCCTCGACGAGCCGACCTCCGGACTGGATCCGGCGCTGGACTACCAGGTGATGATGATGCTGCGCCAGTTGGCCGACGCCGGCCGCGTCGTGATCGTGGTGACGCACATGCTGTCCTACCTGGAGACCTGCGACCAGCTGCTGCTGGTGGCCCCGGGCGGCAAGACCGCCTACTGCGGGCCGCCCGACCAGATCGGCGACGCAATGGGCACCACCAACTGGGCCAAGATTTTCACCAAGGTGGGCGCCGACCCGGAAGAAGCCAACCGGCGCTTCATCGCCCAGAGCGAGGCCCAAAGGCGGCCGCAAAAGCCGCTGGCGCCGCGCGACGAAGAGCCGGGCGACCTCGGCGCTCCGGTGCACACCAGCGTCCGGCACCAGATTTCGACGGTGGCGCGCCGGCAGGTCCGCCTGGTCATCGCCGACCGCGCGTACTTCATCTTCCTGGCGCTGCTGCCGTTCATCCTCGGTTCCCTCTCACTGACCGTGCCGGGCGGCAACGGGTTTCACGCTCCGGGCCCGACCGCCGGGACGCCCGACGAAGCCGCGCAGATCCTCGCCCTGCTGCTGCCCGCGGCGGCTTTCATGGGCACCGCGCTGACCATCCGCGACCTCGTCGGCGAACGCGCGATCTTCCAGCGCGAACAGGCGGTGGGTTTGTCGACGACGGCGTACCTGCTGGCGAAGACGGCGGTATTCTGCGGGTTCGCGATCGTGCAATCGGCGATCATCAGCGCGATCGTGGTGATCGGCAAGAGCGCACCCACCCGCGGCGCCGTCCTGCTCGGCCATTCGACCGTCGGGGCGACCGTCGAACTGTTTGCCACCGTGGCGGCGACCTGTGTCGCGTCGGCCATTCTCGGCCTGGCTATTTCCTCGCTGGTCCGATCCAGCGAGCAGATCATGCCGCTGTTCGTGGTGGCGGTCATGGCGCAGCTGGTGCTGTGCGGCGGCATGGTCCCGGTGACCGGCAGGCTCGGGCTGGACCAGCTGTCCTTCGCGATGCCCGCGCGGTGGGGCTACGCCGCGGCCGCGTCGACCGTCGACCTGCGGCAGTTGGTGCCGGGTTCCCTGGTGCCACAGGACCGGTTCTGGGAGCACACGGCCAAAGTGTGGCTGCTCGACATCGGCATGCTGGCCGCGCTCTCACTGTTCTACGCCGGCTTCGTGCGCTGGAAGATTCGCTTGCGCCGCTAGGCTGAGCTCATCCATCCGCCGAAACACGAAACCTTCGACCTGCTCGCCGGCACCAACACCGATCCCAAGGGCATGGTGCGGGCCGTCGACGAGTACGCGTTGCAGCCCTGGGGGCTGTACCTGGCGCGTCCCACCCCGGGCCGTGCGCAGTTCCACTACCTCGAGTCGTGGCTACTGCCCGCACTGGGCTTGCGCGCCAGCGTGTTCCACTTCAATCCGGGCCACGAACGCGATCACGACTACTACCTGGACATCGGGGAATACACGCCAGGCCCCGACGTGTGGCATTCGGAGGACTATTACCTCGACATCGAGGTCGCGCCGGGACGGGCGCAGTCCTGACGGATGTCGACGAGTTACTGCAGGCAGTTCGCCACGGTCTGCTGACCCCGGAGGTCGCCGAACGGGCGGTGCAACGCGCCGTGACGGCCGTGGACGGGCTGGCGCGCAACGAGTACGACCTACCCGTTGGCTGGCCGCGAGGGTGCGCAAAATGACAGCCCACTCGGCGTGTCGCTGTGCAGACACGCACGCTCGCGGCCAAAAGGTGAGACCCCGCTACCCCGCCGGGCGGGTCCAGGTCCGCGTGACCGGATTGCACTCGAGCAGGTGCCCGTCGTTGGAGGTGGTCATCGCGAACACCGGGAGTCCGGGTTTGTCGCACGAGCTGCCGGAGGCATGCACCCCGGCCGTAATCGGCGCCCTGCCCCAGGTGTTGCCTTCGCACACGATCTGCTCGTTGTTGGTCGGGTCGTAGGCGAGCTTGTCGATATCGCCGCAAGCCGCGCCCAGGACGGGCGGCGACGCCAGGGTGGACGGCGGGTTGGTGCTGCTGGCGACCTGGGCGGGGTCGGCGATGTTCACCCCGGCGGGCACGTCACCGATGCGGGTGGCCACCACGGGCACCCGTACCACCGCCCCCTGGGCGGCGCACTCGTTGCTGAGCACGGCCTCGGTCACCGTGCCGCGCAGGGTGCCATCGGACTGCGGGGCCAGCGTCCACGCGATGGTCTCCTGCTGAGTGGCGCCCGCCTGCCCGTTCGGCTGCGTGCAGGGCACCCGCTCCTGCTGCGGGGTGCCCTGCCAGTAGCCGCCGACGAAACGCAGCGTGTCGGTGTGACCGCCGCCCGTCTGATGGGTGGCGTCGTCAAGCTGGGTTCCGGCGGCGGTGCAGCCGTTGGTGGTGCACACCGACCGGAACGCCCACCAGTTGGCGTTCGCCGCGGCGTCACGGATCGGAATGCCGTTGGTGATCTGCTTGCTGTGGTCGTAGGCGAACTGGTAGGCGCCGCTCAGCGACGGCCCGCCGGGTCTCAGCGGGGCGGCGCTGGGCGCCGACGCCGACGGTTTGGATGCGAGCGCGGGTGTGCTCGGTGCGGACGCGTCGGGCTGGAACGAGTAGAGGATCGACCAGGTCGCCGCCACGGCGATCAGCACCGCGCACACCAGCGCGGTCGCCCATCGCGTCCGCGACGAATATCTGCGCTTCAGCGCGGCTACGGCGCCACCGGCACCGCGAACCTCCCGGCGTCACGGACGACCCGGAGACCGCGCCTGCTTCGATCCGCTCGCTGACGGCGGCGGCGAACGCCCGACACCGGTCGAACCTGTCCGCGGGTTGCTTCGCCAGCGCTTTGCAGAACACGTCGTCCAGGTCCGCCAGATCTGGGCGGTAATCGCTGAGCCGGGGCGGGTCCTCGTGCAGGTGCTGGCTGATCACCGCGATCGGATTGGAGTTGCGAAACGGTGGCGCGCCCGTCAGCAGGTGGAAAGCCGTTGCCGCCAGGGCGTATTGGTCGGCCCGCCCGTCGATCTTTCCGCCGGTCAGCTGTTCGGGCGCGGCATAGGCCACCGTTCCCACGGCGACGTTGGTTTCGGTGATCCCGCTGATGTCGCCGAGGTGACGCGCGACGCCGAAGTCCGCCAACACGATTCGGCGTTCCCCGCTCTCGGGATGGGTGAGCAGGATGTTCGCGGGTTTGACGTCGCGGTGCAGGAGTCCGCGGTCGTGGGCGTAGTCGAGGGCCCCGGCGACCGCCTGCAGGATGTCGCACACCTCCTGGATCGGCATCCCGTCCTGGTAGCGCTCCTTCACCAGCCCAGCCGCGTCGGTCCCCTCGACGTAGTCCATGGAAATCCAGAGCTGACCGTCGAACTCCCCGCGGTCGTGCACGCCGACGATGTGCGGATGCCACAGCGTTGCCGCCAAATCGGCCTCGCGATTGAACCTTTCGCGGAACTCGGCGTCGGCCGTGACAGCTGCGGCGAGGACTTTGATGACGTCGCGGCGCGGTAGCCGGGGATGCAGCGCCAGGTACACCTCGGCCATGCCGCCGGCGCCCAGCTGCCGAAGAATCGTGTAGCCCGCGAATGGCGCACCGCTGGTCACCGCGAGGCGCGACCCGCTGACTTCGCTCTGCTGCGGCGCGGCAGCGGGCTCCGCGCTCGGGGTGGAACTGACGGGCGGGATGCGGCGGAACAGGTGCGCGACGGTCGCGGAGGGCAGCGAGTTGAATCCCGCCCGCAGCGCCTCACGGGCCGCACGCGGGTTGCTCAGCAGCCGACGCCCGCCGTCCAGGCGCCGGGTCGTCCCCCTGTGGTCGTCGAAGGCGTCCATCTCTGCTTGCCCCCTCATTCTCGGCGACACCTGCCGGCATCGCCGTGGCCCGATGCAGAGCGTCGGCCCCGCGCGGTGGCGTGATCGCCCCGCCCGGAAACAGTCCTCCTTGCAGTCCCCACGTTCGAATGATGCCGGATCGGCGTGGGTGATTGGCGGCCGCAAGCTATGAGGTAGCTATGAGTGGCCGCACCGAGACAAAGCCAAATCACAGGCGAGTCCGATGGGGAGCACGCTCGGCGGCGACCGATACTTGAATAGTGACCCGCCCCGCCCCGCCCCTCCTGACGATTCGGCACGACGGGTCCCAACGTTCCTTCGCCGCCGGCGACGAAGTGGTCGTCGGGCGCGACGCCCAGTCCGACGTGCGCATCCCGGATCCCCGAATCTCGCGGGCGCACCTGATCTTGCGCTTCGATCAGGGACGGTGGCTGGCAATCGACAACGGTTCGCTCAACGGGACCTACCTGAACGGCTACCGGATGCCCGTCATCGACATTCACGACGGCCAGAGCATCAACGTCGGCAATCCCCGGGGACCGCGGCTGACCTTTGCCATCGGCCCGCAACGGGGTGAAAACAACCGGCCGCGCCAGACGCGGCCGACGCGGGACTCCGGGCCGCCCACCCTGGCGTGGTCCGCGCTGCCCGAGCAAACGAATCCCCTTCAGCCGCAGGTGTCCCCGCGCGGGCACTCCGGCGGTGCGCGGCCGCGCAGCCCCACCCGGGACGGTCCCCAACCGGCACCTCCCCGCCCGGCGCCGCGCACGCAGCCGACCCGGCCGCCGAATGCGGCGGGCAGGCAGCCGGTTTCGCCGCCCCGCCAGGCGCCTGCCGCGCGCCCGCCGGCGTCGTCGCCACCGTTGCCACCTCAGCGCGGAACGCCGCCCGACCAGATCACCGTGGTGGACGCCGATTCCGCGCCCATGACATACGCCACACCGCCCGACGAAGGTGGGCCGCGCGCACCGGACTTGACGCCGGCCGCCGAATTCACCGTCATCGACGCGAAGACCGCGGACGTTTCCAACCTTGCCACCCGAATGGTGAAGTTCCTCTCACCCCGGTCGGGAGTTCGACGAAGCCGGCGCCATCACCATCGGTCGTGCCGCCGACAACGACATCGTCGTCTCCGACGTGTTGGCCTCGCGCGAACACGCGACATTGGTACCAACGCGGCTGGGTACGGAGATCCGCGACAAGAGCGTCAACGGCACGTTCGTCAACGGCACCCGGGTGGGATCGGCGATCCTGTCCGAGGACGACGTGGTGACCATCGGCAACGTCGACCTGATATTCCGCAAGGGCACCCTGGTCCCGCTCAGCCGAGCCGCATCGCGCACCGGCGGGCTGGACGTGCGCAACGTCAAATACGTCGTCGACAATGGCAAATCCAGTGGCAAGCAGCTGCTGGACAACATCTCGCTCACCGCCAGGCCGGGCACACTGACGGCGGTGATCGGCGGTTCGGGCGCCGGCAAGAGCACACTCGCCCGGCTCATCGCCGGCTACGCCCGTCCCACCTCGGGCTCGGTCAGCTTCGAGGGCCACGACGTCCACGCCGAATACGCCTCGTTGCGCAGCAGGATAGGCATGGTCCCGCAGGACGACGTGGTGCACCGGCAGCTGACGGTCAACCAGGCACTGGGCTACGCCGCCGAACTGCGGCTGCCGCCCGACACCAGCAAGGCGGACCGGGCGAAGGTGGTCGCCAAGGTGCTCGACGAACTCGACCTCACCAAGCACGCGGAAACCCGCGTCGACAAGCTGTCCGGCGGTCAGCGCAAACGCGCGTCCGTCGCGCTGGAACTGCTCACCGGGCCGTCGCTGCTCATCCTCGACGAGCCGACCTCCGGCCTGGATCCGGCGCTGGACTACCAGGTGATGATGATGCTGCGCCAGTTGGCCGACGCCGGCCGAGTCGTGATCGTGGTGACGCACATGCTGTCCTACCTGGAGACCTGCGACCAGCTGCTTCTGGTGGCACCGGGCGGTAAGACCGCCTACTGCGGGCCGCCCGACCAGATCGGCGACGCAATGGGCACCACCAACTGGGCCAAGATTTTCACCAAGGTGGGCGCCGACCCGGAAGAAGCCAACCGGCGCTTCATCGCCCAGAGCGAGGCCCAAAAGCGGCCGCAAAAGTCGCTGGCGGCGCGCGACGAAGAGCCGGGCGACCTCGGCGCTCCGGTGCACACCAGCGTCCGGCACCAGATTTCGACGGTGGCGCGCCGGCAGGTCCGCCTGGTGATCGCCGACCGCGCGTACTTCATCTTCCTGGCGCTGCTGCCGTTCATCCTCGGTTCCCTCTCACTAACCGTGCCGGGCGGCAACGGGTTTCACGCTCCGGGCCCAACCGCCGGGACGCCCGACGAAGCCGCGCAGATCCTCGCCCTGCTGCTGCCCGCGGCGGCTTTCATGGGCACCGCGCTGACCATCCGCGACCTCGTCGGCGAACGCGCGATCTTCCAGCGCGAACAGGCGGTGGGTTTGTCGACGACGGCGTACCTGCTGGCGAAGACGGCGGTGTTCTGCGGGTTCGCGATCGTGCAATCGGCGATCATCAGCGCGATCGTGGTGATCGGCAAGAGCGCACCCACCCGCGGCGCCGTCCTGCTCGGCCATTCGACCGTCGGGGCGACCGTCGAACTGTTTGCCACGGTGGCGGCGACCTGTGTCGCGTCGGCCATTCTCGGCCTGGCCATTTCCTCGCTGGTCCGATCCAGCGAGCAGATCATGCCGCTGTTCGTGGTGGCGGTCATGGCGCAGCTGGTGCTGTGCGGCGGCATGGTCCCGGTGACCGGCAGGCTCGGGCTGGACCAGCTGTCCTTCGCGATGCCCGCGCGGTGGGGCTACGCCGCGGCCGCGTCGACCGTCGATCTGCGGCAGTTGGTGCCGGGTTCCCTGGTGCCACAGGACCGGTTCTGGGAGCACACGGCCAAAGTCTGGCTGCTCGACATCGGCATGCTGGCCGCGCTCTCACTGTTCTACGCCGGCTTCGTGCGCTGGAAGATTCGCTTGCGCCGCTAGGCTGAGCTCATCCATCCGCCGAAACACGAAACCTTCGACCTGCTCGCCGGCACCAACACCGATCCCAAGGGCATGGTGCGGACCGTCGACGAGTACGTGTTGCAGCCCTGGGGGCTGTACATGGCGCGTCCCACCCCCGGCCGTGCGCAGTTCCACTACCTCGAGTCGTGGCTGCTGCCCGCACTGGGCTTGCGCGCCAGCGTGTTCCACTTCAATCCGGGCCACGAACGCGATCACGACTACTACCTGGATATCGGGGAATACACGCCAGGCCCCGACGTGTGGCATTCGGAGGACTATTACCTCGACATCGAGGTCCGCGCCGGGACGGGCGCCGTCCTGACGGATGTCGACGAGTTACTGCAGGCCGTTCGCCACGGTCTGCTGACCCCGGAGGTCGCCGAACGGGCGGTGCAACGCGCCGTGACGGCCGTGGACGGGCTGGCCCGCAACGAGTACGACCTCACCCGATGGCTGGCCCGCGAGGGCATGCAACTCACCTGGCGCGCCACGTAGTCACCGGCTGTCCAATCGGCCTGCACCGCGGGCGGTTCGGCCCGCCTACCAGTGGACGCGGCGGGGCCGGATGGCATACCCACAAGCACAATCTCGCGCGTAGCGGTGATGCGTAGCTTCGCGAACGAAGGTCTAACGGCCCTACAGATCAGCGAGCCGTCGTCCTAATTTCGGCCATGACACATCAGCAAGTTGTCAAGGGAGAAATCATGACCACTGCGCGCGAGATCATGCACATCGGCGCCACCTGCGTCGGCGAACACGAAACAGTGACCGCCGCGGCCCGGCAGATGCGCGATCTGGGCGTGGGCGCCCTACCCATCTGCGGCGATGACGACCGTCTGCACGGTATGATCACCGACCGCGATATCGTCATCAAATGCATTGCGGCCGAACATGACCCGAATACTGTCCTGGTGAGCGAACTCGCACAAGGCAGTGCTTACCACGTCGATGCCGATGCCAGTATCGAACAGATGCTCACCGTCATGGAGGAGCATCAGGTTCGCCGGCTACCCGTAATCGACAACCACCGGTTGATAGGCATCGTCAGCGAAGCGGATATCGCCCGCCACCTTCCTGAGCACGCCATCGCCCAGTTTGTGAAAGCCATCTGCGCTCAGCCGGCGATCACCAGCCACTGACCGTTCCGCACGCAGCGCCCCATGCCAAGCCGCCCCGGTTTGGTATGGGCTGGCTTTTCGCCAGCGCACGATGCCCGCCGAGGGGATTGGAGGCGACCTGTGGCGTTTTTCCAAGTGATAGCGCTCGACCTGGACGGCACGTTGACGTCGCGGGGCCAGCTGTCATCCCCGGCGCTGGACGCCATCGGCGATGCTCGGCATAAAGGGCTGGCGGTCGTCCTGGTCACCGGCCGCATCAGAGCAGAAATGCAGGCCGAATTCCCCCACATCGCCGACTACTTCGACGCGCTGATACTTGAAGACGGCGCTGTGGTGGTCGTCGATGGACGCGAATGCGCGCTCGCCGAGCCCGTGGACAGCGCCCTCGACGACGCGCTCGCCAAGCGCAAGGTGCCGTACCGTCGCGGCGAGGTGGTGGTGGCGATAGACGGCGAACATGCCGCGACCGTCACAGCGGTGATCGGTGAGCTCGAACTGGACTGCCAAATCGTCCGAAACCGGGATGCCCTGATGGTGCTGCCGGCGGGCGTCACGAAGGGCAGCGGACTGAACGCCGTGCTGTCCGAGATGAATCTCTCCCCGCACAACGCGATCGCGGTCGGAGACGCAGAGAACGACCTGTCGATGTTCGGCGTGGCCGAACTGGGCGCCGCGGTGCCCAATGCCGTCTCCTCTGTGCTGCGGCATGCCGATCTCGTCCTCGATGACCCGGACGGTGCGGGTGTTGCCGGCCTGCTGAACGGCCCGTATCTCACTGGGGGACGGCGATTTTGTCCACGGCGGCGGTGGGTCAACATCGGCACATTTGACGACCAGTCACCCGCCCAGATACCGGGAAGTCAGGGCCGCATCCTCGTTACCGGCGCGACCGGATCGGGGAAAAGCTACCTCGTTGGCCTGATGGCGGAGCGGTGGATCCAGGCGCACTACTGCGTGCTGGTCATCGACCCGGAAGGCGACCACGTGCAGCTGCAACAGCTCCATGGAGTACGGGTCGTTGACGGCCAGGACCACCTTCGCGAACCCATCAACCTCGTCAACAGCCTGGACCCGCGAACGAGCCTGGTGGTGGACATGTCGGCGGTCGCCGAAGCAACCAAAATGGAGTATTTGCACCGCCTGCGGTCCACCGCCGAGGCGCACCGCGAGCACCACGGGTTTCCGCATTGGGTGATCTACGACGAGGCTCACCTCCTCGGCGCCGAGGAGGAAGCACACTGGGCGCGCCGCGGCGGCTACGTGTTGTCATCGTTCGCACCGGCTGCCCTGCCCGCCGGCGAGCTCGACAGCAGTGACGTGGTGTTGACGCTGAGCGACGACGACAGGGCCGACATGGCCTTGGTACGGCGGGCTACGGTGCGCTTCGGCTGCGCGCCGCCCCGCGCGTTCGCCATCGCCGAACGCCAGACCGAACACGTGCGGCACCGCCGGAAGTACGCCGACGTCCGCCTTCCCAACGAGCGTCGATTCTACTTCCACGCAGCCGACGGCCAATCCATCCGCCCGGCCGCGACGATGGAGGAATTCCGCGCTGCGATTAGCCATCTCGATCAACGGACACTTGAATACCATCTCGATCGTGGCGATTTCTCCCGCTGGCTGAACGGCACCATCGCGGACAAGGGCTTCGCCAAGCAGGTAGCGGCGTGGGAGGACGAGGTCTCGGCCCGGCACGCCTCGGATGTGGAACGCCTGCGCAATCAGCTCGCCCGCGCGATCGAAGAACGCTACCTACTTGCCGACAGCACCGACAAGGACGCCGACGACGACGTCCGGGAGGCACCCTGAGGAGCCTGGTTCTCCGATCGGGACGGCCCTAATCTCAGCGATTACGAGCACCCACGTCTGCAGCGCGGGCGCCGATCGCCGCCATGGCGGCGATCGTGGTTGGCTCTCCGCTTCTTCCCGCAACCGCGCTGCGGACCTGCACAACATCACCTACCGCGCCAGGATCGACGGGGTGACGACCGGCAGCCAGGCTACGTTTGTCATCAGCGGCGGCCAGACCAACACCGCCGGGCTGAGTTCGATGCCGGGCAACGTGTTCAAGGCCGACACCGTGCTGCCCGATCCGCAGCAGGCCGGCATGCAGATCGTGCTGCATTGGCCCTATTCGGCGAACGTGCATTGCGAGATCGATGTGGACGACAACGTTTTCACCCAGGTCGATCAGATGGTCGCGCCGGTGCCGAACGGCACTGACCCGATGAACGGCGCGCTGGCTGCGGTTCGCCCCCGCCCGGTCAGGGCCGCCAGCCGGTGGAATCGGCCCACGCCCACGCGCGCCGGTAAGCGTCGGCGAACCACGGCTCCTTGGCGGCGGCATAGGACTCGGCATCGCCGCTCGCGCGCTCGGCGGCAGCCCGCTTGACCGCCACGTATTCGGCGCGCACCTCGGGTTCGGCCGCAAGCCAGTCGACGAACAGCAACGCGAACTGCTGATTGGGCCAGCCGTTCACCCGGATGTGCACGTTGGTCGGCCGGCCCGGATCCGCCGAGGCATGAATCCTCTTCTGCCACAAAGACGGATCGTCACATCGGTCAAAGCTTTCGACCGTGCTGCGCGATCCGGTCTTGGCGACGTCTTCGGTGATGGCCTCGATGAGCGGATAACCCGCGGCGAGCAACGGCTCGACCAGTTCGTCTGCGACGGCCAGGGATTCGACGGTGACCTGAACGTCGATGACGTCCTTCGCCTCAATCACCGACACGGCGGTCGAGCCGACGTGGTCCACCCGCACCGCCCGGTGGCCGCAGGCCGTCTGCAAGCGGGCAACAATCCGTTTCGCCTGGTCCGGCCAGGTCGGATCGGGCGGCACCAGCCGCGCTTCGGCTCGCGCGACGCGCCGCTCGCTCAGATTGCGGGCGAACGGCAGGATCCGGCTCTCCCAGAGGTCGTGGGCCCGCTGCACCAACTGCTCCGGGCTGCCCGAGTTGTCCACCCACACGTCGGCGACGGCGCGACGCTGCTCCTCGGTGGCCTGGGCGGCGATCCGGGCCCGGGCGTCCTGCTCGGGCATGCCGCGCTGTTCGACCAGCCGCCGCACGCGCACCTCGACGTCGGCGTGCACCACGACCACCAGCGGGAACAACGGCGCCATCCCGGACTCCACCAGCAGCGGAATGTCTTCGACGACAACAACATCGCTGGAATCCCCGGCTACCGAGGCGATGATCTCGGCGCGGCGCCTGCCCACCAGCGGGTGCACGATCCCGTTGAGCTTCTGGCGCGCCTCGTCGTCCCGGAAGGCCTTGGCGGCCAAGGCGGGACGGTCCAGCGACCCGTCGGGCAACAGGATGTCGCCCCCGAACGCCTCGACCAGTGACGCCAGCCCCTCGGTTCCCGGCTCGACCACTTCACGGGCGATGACGTCGCCGTCGACGATGACGGCACCGCATTTCGCGAACGTGGACGAGAGCGCCGACTTGCCGGCACCGATGCCGCCGGTCAGCCCGATACGCAGCATGGCGTGAACGCAGGCTTATGCGTTGCCGGCGAGTTTCTCCCGCAGCGCCGCCAACTGGGCGTCGCTGGCCAGCGACCCACCGGCCGCCTTCTCCGACGAACCGCCGTTGCCGCCCGAGGACTGACCACCGCCGCTTTCGTGTCCGGCAGCCTCGGCCGCGGCGAACTTCTCCATCTGCGCGGTGTGCATCTTGTGCCGGCGCTCGGCCTCGGCGTAGCGCGCCTCCCACTCCGTGCGCTGGGCGTCGAATCCTTCCAGCCACTCGTTGGTCTCGGCGTCGAAGCCCTCGGGGAAGATGTAGTTGCCCTGTTCGTCGTAGCTGTCGGCCATGCCGTACTTCGCCGGGTCGAACTCCTCGGTGTAGTCCTCGTTGGCCTGCTTGAGCGACAACGAAATTCGGCGGCGCTCCAGGTCGATGTCGATGACCTTGACCATCGCGTCGTCGCCGACGGCGACCACCTGGTCGGGCACCTCGACGTGCCGCTCGGCCAGCTCGGAGATGTGCACCAGGCCCTCGATGCCCTCCTCGACGCGGACGAACGCGCCGAACGGAACCAGCTTGGTGACCTTGCCGGGCACGATCTGGCCGATGGCGTGGGTGCGGGCGAAATGCCGCCACGGGTCTTCCTGAGTCGCCTTGAGCGACAACGAAACCCGCTCGCGGTCCATGTCGACGTCGAGCACCTCGACGGTGACCTCGTCGCCGACCTGGACCACCTCGGACGGGTGGTCGATGTGCTTCCAGGACAACTCCGAGACGTGCACCAGGCCGTCGACACCACCGAGGTCGACGAAGGCGCCGAAGTTGACGATGGAGGAGACGACACCCTTGCGGACGGCGCCCTTCTGCAGCTGGTTGAGGAACTCGCTGCGCACCTCGGACTGGGTCTGCTCGAGCCAGGCGCGCCGGGACAGCACCACGTTGTTGCGGTTCTTGTCCAGCTCGATGATCTTGGCCTCGATCTCCTTGCCGATGTAGGGCTGCAGATCGCGCACGCGCCGCATCTCCACCAGCGACGCGGGCAGGAAGCCGCGCAGCCCGATGTCGAGGATCAGGCCGCCCTTGACGACCTCGATGACCGTGCCCTTGACGGCCTCGTCCTTCTCCTTGAGCGCCTCGATGGTGCCCCAGGCGCGCTCGTACTGCGCGCGCTTCTTGGAGAGGATGAGCCGGCCCTCTTTGTCCTCCTTGGTGAGAACCAGGGCCTCGACCTCGTCACCGACGGTAACGACCTCGCTGGGGTCGACGTCGTGCTTGATGGAGAGCTCGCGGGCGGGGATGACCCCTTCGGTCTTGTAGCCGATGTCGAGGAGCACCTCGTCCCGGTCAACTTTGACGATGGTGCCTTCGACGATGTCGCCATCGTTGAAGTACTTGATCGTTTTGTCTATTGCTGCGAGAAAATCCTCGCTGGAGCCTATGTCGTTGACGGCTACTTGGGGCGAGGTGACGGTGGGACTCGGCATGTGGTGGGTTGCTCCGGACAGGTTGGGTCGTAGGGACAAATCTGGGATTTACCCGTCGAGGCTACTCGACGGGGCACACGCTGGACAAACCGGTCGGCGCGCGCCCGGCGCCACCGAGACGAATATGCGAAATTTCAGATGAATTCTTGGCTGTTTCGTTACGTCCGGCCGAACGAAAGTTCACGCAACCGTCAGAACTTCGCGATGAGAGCCACCCCGCAAACCATGAGCACGCCGCCGAGGGTGCGCCCGGGGGTGATCGGGTGCGGATCCACACGCAGCCAGCCGAAATGGTCGATCAACAGCGACATGATGAGCGCCGCGGTGACCGTGAAGCCCATGAAGGTCCCCGCCCCCACCCGGTTGACCAGGGTCAGGCCGGCATAGACCTGGACGGCGCCCACCAGGCCGCCGATGACGGCCCACCACGGCATGGACGCCACGTCCTCGGCCGTGGGCAGGGGTTTCGACATGATCAGGAACGCCGCGACAAAGAAAATCGTGATGACGGCAAACGACACTGCCGACGCCAGCCAAGGGTTGATCAGGTGCTTGTAGAGCTGCCCGTTCATGGCCGCCCCGCACGTCTGCAGCGCGCCGCCGAGGATTATGAACGGGATCATCCAGGCCGGGTTCACAGCGCTCCTCCTCTGTAGAAAACGGTTTCCCTAGTGCGCCGCCGAGTCCCATGAGCGGCCGTAACCCACCGAGACCTCGAGCGGCACGTCGAGCGGGTAGGCGCCGCCCATCTTCTCGCGGGCCAGCGTTTCGACCAGTTCGCGCTCACCGGGCGCGATCTCGAACAACAGCTCGTCGTGCACCTGGAGCAGCATTCGCGACGCCAGCCCGGCCGCCTTGATCGCCTTGTCGACCTCGATCATGGCCACCTTGATGATGTCGGCCGCGCTGCCCTGAATGGGCGCATTGAGCGCCGCGCGCTCGGCGGCCTCCCGCACCTGGCGGTTGCTGCTGTCCAGCTCGGGCAGGTAGCGGCGGCGGCCCAGCACCGTTGAGGTATAGCCGTCCTTGCGGGCCTGCTCCACGACGGCCATCAGGTAGTCGCGGACCCCGCCGAACCGGTTGAAGTACTGGTCCATCTGGACCTTGGCCTCCTCGGTGGAGATCTTCAGCTGCGTGGACAGCCCGTAGGCGCTCAGGCCGTAGGCCAGCCCGTAGGACATCGCCTTGACCCGGCGGCGCAGCTCGGGGGTGACCTCGTCGATCGGCACCCCGAACGCGCGCGAGGCGACGAACGAGTGCAGGTCCTCCCCCGTGTTGAACGCCTCGATCAGGCCCGCGTCCTTGGACAGGTGCGCCATGATCCGCATCTCGATCTGGCTGTAGTCGGCGGTCATCAGCTCGGAGTAGCCGGCGCCGACCACGAATGCGTCGCGGATCTGCCTGCCCGCGTCGGTGCGGATGGGGATGTTCTGCAGGTTGGGTTCGGTCGAGGACAGCCTGCCCGTGGCCGCGATCGTCTGGTTGAACGTCGTGTGGATGCGGCCGTCGTCGGCGACCGCATTGAGCAACCCGTCCACGGTGACCTTCAGCCGGGTGACGTCGCGGTGGACGAGCAGGTGCTGCAGGAAGGGATGCGCGGTCTTGTCGAACAGCGACTGCAGCGCGTCCGCGTCGGTGGTGTAGCCGGTCTTGGTCCGCTTGGTCTTCGGCATCGCGAGTTCGTCGAACAACACCGTCTGCAGCTGCTTGGGCGAGCCGAGATTGATCTGCTTGCCGATGACGGCGTAGGCGGCCTCGGCGGCGTCGCGGATCTCGTTGCCGAACTGGCTCTGCAGCTCGGTTAGCAGCGTCAAATCGACCGCGATGCCAGAGCTTTCCATGTCCGCCAGCACCCGCTGCACCGGAAGTTCCATGTCGCCCAGCAATGCGGTGGAGTCGATGCGGTCCAGCTCCGCGTCGAGCGCGTCGGCCAGGTCCACCACGGCGCGGGCCCGCAGGACGAGCGTCTGGACGGCCTGCTCGTCGACGCCGTCCATGTCGTCGAGCAGCGAAAGCTGTTGCTGCTCAGTGGTTTCCGCGCGCAGCTCGCGGCGCAGGTAGCGCAGCGAGAGATCGTCGAGGGTGAAGCTGCGCTGCCCGGGGCGCACCACGTAGGCCGCCAGCGCGGTGTCGGAGGTGATGCCGTTGAGCGTCCAGCCGCGGCCCGCCACATCATGGATGGCGAGCTTCGCCTCATGCAACGCTTTGGGTTTCGCCGCGTCGGCCAGCCACGCCGCCAGCGCGGCGTCGTCATCGGGTGTCAGCGTCGCCGTGTCGATGTAGGCGCCGTCGCCGTCGGCGGCCGCGATGGCCAGCGCGGTCGCGTCCCCGCCGTAGGGCAGATGGGTGCCGGCGATGGCAAGCCCGCTACGGCGCCCGTCGCGGGCGTGCTCGGCCAGCCACTGCCCGACCGTGCCCGGCTCCAGGGCGCCACCGCGCACGTCGAAGCCCTCGTCTACTTCGGGTTCGACCGCGGCCAGGGTGTCGAACAGCCGGTCCCGCAACACCCGGAACTCCAGGTCGTCGAAGAGCCGATGGATCTGGTCGCGGTCCCAGGGCTGCATCCGCAAGGTGTCCGGGGTTTGCGCCAGCGGCACGTCTTTGACGAGGTCGGTGAGCTCGCGGTTGCGCACCACGCTGGCCAGGTTCGCGCGCAGCGCGTCGCCGACCTTGCCGCGCACCGACTCGACGTTGTCGACCAATGACTCCAACGAGCCGTACTCGGCGATCCACTTGGACGCCGTTTTCTCCCCGACGCCGGGGATGCCGGGGAGATTGTCGCTCGGATCGCCCCGCAGGGCGGCGAAGTCGGGGTATTGCGTGGGCGTCAGCCCGTACTTCTCGACGACGGCATCGGGGGTGAACCGGGTCAGCTCGCTCACGCCCTTGCGGGGGTAGAGCACCGTCACGTCGTCGCTGACCAGCTGCAGCGAATCCCGGTCACCGCTGACGACCAGCACCCGGTAGCCCTCGTGTTCGGCCTGGGTGGCCAGCGTCGCAATGATGTCATCGGCCTCGAATCCGGCCTCCGCGAGCACGGTGATGCCCAGGGCGGCCAGGACTTCCTTGGTGATGTCGATCTGGCCGTGGAACTCGTCGGGCGTCGCCGACCGGTTGGCCTTGTACTCGGGGTAGCGCTCGGAGCGGAAGGTTTGGCGCGACACGTCGAACGCCGCGGCGATGTGCGTCGGGGCCTCGTCGCGCAGCAGGTTGATCAGCATGGCGGTGAAGCCGTACACCGCGTTGGTGGTCAGACCGCCCCGGGTCTTGAAGTTCTCGGCGGGCAGCGCGTAGAACGCCCGGAACGCCAGCGAGTTGCCGTCCAGCAGCATCAGCGTGGGCTTGGCCGCCTCCGCAGCGCTGGTCCCGGAGGCCTTGGCGGCGGTTTTCGCGGCAGTCACGGCTCTCACTTTATGCACCCGGGCCGACGGCCCGTACCGGGCGGCGGAACTGCAACACGTTTCAGTTTTGCGTCTGGGCTGGGTACGCTGGCCCGGTGCCAGAGGTCACCCGCCAAGAGCCCGCGATCGACGGTTGGTTCGCCGCCGATGATGCCGGGGCCCCCCATCTGATCGGCAGCAGATGCGCCCAGTGCGGCACCTACGTCTTCCCGCCGCGGGAGAACAACTGCCCCAATCCGGCGTGCGAGAACGACACGCTCGAGTCGGTCGCGCTCTCGACGCGCGGAACGCTGTGGAGCTACACGGAGAACCGCTACGCGCCGCCGCCGCCCTACCCGTCCCCCGACCCGTTCGAGCCGTTCGCCGTCGCCGCGGTGGAGCTGGCCGACGAAGGGGTGATCGTGTTGGGCAAGGTGGTCGAGGGCACCCTGGCCGCCGACCTCAAGGTCGGCATGCAGATGGAGCTGACCACCATGCCGCTGTTCACCGACGAGGACGGCGTGCAGCGCATGGTGTACGCGTGGAAGGTGGCCCGACCATGAGCACGCCCGAACCCGTCTACATCCTCGGCGCCGGCATGCACCCCTGGGGCAAGTGGGGCCGCGACTTCACCGAATACGGCGTGGTCGCCGCGCGCGCTGCGCTGGCGGAGGCCGGGCTGGACTGGCGGCAGATCCAGCTGGTCGCCGGTGCGGACACGATCCGCAACGGCTACCCGGGGTTCGTCGCGGGCGCAACGTTCGCGCAGAAGCTGGGCTGGAATGGCGTGCCGGTGAGTTCCAGCTATGCCGCCTGCGCCAGCGGCTCGCAGGCGCTGCAGAGCGCCCGCGCGCAGATCCTCGCGGGGTTCTGCGACGTCGCGCTGGTCATCGGCGCCGACACCACCCCGAAGGGCTTTTTCGCGCCCGTCGGGGGTGAGCGCAAGAACGACCCCGACTGGCAGCGCTTCCACCTGATCGGCGCGACCAACACGGTGTACTTCGCCCTGTTGGCTCGGCGGCGGATGGACCTGTACGGCGCCACGCTGGAGGACTTCGCGCAGGTGAAGGTCAAAAACTCCAGGCACGGGCTCAACAACCCGAATGCCCGCTACCGCAAGGAGAATTCGGTCGAGGACGTGCTGGCCAGCCCGGTGGTCTCGGATCCGCTTCGGCTGCTGGACATCTGCGCCACCTCCGACGGTGCGGCCGCGCTGATCGTGGCGAGCAGGTCGTTCGCCGAGAAGCACCTCGGCTCGGTACACGGCGTGCCGTCGGTGCGCGCCGTCAGCACCGTGACCCCGCGCTATCCGCAGCACTTGCCCGAATTGCCCGACATCGCAACGGATTCCACCGCCGCGGTGCCCGCGCCCGGCCGGGTGTTCAAGGACCAGATCCTGGATGCGGCCTACGCCGAGGCGGGCATCGGGCCCGAGGACGTGAGCCTGGCCGAGGTCTACGACCTGTCCACCGCGCTGGAACTCGACTGGTACGAACACCTCGGGTTGTGCGCGAAAGGCGAGGCCGAGGCGCTGCTGCGCAGCGGCGCGACCGCCCTCGGCGGCCGGGTGCCCGTCAACCCGTCGGGTGGGCTGGCGTGCTTCGGCGAGGCCATCCCGGCCCAGGCGATCGCCCAGGTCTGCGAGCTGGCCTGGCAGCTGCGCGGCCAGGCCACCGGCCGCCAGGTGGAGAACGCCACCGTCGGCGTCACCGCCAACCAGGGCCTGTTCGGTCACGGCTCGTCGGTGATCGTCGCCCGCTGACGGCGTTCCCGCTGCCGGCCGAGTGTGCGGTGGCGGCTTCCGGTGTGCGCCGGCGGCGGCCCGGCTCGGCGTGTCGCCGCCGTGACCGCACCGGCAACGCCCAGTGCGCACACTGGACGCCGGACTAATCCTTAGAGGTGTCCTCCGGGGTGTCCGGGGTGTCGAGGGTTTCCAGGACCACTTCGGCCACCCGTTTCATGGTGGTCCGCCGGTCCATGGCGGCGCGCTGGATCCACTTGAACGCCTCGGGCTCGGTCATGCCCTGCTTGGTCTGCAGCACGCCCTTCGCGCGCTCGACGAGCTTGCGGGTTTCCAGCCGGTCGGACAGCGTGGCCACCTCGCGCTCCAGCTCGGTGATCTCGCTGAATCGGCTGACGGCAAGTTCGATGGCCGGGATCAGGTCGCTGATGGTGAAGGGCTTCACCAGGTAGGCCATCGCCCCGGCGTCGCGGGCGCGTTCGATGAGGTCGCGCTGGCTGAATGCGGTCAGGACGACGATCGGCGCGATGCGCTTGCTCGCGATCTCCGACGCGGCATCGATCCCGTCCCGGCGCGGCATTTTCACGTCCATGATGACCAGGTCCGGTTTGTGCCGCTCGGCCAACTCGACGGCCTCCTGGCCGTCACCGGCCTCGCCGACGATCTCGTACCCCTCCTCTCGCAGCATCTCGGCAAGGTCCATGCGGATGAGCGCTTCGTCTTCCGCGATCAGGACTCGGCGCGGCAGAGCGGCACCGGTGTCGGTGGTGGGGCCCGTCATGACGGACATTCTTCCGTGGGCCCATGCGACCAGCGACCCGGGGGGCGGCGGCACGGGCCCACACGCCAAATCCTCTATGGTGGGAGGCTGCCTCTAAGGTAGGAGGCCGGGTAAAGCCCTCGTATCCCAACTGGCAGAGGAAACGGATTCAAAACCCGTACAGTGTGAGTTCGAATCTCACCGAGGGCACCACTTCCCCCGCGGCCCAGCAGGTTACGCAGACCAGCCGCTGTGGCGGTGCTTGCGCCGGGCGGCGATAAACTCCGACCAGGACTCCACGTCGGGGTGCTGCTTGTGCAACGCCCGGCGCTGGCGTTCGGTCATGCCGCCCCACACACCGAACTCCATGTTGTTGTCGAGCGCTTCGGCGAGGCACTCCGCGGCGACGGGACAGTGCCGGCAGATGGCGGCCGCCGCTTTTTTCTGCGCGGCTCCGCGGACGAAGAGTTCCTCGGGATCGGTGGAGCGGCAGCTCGCCCTCGACACCCAGGCATTGCGGGCCTCCTCCGGCGTGCCGATGTAAGGGCCGATTGCTTCCATATCGACTACTCCTATGCGGTTAAGAGGGCTAGGCGCCGTTTAGCCACCTGCGGTTTAAGCACCTGCCGTTTAAGCAACTCTGTGCGGCTAAAGACCCGCGAAATTTGTCGGGCTTCGTTCCGCCTGCCGTTTTCACCAACCTGCAATTACTATTCCGTGGCGGATTAGTAGTGTCTTTCCGCCGACCAGTCGGCAGGCGGGATGAATTGCGCCTCCCCCGATCGGGGGAAATAGCGGCAAACGGCATGGGAGACTCATCGCCATGATCGGCCAGGCGGCGACCGAGAAAGTGCGCGTCGTCGTGGGCGAAGATCACCCGCTGTTTCGCGATGGCCTCGTTCGCGCGTTGACCTCGAGCGGCGTCGTGGAAGTGGTCGCCGAAGCGGCCGACGGCGTCACCGCCCTGGCCCTGATCAAGACCCACCTGCCGGACGTCGCGCTGCTGGACTATCGGATGCCCGGAATGGACGGCGCGAAGGTGGCCGCCGCGGTACGCAGCGACGACCTGCCGACCAGGGTGTTGCTGCTCTCTGCGCACGACGAGTCGGCGATCGTGTTCCACGCGCTGGAAGAAGGCGCCGCGGGATTCCTGCCCAAGGAGTCGACCAAAAACGAAATCGTGCGCGGCGTGCTCGACTGCGCAAATGGCCGAGACGTCGTGTCGCCGGCCCTGGCCGCGGGCCTGGCAGCGGAGATCCGTCGCCGCGGCGAGGCCCAGACCCCGGCCCTGACCCCCCGCGAGGCCGAGGTCCTGAACTTCATCGCCCAGGGCCTGAACGTCCCCGCGATCGCCGCGGAACTGTTCTTGGCGCCGTCGACGGTCAAAAGCCACGTCCAGCGGTTGTACGAGAAACTCGGCGTCGGTGATCGCGCGGCGGCCGTGGCGGCTGCGATGCGGCGCGGATTGCTGGACTGACATGGCCCCGCAGCTGGCCCGAATGGTCGACTTCGTCGCGGCCGAACCCGTCCGACTGGCGGCCTTCCTGCGCTTGCCGCTGATCGGTTTGATCGTCCTGCTGGTGTCGTTGTGGGAGGTCGAGCACTGGCTGCCGCTCGCGTACGCGGTGATCCTGACCGCCTACAGCATCGGCGCGCTCGTGTGGGTGGTGGTGGTGCTGCGCGGCCCCGTGCCTCCGTGGGCCGGCTGGACCTCGACGGGGATCGACGTGCTCACCGTGGTGGCTCTGTGTGTGGTGTCGGGTGGGGCCACCGTGGCGTTGCTGCCGGTGTTCTTCGTACTGCCGATTTCGGTGGCGTTCCAGGACCGCCCTGCGCTCACCGCGTCCGTCGGAATCTTGACCGCGATCGGGTATCTGGCGGTGTGGGTCGTCTATTCGAGGCGCGACGAAACGGTCGAGCTGCCGAAGGTGGCGTACACCCACTTCGGGTTGCTGCTGTGGTTGGCGGCCGCGATGACCGCGTTGTGTTATTTCCTGACCCGCGCGGCGGCGCGGGTGGCGGCGTTGCTCGACATGCGCCGCACCCTCGTCTCGGAGTCGATGCGCGCCGACGAGCGCCATTCGCGGGCCCTGGCTGAGCAATTGCACGACGGACCGCTGCAGGATCTGCTGGCGGCGCGGCTCGAACTGGACGAAGTCCGCGAGCGGTATACCGATCCGGGCTTGGACGCCGCCTACAAGGCGATCCAGGACACGGCGACCCGGCTGCGCAGCGCCGTCACCGCGCTGCATCCCCAGGTGCTCACCGAAGTGGGCCTGACCGCGGCGCTGCGCCAGTTGATCCGCGACTACGAACACCGCGCGAACTTCGCCATCGAAGCCGACCTCGACGACGTCGGCCAGCCGCGATCCCAGTCCCTGCTGTACCGAGCGGCCCGCGAATTGCTCGCCAACGCATACAAGCACGCGCGGGCGAAAACCGTCCGGGTTCGCCTGAGCCGAACGGCCGACGCCATCACGCTCACCGTCGTCGACGACGGGGTGGGCTTCGACACGGCCATCCTGAATCGATGCGTCGCCGCAGGTCACATCGGGCTCGCGTCGCTGGTGGTCCGCATCGACGCCATGGGTGGTGCGATGAAGCTGACGTCGACGATCGGGGGTGGCACCCGGGCAGCGGTGACCATTCCCGCCGGCGCCGACTGAACACGCTCGTTCCCAATTTGGCGGGCGGCCCGACGAATATCGAGGTCAGCGGTTACGCTGTCTTTGTGGCGGCCTTTGCGGCGGCGAAGAAATGCGGTGCCGCACCGAGATCATCGGACGAACCGAAGCGCCCGGATTGCGTGGCGGCGGTGCGGGCGCAGGCCCGCGAGCGCAATCAGCACTACGCGGGCGCCGCTTCGCGCCGGGTACGACTGCTCAACATCGCCGCCTGGCTGTCCGTCCTGATCCTTGCGACCTTCCTCGTCGTGCAGATCGCGACTAATTCCTGGTCCTGGCGGATCGGCTCGATCAACATCATCGCCGCGATCGTCTTCGCGACGGTGCCGTGGCTGTACCGATTCGGGGATCTGGTTGCGCCGCTTACCTTTATGACCGCCGCCTACGTGTCGGTGTTCGTCAGCTGCCTGGCGGTGGGCACCGGCTCGGGGTCGGAATTCTTCTTCCTGGTCGGCGCGTGCCTGGTGGTGCTGCTGCTGGGGATCGAACACATCGTGTTGGCGTCGGCGCTGGCGGCGGTGGCCGCCGGCCTCATCATCGCGGCGGAATATCTGATTCCGCGCAACACCGGGCTGCAGCCGGCCTGGGCCCAGTCGGTGGCATTTGTCGTGACGACCATCTCCGCCTGCGTGATGGTGGTCGTGACGGTGTGGTTCGCACTGCGTGACACCGCGCGCGCCGAGGCCTTGATGGAATCCGAGTACGAGCGGTCCGAGGCCCTGCTGGCCAACATGTTGCCGGCCAGCATCGCGGATCGGCTCAAAGCGCCGGACCGCAACGTCATCGCCGACAAATACGACGAGGCGTCGGTTCTGTTCGCCGACATCGTCGGCTTCACCGAGCGTGCCAGCAGCACCGCGCCCGCCGAACTCGTGCGATTCCTGGACCGCCTGTACGGCACCCTCGACGAACTGGTGGACCGGCACGGACTGGAAAAGATCAAAGTCAGCGGTGACTCCTACATGGTGGTCAGCGGAGTGCCGCGCCCGCGGCCCGACCATGCCCGCGCGCTGGCGGACTTCGCTCTCGAGATGACCAATGTCGTGGCCGGGCTACAGGATCCGCACGGCGACCCCGTCCCGCTGCGGGTGGGCATGGCCACCGGGCCGGTGGTCGCGGGTGTGGTGGGTTCGCGCCGGTTCTTCTACGACGTGTGGGGCGACGCGGTCAATGTTGCGTCCAGGATGGAATCCACCGACTCGGTGGGACGAATTCAGGTGCCCGAGGACATGTACGAGCTCCTCAAGGACGAGTTCGTCCTGCGCGAGCGGGGATTGATCGAGGTCAAGGGCAAAGGCGTCATGCGCACGTGGTACCTCATCGACCGCAAACCGGCCCCGGAACCGACACCGGCCGTCGGCGACGTGCTCACCGAGGAGACGCGCGCCGCCCGCGTCTGAGTCCAAAGACCCTATCCGCGGGACCGGCGCCTGTGCCACACTTCAAAGGCCATGACAACCACTTCCGGGACTGCCTCCGTTCCAAGCTTGTTGCCGCATCTGTGGAAGTCCGCTCTGCTGTCGGGAATCCTGTCGCTGATCGTCGGCGGCATGATCCTGGCGTGGCCGGGAATTTCCATCGTGGTCGCCGCGATCTTCTTCGGCGTATACCTGCTCATCACCGGAGCCGCGCAAGTGGTCTTCGCCTTCGCCCTGCATGTTTCGGCGGGCAGCCGCATCTTGTTGTTCATCAGCGGTGCGGCGTCGCTGATCCTGGCGGTGTTGGCGTTCCGCCACTTCGGTCAGGGTTACGCAATTCTGTTGCTGGCCATCTGGATTGGCATCGGGTTCATCTTCCGCGGAGTCGCCACAACGATTTCCGCGATCAGCGACCCGACATTGCCCGGCCGGGGATGGTCGATCTTCATCGGCCTGATCAGCCTGCTCGCCGGGATCATCGTGCTGGCGTCGCCGTTCGACTCGATCGTCACCCTGGCGCTCGTGGTCGGTGTCTGGTGCGTGGTGATCGGCGCGTTCGAGGTCGTGTCGTCGTTCGGCATTCGTAAGGCGTCCAAGACCCTGGCGGGTTAGCGCCGCCCGAGCAGTACTACTACACTATGTCGTAGCCCTCGAGAACCAGGGGAGATCAACCCGTGAACGTCGTCGATATCTCGCGGTGGCAGTTCGGTATCACCACCGTCTACCACTTCCTGTTCGTACCGCTCACAATCGGTTTGGCACCCCTGCTCGCGATCATGCAGACGGTCTGGGTGGCCACCGGCAACGCCGCCTGGTATCGCCTGACCAAGTTCTTCGGCAAGTTGTTCTTGATCAACTTCGCCATCGGCGTGGCGACCGGCATCGTGCAGGAATTCCAGTTCGGCATGAACTGGAGTGAGTATTCCCGGTTCGTCGGCGACATCTTCGGCGCGCCGTTGGCCATGGAGGGCTTGTTCGCCTTCTTCTTCGAGTCCACGTTCATCGGCTTGTGGATCTTCGGCTGGGGCCGGCTGCCGAAACTGCTCCACCTCGCCTCCATCTGGATCGTGGCGCTCGGGGTCAACGCCTCGGCGTTCTTCATCATCGTGGCCAACTCGTTCATGCAGCACCCGGTCGGCGCGCACTACAACCCGGTCACGCACCGCGCCGAGTTGGACAGCATCGGCGCGCTGCTCTCCAATAACACCGCCCGGTGGGCGTTCACCCATACCGTGACCGCTTCGCTGCTGACCGCGGGCGCCTTCGTCGCGGCCGTCAGCGCGTGGTGGCTGGTGCGCTCGCGCACTCCCGCATCAGCCACGCCCGCGGCGGAGTTAAACGCGCGCACGATGTTCCGCCCGGCGACCATCCTGGGCTGTTGGGTTGTGCTGATCGCCGCGGTGGGCCTGTTCTTCACCGGCGACAGCCAGGGCAAGCTGATGTTCGTTCAGCAGCCGATGAAGATGGCGTCGGCCGAGTCGCTGTGTGACACCCAGACGGACCCGGGGTTCTCCATTCTGACCGTGGGTCGGCACAACAACTGCGACGGCGTCAGGGGCGTCATCGAGGTGCCCTATGTGCTGCCATTCCTCGCCGAGGGTAAGACCAGCAACGTCACGCTGCAGGGCGTCCGCGACCTGCAGCGGGACTACGAGCAGCGATTCGGTCCGAATGACTACCGGCCCAACATGTTCGTCACCTACTGGTCGTTCCGCGCGATGATCGGGCTGCTGGCCATTCCGGTGCTGTTCGCGCTGGCCGCGTTGTGGCTCACCCGCGGCGGCCGGATTCCCAACCAGCGATGGTTCTCCTGGTTTGCACTGCTGACCATTCCCGCGCCCTACCTGGCGAACATTGCCGGCTGGGTATTCACCGAGATGGGCCGCCAGCCCTGGATCGTCGCGGTCAACCCGACGGGTGATCAGCACGTCCGGTTCACCGTCGCCGAAGCGGTGTCCGACCACCCGCCGGCAATGGTGATCACCTCCCTGGTGACCTTCACCGCCGTCTACGCGGTGCTCGCGGTCATCTGGTTCTGGCTGCAGAAGCGCTACATCACCGAAGGGCCGCAGGAACACGACGCGGAGCCCGCGCCGCCCAAGGGACCCACCGACGATGAGGTTGCGCCGCTCTCCTTCGCCTATTAACTAGCCCGCCAACGTGTTTGGAGACTTTGCGCCAGCTGTCGGGGAAAGGATCTGACCGATGCAACTGCAGCAATTGTGGTTCGGCATCATCGGGATGCTGTTCGTTGGTTTCTTCGTCCTCGAGGGATTCGACTTCGGGGTGGGCATGCTGATGGAGCCCCTGGCCCGCATCGGCACGAGCGAGCCCGAACCACAGCGACGCACGGCCCTCAACACCATCGGGCCGGTCTGGGACGGCAACGAAGTCTGGCTGATCGTCGGCGGAGCGGCGATTTTCGCCGCATTCCCCGTCTGGTACGCCGTGGTGTTCTCCACCCTGTACCTGCCGCTGCTGGCCATCCTGGTCGGCATGATCCTGCGCGCCGTGGCCATCGAATGGCGCGGCAAGGTCGACGACACGAAGTGGCGCGGCTGGGCCGATTTCGGCATCGCGGCCGGCTCCTGGCTACCGGCCATCCTGTGGGGCGTGGCGTTCGCCATCCTGGTCCGCGGGCTGCCGGTGGACGCCGCCGGCCACGTTCACCTGTCGATCACCGACGTGCTCAACGCCTACACGCTGCTCGGCGGTGTGGCGACCGCCGGGCTCTTCCTGCTCTACGGCGCGGTGTTCCTGTCCCTCAAGACGTCCGGCGCCATTCGCGACGACGCCCACCGGCTCGCGGTGTGGTTGTCGCTTCCGGTGACCGCACTGGTCGCGGGTTTTGGGCTGTGGACACAGCTGGCCTACGGCAAGGACTGGACTTGGCTGGTGCTGGGGGTGGCGGTGGTCGCGCAGCTGGCGGCGGTGGTGTTGGTGTGGCGGCAGACGTCCGACGGCTGGGCATTCAGCTGCACCGCCGTGGTCGTGGCCGCCGTCGTGATCCTGCTGTTCGGCGCGCTCTATCCCAACCTGGTGCCGTCCACCCTCAACCCGCAGTGGAACCTGACGATCTACAACGCGTCGTCGACGCCCTACACGCTGAAGGTCATGACCTGGGTGACGGTGATCATGGCGCCGCTGACGGTGGTGTACCAGGCCTGGACGTATTGGGTGTTCCGGCAGCGGCTTTCGGCCGACAGGCTACCGGCGCCCATCGGCTTGGCGAGGCGTCAGTCCTGAGCGATACCGACTCGGCCCCGACAGCACGGGGGCCCGTGGACCCTCGGCTGTGGCGCGCGTCGACCGCATTGCGGCGCTACCTGGGTGCGGCCGTGGGATGCGGGGTGGTGATCTCCGGTTGCGCGATCGGCTCGGCGATTCTGCTGGGCAGCCTCGTCGCGCGCGTCGTCGCGGACCCGTCCGCCCGCCAGCTGCACCGGTGGCTGGGCCCGCTGGCAATCCTGTTGGCGCTGTGGACTGTCCGCACCGTCACGCAGTGGCTCCAGGCGCGCCTGGGGCAACGGGGGGCCAGCGCCGTCATCGCCGACCTGTCGGGCCAGGTGCTGACGGCGACGACCGCCCGGCAGCCCCGCGAGGTGGCGGCACAGCGCGATGCCGCCGCGGTGGTCGTCACCCGCGGTCTCGACGGCCTGCGTCCCTATTTCGCCGGCTACCTGCCCACTTTGCTGCTCGCGGCGATCCTGACACCCGCCACCGTCGTTGTGATCGCGGTCTACGACCTGAAATCGACGGTGATCGTGCTGATCACCCTGCCGCTGATCCCCGTCTTCATGGTGCTGATCGGGCTGGCGACCGCCGAGCGGTCGGCGGCGGCGCTGGCGGCCATGACCACCCTGCAGGCGCGTCTGCTCGATCTGATCGCCGGCATTCCCACCCTGCGGGCGCTGGGGCGGGCCCGGGGCCCCGAACGGCGAATCGCCGAACTTGCTGCCGCCCACCGACGATCGGCGATGGCGACGCTGCGGATCGCTTTCCTGTCGGCGCTGGTCCTCGAGTTGCTGGCCACCCTCGGTGTCGCGCTGATCGCGGTCAGCATCGGGCTGCGCCTGGTGTTCGGTGAAATGACCCTGGCCACCGGCCTGACGGTCCTGCTGCTGGCACCCGACGTCTACTGGCCCCTGCGGCGGGTCGGCGTGGAATTCCATGCCGCGCAAGACGGGCGGACCGCCGCCGACGAGGCGTTCGCCCTCATCGGCGCCTCCGCCGCTTTTCCGGCGGAGTCGCGAAACCGAACGGTGGCCGCCCGTGGCGCCGACATCCGATTCGAGAATCTGGGCGTGGCGGGACGCGACGGTACCGCGCCGCGGGGTCTGACCGCGGTGATCGAACCCGGCTCGGTGACGGTGCTGACCGGACCGAACGGCGCCGGAAAGAGCACGACGCTGCAGGCCATCACGGGCGTCACCGTGCCGTCAACGGGCCGGGTCACCGTGGCCGGGATCGACGTCGCCGAGCTGGAGCCGACGGCGTGGTGGCGACAATTGGCCTGGCTGCCACAACGACCCGCGCTCCTCGCCGGCACGGTCGGGGACAACCTGACCCTGTTCGGTGACCTCGAAGACTTCGAAACGGCCTGCCGGGCTTCCGGTTTCGACGAGGTGCTCGCCGAGCTGCCCGACGGGGTGAATACCGTCTTGGGCCGCGACGGCTTCGGTCTGTCGCTGGGACAGCGGCAACGACTCGGCCTCACCCGGGTGCTCGGGTCCGCCGCGCCGGTGTTACTGCTCGACGAGCCGACCGCGCACCTGGACGCCGGCACGGAACAACGGGTGCTGCGCGCCGTCGTCGCACGCGCACGCGCCGGGGCGACGGTGGTGGTCGTCGGCCATCGCGAGCCCGTCTTGGCCATCGGTGACCGGGTCGTCCAGGTGGCCGCCGAGCGGGAGGCGCGTTATGCCGCGGTCTGATCCCACCCAGGCGATCGCAAGCGCGGCGAAGCCGGGCGAAGCGGGTCGCCGCCAAACCACCCAGGCGATCGCAAGCGCGGCGAAGCCGGGCGAAGCGGGTCGCCGCCAAACCACCCAGGCGATCGCCGGCCTGCTGCGCCCGCGGCTGCCCCGCCTGCTCGCGGCCATTGCGCTCGGCGTGCTGTCGCTGGGCAGCGCGCTGGCGCTGGCGGGCGTATCGGCCTGGCTGATCACGCGCGCCTGGCAGATGCCGCCCGTCCTCGACCTTTCGGTCGCGGCCGTCGCCGTGCGCGCGTTCGCGATCTCGCGGGGGGTCCTGCACTACTGCGAGCGGCTCGCCACGCACGACGCCGCGCTGCGGGCCGCCGGCAACGCGCGGGCCCAGATCTACCGGCGGCTGGCCCAGGGGGCACCGGCGGCCGCCGTGCGGCTGCACAGTGGCGAACTGGTGGCGCGGGTGGGCGCCGACGTCGACGAGCTGGCCAACGTGCTGGTGCGCGCCCTGGTGCCCATCGGCGTCGCCGCGGTGCTGGCGGTGGCGGCGACCACGGTCGTCGGGGCGATCTCGATGCCGGCCGCGGCGGTGCTGGCGGCCTCCCTGCTGACCGCCGGGGTCGTCGCGCCATGGCTTGCGGGCAAGGCCGCCGCGAGCCAGGAAGAGGTTGCGCGGCAATACCATTCCGGACGCGACACCGCGGCAATGACCGCTCTCGAACACGCCCCCGAACTCCGTGTCGCCGGAGCGCTTCCCGGCGTCATCGCCGAGGCGCAGCGCCGGCAACGCGGTTGGGGCGCCGCCCTCGACGCCGCCGCCAGGCCGGCCGCGCTCGCCGAGGCGGTGCCGACCGCGGCAATCGGGGCGAGCGTGATCGGCGCGGTGGTGGCCGCGATCGGGCTGGCCCCGGCCGTCGCCCCAACCACCCTGGCGGTCCTGATGTTGTTGCCGCTCTCGGCGTTCGAGGCGATGACGCCGTTGCCGGCCGCCGCCGTCCAGTTGACCCGGTCACGAATCGCCGCCCGCCGGCTCTTGGACCTGGCCCCGCCAGTCCCCGCCGAGGAGCCACCCGACCCCACGCCGTCGTCACCCGTCGGCACCCGCCGGTTGACCGCCGACATCTGCGCGGGCTACGCCGGCGCGGCGCGGTCGGCCCGGGTGGGCGTTGACTTGGCGCCGGGCGCGCGGCTGGCCGTCACCGGCCCCAGCGGCTCGGGTAAGACGACGCTGCTGATGACGCTGGCCGGGCTGCTGCCCCCGGCGGACGGCCAGGTACTGCTCGACGGGAAAGACCTGCGCCGCCTCGACGAAGACGAAATCCGCAGGGCGGTAGGCTATTTCGCCGAGGATGCGCACATCTTCGCCACCACCGTCCGGGACAACCTGCTGGTGGCCCGCGGAGACTGCCGCGACGACGAGCTGACCGCGGCGCTGCATGCGGTCGGCCTCGGCGACTGGGCAACCGCTCTCCCGGAAGGGTTGTCCACGGTGCTGACGGGGGGCGCGCAAGCCCTCTCGGCCGGCCAGCGGCGGCGGTTCCTGCTCGCCCGCGCCGTGCTGTCCCCCGCTCGGATCGTGCTGCTCGACGAGCCCACCGAGCACCTCGACGCGACCGACGCGCAACGAATCCTGGGCGACCTGCTGGGCCCCCAATCGGGGCTGATGTCGGCGGACCGGACCGTCGTGGTGGCGACGCATCACCTGCCCGCGGAATTCGGCTGCCGAGAACTGCGTCTCCGCTAAACGGGCCATCACGTTCGGCGTCCAGTGTGCGGCCAGCTTCACGTTCGGCGCCGAAGCGGCCCCTAGAGGTGGCGCCGGCGCGGCATGAACTCCACCGACAACAGCACGAACACCAACCACCCCAGCTGGGTCATCGAGACCAGCGCGTAGCGCCGCGCGTCCAGCGCGTGAAACTTGCGCACGTACCGATACAGCGACTCGAGCGCGATCAGCGGGTCGAGCACGTGAATCAACCGGTAGAAGACGCGCTGGGTCCGGCTGCGGTTCTTGTCGTCGAAGATCTCGGGAAAGGCCGCGAAAGCAAGCGAAACACGCTGCGCTCCAGCTTCTTTCGCGGCCATGACCATGTCAACGCTGAGCCGCTCGTCGATCCCGTTGGGGGCCCCGCGGCGACGCCACGGAACGTCGAGGGTGATGTCACTGCCGGCACCTGCGGTGGCATAGCGGTGGAACGCCTGCACCGTTCCGGAGGCGTCCCTGGCGACGATCAGCCGGATCCCGGGGAACCGGCCTTCGAGCACCCCGTCGAGGTTCATGAAGAAGCCGCGCTGGGTGTTGGCGCCGTGCGAGGAGGACCGCACCACGTCGGTCAGCTCGGCAAGCTGCTCGTCGTCAAGCTCCTGCTCCCCCACAATTTCCGTGGTGATGCCGAAATTGTGGCTGCGTTTGACCGCCTGACGCAGGTTGCGGAACTTGCGGCCCACCATGTCGAAACCCGACACGTCGATGACGACGTCGCGGCCGATGGGGACCGGCCGCAGCGTCTGCCCGATCACCGCGGGGTCTGCCCACAGCCCGAGTCGGCGCTCGCTGCACCCCACCACCGCGATCCGCCAGCCGCGCGCGTGGCAGGTCGCCGCGAAATCGGCGATCAATTCGCCGAACTTGTCCTCGTCCCCGATCGGGTCGGCGCCGACCACGGCGAACCCCAGCCGGGTCCGGTAGGCCAGGGCGGCCTTCCCGTCCGCGGTGAAGTGATAGGACTTGCCCGTCTGCATGGCGAAGGGCGCCAGCGCGTCGTCCCGGGTGGCGTTGACCAGGGTCCACACCCGGGGCAGGTCCTCGGGCCGCGGACGCGACGAGGTCGCCCACATCAGCACGATTCCGGAGCTGACAATCAGCAGGTCGCCGAGCAGATCGAAGGACAACACGTGCGACCCCAGCCCCGCCACCACGAAGAGGGCCGACGCCACGGCGTGGACCGTCGTCACCGGTCGCCCGAGGAAGATCCCGCGGGCGATGAACGCCACCGCGCCGAGGACCGTCAGCGACCAACCCAACCTGTCGGTGTAATGCCAGTCCGGATGCTGGTGGTGGCGGACAAGGATGACGAGAAGCCAACCCGCGGCGCACATCAGGGCCAGGGCGCCGATCCAGCGGGCTGCGGGCGAGTCCACGTGGACCACAACATGTTGGCGCGCGCGATGCCTCACCGCGACGTCGGCCGGCGACCCGCTCACCCTTCACCTCCCGATGCTGCTGACGATCCAGCCGGGCGGCTTGCGCCGCCCCTGCACCGAATACCCGGCAGACCGAAACTTACGCCCGACGGCGGCCCGACCGGACCGAAATCAGGCCGCTGCCTGCGCAGGTATCCCGCAATTATCTCTCGGGTGTCTCTCGGGTGTCTATCGCGGCGAGGGCGGAAAGTATTTCACCACGCCCTCCTGGACGACCGTGGCGACGATGTTTCCGGAGGAATTGAAGAAGTGGCCGGTGCCCAGCCCGCGCGATTCGGCGGCCACCGGCGACGACGTCGAATACAGCACCCAGTCGTTGAAGTCGACCTGCCGGTGGAACCAGACGGATTGGTTGGCGGACGCGGCGAAGATGCGGTCGAAGCCCCAGGACAGCCCGTGCGTGGTGACGATCGAATCCAGCACCGTGGTGTCCGAGGAGTACACCATCGCCGCGGTGTGCAGCACCGGGTCGTCGGGCAACGCACCCAGGGCCTTCATCCAGACCCGGTTGTGCGGGAGGCGCTGGCCTTTCTTCCGCATGATCCAGGCCGGGTCGTTGGTGTAGCGCCATTCGATCGGGTGCAGGGCGTTGACGAAGTGCGGGACGATCTGCTCGTAGCCCCGCAGCAGTTCCGAGAGGGGTGGCCGCGTGTGCGGGGGGTCCACCAGCGGCGGCTCGACGCCGTGCTCGAGACCCGGGCCGGCGGACATGTACGAGATCAGCGCCGAGGACAACAGCACGCCGTCCTGCACCGCGTCGACCCGGCGGTTGGCGAAGCTGCGCTCGTCCCGCAGCCGGCTCACGCGGAATTCGATGTCCCGCGCGGTGTCGCCGCCGTTGATGTAGTGCACCGCCAGGGCGCTGGGCGGCAAGTCTGACCGGGTCAGCGTGCGGCTGGCGGCGACGAAGGACTGCGCCATCAGCTGACCGCCGTACGTTCGCAGCGGATTCTTGCTGGGATGCGAACCGGTGAACAGGTCGTCGCTGACCCGCGTGAGGTCGAGTATCTCCAGCAACTCCACGAAGTCGGAATGCGTGTCCCGTCGCACATTCGGCTGCTGAGACTCCACCGCCACGGGCTCTCCTCGGCTCAATTGCCCGCATCCTCATCAAACCGCGATGCGGCGTGAGGAGGCGGGCTGTCGCTAGACGTCGTCCTCCCCGATTCGGTGCACGTGAATCAGGTTGGTCGATCCTACTGTGCCAGGTGGTGCACCGGCGACGATCACCACCAGGTCACCGCGCTTGTAGCGACCGAGTTCCAGCAGCGACTTGTCGACCTGGCGGATCATGCCGTCGGTCGAGGTCATCATCGGCACGATGAAGGTCTCGGTGCCCCACGTCATGGCGAGCTGGCTGCGCACCTCGGGCCACGCGGTGAACGCCAGCAGCGGCAGCGGGGTGTGCAGGCGCGCCAGGCGCTTGACCGTGTCGCCCGACTGGGTGAAGGCGACCAGCGCCTTGGCGTCGAGCCGCTCACCGATGTCACGCGCGGCATAGGAGATGACCCCTCGTTTGGTGCGGGGCACATGCGCCAGCGGCGGCGCGGCCGTGGAATTGTCCTCGACGGCACAGATGATCCGCGACATGGTCCGGACGGCCGCCATCGGGTACTTCCCCACCGACGTCTCGCCGGACAACATCAGCGCGTCGGCGCCGTCGAGCACCGCATTGGCGACGTCGGAGGCCTCGGCCCGCGTCGGCCGTGAGCTCTCGATCATCGAATCGAGCATCTGCGTCGCCACGATGACCGGCTTGGCGTTCTCCCGGGCGATCTGGATCGCCCGCTTCTGCACCAGCGGCACCTCTTCCAGCGGCAGCTCGACGCCCAGGTCGCCGCGCGCCACCATGATCCCGTCGAAGGCCAGCACGATCGCTTCCAGGTTGTCGACCGCTTCGGGCTTCTCCAGCTTGGCGATCACCGGAACCCGCCGCCCCACCCGATCCATCACGTCGTGCACGAGCTCGACGTCGGACGGCGAGCGCACGAACGACAGCGCCACCAGGTCGACGCCGAGCTCCAGCGCGAAGGTGAGATCCTCAATGTCCTTGTCCGACAAGGCAGGCGCGGACACGCTGACCCCGGGAAGCGAGAGGCCCTTGTTGTTGCTGACCGGTCCCCCTTCGGTGACGGTGCAGACGACGTCGTCGCCGTCGATGGCATCGACCACGAGGCCGACCTTGCCGTCATCCACCAGAACCCGGTCGCCGGCCACCGCGTCCTTCGCCAACTTTTTGTAGGTGGTCGACACCCGGTCGTGGGTGCCCTGGCACTCCGCGACGGTGATGCGCACCGTTTCGCCGTCCGCCCAGAAGGTGGGCCCCGACGCGAATCGCCCCAGCCTGATCTTCGGGCCCTGCAGATCGGCCAGCACGCCGACCGCGCGGCCGGTGGCGTCGGAAGCGGCCCGCACCCGCTCGTAAGCGGCTTTGTGATCGGAGTAGTCGCCGTGGCTGAAGTTCATTCGGGCGACGTCCATTCCGGCCTCCACCAGCGCCAGGATGAGCTCATCGGAGTTGGTCGCCGGGCCGAGGGTGCAGACGATCTTCCCGCGTCTACTCACGGCGACCCAGCATAGTCGTGCGCGGCGGTGCTGGCCGCCGCTAGCCGGTGACGGTCGGCACCAACGGGAAACCCGGCAGGTTCCGCAGCACCGTCCACAGCACCGAGGCGACCGTGATGGCGAGCACCGCCGGAATCGGCAGCGCCGCCTCGCCGCGGCGACGCCGAAGCAGGCCCCAGATGGCCACCAGCGGGATACCGACCAGCAGGAAGACGTTGTCGTAGGCGCTGGCCATGAGGTCGCCGTGCAGCAGGTCGTGGGTCATTCGAAGCCCGCCGCAAAACGGGCAATTCCAGCCGGTGAGCCACTTGAAGGGGCACAGCGGATACACCGCCGCGGTGTCGTGCGGATCGACGAGTGCCACGTACGCCAGCGCGCCGCCCAGCGTCGCGGCGGTGCCGACCGCCGTGTACCGGCGATCGCGGTGGCGCGACTTTTCGGTCACAGTGCCCAGCATGACAGATCGGCCGCGCGGCGCCGTAAGCCGAAGGCTCTCGGCCGCTCAGCGGCTACCGCCTGTTCCTGCGGCGCAGGCTCCATCGCCGCCGGGTCGCTTGGTCGTCGCCGGTCGGCGTTTCGTCTGCGCGCTTCCCGGGTTCGGCCGTCTCGGGCTCGGCCTTCTTCTTCGGTGGCGTCGTCGGCTTCGGTGTCCGGTTCGGGCTCGGCCGTCTCGGGCTCGACCGTCTCGGCTCGGCTGCCTCGGGCTCGGCCGTCTCGGGCTCGGCCGCCTCGGCTCGGCCGCCTCGAGCTCGGCCGTCTCGGCCTCGGCCGTCTCGGGCTCGGCCGTCTCCGGCTCGGCCGTCTCGGGCTCGGTGTGTTCGGGTTCCGCGGCTTCCGCGTCGGGGTGCTCGGGCTCGGCCTCGGCGGCGTCCGGTTCCATCTGCTCCGCCGCCGATTCCGCGGGCTCTGACTCGGCAGGCTCTGCCTCGGCGGGCTCTGCGGCTTCCGGTTCGTCCGACAGGGGCTCCGAATCCTCTAACGGCTGTTCGGTCTCGGGCTCGACGGCTTTCGGCTCCGCCGACTCCGGCTCCGCGTCCTCCGAAGGGACGGGTTCGGGCTCGGAGCCCTCCACGGCTTCGTCCAAGTCCTGCGGCGCTTCGTCGAGCTCCTCCGAGGTTTCATCGAGCTCCGCCGGGGCTTCGTCGAGCTCCCGGGCTCTCGAGCTGGACTTCGTCGAGCTCCTCTCGAGGTTTCGTCGAGGTCGGACGGCACGGCGTCCGGCTCCATGGCCTCCGCCGCCGACTCGGGTTCGGATGCCCCGGCATCAGAGGATTCCGCGGTGACCGCTTCAGGCTCCGGGCTGTCGGCGGACGCGACCGTCTCCCCGGCCTCCGTCGGTTCGTCGGCTTCGCCGGCGGCGGCCACCGTCGCGGCCGCTGCCGCCTCCTCGGTGATCGTCGATACTTCGACATCGCCCTGGTTGCCGCGCAGGCTCGCGGGATCCTCGCGACCCTTCGGCGCCGAGATCAAATACACCACCGCTCCGATGAACACGAAAGTCGATGTGAACGAGTTGATCCGGATTCCCGCGATGTGGGTCGCGGTGTCGTCGCGCAGCAGCTCGACGCCGAAGCGCCCGATGCAATAGCCGGCGACATACAGGGCGAACAGCCGGCCGTGCCCCAGGGAGAAGCGCCGGTCCACGTAGATCAACACCGCGAAAACCAGGAGGTTCCAGATCAATTCGTAGAGAAACGTCGGCTGCACGACGAGCGCGACCTGGCCCGTCGACACGCCGTCCAGCGAATGCGGATCGACGTACCCCGACGGGTCGCGGCGGTAGAAGATCTCCATACCCCACGGCAGCGTCGTCTCACGGCCGTACAGTTCCTGGTTGAAATAGTTGCCGAGCCGGCCGATCGCCTGCGCCAGAATGATTCCCGGCGCGATGGCGTCGGCGAAGGCCGGCAGCGGAATCCCGCGCCGCCGACACGCGATCCACGCGCCCACACCACCGAGGGCGACCGCGCCCCAGATTCCCAAGCCGCCGTCCCAGATCCGCAGCGCCGCGCCGAATCCCGCCCCGCCCGGACCCCAGTAGGTCCGCCAGTCGGTGGCCAGGTGGTACAGCCTGCCGCCCACCAACCCGAACGGCACCGCCCACAGCGCGATGTCGTAGATGACGCCGCGCTCACCGCCGCGCGCCTCCCAGCGCCGGTCGCCGAGCAACAACGCCACCACGATGCCCGTGATGATGAACAGCGCGTACGCCCGGATCGGCAACGGCCCGAGGTGCCACACCCCTTGCGGCGGGCTCGGGAAGTACGCGAGCGGCATCGGTGTCGTCACGAGGCGGACACCCCGTCGCGCACACCGTCGGCGAGTTGCTTTGTCAGTGCGCGCACGGCGGTCAACCCTTCGGAGCCGAGCGCGGACACCAGCGCCGACCCGACGATGACCCCGTCGGCGTACCCGGCGATCTGCGCGGCCTGCTCGCGCGAGCGGACGCCGAGGCCAACCCCCACGGGTATGTCGGACACGGCCCGCACCCGGTCGACCAGTTCGGGTGCGGCATCCGAGACCGCGTCACGCGCGCCCGTGACCCCCATCGTCGACGCCGCGTAGACGAACCCCCGCGACGCTTCGACCGTCATCACCAGCCGTTGCGGCGTCGACGAGGGCGCCACCAGAAAGATGCGATCCAACCCGTGCTCCTCGGATGCCGCGATCCACTGCCCGGCCTCGTCGGGAATGAGGTCGGGAGTGATCAAGCCATACCCTCCTGCCGCCGCCAGGTCCCGCGCGAACGCATCAACCCCGTAGTGCAACACCGGGTTCCAGTACGTCATCACCACGGCCCGCCCGCCGGCCGAGCTGATCGCCTCGACGGCGGCCAGCGTGTCCCGGACGCGCACTCCCCCGTGCAGTGCGATCTCGGTGGCCCGGGCGATGGTGGGACCGTCCATGCCGGGGTCCGAATAGGGCACACCGACCTCGACGATGTCGCAACCGGATTCGACCAGCGCGATCATCGCGTCCACCGAGGTCGGCACGTCCGGGTAGCCGGTGGGCAGGTAGCCGATCAGCGCGGCACGACCGTCCTTGCGGCACGACTCGAAGGTCGGGCCGAGCCTGCCCGCCTGGCCGTGCTGGACGGTCATCGCGCGGCCCCGCCGTCGTCCATGAGCCCGAACCACTGCGCGGCGGTCTCCACGTCCTTGTCCCCGCGCCCCGACAGGTTCACCACGATGATCGCGCCGCGGCCCAACTCTTCGCTCAATTCGAGGCCCAGCTCCAGGGCGCCGGCCACCGCGTGCGCGGACTCGATGGCCGGGATGATGCCCTCGGTGCGGCACAGCAGCCGGAACGCGTCCATCGCCTGGGCGTCGGTGATGGGCCGGTATTCGGCGCGCCCGGTCTCCCGCAGCCACGCGTGTTCCGGGCCCACCCCCGGGTAATCCAAACCCGCCGAGATGGAATGGGATTCGATGGTCTGACCATCCTCGTCCTGCAACAGGTAGGAGAACGATCCCTGGAACGCGCCGGGCGAGCCGCCGCTGAATGTCGCGGCGTGCCTGCCGGTCTCGACGCCATCGCCCGCCGCCTCGAACCCGACCAGCCGGACGCCCGGCTCGTCGATGAACGCGTGGAAGATGCCGATCGCGTTGGACCCGCCGCCCACGCAGGCCGTGACGGCGTCGGGCAACCGGCCGGCCTGTTTCTGAATCTGCACCCGCGTCTCCAGGCCGATGATGCGCTGAAAGTCGCGGACCATCGTCGGGAAGGGATGCGGGCCCGCCGCGGTGCCAAAGCAGTAGTAGGTCGTGTCGGCGTTGGTGACCCAGTCGCGGAAGGCCTCGTTGATGGCGTCTTTGAGGGTCTTCGAGCCCGACTCGACCGAGACCACCTCGGCGCCCAGCAGCCGCATGCGGGCGACGTTGAGCGCCTGGCGCGCGGTGTCGACGGCCCCCATGTAGATCACGCAATCCAGGCCGAGCAAGGCGCACGCGGTGGCGGTGGCCACGCCGTGCTGACCGGCCCCGGTTTCGGCGATCACCCGCGTCTTGCCCATTCGCCGGGCGAGCAACGCCTGACCGAGGACGTTGTTGATCTTGTGGGAACCTGTGTGGTTCAAGTCTTCTCGCTTGAGGAAGACGCGCGCCCCGCCGGCATGCTCACTCAGGCGGGTGGCCTCGTACAGCGGCGACGGCCGGCCGGTGTAGTGGGTCTGCAAGTCGTCCAGGGCGTCCAGGAAGTCCTGGTTGACGCGTTCCTTTTCGTAGGCGGCGGTCACCTCCTCGATCACCGCCATCAACGCCTCCGCGACGTAACGGCCACCATAACCACCCGGGCCGCCGAAATGCCCGCCCGCATCGGGATCGTGGCGGGTGGGTTCGGCGATGGCCGCACTCGAACGCGGAAGATCCGGCCCCGACAGGTCTTCCATCACCAAGGCTCGACGCGCAGGCGGTTCATCGGGTTCGACTAGCGAGCCGGTTTCGGACAGGACGGGTGGGTGCCGGCGGTCACCAGGTCGGCAACCGCGGCGCGCGGGTCACCACTTTTGACCAGACCTTCACCGACCAGGACGGCGTCGGCGCCCGCACCCGCGTACGCCAACAGGTCCGCGGTGCCGCGCACACCGGACTCGGCGATCCGGATCACGTTGCTGGGCAGCCCAGGAGCGATGCGCGCGAAGCAATCCCGGTCCACCGCCAGTGTGGTCAGGTCGCGGGCGTTGACGCCGATGACGTTGGCCCCGGCGTTGAGCGCACGGTCGGCCTCTTCCTCGGTGTGCACCTCCACCAGGGCCGTCATGCCCAGCGATTCGGTGCGGTCCAGCATCGACACCAGCGCCGACTGGTCGAGCGCGGCCACGATGAGCAGCAGCATGTCGGCGCCGTGCGCCCGCGCCTCGTGGATCTGGTAGGGCCGCACCACAAAGTCCTTGCGCAACACCGGGATCGACACCGCCGCGCGCACCGCGTCGAGGTCGTCGAGCGAACCGCAGAAACGACGCTCCTCGGTCAGCACGCTGATGATCCGGGCGCCGCCGCCTTCGTAGGCGCGGGCCAGCTTTGCCGGGTCGGCGATGGTCGCCAACGACCCCGCCGACGGACTGGCCCGCTTGACTTCGGCGATGACGCCGATACCGGGCTCGCGCAAGGCGGCCATCACGTCGAGCGGCGGCGGCGCGGCCGCGGCCAGCGCTTTGATCTCGGACAGGCTGACGAGGGCTTCGCGCGCGGCAACGTCGGCGCAGACTCCCTCGAGGATGGAGTCAAGCACGGAGGCCGGACTCATGCCTGTCGTTTCCCTTTCGCTCGGTCACCCACGTCACCTGAGATCACCCAGGCTTTCCCGACGACGTCACTGAAGGGTAGCGGCCCTTCGCGACGGCCCCGTCACCGACCCTCGGTGTCCGAGTCACCGGGCCGATCGGTCGGGTCGCGGCCCTCGTCCAGCGCATCCCAGATCATCCGTTCCGACATGGTCGGGGCCTCCGGTTCGTCCAGCGCCGCGCTTCGGTCGCCCTCCCGTTGCGCGACCGTTCGGCGCGTCGCCGGAGCCGCGTATTTCGCGGCGTCCCGGCGCCCGGAGGAGGCCGCCCGCATCAGCAGGACGGCGGCGAGCACGCTGCAGACCGCGGCGCCCACCGCGAGTCCCGCCCCCCAGTGCCGCCGCCCGCTGCCCACCAGCGTCGTCAACGGGACATGCGCAAGGTCGGCGCCGCGCACGGCCACGTCCGGCAGCACCCACAGGCTGACCCCCAGGTAGCCGACGGCGAGGCCGGCGATGGCGAGCAGCGCGGCGAGCACACGCAGCGGCCAGTTGCGCACCGCGAGCGCCGCGACGGCCGCGGCCAGCATCAGCAGCGCCAACGGCAGCAGCGCCGTCGACCACGCCGAGCCCGACAGCGTCACCTCCTTGGGCGGCCCCAGCCCGTCGAACGACCGGATCACCACCCACGGCAGCCGCGACGCCACCCACAGCGCCACGGCGGCCGCCACCAGCAGCAACTGGGCGATCACGACCGTCAACCGGCCGGCGCGCCCCGGCCGGCCGTCAGCCATTACGGCCCGGGTGCGGCGAGGCGAGCGTCTCGGCGGCGGCGATCGCGTTCAGCACCGCGCGCGCCTTATTGGTGGCCTCCGTGTGTTCGTACGGGCCGTTGGAGTCCGCCACCACCCCGCCGCCGGCCTGGACGTACGCGGTGCCGTCGCGCATCAACGCGGTGCGGATCGCGATGGCGAAGTCGGCGTTGCCGGCGAAGTCCAGGTAGCCGACCACGCCGCCGTACAGGCCGCGGCGCGTCTTTTCCACCTCTTCGATGAGCTCCATCGCCCGCACCTTGGGCGCGCCCGACAGCGTGCCCGCCGGGAAGCAGGCCGTCACCGCGTCCAGGGCGGTACGCCCCTCGCCGAGCATCCCGGTCACCGTCGAGACCAGGTGCATCACATGGCTGTAGCGCTCGACGTGGCTGTAGTCCTCGACGCGCACGGTGCCCGGCGTGCACACCCTGCCGAGGTCGTTGCGGCCCAGGTCCACCAGCATCAGATGCTCGGCGCGTTCCTTGTCGTCGGCCAGCAGGTCGGATTCCAGCTGCTGATCTTCCTCCTCGGTGCGCCCGCGCCACCGGGTCCCGGCGATCGGATGCGTCGTCGCCCAGCCGTCGGCGACGGTGACCAGTGCCTCCGGGCTGGATCCGACGATCGAAAAGGCCGTCTCCCCAGCGTCATTGGGCACATGCAGCAGGTACATGTAGGGACTGGGATTCGTCACCCGCAGCATCCGGTAGACGTCGATGGGGTCGACACCGGTGTCCATCTCGAAGCGCTGCGAGGGCACGACCTGAAAGGCTTCGCCGGCGGCGATCTGCTCGACGAGGTAGTCGACGATCTTCGTGTACTCCTCGACGCTGCGCTGCGCCCGGTGCCGCGGCTCGGGCCGGCTGAAGGTGGCGACGGTCGAGGGCAGCGACTGGCCCAGCGCCGCCGTCATCACGTCCAGGCGGGCGATGGCGTCGTCGTAGGCCTCGTCGACGTGCTCGTCGGTGCCGTTCCAGTTGACGGCGTTGGCGATCAGCGTGATGGTGCCCTCGTGGTGGTCGACGGCGGCCAGATCGGTGGCCAGCAGCAGCAGCATGTCGGGCAGCTGCAGGTCGTCGACGGCCAGCTCGGGGAGCCGCTCCAGCCGCCGCACCAGGTCGTAGGCGAAGAAGCCGACCATGCCGCCCGACAGGGGCGGCAGGCCGGGCAACACGGCCGTCGCCAGCAGTTCCAGCGTGGTCCGCAGCGCCTGCAGCGGGTCGCCGCCGGTCGGCGCGTCCTGGGGCACGGCGCCCAGCCACACCGCTTCGCCGTCGCGCACCGTCAGCGCCGACGGCGCCCCCGCGCCGATGAACGACCACCGCGACCAGGACCGCCCGTTCTCGGCGGATTCCAGCAGGAAGGTGCCCGGGCGGTTGGCGGCGAGTTTGCGGTAGGCCGACAGCGGCGTCTCGCTGTCGGCCAGCACCTTGCGGGTCACCGGGACCACACGGTGCTCGGCCGCCAGCGCGCGAAACGCCTCTCGTGAGGTGGTCGCGGCGAGGTGGTCGTGCACCGGACCATCCTCGCAGATACGCCGCGACCGCCCGTCCACGAGCGGAACGTCACCGCGGTATGCCCGGCCGCTTTTCGCCGTGGCGTTACGCTCGCGGCATGAAACCTGGTGAAACCGTGGCCGATTTCGAACTTCCCGACCAGACGGGCACACCGCGCAGGCTCAGCGCGCTGCTTTCCGGCGGGCCCGTCGTGCTGTTCTTCTATCCGGCGGCGATGACCCCCGGCTGCACGAAGGAAGCCTGCCACTTCCGCGACCTGGCGGCGGAGTTCGCCTCGGTCGGGGCCAGTCGCGTCGGCATCAGCACCGACCCCGTTCAGAAGCAGGCCAAATTCGTCGACATGCACAAGTTCGACTACCCGCTGTTGTCCGACTCCGACGGGGCCGTGGCGGCGCAGTTCGGCGTCAAACGGGGCCTGCTGGGCAAGCTGATGCCGGTCAAGCGCACCACGTTCGTCATCGACACCGACCGCAAGGTGCTCGACGTGATCTCCAGCGAGATCAGCATGGACACCCACGCCGACAAGGCGTTAAAGACGCTGCGCGCCCGGTCTTAGTTACCGGTTGACCGGCCCGATCGCGCCCAGATCAGTTACGGCATCCGGCGCGCTGTTGCCGCGCGGCCTGCAATATCGTTCCCGCGGCCAGGAAGGCCGGCTTGGTCTGGTCGGCGGGGTCGACGGGCAGTGCGGCGGCGCGGCGCAACACCATCAGCGCGAGCGCGCTATAGGTCGCGTACGGAATGATCAGGAGATTGGCGCGCGCCAGCGCGCCGTTGACCGTCATCACATGCTGGCGTTTGTGCTCCCAGCCCGGCCAGTTGAAGTCGGGTGGCCGCTGGAGTGGGGGCCAGTTGACGTTGATGGACTCGACGTCCCCGAGCAACGGCGTCAGGACGGCGATGAGGCCGGGCAGATCGTGCGTGATCCGGTCTGCGCGTGGCCACCAGGCGCCATCGATCTCGCGGCCCAGCTCTCGGGCCACCGACAGCCGCAAGGGCTCCGTTCGGCGTCGGCTCCTCAGCGGGTGGGTCATCGAAGGTGTCGCCCTCGGCGCCAGGGGCACCCGGCATCGGCGGAATGCACTATTCGAACCACGCTCTGCGCTACCCGACGCACGGGCTGTTCCTTCCGAGTCGGCATCGACCGTCCCGCAGGTGCGGAACGACGGAGGAATCACATTGCCCGTAGGGCGCCCGTCCGGGTCACGGTCGACCACCACCGCTGACAACGAAATGGCTCACGATCGACCCTACTCCCCGAGCCGCGCCGCCGTCCCGGATGGGCCGGTCCCGTTGTCAGGGGTTGATCGCGAGGAACACGTAGGCGGCGAGAATCACCAGGTGCAGCTCGCCCTGCAGCCGGGTGGCCCGGCCCGGCACCACCGTCAGCATGCTGATGACCACGGTCAGCGCCAACAGGACCAGTTGGATGGCGCCGAGCCCGAGCACCAGCGGACCCCTGAGCCACACCGACGCCAGGGCGATCGCCGGGATGGTGAGCCCGATGCTGGCCAGCGCGGAACCGTAGGCCAGGTTCAGGCTCGTCTGGATCCGGCCCCGCCGCGCGGCACGCGCCGCCGCGAGCGTCTCCGGCAGGAGCACCAGCGCCGCGATCACCACGCCGACGAACGACTGCGGGAACCCGGCCGCGGTCACCGCCCGCTCGACCGCGGGGGACTCCTCCTCCGCCAGGCCCACCACGGCCACCAGAGCCACCAGCAGCAGCGCGACGCTGCCCAGCGCCGCACGGGTCGTAGGCGGTTCGGCATGGCTCTCGTCCTCGAAGAGGCGCTTCTGGCCCCGCTGGGCGATCGGCAGGAAGAAGTCGCGGTGCCGGATGGTCTGGGTGAACGTGAACAGCAGGTACAGCACCAGCGAGGCGACCGCCGCGAATGCCAGCTGACCGGGTGAGAACTCCCGGCCGGGCTGGCTGGTGGTGAACGCCGGCAGCACCAGGCTCAGCGTCGCGAGCGTGGTGAGGGTGGCCAGCGCGGCCCCGCTCCCCTCGGCGTTGAACAACGTGACGCCATACCGTCGCGAGCCCAGGAGCAGCGACAAGCCGGTGATCCCGTTCGTCGTGATGATCACCGCGGCGAAGACGGTGTCGCGGGCCAGGGTCGCGGCCTCATTGCCACCGGAGGCCATCAGCTCGACGATGAGCGCCACCTCGATCACCGTCACCGCGGCGGCCAGCACCAGCGATCCGAAGGGCTCGCCGACCCGGGCCGCGACCACCTCCGCGTGGTGGACCGCCGCCAGCACGGCGCCGATGAGAAATGCCGCCGCCAGCACGACCAGCGCGGTACCGAGTGTGTGACCCCAGATCAGTGCCAGGACGACGACGGCCAGCAGGGGTATGACCGCCGTCCACGACACGCGTTTCAACATTGGCCGCCATTCTCGTGGAAAACGCCGGACGGGGCGCGTCAAGGTACATCGGGGGCGAATCACGGTTGCCGCCCGCACCCCCTCAGTAGCATGCTCACATGCCGCAAGTGGAGGGCCGCGCCGAAGGCTTCTCGGCAGGCCAGGTGTTCGCCGGATACACGATCATTCGGCGGTTGGGCGCCGGCGGGATGGGCGAGGTGTACCTGGCGCAGCACCCGCGGCTGCCCCGCCGGGACGCCCTCAAGATCCTGCCTCGGGATCTCACCTCCGACCGAGAGTTCCGGCAGCGCTTCAACAGGGAGGCCGACCTGGCGGCCGGCCTCTACAACGAACACATCGTCGGCATCCACGACCGCGGCGAATACGACGGACAGCTGTGGATCTCGATGGACTACGTCGAGGGCACCGACGCCGCCCGGCTGCTGCGCGAGAAGTACCCGTCCGGCATGCCCAGGACAGAGGTGGTCGAGATCATCTCGGCCGTCGCCGACGCCCTCGACTACGCGCATTCCCGCGGGCTGCTGCACCGTGACGTCAAGCCGGCCAACATCTTGTTGAGCTCGACTCCCCAAGGCGGCACGCATCGTCGAATCCTGCTGGCCGACTTCGGGATCGCCCGCGAGCTGGGCGAGATCAGCGGGCTGACCGCGACGAACATGCTGGTGGGTACGGCGGCGTACTGCGCGCCGGAGCAACTGCAGGGCGCGGACCTCGATGCCCGGGCCGACCAGTACGCCCTGGGTTGCACCGCGTTCAACCTGTTGACGGGCGCGGCCCCGTTTCAGCACTCCAACCCGGCGGTGGTCATCAGCCACCATCTGTCAGCGCCGCCGCCGCTGATCAGCGAGCGCAGGCCGGACCTGGCCGAACTCGACCCCGTCATCGCCAAGGTCCTCGCCAAGAGCCCCGACGACCGGTACCCGAGCTGCGCGGATTTCGCCGCCGCACTGGCCGACCCGGCGCCCACCGCCGCGGCCCCCGCGGAGGTGATCTCCGCACCGACGCAAGGCGTTCCGGCGCCCACCGACGTGATCGCGGCGCCCCGCGGCACACCGGCCCCGAAATCCCGCCGCCGGGGCGCGGCCACCGTGCTCGCCGCACTGGCCGCCGTCGCGGTGCTGGCGGTGGCCGCGGTGATCGGCGCGCACCTGCTGCGCACGCACTCCTCCAAGGCCGCGGGTGGTGGCAACCCGCCGTCGGCGTCGTCGGCGCCTCCAACCACCGGCGGCGCCACCCCGCCGGCGACGCCCGCCCTCACGCTGTCCGGCCAGGTCACCGATCAATCGGGCGTGCTCGGGCCGATCGAGCGCACCGCGGTGGAACGGGCCGTCACCAGGCTGTACAACCTGCGCGGCACCCGGCTGTGGGTGGTGTACGTCAACAACTTCGGCGGTCTACGACCGTTCACGTGGGCCGAGAACCTGATGCGCGCCAACGGTTTTGCCGACACCGACGCGATGCTCGCCGTCGCCACCGACGAGCCCTCCTTCTCCTTCCGGGTGCCGGGGGCGATCGGGAACGGAAAGGCCATCGACGTCGAGGCCATTCGCCGCGACCGCATCGCGCCCGCCGTCTATCACCGCGAATGGGCCCGCGCGGCGATCGCCGCGGCCACCGGGCTCGACGTGGCCCCGGGTTAGCCTTCGGGCTCCAGCAGCACGTCGGCGTCGAAGCAACTGTGGTCGCCGGTGTGGCAGGCGCCGCCGACCTGGTCGACCGTCAGCAGCACCGTGTCGCCGTCGCAGTCCAGCCGCACCGAATGCACGTGCTGGGTGTGGCCCGACGTCGCCCCCTTCACCCACTGCTCGCCGCGCGACCGCGAAAAGTAGGTAGCCTCACGGGTTTTCAGGGTGCGGGCCAACGCGTCGTCGTCCATCCACGCGACCATCAGCACGTCGCCGCTGCCGCGCTCCTGCACGACGGCGGTGAACAAGCCGTCGGCGTTGCGCTTCAGCCGCGCGGCGATGCGCGGGTCGAGCGTCATCGCACCGTGATCCCCTCCGCCGCCATGGCGGCCTTCACCTGCCCGATGGTCAGCTCCCGGAAGTGAAACACGCTGGCCGCCAAGACCGCATCGGCACCGGCGGCCACCGCGGGCGCGAAGTGCTCCGCTGCGCCCGCGCCCCCGCTGGCGATCACCGGCACGGTGACCGCGGCGCGCACCGCGCGCAGCATCGCCAGGTCGAACCCGGCCTTGGTGCCGTCGGCGTCCATCGAGTTCAGCAGGATCTCCCCCACGCCCAGGTCGGCGCCGCGGGCCGCCCACTCGACGGCGTCGATCCCCGTGCCGCGGCGGCCGCCGTGGGTGGTGACCTCCCAGCCCGACGGCGTCGGTTTTGGCCCGCCGGGCCCGACTGGCACCGTGCGGGCGTCGACCGACAGCACGATGCACTGGGATCCGAACTGCCGCGCCAGCTCGGCCAGCAGGTCGGGGCGCGCGATCGCCGCGGTGTTGACCGACACCTTGTCGGCACCCGCGCGCAGCAGAGCGTCGACGTCGGCCACCGTGCGCACGCCGCCGCCGACGGTCAGCGGGATGAACACCTGCTCGGCGGTGCGGCGCACCACGTCGAGCATGGTGGCCCGCTCCGACGAGGACGCGGTCACGTCGAGAAAGGTCAGCTCGTCGGCGCCCTCGGCGTCGTAGGCGGCGGCCAGTTCCACCGGATCGCCCGCATCCCGCAGGTTTTCGAAGTTGACCCCCTTGACCACCCGGCCGGCGTCGACGTCCAGGCAGGGGATCACCCGCACCGCCAGGGACATGTCAGTAGTCCTCGGGTCGGCCGGTGCTGCGCACGATGTCGAGAATCTCCGCGTGCGCGCCGGGCGCCGCGGCCAGCACGGACTCCGAGTCGGGCGTCCACGGTTCGCCCGCCAGGTTGGTGACGACGCCGCCCGCGGCCTGCACCAGCGCCACGCCGGCCGCGTGGTCCCACACGTGGCCCCCGAAGGTGACTGCCGCAGCCAGGATCCCGTCGGCGACATAGGCCAGGTCCAGGCCGGTGGAACCGTGCATGCGCAACCGCGACGACACCCGGCTGAGGTTCTCCAGCAGCGCCACCCGGTAGCGGCCCGGGAACTTCCCGCGCGCGTCGGCACTGAACGAGCCGGCGCCGATGAGGGCGTCGGACAGGTCGACCGGGCCCAGCGGGGGTTGCGGGACGTCGTTTTTCAGCAGCGGGCCACCGACGATTCCGGTGTAGCGCTGGCCGGTGAACGGCAGCCACGTCAGCCCCGCCACCGGTTCGCCGTTGTGCAGCAGCCCCAGCAGGATGCCGGCCATGGGCGATCCGGCCGCGTAGTTGAACGTGCCGTCGACCGGGTCGAGCACCCACACCCATTCGGCGTCGACGTCTTCGCCGCCGAATTCCTCGCCGTGCACGCCGATTCCGGTGTGCTCGGTCAGCGCGGCGACGACCTGCCGCTCGATCGCCAGGTCCACCTCGGTCGCAAAGTCGTTACCCTTTTTCTGGACTGCCGAGTCGGCGCGGTGCCCGGCGAGGAACGGCTCGGTCGCGTCGTCCAGGATCGCCGACGCCTGCCCGACCAACGCCGCCAAATCCGTAGCGTCCATGGCGCCGCTACCCCCGCACTTCACGCACGGTGGCCAGGGCCTGCGGCAGCGTGAACCGCCCGGCGTAGAGCGCCTTTCCGACGATGGCGCCCTCGACCCCCCGGCCGGTGAGGGTGGCGATCGCCCGCAGGTCGTCGAGGCTGGACACCCCGCCGGACGCGATCACCGGGACGTCGGTGCGGTCGGCGACGCGGGCGAGCAGGTCGAGGTTGGGCCCGCCCAGCGTGCCGTCCTTGGTGACGTCGGTGACCACGAAACGCGAACACCCCTCGCTGTCAAGGCGATCCAGCACCTCCCACAGGTCGCCGCCGTCGGTTTCCCAGCCGCGGCCGCGCAGCCGGTGCTTGCCCTGGTCGATCTGCACGTCCAGGCCGACCGCGACCCTGTCGCCGTGCTCGCCGATGGCCCTGGCACACCACTGCGGGTTCTCCAGGGCGGCCGTGCCCAGGTTGACCCGGGCGCAGCCGGTGGCCAGCGCCGCGGCCAGGGAATCGTCGTCGCGGATTCCGCCGGAGAGCTCCACCTGCACGTCGAGCTTGCCGACCACCTCGGCGAGCAGTTCGCGGTTGGAGCCGCGCCCGAACGCGGCGTCGAGGTCGACGAGGTGGATCCACTCGGCCCCGTCGCGCTGCCAGCCCAGCGCGGCGTCCAGCGCCGAACCGTACTCGGTTTCGCTGCCGGCCTTGCCCTGCACGAGGCGCACGGCGCGGCCCTCGACCACGTCGACCGCGGGCAACAAGATCAGCGGCATCGTCACAGTCCCCCAACCCAGTTGCTCAGCACGGCCGCTCCCGCATCCCCGCTCTTCTCCGGGTGGAACTGGGTGGCCGACAGCGGCCCGTCCTCGACCGCGGCCAGGAACGGCACCTGGTGCGTGGCCCAGGTGAGCACCGCATCCGGCGCGCCTTCCCAGCGCTGCGCGGCGTAGGAGTGCACGAAGTAGAACCGGGTGCCGGGGTCGAGGCCGCGGAACAACACGGTGCCGGGCCCGGGCTCGACCACGTTCCAGCCCATGTGCGGGATCACCGGGGCGTCCAGGCGGGTGACGGCGCCCGGCCACTGCCCGCAGCCCGTCGTCTCCACCCCGAATTCGACGCCGCGGGCGAACAGGATCTGCATGCCGACGCAGACGCCGAGCACCGGACGCCCGGCGGCGACCCGCTCGGCGATGATCTTCTCGCCCGCGATCTTGCGCAGGCCCGTCATGCACGCCTCGAACGCCCCGACGCCGGGCACCACCAGCCCGTCGGCATCGGCGGCGGCGCCGGCGTCGGCGGTCACCTCGACCGCCGCCCCGACCCGCTGCAGGGCGCGCTGGGCCGAGCGCAGATTGCCCGAGCCGTAGTCCAGGACTACCACGGATTTGGGTCTCACAGAACACCTTTGGTGGACGGCACGCCCGACACCCGGGGGTCGGGCTCGACCGCTTGGCGCAACGCGCGGGCGACGGCCTTGTACTCCGCCTCGGTGATGTGGTGCGGGTCGCGCCCGTACAGGACGCGGACGTGCAGCGCGATGCGGGCGTTGGCGGCCAGCGTCTCGAACACGTGCCGGTTGACCACGGTGTGGTAGGGCACCGCGCTGCCGGAGATGGTGGTGTGCTGCAGGTGATCGGGCTCCCCGGTGTGCACGCAGTAGGGCCGGCCGGACACGTCGACCGCGGCGTGGGCCAGCGTCTCGTCCATCGGGATGAACGCGTCGCCGAACCGGCGGATGCCCTTCTTGTCGCCGAGGGCCTGGCCGAGGGCCTGGCCCAGCGCGATCGCGGTGTCCTCGATGGTGTGGTGCCCTTCGATCTCCACGTCGCCCTGCGTGCGCACGGTCAGGTCGAAGCTGGCGTGGCTGCCCAGCGCCGTCAGCATGTGGTCGTAGAACGGCACGCCGGTGTCGACGTGCACCCGGCCGGTGCCGTCGAGGTCGAGTTCGACGACGATGTCGGATTCCTTGGTGCGGCGCTCGATACGCGCGCGCCGTGCTTCGGTCACGGGGCTCCTACCGGGGTGGGTTCGGTGGCGGCGATGTCGGCGCTGACACGCAGGAACGCGTCGTTCTCCTCGGCCAGTCCCGTCGTGGCACGCAGGTAGCCGGGGATGCCGACGTCGCGGATCAGGACGCCGGCGTCCAGATAGCGCCGCCAGGTGGCGGGCGCGTCGGCGAACTCCCCGAACAGCACGAAGTTGGCGTCGCTGGGGATCACCCGAAAGCCCATGCCGCTCAGCGCCTTTGCGACGCGTTCGCGTTCGGCGATCAGCGCGGCAACGCTGGCCAGGGTGTCGTCCGCGTGGCGCAGGGCGGCCCGCGCCGCCGCCTGGGTGACCGCCGACAGGTGATACGGCAGCCGCACCAGCAGCATCGCGTCGATCACCGCCGGTGTGGCGACCAGATACCCGAGCCGGCCGCCGGCGAAGGCGAACGCCTTGCTCATGGTGCGGGTGACGATCAGCTTGGTCGGGTACTGCTCGACCAGGGTCGCCGCGCTGGGCTGCGCGGAGAACTCGCCGTAGGCCTCGTCGACGATCACGATCCCGGGCGCCGCGTCGAGCAGCCGGCGCAGGTGCGGCAGCGAAACAGATTGCCCGGACGGGTTGTTGGGGCTGGCGAGGAAGACCACGTCCGGCCGGTGCTCGGTGACGGCGGCGACGGCCACCTCGACGTCGAGGCCGAAGTCGGCGGCCCGGGCGGCTTCGAGCCATTCGGTGCGGGTGGCGTCGCAGATGAGCGGGTGCATCGAGTAGGACGGGACGAAGCCGATGGCCCTGCGGCCGGGCCCGCCGAACGCCTGCAGCAGCTGTTGCAGGATCTCGTTGGATCCGTTTGCGGCCCAGACGTTCTCGACACCAACGGAGACGCCGGTCTGGGCGGTGAGGTAGGCGGCCAGGTCGGTGCGCAGCGCCACCGCGTCGCGGTCGGGGTAGCGGTGCAGGTCGGTGGCGGCCTCCCGCACCGACCGCACGACGTCGTCGACCAGCGCGGTGCTGGGCGGGTGCGGGTTCTCGTTGGTGTTCAGCCGCACCGGCACCGCCAATTGCGGTGCGCCGTACGGCGATTTGCCGCGCAGGTCGTCGCGCAGCGGCAAGTCGTCGAGCGTGGGTTCGTTCGGGGTCACCGCTCGAACCTCCGCCGGATCGCCTCGCCGTGCGACGGCAGGTCTTCGGCCTTGGCGAGCGTGACCACGTGCCCGGACACGTCTTTGAGCGCCGCCTCGGTGTAGTCGACGACGTGGATGCCACGCAGGAACGTCTGCACCGACAGGCCGCTGGAGTGCCGGGCGCTGCCCCCGGTCGGCAGCACGTGGTTGGATCCGGCGCAGTAGTCGCCGAGGCTCACCGGCGCGTACGGGCCGACGAAAATGGCCCCGGCCGAGCGGATCCGGGCCGCGACCCGGTGCGCGTCGGCGGTCTGGATCTCCAGGTGCTCGGCGGCGTAGGCGTTGACCACTTTGACGCCGGCGTCCAGATCGTCGACGAGGATGATCGCCGACTGGCGGCCGCCGAGCGCCGCGGTCACCCGTGCGCGGTGCTTCGTCGTCTCCAGCTGGGCCGCCACTTCGGCGTCGGTGGCCGCGGCCAGGTCCGCGCTCGGGGTGACCAGCACGCTGCCCGCCATCTCGTCGTGTTCGGCCTGGCTGATCAGGTCGGCGGCGACATGCGCCGGGTCGGCGGTGTGGTCGGCCAGGATGGCGATCTCCGTCGGCCCCGCTTCGGCGTCGATGCCGACTTGCGAGCGGCACAGCCGCTTGGCCGCGGTGACATAGATGTTGCCCGGCCCGGTGATCATGTCGACGGGCGCGAGCTCTGAGCCGTCGGTGTCGGTGCCGCCGTAGGCCAGCAGCGCGACGGCCTGGGCGCCGCCGACCGCCCACACCTCGTCGACGCCGAGCAGGCGGGCCGCGGCCAGGATCGTCGGGTGCGGCAGGCCGTCAAACTGGGCCTGCGGCGGGCTGGCCACCACCAGCGACCCCACACCGGCGGCCTGCGCCGGCACCACGTTCATCACCACGCTGGACGGGTACACGGCGTTGCCGCCGGGCACGTACAGGCCGACCCGCTCGACGGGAACCCACCGCTCGGTGACCGTCGCGCCGGGGCCGAGGGTGGTGGTGACGTCGGCGCGGCGCTGGTCGGCGTGCACCGCGCGGGTGCGTTCGATCATCACCCGCAGGGCTTCGGCGACGTCGGCGTGCAGGTCGTCGAGCGCGGCCTGTAGCGCGGCCGCGGGCACCCGGACGGCCGGGGGGCGGACACCGTCGAACGAGGCGCCGTACTCCAGCGCCGCCTCGGCGCCGCGCTCGGCGACGCCCTGCACGATGGGGCGCACCGTGGGCAGCACGGACTCCACGTCGGCGCCGCCGCGCGGCAGGGCCGCCCGCAGCCGGGCGGCCGTCAGCTCCGCGCCCCGCAGGTCGATGCGGGCCATCGGCGACGTCTGGCTGGTGCTCACATTCTCCATTGTCCCAGAGCAGCTCAAGTGGATATCCGGCCGGTAGTGTGACCCCCATGTCCGCTAGGGAGGATCACCCCAACAACGCGCCGGGCGTCCCGATGTTGTTCCCGGTCTGGTTCGAGCGCCTTCAGGTCAAGTACCTGAACCGGGCGATCAAGCCGTTCGCGCGGTTCATGCCCGGGACCGCGACCATCACGCACCGCGGCCGCAAGTCCGGCACGCCGTACGAGACGATCATCACGCCGTATCGCAAGGGCAACGTGCTGGCGATCGCGCTGGCCCACGGCAAGACGAACTGGGTGAAGAACGTGCTGGCAGCAGGGGAGGCCGACGTGCGGTTCGGCCGCAACCGCGTGGTGCACCTGACCAATACGCGCATTCTGCCGGCCGGATCGTCGGGCGCCGAGGTGGAGGCCCTGCCGCGGATGGCGCGCATGCAAGTGCGCCGGGTCGGGGTTTTCGTCGGCGACATCGCCTAGAGGGTCGAGCTCGATGCTCGCGTGTGCACTGATGGCGTTGACTGTGCGGCCACGGCTTTCGCTGTGCGATGACGGCGTCGAATGTGCAGCTACGGCGGCGCGTGTGCACTGATGGCGTTGATTGTGCAGCCACGGCTTTCGCTGTGCGTTGACGGCGTCGAATGTGCAGCTAGGGCGGCGCGTGTGCACTGATGGCGTTGACTGTGTAGCCACGGCGGCGACACGCCGACGAACCCCACCCAGAGCGCACACTCCAACGCCAAGAATGCACACTCAACGCCCAGACGCAAAGCCCGACGGGGCCGCAAAGAGCAACCCGGCTACATGTCCAGGCCGATATCCAGCACGCGGACCGAGTGTGTCAGCGCGCCGACGGCCAGGTAGTCCACCCCGGTCGCGGCGTAGGTCGCCGCGGTGTCGAGGCTGAGCCCGCCGGAGGACTCCAGCAGCACCGACGGTGCGTGGGTGTCGCGGCGCTGCACGGCGATCTGCGTCTGCCAGACCGGGAAGTTGTCCAGCAAGACCAACTCCGGCTTCTCCGGCAGTACGGCGTCCAGCTGCTCGAGGGAATCCACCTCCACCTCGCACGGCAGGTCGGGGGCCGCGTCGCGCACCGCCCGCAGCGCGTCCACCACCGATCCGGCGGCCGCGACGTGGTTGTCCTTGATCAGGGCCGCGTCGCCCAGGCCGAGCCGGTGGTTGACGCCGCCGCCGACGCGCACCGCGTACTTCTGCAGCACCCGCAGCCCGGGCAGCGTCTTGCGGGTGTCGCGGATCTTGGCCTTGGTGCCGCGCACGGCCTCGACCCAGGCGTCGGTCGCGGTGGCGATCCCGGACAGGTGGCAGATCAGGTTCAGCATGGTCCGCTCGGCGGTCAGCAGGCCGCGGGTTTGGGCGCGCACCGTCAGCACGGGCTCGCCGGGCCGCGCGCGGGCACCGTCGTCGACGCGGTGGGTCACCTCGTAGCCGCCCGCGCCGAGCACCTCGTCGAGCACCAGCAGCGCGACGTCCACCCCGGCGATCACGCCGGGCTCTCGCGGGATCATCGACGCGGTGGCCACCGCGCCGTCGGGCACCGTCGCCAGCGTGGTGACGTCGGGCCCGTAGCAGAGGTCCTCGTCGAGACCGCGGCGAATGAGCTCCACCGCGGCCGCGCGTTCGTGCGGCAGCATCGTCACCCCACCGCCGCCAGCGCCTGCACCAGCACGGTGGTCTGGTCCTCGGCCAGCCGCAGCACGCTGCTGCGCGCCTGCTCCAGCGCCGTGTCCGGGCAGTCCGCGCGGTGGTGGCAGCCGCGGCTTTCGGTGCGGGCCAGCGCACCCGCGGTCACCGCCCGGGCGGTCAGGGCGAGCGCGACGTCCTCGAAGTCCCGTCGGCTCGCAATGACCCGTGCGGGCACCCGAGAGAGCTTGCGGGACAAGCGGTTCAGGCCGTCGGCGTCGCGCACCACCGACGCGTCGCGGCTCATCGCCGACTGCAGGTCGCCGCGGTCGGGCGCGGTGTGGGCGATCGGCGCGGGCGCCGCGGCCGGCACCCGCCCACTCGTCGCCGCGTGGGTGGCCGCGGCCTTGCCGGCGCGACCGCCGACCACCAGGCCTTCCAGCAGGCTGTTGGAGGCCAGCCGGTTGGCGCCGTGCATGCCGGTGCGGGCCACCTCGCCCGCGGCGTACAGCCCGGGCAGCCCGGTCTGGCCGTACACGTCGGTGACGACGCCGCCGCAGCTGTAGTGCGCGCCCGGAACCACCGGAATGGGTTGGCGGACGGGGTCGATCCCGGCGGCGCGGCAGGCGGCGGTGACGGTGGGGAACCGGGCCTCGAAGCCCGGAATGCCGCGGGCGTCGAGGAAGACGCAGGGATCGCCGGTGGCCCTCAGGCGCGCGTCGATGGCCCCGGCGACGACGTCTCGGGGCGCCAGGTCGCCCATCGGGTGCACGCCGGCCGTGACCGAATTGCCTTGGCCGTCAACGAGGATGGCGCCCTCACCGCGGATCGCCTCGGTGACCAGCGGGCCGTCGGCCACCGGTCCGCCCGTCGTAGAGCATCGTGGGGTGGAACTGGATGAACTCGAGATCGCTCACGGCGACGCCGGCCCACAGCGCCAGGGCGATGCCGTCGCCGGTGGAGCCGGCGGGATTGGTGGTCGCGGCGTAGAGCTGCCCGAGGCCGCCGGAGGCCAGGATCACCGAGGGGGCGCTGATGATCCCGAACCCGTCGGCGTTGCCGACCAGCACGCCGGTCACCGCGCCACCGTCGTGCAGCACCCGCAGGGCCACGTGGCCGGTCCGGATGTCGAGCGTGGCGGCGGCCTGGTCGAGCGCCCGCTGGACCTCGGCGCCGGTGGCGTCGCCGCCGGCGTGCACGATGCGGCGCCGCGAGTGACCACCTTCGCGGGTCAGCGCCCACCGGCCAGGAACGGATTCGTCGAAACGCGCTCCGTCACCGACCAATTCGGCCACCGCGCGGTAGCCGTCGGCGACGATCGAGCTGACCGCGTCCGCGTCGCACAGCCCCGCGCCGGCGGCCAGGGTGTCGGCGACGTGCGCTTCGACGGAGTCGTCGTTGTCAGGCAGGACCACCGCGATGCCGCCCTGCGCGTAGTGCGTCGCGGTCGCGCCGCGCTTTTCGCTCTTGCTCAGGACGACGACACTGCGCCCGGCGCGGTGCGCGGCGAGCGCGGCGGACAGTCCGGCCGCCCCGGTGCCGATGACGACGACGTCGGCGGTGTCGGTCCACGTCGGGCGGGCCGTCATTCGCCACCGCCCGGCTGTCCGATCTCGATCATGCGCTGCACGCTGCGGCGGGCCGCGGCCGCGACGTCCGGGTCGACGTGCACTTCGTCGGCGCCCTCGACCAGGCACCGCAGCAGCGCCGCGGGCGTGATCATCTTCATGAACCTGCAGGACGCGCGGTCGTTGACCGCCTGGAAGTCGACCCGCGGCGCGGCGCGGCGCAGCTGGTAGAGCATGCCGACCTCGGTGGCGACCAGGACCTTGCGCGCGCGGGTCTCGTGGGCGGCGTCCAGCATGCCGCCGGTGGACAGGATCTTGACCCGCTCCGGCGGGAAGGCGCCCTCGCCCGCGAGGTACAACGCCGAAGTGGCGCAACCACATTCGGGATGCACGTAGAGTTCGGCGTCGGGGTTCGCGCGGGCCTGGCCGGTGAGCTCGTCGCCGTTGATGCCGGCGTGCACGTGGCACTCGCCCGCCCAGACGTGCAGGTTGGTGCGACCGGTCATCCGGCGGACGTGGGCGCCGAGGAACTGGTCCGGGCAGAACAGCACCTCGCGGGCGGGGTCGATCGAATTGACGACGTCGACCGCGTTGGACGACGTGCAGCAGACGTCGGTGAGCGCCTTCACCGCTGCCGTGGTGTTGACGTAGGAGACGACGACGGCGTCGGGGTGCTCGTCCTTCCAGGCGCGCAGCTCGTCGGCGGTGATCGAGTCGGCCAGCGAGCAGCCGGCCCGCTGGTCGGGGATGAGGACGGTCTTGGCCGGGCTGAGGATCTTGGCGGTCTCGGCCATGAAGTGCACGCCGCAGAACACGATGGTGTCCTCGGGCGCCTCGGCGGCGATGCGCGACAGGGCCAGCGAGTCGCCGACGTGGTCGGCGACGTCCTGGATGGCGGGCAGCTGGTAGTTGTGCGCGAGCACGGTCGCGTTGCGCAGCCTGGCCAGCCGGCGGATCTCGGCGGCCCATTGCGCGTCGCCGTCCACGCCGGCGTAGCCGGTTTCAGAATCGGTGATACGGGCAGTCAAGCCTTCGGAGAGCGTGTCCATGCGGGTCAGGACCGTCATGGCGGCTCCTTTCGCAAACGGGAGGTTTTCGACTTATGATCGAAAACATGCCCCATGGTAGCACCGCCCACGAGGTCCTCGCCGTCGTGTTCCAGGTTCGCGGCGTTACCGGCGGCCCCCGCGCCGGAAAACCCCAGCTGAACGTTCTGTTATGGCAGCGTGCCAAGGATCCGCAGCGCGGCGCCTGGTCGCTGCCGGGCGGGCGGCTGCGCAGCGACGAGGACATGACCACCTCGGTCAGCCGCCAGCTGGCCGAGAAGGTCGACCTCAAGGAGGTGGCGCATCTCGAGCAGCTCGCGGTGTTCTCCGATCCCCAACGGGTCCCCGGGACCCGGACGATCGCGTCGACCTTCCTGGGGCTGGTGCCCTCCCCCGCCACGCCCGAGCTGCCACCGGACACCCGCTGGCATCCGGTCAACGCCCTGCCGCCGATGGCGTTCGACCACGGACCGATGGTGGCCTACGCCCGCACGAGACTGGTCGCCAAGCTGTCCTACACCAACATCGGATTCGCCTTGGCGCCAAGGGATTTCGCGCTCTCAACGTTGCGGGACATCTACGGCGCCGCGCTCGGGTACCAGGTCGACGCGACCAACCTGCAGCGCGTGCTGGCCCGCCGCGGGGTCATCTCGCACACCGGCAAGTTCGCGCAATCCGGCCGCAGCGGCGGGCGGCCGGCGGCGCTGTATCACTTCACCGACTCGCAGCTGCGGGTCACCGACGAATTCGCCGCGCTGCGGCCGCCCGGCGCGGCTGTGAATCCGCTGTGATGCCGGCAGTGACAAGACCGTCCGGCGCCGGTGTGACGAGAACTGGCTCACAGCGCGGCGATTGCGTTTTGGTTACCGTCCGTTCATGCGGGAGAATGCCGGGTGGCCATGAAGGGAGCCTCAATGGTTGAGCTCGGCAATCTGGCAGGTACGCAGGGGGCGCAGTGGATCGGTCAGCCCCCGCATGAGGGGCTGCAGCCCAAGGTGCGTCCGCTGCTTCCAACGGACGACCCGTTCTACCAGCCGCCGCTGGGCTACCAGCACGCCGAACCCGGCACGGTGCTGCGCTCCCGCGACGTCGAGCTGGCCTTCCTGGGTCTGATACCGCAGCCCGTCCGGGCCGTCCAGCTGCTGTACCGCACGATGGACATGAACGGCACGCCGGAGGCGGCGGCGACCACCGTGATCGTGCCCGCCGAGCTGGCGCCCGAACGCCCGTGCCCGCTGCTGTCCTACCAGTGCGCGATCGACGCCATGTCGTCGCGCTGTTTCCCGTCCTACGCGCTGCGGCGCAAGGCGAAGGCCCTCGGATCGATCGGCCAGTTCGAGCTGTTCCTGATCCTCGCCGCCGTGGCCGAGGGCTGGGCCGTCTCGGTGCCCGACCACGAAGGCCTGCGCGGCCTGTGGGGCGCGCCGTACGAGCCCGGCTACCGCGTCCTGGACGGCATCCGGGCCGCGCTGGGTTCCGAGCGACTGGGCTTGTCCGAGTCGGCCCCGATCGGGCTCTGGGGCTACTCCGGCGGCGGGCTGGCCAGCGCTTGGGCCGCCGAGATGTGCGGCGCCTACGCGCCCGAACTCGACATCGTGGGGGCGGTGCTCGGTTCGCCCGTCGGGGACCTGGGCCACACGTTCCGCAGGCTCAACGGCAGCCTGCTCGCCGGGCTGCCCGCGCTGGTGGTGGCCGCGCTGGCCCACATCTACCCCGACCTCGACCGGGTGATCAAGGAACACGCCAACGAGGAGGGCCGCGCCCTGCTCGAGTCGCTGGAGCGGATGACGACCGTCGAAGCGGTCCTGCGGATGGCCGGCAAGAACATGGGTGACTACCTCGACGAGCCGCTCGAGGCCATCCTGTCGACACCCGAGGTCAGCTTCGTCTTCGACAACATCAAGCTCGGTGCGGCGGTGCCCGCGCCACCGGTGCTGATCGTCCAGGCCGTGCACGACTACCTGATCGACGTCAACGACATCGACGCGCTCGCCGACGCCTATTCTGCGGGCGGCGCCCGGGTCACCTATCACCGCGACGCGTTCAACGAGCACATGCTGCTGCACCCGCTGTCCGCGCCGATGGCGCTGCGCTGGCTGACCGACCGGTTCGACCGCCGGCCGCTCACCGAGCACCTCATCCGGACCACCTGGCCGACGATGTTCCACCCGATGACCTACGTCGGCATGGCGCGGCTGGTCAAGATCGCGGCGAAGGTCCTCACCGGCCGCACCATTCACCGCCGTCCGCT